>NZ_WYEV01000010.1:0-165848 GCF_015143645.1 Paenibacillus sp. P13VS | reverse complement strand
ATTTCCCAGTATGTAAGACCCCTTGAAGACGACGAGGTAGATAGGCTGGGGGTGGAAGTGCAGTAATGCATGGAGCTGACCAGTACTAATCGGTCGAGGGCTTATCCAAATTGCAGGTTCTAGTCGCAAGTTTTCGTTTCGGATCTAGTTTTCAGGGAGCAATCCTTGTTATATTGTTTGATTGACTGTTTGGAGAGATACCCAAGTGGCTATAAGGGGACCCTCTGCTAAGGGGTTAGACTGCGTAAGCGGTGCGAGGGTTCGAATCCCTCTCTCTCCGCCATCTTTATCCTAAGATGGACAAGCAATCAGTGATTATTAATATGGCGGTGTAGCTCAGCTGGCTAGAGCGTACGGTTCATACCCGTGAGGTCGGGGGTTCGATCCCCTCCGCCGCTACCATATTACCCAGGAGGCTTAGCTCAGCTGGGAGAGCATCTGCCTTACAAGCAGAGGGTCGGGGGTTCGAGCCCCTCAGCCTCCACCATATACGCCGGTGTAGCTCAACTGGTAGAGCAACTGACTTGTAATCAGTAGGTTGGGGGTTCAAGTCCTCTCGCCGGCACCATTAATGCCTGGAACCGTGGTGTAGTTGGCCTAACATGCCTGCCTGTCACGCAGGAGATCGCGGGTTCGAATCCCGTCGGTTCCGCCATTAATCTAAAATTGAATAAGGCTCGGTAGCTCAGTCGGTAGAGCAGAGGACTGAAAATCCTCGTGTCGGCGGTTCGATTCCGTCCCGAGCCACCTTTTAATCCTGGAGGATTAGCGAAGTGGCCAAACGCATCAGACTGTAAATCTGCTCCCGTACGGGTTCGGTGGTTCGAATCCATCATCCTCCACCAGTTTTACGAGTCATTAGCTCAGTTGGTAGAGCACCTGACTTTTAATCAGGGTGTCGAAGGTTCGAGCCCTTCATGACTCATCTTGTTAGAAAGAGCGATTAATCATTAAATTGATTAATCGCTCTTTTTGTATATTTGAAAATTAAACAACTGTTTACAGATCCAAGGCATCGAAGGCGATGTATTGTAAGATATGATAAAATAATAAAAAAAAGCAAAGTGGTGGCGTTCATTATATGAAGCTCATACTTGGTCTTAAACAACAAATTGAATCCATTATCGGCACGAGCTTGGACGAATACGAGATTACCGTAGAAGAATGGAATCAATCTGCAATGCAGTTAGTTGGTTGGGAACAGAAACAAAGCGGTTTGCTTGAGATGGAAAGCCCCGAGGAAGGACAACCTAAACAGGAGTTTGCTTCTGACGCGATAGCGAGTGTAAAGAGTTTAAATACAGAGGAACGTATCTACTTCAAAGTTAAGTCTAATAAAAATGAAAGAACGTTAGTATGTTGGGGTTGTTCTGCTAGCTCCATAACTACGGAAACACGGCGCTTAATTGAATTGCTGATTACTAACAGTTCAGACAGAATAGCTGAGGAGCTGCCAGTAACATATGAGAATAATCGGGAACAGGAACTTGCTGAATTGGGGAAATGGCTTCGACAGAAGATAGAGCACCCGGCGGGGCAGGAATCCATTCCGGAGCACTTTTCATTTCGGGATGAGCTGCACTCTGAAAAGATCCCGTTTCTATTGCAATGTGAGACACCAGACGCCCATCGTATTCGTTCAAAGGAATTGAACAAGTTGCTGGGGAGTTATTTTGGTGAGGACATTATGCTGATTCCTCTGGGAGAGCAGGACTGGCTCTTTTTGAGCGACGAGCAGATTGTAACAGGTGAGGCGGAAGAGGATACTCTCGAAGCAAAAAAGGATTTACTAAATGCTTTTTGTTTGGGGCTATATGAGTTGGTGGCGAGTGAATGGGCCGGTGTGTTTCATTTATCTGCGTCCATGCCGTGTATTCCAGTACAGGAGTTATCGACAATTACAGGTCTGCTTGAAGAGAGTATTCATTTGGGAAGAGCATTTCACGTAGCTCAGCATATTCACTTACCATGGGAACTGCATCTTGAGCGATTGGTGGCGAGTATTCCTGAACAGCAGCGTCTTCGTTTTATCAAGGAGACAGGTAAGGATACGACGATATTTGAGGATAGTGAGACACTTGCAACACTGGAGACCTATTTTAGTCTGGACTGCAATGTCAGCGAGACAGCAAAGCGCCTTTTCATCCACCGCAATACACTCGTATACCGTCTGGACAAGATCAAACAGGAGATTGGTTACGATGTAAGAAGCTTTGAAAGTGCTGTTCTGGTGCGGCTTTTGCTCCTTATGTACAAAGTGACGAAAAAGCTCTGATATTTTTGTGCAGTTTGCGAATAGTCAAACATCACATGGATGGGTTAATATAAAACTACAAAATGTATTCGATTACAAAATGATCTCTGAGGAGGCAACAATCATGGCTGGTGTACGTTTAGAGCATATTTTCAAAAAATACCCGGGTTCTGATAAAGCAACAGTAGTTGATATTAACCTGGACATCAAAGATAAAGAATTCTTGGTACTCGTTGGACCGTCCGGTTGTGGTAAATCAACAACACTGCGTATGATCGCAGGCCTTGAGGAAATTTCTGAAGGTAAACTCTATATCGGTGACCGTGTCGTTAATGATGTTGCTCCTAAAGACCGCGATATCGCGATGGTATTCCAATCCTATGCCTTGTATCCGCATATGAGCGTATATCAAAACATGGCGTTTGGTTTGAAACTGCGTAAAGTGAAAAAAGACGAGATCGACAAACGTGTTCGTGAAGCAGCTAAAATCCTGGATATCGAGCATTTGCTTGAGCGTAAACCTAAGGCATTGTCCGGTGGTCAACGTCAGCGTGTCGCTCTGGGACGTGCGATTGTCCGTGATCCACAAGTCTTCTTGATGGATGAGCCTCTTTCCAACTTGGATGCGAAACTTCGTGGTCAGATGCGTGCGGAAATCACAAAGCTTGCTAAACGTTTGGAAACAACAGTTATCTACGTAACGCATGACCAGATCGAAGCCATGACCATGGGTGATCGGATCGTCGTTATGAAAGATGGTATCATTCAACAAGCAGCTTCTCCTGAAGAGCTGTACAACCACCCAGCTAACTTGTTCGTAGCAGGCTTCATCGGTTCCCCGACAATGAACTTTATCTCGGGTAAACTTGCTGAGCAAGGTGCTAACCTGCACTTCGTAGCTCCAGGCGTGGACGTTGAAATCCCGCAAGGTAAAGCACAAGTGCTGAAATCAAGAGGATACATTGGCAAGGAAGTTATTCTGGGTGTTCGTCCAGAAGACATCCACGAAGAGCCAGTATTCCTGGAAGCATCCCCGAATTCTGTATTCTCTACACACGTAGACGTAACAGAGAACCTGGGTCACGAAATGCTCCTCTACTTGAGCGGTGTGGGTAATGATACGACTATCGCACGTGTAGATGGACGTTCCAATACTCGTGATGGTTCCACAGTTAAAATGGCAATTGACATGAACAAGGTTCATATCTTTGACAAAGAGACTGAAGTGAACGTTCTCCTTCAAGACTAATCATACTGGGATTCCTCGGATCCGATGGAACATCAGTTAACGCAATCATACATTGTATTCAGAGCCCCTTCCGTTGTTGCTGGAAGGGGCTTTTTTGATTAATGGGCGGCTGTGGTCCGCGATTGCATTCAACACTGAATTCATTTAAGATTATTTGAAGGCTGGTTTTGTTTTGTAAAGTCTGTAACCTGAAACAAACAAAATGAATGCGCTAATAATGGAATGGAAAAGACGCAAAAATGCTGATGTACATAGAGAGGCAGCGAATGCTGAAAGGAAGAGACAAATGGCGAAAAAAGTGAAGGTATCTGAATTGGTACAGCAGTTCCAGCTTGAGGTCGTTTCCGGATCTCAAGGTTTGAAGAGAGTAATTACGGTAGATGACTTGAACCGTCCTGGCCTCGAAATGGCCGGTTATTTTGAATACCATCCACAAGAACGGGTACAGCTGCTTGGGAGAACAGAGCTGGCCTTTTTTGCAATGTTACCTGAAGCAGAACGTCGTGACCGGATGCAGCGCTTATGCACAGAGGAAACGCCATGTATCTTGGTGACTCGTGGACTGGAAGTACCACAGGAACTTATCGAGATCAGTGAGGAGCAGAATCTGGCCGTGCTTCGCAGCAACATGGCAACTACGATTCTGTCCAGCCGTATTACCGGATTCCTGGAGCGTAAACTTGCGCCTACGGCAACAATTCATGGCGTACTTTGTGATGTGAACGGAGTTGGTATGCTGATTACTGGCAGCAGTGGTATTGGTAAGAGTGAAACGGCACTTGAATTGGTTAAGCGTGGACACCGCCTGATTGCCGATGATGCCGTTGAAATCCGTCAAACATCAGACTTCCAGCTGCACGGAACTGCACCAGAGCTTATCCGTCACCTGCTGGAGATTCGCGGAGTCGGGATCATCAACGTAATGACACTGTTTGGTGCAGGAGCTGTTCGTAACAATAAACGGATTACCCTGGTAGTGCGCCTTGAGGCTTGGCAGCAGGACAAGCAATATGATCGCCTCGGCTTGGATGAGGAAACAACACGAATCATCGATACGGATGTACCGCTGGTAACCATTCCTGTTCGTCCGGGACGAAACTTGGCTGTCATTATTGAAGTAGCGGCGATGAACTATCGTCTCAAGCAAATGGGACTTAACGCTGCACTGCAATTTACGAACAAGCTGACAGCAACGATTTCGGAAGACATGGAAGACATGGACTAGGATTGAAGAAATATTTTTTAGAAATGTAGGAACATAAGTTAAACGGATTTGAAATAAAGACCAAGACTGGCCTGCTCTACTTCTTACGGAATTTGGAGCAGGTCCCATTTGGTCATGCATACAGATGAGTGAATTTATAGGAGTGTGAATGAATGGATACATTATTACTGTTGAACCCCATTGCGTTCTCTATAGGAGCGTTAAAGGTTCACTGGTATGGGCTTATTCTCGGTACGGCAGCGCTCGTAGGTCTGCTGCTGGTGATCCGGGAGGGCAAGCGGTACAACATACCGCAGGAAGTATTTATGGATATGGTCCTGCTGGGTGTACCTTCTGCCATTATCGGAGCACGTATATACTACGTAGCTTTTCGATGGGATGATTATAAGGATAATTTCTGGGATGTCTTCAAGATATGGAATGGTGGTATCGCCATATATGGTGCGCTGATTGGCGCAATCATTTGTGCTGTCATTTTCTTCCGGCGTAAAGGGTACAATTTTTGGCGTATGGCTGACATTTGCGCACCTGGACTCATTGTTGGTCAAATGATTGGACGCTGGGGGAACTTTGTAAACCAGGAAGCCTACGGCGGACCTGTGGAAGAGTCCTTTTTACGGGACAAGCTGCATTTGCCAGACTTTATCGTCAATCAGATGAATGTGGAAGGTGTATTCCACCACCCTGCATTTTTGTATGAGTCGTTATGGAGCCTTGTTGGCTTGGTGCTGTTGTTAGTTCTTCGCCGGCAGAAGTTTCTGCGTGCTGGTGAGTTGTTCATGTCCTACTTTATCTGGTACTCCATCGGTCGATTCTTCATTGAAGCTCTGCGTACAGACAGTCTGGGCTTCCAGGCGCCACAATGGCTTGCTTCGCTCGTCAACGGTCTATGGTCTCCAATGACTGCACTGGGCTTCGAACAGGGTTATCTGGATCCAGCCTACGGTAACGTAAGAATCTCGCAATTGCTCGCCATCGGCATCATTATTGCAGCTATCATATTTATTGTTGTGCGAAGAGTAACAGGAAAAGCGGATGCACGTTATAGTGATCCAATTGTATCTTACAAGGTTTCATCTGAACCAACGGATGATATGCCGCAAGCAGGTCCGGTTGCCAGCAAAGAGAGTAAAGCAAGCCCAAGTCCCGCTAAAGAGGAGACGAAGCAAGCTGAGGATAAAAAGGAGTAATGCAGCATGATTGAAACGGTACTATTTGATCTCGACGGAACGATTATTGATACAAATGAGCTGATTATCAGCTCATTCCTGCACGTCATGGAAGGATGGGAGCATTCTGCTCCGTGGACGCGTGAACAGATTATCCCGCACATGGGAGGCACACTGGAGCAGCAGATGCGTACCTTCTCCGGACAGGATGAGGTGGCCGAGTATGTCAAAGGGTACCGCGCATATAACGATATCCATCATGAAGCGATGGTAAAACCTTTTCCGCATGTGAATGAGGTTGTTGAGGCTCTGCATCAAGCGGGCATTGTGATGGGAGTAGTGACGACCAAGATTCGCCCATCTACGCTTAAAGTGCTGGAACGTTTTGACCTGATGAAATATATGAAATCCATTGTAACGGTGACCGATGTAACCCATCCGAAACCTCATGCTGAACCTGTACTTAAAGCAATAGAGGAGTTAGGTGCAGATCCGGCTACAACGCTGATGGTTGGGGATAGCCCGGTCGATATCCAATCCGCCCAAAATGCGGGTGCACTTGCAGCAGGTGTTGCCTGGTCTCTCAAGGGAGAGGCAGTACTGAGTGAATATGGCCCGGATTATATACTACATGACATGAAGGACTTGCTTGCGCTGACCCGTATTGAAACGGGACGTTCATGAGGAAAGTCACCCGCTATCCGGTAGAGGGCCACAATGCACTCTGGCATATCTACAAGACGGTAAGTCCGTGGAAGGGTGTTCGCAACTTTATATGGATTCAGTTGTCACGGTATTGTCCTATTCTTCCGGTGAAGAACTGGATCTATCGCCACATGCTCGGTATGAAGGTGGGCAAACATACGGCATTTGGACTGATGGTTATGGTGGATGTGTTCTTTCCCGAGAAGATCACAGTTGGCGAAAACTCAGTTATCGGTTATAACACAACCATTCTCGCGCATGAGTACCTTATTAAAGAGTACAGATTGGGAGAAGTCATTATCGGTGAAAATGTGCTGATCGGTGCCAACACGACAATCCTTCCAGGGGTAACCATCGGGGATGGAGCAGTGGTCGCAGCAGGAGCGGTTGTTCATAAGGATGTAGCCCCAGGAGCTTTTGTCGGTGGGAATCCACTTCGTGAACTATCGCGCAAGGTCGATACCAGTGAATTGGAGCTTCACGTGAAAATGGATGAGCGTGTCCATTAGGGTTGGGTATCAAAAGGTATAGCAGTGGACACCCTGTGGAGTCGCCCTAAATTACATGATATACAGAGGCACACGACAATTGTGCTTGCTTCTGATGAGAAAGAGCTGCTGATGGCAGCTTTTTTCGTATACAGATGTTGCTGAGAGGACTTGTTTGAACAGATATAAATGATAAGGCAGAGCGGGTAAGCTAGAGAACTGCTTTGTTGACGATGAGGAGTCATTCATGTTATCATATCCCATATCCTTTAGTTTGTTAGCACTTTACCATATGAAAGTATTATGGAATAGTAAGAACCTATCATCAATCAAGAACAGATCGAGAATGCATCAAGAAGGCTGCCCGGCAGCATCTGAACAAGGTCCCTTAATAAAGGGTAATAGAAGATGGAATCGG
The DNA here is from genome assembly GCF_015143645.1 of Paenibacillus sp. P13VS. Lineage (NCBI taxonomy): Bacteria > Bacillati > Bacillota > Bacilli > Caryophanales > Paenibacillaceae > Paenibacillus > Paenibacillus sp. P13VS. Next base: position 158,340 of record NZ_WYEV01000010.1, on the reverse strand, counting down.
GATTTACGATACATAAATCCTATTTAAGATAAAGCTAAAGCCCATAAACCAAACTACTGACTCGGGGTGAATGATACCAATGTCCAAACCAAAAGGCTTCGAAAAACCGACAGGTTTTCGTGACTATACACCACTTGTGGTAAACAAGCTGAGAACGATTGAACGGAACGTATTGGAATGCATGGAACGCTGGGGTTATCGCCAGATTATAACGCCAACGATTGAATATTACGATACGGTAGGAGTGGCGAGTTCGACTTCGGATCGGAAGTTGTTCAAACTGCTGAATAGCCGGGGAACTACACTTGTACTGAGATCGGATCTGACAGCACCCATTGCACGAGTAGTATCTTCTCTATTAAAAGATGAATCGCTCCCGCTGCGTCTGTCCTATCATGCGAATGTGTTTCGTTCCATTGAAGAAGAAGCCGGACGTGAGGCTGAATTCTTTCAGACAGGTGTAGAGCTGGTTGGGGATGACTCACCAGAGGCAGATGCCGAAGTGGTTGCACTTGCGATTGCCTCGCTGCAGGCAGCGGGTGTGTCTTCTTTTAAAATAGCGATGGGACATATGGGATTTCTAAACGGTTTGCTGGAGGAAGTCATTCCAGGACAGACGGCACAACAGGCCGCACTCAAAGAAGGGTTGCTCGGACGCGACTATGTTGGATATCGTCAGTCGATCGAGGAGCTTAATCTGGAAGCCAAACCGAAAGAACAATTGGAAGCCATTCTGCGATTGCGTGGCGGGAAAGAAGTATGTGCACATGCAGCAGAGCTTAGCTCCAGTGCTGAAGCAGCGCAATCCATTGCTCATTTGTGTGCTGTGTTTGAAGTACTGGAAGCCTACGGTGTCTCAGAGCATGTGCTGATTGACCTGACAATGATCGGAGACTTCTCCTACTATACTGGAATGACCTTCGAAGGGTATGCGGCAGAACTGGGATCACCGGTGTGCAGCGGGGGACGGTATGACAATCTGCTGCAGCAGTTTGGCCGCTCGCTTCCGGCAACGGGATTTGCGCTGAAAACGAACCGGATCATCGATGGTGTGCACGGCATTGCAATGGAAGAGAACAAACCTGTGCTTATCCAGTACGACAAGGCGCGCCGAGCTGAAGCACTGGCGGAAGCGGCCCGTTTACGGAGCAGCGGACAAAACGTGGTGACCAGCCTTTTAACGGATCATGAAGTAACAGAACCAGCAGCAGAAGTGGTGGCATCATCCGGTGGTAGCTCAGTGCGTTCATCAAGGGACGTCTACGATCAGGTTATCACCTATCAAGCTGAACAAGGAGGACGCTGAGATGTCGGATATTTTGAAGGTAGCCATGCCCAAGGGCCGGATCTATAAAAAAGCTTCCAAGCTCTTCCGTGAAGCGGGCCTCGATATTCCTGTTGATGTGGACGATACACGCAAATTGGTCATTGAAGTACCCGAAGCAGGAATGGAGTTCATCATGGCGAAGCCTGTAGATGTGCCAACGTATGTTGAATACGGTGTAGCGGATATCGGAATTGTCGGTAAGGACGTACTGCTGGAGGAAAATCGTGATGTCTACGAGCTGCTCAATCTAGGGATCGCACAGTGCCGGATGTCGGTGATCGGTCTGCCGGATTGGACACCGGGTATCCAGCAGCGTGTGGCAACGAAATATCCGAGAATTGCCTCTCAATATTTCCGCGAACAGGGCCAGCAGGTGGAAGTGATCAAGTTGAACGGCTCCATTGAACTTGCACCTCTGATCGGGCTAGCTGACCGGATTGTGGATCTGGTGGAGACGGGACAGACACTGCGTGAGAATGGATTGGTTGAGATGACAGGCATTCTGGATATCACGAGCCGCCTTATCGCAAACCGGGTGAGTTATCGGATGAAAAATGGACGGATTCAGGCATTGTGCGATGCATTGCAGCAGGTCATTCCAACGCCTAATGAAATTTCGGCAGGAAGCCTTCAGGGATAAATGATCGGCAAGATAGAATAGAGGAATGGATGAACACTTATGGCTGACAGGAAATACAGGGCCAGGGAGGTAGAAGGCATGAAAATTGTACCTGCACGGGAATTCGATCTGAAGCGGGAAGTGGATTACGGTACACCTGAGCAAAATGAAACAGTGCGCCGCATTGTCAGTGATATCCGCCGGGAAGGAGATGCGGCCCTGCTGCGCTATACGGAGGAGCTGGACCGCACAAAGCTGACTGCTGCCGGACTGCGCGTGCCGCAGGAAGAGCTTCAGGCAGCTTACGCTGCTGTAGAACCTTCCTTCGTGACGGCGATTCGGCAAGCCGCCGCCAACATTCGAGCGTTTCACGTGAAACAGAAACGTAATTCGTGGATGGATTGGCAGCCGGACGGCAGTCTGCTGGGCCAGGTCATCCGGCCGCTGAAGCGGGTCGGGGTGTATGTGCCTGGCGGTAAAGCAGCGTATCCTTCGTCGGTGCTGATGAATGTCATTCCGGCACAGGTTGCTGGTGTGCCGGAGATTGTTATGGTGACGCCGCCGGCAACCAACGGCGGCGAGGGCATTGACCCGTACATTCTCGTAGCTGCTGCGGAAGCAGGCGTGAACGAGATGTACCGGGTTGGCGGCGCGCAGGCCATCGCCGCTCTGGCTTACGGCACGGAGAGCATTGCCCCGGTCGATAAGATCTGTGGACCGGGTAATATCTACGTGGCGCTCGCGAAGCGTGAGGTCTACGGCGCGGTCGATATCGACAGCATCGCCGGGCCGAGTGAGATTGTGGTGCTCGCCGATGATACGGCGAATCCGGTGTATGTCGCCGCAGACCTGCTGTCGCAGGCGGAACATGACGAGATGGCATCGGCCATTCTCGTCACGACCTCGGCCGTGCTGGCGGAAGCCGTGCAGGCCGAAGTGCAGCGCCAGCTTGAGGCGCTGCCGCGGAAGGCGATCGCCGCTGCTTCGGTGGAGCAGTATGGCGCGATTATTGTGGTCGATTCCATGGATGAAGGAATCGACGTGGTGAACCGGCTTGCACCAGAGCATCTTGAGATTCTGGTGCAGGAGCCGATGGCTTATGCCGGCCGAACCGAAAATGCCGGCGCGATTTTCCTCGGCCCGTACAGCTCGGAGCCGGTAGGAGATTATTTTGCCGGACCGAATCATATCATTCCGACAAACGGAACTGCACGGTTCAGTTCTCCGGTAGATGTGGATGACTTTATTAAGAAATCAAGTTTGATATACTACAGCAAGGAAGCGCTGCTTCAAAATGGAGCGGCTATCATAGAACTGGCCCGCCATGAAGGGCTTGAGGGGCACGCCCGTGCAATCGCTGTACGGTTAGAACAGGAAGGAAAGGCGGAATCGGACAATGGATAAGCTAAATAACGGAGTAGAGCTTGAAACTACAGGTGCTGTGCGCCAGGCAGAGGTTGACCGCAAGACGAATGAAACCGATATTCAATTGGCATTTGCCGTAGATGGTACAGGGCAATCGACGATTGAGACGGACGTTCCTTTCCTTAACCATATGCTCGATCTGTTCACGAAGCACGGACAATTCGATCTGAATGTACAGGCGCGTGGCGACATTGATATTGATGACCACCACACCGTAGAGGATATCGGAATCTGCCTGGGACAGACCCTTCGCGAGGCGCTCGGAGACAAGCGGGGCATCAAGCGTTATGCGAGTGTATTTGTACCCATGGATGAGGCACTTGCTCAGGTTATCATTGATGTAAGCAACAGACCTCACTTCGAGTATCGTGCGGAGTATCCATCCCAGCAAGTGGGCAGCTTCTCGACAGAACTGGTGCATGAATTTCTGTGGAAACTGGCGCTGGAGGCGCGGATTACGCTGCACGTCATTGTTCACTACGGCCTGAACACACATCACATGATTGAGGCAATATTTAAAGCATTAGGACGCGCACTGGACGAAGCAACGATGATCGATCCACGTGTAACGGGCGTGCCTTCCACGAAGGGAGTGCTGTAGACGATGGCGATTGCAATTGTCGATTACGGTATGGGGAACCTGCACAGCGTCGGCAAAGCGGTCGAACGTCTTGGCTATGAAGCGCTGGTGACAGGTGACAGGGAAACGATTTTACAGGCAGACGGGGTCATCCTTCCTGGCGTTGGTGCATTTGGTGATGCCATGGAGCACCTGCGGGAGAGTGGATTGGACACTGTTGTGAAAGAAGCGGCAGCTGGAACCAAACCGCTGCTTGGGATCTGTCTGGGTATGCAGCTGCTATTCAGTTCCAGTGAGGAGCATGGGGAGCACACCGGATTGGATATCCTGCCAGGGAAAGTGGTGCGTTTTGCAGCAGGAGAGCTGAAGGTACCTCATATGGGCTGGAATCGCCTGGAGTTCCTTCATAAGGAAAATCCCCTCTTTGAAGGGCTTGAAGCCGGACATGTTTATTTTGTTCATTCCTATCATGCACGTACCGAAGTAGAAAGTGATCTGCTGGCAGTAACGGATTACGGACACCCGGTGACAGCCATTGTGGGAAGAGGAAGCAACTTTGGCATGCAGTTTCACCCGGAGAAGAGCGGTGAACTGGGCATGAAGCTGCTCGGAAACTTCCTGGCGTTGACAGGCAAGCCGAATCAGGGGGAAATCTGATTTTCCGGCAGGAGAACTGTTAGGTTGAAGCTATGCAGGATAGGCAGCCCCTATCCTACTTTTAATAAGCAGTCATACTCATATAGATGGATAAACAAATAAAGAACAAATCAGGAGGCCTTGTATGTCATCTTTTATTATATATCCGGCAATTGATATCCGGGACGGCAAATGTGTAAGACTGGTGCAGGGGGATTACAATCAGGAGACGGTATATAATGATGACCCTGTACAGGTTGCCCTCTCCTGGGAGAAGCAAGGTGGTACATACGTTCATCTGGTCGATCTGGATGGTGCAAAAGCGGGTCACCCCGTAAATGACGAACTTATTGGTCGCATTGCATCCGCAGTGAACGTGCCTGTTCAGGTAGGCGGCGGGCTGCGTACCGTAGCTGATGTAGAACGTTTGCTGGGTCTTGGTGTGAGCCGGCTCATTATCGGAACAGCAGCTATTGAAGACCGTGCATTTACCGAAGAAGTGTTAGGACGTTATGGAGATAAAGTGGCGATCGGTATCGATGCCCGAAACGGTTATGTGGCTACTCGCGGCTGGCTGGAGACATCTGAGGTGCAAGCTGAAGTACTGGCGAAGGAACTGGCGGCATTTGGTGCCGAGACGTTTATCTTTACCGACATATCCCGTGATGGAATGATGCAGGGGCCAAATGTGGAAGCCATTGTATCTCTCGCCAAGGCGAGCGGACGTAATGTTATCGCTTCCGGAGGTGTCAGTGTGATGGATGATCTGCTTCGCCTGAGCCGTCATGCGGATGATGGAATCGGAGGAGCAATCGTTGGTAAGGCGCTGTATACCGGCAGTATCGATCTGTCCGAAGCGGTGCGCGCAGTCAACAAGTAAAGGAACTGGATAGAGAGGAAGAGGAGTATGCTGGCAAAAAGAATTATTCCCTGTCTGGACGTTAAGGATGGCCGGGTTGTCAAAGGCGTTAACTTCGTGAATCTCCGCGATGCGGGTGATCCGGTTGAGCTGGCGGCACTGTATGACCGTGAAGGTGCAGACGAACTGGTATTTCTCGATATTTCCGCTTCTGTCGAAGGTCGTGAAACGATGGAAGAAGTGGTACGGCAGACCGCTGGCGAAATCGCCATCCCCTTTACTGTGGGTGGTGGCATCTCCAAAGTTGAAGACATGAAGCGCATTCTGCGTGCGGGTGCAGACAAAATCGCAGTCAACACGGCTGCTGTACTGAATCCCCAGCTGATTGCCGACGGTGCTCGCCGCTTCGGTTCCCAATGTATTGTAGTGGCCGTAGACGCCAAGTACAATGAAGCCTGGGGAGAGTGGGAGGTCTACACTCATGGAGGACGGAAACCTTCAGGAATCAAGGCGCTCGAATGGGTGAAACAGGCTGAGGAACTGGGAGCCGGCGAAATTCTGCTAACCAGCATGGATGCGGATGGAACCAAAGATGGATTCGACCTGAAGCTGACTGCTGCTGTATCCGAATCAGTACGAATTCCTGTCATTGCTTCAGGCGGTGCGGGTAAGGAATCTCATTTCTATGACGTGTTTACTGCTGGCAAAGCAGATGCAGGACTTGCTGCAACGATATTTCATTATAAAGAGATCGCTGTACCGGCGTTAAAACAACATTTGAGAGAACAAGGGGTGGAGATCCGTGAGTAATGTAAGTAACGAGATCAGGGAGCGCTTATCCCTGGAGCAGGTTGTAGAGCATATCCGCTGGAGTGACGGTCTGGTTCCTGCAATCGTGCAGGATGCTGAGACACGCCAAGTGTTAATGATGGCATACATGAACCGGGAATCATTGAAATTGTCACTGGAATCGGGAGAAACCTGGTTCTGGTCCCGTTCACGCCAAGAGCTGTGGCATAAAGGGGCTACGTCCGGGAACGTACAGACGATTACCTCACTGAAGTACGATTGTGATGGGGATACGCTGCTGGTAGAGGTTAAACCAAACGGTCCTGCCTGCCATACCGGTGAGGTGACCTGTTTCCATAATGAAATTGTAGGGCTGCCTCAGAATTCTACAGAACAATCCGGAAATGAAACAAACGCAGACGTCTCGGAATCAAAAGCCGAAGGTCGCTTTGAGGTACTTGCTGAGCTTGAATCCGTCATTGCTCAACGTGAAGTGGAACGTCCGGAAGGTGCATATACCACGTATCTGTTTGATAAGGGCGTTGATAAAATATTGAAAAAAATCGGCGAAGAAGCGTCCGAAACGATCATCGCCGCCAAAAATAAAGATAATGACGAGCTTCGACTTGAGGTCAGTGACCTGATGTATCACCTGCTCGTTCTACTGCAAGAGCGCAAACTGCCGCTGGACGACATTATGGCTGAGCTGAGCCGCCGTCATGAACGGCCACGCCGCGATTAGGGGGTGCTCTAATGCGTATTGACTATCACACTCACCATGAGCGCTGCGGTCATGCTGTCGGCAAGCTTGAGGCATATGTACAGCGAGGCGTGGAGATTGGACTGTCCCAGATTGGACTGTCTGATCACATGCCTTTGCTGCATGTAGATCCAGCGAATTATTATCCCGAAATGGCCATGCCCATGGAAGAGCTGCCTCGCTATGTGGAAGAATGCTTCTCACTGAAAGAGCGGTACCGCGGACAGATCGAGGTGCGTGTTGGCCTTGAAGGGGATTATATCGAAGGATGGGAGTCCGAAATCCGGTCAATCATTGAACGTTATCCTTGGGATTACATCATCGGTTCGGTTCATTTCCTTGGGGAATGGGATATCACCGACTTCCGCCAGACCCATCACTGGGAAGGCAAAGATATTTTAGAGGTATACCATCAGTATTATGATGCGGTAAGTAAAGCTGCTGCTACAGGCATGTACGATATTATGGGGCACACTGACGTTATTAAACGTTTTGGCTTCAATCCCTCACCGGAGCAGACGGAAGAGCGTATTGCACTGGAGAATGCAGCTCTGCAAGCCATTGCGAAGAGTGGCTGCGCTATGGAGCTTAATGCGTCCGGATTGTCGAAGCCTTGTGCCGAGATGTTCCCTAGTCGCCGGATGTTAACAGAAGCCATTAAGCTGGGTATCCCGCTCACCCTTGGTTCTGATGCCCACGACCCACTTAAACTGGGTGAACATTTGCCAGAAGCCGAGCAGCTTCTGAAGGAGCTGGGTTGTACGGAGGTGGCTGTTTTTGAAGGTCGCCGCCGCTCTTTCGCTCCTTTAAATGTATAAGACAGTGGGGTATAATGAGGTTAGGAAATAACCTTGTTCAATAAGGGATTATATAGGGAATCTAACCCTCGGGAGGGGCATTATGCAACATTCGTTACGTATTTTTTCCGGTTCATCGAACCCCAAGCTGGCAGAACAGGTATGTGACAAGCTGGGTGTACAGTTGGGCAAAATTAAGCTGTCCCGGTTCAAGAGCGGAGAAATATACGTTCATTACGAAGAAACCATCCGTAACTGTGATGTGTTTCTGGTCCAGTCACTGTCTCATCCGATTAACGAGCTGTTTGTCGAACTGCTCGTGATGATTGATGCGGCCAAACGGGCTTCTGCCCGCACAGTGAACATTATCGTTCCCTATTACGGATATGCCCGTCAGGAGCGCAAGTCTGCACCACGTGAGCCAATCTCGGCTAAGATGGTGGCAGATGTCCTGACGACAGCCGGTGCAAACCGGGTGGTAACGATTGATTTGCATGCAGCAGCGATCCAGGGCTTCTTCAACATACCTGTCGATCATATGACATCGCTTGATCTGATAAGCGAGTACCTGCTTAGCAAAGGCATTGAGAATCCGGTGGTCGTATCCCCGGATGCAGGACGGGCATCCATGGCGGAGAAGCTGGCCAATCGGTTGGATTCACCTTTTGCCATTATGATCAAAAAGCGGCCGAGCCACAATGAATCCATCATTACACATGTGATTGGAGATGTAGAAGGACGCACGCCAATTATCATTGAGGATCTCATTGATACAGGGACGACCATTTTAAATGTGGTGGAAGGGTTGAAGGAACGCGGGGCCAAAAATGTGTATGTGTGTGCGACACACGGTCTATTCTCGGGTAATGCGCTAACCAAGCTTAATCATCCATCCATAGCCGAAGTGGTTGTCACCGATTCCATTGCGCTGCCTGATGACCATCCGGAGTGCTTCAAAGTCCTGCCTGTTGCGCCAATGCTGGCAAGAGCCGTTCGCATTATTGTGGATGGAGGCTCCATGGCGACATTGTTTAGAGATTCGGGAATTTAATGTGTTCATGGAGATTTGCTGTTCCGTGTTTGAGTAGCTAGCTGCTCAGCACGGTTTTTTGTTTTTCTAAATTATATCTGAACTGCTTGATGCTATAATTCCCTGCTTGGCTGCTCTGAAGCTTGTGCTATAATAACATCAAATTGCATCTATCGGACTTATTTGGAGTTACCCGAAAACGCCACAATCAGAGCAAGAATGAATGAAAATGTGATAAATAGGAGAACCACAGCTGATGTACATTAGCTCAGTGGAGTGAGGAGTGGGGTCTATTGTCCCGTACTTGGTATTATCGGTTACTCTTTTCGTATTTCCCTATTTTTTTTCTTACCGTGACCATACTCATTTTTATTGCTTTTGTGTTCATTAACGATATCTCCCGAGAAGAAACGAGAAAAGCGGACCGTATATCCGCCAGTTATCTGGTAGATAACCTTGATCGTACTATTCGTGATATTGAACTGTCGGTGACGGAGGCCGTACAGAGTGAGCAGGCGTATAAGCTCTACTTCAACAATCCAGGTCAGGCAAGCAAGGAAACCGTCTATACCATCGCGCAGAGTTTGCGTGAACTGACGAATTCCTCCTCTTGGATTCAATCAATTTATTTATATGATAAAAAGAATGATAGCGCTTTAACTTCAAGCGGAGCACGAGAAATAGAAGGTTTTGCAGATCAATACTGGATTGAACAAATCATGTCTGGTTCCCTTGCTCCCGGGTGGCAGCCTGTCCGCGTATATGATGTGGAGTCGGTTCAGCGCACCCCAATCCGGGTGCTCACGGTTAATAAGGACATGCCTTTACCCTTTGGTACCGATGGTGTACTGGTCATTAATATCAAGATGAGTAGTATTGAGCAGAGCATCGACAGCATGGTGAATGGACAGCTTTCCTTCATGACGGTTACGGATCAGAAGGGTCAGGTTGTATATAATGCCCACTCAGACAGTGAAGGCGCTCATGGGGGACAACCATTAAATACACTTCACCTCGAAAGGCTTGGTTGGACGCTCGATAGTGGTATTAAGGCAGGCAATCTCTTTGGCTGGGTATCGGTCATTTCTTATGTATGGGTGTTTATTGCAGCCCTGACTGTTGTCTGTGCCATCATTTATATTGTCTATATCACTCGCCGCAATTATAAGCCTATTCAGATAATCATGAACCGAATTGAGGCCCATCAAATCAGAGCATCGGAGCAATCAGGGTCAAGTGTGGATGAAATGAAGCTGATTGACGGTGTGCTGGAAAATCTGATTAATCACATGATGGATTATGACGAAAAAAGCAGGGAAAATGCGCTGCTGCAGCGGAGCAAGCTATTTAACGATCTATTGCAGGGGGACAATCTGGATCGTGCCACTGAACGATTAAAGGAGCTATCACCGTTAACGGATACGGATCAGTCATCACACTTTACGGTTGTACTGGGAGAAATCAATCGATATGAGCAGGGGTTCCAGGAACGATATACGCGAGGTGAGCAGAACACGCTAAAATTCGCTCTGATGAACGTCTTGCAGGAGCTCACTCGTAACACGGGAATGCAATGCTGGATGGAGTGGGTGAGTGCGGACCGGATTGCGATCCTGTTTCAGTCCCTGGAACCCAGTGAAGATATGACTGACCGAATCTGTGCAGTTGCAGAAGAGTTCAGGTCTTGGGTGGAACAGAATCTCCGTATTTCGCTTAGCTTCGGAATCGGGCCGATTGCCAGAGGGGTAGGAGCAATCCGTGACTCATATACAGCAGCAGAAGCCGTTATGCAGCGCAAGCTCCTGATGAATGGAGATGTGGTTCTGGCCGGGGCTGGTGAAACCTCTCAGCAGTTGCTGGAAACCTACACCTACTTGCAGATGATTGCCGATTTTGTGAAGCGATTCCGAATGTCGAGCGGCCAGTGGCGTGACCTGCTTGAGGAGATTTTTACTGCCTTTGAGCACAACATGCTGCCTGATGACGATATTCTCTCTCTTCTCGAGGCCATGCTGCAGATGCTTCGCCGCGAAGTGGCCATGATGTCAGAGGAGCTTCAGGAGAAATTATCCGAAGAGAACTTGAATCAGTGGTTAAAATCGATGAAGGAAGCGAAGACGCTTGAGGATGTCAAATCCATGCTGTTTGATGATCTGACTGAACTGTTCCGAACCTATGTATCGGTGACCGAAACCAAGAGTTACAGAGCACTGGTCAATGAGATGAAAACATACATCGAAGAACAGTTTGCGAATCCGGATCTTTCGCTGAAGCATCTGAGTGATCGATTCCAGGTTTCGGGCAAGCATGCAAGTTATCTATTCAAAACAGAGTTTAACATGAAGTTTGTGGATTTCCTGACCGAGCTGCGGATGAAGGAAGTTGAACGACTTCTGGTCCACACCGATCTTTCGTTGCAGGACATTGCTCTGAAAGTGGGGTATGCCAACGGAATTACCCTTGGACGTGTGTTCAAACGGGTAACAGGGATTACACCAGGTGATTATCGCCGTTCGAAGCGTGAGCATCCCGCGAACAATTATAAAGAGAAAGAGTCGAGCGGCTGACTACATCAGGACATGTACAGGGCGGAATTCGTGCAGGCGCTCTCCGTCAGGAGAGCATCATGCACGAATTCGCCCTATTGCTGTTGTAGCATAACGATTCCGCTGTTAGAGGGACAGTTCATCGTGTGACAACCTCACACATGATTCCGGTTTATTGTGTTCATGCGAATATAGGCAGTGTATGAAAATGGTTTATCGTGTTTTGAAAGCAGGTCGGGTTGGGCGGAAATAACACTGTGCAGCATGAATGGAATAAATGGGTCAAGGAACCAATGAAAATGGTCAGTGTACGAAAATCGTCGCTGGCATAAACCATTCTCCTTATGTAAGCGTTTACGAAACGGGTTTGTTGCCAATGTCAGGAATGATGTGGAATACTCTGGGCAGGATTTAACCATTCACACAAGGGCAAAGGAGATGACACAAATGACAGGAAAAGCAACCAAAGGGAGTCTAAAGAAATGGGTAGGACTTGCGCTTACGATGGTAATGGGAGTTTCCTTGCTGGCCGGCTGTTCATCCGCATCAGAACAAGGCGGAGCAGATGGCAATGCGTCAGGTAATGGCGAGCGTGTCACCTTGAAAGTGGAAGTGTTTGATCGTGGTAACAGTCCTTCACCTTACACCATTACGAATAACTACTTATCAAAGCTGGTGCAGGAAAAATTCGGTGACCCGAATAATATTGATGTGCAGTTCGTACCGATTCAACGCTCGGAAGAAGTGACGAAGCTGAATGTTCTCATGGCCAGCAATACCGATGTTCCCGATATTGTTTTTGTATATGACTCAAGTGTGTTCTACCGCTATGCCCAGCAGGGCGGGCTGACCGATGTCGGTGAACTGCTGGATCAGTATGGACCGAACCTGAAGAAGTTCCTGGGCGAGGATACATTAAAGTTTGGACAGCTGGAAGGCCAGCAGTTCGCTATACCGGGTAAACGTGCGATTACAGGACGATACAGCTCGTACATTCGTAAGGACTGGCTGGACAAACTGGGATTGCCATTGCCTACAACTACCGATGAACTGTATACCACTTTGAAGGCATTTAAAGAGAAGGACCCTGGCCAGCTTGGCAGCAAAAACATTCCAATGGGAATGGCGCTGGCTCCAGCTCAATTTGAAACATTAATCTACTCCTTTATCAAGCCGGTTAGTGGTGATCTGACTTACGCGCAGCGTTTTGAGCTGCCACTGCATGAGGGTTTCAAGGATGCCATGAAGTTCATGAACAAACTGTACAACGAGGGCTTAATCAGCAAAGACTTCAGTCTGGATGAAGATAAAACCCAACTGGCCAAGGACGTGCAGAACGGTAACATCGGCTACTGGTCTGAAGATGTGGATGCCATCTTCTATGCAGATGGAACGCTGGACAATCTGCGCAAAAATGTAGAGGGAAGCAACCTGGTTCCAGTCGATGCTTATACCAATGCGAATGTAGACAACAAACATATTAAGTCTCGTTACGGCTCCAACGGCATGTACATCATGATTCCTAAAAGCAGTAAACGCGCTGTGGAAGCGATAAAATATTTGGACTGGATGGCTTCAGACAATAACCTGCTGGATATCCTCAATGGGGTTGAAGGGGAGAACTATGAACTGGTTGATGGACTTCCTGTTGTCAAAGAGGATGCCTCGCAGGAAGCCAAGGATCGTCTTTTCAATGCAGGGGATATGGCCATCATTTCGAACGGCAAAAATGTGGGTGACCAGGCCATGAATGAAAAAGCTTGGGTCTTGGGATTCCCGCAGAACAATCAGGAGATGTTGAAGCAGTCCATTGATATTGCCAATACGGACACTGTAGGACCGATTATCTTCGATAAGCCAATTGAAGCAGAAATGAAATATGGCACAGCACTCAAAGATAAGCTCAATGTCATTATCGTAAAAACAGCAATGGCGAAACCGGAAGAATTCGAAGCAGTATACGAACGGGAAATGAATGATTACATGTCACTCGGCGGTGAAGCACTGAAAAAAGAACTTGAACAAGCTGTTCAGGAGCTTGCTGCCAAATAAGAAAATGATCCTCGCAAGTGGTACAGAGCTTACTGGAGAGAGCAGATAAACTTTGAAGTGACCTGTGCCGTCACCGTCACTTGAGGCGGCACAGTTTATCTTCACGGATTGGAGGAGACAGACATGACCCCCTACTTGAAGAGGTATTGGCAATTGTACGCGTTGATTTCCCTGCCCCTTATTTACTTCGTGATTTTCCGTTACGGACCGATGTACGGCGTACAGATTGCATTTAAGGATTTTAACCTGTTTCAGGGTATTGGCGGCAGCGAATGGATTGGCTTTGATGCCTTCCGCGAGGTATTTGGGATGCGGGACTTCTACACCACGCTGCGAAATACCTTTATGCTCAACTTTCTGGATCTGATTGTATCTTTTCCTGCTCCAATTATCCTGGCAATCATGCTCTATGAAATTCGGTTTAAATGGTTCAAAAAACTGTCGCAGACCATCCTGTATATCCCTCACTTCATTTCATGGGTGATTATCGGGGGGATCGTATACCAGCTGTTTGGCAACCAATCAGGTATGGTAAACGGTGTGCTCGAGAGTATGGGGCTGAACCCCATCCCATTTCTGACGGAAAAGAATCCGTGGCTTGTAACCTACCTGTTTACCGGTGTCTGGCAAAGTGCCGGGTGGGGAACCATCCTGTATCTGGCTGCACTGACGGGTGTGAACAAGGAGTTGTTTGAAGCGGCTGAGATTGATGGAGCAACACGTCTCAAAAAGATCTGGCATATTACATTGCCAAGCATCAAGCCGACCATTGTAACCCTGCTTATTTTGAATCTGGGGCACATGGTCACGATTGGATTCGATCGTCCTTACATTATCGGGAACACAGCGGTGCGTGAATATTCAGATGTTCTAAGCACCTTCGTATACCGGATGGGTTTGGAATCCGGGCAGTATACACTGGCAACAGTAGTCGGACTGTTCCAGGCCGTCGTGGGTCTTATTTTCGTGCTGGGCTCCAACTACATTTCGAAAAAGGTAACTGGTGAAGGGATTTTGTAGAGGAAAAGAACGTAAGCGAGCCTGTTATTCTCTAGACCATCAGTAGAGGAGTTGTGCGCATATGAGTGACCGCACCTCAAATCGGATTTTTGATATCGTTAATATCTCCTTTGTAACCCTGTTTGTCGTGTTCTGTCTAGCTCCTTTTCTGCACACGATTGCCATATCGTTTAGCTCCAACCGAGCGATAACATCGGGAGAAGTGAGGCTGTTTCCGAAGGAGTTTAATTGGGATGCATACGTCAAGGTGTTCTCTGACCATTCCATGCTCTATTCACTTGGTTACACTGCGCTTCTGACGATTGCGACTACGGTATTATGCATGCTGTTTACTATTGCTGCAGCGTACCCGTTGACCAAGAAGAAACTGAAGGGCCGCAAGCTCTTCATGTATGTCATCATCATTACGATGTTCTTCAGTGGCGGGATCATTCCGGAATACTTGCTGATTCGTGATCTGCATTTGCTGAATTCGGTCTGGGCATTGATACTGCCGGGCTTGGTCAGTCCGTTTAACCTGATTATCCTGATCTCCTTCTTCAATGGCATCCCGGAAAGTCTGGAGGAGTCGGCTGAGATCGATGGAAGCTCACATCTTCATACGTTGTTGAAAATCATTCTTCCGCTCTCGCTGCCAGTGATGGCAACCTTGTCTCTCTTCTATGCGGTGGGACGTTGGAACGGATTCCAGGATTCCCTGATGTACATTAACGATCCACAGCTGTATCCGCTGCAGCTTAAGCTGTTCCAAATGGTACAGAACAACATGGTGAGTGAACTGACACAGATGGAGGGTGCAAACCGCGCACCGCTTACACCAGAAAGTCTGAAGGCTGCCACCGTTATATTTGCTACCGTTCCCATCCTGCTGGTCTATCCTTGGCTGCAGAAATATTTCGTTAGTGGTGCCATGCTTGGGGCTGTAAAAGGTTGATTGAAGCCATATCCATCATATGTGGGAAAGGTTGCAATAGAGAAAGGAAGAGTGAGCTTGTATGCAGCAAAATGATAAGGGTGAGTATTCGTTCTCCACATGCTGGAACATTAAGCGTCACCAGGTAGGCGAGGCCATGATCCAGGAAATTCGCGAGCTTGGCTTCCGCCGTGTTGAACTTAACTACAACGTGACGCAGGAAATGCTGACGTCTATTGAGCCTATGATTGAGCGCGGAGAGATTGGTGTTTCCAGTGTGCATAACACATTTCCTCATGTGCCAGACCCGGATTACGGTACAGACTCGGTACTGCTCGGATTCCAGGAAGAAACGAAACGTCAAAAGGCCATCCAGCTGCTTGTCGGTTCTGCAGAATATGCCCATCGTTACGGGGCTGAGGCTGTTGTTGTACACCCGGGAGAGGTACCTATCCCGGAGAGTGTCAGCAAGGAGCTTGCTCAGCTGTATCACGACGAGGGGAAGGATTCACCTAAGTATCGCAGCAAATGGGAGGAATTTGTTGAACGTCGGCAGGCAATGAGCACCGGTTACGTCCAACAGATTATTCGCAGCCTGGATGAAGTCTGCAATCAGGCAGCAGCCCAAGGTCTCCATGTCCAATTCGGCATCGAAACCCGCTCAAGACCCCAGCAGATTCCTACGCTGGCCGAAGCCAAGACCATTATTAAGGCTCTGCAAGGGGCTCCAGTTGGCATCTGGTATGATACCGGGCATGCCATCATGATGGATCGTCTGGGACTCTACGACAGCGTGGGTGAGATGCAAGGGCTGATGGATGATATCGTAGGTGTTCATATCCATGAGACGCTTGGCCTTTCGGATCACTGGTGCCCGTATGTGCACAGTCAAGATATGCATTTCTATGATGCATACCTCCCCATGATCCGCCAGGCAAGGGTCAAGGTCTATGAACTGAAATCCGCTTGTACACCGGATGAAATTCATGAGAGTCACGAACTGCTTATGAAGAAGATGGATACGGCAAGGGAGGAACGATGATGTTGGAAACAGACCGCACGCTGGATGAGTGTGCTGCGGCTGTTTCTTTGGCAATCCAGCCCAGCCACGCGCAAATACTCAGTTTGGAGGGAATGGCACATGTACAAGCAACTGGTGGATAGCAATGACAAGGCGGTGGAGAGAGGCTTGTCCCGGCAGGTGCTTGATCCGAATAGCCGATACTACGGTGGAACAATCGATCCCTACACCGGTAACGCCTGGGTTAATCATACGACCGGAACCCCTACGGATATGTGTTACTGGGGGGCAGCGCTTGCTAACCCCGATTCAAGCTATTATCGGAATGAAGAGCTGTTACATCGCCTTCTACTGGCAACGGAGTTTGTGCTCCGTAACCAGCATGAAGACGGCTCCATATCTCCGGGATGGACCAACTATCATTCACCGCCAGACACGGCGTTTGTCGTGGTGGGGTATGCTCAGTTGTACCAGCTGCTTCAACAGCAGGATTGGGAGAAGCTGCAGCCTGTGCTGGACAATATGCGGTTATTTTTGGAACGAACCGTACCTGTCATGCTTACAGGAGGTTGCCATACGCCGAACCATCGCTGGGTGTTATGCGCGGCTCTTGGTTTCCTGCATCAGCTGTTTGACCTGGAAGAGACAGTGAAGCGTGCAGAGCAGTGGCTGGCGGAAGGAATGGATATAACTCCAGATGGGGAGTGGACAGAACGCAGCAACGGAATCTATAACGCGGTTAGCGACATGATGCTGATCCATGCGGCTCGGTTGTTAAATCGTCCTGAACTGCTTGAGCCCGTCAGACTTAATCTGCGCATGATGGTGTATCTGGTACATCCGACAGGTGAGATTGTTACGGATTACTCGGGCCGTCAGGATCTGGGCAGTATGCATGACCTGTCCCCTTATTACCTGCCATATGCAATCCTTGCGCGAATAGACCAAGATCCGCTCTTGGCCAATATGGCGAAATGGGCAGGCGATTCACTAACAGACCCTGGCGTCTGTTCGGTCAATTCGCTCATTCGGTTATTGCTGGAGCCGGAGCTGCAGGAGATATATGAGGTCGAAGATGAACTGCCTAAGCAGTATGAGATCATGTTGAATGAACACTTTGCGCGCGAAGGTTATTTACAACAAATGGCGTCAGCAGGACATTATGGACATATCTCTCATAGCCGGATGCATACGGATTTTGGCGCGCCTGTTGCCCGAATAAGGGATCATGCGACAAGCATAACCATAATGACGGAAGTGCCGTCTTTCTTTGCTCTTCGTCATGGTTCGGTGCGTCTTCTGGCCGTGCAGCTGGCCTCCTACTTCAATCCCGGCTATGTGCCAATGCAGCAGATGGACCGATTGCCCGCAGGATATCGCCTGAGGGGTGAACAGAAGAAAGGCTATTATGCTCCTATTCCTGCAGATCAGCTGCCCGAGACTGTGAAAACTTCCACTAGCCCTTGGTATCTGCTACCTCATCAGAAACGAGAACTTACGCATGAACAGATATTCCGCATAAGTGCGGAGGTAGTAACAACGGAGAAGGGGTGGAAACTGGAATTGTCAGGTGACGAACCCGAGGAGGTTATGATGCAGTTGTCCTTCGTATTCGGAGATGAAGGGGAGCTGTCAGCTGGCGAGCTGCTTGAGACGAGTGGCGGGCATTATCTGTGGAAGGGTGGAACGCTCCGCTATTCTTGTGGAGAAGACTGGATCGAGCTAACCGGAGGCGAGATGGGCCATCTGGCAGCAACCGTACGCGAGGCGAAATTACCAGACAGGTGCAAGGTTGTGCAGGTCAACTTTATGACACCGTTCAGGAAGACGATAGACATTACACTGTCACCGACGATGGCAGCGAAGTTGTAAATGGAGAGGGATCTCCATTTTCAAAGAGAAATTCCCATGAAATTCAGATGGCATTTCACCCTTCAAGGAGGATGGAATGCCATCTTTTTTATGTGCAATTTTTGCATAAAGCTCTTGAAACTACATGTTGAGAAGACCGCCGCCAGATGTGGTATACTGGAGAGTATGAATGAAAGCAAAGAGGAGGTGCCTTGGAAGATGAAGGGCAAGCTAGTGCGGGCAGAAGGACCCCTTGCCAATATTATACCGATTCACTTGGATGCTTCTTTCTTTTTCGAGAGAGCTGTCCGCTCGCTGGACCGTAATCATGTTGACAAGGCATTAAAATATTTTCGTAAAGCTGTTGAATATGAACCGGAAAATCCGGTGAACCATTGCAATATGGCGGGTATATTATCTGAGAAGGGAGATTACGAAGCTTCCAATGCTGTTCTGGCGCATGTGCTGGAGGTGGTGGATCCGTCCATGACGGAATGCTACTTCTATATGGCCAACAATTATGCGAATATGGACCGGTTTGAGGAAGCCGAGCAGGCACTTGTTACGTATTTGGAGGAGGACCCACAGGGGCAGTTCATGACGGAAGCCGAAGAGATGATGGAGCTTCTGTATTATGAGCTGGATCGCCCGGCCAAGCTGAACCGGATCAAATCCCGTAAAGGTGTGGTTGAGCACGATCAGGCAAGAGAGCTGCTGGAAGAGGGGAAATTTGCTCAGGCAGCCGAACTTCTGGAGGGCATGTCACCCGACTACCCTGACTATTTGGCAGCCCGTAACAATCTTGCGCTTGCTTATTACTATATGGGACTGTTCCCCAAGGCGAAAGAGACGATTGCCGAAGTGCTGGAGCAGGAGCCGGGAAACCTGCATGCCTTGTGTAATCTCGCGATCTTCCACCAGAACGAGAATCGGGCAGACCAAGTGTTATTGCTGATCAAAAAACTGCGTGTCATCGTGCCTTACCAAAAGGAGCAGGTGTATAAATTGGCTACCACCATGGGAATTCTTGGGCAGCATGACTCGGCCTATACCCATTTCCGCCGACTCTTGAAGGATGAAGAGACAGCAGCCGATCCGGCGCTTGCTCATTACGCGGCCGTGGCAGCATATAATACGGCGCGTTACGATGTTGCAGAGCGGCTATGGCGCCATGTGTCCAAGCTTGATCCGGGCTCAGAGGTTTCCCAGTTCTATCTGTCTGGCCTTGATGCCGTTCGGGAAGGGGAGCGTGAGCCGGAGAAGCTCAGCTATCACTACCATCTTCCGTTTGACGAGCAATTCAGACAATGGGAGAACTATGGTAACGGTATACCGGAAGAGATGAAAAATGACCCGCTCATCCGTTCATCGTTCTTCTGGGCGCTGCGCCATGGAGATCGTGCAACGAAGCTTCAGGTCATTCATGCCTTGGCCATGATCGGTGATTATGAGGTGCAGCAAGCCCTGCAATCCTTCGTACAAGAGCCTGATGAAGATCAGGATCTGGTTGCTGCGGCTGAATCTGTGCTCAAAGGGCTCCAAATGAAAGAGCAGAATCAGGGCAAGAACCATGATCAACAACCGGTATCCGGGATAACAGACCGTCTTCTTCCTAAGATGCAATCAAGTACAGTGCAAGCCAAGTCGGAAACGACTTCGCACTGGCAAGCCGTAGTGGAGCGTGCTCTGCAGATGACAGAAGCGAAAGCAGAGCTGCAGCAGGAGATGGAACGGATCTGGACCGATTATGTATCCAGAGTGCATCCGGATGGCCCGGGGTTCAAGCAAATTGAAGGCTGGGCTGCGGGGCTGGAATATCTCGCAGCCAAAATCCACAGTCGTCCCGTTACCTATCAGAGCATTGCGGAACGGTACGGCATATCGGCTTCCACTGTTAGCAAATACGCACGGCAGATTGTTCGGGTGTGCGGAAGCATCCCGCCAACCGTGTAGTCTACTCCGGGTTACATGTACCCTTTCTTGTTGGCCGTATAGATGAGCAACATTACGTGCTTGGAGACAGTTTGAGAAAGATCGGAATTTCATGAAGGATACAATTGCCTGCAAAACGGGTAAACTTAACGAATAGGCTTCGTCATATCACTCTAGAAGTTTTCCAGTCAACACACTCTCAACCTTATCAAGGAGGCGGTATCTATATGTCTAAATACAGAACGATTGTGATCGGAACCGGACCTGCAGGTTTGACGGCAGCGATATATCTGGCTCGTGCCAACCTGAACCCTTTGGTCATAGAAGGTTTGCAACCTGGAGGCCAGTTGACAACCACGACAGAGGTTGAAAACTTTCCAGGGTTCCCGCAGGGCATTATGGGGCCGGAATTAATGGATAACATGCGGAAGCAAGCAGAGCGTTTTGGAGCGGAATTCAAGAATGGATGGGTAGAGGAAGTTGACTTCAGCAAGCCGCCATTCAAGGTGAAGGTCGGAGGCATTGGTGAGCTTGAGGCGGAGTCGATTATTATCTCTACCGGTGCTTCTGCCCGCTATCTCGGCATTCCGGGAGAGCAGGAAAATGTGGGGCGCGGCGTAAGTACGTGCGCGACATGTGACGGATTCTTTTTCCGTGGCAAGAAAATCATTGTTGTGGGTGGCGGCGATTCCGCGATGGAGGAAGCCAGCTTCCTGACCCGTTTTGCAACAGACGTGACACTCGTTCACCGCCGGGATGAATTGCGGGCATCGAAGATCATGCAGGACCGGGCGCGCAGCAATGAGAAGGTGAAATGGGCTCTGAACCGGACACCGCTCGAAGTTGTGCCAGAGGCACTGGGTGTCAAGGGATTGAAGGTGCGCAATAACGAGACCGGTCAAGAGGAGCTGCTCGAAGCCGATGGCGTATTTGTAGCGATTGGCCACACGCCTAACACGGGCTTCCTGGGTAACCAGATTGCTCTCGATGATCACGGTTATGTTCTGGTGAAGCCAGGAACCACCGAAACGAACATTCCGGGTGTATTCGCCTGCGGTGACGTTCAGGATACGAAATATCGCCAAGCCATCACGGCTGCAGGCTCAGGCTGTATGGCAGCCATGGACTGTGAGAAGTACCTTGAAGGTAGTATTATCCACGACTGGAGCGAAACGCTGGATAAGTAAGCATGACCAAGGTAGTGCACTGCATAAACTATAAATAAGAGACAACGGGAAGTCTCATCACGTGAGAGAAGCCGGGAGGCTTCTCTTTTTTTGAAACCAAATGGACATGAGATCGTATACATAATGGGCATATTAGCTGCGAGGTGAAGATTTTGGGGGAAATGATTAAAGAGTGGATAAAAAATGCAACAGTCAGACGCTTTTTGATTCTGCTGTTGTTTTGTTTGGTCCTGTTCAGCATGGGGAGTATGCTGCACATGATCTTGCTGCTATTTCTAGTGACGTATGTCATGAATCGGTTGCAGCAGTTTATTACGGGGAAACTAAATCGGCTATTTCCGATTAATTATAAAGTCGTCGTCATACTGCTCTATCTGATCGTCATTGCAGCCATTGTGCTGGGGATATCGAGATATTCACCGAGAATTGTCAATCAGGTCATTCAGTTAACCAATGAGATTATGACGTTCTTCGATACCGCTGAAGGGGATAATCTGGCAGCCAAAGTGGCCAGCTTCCTTCAATCATACGATATCAAGAACTATGCGAACGATGCATTGAAGTATATTTTCGCTCTGAGCAAATGGCTCGAGTTTATTCTGCTGGTCATCATACTCAGTCTGTTCTTCCTGCTGCAGAAGCAGGAGATCGTCAAGTTCACATCCAAGTTCAAAACGAGCAAGATCGGTTGGTTCTACAATGAAGTAGCTTATCTTGGGGACAAATTCGTATCGTCTTTTGGTAAGGTGATTGAAGCGCAGCTGATGATCGCCGTATTCAATACGGCTCTTACCATTCTGGGTCTATGGATACTCGGATTCCCGTATCTGTTTGCTCTGACGATTCTCGTATTCCTGCTGAGCCTTGTACCGGTAGCGGGAGTTATCATATCATTGGTGCCTCTGTGTCTGATCGGTTATCAAATGGGCGGAATACAGCTGAGCATTATCGTTATCGTCATGATTGTCATCATTCATGCACTGGAAACGTATTTCCTTAATCCAAAACTGATGGCACATAAGACGAAGCTGCCGATGTTTTACACGTTTATCGTACTGATTCTGTCACAACACTTCCTGGGAATCTGGGGCCTTATTATCGGTATTCCGATCTTTGTCTTCCTGCTTGATATCCTGGATGTCAACAAAATGGAGAAGACCGAGGAACCGGTACGTGTGGAAACCAAGCTATAACGATCGGCTCAACGACTGGGATTAGTGAGGATTATACGGCTGAAAAAGTTGAAACGCCTCCCGTAGGGAGGCGTTTTTGTTTTGTGCACGGGCCAGAGGCCACGTCTTTGTATATGTAGTTCGCCTGTGGATCGCGTCACTGGATGACGCAAATCCGATTTACAACCAGCCTTTCTCCTCAGCCACACTGACCGCTTCCATCCGATTTTTTGCCCCAAGCTTGTTAAAGGCTTCGGACAGGTAATTACGTACGGTGCCGTACGAGAGATGGAGTGAGGTTGCAATATGATTGGCGTTCATGCCGGTTGCTGCCAGTTTCAGCACTTCCTTCTCCCGCTCCGTTAAGGGATTAGATTCCTTGGCAGCGCCAAAGACCAGTTCGGGGGACACTTCCCGCCCACCATTCATGACACGGCGAATAGCTTCCGCTAAACGGTCACTTGGCTCGTCTTTCAACAGATAACCTTGCACACCGGCCTGAATAGCTCGTTCCAGGAAACCCGGCCGGGCAAAAGTCGTAAGGATGATAATGCGGCAGGTCAGGCCAAGTTGCTCTATACGTTCTGCGACCTCAAGACCCGTCATGACAGGCATTTCAATATCCATTAGGCATAGGTCAGGCTGAAGAGAAGAGATCTGCTGAAGTGCTTCTTCTCCGTTACCTGCTTCACCGATAACTTCAAAGTCATCTTCGAGATCAAGCAGTGAAGCAAGTGCGCCGCGCAGCATGCGCTGGTCTTCGGCAATCATGATTCGAATCACTATTTCACTCCTCCTTGGGGTTCACTGGCAATCAGCGGAAAGGAAAAGACGAGAATGGTTCCTCCTGCATCGGATGTAATCCGTAGAGAACCATCAATCAGTCCCAGGCGTTCAGACATGCCCTTCAGTCCGTTGCCTGGACGTTCGGTGGAAGGCATGCCGTGACCATTATCCCTTACCGTGATCTGAACGCCATCGTGTGTTCGTTCCAGATGGATCAGACTCTGAGAGGCGCCACTATGTTTCACGACATTGGTACGGCTTCAAGCATACAGAGACTGGCCATGTTCTGGGTCAGGTCCGGCACATCGCCATGCGGCTCCAGATCACCTGTTATTTGAAGCTCAATGTCTGCACTCTTCAGCATCTCTTGGGCGTCGGCTAGCGCTTCAGCTATGCTGATCGCCCGCATGTCAGAGACAAGCTGCCTTACTTCACGCAGCGCTGCTCGAGAGGTGCGTTCGATCTCACGCGCTTCCTGTATGGCACGTTCGGGATTTTTGGTGATCAATTTGGTGACGAGTTCGCTCTTGAGCGTGATCAAAGAGAGTGTATGTCCCATCGTATCATGCAGATCGCGGGCGATACGCATGCGTTCTTCCCGCTTGATCAACTCCTTGATATGCTGGTTGGCCTCATCCAGCTTCGCTTCCAGCTGCTGACGATCCAGCATGGTTCTGATTCCATAGGGTGATACCAGCATAATTAGGTAAAACGGAGTAAAGAACAGGAGTTGCTCCGCAGTAAATTCCTTGATGTTAACAGCAATGGGAATGGTCTGGACGATGGCA
Organism: Paenibacillus sp. P13VS; assembly: GCF_015143645.1. Classification (NCBI taxonomy): domain Bacteria; kingdom Bacillati; phylum Bacillota; class Bacilli; order Caryophanales; family Paenibacillaceae; genus Paenibacillus; species Paenibacillus sp. P13VS. The sequence continues at coordinate 134,250 of NZ_WYEV01000010.1, read as the reverse complement.
AAAAACAATAGAAACCGCCGGAACATCCGTTGCTCCGTATACCATCCGATAAAGTTGGCCGAGAAAAAGCCCAGAAAGAACATATTCGGATCAATCATAAGACTTAGTACCAGTACGGCAGCCATCTGCACACCAAGCCAGTAGGAGAATGCGGAGGTCCCGGACGTCATATATAGCTGCCGGTAGGTCAGGATAAATATAATGAATACCGTGACACCGATGTACAAATCAAGCCCATGAGCTTTCCATAAATAATAAATCGGCATAGCAAGATAGATCATCCAGATGTATGGATAAATTCCGTACCGCTTAGGGAAAAGCTCAAAACGCTGAAACATACCAAGATTAAGCCTCCTTTTGTTTGCTGCGGATATATGTGGATATTAACATAAAAGCCGCCAAGTATGCTGCCAATAGCAGGATATCCCGCAGCTCAGGTACACCACCGGTTACAATAACCCACGCTCCATTGCCGAAACTATAGGAAGGCAGCCAATGACCGATTTCTGCAAGCCAGCTCGGCATGACGTCCAACGGCATCCACATCCCCCCAAGTAAAGCGAGCGAAAGATATAGAGCATTGCTGAGCCCGGTAGCGGTATCGACACGGCGGAAGGTGCCAATACACGTACCAAGGGCGAGAAAGGGCAGAGAACCAGCCAAAATCCACAGTGCGGAGCCGATCCACTCGGAGACCGAGAGGGTAACGCCATTAATCAGATAGCCTGCTACAAAGATAATGACAATGGAACACAGATGCATGGCTGTCTGACCGATCATTTTGCCGCTGAAATAAATGGAGTCCGGGAGAGGAGTGACGCGCAGATAGGTGACCCAGCCGTGCACTCTCTCCTGAACGAGCCGGATCCCCAGGGTCATAATGGATGAACCCATAACGCTAAAACAGGTCATAGACATGAGGTAGTGTGCGTTCCACTCCTTCGCATCTACTGCATCTGTGGTAAATATGCGGGTGTAGAGAACGTAGAAGATCACAGGCATCAGCAGTGACCAAAATACAAAGTAGACATTGCGGGACATGCGAAGCATTTCAACGCGAGATTGGGCAAACAGTATAGACATATCAATGTCCCTCCTTCATGGTATCGAGCAAGGTAGCGTAAGCATCGTCCAGTTGTCCGGTTTCAATACGGATTTCTCTAACAGGCAGCTGGCTTGTAATGATGACACGAATCAGAGCATCAGTATCCTGTGTATGAAGAATACAGCGGTCTTTGCGATACTCGATCCGTTCAACTCCAGGCAGTTCTTCAATCTGTGTATGGATGTCCAGTAGTGCTGCATCGGGAGTTACAAGTCCGTTATCCATCTGGCCAACTGGCAGCGAGAAGGAAAGCGTCCGTTTGGTGATTCCATCTTTGATACGATCAGGCGTATCGTCTGCAACGATTGAACCTCCCGCGAACAGGATAATCCGGTCGGCTGCTTCATCGGCTTCCTGCAGGTAATGTGTCGTGAAAAGTATCGTCTTGCCGCGCTGGGCCAGCTGGCGAATCTGCTTCCAAAAATACCTTCGGGTCTCGGAGTCTAGGCCAACCGTAGGCTCATCGAAGAAAAGCACATCCGGGTCACCTGCCATGGCAAGGGCGAAGTTCAGACTACGCTTCTGACCACCTGACAGCTTCTCAGCCCTTCTGTTCAGATCTTCAGGCCTTAGACCTGTCAAAGCTTCGATCTTGTCCGCATTCAGCGGGGTAGGATAGTAGCTGCGCACCATACGAATGATTTCTCGAACCGTAAGGCCGTCCATGACACTCACGTCCTGAAGCATGACACCGATGCGCTCACGGACTTGTCTATGGCCTGGCGGCATTCCCAGAACGGTCACCTCTCCTGAGGAGGGGGTGGACAGGCCAAGCATCATGTTCAAGGTGGTTGTTTTGCCTGCGCCATTTGGGCCAAGGATGGCAACGATTGAGCCGCGGTTAATCTTCAGGGAAATAGGGTTAACGGCCAGCTTGCTGCCGAACCGTTTGCTGACTTGTTCAAGCTGTATGATGGTTGAGTCGGTATTCATCTTTATTCACGTCCCTTGTCTGTTCTCTAAGATATTTCCATCTTACCGAACGAACTGTGACGGGATTAGTAAGAGTTGTCATGACTTTCAGGTGACAACTGTCATCTTTTACGCATGGAACGAGTGATCATGAAATATCATGAGTTGAGGCTTCCCTTTCTAGTAGGGAAGCATGAAAGCTTGCGTTTTGGTAGAAGAGAGGAGAGGTTGTATACGTATACATGATACGGATGTGATAGGGTTCACAATCGCGGCGAAGCGTTCTGTATCAATGGTCTTATCGTCTTGACCCAGGCGTATCCTTCAATTATAGTTGGTACGTAGGATTAAACTATTTTAGATAGATAAAGGTGGCTTGCGGCATGTCTGAGAAAATCTACGTTGGGGTCGATCTCGGCGGAACAGCAATCAAGGTCGGTATATGCAATGAACAAGGTCAGCTTATGCATACGTATGAAGGGCCGACAGAAGTGGATAAGGGCGTAGATACGGTTATCGCCAACATCGAGAAGTATGTCCGTCATATCGTGGCAGAATCGCCATATAGCTGGGAACAGCTTGAAGGTGTAGGGGCTGGGGTAGCCGGGTTCACGAATGTACGCGAGGGTATTATCGTTCTCGCTCCTAACATCGGATTTCGGAATGTAGCCATTCGTTCGATTCTGGAAGAGCGTCTAGGCAAGCCAGTCAAAATAGATAACGATGCTAACGTTGCTGCACTGGGTGAGGCTTGGGCAGGTGCTGGCAAGGGTGTGGAAAATTGCGTATGTTACACGCTCGGCACAGGTGTTGGCGGAGGCTTGATATTGAACGGCAAAATCTATCAGGGCTTTTCCGGCATGGCAGGAGAACTGGGTCATGTCAGTGTTGTGCCTGATCTGGAAGCCATTCAGTGTGGTTGTGGTAAAATGGGATGTGTGGAAACTGTATCTTCCGCAACGGGCATTATCCGTATGGCTAAGGATGCAGTAGAACGCGGCGATCATACGTCACTTGCGCTTGTGGACAAAATTGCAGCCAAGGAAGTATTCGATGCAGCCAAAGCTGGCGATGAAGTGGCTCTGCGCATCGTAAATCGTGCTGCATTCTATCTGGGTAAATCGATGGCGGCTGTTGCTGCAGTCATAAACCCGGAAATGTTCATCATCGGGGGCGGTGTATCGAAAGCCGGTAATATCCTGTTTGACGAAGTACGTGCTGTATTTGCGAAACTGACACCTGAACCGCTGCAGGAGGGTGTTCAGATCCTGGAAGCAACTCTGGGCAACGATGCGGGAATTGTTGGCGCGGCAGGACTTCTCTTGCGTTCTTAGTAACCTCGGAACCATATGATTAGGCAGCAATATGATAAGGAGGGGACATTTATGCTTGAAGGTGAAGTTTCACCGGGCACAGGCGCCACGCTCATTATCATTACGGGCATGTCCGGAGCAGGCAAAACAATTGCGGTACAGAGCCTGGAAGATCTCGGCTTTTTCTGCGTGGATAATCTGCCACCGGTGTTGATTCCGAAATTTGCGGAACTGATTGAACAATCGAACGGCAAGATCGGTAAGGTAGCCCTCGTGATTGACCTGCGGGGACGGGAATTCTTTACGGCTTTGTCCGAGTCTTTGAACTATATAAAAGATCATTTTACCATTCACTGTGAAATTTTATTCCTGGATGCTACGGATTCCGTCCTTGTACAGCGCTACAAGGAGAGCAGACGCAGACATCCGCTGGCTCCTGAGGGCATGCCTCTTGATGGCATCCGTCTGGAGCGCAAGATGCTGGAGGAGCTTAAAAATTCAGCTACCCAAGTGCTGAACACAAGTACGATGAAGCCGGCGCAGCTTAAAGAGCGGATTATTTCCCGCTTTTCTCATTTGGAAAGTCATATGCTGTCGGTGAATATCACGTCGTTTGGATTTAAATATGGCATTCCAATCGATGCGGATCTGGTGTTTGATGTTCGTTTCCTGCCAAATCCGCATTATATTGATCATTTGCGTCCGAATACGGGGCAGAATAGTGATGTATATGAATATGTCATGAAATGGCCTGAAACACAGTCGTTTTTGACCAAACTGCTCGATATGCTGCACTTCCTGATTCCGCAATACCGGAAGGAAGGCAAAAGTCAGGTAATTATCGGGATTGGATGTACCGGAGGCAAGCATCGTTCGGTAGCCATATCTGAATATTTGGGCAAAATGTTGGGAAGCAGCGAAACTGAAGCTGTTACCGTGAGCCATCGCGACGCTGACCGTGATCGTCATTGAAGAGGGTGAAGGGATGAAAGAAGCCGGACCACGAAGAGAACGTCCGAGGATTGTTGTAATGGGCGGCGGAACCGGGTTATCCGTGATGCTGCGCGGTTTGAAAGAGAAGCCGCTGGACATCACGGCCATCGTCACGGTTGCAGATGACGGTGGTAGTTCAGGCATCCTGCGCAACGAACTGCAAATGCCGCCTCCGGGCGACATTCGTAACGTGCTTACGGCGCTGGCTGATGTTGAGCCATTGCTATCGGATATGCTAAAATATCGTTTTAATACAGGCGCGGGGCTTGCAGGCCACAGCCTGGGTAATTTGATTTTGGCTGCAATGACGGATATTTCAGGCGACTTTGTAACCGCAGTGCGGGAGCTCAGCCGCGTGTTTGCCGTTCGCGGTGAGGTTTTGCCGGCAGCCGGGCAGGCGGTTGTGCTGCATGCGGAGATGGAGGATGGCTCAATTGTTACAGGCGAGTCCAAAATCCCTGAAGCAGGTGGACGCATCAAACGCGTTTTCCTTGAACCGGATCACGTGGAGCCGTTGCCAGAGGCTGTGGAGGCTATTCGACAAGCAGATGCCATCCTGATCGGGCCAGGCAGCTTGTATACGAGCATTCTGCCTAACTTGTTAGTTCCCAAACTGGCAGAGGCTGTCGTCGAGGCAGAGGCCGTGAAAATGTTTATATGCAATGTGATGACACAGCCTGGAGAGACGGATAACTATACGGTGAGTGACCACCTCAAGGCGGTTCATGAGCACGTGGGGCATCAGCTCTTTGACTATGTTATTGTTAATAATGGTGAAATTCCGCTGCAGGTGCAGAATAGGTATGCGGAAAAAGGAGCCAAACCGGTTGTTTTGGATATGGATGTACTAAAAAGTTCAGGCTATCAGGTAGTTGCGGATACACTTGTTCTGTTTAGAACCTATCTGCGTCATGATGCCGATAAGCTTAGTCACCACATCTATCAGCTGGTACAAAATTGGATGTTACGGAAGAGGTGAAGTCCCATGTCGTTTGCAGCACAGACCAAAAAAGAATTAACCATGATTGAGAGTGAACCGTGCTGCGAAAAGGCGGAACTTTCAGCCCTCATCCGTATGCTAGGTGCGGTGCAGTTATCGAATAAAAAAGTGATCTTGGATATTTCGACGGAGAATGCCGCGATCGCAAGACGGGCATACTCTCTGCTTAAAAAGCATTTTCAAGTGCATACGGAATTGCTTGTCCGCAAAAAGATGCGGCTGAAAAAGAACAATGTGTATATTGTTCGAATTCCGTCCATGGTACAGGAGATATTAAAGGATCTGTACATTGTATCGGAAGGCTTTTTGTTTACTCCAGGAATTAATCAGGAGCTGTTACGGAAAAACTGTTGTAAACGGGCTTATCTACGCGGCGCGTTTATGGCGGGTGGCTCGGTCAACAACCCTGAAGGATCCTCGTATCACCTGGAGATCGCATCCATGTATGAAGAGCACTGTCAGGCCCTCGTGGATCTGGCCAATGAATTTCATCTTAATGCCCGGTGTATAGAACGCAAAAAAGGATTCATCCTATACATTAAGGAAGGCGAGAAAATTATTGAGCTGCTCAGCATCATTGGTGCGCATCAGGCCTTGTTCAAGTTTGAGGATGTACGGATTATGCGGGATATGCGTAATTCCGTTAACCGGATCGTCAACTGTGAGACAGCTAATCTGAACAAGACGATCGGAGCTGCAGTGAGACAGATCGACAATATCAAGCTGCTGCAAAAGGAAGTCGGTTTGGAGTCTTTGCCTGAGAAGCTGCGTGAAGTCGCAGAGGTTAGACTGGCGCATCCTGACATTAACCTGAAGGAAGTTGGCGAGCTGTTAAAAGGTACCGTCAGCAAATCGGGTGTCAACCATCGGCTTCGTAAGATTGACGAGTTGGCTGAGAAAGTGCGGAATGAACGTCACGGTTAACGGATTGGACCTGGTTGAATAATCAGAAATGTGCTGGTTTTTTTTCTTCTAGTGTCCTGCGCGGGTTAATGGTATAATGTTATAAATATAATTGTGTATTTAATGTCTAGATTTCTAATAGGGGGTAAGTTTCCATGACAAAGCACCCGGTAGTTGTCCGTTTGAAAACGGGTCTCCATGCCAGACCTGCGGCACTGTTCGTTCAAGAAGCGAATAAGTACTCATCTGAAGTGTTCGTCGAGAAGGACGACAAAAAAGTTAATGCAAAAAGTATCATGGGGATCATGAGCCTTGCAATCAGTACTGGTACAGAAATCCAAATTAGTGCTGAAGGCGCGGACGCCGAACAGGCTGTAAACGCTTTAGTGAGTTTGGTGAGCAAGGAAGAACTTGAAAACCAATAAGATATGATTAACATGACATGAAGAAGTCCCGCAAGGGGCTTTTTTGCGTTATGGGCATAATCAAGTGCAACATTTTGGAAAATGTCTCCGTCTGTTAAGGTATCAAAATGCTTTGAGATTGAGATCTTAGACATAAGGAGGCTATGCGTAATGGGTAAACGATGGATGAAACCGTTTGGTGCGGTATTGGTGGCGGGAACATTGCTCGTGGGTGGTACAGCGTGGGTGGCACCGGGGAGTTATGCCTATGCTGCAGAAGTACAAGGGGTACAGCAAAATGTGATTAATGTAGTGGGCAAAGGCGAGATTCAGGTAAAGCCGGATATCGCTTATCTATCGATCGGAGTGAATAGCACAGCTGAGACAGCAGCCTCCGCCCAGAAGGCAAATGCAGCAAAAATTCAAAAGGTATCCAACCTGCTGAAGAATACGTGGAAAATCAGTGCAGACGATATTCAGACCAGTCAATTCTATGTACAGCCAAACTATACGTATAGCGATAAAGAAGGTCAGAAAGTTAAAGGCTATACCGCTCATCATACGCTGACGATTACGTACCGCGAAATGGACAAGATTGGTGAACTGCTGGATGCTGCTTCACAGGCAGGTGCCAACAATATCGAGAATGTACGCTTTACGGTAGAAAATCCGGAAAACTTCGAAGCACAAGTGATCGAGAAGGCTGTAGCCAATGCAGATGTAAAAGCAGCAGCGATTGCCAAGGCGGTTAAACGTCAATTGGGTGCTGTGTTGTCTGTAACTCAAGGTGATGGCAATGTGCCTGTGCTCTATGCAACAGAAAGTTCGACGGCCAAGGACATGGCAATGTCTGCTGCTGGTACAGAAATTGAAACAGGTCAGGTAAAAGTAAGCACGACGCTTAACATTACGTATGAAATGAAATAAACCTAGACGTAGATGAAGATATGAAGAGACTGTGTCCAATTGGGCAGGGTCTCTTTTGTTATATAGAGGAGCTTTAAAGAAGTTTGGTATTAACATCCTTGCTTTAACCAGAATAATGAGGAATCATTTGATGTCTTTTTTGTATATTTGTTCGTGACAAAACCTTTACCAAATGGATTTGGATTGAACAACATTGTAACGGGTGCTGTAAACCTTTCCTGAATTGGGTTAATTATAATAAAGAGGTGAGCGTATGAGATATGCGATCAGGATACATACGCAATAAACCATAGGCAAATTCGAGAGGAGTTTTATATATGACATCATGGAAAAAGTGGACAAGTGCATTACTCGCAGCAGGAATTATTGTAGGTAGTGGGGCGGTATGGCAGGATAACTCCGTGCAAGCAGCTTCGGTTACGTCAAAAGTTACGGCATCCACAGATGTTACATTGAAGTCTGCAGGCAAAACGTTGACACAAAAGGGTCTTCTACAAGGTGGATCCACGTGGGTATCACTCACTGCTGTTAAAGATGTGGCTGGTGGTACATTAACCTATAACGCAAAAACAAAAGAGTACGCACTGACTGCAGCGAATAACACGATGAAAATCAGCCTGGCGGACGGTGAACCGTCGCTAAGAGTAAATAATTATTATCCTAACGTTGAAGCGAAGCTGATCAAGGGACGTCTGTACATTCCTTTTTCGGCGATGAGAGATTATCTGGGGGTTCAAGGCAGCTGGGATGGTAAAACCAAAACACTGTCGCTGAGCAAAGTGAAGCAAAATAGCGTGAAAGTGAAATCAGCAAACGTGAAAGTGAATATCAAAAATGCTGAGGTAGATATTCAATATCCGCAGGTGAGTGGACTTGCTAGCGATGAGGCCGAAGCGGCAATCAACAAAGTGTTGAAAGACGAAGTGGATACATTCGTAACTGCTTTCAAGAAGCAAACGGCAGAATACGGAACGGCAGCAGCCAACCGTCCATATGCATTTGAGAGCACCTATGTGGTGACGTACAACGAGAACGGCGTGCTGGGATTGGTTACTCAGCGTTATGAAGATTATGCCGGAGCCCACGGGATGACTACTCGGACAGGTCACACCTTTGCGCTGGATACAGGTAAAGAGCTAAGTCTTGATGATGTGCTGCAAAACAACAAAACAATGCGCGATACGCTTGGCAAAAAGGTTGGGGAGCAACTTAAGGCTCGCGGTGGTTACCTGGACGGCTATAAAGGTCTGAACAAGGACCAGGACTTCTATGTAACGCCTACAGGGGTAGTTGTATTCTTCCAACTGTATGAATACACTGCTTATGCAGAAGGTTTCCCGGAATTCTCGTTTACGTACAAAGAGTTACTCCCTAAAGGTACACAGCCATTCAGTGGAATTGCAGCAGAGTAATTATTCGATATCATTCTATAAAAAGAGCGCCCCTCGTCATGTTCATGACAAGGGGCGCTTCTTTGTAGTAGGAACGGGTCAATCAATTCACCTGTTCCTATCTTCAATATACAGTTACCTCGGCTTATACGCCTTGGGAGCCAACGTTTGCGATGACTTTATCAATGATACCGTAATCGGCAGCTTCAGCAGCACTCATGAAGTAGTCACGGTCTGTATCTTTCTCGATGCGCTCCAGTGGTTGACCTGTGCGCTCAGCGATGATGCGGTTCAAGGTATCACGCATTTTCAGAATGCGGCGGGCACGGATTTCAATATCCGAAGCCTGACCTTGTGCGCCGCCCAGCGGCTGGTGAATCATGATCTCACTGTTAGGCAGTGCAAAACGTTTGCCTTTTGCACCTGCATTGAGCAAGAAAGCGCCCATGGAAGCAGCCATACCTACACAGATGGTAGATACATCAGGTTTGATAAATTGCATTGTATCGTAAATGGCCATACCGGCTGTGATGGATCCGCCTGGGCTGTTGATGTATAGATGAATGTCTTTCTCCGGATCTTCCGCAGCGAGGAACAACATCTGTGCCATGATGGCATTCGCAACAACGTCATTTACATCGCTGCCTAGAAAGATAATACGATCCTTCAGCAATCTGGAATAGATGTCATAGGCGCGCTCACCGCGGTTGCTCTGTTCAACGACCATAGGAATATAACTCACGTGAAAAACCTCCTCGGAAATGTACATGGAATAGTGTATCTATTTAAACTGTTACCGTATTACCCACATCATAAACAATTTCAAACAAAAAGTCAAAGAAAGTCAAACTAACTTTGAAAAAAAAGAAACCTTTACGGTTCCATTGGTTAAAAGGGTTATGAGCTGCTAATCAAGAATGGCGCGCCCGCCAAGAATCGAACTTGGATCTCAGGCTTCGGAGGCCTACGTCATATCCATTGGACCACGGGCGCACGTTGATGTGACAGCAATAATGATTATAGCTCATGGCATTCTGAATTGCAAGAGATATGATCAAGCTTATGGTTTGGATTGACCTGAAATTGATCATGATGATGAAGAATGGATAAAGAAAGCATTTAAGTAAATGCTAAGAGAAGTTTTGGACAGGTTGCATGAAGCACAATCCTGGAGTCAGTAGAAGCGATATATAGATGAGAAATTTGGTTTTCTTCTATATATGGTATGAATGTGGCTGCGCGTTCCTGTGGAAGTTGGAGATTGTGAAAATAAGCGCGTACAATGGGCCAAAACGTTGTGAAATAAGGCTTTTGAAACACTTGCATGTCACGTCAGTTTTAGGTAGAATAGACGTGGGACTTAAAAAGTTAACCCGGGACATTTTAGGGCCATGAAAGAGAGCTTGGAACGAGAAGCTTGCGGGAGTGGAAAGCATGCGAACGATTTTAGAAGTGCAAAAGCAGCTTCTGCCTGATCTCATGGATGTTTTGAAGAAGAGGTATACGATTCTACACCAGATCATGTTATCGGATGTGATCGGGAGAAGGACGTTAGCCAATTCCATGCAGATGACCGAGCGGGTTCTGAGGGCTGAGACCGATTTGTTAAAGGCTCAGGGACTTATTGAAATTGACAGTGCGGGGATGAAGATCAGTGAGGCAGGGCATGATCTGCTGCAGCAGTTAGAGCCAGTAGCCAAAGAGCTGTTCGGATTATCCGAGCTGGAAGAACGCATCAAGCAAGCCTACGGTCTGCAAAAGGTAGTTGTCGTTCCCGGCGATTCGGACATTTCTCCATTTGCCAAACGGGAACTGGGTAAGGCTGGAGCGAAGGCTCTTAGTCAAGTAATGAATGATAACGACGTTGTTGCCGTTACAGGCGGATCAACAACGGCAGGAGTAGCAGAGCAGCTGACTCCGCCAACTTCGCTAAAAGGTGTCTGGTTCGTACCGGCACGCGGCGGTTTGGGAGAAAGCCTCGAAATTCAGGCCAATACGATTGCATCGACAATGGCAAAACGGGTAGGAGCACAATACAAACTCCTGCATGTACCGGATTTGCTGAGTGATCATGCCTATGAATCGTTAATTCAGGACCCAAGCGTCCAGGAGATTCTCCAGCTGATCAGACAGTCACGCATCGTAATTCACGGAATCGGTGATGCCGTGGAGATGGCACGAAGACGCAAACTTGCAACGGAGATCATTGAAGAGCTTCAGGAGCAAGGAGCCGTATCTGAATCCTTCGGTTATTATTTTAACGATCAGGGTGAAGTGGTACACACCATGCTAACTCTGGGCATGCGACTTCAGGATATTGAACGGACCGATGTGGTAATTGGAATTGCGGGCGGCAAAAGTAAAGCGGCTGCCATTCATTCCGTACTGCGATTCGGGCAGGAAGATATTCTGATTATTGATGAGGCAGCTGCCGAAGTCATCGTTGCCGAAATGGAATAAAGATTTTTCTTTTACCACAACTCTTGTTGTCTTGACGGACTTCACCGTCTGTCTTGAATATATAGCTTCATAAAAAAATTAAATCAAAACTTGGGAGGAACTTACTCATGATTAAAGTAGGTATTAACGGTTTTGGACGTATTGGTCGCTTGGCATTCCGCCGTATTCAAAATGTAGAGGGCATTGAAGTAGTAGCAATCAACGACTTGACTGACGCTAAAATGCTGGCTCATTTGCTTAAATATGATACAACTCAAGGTCGCTTCGATGGCGATGTTGAAGTACACGACGGCTTCTTCAAAGTGAACGGCAAAGAAGTTAAAGTACTGGCTAACCGTAACCCAGAAGAACTTCCTTGGGGCGACCTGGGCGTAGACATCGTTCTGGAATGTACTGGATTCTTCACAACTAAAGAAGCAGCTGAGAAGCACCTTAAAGGCGGCGCTAAAAAAGTTGTTATCTCCGCACCAGCTACTGGCGACATGAAAACCATCGTTTACAACGTAAACCATGAAATCCTCGACGGTACTGAAACTGTAATTTCCGGCGCATCTTGCACAACTAACTGCCTGGCTCCTATGGCAAAAACACTGCAAGACAAATTCGGAATCGTTCAAGGTTTGATGACTACAATTCACGCTTACACTGGCGACCAAAACACATTGGATGCTCCACACCCTAAAGGTGACTTCCGTCGTGCTCGCGCAGCAGCTGAAAACATCATCCCTAACACAACTGGTGCTGCTAAAGCAATCGGTTTGGTTATCCCTGAACTGCAAGGTAAACTCGACGGTGCAGCTCAACGTGTACCAGTAGCTACTGGTTCCCTGACTGAGCTCGTAACTGTTCTTGGACAAAAAGTAACTGCTGACGAAGTTAACGCAGCAATGAAAGAAGCTTCCGATCCACAAACTTTCGGATACACTGAAGACGAAATCGTATCTTCCGATATCCAAGGTATCACTTTCGGTTCCCTGTTTGATGCAACTCAAACTAAAGTTCTGACTGTGGGCGACCAACAACTGGTTAAAACTGTAGCTTGGTATGACAACGAAATGTCCTACACAGCTCAATTGGTTCGCACTTTGGAGCACTTTGCAAAAATGATTAAGTAATATCTGCAATAACATAGAGCGGAAACAGATGCTATTGTTTCCGCTCTTTATCTATCAACATTTTGCAAATTTCTCAAAAACACCAGGGTTGACAGGGGATTTGGGCTCCTGATCGGTCCACCAAATACATGGGTGCGGAGGAAATACAGATGAACAAAAAAAGTGTACGCGATATCGAATTGACAGGAAAACGGGCTTTTGTCCGTGTAGATTTCAATGTGCCGCTCGAAGATGGTAAAATTACAGATGACAAACGTATTCGTGCAACACTGCCAACGATCAACTACTTGATCGAAAAAGGTGCGAAAGTCATTCTGGCGAGCCACATGGGTCGTCCAAATGGCGAAGTTGTGGAATCCTTGCGTTTGACTCCAGCGGCTGAGCGTCTGTCCGAGCTGCTTGGTAAAAAAGTGGTTAAAGCTGACGATTCCATCGGTGAAACTGTTAAAGCACAAGTTGCTGAACTGAACAACGGTGACGTCTTGCTGCTTGAAAACGTTCGTTTCCATGCAGGCGAAGAGAAAAACGATCCAGAACTGGCAAAACAATTTGCTGAACTGGCTGACGTTTTCGTTAACGATGCTTTCGGAGCGGCTCACAGAGCACATGCTTCAACAGAAGGTATCGCTCACTTGCTGCCAGCAGTATCCGGTCTGTTGATGGAGAAAGAACTTGAAGTGCTCGGCAAAGCCATTTCCAACCCTGAGCGTCCGTTCACTGCAATCATTGGCGGATCCAAAGTTAAGGACAAAATCGATGTAATCGACAACCTGCTTAACATTGCAGACAACGTAATCATCGGTGGAGGATTGTCCTATACATTCATGAAGGCTCAAGGCCACGAAGTAGGCCAATCCCTGTTGGATGAGTCCAAACTGGATGTAGCTCTGGGCTTCATCGAAAAAGCAAAAAAACTGGGTAAAAACTTCTATCTGCCAGTAGATATCGTCATTTCTGATGATTTCAGCGCTAACGCAAACACAAAAGTGGTTGAAGTTGGCGACATTCCTGCAGATTGGGAAGGTATCGACATCGGTCCTAAAACACGTGAGATCTATGCTGACGTTGTTAAAAACTCCAAACTTGTTGTATGGAACGGACCAATGGGCGTATTCGAAATCGAGCCTTTCTCCCACGGTACTCGTGCAGTGGCAGAAGCTTGTGCAACAACGGATGCTTACACAGTAATCGGTGGTGGCGACTCCGCAGCAGCAGCTGAGAAGTTCAAACTGGCTGATAAAATGGACCACATCTCTACAGGTGGCGGTGCATCACTGGAATTCATGGAAGGCAAAGTGCTTCCAGGCGTAGTTGCATTGAACGACAAGTAAGTTTTAAGCTATAGCATGAAGGAGTTGAAAACCATGAGAACACCGATTATCGCAGGTAACTGGAAAATGTTCAAAACGGTTTCCGAATCCAATGACTTCATTCAGGAAGTTAAAGGAAAAGCGGAAGTTGAAGGCGTAGAGACTGTAATCTGCGCACCGTTTACGAATCTGCCTACATTGGTAGAAGCTGTGAAAGGCACAAACATCAAAATTGGTGCTCAAAATCTTCACTTTGAAGACAACGGTGCATTCACTGGTGAAATCAGCGGCGTAATGCTGAAAGATCTGGGCGTGGATTATGTAATTATTGGTCACTCGGAGCGCCGTCAATATTTTGCGGAAACCGATGAGACTGTCAATAAAAAGCTGCATGCAGCATTCCGTCACGGATTGACTCCAATCTTCTGTCTTGGTGAGACACTTGAAGAGCGTGAAGCAAACCAAACAAAAGACGTATGCAAAGTGCAAACGGAAGCTGCTTTTGCAGGTCTGTCTGCTGATCAAGCGGCACAAGTGGTTATCGCTTATGAACCAATCTGGGCGATTGGTACAGGTAAATCCTCCACATCCCAAGATGCGAATGAAGTTATTGCTTACATCCGCAGCCTGGTGAAGGATCTGTACGACGAGAAGGTTGCAAGTGCAGTTCGTATTCAATACGGCGGCAGTGTTAAACCAGAGAACGTAACAGAATACCTCGGACAAAGCGACATCGACGGCGCGCTTGTTGGCGGTGCCAGCTTGCAGCCGGCTTCGTTCATCGCGCTTGTTGAGGGGGCGAAGTAATGACAGCTCCAAAACCTGTAGCACTGATCATCATGGATGGCTTTGGTCTTCGTAACACGGTGGAAGGCAACGCAGTAGCGCAAGCCAAAAAGCCGAACTACGATCGCTTCATGAGCCAATTCCCACACACAACTCTCACTGCTTGCGGTGAAGCTGTAGGTTTGCCAGAAGGGCAAATGGGGAACTCCGAGGTAGGTCACCTGAACATTGGTGCCGGCCGGATCGTATACCAGGATTTGACCCGTATCTCCAAATCGATTCGCGAAGGCGAGTTTTTCGAAAATGAAACACTTGTCAAAGCTGTGCGCGAAGCGAAACAAAACGGTAAAAAGCTTCACCTATACGGATTGTTGTCTGATGGCGGCGTACATAGTCACATCGACCACCTGTTTGCCATGCTGGATCTGGCCAAAAAAGAAGAAATGAATGACGTTTATATTCATGCCTTCCTGGATGGCCGTGACGTTATGCCGGATAGCGGTAAAGACTTCATGAAGAAGCTGATCGCCAAAATTGAGGAAGTCGGTGTAGGTCAAATTGCAACGGTTCAAGGTCGCTACTATGCGATGGACCGTGACAAACGTTGGGAACGTGTTGAGAAATCATATCGTGCCATCGTTTATGGTGATGGACCAAAATACAACGATCCACTCAGAGCGGTTGAAGAATCGTATGAGAAATCCGTATTTGACGAATTCGTTGAGCCAACGGTTATCGTTAAAGCGGATGGTGAGCCGGTAGGTTTGGTAGGAAGCGGCGATTCCGTAATCTTCCTGAACTTCCGTCCTGACCGTGCGATTCAGCTGTCGCAAGTATTCACGAACAAGGATTTCCGTGGTTTCGACCGTGGTCCGAAATTCCCAGAAGGCTTGCACTTTGTCTGCCTGACGTTGTTCAGTGAAACGGTTGAAGGTTATGTGGCTTACTCGCCTAAAAACCTCGACAATACACTGGGTGAAGTTCTGGTTCAGAACAACAAGAAACAGCTGCGTATTGCTGAAACCGAGAAATACCCGCACGTTACCTTCTTCTTCAGCGGTGGACGCGACGTGGAGCTTCCGGGCGAAACTCGCGTGCTGATCAACTCGCCAAAAGTTGCAACGTATGATCTGCAACCGGAGATGAGCGCTTACGAAGTAGCGGATGCATGTGTTCGCGAGATTGAAGCAGACAAACATGATGCGATCATTCTGAACTTCGCCAACCCGGATATGGTTGGACACTCCGGCATGCTGGAGCCTACCATCAAGGCGGTTGAAGTGACAGATGAGTGCATGGGACGTGTTGTTGATGCAGTGCTTGCCAAAGGCGGCGTTGTACTCATCACTGCTGACCATGGTAACGCGGATATGGTATTTGATGAGCAAGGACGTCCGTTCACTGCTCATACAACAAACCCGGTTCCATTTATCGTTACAGACCCTAACGTAACCTTGCGTGAAGGTGGAATCCTGGCCGATATCGCGCCAACGATTCTGGACCTGATGCAGTTGCCTAAACCGGAAGAAATGACAGGTACTTCTGTCATCGCTACCCGTAAATAATTCGTTTAAATAGGTTGTTGAATAAGACAAAGTGGAACCTGGAACGAAGCAGGCAGAACCAATCTGAAGAAGCAACGCGTTCGCCTTTATCACATGATTCCAACATATGAAGATAAGTTCATAGGAATCAGGGGATAACAGCGATCGGAAGATGGTACTGCATGCGGAGTGGTCTGGTGAAACTCAATTATTCTGAACGTATTAAAAATAAATTCAAATTTAAAGGAGATTATCACTCATGACTATTATTTCTGACGTGTACGCTCGCGAAGTCCTCGACTCCCGCGGTAACCCTACAGTTGAAGTTGAAGTATACCTGGAGTCCGGCGCAATCGGACGCGCAATCGTTCCATCTGGTGCATCCACTGGTGCCCACGAAGCTGTTGAGCTTCGCGATGGTGACAAATCCCGCTACCTGGGTAAAGGCGTTCTGCAAGCTGTTAAGAACGTAAACGAAACAATCGCTCCAGAAGTAATCGGTATGGACGCTTTGGATCAACTGGGTATCGATAAAATGATGATCGCTTTGGATGGTACGCCAAACAAGGGTAAACTGGGTGCTAACGCAATCCTGGCTGTATCCATGGCTGTAGCTCGCGCAGCTGCTGACGCTCTGGACCTGCCACTGTATGTTTACCTGGGCGGATTCAACGCTAAAGCATTGCCAGTACCAATGATGAACATCATCAACGGTGGTGAGCATGCTGACAACAACATCGACGTTCAAGAGTTCATGGTTCTTCCTGTTGGAGCACCAACATTCAAAGAAGCTCTTCGCGTTGGCGCAGAAATCTTCCACAACCTGAAATCTGTACTGAGCTCCAAAGGCCTGAACACAGCTGTAGGTGACGAAGGTGGTTTCGCACCGAACCTTGGTTCGAACGAAGAAGCAATCACTACAATCATCGAAGCGATTGAAAAAGCAGGATACAAACCAGGTGTTGACGTATTCCTGGGTATGGACGTAGCTTCCACTGAGTTCTACAAAGATGGTAAATACACACTTGCTGGCGAAGGTAAATCTTACACTTCCGCTGAGTATGTTGACCTTCTGGCTTCATGGGTTGAGAAATACCCAATCATCACAATCGAAGACGGTATGTCCGAAGATGACTGGGATGGTTGGAAATTGCTCACTGAAAAACTGGGTGACAAAGTACAACTCGTTGGTGACGACTTGTTCGTAACAAACACTGAGCGTCTGGAAAAAGGTATCAACGAAGGTATTGGTAACTCCATCCTGATCAAAGTTAACCAAATCGGTACACTCACTGAAACATTCGATGCAATCGAAATGGCTAAACGTGCAGGATACACAGCTGTAATCTCCCACCGTTCCGGTGAGTCCGAAGACAGCACAATCGCTGACATCGCGGTTGCAACAAATGCAGGACAAATCAAAACAGGTGCACCTTCCCGTACAGACCGTATCGCGAAGTACAACCAATTGCTCCGCATTGAGGATCAACTGGGCGAACTGGCTCAATACAATGGTCTTAAAGGATTCTACAACCTTAAAAAATAAGCTGTGTTCACAGCTTCTAAGGCAAGCCGGGTAACCGGCTTGTCTTTTTCATTTCTTTATAACATAGACAGTATCATGGATAAGGTTGTAGATTGGGAATAGCTGTGGTACAATTAAAGTAACTGTTTTTATGGTGAGATGTTATGCCCACATGGGTAGGAGGTGGAAAGAATGGATATTGCTTTGAAATTGCTGCTCGTTGTTTTCTCGATCGGTCTAATCACTGTAGTATTGCTGCAGCACGGGAAAAGCGCTGGTTTGGCGGGTGCCATCTCCGGTGGTGCGGAACATCTTTTCGGTAAAACGAAAGCGCGCGGATTGGATCTTTTCCTGCAACGTGCAACCGTTGTACTGGGTGCAGGATTTATGATCTTGGCTATCATTGTTACAGTCATTTCCAAGTAAGGAATGCTGTATTGATTGGTAGATCAAGCATATATGAATGAACGACCTAAGATGATGAACCTTCGTTTCGAGAAGAAACGAAGGTTTTTTAATACATTGGCGCATGTCCAAAGTTTACCAACTGTTTTTTTCAACCCATGTAATCTTCGGTTCCCCACTTCCCTTTCATTTGCCTTCCCGTACTTAGCTCAGTTGCCTACTTAGTGGTTCGTTACGAACGACTTTGCTCATAACATTTCATATTTATTTCGTCTTTGAACGTAGTTCTTTAAAGAATTTGTTATCTTACAATCCAATGAAAACGTGTACTCATGACGTGAAGTGGTGCGTTCGGCTAAGGTTTGGATTATTTTGCGGGGTACGGATGCGGTGGATTGAATTCGTGTATACTAGGGTATGAGATAGTGAGGGCATGTGTTACGTGGCATGAAAATTGCAAAAATTCAGATACATAAAGACAGGATACAAACCAGATTACACTTTTACGTTTCCCGAGGTGAATATTAATGATAACAGAACAACAATTGCTCGACTTCATGCGGGAAACCGCTTATAAACCGATGACCTATCAGGAGCTGGAACAGCACTTCGAGATTGAAGATGCAGCTGATTTCAAAGCCTTTTTGATCATGCTGAATACACTGGAGGAATCCGGCAAGATTCTGCTTACCCGTAACAACAGGTACGGCATGCCTGAACGCATGAACCTGGTTCGCGGAAGACTGCAGGCACATGCGAAGGGATTTGCTTTTCTCATCCCTGAAGATAAAGAGCATCCGGATGTCTACATCCATGCCAATGATATGAAGAGCGCCATGAACGGGGACACGGTCCTTGTTAAAGTGACGTCTCAGGGTCCATCCAATGGACGTTTGGAAGGCGAGATCGTGCGCATTGTTACCCGTGCAATTACCCAAGTGGTTGGTGTGTTTCAAAGCCATGAGGTATACGGCTTCGTCATTCCGGATGATAAGCGAATTAAGCGTGATATTTTCATTCCGCGCACGAATTCTGCCGGGGCTGTAGATGGACAAAAAGTCGTTGCCAAAATCGTGAACTACCCGGAAGGGCGCGCTGCCGCAGAAGGCGAAATTATTGAGATTCTTGGACATAAGGATGATCCAGGCATTGATATATTGTCTGTCATTCGCAAGCATCAGCTGCCGGAAGCTTTCCCGGATGAAGTCGTGGAAGAAGCAGAACAAGCTCCGGAATCCATTACGGATGAAGAGATCGTACAGCAGGGCCGCCGTGATTTGCGTGGATTAAACATCGTAACCATCGATGGCGAAGACGCCAAGGATCTGGACGATGCCGTCAATGTGGAGAAGCTGCCGAACGGAAACTACCGTCTGGGTGTTCATATTGCGGATGTCGGCTACTATGTACGCGAGAACTCCAAACTGGATCAGGAAGCATACAACCGCGGATGCAGCGTGTACTTGGTAGACCGTGTTATTCCGATGCTGCCGCATCGTCTCTCGAACGGGATCTGCAGCTTGAATCCGCAGGTGGATCGCCTTACGCTGTCCTGTGAAATGGAATTCAACGACCAGATGAAGGTTGTGAAACACGACATCTTCACGAGTGTGATCAAAACCAAAGAGCGTATGACGTATGCCAACGTTCGTAAAATTCTTGAAGGCGAAGAGCCGGAATTGCTGGAGCGTTACAAGGATCTGGTGGATGACTTCCATCTGATGAAAGAAATTGCCCTCAAGCTTCGCGCCATGCGTATGCGCCGGGGTGCGGTTGACTTTGATTTTGAAGAATCCAAAATCATTGTGAACGAAGAAGGCAAACCGGTCGATATCGTCAAACGTGAGCGCTCCATTGCAGAACAAATTATTGAAGAGTTCATGCTGGCGGCCAATGAGACCGTGGCAGAGCACTTCCACTGGTTGAAGGTTCCGTTTATCTATCGTGTGCATGAAGATCCCGATCAGGAGAAATTGCAAAACTTCCTCGCTTTTGCAGCGAACTTCGGACACCATGTAAAAGGACGCGGTAACGCGATCCACCCTCGTGCACTTCAATCCCTGCTTGAGGATATCAATGGAACGAAGGAACAGACGGTAATCAGTACGATGATGCTGCGTTCCATGAAGCAGGCGAAGTATGATGCGGAGATGTCAGGACACTTTGGCCTCGCGGCTGAGTTCTATAGTCACTTCACGTCACCGATTCGTCGTTATCCCGATCTGGTCATTCACCGTGTCATTCGGGAAGTGATTGAGAACAAGGGTGCGCTGCCTGAGAATCGTCAGGAATACCTGGCGTCACGCATGTCCGACATTGCACAGCAATCGTCTGAGCGTGAACGCGTCGCAGTTGAAGCCGAGCGGGATACAGAGAAAATGAAGAAAGCCGAGTACATGCTCGATAAGGTCGGCGAAGAATTCGAAGGCATGATCAGCAGTGTAACCAGCTTCGGCATGTTCATTGAACTCGAGAATACGGTAGAAGGCTTGATCCGACTGAGTGCATTGACGGACGACTATTACCATTTTGACGATCAGCATATGGCTCTCATTGGTGAGCGGACCTCGAAAGTGTTCCGTATCGGAGATGAGGTGAAGATTCGTGTTGCTCGCGTGAGCATGGAAGAGTACACGATTGACTTTGAAATGGTGGATATGAAGCCACGCAGCGAACGGCCAGGCGGTTTTGGTGGCGGTAACCGAGGCGGCAGAGGTGGACGTCCTGCTGGCGGTGGTGGCCGGAGTGGCGCCAAAGGCGGTTCTGGATTCAGTGGCTCACGTGGAGGCAAAGGTGGCGGCAGCCGCGGTGGAAGAGCACCGGAAGAGAGCAGTAAGGGTGGACGTGGCAGCTTCAGTGGAAAAGGTGGCGGTAAACCGAAAGGTGAACGCCGCACGGGAGATGCAAGTGCACCAGCTGCTGCTCGCGGTAAAGGCACAGGAGCAGTTAGCTTTGGTTTTGGATCGGGTAAAGGTGGATACAGCTCTGCGCCGTCTAGTCAGGACAGCAGCACTGGCGGTCAAGGGACTGATCTGAACAGCGGTAAGGGCCGTGGCGAAGGCAGTTTCAAATCCGGCAAGGGCGGCGGCAAAGGCGGTAAAGGTGGCGGCGGACG
Organism: Paenibacillus sp. P13VS; assembly: GCF_015143645.1. NCBI lineage: Bacteria > Bacillati > Bacillota > Bacilli > Caryophanales > Paenibacillaceae > Paenibacillus > Paenibacillus sp. P13VS. The sequence goes on along the minus strand of NZ_WYEV01000010.1, from coordinate 113,042 downwards.
CAAAAAGACGTCACCTAGCGGGATCTTTATCGGCGAAGCAGCTACACCTGGAGGTACGCAGGAAGGCGGAGCTCCGCGCCGTAAACGGAAAAAGAACAAAGGGGCTTCCGCTAATGGAACAGCTGCTTTTGTACGGAAGAAGAAAAAGTAAATCGTTTCGCACAGCATGAAATGTGTGTAATGAGAAGGGGCGGCATATGCTGCCTCTTTCTTGATTTTAACAGCGGTCCTTGCTACAATTAAGGTCTGGCGTAGGGTACCTGGGCATCATCGGGTGCGCGGCTATAGAGCATGGTACCGGCTTATTTTACGGAGAAGGAGTGAGGACATGGGCAAGAATGATGGACAGAGTAAAGTGCTTGCACAGAATAAAAAGGCTTCCCATGACTACTTCATTGAAGATACGTATGAAGCGGGCATGGTACTTACCGGAACGGAGATCAAATCTCTTCGTAACGGCCGTGCGAATATTGGAGATGCGTTTGCCACGATTCGCAACGGTGAAATTCACATTCATAATATGCATATTAGTCCTTTTGAACAAGGGAACCGACATAATCCGCTTGATCCGACGCGTACACGCAAGCTGCTGCTGCACAAGTCACAGATTAACAAGCTGCTTGGATTGTCGAAGCAGGAAGGGTACAGTATTGTGCCGCTGAAGATTTATGTGCGTAATGGATATGCGAAACTGCTGCTTGGCCTGGGTAAAGGTAAGAAGCAGTATGATAAACGTGAGTCTGCTGCGAAGCGGGATGCACAGCGTGATATTCAACGGGCACTGCGTGAGAAGCAGAAAATCGCTCGCTGATCGAATTGCTTCAGCTTCGCAGGATGCGTCATAAGTTAACTTTAAATGCGAAGTAAATGAGGATCTCAAGTTTGGCCCAGAACTGGGCGGAGCTTGGGATTTTTATTTTTACGTGGGTGCTGCAGTTAGAACGTTTGGGAGAGCAATAAGGATCTATATCTGTAAGCCCAGGATGGTTAAGTTAACGACAGATCGGTTTAGGTCACTGCGATATGACGGAGGGTGGGGTATCTTAAGTAGCTGCCCTCTGCGTAGCCTGTACAAATTGTGGGTAAAATAAAGGAGGTACAGTTGTTCGCAATGTCATGCTGGTAAACTTTACTTCGTCCGAGGGACGCGGTATAATATGTAGACGATTGAGCCTCAGAACGTGCATTGGTTAATCTTGCACAGATGCTCAGCCTGCTGGTATGACTTCCAGTAATCTGTACTATATCTGCATTCGGTCCTGTGATATGATTATTCATGTAGCAGACAGGAATGCCGAGTTTGAAAGAGCATCTTTTTACCTTGGAGGAAAAAGATGTGCAGCACCTTTGCTCCGTATTCACGGATTAATCCTGGAGCCCTTCTTATATGAGGGGGCGTTTATGGATTCGACGGGGATAGTTCGAGCATGGGTAGCGGGTAGTGGGGACGCGTCCGCTTCATCAACGCTAAAGCCTATTAAACGGCAAACAACAAAACAACTACGCTTTCGCAGCTTAATAACCTGTGAGCGTGCTCTCGCTCTGTATCGCCCATGTACCGGGATGAGGGCTCAACTTTAGTGGGATACGCTGTCACATCTCCGCCTGGGGTGTGCTGAAGAAGACAATCAGGCTGACCCAACGTATAGCCGGTTACGGGGCGATACTCGGGTGACATCAAAACTGTGACTACACCCGTAGAAGCTTATGTGTCGTTATCTTCGGACAGGGGTTCGACTCCCCTCGCCTCCATACTGAAAACCCAGTCTTACAAGGACTGGGTTTTTCTATGCCTTTAAAAAGAAGACAAATGTTAGACAATCAGAAAAGATAAGTGATAAATTGCCCTCCGAGTTAGACATTTTGTCTACAGGAGGGCTATTGTCATATTTAACAGCTTTATGTTAACGTACATTCAGGTCAGGTTAAAGACTCCTCTACGGAATAGAACGAGGTTCGACACTTCAGATATTTACGAACATGCTTTCTTATATTAGATTATTGATATCTCATCGGAACAATAAAAAGGGGAAGATCAATATGATGAATGGTGTTAGAAAAACAAAAAGCGGCAAGTATCAGGTTACGTTTGACCAAGGAATGATCAATGGAGTACGGCATAAGTCAACAAAGGTATTTGATACGCTGGGTGAAGCAGAGAAGGCACTTACAGAGTTTAAATACAATAAACAACGTAATTTATTAGTGACCGTGAATAATATGAGCTTGGTTGAGTTGTTAGATTATTGGATGAAAAAGTATGTTAAATATAACTGCGAAGAAACAACCAGGTATGGATATAACAACATCATTTCCAAGCATATTGCTCCATACTTTGCTCATATGGGACTAATCAAGCTCCAACCGATGCATATTCAAGACTATTATGATCACTTAATTCAGGTTAAGGGTTTATCTCCAAATACAGTCCATAAACATCATGCTTGTATTCGAAAAGCTCTTGACTTCGGTATGAAGCAACAATTGGTGCACTGCAATGTTGCAGATGCAGTAGAGCTACCTAAAAAGGAGTTTTTTGAAGGCAAGTCATACACTAAAGAGCAATTAAATGAATATTTTAGCGGCTGCATTAAAATTGGAAGTAGCGGAAGATACTCAGCTAAGCCAAGAATTCGTATGTTAACGTATCGAAAAAAGGAGAGCTGGATAAACAGCTCTCCTTTTTCGATGCTTACTTCTTTCGGGTAGGCATCTTTATTACAAAGAATAGTATCGACAAGAAGAATAGTGCTTGCGAGACGTTGACAAATATTCTGATACCTTCCCCCGATTCTTTTAAGTCGAATAAGATATCAATGACGGACACCAAACCTGTAATTATAAGTATGATCAGTGAAAGTATGTACACGTTTAGTCCCCCTTAAATATTGGTGCTTTACAGCAGGAAAAATACAATGGCTCTTGCTGCTGCATCACTTAACCATGCCGGAAGTCCAACTGATTGTAAAGCATTGGAGAGGCCATCCTCTGCAGTGCCTGTGAAATCTACCATGATATCCAAAGCTTGCATAAGTACTTGGTAGCTTAAGTAATATTTCAAAGTTGTTTTGGCGCCATCTGTTAGCAAAGGAATTTTGTCTACGTACTCTTTTATTTGTGCATCCCAAGCACGAGAGCCGACATTTTTCAATTTTTTAATCAGTTCCTGTGCAACTTCTTTTGCTAGTTTTGTTTTCCAACCCTGTGTAGTAACATCGCCTGCACTTGATGTAATACCAAGTTCAGCGCCAACAGTTCTAAAGAGAGTATCGTAATCTACTTGTCTAAGTTCAAGTTCAATTCTTTTGTCCAGATCGATTGGGCCAGATGGTAATTCGATTTGTGTTCCCGAATTAGTAGAATTTCCATTCGCAACTTGAGCGCTAGCAAAAGCAGGCAGAGTAAATGAGGACAACAAGAGTGCGGATAATGATGCGATTCCCAGTTGCTTAACCTTTTTCATAGAATCATACCTCTTTTCATAGAATTTGGTTGTTACAGGAATATAATAGCATTTCGAATCATAATTGTATATATATGTAAAAAACACACTGTAATTTTTGTAATAGTAACTTTCGATTTGTTGAGCGGTTTTTGAACGAATGTTGATGCTTCATTGGACTTTCTATGTGATAAATTTGTATTGTGGAAATTGAGCGAGAATGATACGCACAGCCGCAAATGCGGCATATGACTGGGGCGTTCCTCTTCTCGCTTTTTCTTATTTCAATAAAAAATCGGAGGTACAGATCATGAAACCAACTATTGGACGTACAGTACATTATCAACGCTATGGTACTCCAGGCGGCGAGTATAAAAGTGAACCGAGCGCAGCGATCATTACTGAGGTTGTTAATGAAGATAAAGGCATTGTGCATATGACAGTTCTTAATCCGACAGGTTTGCACTTTAACAGAGACGTACCGTTCTCCGAGGTTCCGAAACCTGGACACTGGAACTGGCCACCAAGGGTGTAGCCATTCCATTGGTTTTAACGAGATGATCACGTTGAGACAGTACTCGGCATGATGCAGTAGCAAGGAAAGTTTTACTTTGGAGGGAGGAGTAAACTGATGGACCAGTGTTCACGATGTGATAACAACGAAGTTGCCCTAACCGATAACTTTTGCAAAGTCTGTGGTTTGGATTTGAAAGCCGCCGCGGAAACGACGGCTACGGATCAAAAAACACCAATAATGATAAATATCAATATTGCTCCGCATGAGGGAGCTGCAGAGAGCCTTGAGAAGTTTGTCCAAAAACTTCAGGAGCCAGAAACTAAAGAACTTTATTATGAAATATTAAATAACGCCATTTCCACTGCAATCAATTCATACAATGAACAAATGATTAATAAGAAGGTTCCAATTAATCCTCGTGCGGAGTCTCGGATTCAGGAATGAATCCAATTCTTCGTGCTGGACGATTAGGGTCTGATTTTGGGACAACTGTAATCAAGAAACTTAATTGACTGACATGCTGCACCAATTGAGACCATTGACCGTTAACGTGCCCATAGAAGAACATCAAGGATGGATTATGAAATCCGATTTCTGTGACATTCATTAAAACGGATTGACCGAATGATGCGAGTTGTATAGCTATCTCTTCACTCTCATTCAATTCATCTTCAAATGCTTTAATTTGGGCCATCAGGATATCGTATTGATTATCTGCCAGTTTAGGGTCTCTCAGGGATGCAAGAGCAATATCACCAATAAGATCATTTTTCCTCTTAGGCAAAAAATCTTCCGCATTATACATCTAAAACTTCCTCTCTTTTTAAAATGGTGTGCGCAAACTCCATTTTAGCAGAAAGAATAAGGATAGACAGTAAACGGTGATCTGCATGAAGGTAATTTCTCCCTGCTGTCGAATTAAGACATATCACACCAAGGGAGAGATGCCAGAATGAAGTACAAACGCGACATTACGACTGTTGAAGAGATAAGCAGCCTGGAACCGGAAACATTGAACCACGTTCTTTCAGAGATAGGCTATGATCCTAGTGCCGGAGACTTCTTTTTTATAAAGAGTGATCCGAATAAAGTCCATATTGTAATATCCCACAAGGGGCTGCACGAGTGATCGCTTCAGCTATTATGTTCGTAGCATTCTAAACTTAACGTAAAAGGTGGAAACAAAAATGAGTATTGATGAACAACTTGAGCTTCTAAAATATCAGATCAAGCTCATTAAAACGCTTGTAGCATCTGATGAACATCCACACATTATGTTTCTCTTGGATCATGATTTTAATGAAAGACAAACCCGATCTTTGAATGACGTATTGTACATATTCAACCGCCGATTAGGTGAACAGTCCACGATCAATGATGGGCAGCTGGAACTTTTCCATAATGAAAAAATAGAGGACATTAAAGAGCGTAATAAATTCTTTTCTGTTCCTGATGATTTCCTATTAACTGAATCTCCACCGACATACGAAGAATTCGTATTTCTCATGGAATTGATTGGACCGGTAGATGTTAATCCGTCATATCTTTTAAGATCTCTTCAAATGCAGAACATGTATGTGAAACTTTGTGAATATTTACTGAGTCAAAAATAAACAAAGAGGACTCTGTCGATTAACTCGATAGGGTCCTTTTTTCTGTTGAATAACGAACATGTATTCGCATATAATGATAAAAAAGCAAACAAACGTTCTGTTATTTGGAGGGATGAACATGCCAGTAAAATACCTGGGTTGGTTGGTCGAGATCATATATGAGGATCAAAGCGGGAAGATTACAAAACGGCGAATACAAGTCAAAAGTATTCGATCCGGACTGATAAAAGCAGACGACCTCTTGTCTGGCAAGCCAAGGACATTCAAGGAATCAGGGTTACTGGCGTGTTATCAGATTAAGGCTACGGCATAGGAGGAATGACAGATGAATGATTATGAGCGCAAAGTATTGAGGATCCTTTATAACTACAAAGGGATTAGGAGACGGTTCCCGACACTCCATGAATTGACCATCAAGACCGGAAGGAACAAGGCAGATATCATGGCTGCGTTGGATGGTCTAATCGCTGGGAACTACATAACGTGGGAAAACAAATCGGATACGGCTAATATTGTTATCCTGGAGGGCTGGGAGCGGCAATCTGAGAAGCCAAAGCCTCCTAAGGTACCGTCACCGGCGCGAGAAGATCATTTAAGTTATTGGACCGAATATTGAAACTGGTGGAAGGAACAAAATGGTTATTTACATATTAATCCAGTTGAAATATAATTAACTCAACTAAAATTTGAACGGACAAAAGGAGTAAACTTTTTAGGCGTGCTTACTTTACTTTATGTAGTAAAACATCGTATAACGTAATTAACGGTTTTATCCGGTTTGTAGGTACTAAACGGCTTTGTTTTGAATATGTTATGTTTAGAAGATCAGACATATTTAGCTTGTCAAATGATGATTATTTATCATATAATAATTTGATGGTGTTTAAATCAAATGATTAAGGGAATATTGTTAAGTATAACTTTCGACGGAGAGTGTGATTATGGATACTAAAAACCTAATTGCATATTCAAAAGTTCATGAATATATTCTAGGTGACTTGCCTAAAACTGATACTTATGATGATCGTATTATATCTCAAAAAGTAGCATTTTTAGTCCAAGACGTGGGGATATATTTAGGGGAAATGGACTTTTTTTGGCATAAAAGGGGTCCTTATTCACGATCACTAGCTGCTGCCTTGAGATTCTTTAATAAGAATCAAGAAATGTTTGAAGAAAGTTGTGAAAATGTTAGACTTAATGAATATGTGATTCCGAAGTTGGATCATTTGAAAAATATTATTAACAGTCGCCCTTCTTCTTGCCCTAAACTTTACTGGCTAGAGATATGTGCCTCTCTGAAATATATAAGCAAAGAAGAAAAAAATAATGATATTGATTATTTATCATCTTTTCTGATAAAGAAAAAGAGCTTTCTGCTACCGTATAAGAATGAGATATATCTGTCTTGGCAGTTGATGAATTAGCATATGTTACATAAAGGATTTTACAGTTATAATAACTGTAAAATCCTTTTTTTGTAGGTGATGATAATTGATTCCTAAAATTGACCTTGGTTTTAGTGCAACCTCAGAAAGATTTAATGAATGGTTAGAAAATTCAAGGGAGTATCTTGATAATAATCTTAATGAAACTGAAACAAGAAGTAAGATTATAGACCCCTTGTTTAAGGATGTTTTTGGATGGGACGAGATTCAAATAAAACGGGAAGAGCATATTAACAAAATCGGTTACTTTGATTACGAATTTATTTGTGGAGGCAATAAATTTATATTGGAGGCAAAAAAAGAATTTGTGAAATTTGAAATGCCGACTTCTACTGTAGTAAAGTCGAGCAGTTTAGGTAGCAAATTCTCTGGATTGAAAGGAGCTATTACTCAAGGCATAGATTATGCTGTCCCGCGAAAAATAGATGTTGTAGTTGTATTTAATGGTACACATGTGGCTGTAACTTATGTTCCCTATACTCATCTGTCAGGTAATGATACATATTTATTTCAAGGGCACGATAAAATTCACAATGATTTCATCAATTTCTACAATTTATTGTCACCAATCACAAACTTAACAGAAAAATTGATAGGGCTGATCAACTCAACTCAAAATCAACTAATAAGGCCGCGACCTCCTTTTGTAGACCGCATCTCTAGAAAACAAGGTAATCCTGATGATGTTTTACCTAGTAACTCACTGGCAAATCTTTTGGGCTCTATACACGATAAATATTTTACTGAAATTATTAGTGACTGGGACTTATTGAAAAAATGTTACTGTGACTATGACTCAGCTCACCAATATGAAAAAAGCATTGAATTTGTTCTAAGAGATAGAGCGCCAAGGTTAGGGAAGGTTGTAGAAGAAATTGAATTAACTGAAGAAGATAATACTAAACCGATCTCAGAACTAAGAACCACTAAGAGATCTGCTGATGTTTTTGATAGTAGATATTTAGAGTCAAGAAGTAGATCGAAAATGTTTTTATTAATAGGAGGAGCAGGTGTAGGTAAAACAACATTTATCCATAGATTTTTTAATTTCATGCTGTCTCCCGAAGACAGGGAGTCCACAGTATGGATATATATCGATTGCAAGGAATGTGCTCATGACACAAATTTGGATCATTTTATTTATCAGAAAATTGAAGATGAGATCCTTGAGAAATATGATCGTTTGGGGATTTTTGACGACCCGTCTACTCTAAAACAGGTATTCACAAACGAGCTGAAAAAGAGGAAGGCATTATTAGCATTTTTACCTGAAGACCAGTTAAATGCTGAAATATTTAAAGTTATAAATAACATAATGGAGAACACTAAAGACATTTACATCAAAAGAGTTTTTGAATACATTCAAAAAATCGGTATGTCCACCTGTATTGTTTATGATAATGTAGATCAGTTAGATTCAAGGCTCCAACAAAAATTGTTTCTTCATGGAAATGCTATAAAGGAAAGATTAAGAACTACACTAATCCTATCTTTAAGGGAAGAAGTATATTACGAACATGAAAATGATAAGAGTTTTAACTTTTCAGACTGCGATGTATTTCACATACCAGCACCAAAAATTTTTAATGTCCTAGCAAAAAGATTAAAAGCAGCAAAAGAAGATTATTCAGAAAGTGACGTTTTATTTGTTAATAATTCAAGTGGCACATCAATAGGGCTTAAATATCTTGACGTCATAGACGTGCTCACACAAACTTTTTTAGGTAATCAGGAAAACACCTTGCTTCTAGAGACAATTTCAAATCGCGACGTTAGAGAATCGTTAAAGCTCTTCAAAAGGGTTATTTCATCAGCTAATGTAAACTATGATCCCTTATTAATAGCAGCAGGAGTCTCATCAACAGTTAAAGTTCCAAGTGACAGAAGGATAGAACATCACAATCTGTTAAGAGGTCTGGCTTTGGACAATAGAGTACATTACTCAAGCACAAGCTCAAAAATATTAAATATATTTGCAATAAGTAATGATGGCTTCTTCTCACATATGACTAAGCTAAGAATTCTGAAATTTGCTGAAGCCAACCTGGGTTTAGCGGTAGGTAATTTGCCTAAAGGATTCTTCAAATTATCTGATATGTATAACGAATTTTTCAAATATACTGTCAGAGATATATTATCATTTAAAGACATTTGTTTAAATCTTCAAAAGGAAGGTTTGCTAATTAATCTGCATGGTACCATCTCAGTGATTAATGATAATGACTTTATCACTCTGGGTCCTAGTGGTTATTACTACCTTAATCACTTAAAACATGATGTACACTATTTAGCCCTAGTTGCAATTGATGCTACTATTTCAAATGACGACTCAGCTAAGAGGATCGAAGAATTGTACAGAAAATCGCTCAACGCTACAGATTTTCAAAAGAATAAGAGGTATCATGAGATTGCAACAACTTTTGTTGATTACTTGATAGGTTCTGAACAAGAGGAGCTTGAGGCTCTAAGTAAGTTAGGATGTCCCGATTTGGAAAATCCATTCTATAGAATTGCTTCCAGCATTCAAGCGGAGATTAAATAAAGGAAAAATATTAAGTACCAAATGGGGGGCGATGCCCCTCGCCTCCATTAGAGCGAAACAAGAAAGCCATCAGCCAGTTGTTCTGGTTGGTGGTTTTTTTATTTGTGATATAATGTTGATAAATTTAGATTGGGGGACTCAAGATGTTTAATAATCGAGAACAGCTCCAAGAAATTTTAAAAAAAGCGAATCAACATGCACGGAAGCAAGCCAAAGAATCGGGTGCTTCTATTTATTATATAAAAAATAATAAACGTGTTCGTGAAGATGCTGAAGGTAATAAATTTGAAATAACTTTTGATGCGGATGGTAAACGTCAGGAATTCGAGTATCATGAGTGAAACCAAACCAGTTATGACTGTGTTTGCTGGAACCAACGGAGCAGGGAAAAGTAACACTTAGCATGCAAATGAGAGAGTGGCTTGGTGAACTGGTTGATCCAGATCAAATTGCAAGAGAGTTGAAGCCAGAGAATCCGCGTAGTGCTGACCTGTCTGCTGGCAGGGAAGCTGTGAAAAGAATCCGATCACTTATAAAAAGTGGCCAAAACTTTGCTATTGAAACAACATTATCCGGATCATTTGTTTTGAAACATATGCAAATCGCTAAAGAAAGCCGCTATGAAATTGTTGTGTATTACATCGGTCTCCAAGATGTACAAATGCATATAGACCGTGTAGCTTCTCGTGTCGAGCAGGGTGGACATTGGATTGCAGCAGAAGACATCCGTTATCGATATGGTCAGTCATTGAAGAACCTTACACCTGCTCTGGCCATCGCAGACCAGGTCATCATTATTGATAATACATATGAGCCTCTAATTATTGCAGAAATCACTCAGGATAAATTGGTCTATTGCATTGACTCAATACCTGTTTGGTGTAAGCCTGTTCTTGTTAGGTACAAATGAAGGTTAGAGTGAAACAACAAGAAAGCCATCAGCCAGAAATTCTGGTTGGTGGCTTTTCGGTTTATATGAAGCGTAAGCTGATGATCTGATTATTGATGAGCTATCTACTTCCTCATAAATCCTTGATAACCTCTACATATCGATCAAACTCGGTTTGACTCATTTGATCACTCATCTGCAACAGGATTTTATCTTGTGCATAGGCATGCGAATTAGGCATTAGCGTTGATTTTCCGGGTTCCTCATAGTAATCGTTCAGCTTCTCAAGATCCTTTTCATCCTCAAACAAGAATAGATACCCACCTTCACCTTCACCCAGAGCCGGCACCAAAATGTGCTGAACATCTCTAAAACCTAAGTCAGCCAGTACGTGATCCTCGCTAATAGACCCCGTTGGAGCTTCGACCTCAAGTCCAGCATCTCGGAACTCTGTGACAATATCATCAAGAGTAATCGCAGACTCACTCTCCCTCGAAGAACAAGCAGCAGTTATACATAGGATTAGGCCCAATAAGAAAACCAAACCAATATATTTCCTCAAGTCATTCACCCTCCTGTAAAAATATGAAGTAAGTATAGTCCACCATAATTGGATTTTATTATTTAGAAAATGCACTGCATATGTCCATATTTACTCCGGATTCTTAACTCCAACAGACTAGCATACCTTTTATAACGTGCCTCTTATCTTGAATTTTGCTTCGTACCAGAGAGTCATTTATAATGAAAAGCTAAACTAGACTGCGTTAGGAGGAAACAATGGATTTTATCAAAAAACAACTAGACGGAACGGGCATGAGTGAACAAACCATTGGCATTCTTTCAAACATCATCATGGTTATTTTTATAGCGATGGTCTCCATCCTGGCAAATTATATTGCCAAAAGAATCGTGCTGAAGACGGTCCATCATATCGTCAATAACAATCGGTACAAATGGGGCCATATCATTGTGGAGAAAAAGCTGTTCCACAAGCTGTCGCATCTCGTGCCGGCCATTATTATCTATTATTCTGCTTATGTCTTTCCATCCTATCAGGCCTTGATTGAAAAGGCTGCAATGACCTACATGATTGTCATCATGATTACGGTTTTCAATGCCTTACTTAATGTGTTTGATGACATATATCGTTCCTATGAAGTCTCCAAGATCAGGCCGATCAAAGGTTACATCCAGGTCGCCAAGATTATTCTTTTCATCATCGGGGGCATTATCGTCATTTCGAGCCTTATCGGTCAGAATCCGTTAATTATTCTCAGTGGGCTTGGTGCGTTGTCGGCGGTGCTGATGCTGGTCTTCAAGGACTCCATCCTGGGCCTCGTGGCAGGCGTTCAATTGTCATCGAATGACATGGTGCGTGTTGGCGACTGGATTGAAATGCCGAAGTATAATGCAGACGGGGATGTCATTGACATTACACTCAATACGGTTAAGGTAAGAAATTTTGATAAAACAATCACGATGATTCCGAGTTATGCCCTGATATCGGACTCGTTCAGAAACTGGCGAGGCATGCAGGTATCCGGCGGCAGAAGGATTAAGCGAAGCGTATATATCGATACAAGCAGCATCACCTTTTGTACCGAAGACATGATTGAGGAATTCCGGAAGATCCACTATCTTACCGACTATATCGCTACGCGAATCAATGAAATTAACGAGTACAATATGGAGCATCAGATTAATACGGAGAGCAAAGTAAACGGCAGACAGCTCACGAATGTGGGGGTATTCCGGGAATACATCCATCAGTATCTGAAAAATCATCCGAAGATTCACCAGGATATGACGTTGATCGTGAGACAGCTAGCACCGGGAGACAACGGACTGCCACTTGAGATCTATGCATTCAGCAATGATATCACCTGGGGAGTGTATGAGTCGGTGCAGGCCGATATCTTTGACCACATCTTTGCCGTGGCGCCGACGTTTGGTCTTCGTGCTTTTCAAAACCCAACGGGTCACGATATCGTTCAGCTTAAGGAAAGCCCGCAATTTTCACGTGGCTACTAAAGTAGGAATACCAAAGGATACTGAGTTCAGCTCATATGCATTATGAAGACCTGTACCGTCTGGAAGAATTGATTCAATCGTGCATGGAGGGGTAGAATAAACGAGAGGGACTAACTAATTTTCCCATTCGTTTTGTATACCTTTTTAGCAAAGGAGAGTCTTCAGATGAATCATCAAATTCCGGAATATACGTTGAATGATGGCTTGAAAGTACCGGCAATTGGGTTTGGTACCTACAGCTTAAAAGGTGCAGAAGGCGTTAAATCCATCGTATCTGCGCTGGATGTGGGTTACCGATTAATTGATACGGCCTATAACTATGAGAACGAGGCGACAGTCGGGAAGGCTATCAAGCAGAGCTCTGTTGCAAGAGAAGAACTGCTGATCTCTTCCAAACTGCCTGGGCGTTACCACGATTATAATAAGGCAATCGTAGCCATCGAGGAATCCTTATACAGAGCAGATCTGGATTACTATGACCTATATCTGATTCACTGGCCGAATCCGAAGCAGGATAAGTATGTTGAAGCCTGGCAGGCACTCATTGAGGCGAAGAAACGAGGATATATCCGCTCCATCGGAGTTAGCAACTTCCTTCCCGAACATAATGAGCGTCTGATTAAGGAGACTGGGGTAGCCCCAAGTCTGAACCAGATCGAGCTGCATCCGTTTTTTGACCAAGCCGAGCAGCGGAAGAAGGATTCGGAGTATGGCATTGTCAATGAATCCTGGAGTCCTATTGGCCGCGGTAATGATGCCGTGCAGGATGTGGTGAAGGATGAGAAGATCCTCCGCATAGCGGAAGCTCATGGCAAAACGGGAACACAGGTCATTTTGCGCTGGCATACCCAGCTGGGTTCCATTCCAATTCCGAAAGCAGGCTCCCTTCAACACCAGAAGGAAAATATCGATATCTTCGATTTTGAGCTGAGCCAGCAGGAGATGGAAGTGATCTCGTCGTTCAATCGTCAGGATGGACGGTTATGGGGACAGGACCCGAGCGAATACGAAGAGTTTTAAAGTAAGTAATGAAGCTGTACTATTCACCATAAGGGTGAGAAGAACGAGTATGTAGGATACGCTGCCTCCCATCTGCAGAGATGTAGATAGGAGGCTTTTTGTTGTGTTTTTTTCAAAAGAAAAATTGAATTTTCAACCCATCCGTATTTGATCATCTTCTAACGTGAGTCCTAACCTACTCCACCAATGTTTCAGACCTTTGCACCATATCCCGTAAAACACGAGCCACTCTGCTTTTCCTGCCTGCTGCTCTTCTCTTTATTTTGGCTAATGATTTTTTGTATGCCTCTGCATCAGATTGGAGTAAGAACTGCTTGGCTGCAATTCGTAGTGTCCTTTTCAACAATCGTGCGGAAGAACGTGTTGTTCTGGACCGGAACCCTCTGCGCAAGATCCTCAGTGTATTCTTGTAGGTTTCGAGGTCAGCGGATGGAGGCACAACGCAAAATAAATTCAGTGCAGAATCATTGAAGCCATAGGTTTCCAGCATGATTCGCAGATTCTCCGTATTGAGCACATCCCCCCGGAAGTGGGTTGGGTGCTCCTGATGATAACCTACGACCTCTTTGATGCAATAGAAAGGCACTTTCAAACAGTGCAGCCTGTAGCCCAAATCCCAGTCTTCAAGCCCATAAAGTACATATCTTTCGTTGAAACCCCCAACGCGATTCAGCAGACTACGCCGAACGGATACACACCGAGTAACAAATACCATCCAGGGAGCTACATCTGTGCTCGCAAATTGTTTGATGACTCCCGGCGGCATTTTGGATGGAAAAACGACTCGTGACAAAGCATCTGTATAATGAATGATATCCGCGGGTGTTACTAACGGGATAATTTCATTCGCAGCTTCTAGTTCGGGACGCCATGAGTTTGATGCTGTGAGGACGGCATGACAATGTTCTTTCTCTTCTGGGGAAAAGTCCGGATAGTAGTGGGTATATGAACCATCGAAAGAATGTGGAAAGCCAGAAACCACGGCTCTTGGATTTTTGCGATGATACTGCCGCACGGTTCGAATAAACTCGGGTAGTGCCAGAAAGTCAGCATCGCAAAAAATAACATACGACCCTTTGGCATACTGGAGCCCCAGATTACGGATCGCCGATCTGCCGCGCTGTTCGGTTTGAGTTACATAGGTCAACGAATATGAAGCACGATAAGCTTCAACCAGTTCTTTCGTTCCGTCCGTTGAACCATCATCAGCAACGATAACTTCAAAAAGATGTTTTGGGTAGGTCTGCACCTCAAAAGCCGCCAGTGTAAGTGGTAACTGATGGGCCCGGTTATAGGTTGCAATAATGATACTGTAGCGGATCGCCATGCGAATTTCCCCCTTAGGTTTGTTGATGTTTTATATGGATAGCCGAACAGGTCTAAGAAGTGATATTAGTGTATTCCTGGATTTTCGCGGGGACTGGTCAAACACCCTAAGGTTTCGGAAACAGGCTTGGTCGATGGCAAAAATAATCTACATGCTTAAACCTAGACATTTTAAAGGAGATAATCAGCTTTCATTTGAATCGGACAGTTCATTCCTCCAATATGATCTTGATCTTTTGCCTGCATGTGCAAATCCTGCGCCGAATAAGGGAATATCAAATTTTGAATATGTCCGCAAGAATGAAGGATAGCCATAATAGCGGTCAGGCAGTACCTTTATGAAGAGAGCTCCGCATCAAGGGTCAGACACCTTACACGAACACATGGGGGGACGTGAAGCGATGAAACGGTCATGGAGAAAGCGGCTGGCGATTGGAATCTGCCTGATGATGGGATTCACAATTCTGGCAGGATGCACAGGGGACAATGGAAACGCGGGTGGGGCAGAGGGAGATGGCCCTACGCCAATATCGATCTGGATGTCAATGAACACGAATGCTTCCATTACGCTCAAGAGTATGAATGAAATCACGGCGATTAAGGAATGGGAGAAGAAGACCAACACCAAAATCGAATTCCAGCATCCTGCGGTGGGTGCCGAGACCGAACAGTTCAATGTCATGATTGCCTCGAATCAGCTGCCTGATGCCATGTTTGTAAATGGAGATTACGCCAAGCTGTTCAATGATGGTACCATCATCCGTCTTAACGAGCTCATTGATGAATACGCTCCCAATTTGAAAAAGATATTGGATGAGAACCCGGAGGTCGCCAAACAGTTAAAAGCAGACAACGGCGATATCTATGCCATTCCGCATCTACGGCTGGGGGAATACAAAACCTTCGGCGGTACATTCATTCGTCAGGATTGGCTCGATGAGCTAAAGCTGGAGAAACCGGAAACGCTGGAAGAATGGGAAACCGTACTTAAAGCGTTCAAAGAGAAAAAAGGCGTGTCCGCGCCCCTGTTGTTCGGTGCACCGCCTAAAATGACAACGATGGGACCCGCAGCACCGACCTATCTGGAGGCCTACGGGATAACCAACAACATATTTATGCAAGATGGGAAAGTAGTCTACGGACCAATTGAGCCGGAATACAAGGAATTCCTGACGATGTTCCATCGCTGGTATCAGGAAGGGCTGATCGATCCCGATTTTGCTACCAATGACCAAAAAACATATGACGCCAAAATTTTGAGTGGTCAGGCAGGTGCCTTTTTCACCTTCATCGGTGGAGGTGTAGGCCGCTACCTCCCCGCTCTGCAGGAAACCGACCCGAACGCCAATCTGACAGCCGTCCAATATCCGGTGTTGAATAAGGGCGATGAACCGATGTTTACCGGACGTTCCTGGGAGTGGAGCAGCAGCGGCGTCGTGATCACCAATAGCAACAAGCACCCGGAGGAAACGGTCAAAGCGCTGGATTACTTCTTCAGTGAAGAAGGGCATATGCTGAAAAATTTCGGTGTGGAGGGCCTCACGTATACGATGAAGGACGGTTACCCGACCTATACCGATGAGATTTTGAAAAATCCGGATGGATTGTCGGTTGCCCAAGCAATGGCCAAACATTTTATAGCCAACTATCCCTTCGTGGGTGAGGATGACGACCGGTACAATGAACAGTACTATCAGCTTCAGCAGCAGAAGGATGCCGCGATTCTCTTCTCCAAATACAGCGAGAATACACTGAAGGTGGGTCTTCCTCCAACCAGTCTGACAACAGAAGAATCCACGGAATACAGCAAAATTATGAGCGATATTGGAACGTACCGGGATGAAATGTTCGTCAAGTTTGTCATCGGGGTCGAACCGATTGAGAACTTTGACAAGTACGTCGATCAGATCAACAAGTTTAACGTCGAGCGGGCCATTGAAATTCAGCAGGCAGCGCTGGACCGCTATAACGCCAGATAACGAAGAAGTCGTCCGTGGGGAAGCCCGCTTTTTACCTCGCGGATGCTCTCCTTCGAATTGATAAGGAAGGGGATGGAGAAGGTGTCGCACAAGCTCTCCTTGTTATGGCTCAATTACAAAAAGAATAAAGCGATTTATTGGATGGCCCTTCCAGTCGTTTTGTATTTTCTCATCTTCAAATATCTGCCGATGTATGGAGCGATCATTGCATTCAAGGATTATTCGGTGGGCAAGGGCATATGGGGCAGTGATTGGGTGGGACTGCAGCATTTCCGGGACTTCTTTCAGAGTTACTATTTCTGGCGGATTTTGAAAAACACCCTGGTGCTGAGCTTTTATCAACTATTGTTCGGATTCCCAGCACCGATTCTTCTTGCCCTGCTTCTCAATGAGCTTCGCAACGAAATATTCAAGCGCACCGTGCAGACCGTCTCCTACATTCCGCACTTTATTTCCATCGTGGTCATCTGCGGCATGATTGTGGATTTCTCATCCCGGGATGGCCTGTTTAACACCATTATTGAATACTTTGGCGGCCAGAGCAGTGCGCTTCTCAGTGATCCGGCCAATTTCCGTACGATGTATACCGCTTCATCCATCTGGCAGGAGCTCGGCTTCTCCAGCATCATTTATCTGGCAGCGCTAAGTGGAATCAATCCCGAGCTATATGATGCTGCGAATGTGGACGGGGCAAGTCGCCTTCGCCAAGTCTGGCATATTACGTTGCCTGGCATTATTCCAATGATTCTTATTCTGCTCATTCTCCGTATCGGCGGACTGATGGAGATCGGTTTCGAAAAAATCATTCTGCTATACAACCCGAACGTCTATGACACGGCGGATGTCATCTCGACATTTGTGTACCGTAAAGGGATTAGCGAAAGTGCCGAATTCAGCTATACAACCGCGGTAGGCTTATTCCAATCGGTCATTAACTTTACACTGCTCATTGGTGCCAATCGCCTGTCCAAAGCGATATCCAATACCAAGCTATTCTAGTCAGGAATGAGGTGAAGGAGGGGAGTTCAGATGAGAATAAAACGATCACTCGGGGAGCGGCTGTTTGGTGGTGCCAACGCCATCCTGATGACGGGCCTGATTATTGTGACCTTGTATCCGCTGCTGCATGTGCTGAACGCATCGTTCAGTGATTCCGGCCAGCTAATGGCCCATAGAGGTCTGCTGCTCTTTCCGAAAGGACTGACACTGGAGAGCTACAAGCTGGTTCTCAGCAACCCGAACATTCTGTCCGGGTACCGAAACACCATTTTCATCGTCGTGGTGGGTACGGCACTGAATCTGCTGTTCACCATTCTGGGAGCGTATACCTTGTCTCGCAAAAGCTTCATGCTTCGCAATCCGATTATGCTGGCAATCGTGTTTACGATGTTTTTTAACGGCGGAATCATTCCATCGTATCTGTTGATCAACAACACGCTTCATATGGGGAACAGCCTGTGGGCTCTGATTATACCTGGGTTGATCAGCAGTTATAATCTCATTATTATGCGGACTTCGTTTCAGGAAATCTCGGAAAGCCTGCTGGAATCGGCCCGTATGGACGGGGCGGGAGAGATGTTAATCCTCTGGCGGATCGTAGTGCCGTTGTCCATGCCGGTGATCGCAGTGATGATTCTCTTTTATGGAGTGAGCCATTGGAATTCTTGGTTCGGCGCTATCTTGTACATCCGGGATCGAAATCTGTTTCCGCTTCAACTGGTACTGCGCGAAATCCTCATCCAGAACAGCACGGACTCCATGACGACAGGGGCGTCAGCCGTGGACAAAGAGGCGATCGGGGAAAGTGTAAAATATGCAACGGTCATGGTTGCCACGCTTCCGATTTTGTTTATCTATCCTTTTCTGCAGAAATACTTTGTCAAAGGTGTTATGATCGGAGCAATCAAGGAATAAATCAGTCGTAGGCCATGCCAAACCACCATGTGAGGAGGAGACTCATGAAGAGGAAAAGCATCCTGTTGTCCTGGAGCATTTCTTACATGGTCATACTGCTCATCCCGATTGTGATCGGTGCAGCTGTATTTGCCGAGTCCCGCATCTTGCTTGAGGAAGAAGTGAATCGCTCCAACATGGTGCTGCTCTCCCAGGTGCAGGAGACGATCGATAACCAGATCGGGGATATTGGCAGCATCAGCAATCAACTCATGGCCGACTCTCAGTTAACGAGCTTCATTAATCATGCGTCTGAACAGGATGGCCGGTGGCGGTTAATGGGACTGGAGCTCATCAAAAATCTGAAGTCTACACGCGTCGGAAACGGCCTAATTAGCGAATTATATATTTATATTAAGGACGCCGATGTAGCCTTGTCCTCTTCTTCACTTATTCAGAAGACCTATCTGTATGACATGTTCTACAAAGGCACGGATGTATCCGAGGAGGCGTGGACCGGACTTATGCACGATACCGACACCAGCAGGTTCAGGAAAATGGCGGTTCGGAGTGAAGATCGGCGTATTGAAGATACACTTGTCTACCTGCAGCCATTCCCCATCCAGAGTGCGGCGGACAGTCCTGCAACCTTCGTGGTCAATCTGGACCCGAATCGGTTCCAACAGGCGATTGATAATGTTCGTTTGGAAAAAGAGAGCACGGTATTCATCCTGGACGATGAGGGGAACACGTTGTTTTCCACAGGAGGTTTTGAAACCCCTTACAAAATAAGTGGAGATCTGAATTCCGGGCAGGATTCGGGAGTCAGAACCGAGACGATCGATTGGAACGGTGAATCCGTCACCATGTCCCAGATCTCTTCCAAGGTCCAGGATTGGAATTACGTATCGATTATACCTACCCGGATCTATGCCAAGAAACTAACGGTTATTCGCAATATTACGATTGGAGGCGTGGCCGCTGGACTTCTGCTGGGCGGGGTAGCGGCCTGGTGGTTCACCAGGAGGAACTATCGTC
Source organism: Paenibacillus sp. P13VS (assembly GCF_015143645.1). Lineage (NCBI taxonomy): Bacteria > Bacillati > Bacillota > Bacilli > Caryophanales > Paenibacillaceae > Paenibacillus > Paenibacillus sp. P13VS. Next base: position 93,301 of record NZ_WYEV01000010.1, on the reverse strand, counting down.
CGCTGGGACGGATCATGAACATTATCTCCGATAAGGTCAAATGGAAACTGGAGCAGCCGGACAATGAATATGGCATTCTGCAATCCGTGCTGGTCCGTGCCTGGGAAGAGCAGGATCAATTCGCGAGCAGGCTCAAGGACCAGCAAAACGTAGTCCGGAGCAATGTGCTTGCCAAGCTGATGAAGGGCAGGGTTCAGGCAGGTGATGAGTTTGCATTAACGTTGGAACGGCTTGGTATTCACTTCGAGACGCCATCGTTTGCCGTACTGCTCCTTCACATTGAGAATGTGGATGGGTTGTTCCGGACAAAAATACGCGAGCAGGACCAGGAGGAGAAAGAACAATTTGTGCAGCTCATTCTGACCAATGTGCTGGAGGAAATGATAGGCCCCATTGGCCAGGTGTTTTCGGCAGATATTGATGGACGGATTGCATTTATCATCAACATTCGGGTTGATGAGGAGAATACCGGATACCGGCTGATCAGCGCCATTGAGGAGGCCCAGCGTTTTATCGGATCACGGTTTTGCGTGTACTTTTCGGTGGGGGTAAGCGATGTTCATCACGGCATTGCAGCGATCGGAGACAGCTTTCGGGAATCGGAAGAGGCACTGGAATATCGGCTGATATTGGGGATCGGGCAGATCATTGACCAAAACCGGATTCGCAGGCCGAAGGAAGAATTATATTATCCTCTCGATCTGGAGAGACAGCTCATTAATTATATCGCGACAGGCAATTATGCCCGTTCAACCGAGGTGATGAACGAAATTCTCATGACCAATTTTACGGGAGAGCCCTTATCCGTTGAACTGGCACGCTGCCTGATGTTTGAGTTAATCGGTACCATTCTGAAAGCTACGGAACAGATCAAGTCAGATGACCAGAACGAGATGACGCATCGTAATGATCTGATTCGGCAATTGTTTGCATGCGAGACGTTTGAGGAGATTGAAGCCGAGCTGCTGCGAATCCTGGAGACCGTCTGTCAGATGGTGAATGAACGCAAGCGCTCCCGCAACGAAGAGCTGAAAGACCAGCTGATTGAATTCATTGTAGAGAACTATGCAGACGTTAATCTGGGTTTGACTCATTTGTCGGAACGCTTTCGCTTCCATCCAACCTACGTCTCGAAGTACTTTAAGGAGCAGACGGGAATCAACGTGATTGATTACATCAACCAATATCGCATCGAACAGTCCAAGAAAATTCTGCAGGCAGAGGAAGGGACTATTCAGGACGTATCCGAGCGTGTAGGGTTTCTCAACAGCAATTCGTTCATTCGTGTCTTCAAAAAGTATGAGGGTATCACCCCTGGTCAATATAAGCAAAATAGCAGACTTGTCCAACATTAAAGATGAAAAAATAGATTCATAGAGGAGGACTTATTCCATGTGGAAAAATGCCATTGAAGATGCACTCCAAGTCACGAGAAGCAATATTGACCGATTTGGGGAGCTATTTCCCCATGTAAGTAACGGGGATGAGCATTATGTGCTGAATGATAATACAGAGTGGACGGCAGGTTTCTGGTCAGGCATCCTATGGCTATGCTCGGAATACACGCAGGACCCGCTGTATCGCGAGGCAGCTGTTAGAACCGTCGATAACTTTCGGGGGCGCATGGAACGGAAGAGCATTTTTGACCATCATGACATAGGCTTTCTCTACTCGTTGTCCTCCAAGGCACAATGGATCGTGGAACGTGATCCGGCTGCACGTGACCTTACGCTGGAAGCTGCAGATATGCTGATGAAGCGCTGGCGTGAAGAGTCAGGTCTAATCCAGGCTTGGGGACGCAAGGGAGATGTGAACAACGGAGGTCGTATTATTATCGATTGCCTGCTTAATCTTCCATTATTGCTATGGGCTTATGAACAGACTAATAACGAAGAATATCGGCGAGTCGCCAAACTCCATGCGGAGAAAAGCCGGCGTTTTCTGGTTCGTGGAGATGATTCCAGCTATCATACCTTTTATTTTGATCAGGCCACTGGTGAAGCCATTCGCGGCGGGACCCATCAGGGATATAATGATGGCTCAACATGGACACGCGGTCAGGCATGGGGGATTTATGGTTTTGCGTTATGCAGCCGATATCTGCAAAGTGCAGAGATGTTCGAGACAGCGAGGCGTCTCGCCCGTTACTTCATTGCCCATGTACCGGAGGATCATGTAGCCTATTGGGATTTTGATGCACCACAGACCTCCGAAACCAAGCGCGACAGCTCTGCATCCGCTATTGCCGCGTGCGGGATTCTGGAGATCGCCGAGAGATTGGATCCAGCCGATCCGGAGCGTCAGTTCTTCCTGGATGCGGTGCAGAATTCAATGGCGTCCCTGGTACAGAATTACTCCACTCACGGGTCCGAAACCGAAGATGGCTTACTCAAGCATGGTTCCTACTCCGTAAGAGGTGGAGATTCACCGGATGACTATGTCATCTGGGGCGATTATTTCTATCTCGAAGCATTGATGCGTTTGGAGCGAGGCATTCCTGGATATTGGTATGACCGGAAGTAGAACGATAGGCAAAATGATGAAGCATATGATCAAGCAGGGTACATGAAACATAAAAGCAGCGACTCTTCCCCTCAAGGAAAAGTCGCTGCTTTGTTTTGCTTCTATAGTTGAATAGGTTTGAATGCGCCCTATTACATTTACATTTTTGGAGCAAGCTCAATGGCCGAGCGAATGGCTGCCAGCATGCTTTTATCATCAGCGATGTTTTTACCAGCGATATCGAAGGCCGTACCGTGGTCAACGGAAGTGCGGATGATGCCGCCTTTTAAGCCAACAGTGATGTTCACGCCTTCTTCGATGCCCATAACTTTAATCGGAGCATGTCCCTGATCGTGGTAGCAAGCAACTACGATATCGAAGTCACCGCGGCCTGCACGGAAGAACAATGTATCCGCAGGAAGAGGACCAACCACATTAATGCCTTCCTGCTGCGCACGCTCGATACCTGGCTGAAGTTTTTCTTCTTCTTCACCATTACCGAACAAGCCGTTCTCACCTGCGTGTGGGTTAATACCACATACCGCTACACGCGGATTCTCGAAGCCTGCTTTTTTGAGTGTATCGTGAGCAAGTTTAACCACCGTGTAGGTTCTTTCGGGGTTGATGCTGGCAATCGCATCGATCAAGCCCATGTGTGTTGTCAGGTGAATAACCCGCAGGTTTGGCGTCGTCAGCATCATGGAGAAATCCTGCGTATCGGTTAGATCGGCCAGAATTTCGGTATGTCCCGGATACAGGTGACCACCTTGGTGCAAGGCCTCCTTGTTCAGAGGAGCAGTGCAGATGGAGTTGATTTGCTGATTTTTGGCCAGTTCAATGGACTTGGCCAGGAATTGAAAGGCTGCATCTCCCGCTATAGGAGACACCTTTCCATATTCGAGATCGGCAGGAATGAGATCCAGATCAATGACATCCACCGTACCGAATTCATATTTGGCTTCCGAAGGCTCCTGAATGGCATTGACGTTCAAGCTTGATCCAATAACGGGCAGAACACGTTCCAATATTTTTGCATCACCAATAACGAGTGGGTTGCAGTTGTCGTAGACCTCCTGATGGCCTAGTGCCTTCATAATAATCTCGGGTCCGATACCTGCGGCATCGCCCATTGTAATTCCAACTGTGGGTTTCATACTGGAATCCCTCCTTTTAATTTTTCAATCGCATGGATGAAGACTTCTGGTGTGCCGAAGCCTCCTGCTTTGGTAATGACATGTAAGTCTTCGATTCCGATAAACTTGGAGATTGGAACACCAATCTCAAGTTCGTCCAGCAGCTCGAAGCCGCTAATATTCCACTTCATGCAAATTTGCTTGGCGGTGTCTCCACCGGTCATGGATACACCCTTGAAATTGCCTTCTTCAAGCAATCTGGCACAGATCTCGCCCATCGCCCGCACGATTTCGTTGCTGACCTCGGTATGATCCAGACCGCGAGCTTCACCCGTGGCACGTGCCAGTTCAATATCAACCTGCTCTGCAGTGGAAAACAAGACAACGTCTTGGCCTGCAAGAGACTTGGCTTTTACTTCTTTATACACACGCTCCATTTCCTCTGTCCGATCTGCTGCGGCGGATACGGCTTTGAAGGAGTGGAATGCCACGGAAGAAACGCTGGTTTGTCCCAGCAGTTTCTTCAACTGGGCACGTGAGTTTTTGTTTACACTGCCTACGACAGTTAGAATAGGTCCCGAATTTCCCGGTATTGTCAGTTCCGTTGATTTACCCTCCAGATTGAAGTGACCGGGAAGATAGTTGGCAATTCCCGCAGAGCCTGCCCAGGCAAAGGTATATTCCAGCTCGCTGGTCATTTGCAGGATTTGCTCCAAATGCATTTCCTCTGTCGAATCTACAAGTACATATGGAGTGCCATTTTCTTTGAACTGGGTTAGCTTCTTCTGGATATGCTCCTTGCCTGCTTCCAGATCCGATACGCTGATCTCACCTACTTCATACTTCGTCTGAAGCTTCAGCAGTTCCGGAAGATACGAAACCGTCACAGGTGTTTTGGGATCGTTCGCGATCTCGGTGTCAGCCAGTGGAATTCCGTTCAAGTAATGTACCCCGCTCAGGATCGTACGATTATTCTTCGGATACCCTGGGGCTATCATCATGAAATCCGGTTGGATCACGTCGTACAGTGCATCAATCTCAGTTCCGATGTTACCACGCATGGTAGAATCCATTTTTTTGAAAATGGTATCGAATCCATTTCTCGTCAGAAACTCGGCTGCATTTCGAACGCGCTGGTAAGCTTCATCCGAGGCAATGGAACGGCTGTCCGTGTCGAAAACAACAGCATCGTAATGACGGATATTATTCTCGTCCATGTTAAATAATACACTGGTTTTCAAGCCATGACGGGCAAGTTGAACCCCGCTGTCATTGGCACCCGTCAGATCATCTGCAATAATGGCTAATTTCATGCTGTTCTCGCCTCCTTGAGAAAAAAAGTGAATTCATGTCCGCTCAGGATAAGTTCGTTGCTTTATGTGGTTGGTCTTTGATTATATTTCTCGACGCCGCCTGATTTCTCCAGCCGTTTGGATAGGAAACCAATGAAGATCGGCAATAGAATAGCAGTGGTTACGACGCTCGCCGCAATTTGTACGGTAGCAATTTCAGCAATAGGGGCAAAGGAAGCATTGGCCGCTACGATAGCAGCAGGTGTACCTACAGCGTTACCCGCTGTGGAACCTTCCGAAGCTCCGACGATAGGATTCCAGCCGATGGCTTTGAAGAGCAGGTAGCCAACGCCGCCAGTGATCAATACTGTAATTACACCGAGCATGATGCCGCCTAATCCACCTTGAATGATAGACGAGAAGTTGATTCCCATACCGAGTGAAAAGGCGAAGAACGGAACGAGCTTGTCACTGCCTTTATGCAGCCATTCAGCCAAGTTGCGATCCAGGTTACCAATAATTACACCGACGATCAGTGGAAGCAGTACCGCTACAAAAGCCATCGGGGAGAACATGCCATTGGCGAAGCCCATCGCGCCGAAAATAGAGAGTGCAACCATGGTAAGAAAAGGTCCGTCGCTGAGCGCGAGGAATGGATAAGCTGCCTTGTCATCCTCTTTGCCGTATTGTCCGGCCAGGGCGATGTACAGTCCGCCGTTGGAATTCGTCATCGCAGCGATAATGGCAAGTGGTGCCAGACCAAGGAATAATCCATTGGAATCCGCGAAGAAAATGGCGATCAAACCTAATATTGCACCAACAGCCCATTTGAACACAAGCAGTGTAATACCTTTACCGACAGATGAACCGGCTGTCTTGAACGTAATCTGTGTTCCGGCAATCAGGAGGAACAAAGCGATCAGCGTGCTTGAACTGTTAACGAACAGGGCTTCGGTAAATCCGCCAATCCGCAAGGCATTGGGGAAGAATGTGTTAATCGTTGCACCAAGTAACAGCGGGACAACCATCATACCGCCAGGAATACGATCTAATGTCGCTTTAATGTTCATAGTAGTAGCTCCTTATTTAAGTAATCGTTTTTATGAAGCGCTTGCAGGGACTATCTTAACGCAGATTGTTTATTTTAGCAACAATAATTTGCTGTAAATTTTAAGTAATCATTAAAGTGTTTAATAATGCAACACATCGAGTCGTAAAAAAAGCACAAACTTAAAGATCATTCTTTAAGTTTGCGCCAAAGTGTGGCCCGATTAATCCCCAGGCGATCTGCAGCCTTGGATTGATTATTGTTTTCTTCCTGCAGAACGTGCTGAATAATTTCCTTCTCGATCTCTTTCAGCGTACCATTCAACCGCATCGTGTTCGTTGCAGAATGCTGATTCAGCAGGCGGGACAACGTATCTGTCGAGATCACATAATCCTGCTCATTCAGGGCAGCCTGTTTGATAAGATGCTTCAGCTGGCTGACTGTCATCTGTGGAACCTGCTCCCGGATTAACTGCAGTGCATCCTCCTTGATCTTCACCGCAGCGGTTCCATACTTATGATAATAGTCGGTAAGGAACTGCTGGATCAGTGGAGCCAGATCCTCCAGCCTGTCCGCAAGACTTGGCATGATCATGGTACTCAGCTCGATATCAAGCGTCCAATACGGATTCAAGGGCTCTTCTCCCAGAATGAATACACCAATCTGCCTGTTTAGACAGGTCTGAATGAATGAGGTCACCTCTTCATCATGGAGCCGCTGTTCGATATGATTCAGCTCCACGTTTCGGACTTTGGAGAGCGGTATTTTATGCAAATGACCGGCAGGCACCTGCGACAGGTCTATTTGCAGCAGCAGCCCACCGCCTGAGTACATCTGATGCATGTGTTTTACGAGAAATGATTTACCTGAATCCGCATGTCCGAGCAGATAGATGGGTTCGTGATTTTCATATAAAGCCTGAATGTTCTTCAACATCACCTGCATGGCTGGTGATTCGGCAACAATGGGCTCGATGGTTATATCCGTATAGGTAGTTATGCCGAATTGTGCAAACTGGTAGGGCTGTCCTTTTTCAAGCGTGTAGACTTTATAACTCTTATTATTCAGCGTTGTTTCATGGGCCGTTACTGTCAGCTGATAATCGTCAACCATGAACATATGTTGAACCTGAGATTGCTCAAACTCCAGATTGGTATTTATCAAATGAATAAAATTTTCCGTCAGTGGGTTCTGCTCAAAATCCGTCAGGTTTTCAAATACGATATCATTCCGTTCATCCAAGATCAGCAGATTGGGGTGCTCTTGTGTGACCAGGTTGTTCAAAATGACAGAAATGGCTTGGTTCTTGCTCAGATAGCGAAATACCAGCTGGGCATCTTCAAGCGCGCGCAGAATGGCTTCCTTGCCAGACTGAATCAGTAATCCTTCGAGCCCATAGGTTCTGGCGGTATCTACAGTGATCACATCTCCGACAATCTGACGATATCCGGATGCTTTCAGCTCCAGCAGCAGCCTGGCGACATCTTCGGAACTGCGAATCGTATATACCTTGAGGGGCAGGTCCATCAGATCAATAATGGATTGTGCACCTGAGGTGATATTCGAAAAGCCAACGATGGCCGTTTTGCCGTTAAACTGGCTGGCGAGAGTCAAGGAACGAATCATGTCATATCCCGAGAGCTGTACATCAATGACGGGAATCGTGACGGCTTCCTTGATCAGCTGTGCAGTACCCCCACGGCTAATGATAATTTCAGCCCCGTTTCGTTCGGCTTGTGAAGCCAGTTCGGCCCCCTTCGCCAAGTCGCCTACATCGCATTGAATCGATAATTGAGGAAACTGGGGAATGCATTCTTGTATAATGGTAGTCATGGATTCGTAGGGAGCAATGATATGAACTCGTGTACGCATAATGTTCCTGCCTTTTATAGAAATCTCATTTAATGGTTCCCTTATTATAGCCAACTTACGAGAGATTGGCATCTTTGCTCTAGAAGCTTTAGGTGAAGGATCGCAGAGGAGCGATAAGCCAGGCTGTTTGCTGCAACTGTGACCTTGTGATCATTATCACGGAAGTTCGGAATCCATTTTTTCAAAATGAATACATAAGCATCAACGATGGAAAAGGAAAGAAAGGAGCGTCATGCGATGTCAGCATTTCGTGAAGCGGTAGAGCAGGATCATATCATTCAATGCGTGGTTAATGAGTTTACGTGCAGAGTGCTCTGGAGCGAAGGTCGTCCATGTCTGGAGTATCAGCACGAAGAGGATCTGAAGCATATTACAGCATATGTTGAGGAAAACTTTGGTGTAGAACTGCTGGATGTATTCTTCACCGCGGTAGAGAGTCTTCCCGCCTGATCCGGATAGCCATACCGTTAAAAATGGATAGTGCAGCGTAAAGAGCAACCATCAGCAGGAGCTGATGGTTTTTCATTTGGGAAATGCCAGCCAATCCAGGGAAATGAAACCTCGTTCTTGGAATTCATGTATTATAGGGTATATGTAAACTTTTCGGAGGAGGAACACAGGAATGGGAATCTTATCGAGGTTTAGGGACGTGATGAAGGCCAATGTGAACAGCTTGCTGGCTCGGACGGAAGATCCGGAGAAGACCGTGAATGAATATATGCGGAGTCTGAGCAGTGATCTGGGACAGGTGAAAGCGGAGACGGCGGCCGTTTTGTCGGAGGAGAGCAGGGCGAAGCGAGCTTTGGACGAATGCAGTGCTGAGATGAAAAAATTGCAGCGGTATGCAGAGAAGTCGGCAGAGTCAGGCGATGAAGATAAGGCCCGGAGTTTTCTGGAGAAGAAAGTGAAGCAGACGGAGAAATGGAACGAATTACAGGCAGCATATGAACGTGCCTCCGCAAAAGCCAAAATGATGAAGCATATGAATGATAAATTGGTAGCAGATCTGGAACAATTGGAAGCCAGACATACCGAGCTGAAAGGCAGAATGGCAGAGGCGAAGGCCCAGCAGCAGGCCAATGAACGGAATGCTTCAGCAGGGAAAGCAAACGCGGCTTTTCAGGCGATGGAAGAGAAGGCCAATCAGGCTTTGAATGAAGCAGAGGCACTTGCCGAGCTCCGGGCAGGGAAGCAGGAAGATGATCTGGATGAACTTATTGCGCAGCTGGAGAGAGAAATGAACGCGGAAGCGGGTAATAGTGACAATACAGCTCCGAGTGCGGAGGAAGAACTCGCAGCAATTCAGGAGAAGCTGAAGAATAATTAGGATAGGTACGTTTATATTTCGTTAATATTGAGGTGAGCAGATGCCAGTTATTGAATACAAGTGTCCCAACTGTGGCAGTGGTATGGTTTTTGACAGCGCGACAGGTTCATTATCCTGCCCGAGCTGTGGACGACAGGACAACATTGAGCAAATCCCTGATCCGCTCAAGAAACAGGTGTTCACGGAAAATGAAGTGAAGCAATATCACTGTAACAGCTGCGGCGCGGATATCGTCACGGAACCGGAGACGAGTGCAACCACGTGCAGCTTCTGCGGGGCAGCTGTTGTGCTGAGCGATCGGCTGACGGGTGATCTGGCACCCGTCATGGTTATTCCTTTTTCCATCAGTAAGGAGCAGGCCAAGCAGGCATTCAAAAAGTGGTGCCGGAACGGCCTGCTGACTCCGAGCGGATTCATGAGTGCAGACCGGATTCAGAATATTACCGGGATGTATGTGCCGTTCTGGTTATATGAGTTACATAACAAAATCGAAGTTCATGGCCGCGGAACCAAGGTGAGAACCTACACGCAAGGCGACTACCATTATACGGAGACACAGCATTTTGATATTTACCGGAAAATCCGGCTCAACTATGTGAATCTGCCCATTGATGCTTCGGAGAAAATGAAGGATGAGCTGATGGATAAGCTGGAGCCGTTTCCCTATAATCAGCTGAAAGAGTTCAAGACCCCGTATCTTGCGGGATACATTGCAGAGAAATACAGCTACACCGATGAAGAGTTATATCCGCGGGCCAAGGAGAAGACCCGATCTTATATTGATTCGTATATCGCTTCAACCGTATCCGGATATAACAGTGTAAGTTACACGGACAAACAAATTGATACGACACTTAAAAATGCAGACTATGTGCTGCTTCCCGTATGGATGGTCTATTATGACTTCAATCGTGCCCAATATACCTTTGCCATGAATGGCCAGACGGGAAAAGTGGTCGGCAAACCGCCCATTAGCAAAGCCAAAGTGGCCGGATGGTTCGCCGGCGTTTCCGCAGTGTCCTTATTGTCCTTGAAACTGATCTCCTGGATGATGGGAGGTGGGTTCCTGTGAAACAGGTCAAACAGCTTGCAATGGTGACCACGCTGGTAATGATGGTGTTTGGTCTGGCCTTCTCCTTTTGGACTGTTCAGACTGCCTCGGCAGCCGAGAGTAAAAATCTCATCTATGATGAGGCCAATCTGCTGAGTGAGCAGGAGAAAAGTGAATTGAACGCACTGGCGAATGAGTATGGAGCTGAGAGGCAGACGGATTTTATTATATTTACTTCCAATAATGAAGAGCACAAAAATGAAGAATTGCTAACGGAGGATTTCTACGACGAGCGAGCGCCCGGTTACGATAAGGCCCACGGAAACACGGTCATTTTGACACTTGATATGTACAATCGAAAAATGTATTTGGCTGGCTTTTACAAAGGAGAAGAATATATCGACAACGGGAGGGCTGACAAAATTACAGCCAAAATAGCCCCGGATGTAACGGACGGGAATTATAGACTGGCCTTTGAGAAGTATCTGGACCTGTCCTATGAATACATGGGCATTAAACCAGGTGTGAACCCGGATAACATTCTATTCAAAACCTGGTTTCAGCTCGCTGCTTCTGTGGCCATCGGAGGAATCGTTGTTGGGGTGATGGCCTTTCGTTCAGGAGGAAGAGTCACTGTTAATCGAGCGACATATGAGGATTCCAGTTCCTCCAGTGTCATTGATCGTCAGGATCGGTATATCCGTACCACGGTCACCAAACAAAAAATAGAAAGAAACAATAACAACGGCGGCGGAGGCGGCGGTGGTGGAGGTACCACCCGAGGCGGCCATTCACATAGCGGAAGCAGCAGATCGTTTTAACATTTGTATTAGTACCACATAGAAGGGATGGGAACGAATATGGGATTTTTCAAAAATCAATTTTCGAATGTAGTGGAATGGGAAGAATTCAGAGATGACATGATTTTCTGGAAGTGGAGCAACCGGGAGATCAAGAAGGGCAGTAAGCTGATTATCCGTTCGGGTCAGGATGCGATCTTTTTGAACAACGGCAAGGTTGAGGGAATCTTTGAGGATGAAGGCTCATTTAATATTGATTCCGAGATCATTCCGTTTCTGTCTACATTAAAAGGATTTAAATTCGGGTTCAACAGCGGCATGCGGGTCGAAGTGCTGTTTGTGAATACAAAGGAATTTACCGTTCGTTGGGGAACGCAAAGCCCTGTACTGATTCCGACACCTCAGCTTCCGGGCGGAATGCCGATTCGGGCCAACGGTACGTTCAACTTCAAGGTGAGTGACTACGTCACGCTCATTGATAAAATTGCTGGCATCAAGCAGAGCTATCTGGTCGAGGATGTCAAAATCCGCATGACTTCTGTACTGGATCAGCTGCTTATGAAATGGATTAGCCGTGAGGGCAAGGATATGTTCAACTTGCAGGCGAACGCGTCGGAGATTGCAAAAGGCATTCAAGAAGACCTGGATATGCAAATGATGGACATCGGGATTGGCATTACCGGATTCCAGGTGATGAGTTTCAATTACCCACAAGAAATCCAGGACATGATCACGAAGACCGCTTCGCATGAGATGATCGGTAATCTGCAGAAATACCAGCAGGTTAGCATGACGGATGGCATCGCATCCGGCAAGGTGAAAGGCGGCGGCGCAGCATCGGATATGGCGGGCATGATGATGGGTATGAATATGGCTAACGAAATGATGAAGAACATGAACCAGAATCAAGGCCAGAATCAAAACAATAATAACAACAGTTCAGGCCAAACCACGGATCAACCATCCGTGCCCAAGGAAGGAGCTTCTTCTGAGGGAACCAAGAAGCCGAACTTCTGTCCGAACTGTGGTGCCAAAAATGAAGGAGCCAACTTCTGTCCCAACTGTGGTCAAAAGCTGGTTTAACATAGCGGAATTGAAGAAGGGCTCACATCGGAGTGGAAACTCCGTATGGGGCCTTTTTTTCTTTTACTATTTCATTTTGATAAAAGTGTTGACAATACTCCAAAAATGATTTATCTTTAATTTAAGATATTTAATTCAAAGGAAAACGACACCAAAGAATAATATCTGAATCCAATTACAAGGAGAGAGATCAAGATGATGATTCCAACATTGACCAGAATAAATGAACTTTCCAGAAAAGCTAAAGAGGCAGAACTGACAGAGATGGAGAAAGCGGAACAAATTCGTCTGCGCCAGGAATACCTGCAAATCTTTCGCGGTTCGATCAATGATATTCTGCTGAATGTCACCATCTATGATCCGAACGGCGATGACGTTACTCCCGATAAATTGAAACAGGAACAAGCAAGCCAAAACAACAACTAAATTCAATCGGTCATTTATCTTAAAATAAAGATAATACAAATTACAATAAATAAAAAACTAAAACCACCATATCCAAGGAGGAATTTATTATGACACTTCAAACTGCAGGTATCCATCATATTACGGCTTTTGCGGGCGATCCACAGGCCAATGTCGACTTTTACGCTGGGGTTCTGGGACTTCGTCTCGTGAAAAAAACAATCAATTTCGATGCACCAGATGTGTACCATCTGTACTTCGGGGATGAACAAGGCAGCCCGGGAACCATTATTACCTTCTTCCCATCTGCCGGATCACCTCGAGGCAAAATTGGCGGTGGCCAAGTCGGCATTACCTCTTATGTCATTCCTCCTGGGACTATTGGCTTCTGGCAGGATCGGCTGGAACGTTATAACATTGAGGTAACCAAAACAAGTCGCTTCAATGAAGAGCTTCTTCAATTCGAAGACAGTGAAGGCTTGCGGCTTGAGCTTGTTGAACGGGAAGAAGGTGCTGCCAGCACATGGGAGCATGAAGGCATTCCGGCAAACAAAGCAATTAAAGGCTTCGGCGGTGCTGTATTATTCAGTGTGAATCCGCAGAGAACAATGGATGCGCTAGAGAACATTCTGGGATTCGTCAGAGTCGATGAAAATGAAGAGTATGCCCGTTTCCGTTCCAGCGGAGATATCGGTAACGTCGTGGACGTTCCAGTTACCCGCATACCTCTGGGTGTAGGCGGCTCAGGCACAGTACACCACATTGCGTGGCGTGCCAAAGATTTTGAAGAGCATGAGGCATGGAGAGGGGCCGTATACCAATATGGCTACCAACCAACCCCAGTCCGCGACCGTCAATATTTCAATGCCATCTACTTCAGAGAAGCAGGCGGAATCCTGTTTGAGATTGCAACAGATCCACCGGGATTTGCCAAAGATGAACCTGCTGATGCACTCGGAGAGAAATTGATGCTGCCAGAGTGGTTCGAACAATATCGTGAACAGATCGAAGGCAATCTGCAGCCGATTGTGGTAAGAACGTTGGAACCTGCAACAGCTGCTCAGTAACGGACAATATAAACCATAGCGGCCAGAACGATGTTCCGGCCGCGAATGGATTAACTTTTACATAAGACAAATGAAGACTTGAACCCAAAGGAGCATCGAAGGATGATGGAGAAAAAGGTTACCTGGCTGGAGCTGTTTTACGATCTGCTCTTCGTCGCAGCCGTATCCAAGGCAGGACATGTCCTGCTGCATGCCGAACACGGCGTTATTTCGTTTGAATATCTAATGAAATTTGTATTGATCTTCATCCCCGTCTGGTGGGCATGGGTGGGCCAGACCCTATTCATTAATCGATACGGTCAGGATGTCCTCAGCCATCGTATCTTTCTCATCCTTCAGCTTCTGTCGGTTCTCGTGATGACGGCAAGTCTTTCCACCCATTTTGATCAGTATTACCTGTCATTCTTCGTAGGGTATATCGGTTCAAGGGCGTTTACCGCGATTCAGTATCTTACGGTTCACAAGTCCAAAAGCACACATCAACAACAGGCCGCCCGCTATCTCGGCATCTGCTTTATCATCGGTATCCTAATCTCCTCCGGTTCCCTGTTCTTCGATTCCTGGGTGCGTTACGTTGTGCTGTATGCGGGGATTGCCGTAGATATCGTGCTTCCGCTGATTGGGCGCAAAAATCTGGTGAAGGTACCGATCCAGACGCATCACCTGCTCGAACGCTTTGCACTCTTTACACTTATCCTGCTCGGTGAGTCGGTAATTAGTATTATTGCTGTACTGCAGGCAGATCACTGGGATCTGAGATCCATCCTGTTTGCTGCTTTTACTTCCATATTCGTCATTGCGATGTGGTGGCAGTATTTCGATAACGTGGAGAAAAAGGTCAGCAAGGAAATTCAGACGGCCGGGCAAGCGATCATCTATGGCCATCTGTTCATCTACATTTCAATGAGCATGATCGCCGCTTCCATTCAACTGCTGTACCTGAATGAGCTTAACTATGTATTCATGCTGGGTTTTGGCTTCGGATCTGTACTGCTGTACTTCCTGTCAACCTCGCTCGTGTTCCATCGTTACCGACATGCGCACTTAAGACTTCGTCCGGTTCATCTGGTAACGATGGTTGGCGTGCTGGCTGCATTTGTCATTGTAGATCTGATCTATCAGGTTCCGAACTACGTTATCGTGGGTGAAGATATGTTATTCTTCCTTCTATATGCGAAGCTGACGACTTGAGTAGCAGTTTGAAACGAATTAATAAGTCACGGACGGATTGCGTTCGTGGCTTTTTGGTTTAATTTTTCTAAAATGTCATGTCGACAATGTGAAAAAGCGGTTTCTTGAGTTATTTTCTTCTATAGAATCTGTTAATATGGGACTATGCACAAGTGAATCTACCAAATCACTGAATAGGGATAGCGATTCATGGATTATGGGGAGAACAATCAGGAGGGAAATCATTGAGTACACATCAAATCGGGGTTCCATTGGAAGGGTTTGCAGAATTTAGCCGCACGGTTGCCGCAGAAGGCGCGGTACTATTGAGAAACGAAGGTCAGGTACTTCCTCTTCGTGACAACGAAAACGTTTCAGTTTTTGGCCGGATTCAAGTTAACTACTATCGCAGCGGCACGGGTTCAGGCGGAAGCGTGCATGTAGCATATACAACGAACCTGCTGGATGGGCTTCGCAGCAAGAAGAATATCACCGTTAATGAAGAGCTGGCAGCCGTTTATGAAAAGTGGATTGAGGAAAATCCATTTGATGATGGCGGTAAAGTATGGGCCGCTGAGCCTTGGAACCAGAAGGAAATGCCACTGACCGATGAATTGGTTGCACAGGCAAGAAGCAAGTCCGGCAAAGCCATCGTGGTCATTGGACGTACTGCTGGGGAAGATCAGGATAACGCCGATGCACCAGGCAGTTACCAGCTGACCGAAGATGAGAAAGCCATGCTGAAGCAGGTTACAGCGCATTTTGAACATACCATTGTGGTGCTGAATGTCTCCAACATTATCGATATGAGCTGGTTGAACGAAACGTATGTACATCCGGTTCAGGGCGTCATCTACTCCTGGCATGGTGGTATGGAGGGTGGTAACGCAATTGCTGATGTACTGGCGGGTGACGTTACACCGAGCGGTAAACTGACGGATACGATTGCGTATTCCATCGAGGATTACCCTTCAACAATTAACTATGGCAACGAGTTCAAGAACCTGTATCAGGAAGATATTTATGTGGGTTATCGTTATTTCGAAACGTTTCGACCTGAAAAGGTGCAATTTGAATTCGGTTACGGCCTGTCTTATACGACGTTTGCCATTCAACCGCAAGATGCTCGCACGATTTCCAGAGAAGGCCAAACCTTCATTGAAGTTCGTGTAAACGTGACCAACTCGGGCACAACATATGCGGGCAAAGAGGTTGTACAAGTGTACTACGAAGCACCACAGGGCAAGTTGGGACAACCTGTGAAGGCTTTGGCTGCCTTCGGCAAAACAGGACTGCTCCAGCCTGGAGAATCAGAATTGCTGACGGTAAGCTTCCCGGTACATACCATGGCATCCTATGATGATGCAGGCGTCACAGGATATGCATCTGCTTACGTTCTCGAAGAAGGCACGTATCGATTGCATGTCGGTACCAGTGTAAAACAAGCCGACCACATCGAAATTGACGGTCAGGATGGGTACATCGTAGAAACGATTCAATTGGTAGAGCAGCTGCAAGAGGCGATGGCCCCAACCGAAGATTTCACTCGGATGAAGCCTGGTGCTCGCAAGGCGGATGGGTCGTACGAGCTCATTTATGTAGACGTGCCGAAGCGTCAGGTTTCGATGGCAGACCGGATTGGGCAAAATCTGCCTCAAACGCTGGAGCAAACGGGTAACCAAGGTTACAAATTGAGCGATGTCAAAAACGGAAAAGTCAGTCTGGAAGCCTTCATCGCCCAATTGAGCGATCAGGATCTGGCTGCGATCGTACGAGGCGAAGGTATGAGCAGTCCGCTTGTTACCTCTGGTACAGCGTCCGCATTCGGTGGTGTCAGCGACAGCCTGTTTAACTACGGCATTCCTGTAGCCTGCACAGCGGATGGCCCGTCCGGCATTCGTATGGATAGTGGGGAGAAAGCGACACAAGTCTCGATCGGTACGCTGCTGGCAGCAACATGGAATACCGATCTGGTTGAAGAGCTGTACGTCATGGAAGGCCAGGAGCTGCTAAGAAATCAGGTGGATACCCTGCTCGGACCTGGACTCAATATTCGCCGCAGCCCGCTCAACGGTCGTAACTTCGAGTACTTCTCCGAAGACCCGCTGATCTCGGGTGTATTTGCGGCAGCATGCACGAAAGGTATTATGAAGGGCGGATCCAACGCAACCCTGAAGCACTTTGCCTGCAACAATCAGGAGAAACACCGCAGCAAGGTCGATGCGGTAGTCTCGGAGCGTGCCCTGCGTGAGATTTACCTGAAAGGGTTCGAAATTGCCGTGAAACAAGGCGGCGCCAATTCCATCATGACCTCCTACAACCCGATTAACGGACACTGGGCTGCATCCAACTACGATCTGAACACGACCATTCTTCGTGGAGAGTGGAATTTCGACGGGATTGTTATGACAGACTGGTGGGCCATTATGAACGATGTGGTCGAAGGCGGAGAGGCTGACCGCAAATATACAAACTGGATGATTCGTGCCCAGAACGATCTGTACATGGTTGTGCCGAACTATGGCGCAGAGATTAACGGCTGGGATGATAACACGATTGAATCCCTGGCAAATGGAACCCTGACACGCGGAGAGCTCCAGCGCTCGGCGATCAATATTTGCAAGTTCATCATGAATGCACCGGTTTCCTCGAGAAAACACGAAATCGTGGAGAACGTGGCTTCCTTCCAGGCCAATGCATCCCTTGCTGCCGACCGGGCCCAGGCTCTGGCTGAGAATGCACAGGTGAAGCCTGCTGTAAGCGAGCCAGTCTACATGAAAGTGGACGAGGCAGGCCAATATCGGATTATCGTACAGATCATGTCCCCTGAGCCGGAACTGGCGCAAAGCGCATGTAATGTGCTTTTGAATGACCAGTTGATGACGACCATTCAGACCAATGGTACAGAAGGCAAATGGATCAGACAGAAGCTTGTAAAAGTAGAACTGGAAGCAGGGCTGTATGAGTTGAAGCTGGACTTCACCAAACCGGGTCTGCAGATCGACTGGATTGAATTCAAACAGGTCTAGCACAGGCATATAGTCATCCCGTGATGGGCATGTTGTCACTGGACAGGCTGACTGTTATGATGTTGTTAGGAGATCCTGGAATTCTGAACAATCTGGTCAGGAGTGTTGCGAAGGATATGAGAAGGTATAATTTTTGGAGTCCAATCCTGCTGATTGCAGTGGCGTTGATTGTAAGAAGCCTGGTAACCAACCTGGGTATGCTGTTCGGCATGTCGCAAGAATCAGCTAGTAGTATCGCCATGATTGCCATGGTGATTGCCGCACTTATTATGTTTAATCGAATGACGAAGGCTCGTCGCAAAAAATAAAAAAAGCCTGGATGACCAATTAGGAAATCAAGGCAAGATAGACACCCTCCGGGGTGTCTTTTTTTGTATTGACGTGCTGAACCTAACGTTTTAGACTAAACCTAAATTATAATAACGATATTAAAATAACAAAAATAACAAATTGTGATCATCCAAAGGAGAATCCATTGATGAAGATCATTGCCGACAAGCAGTATGTCTTTCATGAAGGTCAGCCTTTTCAGAGCAGTCATGCTTCCACCGTTGCTGTTTCACCGGATGGAGTGGTACTCGCTGCTTGGTTTGCGGGCAGTCATGAGAAGGCAAGTGATGTCGCAATCTGGGTGGCAAGGCAGGAAGATGGATCATGGTCCGCTCCGCGCAAAGTTGCAGATGAAGAAGGCATTGCTCACTGGAACCCTGTGCTGTTCGTACTGGGTGATTCGCTGATGTTGTTTTACAAGGTAGGGCACGAGATTACGGATTGGCATACCCGCATCATTCGCTCGGAGGACGGTGGGCATGCGTGGAGCGCGCCCCAAGAACTGGTGCCTGGAGATCGGGGTGGACGCGGTCCGGTCCGCAACAAGCCTCTTCAACTGGAGGATGGGACGATTTTGGCTCCAGCTTCCATTGAACGACCTGACTCTGAGGTTCCAGGCCACCAGATCTGGGAGTCGTTTGTCGATATCTCGACAGATCATGGGAGCACATGGACGAAGAGTGCTGATGTACCGATGGATCTGTCCACCTATGTTGGGACAGAGCACTGGTTTGCCAAAGGGTTGATCCAGCCCACATTGTGGTCTTCCGGCGAGAAGCGTGTGCATATGCTGCTGCGCAGCACCGAGGGGTTTATTTATCGCAGTGATTCGGATGATGGTGGATGGACCTGGTGTGAGGCTTACCAGACAGAGCTGCCAAACAACAATAGCGGAATTGATGCCACGTTGATGGAGGACGGTTTGCTTGCGCTTGTCTACAATCCGGTCAGTGGGTATGCGACGGATAGCCCGCGAACTCCTTTGGTTTTTGCTTTTTCAGTCGATAATGGCCGAACTTGGGGTGATGAATTCATACTGGAAAACGAACCGGGGGAATATTCCTATCCGGCCATCATATCCAAGGGGAAGGAACTGTATGTTACCTATACATGGAACAGGGATCGGATTGCGTTTTGGAAACTGACCGTTAATCAATAGCGAGGAATAAGGACCGCCAATGCACAAGTGATGCGCTTTGACGGTCCTTATGTCATAGGGCGTGGACGGAACTGGTTCGGTGAGAGTCCGGTACCCCGTCTGAATTGCCTGGAGAAGTGGCTCACGGAGTGATAGCCAAGTTCATCTGCGATATCCTCAATGGTCTTGTTGGTACTGACGAGCAGTTGTTTTGCATGGTTAAGCTTCTTCTCCGTGACATATTGCCGAGGGGAGATACCGTATATTTCTTTGAATATTTTGGTGCACTGGCTGCGGCTGAGATTCAGCTCCTCGGCCATCTGTGAGATGGAACCTTCACTCGAAATCATGTTCAGCAGCTGCTCTTCGATGCGATGTGCAGTATCCGCCTTATGCATGGTGACCTCAGGTATGGCGTCCGGGATAGAATCAGCTTCTTCGGATTGCAGCAGGATGATCTCCTGAATGATCAGGAGGATGTAGGCTTGCAGCGCCATTTTCTGAACAGAGGTCAGGGTGATTCTGGTTTCTGAGCCATTTGCAGCTGACAGGGAAGTCGAGGACAGACTGTGCTGCATCTCCCGTTCAATCTTGGCTACATAGGCAGGCAGTTCAGTGGCAGCTGCCTTGCTGTGGGGAATCAGGCGATATTCCTGCATGCTCAGCGTTCTTCGCAGTTCAGAATCATCTATGTCGAAGTGAATATTAAAAAAGTCAAAGCGTGAATGATGGATCGGCTCCATGTCGCCTGTGGACTCATTGGTATGGGCGTTCTCCATCTGGTGTCTGGCACCTGCACGGATGAAGAACCAGTCTCCTGGACCAAGCAGAATTTCATCCGCACCGATCAGCATTCTGCCTTCTCCAGATTGGCAATACAGAACTTCATATAAATGATGATGGTGCTTTGGATAGACCCAACCGGGTGATTTCCTGCCAAAATGACAACCCGTAACTTGCAGTGTGCTCGTCATATTGGGAAAGATCACATCCGTATCCATGGAATCACCGCCTTGAACTTGTTGTCACAGATTATACCACTCGGCCAGTAGGCACAAAAGGTCAAAAAACCGGACGCTTTGTGAATGGTGAGAAGCCTCAAGGACTTATATATTGGAAGGAACGAAGGGAGTTATCCAATGAAGAGACAGCCCATATTGGAAGTGATTGCAGTAGATGCAGCAGACGCCAGGGCAGCCGAGCAGGGTGGAGCAGATCGAATTGAATTGGTCTCTGCCATGTCTGAAGGAGGCCTTACCCCCAGCGTTGGCATTACCCAGCAAGTGGTGTCCCAAGTTTCCATTCCGGTATATGTCATGATTCGTCCGCATAGCCGCTCGTTCTGCTATAGCGCCGAGGACATCCGTGTTATGACCCAGGAGGTGCGTACAGCTAGAGAACTTGGAGCATCTGGCATTGTAGTCGGTGCCTTGTCGGAAGGCGGAGAGGTTGATCTTGCAGCCATGGAGTCATGTCTAGCCGAAGCACAGGGACTTGGTGTTACATTTCATCGAGCCATAGATGTGAGCGCAAGTCTGACAGGAACACTCCATTCCATCAGCACGCTGGGACCAGTAGAACGTGTACTGACATCTGGAGGAAAACGGACAGCACCTGAAGCCATTTCTGAATTGAAACAGCTCCATGAACTGAGTCAGGCGTTGGATATAACGGTAATGGCTGGCTCAGGAGTAACCTTGGATAGGATTAGGGATTTGGTGAGGCAAACGGGAATCACGGAAATACATATGGGTTCAGGTGTCCGATATGAAGGCAGTTTTCATAAGCCCATTCATCCGCAGATGGTTGAAGAAGCCAAACAGCATCTGTTAAGTGCATTCCAATCCACGAATGACGGGAGTGATACACGATGAGTCATGGCCTACAAGCAGCCGATTGGGTCAAAGCTGCAGCACAAGTCAGTCCTTCCAAGCGCCAGCTGGAATGGCAGGAGATGGAGTTCTACGCCTTTATTCATTTTACGGTAAATACATTCACGGATCGCGAATGGGGGACTGGCGAAGAAAGCCCAGCAATCTTCAATCCTTCGGAACTCAGCGCAGAGCAATGGGTGGAGACGTGTAAGGCGGCAGGTATGAAGGGATTGATCCTGACATGCAAGCATCATGATGGGTTTTGTCTGTGGCCAAGTCAGTTTACCGAGCATACAGTCGCAGCCAGTCCGTGGAGAAGCGGCACAGGTGATCTGGTAAAAGAAGTGGCCGATGCCTGCCGTGAGGGCGGCTTGAAATTTGGCATTTATTTGTCCCCCTGGGATCGTCATGAGGCATCATACGGGGATTCAGAGAGGTATAACGAGTTTTTCCTCCATCAGCTGCGCGAGCTGCTCACCAATTATGGCGATATCTTCTGTGTGTGGTTTGACGGAGCATGCGGCGAAGGTCCGAATGGCAAAAGGCAGGTCTACGACTGGGACGCTTACTATGCGCTTATCCGGGAACTCCAGCCGGAAGCTGTGATCTCGGTATGCGGCCCGGATGTCCGCTGGTGCGGCAACGAGGCTGGTCATACACGAGAATCGGAATGGAGTGTTGTGCCGGCGCATATGCAGGATAATGAGAAAATTCAGGAGCAGTCCCAGCAGGTGGATGATGGGGAGTTTGCTAGAAGGGTCAATACGCAGGACAGTGATTTGGGAAGCAGAGAGGTCATCCGTGATCTAGGTGCCCAACTGATCTGGTACCCTGCCGAGGTGAATACATCCATTCGTCCAGGGTGGTTCTATCATGCAAGCGAGGATACTCAGGTCAAAACGCTAGAAGAGCTGCTCACCGTTTACTACGGCGCAGTAGGGGGCAATGCCAGTTTTCTGCTCAACCTGCCGCCGGATACACGTGGCCTTATTCATGAACGGGATGTGGAACGGCTTCAGGAGTTGGGAGACGTCCTGCGTACCACGTTTCAGGAAGACCTGGCATGGCATGCACAGGCTGAAGCATCGGAGACGATGGATGAACAACATGAAGTCTTGCAAGTGCTGAGTGAACAGCGGGATACGTATTGGTGTCCGCGCGAAGGAACAGAGCAGGCCTGGATTGAGGTGGATTTGCTGACGGAGACAGCATTTGACCGGGTTGTGCTGATGGAACAGATCCAGATAGGTCAACGGATTGAGCGTTTTACACTGGAGGTTAGCAGGCCAGACGGTACCTGGGATGAGATATATACCGGAACGATTGTAGGGTACAAACGAATTTGTCGCTTTCCGAGAGTCACATCGAGAAGGGTTCGACTAACCATTCATCAATCCAGGTGGTACCCTACGTTGACCAGGCTGGGTGTGTATCTGAGCGAGCGGGGAGAGGTGTAGCATGGCGGTTCTGACCTATCAAGGTTCACAATTCATGTATGATAACAAGCCTGTTCAAATTTTGTCAGGAGCCATCCATTATTTCAGGGTAGTCCCTGAATATTGGGAAGACCGGCTATTGAAGCTGAAGGCTTGCGGATTTAATACCGTGGAGACATACGTGCCGTGGAATTTTCATGAACCACAGCCGGGACAGTATCGTTTTGAAGGCATGGCGGATCTGGAGCGTTTTATTCAAATTGCAGCAGATGTGGGTCTGTATGTGATTGTCCGTCCGAGTCCTTATATATGTGCCGAATGGGAATTCGGGGGATTGCCTTCCTGGCTGCTGGCTGATGATGCCATACGTCTTCGATGTAATGATGAGCAGTTTCTGGCGAATGTGGACCGTTATTATGATGTGCTTTTGCCCAAATTGCAACCGTTCCTCAGCACCCGAGGCGGACCAATCATCGCGATGCAGATCGAAAACGAATACGGCAGCTTCGGAAATGATGCGAGTTACCTGAAATATTTGCGCGACGGCATGGTGCGGCGTGGTATCGATGTACTGCTCTTTACCTCGGATGGTCCGACAGACCACATGCTGCAGGCCGGATCAGTGCCAGGGCACCTGGCTACGGTCAATTTTGGCTCAGGGACGCAAGGGGCTTTTGCCAAGCTGCGTACATATCAAGCCGAAGAACCATTGATGTGTATGGAGTACTGGAACGGTTGGTTTGATCACTGGGGAGAATCACATCACACTCGTGGTGCAGAGGACGTAGCTGGTGTATTCGAAGAGATGCTGCAAGAAAGAGCTTCAGTTAACTTTTATATGTTCCATGGCGGAACAAACTTCGGATTCTACAACGGGGCAAACTGTCAGCAAAAGAATCAATACGAGCCAACCATTACAAGTTATGATTACGACTCTCTGCTTAGCGAATCAGGGGAGCCGACAGCAAAATTCCATGCAGTACGTGAGCTTATTGCCCGGTATAGCGGCCGCGATATGGGAGAGCTTGTGCTGCCTGAATCAAAGGGCACCTTTGCCTACGGGCGAGTGGAGTTGACGGAACAGGCAGAACTGTTGAGACAGGTGGACAATATCTCGGTCCCAGTTCAGCGAACCAATCCGGAACCGATGGAAAAGCTCGGTCAGGATTATGGATTTATTTTGTACCAAACCCGAATTTCCGGGCCAAGAGAGCGACAGGAGCTGGTGGTTCAAGAGGTGCATGACCGTGCGCTGGTATTTGTGGATGGACAATTCCAGGGCGTGCTGGAACGCGGCAACGATGCTTTGTCAGTATTCTTTGAAGTGCCAGAAGAGGGTGCGGACATTACGATCCTTGTTGAAAACATGGGGCGAATCAACTATGGACCTTACCTGAGAGATCCGAAGGGCATTACAGAGGGAGTACGTCATGGTTTTCAATTCCTATTTGATTGGACCATTCATTGTCTGCCGCTGACAGAGCTATCCGGATTGCAATTCGGCGAACGATCTACAGATATGGAGGGTCCGGCATTTTACCGGGGGAACTTTCAAGTCAACGAAGCGCAGGATACCTTTCTGCGACTGGACCATTGGACCAAGGGTGTGGTTTATGTAAACGGCTTCAATCTGGGGCGATATTGGGATAAAGGGCCGCAAAAAACCTTGTACGTCCCTGCGCCGCTGCTGCGCCAAGGTGTAAATGAAATCATCGTGTTTGAACTGCATAAGACGACCGATCAGGCAGTAACTTTTGTAAATAAGGCAGATTTGGGCTAGGAAAAGGAAAAAAGCATAGCAAACGATTATTGGGAATTGTCGAGCCATCCGGAAAAAGGTATACGTTGGGTATGGTCATCGACTACAAGAGAGGATGAGGTGAAGTATGAAAGTTGGACTTAGTACCTACAGTCTGCAGCAGGCGCTTGATCGCAAGGAATTGACCGTGCCGGATGCTATCCGATTTATTGCCGAGCAGGGCGGCGAGCATGTGGAGATTGTACCGATGGGATTCAGTCTGATCGACAATCCAGAGTTGATTGATGAAATTAAACACACGGCAGAAGAAGTCGGAATCGACATTTCCAATTATGCGATTGGCGCAAACTTCGTTGTACAGGAGGACGCGGCTGCGCTGGAGCAAGAGATACAGAATGTGATGCGGCATGTGGATGCGGCGGCTGCGCTGGGTGTTAAGCTCATGCGTCATGATGTAGCTTTTCGTCCGGCTGAAGAAGGGACTGTAGCGCAGTTTGAAACGGACCTGCCGGTACTGGTGCAGGCCTGTCAGCAAATTGCAGATTATGCGGCAGGTTTCGGAATTACAACGAGTGTGGAGAATCACGGGTATTATGTGCAATCCAGCGAGCGGATTCAGCGTTTGCTGCATGAAACGGCACGGGAGAATTTCAAAACTACGCTGGATGTCGGTAATTTTCTCTGTGTAGATGAAGATCCGGTGAGTGCTGTGAAAAATAACATTCCATACGCGTCGATTGTGCACGCCAAGGACTTCTACTGGAGATCTTCTTACCGCAATCCCGGTGAAGGCTGGTTCCAAACCTCGCACGGCAATTACCTGCGCGGTGCCATTGTGGGCCATGGCGACATCGACATGCCTGAGGTGTTCCGTGTACTGAAGCAATCCGGGTATGACGGATATATTTCGGTTGAATTCGAGGGTATGGAAAATTGCAAAACGGCTTCACGCATTGCGATGGATAACGTTCGCCGCCTATGGGAAGAGGCATAGGGCTGAGTACTTGTTTTAAATAAATTGATATTAAGCATGGCCTAATTGTTAAAATTTGTGGAAGTAGTGTAGGGGCGAATTCGATTCTGGAGAAGCGGAGCGTGCACCTAAAAGCTTTCTGCAAGAAAGCTGCTCCGGAAGCATACGCTATCCCCGGATTTCCACCTTTATAAAGTCATTGAATAATCTGGGGATAACAGCGATCGGAAGGTGGTTCTGCCAGCGTAGTGTTAATGTGTGACTAATTTTATTTATGGAGGGATCAGCACAATGTCCAAATTGAAAGTCGCCGTCATCGGTGCCGGATCAATATCCGATTGCCACCTGCAAGCCTATGCCAGTAATCCAGACGTTGAAATATACGCCATATGTGACCTGAATGAAGCACGTGCCGCAGACATGGCGAAAAAATATGATGCAACTCATGTATTCACCGACTACAAGGAACTGCTGGCTTTGCCGGAGATTCACTCCGTCAGCATCTGTACATGGAATGATTCACACGCAGAGATCAGCATTGCCGCACTGGACGCGGGCAAAAACGTGCTGTGTGAGAAGCCGCTATGCCAAACCGTAGAAGATGCCCTCGAAGTAGAGAAAGCCGTTCATCGCAGCGGCAAGCTGCTGCAGGTCGGTTTTGTACGCCGCTATAGCGACAATGCGCAGATTCTGAAGAAGTTCATTGATGCGGGTGAGCTGGGCGAGATCTATTATGCCAAAGCATCCAGCCTGCGTCGCCTCGGTAACCCGGGCGGCTGGTTCTCGGATATTAATCGATCCGGCGGCGGTCCGCTGATTGATATTGGCGTGCATGTCATCGATATTTGCTGGTACCTGATGGGCAGACCAAAGGTGAAATCCGTTTCTGCCAACGTGTCCAATCGACTCGGCAATCGTGCCCATATCAAGAATCTGTCCTTTTACAAAGCCGCAGACTATGACGCTGACCAGAACACGGTTGAGGACATGGCGAATGCCCTAATTCGTTTCGAAAATGGGGCAAGCCTGCTTGTGGATGTCAGCTTCACACTTCATGCGAAAGCGGATGAAACCTCAGTCAAACTGTACGGCGACAAGGGCGGTGCCGAATTGGAGCCGGAAATCTCGATCATTAGCGAGAAATTCAACACCATTTTGAACATGACCCCACAAGTCGATTTCAAATCCTTCGATTTTATGGGCTCGTTCCGCAATGAGATCAACCATTTTATCGACAGCACACAGGGCCGCAAGGAAACGCTTAGTCCCGTAGAGGACGGCGTGGAAGTGATGAAAATGCTCTGTGCCATCTACGAGTCAGCACGCGAGGGACGCGAAATTTCACTGTAACTGAAACGAGAAATCGAGAGGTCCTAGATAACGATGAGCCGAAGATGGCAAATTGCTCGATCATGTTCTGGTTAAAAGCGACTTCTTTAAAATAACGTTTATGCAAATAGAGAGTGCAAAACCGATCTTAAGGAACAAAGCGACAGGGTTTATATGCCTTTCTCAGTTGAACTAAACCGTTACACGATAACGGAGAGTGCAGAACCAATCTGAAGAAGCGAAGCGGTCGCGTTTATCCCTGGATTTTCCCTGCAGGAAAAGGGAATCCAAAAAATCCGGGGATAACAGCGATCGGAGGATGGTTCTGACCGCGCAGTGGCCCAGGGTAAAGCTATTTATTCAGCTTATGACATCTAATCCAAAGGAGATGAACGGGATGAGCGAAACCAAAGACGTGGTGCTGGAACAGGAAGAACAGGTCGTTGAAGCCGGGGTGCACAATTTTAGCAAAGAGGAAGAATGGGTCAAACCGGATGATCCGCTGCTCCTTGAGCGGCTGGAGTGGTTCAAGGACCAGAAGCTGGGGCTGATGATGCACTGGGGTCCCTATTCCCAGCTTGGACTCGTGGAGTCCTGGGCACTGAGCGATGAGGATGGCGATTGGTCGCGTGATGACATCGACTGGACGGACGACATGGAGCATTTCAAGCGGGAATATTTCGATCTGAACAAAACCTTTAACCCGATCCGTTTCCAACCCGAAGAATGGGCACAGATGGCAGCAGACAATGGCTTCAAATACTTCCTGTTCACGACGAAGCACCACGACGGTTTCTGCATGTGGGACACCCATACAACCGATTATCGGATCACGGGCAAGGATACCCCGTTTCATACCCATAAATATGCGGACATCTGCAGAGTACTCTTTGACGCATTCCGGGCCAAGGGACTGGGGATCTCGGCGTATTTCTCCAAAGCGGACTGGCATACCCCATATTATTGGGCACCTGGAATGGAGCGCGGAAGCCACATGTGGCGCGGACCATCCTACGATCCCCACAAGTATCCGTGGCTGTGGGAGAAATTCGTGGAGTTCACACATGAGCAGATTATGGAGCTGCTGACGAATTATGGCCGGATCGAATGTCTATGGCTGGATGCCGGTTGGGTACGTGAGGGTCGCCACGGCCAGGATATCAGACTTGGAGAAGTTGTGGAGCGGGCACGTCAGACAACGCAGCCATGGCTTCTGTCAGCAGACCGCACGGTAGGTGGGCCATATGAGAATATTGTTACCCCAGAGCAGACCATCCCGGAACACCCGATGAATATCCCTTGGGAGAGCTGCATTACAGTAGGGAATTCCTTCGCCTTCGGATTTGATGACCAGTATAAATCGGGAAGACAGCTGGCACACATTTTGCTGGAAGTGGTGTCCAAGGGCGGCAACCTGGCGCTGAATGTTGGACCGCAGCCGGATGGTCGCCTTCCCAAAGGGGCAGTGAGGGGCATCAAGGCACTTGGTGAATGGCTCAACATCCACGGTGAAGGGATCTATGGAACCCGGATCTGCGGACCTTATTTTACGAAGGATTGGGCCTTTACACAGAAGGAAGAGATCAACACCGTGTACGCCTTCCGTTTATACAGAAACGAGAACGAAGCAGTAGAAGCACAAGTCATCATCCCTTATTTGGAGAAAGTAGAGCGAGTCGAACTTATTGGTACCAATGACGTAATTTCGTATCAGCAGACGGAAAATGGACTTGTTGTTGATCTGCCACCATCGGCTATTTCGGGGACAGCGCCGATCACGCATACGTTCAGATTGTTAACACGTGGGTAGATGGCATGTGAATTCCGGGGGAGAAATCAGGGCCTCCGGGATTTTTGTATTTCAGTATATGGAGGTGGAATTCCACATAATAAAGGCGCAAAAATGCTTGTGCCACAAGGATTTATGGAATATGGAGAGGTGGGAGAAAATTACGAATTGATCAAAAAACTAGATTCCATGTACTATCGAATCAGGAAAGCGCTACCTGATACTATTACTAACACGGTTAGCGCTAAAATATCAATTTGATCGAAAAACAGGATGTTTAAGAGAAGTAAATGTAATGTATTATTACACTTGAGGTGTAGAAGGAGTGACGCAAATGAGTCGAGCTACGGAAAGCATACCCGCCAGCCTGGAGCTCCAGCAAAGGAATCAGGTGGAGCCCAAAAGGCAGCATCCATTCATCAAAAGCCTCAAGAAACATTGGGAGCTCTATCTGCTCGTTCTGCCTCCCGTGTTGTATCTGTTGATCTTCAAGTACATTCCCATGGTTGGGGTCCAGATCGCCTTTAAGGATTTTAGTGTAGTCAAAGGGATCTGGGGAAGTCCTTGGGTCGGATTCAAACACTTCGAAGCATTCTTCGAATCCCCCAACTTCTGGCTCCTGATCAAAAATACGATCGGCATCAGCTTCTACTCCCTGATCGCCGGATTCCCCATTCCGATCCTGCTTGCGCTGGCGCTGAATGAGATCCGAACGGGTTACTTTAAGAAGACCGTGCAGATGGTCACTTACGCTCCGCATTTTATCTCCACGGTCGTGATGGTATCCATTATTATTCTAATGCTGTCCCCGCATGTGGGCGTGGTAGACAAGCTGTTCACGCTGCTCGGCTTCCCGATGACCAACTTCATGGGCATTCCGGAATACTTCAAATCCATCTATGTCTGGTCCGGTGTATGGCAGGGCATGGGATATTCATCCATCATATACATCGCCGCCCTTGCTGGTGTGGATCCATCACTGTATGAGGCAGCGAAGATGGACGGGGCTTCAAGGCTTCGGAAAATATGGCATATCGACCTTCCAACGCTCGTTCCAGTCACCGTTATCATGCTGATTCTGAGTTTGGGCAGCATTATGGGTGTCGGCTTTGAAAAAATATATCTGATGCAGAATCCGCTCAACACAAGCGCATCGGAGGTCATCTCCACGTACGTGTACAAGGTTGGTCTGATCGGTGCCAATTTCAGCTTCTCCTCGGCAGTAGGGTTGTTCAACTCCATTATCAATCTGATCCTGCTGATCATCGTCAACGGCATTTCCCGCAAAGTATCCCAGAACAGCTTGTGGTAAAGGAGGAGCTCATCCATGTTCAACCTGTTTAATCGTAACCGGATCAAGGATCCGCTAGGTGACCGCATCTTCATGACACTCAACTATATCTTTCTGTTCGCCATACTGTTAACGGTATTTTACCCCCTCTTGTATATCATCAGTTCTTCATTTAGCTCTTCACGAGCCGTTACATCCGGTCAGGTGTGGCTGTTCCCGGTGGACTTTAACATCAAGGCATACATCTCCATTTTCAAAAGCCAGCAGCTCATGCTCGGTTTCTACAACACGATCATCTACACCGTGGTCGGCACATTCATTAACGTGGCACTGACCGTCATGCTGGCTTATCCCTTGTCACGCAAGTCGTTCTATGGACGAGGGGCCATTATCATTTTCATGATGATTACGATGTTCTTTGATGGCGGTTTGATTCCAACCTACCTCCTGATGAAGGACCTGCACCTGCTCGATACACGCTGGGCGATGTGGCTGCCAGGGGCGCTCGCGGTGTTCCAGGTCATCGTCGCGAGAACCTTCTTCCAGTCTTCCATCCCGGAAGAGCTCGGAGAAGCGGCGGAAATGGACGGCTGCCGGGATATCCGGTATTTGATCAGTGTCGTTCTTCCGTTGTCGAAGCCCATCCTGGCTGTTATGACACTCATGTATGCCGTAGGTCACTGGAATGCGTATTTTGACGCTCTGATCTATCTGCGTTCCGAAAAGTTGTTCCCGCTGCAATACGTGCTGCGCAATCTGCTCATCCTGAATGCGGCTGATCCGGCGATGCTCGCCAATACCAGTCAGCAGATGCGAGATCAGGGCTTCGAGCAGGTATTGAAATATGCACTTATCGTTGTCGCAAGTATTCCAATTTTGATCATGTATCCGTTTGTACAGAAGCATTTTGTCAAAGGGGTCATGGTGGGTTCCCTCAAGGGATAATTCACAGCAATGATGCCCGGCTGGCCTCTTGAAAGGAGGTGGAAGGAACACGCCGGCTTCCGGGATCGGTTTTATACGTGCAGTAAACGAGTTGTATGCCGTTTTGAACAAAAAGGAGGAGTCAGATTGAGAAAATCTTGGATTTCGATGTTGTTTCTGGTCTTTGCTTCAATGGCTTTGTTGTCCGCATGCGGTTCATCCGAAGAATCGGGTGCAGCTAGCGACGGTAGCGGCGAGAGCGGTGGCCCTGTAACGATGACTTTCTTTGCCCCGCAAGGCAAAGCGTCCATGGAAGAGAATGAGTTCACCCAATTTATCGAAGACAAGTTCGACGTTACCCTGAAATGGGATCTGGCCCCGACAGACGCATTGCAGGACCGCAGACAATTGCTGCTCGCCAGTGGTGATTATCCCGAAGTGTTCCTTCACGGCAAGTTCACCACCTCAGATCTTCAGAACTATGGAAAACAAGGCGTGTTCCTTCCGCTGCAGGATCTGATTAAGGAATATGGCCCGAATCTGACCAAGATCATGGAAGAGAAACCGTATTTCAAAGAAGCCATCACAGCTCCGGACGGCAACATCTATGCCCTGCCGATTTTCAACGAATGTTACCACTGTACGTACGCACAGAAATATTGGATCAACACGGAATGGCTCGATAACCTGGGCCTGAAAATGCCAACAACGACGGATGAACTGTACACGGTGCTGAAGGCGTTCAAAGAGCAGGACCCCAACGGTAACGGCAAGGCAGATGAGATTCCTCTCACTGGCGCACCGAACAAGTATGTATGGAACGGCAACATTGATGCCTACCTGATGAACAGCTTTATTTACAATGATAACGATAAATACCTGATCGTGAACGATGGCAAGGTTGATTTTGCAGCAAACAAGGATGAGTGGAGAAAAGGGCTGGAGTACATGAACAAGCTGTATGCAGAAGGCCTGATTGACCCGGCATCCTTCACGCAAAACGATCAGGCGATCGGACAGCTGGGGAATAAGGAAGGCGACGAAGTGGTCGGCTCCATTACGACAGCACTGGTCAGCTATCTTGTGAACACCTATGACAAAGATATTACACGTCACCAGCATTGGGAGATCGTTCCTCCATTGAAAGGACCGGATGGCGTACAGACCACAGGTGCTACACAGAGTGTAGGCGAGTTTGAGTTTGCCATCACGAACAAAGCAACAGAAGCACAACAAATTGCGGCGATCAAAATTGTGGATTACATGTTCAGTGAAGAAGGTGCCCTGTACGCGGAATATGGTCCAACCGAAGGCAAGGGATGGAAGAAGGCGGATGCAGATGAGAAAAACATCAATGGCGAGCCTGCCAAGTACAGCTACTACAACCTGCCTGAACGTGACCCGAACGTAGTTGTTAACGAAAGCTGGTCGCAGATCGGAGCACATGACTTGTCCAATACGTTCCGTAACCTGTTTGCCGAAGGTCAAAATCCATTAGAGGCAGAAGGCTACGGTACAAGGCTGGCTCAAGCGACCAATGTGTATGAACCATATGCACCAAAAGAAGTATATCCGGCAAATGTATTTATTCGTCCGGAGGATACCGAATCGGCAGCACAACTTACCACGGCCATCAAGGATTATGTGCAGACCAATATGGCACAGTTCATTATCGGCAGCAAAAGCATCGATAAGGAATGGGATTCATATGTCAAAGGCTTCGATGGACTGGGACTCAGCAATTACCTTGAGATCTACCAGCGTGCAATTGAGAAGAATCAATAATAGTTGAGGAATTCAAGATCGAGACTGTCCCGAAGTCACCCATGACCGGGACAGTTTTATCCTTTGACAACCCCACTTCCTCCGATATAATACGGATTATTTATAGGTAGTTAACGACCAGAGCGAGTGGTTGTCGTCACATGTATAAACAGTGGTGGGGGGACCTTGGGGATGAACAACAATTGGTTTAGACGTTTGCTGCTTTCGTATCTGCCTGTGTTCTTTATTGTGACTACGATTCTATTTATTATCTTTTTCCAGATTTTCAATGAACAGAACCGCAAGGAAGCGCTCAAGGCCAATGAATTTCTGGCTTCACAAGTGACGCAGTATTTGGATAATTCCCTGCGCTCGATCGATTTCAAGGTGCTGCGCGAGATTTTGACCAATCCGAATCTGAAAAATTATTACGCGATAACCGGAAGTGATGATGTCTATGCCGGCATTCAGGCAGTTCAGGTTATCGACGAATTGAAAATAGAATATCCGCTGATCGACTCCATTTATATGGTCCGGTACAGGGATGACAAGGTATTCAGCAATGGCAAGCCCGTGCCCATTGAGGAGTTCCCGGATGCAGCATTTATAGAAGACAGCCGGGCGGCAGAAACGCAGAAATGGGTCGGCGGAAGAACCTTCAGGGCCTTTCCCACAGAGGAAGGGAAACAAGTCATTACACTGATCCGCGGCGTTGGCAATGGGAGCGGCCTGATTGTGGTGAATGTCGACCTTCAGACACTGCAGAAATCCATTATGCAGATGTATGATCCGGAGTTCACCTTCGTCAACATCTACAATCGGTCGGGCGGCAATCTATGGGACAGCAGTGTGACAGAAGAGCACGAAGCCAAAGCCTCTTCCGGCGAAGTCTTCTCCGAGTTTACTTCAAGCTACAGCGGTTGGAAGGTACAAACAGGGCTGAACAACGGCAAAGTCGTCAAATTTGCTCTGAAATTCTACAATATCTGGTTTGTGTTTGCCGTGGCTGTTGTCCTGATTGGTGTGGTGTGGGTGATCTATGTAACTCGCAGGAATTACAAGCCGATTCAGCAGATCGTCACGTTAATTGAGACGGTTGCTTCACAGAAACAGCCAGGCATCGGCCATTCCAAGGAGAACGAATTCCGATTTATCCAAGCCACGCTGGAACAAATGATTGACCAGACGAAGCAGTATCAGGAGGAGTACGAAGAGAATCTGATTTTGAAGAAAAAATACTTCTTTCAGGAACTGCTGGAGGGAACGAGGGAATTTACTGCCGATGAACTCTCGGCCGAGATGAACAGGTTCAGTCTGCCGCAATTGGACGACAGATGGACCGTAATGGTCGTTGAAATTGACCGCTATTCCCGCTTCATTGAAGAATATCATGTGCAGGACCAGTCCCTACTGAAATTTGTATTGTCCAGCATTCTGCAGGAGAGCGCCCGCAAGGAAGATACGGAAGTATGGGCGGAGTGGATCTCGGACCATCGCCTATATGCCATCTTGTGGTTGCCAGACACACCGCAGCCGGAAGAGAGTGAACGCAGGCTGCTGGAAGGCTATCTGGATCAGGTCGAGCAGTATCTGAACTTCACGGTAACCATTGGAATTGGGCGGGTGGCTGTTGATCTGCGTGGTCTCAGAGCATCCTTCAAGGAAGCGGTCCATGCACTCGATTACAAAGCGGTGCTGGGTGTGAACCGAATTATTCCATATGGTGATGTACCAGGCTCAACCAATGATGTGTATGAGTTCTTGAAGACCATATCGCTGTTGGTGCAGGCCATGCGGCTGTCTGATGACGATTGGAGTAAGCATTTTGACAAACTGTTTGAGCAGATTCATGTCTCGATGCTATCCCGTCAGGAAATCATGAACACGATCCAGCTGCTGTTCCAGCATGTGAACCGGGAATTCGCAGAGCTGCCTCGTGAGTACCACGAGCTGTGGGCGGAGGTCATGGGTCATCTGCTTCGGAATGTGGAGGATTGGGAAACGGCCGAGGATCTGCAGGAATTGTGTAAGGATGGGTTCCAGACACTTGCCGGACAGATGCAGGCGCTTCGTTGTTCCAAGAAACACCGGACGCATATTCTGGAGATTCGCAAGTATATCGAAGAGAACTATAACAATCCGGATCTGTCTTTGAATTATTTGAGTGACCTGTTCGATATTAACCCGAAATATTTAAGCAAGCTTTTCAAGGATGAGATTGGTGAGAAATTTGTGGATTTGCTGATCAGTCAGCGGATTGAAAAGGCCAAACAGTTAATGCAGGAGACAGATAAGGCCATTCAGGAGATCAGCGAGGAAGTCGGATACACGAATTACAACTCCTTCAACCGGGCCTTCAAAAATGTGGTAGGAGTCGCACCGAGCGATTACCGAAAAGCCATTTGATCTCAAGTGGAACACAAGCAGCAAGCCAAGCCAAATGCATAAGGAGAATGTGCACATGGATTATAGAGATGCTTCGTTACCGATACCCGAGCGGGTACAGAATTTGCTTGAACAGATGACTACGGAAGAGAAAATTGGTCAGCTGATCCAGCCAATGGGCTGGAAGACATACCAGAAAGAGTCGGATGGCACCGTACAAGTGACGGAGGAATTCAAAGAAAATATCGCGCAGGGTGGCGTTGGTTCTCTATACGGCGTGCTTCGTGCCGACCCGTGGACCGAGGTAACACTGGAAACCGGGCTGACCCCGGGCCAGGGAGCGGCTGCCACCAATGAAATTCAGCGGTATGCGATTGAAAAATCGCGTCTGGGCATTCCCATTTTGTTCGGGGAGGAATGCTCGCATGGCCATATGGCGATCGGGGCAACGGTATTTCCGGTGCCGCTGACCGTAGGAAGCACGTGGAACACGGAATTGTATCGCAAGATGTGTGAGGCCATTGCGGTCGAGACTCGCAGCCAGGGCGGAGCTGCAACCTATTCGCCTGTGCTAGATGTGGTGCGGGACCCAAGATGGGGACGAACCGAGGAGTGTTTTGCCGAAGACCCGTATCTGATTGGTGAGTTGGCTGTGGAAGCGATCAGGGGATTACAGGGGGAACGTCTCGATTCGGACCGGACCATTATGGCCACGCTGAAGCATTTTGCGGGCTATGGAAGCTCAGAAGGAGGGCGTAATGCCGCTCCTGTGCATATGGGTCAGCGCGAGCTGCACGAGGTAGACCTGCTGCCTTTCAAAAAGGCGGTGGAGGCCGGCGCATGCTCTGTGATGGCTGCGTACAACGAGATTGATGGTGTACCGTGCACTTCCAGCACGTATCTGTTGAATGATCTCCTGCGCGAGCAGTGGGGCTTTGAGGGGTTTGTCATCACCGACTTTGGTGCCATTCAGATGCTGGTTAGCGGACACAACACAGCCGAGACCGGGGAGCAGGCTGTAGCTCAGTCCCTTCAAGCGGGTGTGGACATGGAGATGTCCGGATTCATGTATCGTAAACATCTGGCGAAGGCACTTGAGCAGGGATTGATTCGTCATCAGGATCTGGATACAGCGGTATGGCGGATTCTGGAGATGAAGTTTAGATTGGGGCTGTTCGAGCAGCCTTATGTCGACCCAGACTTTGCGGAGCGAGTGATTGGTTGCAAAGAGCATGTGGAGCTGGCAAGGAAGGCAGCCCAGGAAGGGATTGTTTTGCTCAAAAATGAGGGGAATCTCCTTCCGCTCACCAAGACGAATCCGAAGATCGCGGTACTGGGTCCGAACGCCAATCATACGTATAACCAGTTGGGAGACTACACCTCACCACAACCAAGTGGACAGATCGTTACGGTGCTGGAAGGCATACGCCGCAAGGTTGGTGCTGAGGCAGAACAAATCCTGTATGCACCCGGCTGCCGGATCAAAGGTGATTCCAGGGAGGGCTTTGCGCAAGCGCTCGCTTGTGCTGAACAGGCCGATGTCATTGTGATGGTTATGGGTGGATCAAGCGCTCGCGACTTCGGGGAAGGCACAATTGATCTGCGAACGGGTGCATCAGTTGTAACGGATAATCCATGGAATGATATGGAATGTGGTGAAGGTATCGACCGTTCATCGCTGAATCTGATGGGTGTGCAGCTGGAATTGGTGCAGGAGGTATATAAGTTGGGGAAACCCGTGGTTGTCGTATATATAAACGGGCGACCTATTGCAGAACCGTGGATCGACGAGCATGTGCATGCCATTTTGGAGGCCTGGTACCCGGGACAGGAAGGCGGTAATGCGGTGGCAGACATTCTGTTTGGAGATGTGAATCCGTCCGGGCGTCTGACGATCTCCATTCCGAAACATGTCGGACAGCTCCCTGTCGTTTACAATGCCAGACGTACGCGGGGGAAGAGATATTTGGAGATGGATCTGGAGCCGCAATATCCGTTTGGCTTCGGACTCAGCTATACCGAATTCGAGTATGACCATGTGAGAGTTGTGCCTGAAATGATCGAACCGAATGGTGAGGCTGAGGTTCAGGTGGAGGTCACGAATACAGGTAAGGTAGCTGGAGCCGAGGTTGTGCAATTCTATATAACGGACGAAGCTGCTTCCGTCACTCGGCCGGAAATGTCACTTAAGGGTTTTCGCAAGATCTATCTGGAGCCCGGACAGACCCAAACGGTTACTTTTACCGTGAATGCAGAGCACCTGGAGCTCATGGACTCCCGCTATCAGTGGGTGGTTGAGCCGGGCAAGTTCCGTCTGATGGTTGGCAGCAGCTCTAAGAAGTGGAAGGCATCCGATTTACAAGTGCGAAGTGAGGTGGGACCGGTATGATTCGGATAAGCCGATTTATAGAGGATATGTCACAGCAGCAATGGTTAGCGAAGGTGGAGCTGCCCGAATGGCAGATGGAGAAGGCCAAATATATACGGCCTGGGGAATACCAGATGGAGCAGGAAGAGGCCTCCGTCCAATCTGTAAACCCCCTTCATAGTACACATGGAACGACTTATTTTATGAGCAAGCTCATTGAAATCCCTGGCGATTGGGAGGATCATGCCATTGCTTTGACTTTTGAAGCGGGTGGTGAAGGATTGCTGAAGGTGAATGGCAAGCCGTATCACGGACTGGATCGCAATCATTGGCTGGTCCCGCTTCCCCGAAGCCGGGTTGGGGAATCACCCCTGCTGGAGATTGAGCTGTATGACCCCATTCCGGAGCCGCATGATCCACTGAATCGCCAGGCGGTCATACAGCCGCCGATTCGGGGAATACGTTCAGCCCTCGTACATATCAACCGTCCGCTGCAAAGCCTCATGTATAGCGTAACGGTGCTTGCAGAATCGCTAAAGGCGCTGCCTGAAAAAGATCTGAAGCGTATCCGGCTGGTTCGGGCCATTCACCAAGTCATGGATGAGATGTACAACGAGCCGAAGCGTTGGGAAGAGCCAGCGTGGGTGCAGGGCTTCGAACAATCACTTGCACAGTCCGTACAGGAGCAGGACCCGGAAGAAGAACGGGATGGATTCATGCATCTAGTGGGACAGTCACATATTGATATCGCCTGGCTCTGGCCAGTTCGGGAAACCGTGCGCAAGTCCAGCCGTACCTTCTCCACGATGTGTACCTTAATGGACGAACATCCGGGGTTCGTGTATTCACAGAGCCAGCCTCAGCTATACGCCTTCGTGAAGGAGCATTATCCGGATCTGTACGAACGGGTGAAGGCTCGCATTGCCGAGGGTCGATGGGAACTTGTCGGTGGCATGTGGGTAGAACCGGACTTGAATATCCCGAGCGGAGAGTCCCTGGTGCGACAGATCCTGTACGGACAGAACTTCTACCAGGAGGAGTTTGGCAAGCGCTCAAGCATCGAATGGCTGCCGGACACTTTTGGCTACTGTGCGTCCCTGCCGCAAATACTTCAGCTTGCGAATGTTTCCTATTTTATGACCACCAAGCTCAACTGGAATGACACCAATGCGTTTCCTTACGACCTGTTCGACTGGGTAGGCATAGATGGTACCTCAGTGCTGGCGTATCTCAATCACGGGGTGAATGAGCATACGCGTCCCAAGGATGTGGATGAACACTGGCAATCCTATAAACAGAAGGATCTGCATCCGGAGCAGATGCTGCTCTATGGACATGGAGACGGTGGGGGCGGGGTTACACATGAGATGGTTGAGTTCGCGGAGCGTGCCCAGTTCATGGTGGGTCAGCCAATCAGCACATTCAGCACGGCTCAGGCCTTTTTTGAAGAGATTTCAGCCAGCAATCCAGCATTACCGAAATGGCATGGCGACCTGTATCTGGAACTGCATCGCGGAACATATACGACGCATGCGCGAAATAAACGCAGCAATCGCAAGGCTGAGGTGCTGTATCGGGATGCAGAAATCTGGGGGCAGTTTGCAGGGACTGAAGCAGAGCAGATCAAGAGCAACCTGGACGACGGATGGAAACTGATGATGCTGAATCAGTTCCATGATATTATCCCTGGCACATCCATTCCGGAAGCTTACGTTACGTCTGCAGAAGAGTACACGAGGGTGTTTGAGCTGGGCACGTCAGCTCTGAATAATTCACTCGGCAGCCTTGCAGAGCGCATTGTAACGGATGGATGGGAAGGCATACCGTATGTCATATTTAACAGTTTGGGCTGGGAGCGAGGAGAAGTGGTGACCCTTAGCGGGGGTGCTGAACTCAGCGACATGGCAGCCTTTGACCAGAACGGTAATCAGATGGATTGTGATCTGGTGGAAAAGGAAGACGTACGAACCTTGTCTGTCGTTATCCCATCCATCCCTGCGTTTGGTTATACGACGATATGGCTTCGCCCAGACAAGCATTCTGCTCCGGCTGCATGGATGGAGGACTCTTTCCCTTCCAGTTGGGAGACCCCATTTTATATGGTTGAATTCAACGAGATCGGCGAGATTACCAGATGGTACGACAAATCTGTGGGTCGGGAGTGGTTGAAGCCAGGCGACAAAGCTAATGAGCTGCAATTTTTCCACGACAAGCCAACTTACTGGGATGCATGGGACATTGATCCGAGGTTCGAATCTCAGCCTGCAGGCAAGGTTCAGCTAATTTCGAAGGAGATTGTACAGCGGGGCGCAGCCAAGGATGTACTACGGTTTCGCTGGAAGTTGAATGAATCAGACATCAGCCAGGATATCGTATTTTATCGTCATCAGCGCCGGGTGGATTTCCAGACAAAGGTCAGCTGGAATGAGAGTCATAAGCTGCTCAAGGTAGCCTTTCCAGTGGATCTGGTGGCTGCGAAAGC
Organism: Paenibacillus sp. P13VS; assembly: GCF_015143645.1. Classification (NCBI taxonomy): domain Bacteria; kingdom Bacillati; phylum Bacillota; class Bacilli; order Caryophanales; family Paenibacillaceae; genus Paenibacillus; species Paenibacillus sp. P13VS. The sequence continues at coordinate 53,680 of NZ_WYEV01000010.1, read as the reverse complement.
AACGTATGAAATCCCGTTTGGTGCGCTGGAACGGCCGACACATAACAACACCAGCTGGGAACAGGCACAGTTTGAGGTCTGCGGGCATCGCTGGGCGGATATCTCTGAGGGCAATAGCGGAGTAAGTCTGCTGAATGACTGCAAATATGGATACGACATCAAGGATCGGACCATTCGCCTGTCTCTGCTGCGTGCTCCGAAGTGGCCGGATGAACATGCCGATCAGGGCGAACATGAATTTACGTATTCAGTATTGCCCCACCAGGGCGATTGGCGGGAAGCTGGGGTCGTACGTCAAGCGATGGAGCTGAATCATCCGGTTCAGGCCGTTGCCGCAGGCAGACATGCGGGCGTCCTACCTGCGGAGCACGCCTGGATTGATTACCAGAGCAAGCATGTCATCCTGGATACGGTGAAGGCCTCGGAAGATGGTACGGGAACGATACTTCGTTTCTATGAATCGTCAGGGGGCCGGGAGAGGGTACAGGCCCAGTGGAAAGAACAGAATGTAGAGGTGTCAATTGTTAACCTGTTGGAGGATGAAATACATCCGCTTGCTTCTCAGAAAGGCGCATTCGAGCTAACATTTAGACCTTATGAGATCAAATCGGTGAAACTTAGTCCTGTTGATTAAGGATTAGCCAGGCATTGCCTAGACAGACCGCTTGGAACCTACTCGGTAAATGACGTAAAAGGATATAAAAAGGTGCTGGATTGATATGTGACGGCGACTCATACTTTAGTTATGATGAGGAAGAGTCGATGAAGAGTCACTTCTCTATCTTGGACGTCCAAAGTCATCTGAATATCGGCTCGGACAGTATCCTGTTTTGAAAATACCAATTCACGGGAGGGCATGACATGACATTAACGAACAAGATCGGTGTAATCGTGGATAGCTTCGGCGTAGGAGTGCGTGAAGGGTTGAAAAAGGCCAAGGATGTGGGTGCTGAAGGGGTGCAAATCTATGCAGTCAAGGGAGAGATGGATCCGGAAAATCTGTCTCCCGCAGCACGCAAGGAGCTAAAAAGCTACATTGATTCCCTCGGTCTTGAAATTTCAGCTCTGGTCGGCGACCTGGGCGGTCACGGATTTCAGGTGAAGGAAGATAACCTATGGAAAGTCGAGAAGTCCAAGCGCATCGTGGACCTGGCTCTTGATCTGGGTACCAATATTGTGACAACCCACATTGGCATTGTCCCGCATGACCCTGCCTCAGAGGTATACGCTACGCTGCACGCAGCATGTGAAGAGCTTGGTCAGTATGCCAAAAGTGCAGGAGCGTACTTTGCAATTGAGACAGGACCGGAGACGGCAGCTGATTTGAAAGGATTCCTGGATACCCTCTCAACGAACGGGGTTTCGGTCAATTTTGACCCGGCCAACATGGTGATGGTGACGGGGGATGACCCGGCTCAGGGTGTGCGTCTGCTGAAGGACTACATCGTACATACCCATGTGAAGGATGGCGTACGCCTGAAGGAAGTCGACCCAAGGGATGTATACGGTGCAGTGGGGTATGCGCCAATGGATCATGAGAAAATTGCCGAAATGGTATCCTCAGGTACCTTTTTCCGCGAGGTGCCGCTCGGAGAGGGTGGAGTAGATTTTGACAGCTATTTCGCTGCTCTTCAGGAGATTGGTTATACAGGGTACCTGACGATTGAGCGCGAAGTCGGCGATCAGCCTGAACAGGATATCCGCAAGGCGGTCGGATTTATCAAACAATACCGGTAGGGAGCTGAGAAGATGAAGGTGGGCCTGAGTACGTATAGCTTGTTGAACGATTTGAAGTCGGGCGAGATGACAGTTCTGGACGTGATCGACTGGATTGCGGCAAATGGCGGCGAGCATATGGAAATGGTCCCGTACGGCTACACGGTGGAAGATAACCCGGAGCTGGCTGATGCGATTCGGGAGCGTGCCGCTTCTGCAGGCATAGAGCTGTCCAATTATTCGATGCCAGCCAATTTTGTGCAGGAGACGGAAGAGGCTTTTGAGGAAGAAATGGCCCGGGTCAAAAGGCATGTCGATGTCGTGCACCGAATGGGTGTCAAACATATGCGTCATGACGTGACGGCCTTTACCTTGCCGAAAGAAAACATGACCATTGCCTGGTTTGAGCAGCATCTGCCGCTCATGGTTCGGGGAAGCCAGATTATCGCAGACTATGCCGCACAGTTCGGCATTACAACGACGATTGAGAACCACGGCTTCAGTGTGCAGGCGAGTGATCGTGTGCAGCGAGTGCTGCAGGCTGTGGACCGCCCTAATTTTAAAACGACGTTGGATATCGGCAACTTCATGTGTGTGGATGAGAATCCGATAATTGGTGTGATGAAGAATTTGCCTTACGCCTCCCTGGTTCATTTCAAGGACTTTTATTTCCGTCCATTTGATGAACATCCGGGTGGCGGTGATTGGTTCACCACAACTCATGGCAATTTTCTGCGCGGAGCCATTGTGGGGCATGGAGATATCCCGATCCGGAAAATTGTGAAACTGATCAAGGATTTTGGTTACGATGGCAACATTACGGTGGAATTCGAAGGCATGGAAGAGTGTAAGTCCGCCTCCCGGATTGCGATGGACAACCTGCGCCGATTTTGGGAAGAAGCATAAGGCAATCATTCGGTTATATATTTCGGGCCACTTTACTTTAAAGTGGCTTTTTTGGCTGTTTCATACGATTGTATTTGTGCCGACTGATCTGCGAGTGTACTCTCGGTAAAGCTAACATATATTGGTTTTGTGCAAGGATCAAGTGACGAAGATCACAAGTGTGGTATACTGAATCTATTCAGCCTGGAAATATACTGGCTATGGATAGGAGAGATCACTGATCTATGCAGGTATTTGAGGACTGGAATCAGAAAGTGAAGAAGACATTTAACGCCACCAACCCCGAGGTTGTATTGACCGTTTCTGAAGCAGGCACGCTGCTTGGTTTATCAAAAGACCAAATGAAACTGTATGTGGATAAAAACAAGTTAACCAAGGTGCCCATTATGCGAAGCGTGCATCGGTATTTGTTGCTGGAGAGCGAAATTGCCGACATCGTCAAGAAGAACAAATCCATATAGTCCTTATATCAGCCATCTTACCGACACGAGTTCGGTAGGTGGTTGTTTTTTATTTCAATAAATGGAGTATATGCCCCTTATCTCAGGAGAGTCCGGGGATAAGATCGGACCGGTTAGGGTATTGCTTTAAAAGAAGGAAATACCTGCTTGTCAAAGGACAACCTGTCCTATATACTCATGTCGCAAGCGGCAGGAATGGTTGTCAAAACATGAGCTTAAGGAGATGAAGAACGCATGGCGATTAGTTTGAATGTGTATCTTGTCACGGATGGAAACGGGAAGGAAGCAGTCGCTTTCTACAAAGAGGTTTTTAACGCAGAAGTGTTGGCAATTCAGACATTTGGTGAAGGTCCGTCAAGTCCGGATCATCCGATTCCGCCAGAAGCCAAGGATCGCATCATGCATGCTTCTCTACAGATCGGGGGCTCTTTGCTCATGCTGTCGGATACGTTCCCGGGCATGCCTCATGTCATTGGTAACAACATCAGTGTTACCGTGAATACGGATACTGCAGATGAAGCCAAGCACATTTTTAACAAGCTCGAAGAAGGCGGAGAGGTGAAAATGCCAATCCAGGAGACATTCTGGAGCCCGGCATACGGCATGGTTACCGACAAGTACGGCGTTCAGTTCCAAATTAGCTGTACACCCAGCCAAGCATAACCATTTGTCTTCGCTCTATTCATAAAAAAAGCAAAGACCTCCACTGCCTGATTTTCATCACGCGAGCTGGAGGTCTTTTTGGCTTAGACTTGCTTTTGAATCTTGGAAGGATTGTTGATCTTATAGGGCACCGGATTTCGAGTGAGCTTCTTCTTAATGATCTTTGCTTCAAAAGTAAGGACATCCCCGACTTCAAGCTCCTGCTTCTTCATCGTGGCACTATGGCTGGACCAGGCTTCACCAAGTTCCACGTGGTCAGGCTCGGTGATGGCCACGCCTTCATAAACGATGACTTCATCATCATTGTCGGAGAAATGGTTCGGAACCGTTGTAAATTCCTTCACGACTGCCGTCATTTTCACTTTGCCTTCAGGCAGGTCAATCTTGACCGATTTCGCCTTGCTTGCCGCCTTCGCCTTCGGTTTCGCTTCACTGCTTGTCCCACCTTGTGGGCCAACATATTCCTCTACGAGTCCGTCCGGGTCACCTTTCAGTCCGGAATGGCTTTCCCCGGCATCGATGTCCATGTCATTCAGATCCGATGGAATGCCGTCTGAATCGGATATGGGATCCACGGCGACTGAAGCAGTAACAGCATATGCTGTGTCCTCTGTCCGGGAATCGTTCAATGGCTCACTCGCCTTATCTGTTTCTGCTGCCGTCACGGGTCTTACATTGTAGCTCGACGCTTGCATCTCTTTCAGATAAGAGGGATGAATGCAGTGTTTCTGTTCATTATCCAGTTGGATGACGGCTGCCATATGATCCACATAACCAATGATGGTACAGGGGGTGTTCAGTCCGTTTCCTTTATAGTAGAACGTTTTGAGCTTGGTTGCTTTACCGGAAAGCAGGCCCCACTCCTGGCACTTTTCAATGAGTTCCTCATCGTTGTCCAGGGGGATATAATGCTGAGGCTCTATCATAAAAGCATATGTCATCTCGTGATTCCGCCTTTCCATTGTTTCTCCATTCATCGTTTCCAATTTACAATCAGTGTATCACAAGTATATACCCGGAGATGCATTTTATAAAAGTCGATCCAAGGCATGCCTATGGTATAATTTGAGGAGAATACAGGACAGAAAATTGTTATAGAACCTTATTATACATATCCTCTGAAAGGATGGTCACCATGGAGAAAAAAGTGAATCCCCAGGCTCTATGGCTTGGGTTAGGCCTAGCACTCGGAGTGAGTATTGGTACGGCAACGGATCAGCTCGCGCTCGGCATTGCTTTTGGCGTGGCCCTTGGCGTTGTGATTGGATCAGTGGTAAGCAAACGGGTGATTGCCGGTACGGAAGATATGTTGCAGGAGCATGTCCGTGAACTCCGCAGACAGGAAGACTGGGAAGCGGCACTTCAATCTTCGGAGGATCATCCCGTACTCATCCTGAAGCACAGCACCACCTGCCCGATCAGCGCGAGAGCGTACCGCGAGTTTATGGCCTTTGTGGGCTCCAACGCGTCCGATCCCAAACAGAAGATGGACTATCATATCGTCAAAGTCATCGAGAATCGCCCGCTCTCCCGCCGGATTGCGGAGGAAACAGAGGTACATCATGAATCGCCACAGGTGCTGCTCCTGGATCAAGGAAAGGTCATCAAGCACACATCCCACGGCAAAATCACGAAGAAGAGACTGCTGCAATGGGCACAGAATCCGTTTGGATAAAGATCAAATTACCGATAGACCCGTTTTCTTTCAGCCCAATGGCGAAGAAACGGGTCTATTTTTACGTTTTTTTTACACCCTGGCTGGGATTTCTTTACCCCCTTTTTACAGCGTTCAGGTATAAGATTTTACACGTAGCAGGATGAAAGAACGGTAGAGAGAGGGAGGAAGGGCATATGGTGAGTGATGCTGCAATGATCGGATTGGTTGTGCTGCTGTTCGTAGTGTTCTGGGGTTTCATTAAGTTCTGCGAGAGAGCCTAGGGCTATAGCCAGAGAGGGGAAGGTGCATATGACCGTTATAGGAATAATTGTGCTGGCACTGATGGTCTATCTGGGCTATGTGCTCGTGAAGCCGGAGAAGTTCTGAATCATTTGGATCGCAGATTAGGGAGGAACTAAGGATATGGGTAGCGGTTTATTACAAGTGGCGGTCACGCTGCTGATCATCATCCTGCTGGTGAAACCGGTGGGTAGTTATCTGGTCAAGGTATTCGATGGCAAGCGGACAGGACTGGACCGGATCTTCGGTGGACCTGAACGACTGCTCTATCAATTAATGGGGGTTCAGGAGAATGAGTCGATGGGCTGGAAAAAATACCTTTCAGCCGTGCTCATTTCCAACTTCGTCATGTTGATTTTGATGTTTCTGGTGCTGCGGCTGCAGCAGTTTCTGCCGCTCAACCCGGATGGCATCAGCAACATGCCTGCAGCGCAGGCGTTTAATACAGCAGCATCCTTCATGACCAACACCAACTGGCAGTCGTATACGGGCGAGAATGCCCTGTCATATCTGTCACAGATGCTGGCTGTGACGTTCCCGATGTTTACATCGGCGGCAACAGGCTTCGCTGTAGCGATTGCATTCATCCGCGGACTGGTTGGCCGGAAGGATGAACTGGGGAACTTCTATGTCGACCTGGTGCGGTCGATTACACGGATCTTTTTGCCGCTGAGCTTCATTGTGGCCGTATTCCTGGTCTTTCAGGGTGTGCCGCAGACGCTTGCAGGGGCGGTGAACGCGACTACGCTGGAAGGCGGAGAGCAGACAATCACCCGCGGATTGGTTGCTTCATTGGAGTCGATCAAACATATTGGTACGAATGGTGGCGGCTGGTTTGGAACCAATGCAGCTCATCCATTCGAGAATCCTACGGCGCTGGCGAATCTGGTCCACATTGTCTGTATGATGCTGCTGCCCACTGCACTGGTGTATGCATTCGGACTGATGGTAAACAACCGGAAGCAAGGCTGGGCATTGTTTGCAGCGATGAGCTTTCTGTTTCTTGTGATGCTCACGACTGTTTTTGTATCAGAGTACCGCGGTATACCTGCACTGGATGCCGCCGGCATTCAAGGCAATATGGAGGGGAAAGAGGTCAGGTTTGGGATAGCCGAATCGGCGTTATTCACCGCAGTGACTACAGCTGCAACAACGGGATCCGTCAACAATATGCATGAGTCGCTCACGCCGCTCGGCGGAATGGTGGCACTTGCTGAAATGATGCTCAATAACGTTTTTGGCGGTAAAGGGGTAGGCCTGCTTAACGGACTGCTGTACGTCATTCTGGCCGTGTTTATCTCCGGATTGATGGTAGGACGGACACCTGAATTTCTGGGCAAGAAAATTGAAGGGAAAGAAGTAAAGCTTGCATCGATTGCGCTGCTGATCCATCCCTTGATTATTTTGGCTCCAACTGCGCTGGCGCTTATGCGACCCGAAGCGGTAGCCTCGATCTCGAATTCTGGCATGCATGGCCTGACCGAAGTGCTTTATGCTTTTGCATCGGGTGCTGCCAATAATGGGTCGGCTTTTGCCGGACTGAATGCCAATACGGACTTTTACAATATCGCCATTGGTGTGGTGATGCTTCTGGGAAGGTATATCTCCATGATTGCCATGCTCGCGATTGCAGGATCCCTGGCAATGAAACGAGTAGTTCCGGTAACAACGGGTACACTTCGTACACATACCCCTTTATTTGCAGGGATTCTGGTGATGATGATTGTGGTGGTCGGAGCGCTCACCTTCTTCCCATCCCTGGCGCTTGGGCCGATCGCTGAGCATTTGGCGATGCTCCGGTAACGGAAGGACAGTCTATGGGATGGAACAAGGGAAGTACAGCAAGGACGTTAAGCATGGAGGTGCACGAAATTAATGGGTGCTATAGAGCGAAAGAAGGAACACATGGTGGAAGGAACAAGTAACCAAGCAATTGCAGAAACAGACCAAGAAACATACAGACCAAGCGGAAAGGGTGAGGGGAGGGAGATGAATCCCCACCACCAAGGTCCAAGCAAAAAGAGATTAAGCGGGGACATCGTACGACAAGCCTCTCTGGACGCCTTCAAGAAACTGAATCCGATGGTTATGATCAAAAATCCCGTCATGTTTATCGTGGAAGTGGGTACGTTCATCACGCTGCTCTTATGTATCGATCCGAATCTTTTTGCTGTATCGGAAGCGGGACGGGGGTACAACATGGCGGTGTTCCTCATCCTGTTGTTCACGCTGCTGTTTGCCAATTTTGCTGAAGCACTCGCCGAAGGCCGGGGCAAAGCCCAGGCAGATACCCTTCGCAAGACGAAATCGGATACGACCGCCAAATTGATGCAAAAGGATGGGACAATTCGGCAAGTATCATCGACTCAGTTGAAAAAGGGAGATATTGTCCGCGTGGAAGCAGGAGAACTGATCCCCACGGACGGCGAGATTATCGAGGGATTGGCCTCCATAGACGAATCAGCCATCACGGGTGAATCGGCACCGGTCATCAAGGAAGCAGGCGGAGATTTTTCCTCTGTAACGGGAGGCACACGGGTCACTTCCGACTATATCGTCATGCGGGTACAGACCGATCCGGGAGAATCCTTCCTTGACCGAATGATCTCTCTGGTTGAAGGTGCGCAGCGTCAGAAAACGCCTAATGAAATCGCGCTGACCACGCTGCTGGCCGTATTGACCCTGATTTTCCTGATCGTCATTCTGACGATGGTTCCGATGGCGAGTTACCTAGGCATTCGTCTTGATTTGGCGACACTGATCGCTTTGCTGGTTTGCCTTATTCCTACAACAATAGGCGGCCTGTTGTCCGCAATCGGGATTGCCGGAATGGACCGGGTCACACAGTTCAACGTGCTCGCCATGTCAGGGAAAGCGGTGGAAGCGGCGGGGGATATTGATACGCTGATTCTGGATAAAACCGGAACGATAACGTACGGAAATCGCATGGCCTCCGAGTTCATTCCCGTTCAGGGTGTGACTGTGCAGGAGATGACCCGGGCAGCGCTGCAGGCCTCGGTTCGTGATGAGACGCCGGAAGGACGCTCCGTGGTGGAGCTTGCAGGCAAGCAGGGAGAGCGCTGGCCGGAGCAGGAATATGCAGATACGGAAAGTGTGGAGTTTACCGCCGAGACCCGTATGTCGGGTCTCAATCTTGGCAGCGGAATGCAGGTTCGCAAAGGCGCAGTAGATGCCATCAAGCATCATATTGCCTCCCGGGGTGCACGAATACCTGCCGATCTGGATGACATCGCCAATCGCATTGCTAAGGCCGGAGGCACTCCCCTTGCCGTTGCGATCGATGACCGGATTTACGGTGTAATCTACTTGAAGGATACAGTGAAGCCCGGTCTGAAGGAGAAGTTTGCCGAGATGCGGTCCATGGGCATCAAAACGATCATGTGTACAGGCGACAACCCTCTTACGGCAGCTACGATTGCACTGGAAGCAGGCGTGGATGACTTTATTGCCGAAGCGAAGCCGGAAGACAAGATTGCTGCGATCAAAAAAGAGCAGCAGGCAGGCAAGCTCGTTGCCATGACTGGCGACGGCACCAATGATGCGCCTGCCCTGGCGCAGGCCGATGTGGGTCTGGCGATGAATTCGGGTACCATGGCGGCCAAGGAAGCCGCCAACATGATTGACCTGGATTCTGACCCGACCAAGCTGCTGTCGGTGGTCTCCATTGGGAAACAGCTGCTGATCACACGCGGCGCACTGACCACCTTTTCCATATCGAATGATATTGCGAAGTACTTTGCCATTATCCCGGCGATGTTTATTATCGCCATGCCGCAGCTTCAATCGCTGAATATTATGAATCTGGCTTCACCACAATCGGCTATTCTATCGGCATTGATCTTTAACGCAATCATCATCCCGCTGCTCATTCCGATTGCAATGAAGGGTGTGAAGTACCGGGCCATGTCTGCCGAGCGGCTGCTCGGACGCAATGTATTGATCTATGGCGTGGGTGGCGTGATTGTGCCCTTTATTGGGATTAAGCTGATTGACCTGATCCTTTCGGGGCTTCATCTGGTGTGACACTAACTCATATAAATTGAATTCCCCTTTATACGCTAACAGAGAGTACAGAACCAATCTGGAGAAACGAAGTGTTCGCCTAAAAGCTTTCTGCAGAAAATCTACATCGGAAGCCTAAGCTATCTAAGGATTTTCTCCATTAGGAGAATAGATCAAAAAATCATTGGATAACAGCGATCGGAAGATGGGGCTGTAATCGAAGTGATACAGTGTAACGCTCAATTTTGTTTTAAAATAAAAGATTTCAGGATGTGACTGATATGAAGACCATACTGCCTGCCATCCGCTTGTCTGTTGTACTCATGCTGATCTGCGGTATCGTTTATCCGATGGTGACGACTGCTGCGGCACAGCTGCTGTTTCCAGCAGAAGCGAATGGGAGCCTGATAACCCAAAACGGGAAAGTGATCGGTTCATCCCTGCTGGCACAGGAAATAAAATCCCCGGCCATGTTCCAACCCCGTGCATCCAACGCGAGTTATGACCCGACCGCGTCGGCTGGCTCCAATCGGGCTGTAGCTTCGGCGGAGTATATTGGTGAGATGAAAGATAAGATTGCTCAGCTTAGACAGGAAAATCTGGCACTGCAGCAGATTCCTGCTGATCTGGTGACTGGTTCGGGCTCAGGTCTGGATCCTGACCTTTCGCCAGAAGCAGCAAAAGCACAGATTCCGCGAATTAGTCAGGCAACGGGTCTGAGTGAACAGCAGCTCGTAGAACTTGTGGAAGCGCATGTTCAAGGGCGTCAGCTCGGCATATTCGGAGAGCCTCGTGTCAATGTGACTGCACTGAATCTTGCGCTGACAGCAGAGCTCAATTAGCCTGCAGAAATATATCTGAGCTCAAGTCAAAAGCGGCATGGATCGCCTTATCTATCATTGGCCTTCTTCCGGATTTCGGAAGGGGCTTTCTCCATTTTGATAAATGGGGAGTGGAAAGGAGACATCAACGAATGCATGAAAGCTTCAAGCGCAGATCAGCCGAGGACCTCCTGAAGATGATTACGAAGCTGCAGCAGGGCACGCTTACCATCTATATCGGTCCGGTCAGCGGTTCTGGCAAAACCTATCATATGTTAAGAGAAGGAAATACGTTGCGCCAGCAAGGCATTGATGTGGTGATCTGCGCGGTATCGACCATGCAAAGACCCGAAACCGTGGAACAGCTCGGCGAGCTTGAACGGATTCCGAGTATTCACTGGTACCGTCAGAGAGATGGCATGGAGATGAAGGATCTCAATATAGATGCTCTGCTGGAGCGCAATCCGGAAGTGGTGCTCGTTGACGGACTGGCGCATAGAAACCGCGAGGGCGCTCTGCATGCTACGAGGCTGGAGGATATTCAGTATCTGCTGAAACACAACATCAGTGTGATCACAACGGTAAACGTCTACGAGCTGGAAGGGTATACCGAACTGGCCCGTAAACTTACAGGTATTGCGGCAGATTATACCGTTCCTGCGGGGACACTTGAATTGGCTGACGAAGTGAAACTGATCGATGTGACACCGGAAACGGTTTTGACCCGGCTTGCCGAAGGACATTTGAAGGGGTATGAGGGAGAGGCTTTGTTAAGGCAAGGCAACCTGGGCATTTTACGGGAACTGGCGCTGAAGCTCGTTGCCGAAGGAGTCAATGAATCCCTGCGTGAACACCGGGAAGAGATGGGCATTACCATGACAACAGGCATCATGGAACGGGTGCTGGTGTCGACCCAATATCATTGGAATGGATCCATTTATATTCGGAGAGGGCAGCAGATTGCGAAGAGACTGAATGGTGATTTATGCGTGGTCACGTTCCGCGATATGAAGAAGGCATTAACCAAGGAAGCCACGGTATTTCGCCGAAACATGATCAAGCTGGTGGAGAAATTCGGAGGAGCATTCGAGGAATTACCCATGACGCATCGCCGCAGGATTCCATCCACCTTGGCACGTTATGCTGCCAGGCAGCAGATTACGCGAATTGTGATGGGTCACTCACGTCATACCCGCTGGCAGGAGTTATGGCAAGGTTCTGTCATCAACTCGCTCCTGCACAAGCTGCAGGGGGTAGACCTGTTCCTGCTTGCAGATCGAACCGAGCTGGATGGAGAACGAGTACTTCCCGCAAAATTGCCGGATACCCGCAGCACAACCTATCGCAGATTAAGCGATCAAGAAGTGAAAAAACAGATCGGCCAGATTCAGCGAGGCAAATTCAAAGTATACATCGGTGCAGCCCCGGGTGTAGGTAAAACCTATATGATGCTGCGGGAAGGCAACGATCTGCTCCGCAAAGGCATTGATGTTCGAATCGGCCTGCTGGAGACGCACAACCGGGCCGAGACCATGGAACAGATCGGACAGCTGCTTGTCATTCCACGGGATCGTCGGACATATCAGGGAGTAGCATTGGAGGAGATGGATACGGAGGCTATTCTTCGCCTTTGTCCGGAAGTAGTGTTGGTGGACGAACTGGCCCATACCAATGTACCCGGAAGCGTAAGGAAAAAACGTTACGAAGATGTGCTTCATCTGCTGGATGCAGGGATCTCGGTCATTACGACCGTAAACGTGCAGCATCTGGAAAGCCTGAACGATGCCGTAGAGCACATTACGGGAATTCGGGTCCGGGAGACGGTACCGGATCAGATTCTGCAAATGGCAGATGAAGTGCAGTTAATCGATGTTGCACCTCAGGCCTTGCGGCAGCGCATGCGGGAAGGTAAAATCTATGCAGCAGCCAAGGTGGAGCAGGCACTAGCGAATTTTTTCCGCATCGGTAATCTGATTGCATTGCGGGAACTTGCCCTGCGTGAACTGGCCGATGATGTGGATGAACGGCTGGAAGCGAAGGAGCAGAAAAGTGCGCTTCGGGGCCCTTGGCGAAGACAGGAAGCGGTCTTTGTCTGTGTAAGCAGTGATAAACATGCGGAGCGGTTAATTCGCCGTGGTTTTCGCACGGCCTATCGGTTGAAGGCTGTATGGCATGTACATCATGTACATGTAGGCAGGGCAATGAGTGACGAAGTTAAGGATCAGCTGGAGGCCCTGGAACAGCTCACCGTCAGGCTTGGTGGGGAATTTCATATTCATTACAGTGAGAAACTGAGGAAAGTATCAAGTATTTTGGCAAGCAAGGCAGCGGAGGAAAAAGCAACGCAGCTGGTGGTTGGCCAAGCGAAGAGGCTTTGGTGGCTAAATGGCTATCGTGGTGCCGGATCGGTGGTCAATCGGCTGGTACGGCTGTCCAGACATATGGATGTATTAATAGTTGCAGATTACGATTATGATCCAAGCGGGATGTGAACAGTACTGTGCCTGAACGAAACACAGAAGAGAAGGGGATTCCTCGGTTGCACCGAGTTCCCCAATATGTATGGGTAACCATTGGTATTACCTTGTTAACCCCACTGCTGCATGTCATCGGCATGAGTAGTGATCTGGTTAACGTCTCACTCATTTACCTGTTTCCCATTTTGGTGAGTGCCGTTTACTGGGGATTGGGCCCTGCAATCTACGCAGCGAGTCTTAGCGTAATCATGTTTGACTTCTTTTTTGTACCTCCGAATCTCAGTTTTACCGTTGCGGATCTGCGATATATTTTTTCCTTTATTGTGTATTTGGCCGTAGCGGTGTTAACAGCCACCCTTTCCAGTCGCTTGCGTCAGCAGCTGGATATGGTTAGGAAGCGTGAAGCCACTACCAATTCATTGTATGCACTCAGCCGCCAGATGACGGCTGTTACGGATCTGGATACACTGCTCCATCATATTGCGAAGCAAGTATCACATACACTGGGTACCCAGGCTGCCGTATATTTGCCTGATGCTCATGATGAGCTGAACGTAACGGCATCTGCCGATGACCTGGGAACTGCAGTCTGGGGTGGAGAGGAATCAGAGATCGCGATTGCCAAGTGGGTGTACAGGAATGGTGAAACTGCGGGGAGAGGTTCTACCAGCCTGCGGGAATCCTCTGGTTTATACGTTCCCTTGCGTACGGAAGATCAGATACACGGCGTGCTTGCCGTCCGTATGGAGGCCCGTGATATTCAGGAGCAGCGGGAACATCTGCAATTGCTGGAGGCCTGTGGAGGGCTTGCTGCCAGTGCAATTGCTCGCGTCAAACTGGCAGAGGAAGCAAGGGTTGCACAGATGACTGCCGAATCAGAGCGCATTCGCACGGCTTTGCTGGACTCTGTATCTCACGAACTGCGCACACCCTTAACCACGATCATTGGATCGGCTACAGGATTGATTGAGAATGATGCCATATTTACCCCGGAAGACCGGAAGGAGCTGACGGGCAACATTCGGGATGGTGCCATGCGCATGAACCGATTGGTGACCAATTTGCTGGGCATGGTGAAGCTGGAGAGCGGCATGCTGCAGCTGCGCAGGAAATGGTGTGACGTTGGGGACATGATCAGCGTGGTGTTAACCCAAGTAAGGGAATTCAGCCAGCATCGGAGTATTCGTGTGGATTTGCCGGATCAACCGTTATTTATATGTGGAGATGAAGTGCTGCTGGAACAGGTGCTGATCAATGTGGTCAGCAATGCGATTAAATATTCCCCTGACTATAGCGAGATTGTCCTCACAGTTACGAGGGATGAGAGAAATGCCAGGCTGACCATTGTGGTAGCGGACAATGGCGTGGGTATTCCCGATGCGGACAAGGAGCGGATTTTCGAAAAGTTTTACCGATCAGAATCTTCTCGTCATGTGACGGGCACAGGACTGGGACTGGCTATATGCAAAGGGATCGTTGAGGTTCACGGAGGGACGATTAGAGCAGATTCCAATCCGGGAGGCGGAACAAGAATGAACATCAGTTTGCCCATGGAAGCGCCGGAAGCATTATTTCCCTATAGAGGACAAGGAGAGGTTGAGTAACATGACGGCATCGCAAGGGGCACGCATATTGGTTGTAGATGATGAACCACAGATTCGCAAACTGCTGAAGGTGACCCTGCAGGCTCATCAATTCGAGATTCATGAATGCGCTGATGGCGACGAGGCTGTCATTCAGGCGAGTATCGTTCATCCGGACCTGATCATCCTCGATCTGGGTCTGCCGGGCATGTCCGGGATGGATGTGCTGCATCGGGTCCGCGAATGGTCTCAGGTGCCCATTATTGTGCTGACGGCGAAGGAGCGCGAGGAAGACAAGATTGCTGCGCTTGACGGTGGAGCCGATGACTATGTAACGAAGCCGTTTGGCATGGGTGAACTGGTTGCCCGGATTCGGGTTGCACTTCGCCATGTGGCGAAGACAACCGATGAACCTGTACTGCGTTTTGGAGCCCTCACTGTAGATCTGGCACAAAGGCAGGTGGAGCTGGACGGTTTGCCGATCAAATTAACACCCACAGAGTACGATATGCTCAAGGTTCTGGCCTCCAACGCCGGAAAGATCATTACCCAGCGCCAGCTGCTGCAGCAGGTATGGGGCGGGCATCATCATGAATCCGACAGTCACTACCTGAGGGTTTACGTGGGTCATCTGCGCAGAAAGTTAAAAGAAGACCCTACGCAGCCACGATTCATTCAGACCGAGCCCGGAATTGGTTATCGCTTTTTGCTTCAGGATTAATATGAAATTGTAACAAGAATCCCTTATTAGAAAAGCGCCGGAGACTCCTGGATTTGCAGAGGTCTTCGGCGCTTTTTTATCAACAATGAAATAAAAATGATCTTTTGCTTTAGGATGTATATTTCGGCAGCCAATCCCCATGAGCCTCGATCAGTTCATCGCACATGGCCACGATGTCATCAATGGACAGCTCGGCAGCAGTGTGTGGATCCAGCATGGCGGCATGATAGATATGTTCCTTTTTGCCCGTCATGGCCGCTTCAATTGTCAACAGCTGCGTGTTGATGTTGGTGCGGTTCAGTGCCGCCAGCTGTGGAGGCAGGTCGCCAATGTATGTTGGGCTGATTCCGGACCCGTCCACCAGACATGGCACCTCGACACAGGCTTCACGAGGCAGGTTGGTAATCAGGCCGGTATTCATTACATTACCGCCAATTTTGTATGGACGGTCCGTTTCCATAGCTTCCATGATGTGCGAAGCATATTCACGGCTGCGCGTATGTTCAATATGTTCACTGGCAAACAGCTTCTCGCGCATTTCCTTCCATCCTTCAATCTGATTCACGCAGCGGCGCGGATACTCATCCAGCGGGATGTTGAAGCGTTCGATCAATTCCGGATAATTCCGTTTGATAAAGTATGGATGATACTCGGCATTGTGCTCGGAGGACTCCGTTACGTAATATCCAAAACGATTCATCAGCTCGAAACGCACCATATCATGATGCTGCTCCTTCTGTTTCTCCCTCGCCAGACGTTTAATCTCCGGATACAGATCCTGGCCATCTCTCGTTACTTCCAGCAGCCAGGCCATATGGTTGATTCCTGCCACTTTTGCAACTACGCCTGTCTGATCCATTCCCAGTGCTTCAAACAGGTGAGGCACACATACCTGCACGCTGTGGCACAGACCTACCGTTTTGATCCCTCCATGCACGTTCATGACATTCGTCAGGACAGCCATCGGGTTGGTGTAGTTCAGGAACCAGGCGTCAGGACACACTTCCTGCATGTCCCGGGCAAAGTCGAGCATGACCGGAATGGTACGCAAATTACGGAAGATACCGCCAATGCCGAGGGTGTCAGCAATAGTCTGACGAAGTCCGTATTTCTTCGGTATTTCGAAGTCCGTAATTGTACATGGATCATATCCGCCCACTTGAATGGCGTTAATCACATATTTGGCACCGCGCAGCGCTTCTTTGCGGTCAGTATATTTTTTTACGGAACAACGGCTTCCAAGAGAACGGCCCATACTGGTCAGCAGTCGCTCCGAATCATTCAGCCGTTCGGCATCGATATCAAACAAGGCCAATTCAAAATCCTGCAGTGCTTCGGTCATCATGACGTCACCTAATACATTTTTGACAAAAACGGTGCTGCCTGCACCGAGAAACGTAATTTTGTTCATCTCAAGTCCAGCCTCCCTGAATAATGGTGTACCCCAACTATAGGCCGATCCGGCTTATATAACTATGGCTCAACCTCACCCATATATGGCATAATCCCATTTTTGGTCCCGCTTTCAGCTGATATTTAACCAATATACCTGTTATAATCTAAAGTAAGATACATGTTGATGCGGAAGACAGGAAGGGGTGAGAAGGTGAGTCCAATCGAGATGAACGTGGTGCCCATGGACTGGACACAGATGGAGCTGGTGCTGCTATTTTTCGGCTGGGAGGATTGTGATCCGTCTCATTATTGGGGTCCGGGGGTACGAGATTCCTATGTGGTTCATTACATTCATGAGGGACGGGGAACCGTTCGTATGGAAGACAGGGAGTACCATTTGACGCAGGGTCAGGGCTTTGCCATTCTGCCGGGTACGATCATTCATTATGAGGCCGATGCGAATGATCCTTGGACATACTCCTGGTTCGGATTTAAGGGCGTACATGCCAAGACATTCATGCAGCGGGCAAACCTGAGTCCAGCATCCCCTGTATTTAAAGCTAGCGATCCAGAGGTAATGGATGGTTTATATGAAAACATGGTTCAGGCCACATCGCGCAATGGTGGAGATGTATTCAGCCAGAGCCTGCTGTACCGATTAATGGCTGAACTGATCTCCTCCTCCCCTGATGAGGACAAGCCGCAGAGGCCTCTTTCCACCAAGGATGAATACATCAGGCAAGCCGTTCAGTTTATGGAGAACAGGTACAGCCAGAAGACGTCCATCCTTGATATTGCGCAGTCGGTGCGTCTGGATCGTACGTATCTGTCCGGTCTGTTTAAGGAGAAGTACGGGAAGTCGCTGCAAGCCTTTTTTCTTGAATACCGGATGAATCGCGCAGCAGAGCTGCTGCAGAGTTCAACGCTTTCGGTCAGTGAGGTTGCCCACTCCGTGGGGTATACGGATCCGTTGTTATTTTCCAAGATGTTCAAACGTGTGACAGGAGTCTCCCCGAAAGGTTCGAGAGAGCGGGAATAGGCTGATGAGCTGTTTCAAATTTGAATAAATGCTTTGATCATTATCTGTGAGCCAGCTATACTGGTACAGAATGCATTTCAATTGAATATGTGGAACTGGGTGCTTTACCTTCGGGTAGAAGCTTAATAGGGAAGACCGGTGTGATGCCGGCGCGGTCCCGCCACTGTAACAGAGGAGTCATGCAGCGTTATGCCACTGGTTTAGGCCGGGAAGGTGCTGCAATGACGAGGATTCTGGAGCCAGGAGACCTGCCTAGTTTAACAACACAGTAGTACCTACGGGAGATAGGAAGGTGTTTAGAGAGCATGATTTTTTCTGAAAATCTGTTTATTTAAGACGTCCTTATCCGGTACTAGCGGAGAGAGAGACGTCTTTTTTGATACGCATGGACAAGTCATGTACGGGGTTGGAGATTGGGGAGAGGATGTCAGACATGTGAGTAGATATATTGTAAAAAGATTCATTCAGCTGGCAGCCGTGTTATTCGGCATTTCGTTTCTGACCTTTCTGCTGACCTATCTGTCTCCGGGGGACCCCGCAAGGCTTATGCTCATGTCTACAGGGGTCACACCGTCGGACGAATTGGTACAGCAGGTGCGTGTCCAGCTGGGACTGGATCAGCCGTTTTGGATACGCTACGGAACCTGGCTGGGACAGGTGCTTACCGGAGACTTCGGAACGTCCTATAAATACGACAGGCCTGTGCTCGACATTCTGCTGTCCAGGCTTCCAGCCACGCTTCGGCTAACAGGAAGTGCCCTGCTGCTGGTCATTCTGATTGCGTTTCCACTGGGTATTTTGTCGGCCGTCTACAGAAACAACGTGCTGGATTACGTCATACGCCTGTTTTCGTTTGCCGGGTTGTCCATGCCGAGCTTCTGGCTCGGGATGCTGCTCATGCTGGTGTTTGGCGTACAACTCAAGCAGCTTCCCGTCATGGGGAGTTCGGGCTGGAACAGCCTGATATTGCCTGCATGCACACTGGCGTTACCTCTGATCGCGCAATATATCAGGCAGATCCGTACGGTGATTCTGGAAGAGATGTCCCAGAACTATGTCACGGGGGCCAGAGCCAGAGGCGTGAGGGAGAGAGTCATTATGATGCAGCATATTTTACCCAATATATTATTACCCATCGTTACGCTCATGGGCATGTCTACAGGCGCGCTGCTCGGCGGGGCAGCCATTGTGGAAAGTTTGTTCGTATGGCCGGGTGTAGGGCAGATGGCGGTGGATGCCATCTTTACAAGGGACTATCCCCTGATTCAGGGCTATGTCATCTGGATGGCAACCATCTATGTATTGCTGAATCTGATGGTTGATCTCTGGACACATCTGCATGACCCGCGGATTCGACTGGACGTGGATGTCTAAAATGAGAGAATTTAAGCTTATTCTGACACAGCATCGCTGGTTCACGTTTCTATGTTCACTGACCCTTCTCTGGGTCATTCTCGCCATGATTGCGCCGCTGCTCGCACCGCATGATCCACTGGCAACGAATTTTGCCAAGGTGCTGCAGCCAGCCAGCTCGGAATATCCGCTTGGAACCGATCAGCTTGGACGCTGCGTGTTATCCCGTATCCTTTATGGGGCCAGGACGTCGCTTCTGCTTACATTTATGATGATCGGAATTGTGTTTGTGCTTGGTGTAGCCATTGGTGTTATCGCGGGTTTTGCCCGTGGTCTGACGGATACAGTGCTGATGCGGTTATCCGATACGCTGATGGCCTTTCCAGGATTAATCTTCGCCATCGCAGTAGTGGGGATGCTGGGGCCAGGCCTATTTAATACGGTAATTGCCCTGGCGGTTGTTTGGTGGGCGAAGTATGCACGACTGGCAAGAAGTCTGGTGATCTCGCTACAGCAAAAGGAGTATGTCGCGGCGGCCGCCTTCAGCGGCGCGCGGAAGATTCAGATCATCACCAGAACCATCCTGCCCAACATGCTGTCTCCTCTCATCGTCATGGCAATGATGGATGTGGGCGGCATGATGTTATCCATATCAGGCCTGTCCTTTCTCGGGCTGGGTGCTCAGCCTCCTGAACCGGAGTGGGGGGCGATGCTGAATGAAGGCAGACGATATTTGCAGACAGCTCCGTGGCTGTTGATTTATCCGGGACTTGCGATTTTTTGCACGGTGATCATTTTTAATTTGCTGGGCGACAGTCTAAGGGATGTGCTGGATCCTAAGAAAAAGGCAGCTTAACAGGAGGAACGGGAATGAATTCGAGATATGGAAAAACGCTAACGCTTACCGTACTGTCATTATTGGTTTTATGTATTATCGCGGCATGTGGCCAAACCACAACAAGTACCTCCACCTCATCATCATCTGGTGAAAAGGCGGCTGAGGCTGATAAAGGCAGTGCAGGTACACCGACGCATCTGAATGTAGCGCTATTCTGGCTTGGAAGTAATCTGGATCCGGCAGAGGAGTGGAACGGCTGGACCCTTACACGGGCAGCGATAGGAGAGACCCTGATTCAGTTTGACGAAAATATGAAATTGGTACCGAAAATTGCGGATAGCTGGGATCGTATTGATGATACGACATGGCATTTTCATATCCGGGACGGCGTAACGTTTCATAACGGAAATAAGGTCACAGCAGATGCGGTGAAGAAGTCCATTGAACGTTCCATGCAGCTGAATGAGAGAGGGCCATCGACCTTACCGGTAGCTTCCATGACTGCAGAAGGCCAGGATCTCACCATCAAAACAACGGAGCCTTACGCCTCCCTGCTCGGCAATATTGCTGAACCCTTGTTTGTGATTGTGGATACGAGTGCAGATACATCCCAATTCAAGAGTGAACCTATCGCCACAGGTCCATTTATGGTCACTGGATATACCCCGGATCAGGAGATTCAGGTGAAAAAGTATGACGGATACTGGGACGGGGCAGCCGATGTGGATACCATTACATTCAAATATATCAAGGATGACAGCACGCGTGCCCTTGCACTGCAATCGGGTGAGATTGATGTAGCCAGCAACGTGGGACGAAGCAGCTTGGCATTATTCCAGGATCAGAGTCAATATACGATTGACGAAATCCCGAGCCTGCGTACGCAGTTTGTATGGTTTAATACGCAAAATCCGCTGCTGAGTGAGCCGGACGTAAGACGTGCAATCTCATATGGCATAGACCGCGAGATGTATGCAAACACACTGGTGGGCGGCCAGGCGGCCAAAGGACCGTTTACCTCGGCTCTTCCTTTTGGCTACGAACAGGTGAAGGGGTATGACTATGAACCGGAGACTGCCAAGAAGCTGTTGGATGAGGCTGGCTACAAGGATGCGGATGGGGACGGTATTCGGGAAAAAGACGGACAAAAGCTAACGCTTCAATTGATCCTCAATTCAGCTTACGAATCGGACTCCATTGTGGCTGCTGCAATGCAGTCCCAGCTCAAGGAAATTGGAGTTAATTTGGAACTGACCTCTTACGAGGATCTAACTGATCACCAAAAAAGCGGGAACTACGATTTGGCGCTGACCAGCATTAATACAGGGATTACCGGAGATCCCCAGTATATTCTCGACTTTTATTTCAAAACGGGAGCGGAGTGGAACATCGGTGGATACAGCAATCCGAAGCTGGATGCGGTGATTCAGCAGCTTCATTCGGAATTCGATGTGGGGAAAAGATATGAACTGGCTGCAGAAGCCCAGCAGATGATTCTGGATGATGCGGCATACATGTTTATTACCTACACTCCAATTAACATTGTCAGCAAGAGCACCGTACAGGGTGCAACGATGTATCCGATTGACTTTTATCTCCTGGATCGCAATATCCAGGTTGGGCAATAATGAGCGTTTTACTGGAAGTAGATCGGCTTTCTGTAGTGTATAAGAGCGGTTCACCTGCACTGCAGAATGTTTCGTTCGCAATGAATGCCGGGGAGATTATCGGAATCGTGGGCGAGAGCGGAAGTGGTAAATCGACGTTGCTTCGAGCTTTGCTGGGCATGCTTCCAGACGGCGGGCAGTATGCCGGGGGAGACATTGTTTTTCAGGGGAAATCGATATTTAGTCTTTCGCAGAAGGAATGGGGCAGCATACGCGGCAAGCGGATGGCTATGGTTTTTCAGGATAGCGGGTCTTATCTGAATCCCATCCGTACAATAGGAAGTCAGTACATCGAGGCGATCCGTACACACGTTGAACTATCGAAGAAAGGTGCCTATGCCATGGCGGTGGACATGCTCTCACAGATGGGACTGGGTGATCCCGAGCGGATGATGAGTATGTACCCCGCCCAGCTTAGCGGAGGCATGAAGCAGCGAACGGCAATTGCCATGGCGATAACGATGGAGCCTGAACTGCTGCTTGCCGATGAACCGACCAGTGCGCTGGATGTAACCACTCAGGTTGAAGTGATCAAACGATTGACCAACCTTCGGGCAAGTCAGGGAACAGGGATGATCATTGTGACGCACAATATTGCCGTTGCAGCCCATATGGCAGACTACATCGGTGTGATGCTGAATGGGTTACTGGTTGAGTTTGGACAAACTTCAAGCATTATTACAAGTCCACGTCATGCTTATACCCGCGGATTGCTAGCTGCAGTACCTGAATTGGAGGGGAATACGGATGATAGATGAGAGGATACCCGTTCTGGAAATGAGGAATTTAAGTAAAACCTACGAATCCAGGGGCCAGGGAGCACATGCAGCATTGCAATCGATCAATCTGAAGCTCTTTCCGGGTGAATGTCTGGGAATTGTAGGGGAGAGCGGAAGTGGCAAGAGCACCTTGGCCAAATGCGTGACCCATCTGGAAAAGGCAACCTCCGGGCAGATCATCTATCGTCAGCAGGATATTACTTGGATAAGGGGAGAGGCCTTGCGGCAGCAGCGCAAGCAGATTCAGATGGTTTTTCAGGAACCTTCCGCGATTTTCAATCCCCGCATGAGGGTTGGATCGTTTATTCTTGAGCCTTTATTGAACTATAAACTGATCAAGCGCAGGCAGGGGGAAAAGGAAATTCATCGTTTGCTGGAGCTGGTGGGATTGCCTACTGCCATTGCTGACAAGTATCCACACGAAATCAGTGGTGGGGAGCAGCAGCGAGTGGTTATCGCCCGGGCGATCGGAGTGCAGCCGGATGTGATTATATTTGATGAGGCTACCTCGGCTCTCGATGTTTCCATTCAGCAGCAAATTTTGAATCTGTTGGTCCGATTGCGTGAGGAGACAGGGATTTCATGTATCTTTATATCGCATGACCTGGCTGTCGTGCAGCAGGTTAGCGATCGCACTGCGGTTATGTACAAGGGTGAAGTCGTTGAGGTGTTAGAAAGTGCACAGCTAACGCGTGCATCCAGTCATCCCTATACACGAAACCTAATGGCTTCGGTGTTGTCGGTGAAGGAGATCAAGGATAAGATGCGAGAGTATGCTCTTCATGGCATTACGGGCTAAGTTGGTACAGAGTATTGTGGTTTTTATAATTAAGGAAGAAAAAGGATTATTCCGGGTCATGGTGATGACGGGCGGAGTAATCCTTTTACTGTATAAATATGAAATGGTGAACTGTTGTTGAAAAATACCCAATGTGCGCAGAACGGTGATCAAACCGATCTATGCAAACTGATCTATGCGATCCAATATGCGTAAGCCTGCTGGCGCAGCCGAGTATTAAGCATCGCCGGATGTCTTTATTTTAATGTGGTACTTGGGATTGGAAGTCGTTTCGGCTCGACCGATTGGCATGGTAGAAGACAACATCCCCGTCTTGGATGGGCCAAGTATTGCCTTCAGTATGGACCGGATTGTTCTGAAAACCCTCCATCTGCCACTGATTCATCAGAGGTGCATAGATGTACTGGAGATGAGGCGCGTCCGTATCGCCATTTCGTAGACTTTCAATATTGAAGTTGACTACGATATACCCATTTCTCAGGAACACAGCGGACTTTTCATCCAACTGATTTTGTCTCGCAACTGGCTCCAAATTCGTACCTTTCGGCACGGCATATACATCAGCTGGCAGGCTGTATTCTCCGTACCAGTGCTGGATGGCTGCATTTGCCCGATCCAAGTTAACGCCTTGCGGGATGTCCGTTTTGGGCCCGATCAATGTACGAATGGATGAGGGCAGGACCATCCAATCATAACGTCCCACCCACGTTTTCTGGTGCGAGATCTGATCGACGAAACGAACCATGTACTCAGCCAGTGTGCCTTGGCTCTGCTCCTCTTTGGTCAGTTCATAGGTGTATCGATAACGAGCGGTATCGCCCATTTCGGTACCAGGAACATTCCGCAAACGGGCATTCAGAACCACAAAGCGTTTCTCCAAATCCTGTGCAGATCCGATACGGATAAATCTTTCCTGCCCTCTGTGGTAATACAGATCCACCTCCTGCCGGGAGGTGCCATCCTCGTTCACGAAATGAAAAGTTGGCGTAATCCGTACCCCATCCTGCTGACCAAACATATTACCTTTCGTTTTGAGGTCAAACTTGATATGGTACCCGGTTTTTACAGCCACATTTTTGAATCCCTGTAATGGATGGCTGCCTGGACGAATAGGCAGTACGAAAGGTGCCAGATTGCCACGAGGGTCACCATCTATACGATTCAAGCCTGTCCAATAGCTGACTCCCGTTGGCTCGGGGCTGCCTGGCTGTTTGCGAAATACATTTTCCCAGTTGTAGTCCGAAATGTCGGTGACGTGAAAATCGTACAGCCTACCGATGACTTCGACAGGAACCGTATCGGCAGCTACGTGATGGGTCAGGTTGGTATTGGCATCCTGCTGTTCGGTGAAGTTGGAAGGTGCGTTCTCCGCAATGTTGCGGAATTCAATTTCATAGTTGCCCTCGTCTACCCATACCGGGAGGTAAAAGCTGGTGTCCAGCTGGTTTACCGGGATATCTACCCAGGTTTTAGCCGGGATGAATTGGCTTCTATCCGCGTTGTAGACATCGAACGGGAATTTCACCTGTTTCATTCGAAAATATTTGGCATAGTCCCGATTGCCATAACCAGGGTAACTTGCTGCATCCAAATGCTGACCCGTCGTTGGAATACGGACAATAAATGGACGTTCCAGAATCAGTGCTGACCGGGTTAGATCCGGAGTCGTCTTCTGATTATGAGCCTGATCATCTGATACCAAGGCGTAGTTTACGACAGGGGTGTGCACGGTAACGGTGTTAATGCCGTTAATCGGGAAATCCTTGTTGGCGCCGCCATTTATATTCCCGGGCAGCAGATCGTAATAAATGGTACCGGAACTTGGTGTGTTTTCTTTGTTGACCAGCGTGTTACTAATCATGTTATTTTGCTTATAGAGGACATCCTGGCCAATCGTTGTAGGGTTAGGAATATTGGATGGCGTAGGTCCATCCTTGGTCGCCTCTGTGTCGTCCATAATCTTGGTATTATTAAATATGACCGAGTCATTATTTACTTTTGCCTGAGGGGTGTTGGACTCCGCCATGCCTTTCAATCTCGGCGTATCGTCGGGTACATCTGGAGGTGCATTCAGCCCGCCTGTTAATTTGGGTGGGGTATAGGAGATAGACGTTGTTTGCCCTGGTCTGACATGGCTCTCCACGTTGTCATCATTTTTGGATACCAAAGTTGGCGGTGTATATCCGGATGGAGTCATGGTGACCAGTTCACCCGGCAGGGCATAATTCTTCATGGTCGCTTTTGCGATCTTGTACACTTCAAGATTGTTGATTTTCCAGTACGAGTAGTCCCGTGTAATCTGGAAATTGTATGGTTTGGTTACGGTGTCATTGGCTGGAACAGGAGGGCCATCCGTACAGCCATCCTCGGTACAGATATCAGGGCCCGGTACAGTCCATTCCCTGTCATAGGACAGCGTGACACTGCAATCATACGTAACTTTGCCCGACATTTTCGCCCAGGCCTGCTTGAAGAGATAGTTGTCAGCAAATGCATTGGTATACAGTGACTCAGAAGTAGGGATTCCTCTCAGTACATTGAATGTCTCATTCCCTCTGTTATCTGACTTTATTACACCGTTTGCATTTGGATCAAGGTCACTCATGCTCATAATGGTCCCTGTAGATGGTGGCCCGATTGTCGGTGAACATCCAACACCACCTCCGCCCCCATTGCCTCCACCACCCCCGTTCCCGGGATCTTCTTCTACGCCAATCGTTGTGGTTGTCTTTAATTGGAAGTCGTCTTTTTCCCACAGTACGGTGATAGTGGTAGTACCCCTGCTTACGGCTTGCACAAGCCCTGAATTACTAACGGTTGCCACAGCAGGGTTAGAGGAAGTCCATGTCGTGCGCCCATTACCGCTATTAACATTGGTTTCAGCACCAAAGCTTCCATCACCGGTTTTGGTCTTTACGGTTGCATTTAATTGCTTGGATTGGTTAATGCGGAGTTGGCCGCCATTGGTAAGATTGATTTCTTTGGTAATCTCGGCTAAAGCCTTCCAGTAGAGATCTGTATTGAATTGATAAGCTGCATTCCATTTGGGAGGATTATATTCTTCTGTTTTGATAGGAGCAATAGCCCCCCCGATTTGAGTGGTGAATTTTGTGTTACGCCCAGTAAACGATTCTACAGAAACCAAGATAGGCTCTCCTGGGTAATAATGCGCTGTATTATCCATATAGTGAGGCATGTTAGACCTATCAGTTATTTCTGAATTGGAGCGCTTTTCTCCCGCTTTATCATAGTAGTCGGTCGGAATGTAAACGTCTTTATTCAAGTCAAGGTCGACACAGACTGTTGAGGAAACTGGAAGGTTCTTGCTAGGGTCGTTTTCTAGTTCGATGTTGTTGCACTGACCATCAACTTTCCATCTAAGACTATCAACCTGGTAAATATATACACCGATGTTGGTCTTTTTTGTCCCCTCAACAGGAATGACCTTTTTTTGCGCTTTTGCAGGGGTAGGAGGCTCCATATGAAATGACTCCAATACAGGTTTGACACCTGGCCCCCCACCTGCATGGACTTGGTTTACTGAAGACAACAATAGAATCAATGACAGAACGATCAGTACAGCTTTTTTAAAAAATACTTTTTGCCCCAAAATTTATCCCCTCTAATCTGTGGCTATTACGCTGTAAGTAGGACCTTCTTTGGCAACGAGACTGACATCGGAAATCAACTCCTTATCGAAATGCAAAAGTCCTACGCTCCAGTAAACTGGGTTATTAATTACGAATACACCTTTACTTTTAGTAGTAGCATTAATACTGGGCACAGCATATGCAGCAAATGCATCTGATTTTGGAGAATTCATAGGGTTAATTGTTGCTGAATTTAGCAAACTTCCAGCTTGTAGTGCATTCATAGTAGGCCTTTTTACGTTTAATTCAAGTTCTGCAAAAGAAAAGTATGCTCCCCGTAAGAGAGTGAATCCTTCGTCTACAAAAACAGGGTAATAGATACTTCTTGCAGATCCTTTTGCAAAGGTATTAACAATAATCCAATTCTTTATCTTGAGGTCAGCATAACTAGTGTCAGTAATAATATTTTTGTTTCGAACTTTCGAGAAGTCATCTGTGACTTCGCTGTAATCAACGTTTGGTGAAACCTTCTTTTCTGGTGTTTTCTGATATTTAGGTGCAATAATGCTCAAATTCGTCCCCGTTAAACCAACTGCACGCAACTCATTCAAGCCCTGAAAATCAGCAGGCTTCGTTTTCGCCACACTTGCATAACGAGCGATCAGCACAGCAACTTCGGCCCTTGTCGTGGTGCGATCGGTTCCAAAATTTTTATCATTAGAAACACTCATCAACCCTGTACCCAGAGCAACAGCAACAGCATTTTTTTGGTTGCTTGCCAATTTGCCTGTGAAGTATTCCTTCGCAGGTATCACCGTATTGGTTACATCAGACAGAGCTTGTTTGTAATCCGAATCAACCACGGTCAGCCCCTGTGCGAGCCAGGTCGCCATTTCACCCCGTGTTAGAGATGCCTTGGCATCGAGTTTTCCATTGTAGTTGGCAGGGCTGATGAAGCCTTTGGCAATCGCAGCGGATACGCCACTTTTTGCCCATTCAGGCACGTCTGTAAAGTTATTGGTTTCTTGTATGGCTGCATTAGGCTGATCGGTTAATCGTCCGAGAATACTAGCCATTTCGGCCTTGGTCACAGGTGAGCTTGGTTTGAATGTCCCATCGGCATATCCTTGGAAGATTCCCTGTTCAACTGCGGAGTTGATCGCTGCAGCCGCCCAGTGTGTCGAAGGAACATCTTTGAATTTTAGCGTAGCTTGAGCGGCTTCTACTGAACTCCCGATACTTCCTGAACCTATTACGCCTCCTGCAAGCAAAGCCAATGCTGTGACCCCGGTTAGAATCATTTTCTTCATGAATACTGCTCCTTTCTAATTTCAATTCCTCGTTGTGGTTATGTACTTGATACTGCTAGATACTAAATTTGTAATAATCATCAATATTCTACCATGTATAACTGGGTATTTGGTATTATTTCTCAATATTGGTGTTCCGAATTTTGGTTTAAAACCCCTCCTCTAGACCCATTCAACCTCCCAAAACACAAAAAAAGGCCACGAATCCGTAGATTCATAGCCTTATGCTTTAAGGTAGAAGATCAAAATATGTAGTTGCCAAGCTCATATATTTCAAGGATAACCCATTTTCACCCATTTGAAAAGAGAGAAACAGAATAATACCAAAAATCCAGACTGCACCAACGCAGCCTGGATTCCAGATGAATTTTACATTGAACGTAGTAGCTGATCCGTGCCTACTTCTCTTAAACCAGAAGAGGCAGACGGCTAACAATTCTGCATTAGATATCTTCTATGCGCCGTTCCATTTCTCTCCGGTGAGGTACTTCTCGGTCAAAATCGACAACATCTGAATGCCGACTTCGTTATGTCCACCTTCGGGGATAATAATGTCCGCGTACTTTTTGGAAGGCTCGATAAAGGCATCGTGCATGGGTTTGACGGTTTCGAGATACTGCTTGTAAACGGATTGAATCGTACGTCCACGTTCCTCCATATCCCGCAGCACTCTCCGTAAAATACGAACGTCGGAATCAGTATCGACAAATACCTTGATGTCCAGCAGGGCACGTAGATGTTCGTCGATGAGCACATGAAGGCCTTCTACAATAACGATATGGTTCGGTGCGAGTTCAACCGTCTCATTGGCAGCACGGTTATCTATGGTGAAGTCATATACGGGAGCATATGCCGTTTGTCCTTGCTTCAGCAGGGTAAGATGCTCAATCAACAGATCATTGTCAAATGCAAACGGATGATCGTAATTGGTGAGTCGACGCTGCTCTGGCGTGAGCTGTGATTGATCTTTGTAATAATTGTCCTGGGATATAAACGTCACTTTGCCTGATCCAAGACGGTCGATGACGGAGCGAGCTACCGTCGTTTTACCGGAGCCGGTCCCTCCGGCGATACCAATAATGAGCATGGTTGTTCCATAAACCTCCCTAGATTGGCAGCATGATCAGTAGATGGAGAGCATCATAAATGAGCTCTATCTGCATGTCTGTCTGCGAATACACAATTCCTTCATTGTATCACAGCTTGCTAACTTTTTCATCTTAAGGAACAGACCATGTTTTGCCTTTCGGGAGGCATACTCATTTTCAGATTTACGATTCTAACGCATAGTAGAGCGCTTGTGCCCTCGCATGGTCCAGGGAAGAATCAGGTTCTGGCCAATCAGGCGAATGAGCAGACCAAGAATAACAAAACCAAGCACACTTCCTGCCGTATTCGCAATCAGATCATTAATATCAGTCGAGCGGCCATTCCCCAGAGTAATCCGGATCACAAGCTGCAATATTTCAATAGTGAAACTGAACATTAGGCCCGCTGATGCGGCTTTGCGTATCGAGTCAACCGATGGTTTCAAAAGAGGAAGCAGGAACCCCAGCGGCATAAACAGTACAATGTTCAGAAGGAAACTTGGCGCATCCGCAGTAAGCAGCGGAACCCATTGAAGGTTCTTGTACCAGGGTGATCGGTCGGGTCCATGGATAAAAGCCCCTTTCTTCGGTTACGGGAAAATAGCACCTGCTTGGTTTTCACATGAATTAGACTTTCAGTGGGCTTATATGGTCACAATTATTTTTTAATAAAAGAAAAAAAGGTTTGCTATATATAGACGAGTTGAATTGTGCCTTCCCCTACAGTACAAACAGGATAATATTTTCCTGATATTGGCCAATTGACTTTTTGAACAACAGGCCTATAATAATACATATATACTTAACACGGACTGTTACTGGGAGAGCCAGGCATGACCGAATTCGATTGCTTAACTGTAATCGCTTTCGGTCTTTTTTATTTTTGTCGGGGGGTGAGGATATTGAAGGTTATCAAGAAAGTAAATAATAATGTGGCGATTGCCATCAATGATAACAATGAGGAAGTCTTTGTGGTTGGAAAAGGTGTAGGGTTTCTGAAAACGCCATACGAATTGACCGAAACGGATCTGGTAGAGAAAATCTTTGTGGCTCCCAAAAATATTCGCATGTATGATCTGTTGAATAGTATACCAATTGAAGATATCTATCTGGCAGAAGAAGTGATCAAGCTTGGCAGTCAGATCCTGAACAAACAATTTAACCCGAACCTGCTTCTCACCTTATCCGATCATATAAGTTTTGCACTGACTCGAACCAGAGAAGGCATCAACATTAAAAATCCGCTGGAATGGGAAGTCCGAACGTTATATCCTGATGAGACGCGGGTGGGTGAGGCTGCAATTCACAAAATTCAGGAGGAGACAGGCATTGCCCTGCCACCGGCGGAGATTACCTTGATTGCTCTGCATTTCGTGAATGCACAGTTGGGTTCGGGTGAGATGACGGATACCACCAAAGTGACTACCGTGACGGGGGAAATTTTATCCATCATTAAGTACGCACTAAAAATTGACTTCCAGGAAGACTCAATTCATTTCATGAGGTTTGCCACACATATCAGGTACTTCATCATGCGGCAGATGAGCGGCAAGTCGTTGAAGGATGAGAATGAATCCCTGTTCTTGATGGTGAAGGAGAAATTTCCGAAGGAACTTGCCTGTGTTGAGAAAATTAATGACTTCTTGATAAACAACTATGGATGGACTTGTTCCGACGATGAAAAATTGTACCTGGTTCTTCATATACAACGATTAATCTCCAATGAATAGCTGAATATCTAAATCTGGACTGTTACTGATTCGATCAGGCATGACCAAGCGTAGGGAATGACGATTCCCCGGCTTGGTCATTTTTTATATAAAAATTGTTATCTTTTCATGTAGAGGAGAAGGGTCATGAACAACAAAGACTTGGCCAAAAACGTGCTTGAACTTGTTGGCGGCGAACAAAATATTGCGGGTTTGACACATTGTGCAACTCGATTGAGGTTTGTATTAAAGGATGATGCCAGGGCCGACCTGAAGGGATTGGATCAACTGGAAGGCGTACTCAAGGCACAAAACTCGGGTGGACAGACTCAGGTTGTCATAGGTGCCAAAGTAGATGCTGTATACCATGAGTTGAAAAGCATCACATCGGACCGTATAAATGGTTCAGAGGATGGTACTGGAAGCGACGAGCCTCGAAAAAAACGAAATCCGGTTAACGTCGTGCTGGAGACCATTGCGGGTATATTTACCCCTGTTCTGCCTGCTTTGGTTGGCTGCGGGATGATCAAATGTCTGGCTACAGTGATTGCAGCCATGGGATGGCTGGAAAACTCCGGATTCCTGACAATAATCAACATGATCGGGGACTGTATCTTTTACTTCATGCCATTTTTCCTTGCAGTCAGTGCTGCACAACGATTCAAGACTAATCCGTACCTGGCAGTAGCTCTTGCAGCAGGGCTCATGCATCCAACCATTTTGAATGCTGCATCCCAGATTGCGGAAACCGGAGTGAACAGCATTGATTTCCTCGGCTTGCCGATACTGCTTATGAAGTATTCATCTTCTGTGATTCCCATTATTTTGGCTGTTTGGATTATGAGTTATCTGTACCCTGTCGTGAATCGGGTTATCCCCAAGTTTCTGCAGGTATTGCTTACGCCGATGATTGTCCTATTCATCATGGTTCCACTGGAATTGATCGTACTTGGACCAATCGGCTCCTATATTGGTGATTGGCTGACGAATGGAATTAACTCGTTATTTTCGACAGCAGGTATACTTGCTGGAGCCATCCTAGGATTCTTCAAACCGATCATGGTCATGTTTGGTATGCATTATGCCATCATGCCAATTCAGGTTCAGCAAGTTGCTACGCTAGGTTCGACCGTGCTGTTGCCTACAGCGCTGGCTGCCAATTTGGCACAGGCAGGGGCTGCCTTTGGTGTATTTGTACTGACGAAAAATAAAACCATGAAGTCCGCTGCCGGTTCAAGTGGATTTACGGCTCTGTTTGGCATTACCGAGCCTGCCATTTACGGGGTTACGCTGAGATACAAACGCCCCTTCTTTGCAGGGTGCCTAGCAGGCGGATTAGTAGGTGGCTTTTACAGCCTTGTGCATACCACAGCCAATGCAATCTCGCTGCCTGGTGTGCTTGCGTTAGGAACGTATACCTCCGACCGTTACATTTATGTTGTTATTGGCTGCATTGCGGCAGTGGTGCTCGGCTTTGTATTTACACTTATGGCGGGTATCAAGGAGGATACAGATGGGACGAAGGCCAAACAGCAAGAGGCCAATGCCGCGGAACACACAAAATTCTCGCCAGCGACAGAGAAGGTTGCAGGCGATGATAATGCTGCGGCAGTATCATCGGATATGCTCATCGTTAGCCCGATGACCGGAGAGATCAAACCGATCACCGAAGTGGAAGATCAGGCCTTCGCGCAAGAGTTAATGGGCAAAGGTATCGCAATCATACCCTCAGAAGGCAAGGTGTATGCTCCTTTCGACGGGATCGTCGAAGCCTTATACCGGACCAAACACGCCATTGGACTCAAGGCTTCGAATGGGGTGGAAATATTAATTCATATCGGTGTGGACACAGTCAGTCTGAAAGGTAAGTATTTTACTGCCCATATAGAACAGGGCCAGACGATCAAGGCGGGGGACTTGTTGGTTGAATTTGATCCGGAGGGTATAACCTCAGCAGGATATAACACCATTACTTCCATTGTAGTTACCAATATGCAGGAATTCGGAGACGTACTAACTACGGCTACCAGCGGCCCGGTTCGGGAAAGCGAAGCTTTGCTCAAACTGATCCCATAATCTACTGAGAGCCATGTAATAGATCAGAGATATTATGATGAACAATCATATAACAACAAACAGGAGGAAACTAATATGACTCAATCCAACTTTCCAGAGAACTTTTTATGGGGCGGAGCACTTTCCGCCTGTCAGGCAGAAGGTGCCTACGATGTCGATGGCAAAACTCTCACCATACCAGAAGTAATGAAGTTTAACGAGAAGAATGATCGAAAGGTGACCAAGCAGCTTCGAATTAATCGTGAGATGATTGAAGAAGCAAAGAGTGATCCTGATCCAACCAACTACCCTAAACGCCGTGGAATTGACTTTTACCATACGTTTAGAGAAGATATTGAACTCTTCGCCGAGATGGGCTTCAAGGTATTCCGTTATTCCATCTCATGGGCCAGAGTATTCCCGAATGGGGATGATGCGGCTCCGAACGAGAAGGCACTTCAATTTTACGACCAAGTCATTGAGGAATGTCTGAAACATGGTATGGAACCTCTGATTACGATCAGTCACTTTGATATGCCAATTGTGCTGATCGACAAGTTCGGAGGTTGGTATAACCGCAAGTTAATCGATCTATACGTAAATTATTGTGATGTGTTGTTTAACCGGTATAAAGGAAAAGTTAAGTACTGGGTTACATTCAATGAGATCAATATGAGCGTGAAAGCAGGGGCCAAGACGCTGGGTATTATCGAATATGACAAGCCGAATTATGAAGAAATGTTATTCCAGGGGCTGCACCATCAATTTGTGGCAGCATCCAGAGTAACCAAGATGGCGCACAAGATCGATTCTGAAAATATGATTGGTAGCATGGTAGCGTATTTTACAACCTATCCTTATACTTGCAAGCCGGAGGATGCACTCCAGATGCAACAGGATGACCAGATGAAGAATCAGTTTTTCCTGGATGTGCTTAATAAAGGAGAGTATCCGTACTACGCGAAAACGTATTTCAAAAGGAAGGGAATCCAGTTGAACATCGAGGAAGGTGATTTAGAAAGTATTCGGGCTTACACTGCCGACTTTGTCGGTATGTCGTACTACAATTCCATGATCTCCAGCAGTGATACCGAACAGCTTGAATTAACGGCCGGCAATGTTCATAGTGTTTATAAAAATCCGCATCTACCTGCCAACGAGTGGGGCTGGCAGATTGACCCGGTCGGACTGAGATACACACTTAATCTTGTCTATGACCGTTACCAAAAGCCAGTGTTCATTCTTGAAAACAGCTCGGGTTTTTACGATAAACTGAACGAGGACGGGACAGTGAATGATCCTTACAGAATTGACTTCCTAAGCAAGCATATTGAGCAGATGGGGCTCGCAATTGCGGACGGCGTAAAGGTGTTGGGATACACCATGTGGGGTCCGATTGACATGATCAGTTCCGGAACCTCCGAGATGAGCAAGCGCTATGGATTCATTTACGTGGATCAGGATGATTACGGGAATGGAACGATGAAACGATATCGTAAGGATTCATTTTACTGGTATCAAAATGTGATAAAGACGAATGGAGAGCAGCTCTAATTCCATGAATATTCTTGGTCGAGTCAAGAAAATACCCGGAGGCTTGTTAATCGTTCCCATGCTGATCGCCGCCGTAATTAACACCGCATTTCCATCGCTGTTTCAGATCGGGGACCCAACAACGGCACTATTCACTTCCAAAGGCACTATGGTTCTCATCGGCATGATTCTGCTTGTCTCTGGAACCCAGCTGAATTTGTCCCAGCTTGTAACCACTTTGAAGAGGGCGGGCGTCCTATGTGTATCACGGATAATGATCAGCGTGTTGATCGGTTGGGCGTTTGTGCACTTTTTTGGGATTGGCGGCGTTGGCGGGGTCTCGGCAGTGGCATTTATAGCAGTACTCACAAGCAGCAATCCGGGTCTGTATCTGGCTCTAATGAACTCCTATGGTGATGAAGTGGATCGGGCCGCATTCGGTATTCTGAATCTGATTGCTGTACCGATTATTCCGGTGATGATTCTCAATTCGGCTAGCGGTATAGGCATTGACTATGCAAGCGTAATTGCAACGTTGTTGCCCTTTCTGATCGGTATGTTGCTGGGTAACCTGGATAGCAGCATTCAGAAAATGTTTGCTCCAGGTACGCTCATTCTGCTGCCGTTCCTTGGAACCAGCTTCGGATCCAACATCGA
Source organism: Paenibacillus sp. P13VS (assembly GCF_015143645.1). Taxonomy (NCBI): domain Bacteria; kingdom Bacillati; phylum Bacillota; class Bacilli; order Caryophanales; family Paenibacillaceae; genus Paenibacillus; species Paenibacillus sp. P13VS. The sequence goes on along the minus strand of NZ_WYEV01000010.1, from coordinate 18,540 downwards.
TCTACGTGTGGCCTTTCAGTCCAGTCTGTCGGGGCTGCTCGTCACAGTCCTGTTTCTACTCCTGTGCATGCTGCCCCTCATTGGTATAGATCGTGTGGTGTTGAGACGTCCGGGTTATGCAGCTGCAGCGACCTGTTCAGTTGCTGGATTGTCCATGGTAGTTCCCTCCATGGCAGCTGGGTTTGACCCCGCCTATGAACCTTATGTGAAAACGGCAGTTGCGCAAATTGCTTTTGCGGTCATTCTGACTTCAATTGTCGTACCTTACATTGCGAGAAGGCTGGCTAAGACAGGATTATCTTCAATAGAGAGGGATTAAAATGCAGGATTCCAGATCATCCATCATCGGCAACATGCGTTAATTTACACTTTTTATCTGATCCATTGTGGTCAATGGAAGGTCATGAGGTATAACAAAAAAGCGAAGTTCTCGACGCAGCGTCGGTAACTTCGCTTTTTCTGCTTTCTTAGCCATTAGCTTATATAGCAACGTCCAACCTTTAACCCGACCAGTCGCGGCGGCGAGTGAAGAGATCTTTCAGTTCGTCCGTTGACAACTCAGTAATCCAGTTCTCGGAGCTGGTGATAATATTGTCGCTAAGCTGCTGCTTGCTCTCCAGCATCTCGTCTATACGCTCTTCCAACGTGCCGAGGGAAATAAACTTGTGCACCTGGACATCCTTTGTCTGTCCCATGCGGTATGCCCGGTCGGTGGCCTGGTTTTCCACGGCGGGATTCCACCAGCGGTCGAAGTGAAATACATGATTCGCTGCGGTCAGGTTCAGACCCACGCCACCTGCCTTGATAGACAGAATGAAGACGGATGGCTGTTCATGCGCAGGCAGTGTACGGGACTGGAACTGGTCAATCATGCGATCCCGTGCCGTCTTGGATGTGCCACCATGCAGATACAATACAGGCTCCTGCAGTTCCTGCTGGAGAACCTGCTGCAGCATCTGACCCATACCAATGTACTGGGTGAAAATAAGGCATCGCTCGCCCTCTTCACGAAGCTCACGCACAAGCTCCATCAGCCGTTCCAGCTTCGCGGAGCGGCTGATCAGCATCGCCATGTCCTGTGGACTATACAGGTCATATTCCGTATTGGAGCCGTCCGAAGACAACGTCTCCGGCAGAGCTTCCTTCGTCAGGAGCAGCGGATGGTCACACAGCTGCTTGAGCTGGGTTAACGCAGATAGAATCGCACCTTTGCGCTTAATGCCTTCCAGCTCTTTCATTTTATCCATCAGCGCCTGAACAGATTGATCGTAGAGGGCACTCTGCTCGCCGGTAAGATGAATGTAGGTTTTCATCTCGTTTTTGTCTGGCAGGTCGAGCTGGATATTCGGATCCTTTTTCTTGCGGCGAAGCATAAATGGTTTGACCAGCTGCTGCAGATCCAGCATGCGCTGCTCATCCTTGTCTTTCTCAATCGCGCTGATAAACCGGGTTTGGAAAGCGCGTGCGCTGCCAAGGTATCCCGGATTAATGAAGTCGTAGATGGACCATAGCTCGGCCAGCCGATTTTCAATCGGTGTACCTGTCAAAGCGATACGGTGTTTAGCTGGGAAACTGCGTACCGCCAGGGATTGCTTGGTTTGTGCATTTTTAATGTTCTGAGCCTCGTCCAGACAGATGGAAGCCCAGGTGTATGACTGTAACATTTCTTGGTCCAGCGTGGCCGTGGCATAAGACGTAATGATGATATCGACCTGTTCGGTCTGTTCCCTGAAGGCTTCTCCGCTAAGCCTGCGTGCACCGTAGTGCAGACTGACGTTAATCGAAGGTGCAAAACGGCTGATTTCCTTCTGCCAGTTGCCCAGTACCGAAGTGGGGCAGACGAGAAGGGCGGGAGCATCCCCGGGTAACCGCTGCTGATTCTCCTTGAGATGCAGCAAATACGTAATAAACTGAATCGTTTTGCCAAGCCCCATATCGTCCGCAAGGCAGGCGCCAAGGCCGAATTTGCGCAAGAATCCAAGCCATGCAAAGCCTTCCTTTTGATAGGAGCGAAGTTCTGCATGCAGTCCAGTTGGAACGGGAAGGGAGGGAGCCCCGCCTTGTCCACCGCCAAGCTGTGCAATAATCCGGTTCAGGTGTTCATTCAGCTCGACTTCCAGACGAATATTCTCATTAGTCTGCGGCTGCTGCTCCTCCTCGGTTTGCTGTCCTTCCTTCCATTTCTGATGACGATATTCACGCTGCTCATTTTGCAGCAGATGCAGGTGCAGAATGTCTTGAAACGACAGCCCCTGTTCCCGGTCGACACCACCCATGGCCCGCTTAATCTGCTCCAGCAGGGCAGGGTCGAGTGGTACCCACTCTCCGCGGAATCGTACCAGCCGCTCGTTACGGGCAACGAGGTCGGCGAATTCCTCTTCACTGAGATCGGTGTCTCCAATTGCAATGCGCCAGTCAAAATGAATGATGGAGTCCAGTCCGAAGAAGGACTGTCCGCGTTCACTGCCTTCCTCCGGCTTCACCTTGGCACGAAGTTTAGGTTTCTTTTTGCGGGCTGCTTCCCACCATCCCGGAAGCAGTACCTGCCAGCCTGATTCCAGCAGTCTGCCGCTGTCTATGGTAAGGAACTGCCATGCTTCCTGATCACTGAGCGGATCGCTGAGCACATCACGGCTCCCGCTGATGGAGCGGCTGATTCGCGGCAAATGTGCACGCAGCTGCTCCAGCCAACCGGCAGAACGGTCAAGGATAAATGCTGTCCATACCTCCGGCCATTCACCTTCAAGTCTTCCGCGAGAATCAAGCCGAACGGGAACCAATGAAGCAGCATCCAGCTTATCCTGCAAAACGACACGCAGCCGCCATGCGGGTTCATCGTCATCCGGCTCCAGCAATTGCAGAAGCGGGCGGAACGGGGCAGCATCTGCTTTCCATCCGATGGAGACAAGCCAGGCCTGGGCATCCATTCCTGCTGTCCTTGGTGGTGTCCCTCCTTGAGGGAACAGCTGAGGGAACTCGCGCCGCAGATCGGTTGCAGCTTCCTCGGTGTTATACCACCGCTGGAATACAGTAGCTGAATAGGCCGCGTTGAGTCCTTCGGCGTAGCTCTCGTCTGTCTCTTCAAGGGCTTTGCTCAGCGCAGATCGATCCTGTGGCTTCATGCTATCCGGATCCCAGCTCCATTGCAGCTGACCTGTACGATAAGCAGCGAAGCTGGGGACATATTTTCGGTTTTCAATGGTTGCAGCAAGGGTAGGGGCAAGCCTGATCAGATGAGCTGCCTGCTCGTCCCATTTCCATTCAATGTGCAGCAGCGTGTGCATCTCTGCGAAGAACGGGATGACCTCTTCCGCAGGCAGTACCACCAGATCAATATCTTCAATCTGTCTCGTCTCCAGCTCGGTTCCGTAGAAGGAAGGAGCATGCCAGGCAAATAGTCGCTGCTTAAGCGACTGCCCGGATACAAAATGATGAGTATTAAGGGCTCCATAAAATAAGGCATCACCGTATCCGGTTAATGCAACGTGGACTTCAATCGTTTCGGTATAGGGATGTATAAGGCTCATGAGATCAACTTACCTTTCCGAAGTTCTTCCTGCAGCGCACGCAGTCTGCTATTCCGCACAGCCAGTGCGGTGATGAAATCTTCCCAGCGTTCCTCTTGCTTCAGTTTTTTGTAGATTTTGGACAGCCGCTTCAGCAGCTTGACCGCTGCCTTGTAACCGTCTCTGTTCTTGTGACCAATGTATCGTTCCACAGCCTGATGGTAGAACGGGAGCAGGAGCTCCGGTGCATCTTTTTCAATCGGCTGCAGTACTGCCACGCGAAATTCAAGCGGTTCTGTCTCCGTACTCAACTGAAAATCAATCCAGCGCCGCCACTGTCCGCGGCTATGCATGGCTTCTTCGTAAGCCGGACGGGAGTGTGGGAGCATGCTGACCAGGGTATCCCACATGTGATTTTCCATCTCGGGAAGATGCTTAATGGTCATGTCCCACAGCTGCATATAATCCTGCAGAGGTTCATTCCGGCGATTGGCCAGCAGTGGTCCAAGCTGTGCAAGCCATGCACCGAGCCGTTTCCAATCCGATTCATCCGCGAGCACATGCAGAAAATGCAGCAGATGTTCTGCCGGGATGCCGTACGCCGTACTCCCACTCGTCAACCGCTGCCAGGCTTGCTCGTCCTGATGCAAGTGGAAGTATATCCAGCTTTGTGCGAGCACAAGTGGCAAGGGCGCCGATTTTCCAGGCTTACCGGACTGGCTGCTGCCTGTCAGATTGGCTACACCTAGCACACGACCTCCGTTATTGCTTGGTGTGTTCACGGTAGCTTCTTTCAACTGATCTTCGATGTCCTGTAAAATGTTCAGCTCCGATACCAGCAAATGATCCTTTTGTAAGTGAGGAACGATCCAATTTAGCCAAACCTGCCGATAGATCGGCGTGAACAGCATCAATGTGGACGTCTCGGACATCATCTGTGTGCGGAGGTACGTTATGGTTTCTTCAAGCCGCTTCCACAACTGCGTAAGCTTATTGTCCGGAAGCTCCGCAAATTGAAGGGGGCGGCTTAGCACCTGATCCATGCCTTTCTGAAGTGCATCTACGGCAAGCTGAGCAGGGTAACTCAAATAGATAGGCGTATTACTGATTGGATGGCGAGAAGGGATGCAGTATCGCATAAGGTACAGATGTACATGGAACTCAAATAGCTGATCCATCCCGGCGGATAATTTGGGCTTAATCGCATACAGTTCATCGGCAGCTTCCTGCACATATGCTGTACTTGGCGTGCCTGTACCTAATCGGGCCAAGCATTGTTCGAACAGTTCATGCCACTCCGTAATTACCAGGCCTGCGAGCTCTAATGCCCGCTCCCTGATCTGACTGTACTGTTGATGAGGGATATCCGTATCCTGCTCGGATACCGCATCGGAGCGAAATGCAGACATGGAAGCTGCGGGCTTGGGTGCCTGTTTCAAAGCCGTGCTGGAATGAGCATTAACGATGGCATGCACGGGCCTTTCCAGCAGCTCGGCATAACTCATCATAACGGCAATGATATGTTTACAGCGCGAACCCACCGGGCAGGTGCAGTAGCTGGTGGGCAGAGACTGGACGCTCAAGGTGACGTTATACTCTTCAGAGCCCTGCACGTCGGCAGTGATTCCGTGATGTTCCGTTAAGGTTAATGATCCAACACGTTTCTGTTTATAATATTGGAATCCGCGCATAATCGTCAGATTATTAAAGTGCTCGGCAACATCTCGAATCAATTGCTGCCACTGCGCATCATCCAGATTCATGTCAATCGGTATGTTCATCATTCCATCTCCTGGGCAATCATAGGTTTAACGATCCATACGTCTTGACGTATGGTGTGGATTTTCTGTATCCATCATATCAGTTATGGGTGTCCACGTGCATGGATTGAGAGAACTTGTAATAGACTTTTTGATCATTATAAATGGAATCAGCAGGGGTGGATTTACCCACCGGCATGCGTTATTGCTCCATATTGTGTATGCTTAGCGTATGTATTCCTTTCAGGAACGATACAGACCTTGAAGCGGTCAATTTTAATCAACAGGAGAGAGCATATATGAAAATACTTACGTTAAATACACACGCCTGGGCGGAAGAAGATCAGTTGAACAAGATCAGCCAGCTGGCTGATTTTATTAATACACATCAGTTTGATGTAATCTCCATGCAGGAAGTCAATCAATCCATAGAAGAGTCGGCATTGTCTGCAGAACACTTGCAGCATTTTATCTCAACCGATCCTGATGCCGTGATCAAAAAAGACAATTACGCTCATGTCTTGCTGACGCAGCTGACCGATACCTATTACTGGACATGGGTTCCTACGCATATCGGATTCAGCAAATACGATGAGGGTCTGGCGATCCTGAGCCGTACGCCCATTACGGCTTCTTTTGAAGAATATGTCTCTCACATGCGCGATTATAGCAACTACCGGACACGCAAAATTGTGGGAATACAGACATCCGTTGAAGGTGAGGCCGCGTGGTTTGTGAACGGACACTATAACTGGTGGGATGATGCACAGGAACCATTCAAGGGACAGTGGGAATTAACGGAGAGCAAACTTGCTCCATATCTGAATCAGCCGCTGTTTATTATGGGAGATTTTAATAATGTTGCGGAAGTGCGCGGGGAAGGCTACGATCACATCGTCAGCCAAGGCTGGAATGACCTGTACACCACTGCCGAACAAAAAGATGATGGAGCAACGGTAGTCAAAGCCATTGCCGGATGGGCTGACAACAAACGCGATCTTCGGATTGATTACATCTTCTCCAAACATCCGGTGCAGGCGAAGTCTTCTACTGTTGTGCTTAACGGCAAGAACGGCCCGGTTGTATCTGATCACTACGGGGTGGCTGTGGAAATTTAGCGAATGATTCTGGTTGTCCTGTAGCAAAAATAAAAAGCCTCCGCTGGCTTCCTACATAAGGAAATCAGTCGGGGGCTTCTTTTATTGAATGCATATGTACATATATTATGTTTGTCTATTTGTCCGTTCTATTATCTTGCTATTCCTACTCTAAGGCCAGCATCTCGGTCACAAATTTCTTCAGATTCACACTGGTTTCGCTGAGCTGCTCGATACTTTGCATAAACTCACTGACCAACTGCGCCTGATCCACGGTTGCGGATGTAATCTGCCCAATCTCCAACTCCATATGCTTCATTGATTCTTGGACGCTGCCTAGCGAAGTTTCGATATCTGAGGCTGCTTGTTTGGTGTGATCCGATAGCTTGCGAACTTCACTGGCAACGACACCGAACCCACTTCCCAGATCACCGACGCGAGCGGCTTCAATCATGGCGTTCAGGCCAAGCAAATTGGTTTGTTCAGATACTTCGCGGATTACATTGGTTACCTTGGTCACACTGACTGAATTCTCTGCAGCTTGTTTGGAGTTGCGCAGGATCTCTTCCGAGGTCGCGGATAGTTCCTCCGAATGAGCTGCAATCTGCTGAATGCCACCAAGCAGGGCGTTTATGGTTGCTTCATTTTCACTGATTAGTTTCTCAAGGATGATATGGTTATCCAGCGCGTAATTTACGCCCAATATGCCAACAACCTGATCGTTCTCTTTAATCGGAATGAGTATGGCGTCAAACGGTCTGCCTTGCAGATCGCCTGGCATTCTTGCCACGGTACGGGAATCCCGGTTCGTCAGCATTTTGAAATCCTTATAGTCCTCGTGCAGCTCGTCCCCTACTTTGACACCAATCTCCAGCCCGTTGGCCTCGGAAAAATACAACACTTTCTCATGATCATTAATGGATATGGAAACATCGTCACGAAACATCTGTCTTACAAAAGGCATAGCATTTACCAAAGATTCAAGGATACTCAAGGCTCATCTTTCCTTTCCCATACAAAAAGTGGAATTTCCAATCTAATACCTTTATCGGCAGGCCATTCCCATTTTTAAACTAATTCTCCGATTTTGTTCTTACCGTATCCAATAATTGAAGAGAAGTAGGGGGACTCATTTCTATAACGTGAAAGCGCAAACAAATTTCTATAGCCAACCAACAAACCTGTCAGTTATACTGGGGATATTATTCGGCTGCTTTGCAATAAGCTTGGAGTCATAAGCTTACGCTTCAATTGCCTTGGTACAAGGGATTTTCTCATCAAGGTTAAGCGCTATACTCAAATTGTATGCTTGGACAATTACGTTTGAAGAAATAGTGTTCATTCCACCCGGAGAGGACTGTGGCAATCCATGACAACTTATTTTGATGAACCGCAGAGTATGTACTACCGTTTTGGAGAGGATCAGGATCAGATATTGAAAGTGCTGGCTGAGAGGTATATCGGTGCCAATGCGCAAGCTGATTTTGTATATCGGGTGTTCCAGAAGTCGGGTATACTGCAGAACGAGAAGGGGTTGTATGATTTCAATCTGAGTGAACGGTTCACGGATACCCATAAAGGACAAGTAGCCTATGCCGCAGCCTTGGTATGGGGAGATGAGGATCGAAACCTGGATGTGCTCATTCGCTGCTATGGGCCAGTTCGATTCTATTTTAATGATCAGCTGGTGTACCGCTCAACGGTAATGGACGAGAATAATCCGGACGCCACGGTAAAAATGGGGATCGACATCAAGCCCGGCTGGAATACGTTATTGCTTGAGATGAAATATACCCCTGCCGGTTTTGGATGCCAGTTTGGTTCGGATGAAGGAAAGGTGCGCATTTTGAACGTGCTTGCGCCTTTTCAGGAACGTCAGGGACAAGCCGGATGGATCTACACGAAGCCTATGGATCAGGAAGAAGCTGCCCGCGCATTCAGTACTTCATCCACATCCGGAAGCATTCAACCTAATTGGAACCTGTTTGGACGAGAACAGGATGATATATTTGAGTGGTTTCCAAGTAAGGAGTGGTCCCTCGAACAGCAGGCCAGACCGACATTGGAGCGATTATATGGACATGTTCCCGGACAGCGGGCCTACGCCTGGACACGAATAAACAATAGGGACTCGGCGGGAAGCCTTATACGTTTATCCGGCCATTCTTCCGGACCGCTAACGATATGGGTAAATGGGAAGCTAGCTGTACAGTTACAGGAAGCAGGAGCATTCGAGTCTGAAATACAGGCATCTTATGGTCAGAACGATCTCTTGGTATGCAGCGAATGCAGCGCGACCACTGAGCCATGGAGGTTCACTTTGAACGCAGCCGTGAACGGGAAGCTGCTTGAATTGGAGCTGCCCAAACATGTGCACGGAGCTTCAGGACAGAAGTGGATGTATGTTGGTCCTTTCCAATCTGGAATGGAGCCGGAAGTGCAAGATTTATTGCGGACAGACCGTGTGTACAGGATAAATGCTTCGCCGGGCAGCGATGAAGTCAATAACCCAAACAAACATGCGGAGCATACGTATTGGCAGCTGGATCTGCCAGATGCATGGATTCGCCCGTATTATGAAAATGCAATGCTTAGCAATAAGTGGACGGTGGGCAGTGTGACCAATTACGGCCGCTGGGATTATCCGCTGGGTGTAACGGTTTATGGACTACTGCAAGCGGGACGCTATTTGGATCGCCCCGATATCATTCGTTATGCAGCAGAACATGTGCAGGCATGCACCCGAATGTATGATTACTCGCTATGGGACCTTGAACAGTACGGGTTCCCGGCGGTTAACCAGCAGCTGGTCATGATGAAAATGCTGGATAACTGCGGCTCTTTTGGTTCAGCCATGCTTGAGGCGTACTCGGAATGTAATGAACCGACGTTTCTACCGATTGCTGAGCGTATTGCTGATTTCATGCTCTTCCGATTGGAGCGGCAGGAAGACGGCGCATTTTACCGCGAGTGCATTGGGGAATTTGCCGAGAATACCATGTGGGCAGATGACCTCTACATGAGTACCCCGTTTCTGGTTCGATATGCTCGTCTGATAGGGAAGCAATCGGCGCTGGACGAGGCAGCCAGACAATTTTTACTTTATCGCAAATATCTGTTTATGCCTGAAGCCAAAATCATGTCTCATGTATATGATTTCAAATATGAACAAGCGACTCATATTCCGTGGGGACGTGGGAACGGATGGACACTGTTTTCCCTGACTGAAGTTTTGGAGGCTTTGCCAGCAGAGCACCCTGATCGCCCGGCATTAATCCGGTTCTTCAACGAATTGTGTGATGGTTATGCAGCTTTGCAGGGAGAGGGAGGATTATGGCATCAGGTGCTGAATGATGCAAACACGTACCAGGAAGCTTCCTGTACAGCCATGTTCGCTTATGGGTTTGCGCGGGGCGTTCGCTTCGGCTGGTTGGAGCAGCCAGAGCGTTATATTGAAGCTTCAGAGCGGGCCTGGAGTGGATTGACCCGGATAGCTATCGACCGCCAAGGCAATGTACACGGGGTATGCAGTGGGTCCAGATATGCTTTCACGGCGGAATATTACGATAAGGATCTGCTGACTGTAACAAATGACAACCATGGTATTGGCATTATGATGCTGGCAGGTACCGAAGTGGCGAAAATGAAAGAGCACTTGGCCAGGAAGACCACAACACCTTCTACAGTGACGCAACCCTCCATATGAGTAAAGATGAGGTCACTATGAAGATGATGTATTCTTGACTTGATAAACCGCCGGAGAATATACTCCGGTGGTTTTTACTCCCTAATCCCTTACTTTTTTGACAGGAAAGCTTACTTTTGTTTATGTCATGAGCGGTAATACGCCGTTACAATAGTTTTGTAAGCGATTCCATAATAAAAGGGGAGAAATTCATTCATGTTGATCACTAAAAAATGGGTAACTCTGTTCTGCATGTCCCTGTTGTTATTGGCTACAGCCTGTTCCGGAGCATCTTCCGGGTCTACTGCTTCATCTGGTGAGGGAAGTGAGGAAGCTGCCTCGGGCAGCATTCAGCTGCGCATGACCTGGTGGGGATCACAGACTCGCCATGATCTGACGACCAAAGTGATCAAACTGTTCGAAGAAAAACACCCCGGTATTACGATCAAACCGGAATACTCCGGATGGGACGGATATTTTGACAAGCTGACCACGCAGGTAGCTGGTTCGAATGCACCGGATATTGTACAGATGGATTACGCTTTTCTTACCGACTTTGCCCGGCGTGGTGCACTTCTTGACCTGACCCCATACAGCGAGAGCAAAGAGCTCCGTACAGATGACCATGACGCGAGCATGCTCAAAGCCGGATCGATTGATGATAAATTATACGCAATTACGTTAGGCGTAAATGCACCCGGAGTCATTTATGATGCGACCCTGTTTAAGGAACTTGGGATCGAAGAGCCTCAGGAGAGCTGGACGTGGAAGGACTTTAGCGATATTGCAGCCAGGATTGCTGCAGAAAAGGGTGAAGGTTTCTACGGATCAGCGGATGTATCGGGAACGACCAACATGTTTGAGGTGTTTATTCGTCAAACAGGCAAGGGACTATTTGAAGGTGGGACGATGGCGGCAACCCCTGAGGAGCTTCAGCAGTGGTTTGACATGTGGGGAGCCCTTCGCGAGAACGGGGGCGTTACCCCTGCCGAGGTGACAGCGTCCACAACCAACGCATTGGAGACACGCCCGATCTCGCTGGGTACGGCCGCCATGGATTTTGCGTGGTCCAACCAATTATTGACGTTCCAGCAGGTGAACAAAAACCAGGATCACAAGCTTGGCATACAAGTGCTCCCGCATGGCGAGAACGAAAAGCAAATCGGTGAATACCTGAAAGCAGGTCAGTTCCTGTCGGGTTACGCCAAAACCAAACATCCGAAGGAAGTGGCCATGTTTATTGACTTCATGGTGAACGATCCGGAGGCAACCGCCATTCTCGGCTCCGAGCGGGGAGTGCCCGTCAACTCCAGCATTCGTGAGCAAATGCAACCTACGCTGCCTGAAGCGGAGCAAGCCATCTTCCAGTTTATCGACGTCGTATCCAAAAACTCCAGTGAAATTGATCCGCCTTACCCGCAGGGATTTTCCGAAGTGGATACCAGCTTCAAGAGTGCTAGTGAGCAGATCGCCTTCGGTCAAGGCAGCACATCGGATGTGATTGCCCAATTCATTGAAGGTGCCAAGGCGACACTAGCATCGAGTCAATAGAAGCCTTGAACAGATCCAGACTTCAAAATCCGCGGGGAGGTTGCGAAGATGAGTACAACACAGATCGGTCAAGCCCGAACCGAGCGTATGACAGCCCGGCGGGTGAAACGGAGGTATGCTCATAGTGGAGCAGCACTTCTGTTTCTGGCCCCATGGCTGGTTGGGTTATTGTTTCTGACCCTGGGCCCAATGCTGGTTTCATTATACATTTCGTTTACAGACTACAGTATCCTGGCCGCCCCTTCCTGGGTCGGTCTGGGTAACTACACGACCATGTTTACATCGGATAAGCTGTTTATTCAGTCACTGAAGGTGACCTTTACGTATGTTGCTGTGTCCGTTCCGGTTAAATTAATCTTTGCCTTGCTTGTCGCGATGCTGCTTAACAAGGGGATTCGCGGGCTGGGTATTTACCGGACTGTATATTACATCCCCACCTTGCTTGGAGGCAGTGTGGCCATCGCCATGTTGTGGCGCAAAATGCTGGGTGGTGACGGCCTGCTCAATGGCGTGCTTGCCATGGTGGGTATCAAGGCACCGGATTGGGTGGCTAATCCGAAATATGCGCTGTACTCCATCGTGCTGTTATCCGTATGGCAGTTCGGATCATCCATGATTATTTTCCTGGCAGGCCTGAAACAAATTCCACCTGAATATGACGAAGCTTCTGCGGTAGATGGTGCTGGTCCGCTCCGGCGTTTCTTCAATATAACGCTGCCGATATTATCGCCGGTAATCTTTTTTAATCTGGTCATGCAATTAATTACGTCTTTTCAATCGTTCACGCAAGCCTTCGTCATCAGCAATGGTAGCGGGGGTCCTGTAAATTCAACATTGATGTATTCCCTGTATCTCTATAAGAAGGGATTCTCCTTCTTTCAAATGGGTTATGCCTCGGCGATGGCCTGGGTGCTGGTAATCCTGATCGGCGTGTTTACTTTGCTGGTATTCCGCAGCAGCAAGCTGTGGGTCCATTATGAGGATGGTGGGAAATCATGATTGGACAACGGAATTCTGCTGTTTGGGTCATGGCGAAACATATTTTGATTTCAGGAATTGCCCTCGTCATGCTGTATCCGGTGCTCTGGATGCTGGGCAGTTCGTTCAAGCCGGGACATATGATCTTCACGGAGACGTGGTTCTGGCCGCGGGAATGGAACTTTCAAAATTACATGAACGGCTGGACCGGGATCCAGGGTAACCCATTCTCCCGTTTCCTGACCAATTCCATTGTCCTGTCACTGGGTGCGGTCCTGGGTAATGTGGTCTCTTGTTCAATGGCTGCGTATGCCTTTGCTAGACTTGATTTTCGTTTCAAGGCAATCTGCTTCGGCCTGATGTTAATGACGATCATGCTGCCGCATCATGTGACGCTGATTCCGCAGTATATCCTGTTCAACCATTTGGAATGGGTGAATACGTACCTGCCTCTGGTGGTGCCCAAATGGCTCGCCACGGATGCTTTCTTTATTTTCTTGATGGTTCAATTCTTCCGCGGTCTGCCCAAAGAGCTGGATGAGGCGGCAACCATTGATGGCTGTGGACCCGTACGCATATACACAAAGGTCATTATCCCGCTGGCCTTTCCGGCGCTGGTGACCACGATGATCTTTACCTTTTTGTGGACGTGGGATGACTTCTTCAGCCAACTGATCTATTTAAGCGATGTTAGCAAGTACACGGTGCCGCTGGGGCTGCGCTTGTTCCTGGATTCCAGTTCCCAATCGGATTGGGGCCCGATGTTTGCCATGTCCGTGTTATCGCTCGTGCCTTGTTTCATCGTATTTATGGTCTGCCAAAAGTACTTCGTGGAAGGGATCGCGACCTCCGGGCTCAAAGGGTAATTTCCAAACGAAATGAGTTGGTTTCATGTGGAAACGAAGATTATCCCTGTTTATCAATCACAAACTGCAGCAAAGCAAGCTCACCACGCTGATGGTGACTTGCTTTATTGCGTTTAACCTGCTGCTTGTATCTGGCATCGTCTGGCTGGCATATCAGTCGTTCTCTACCGTAACCTTTACCGAGATTAGCAAAGCACGGCTGGCACTCCTTAACGAGAGCACCCGGCGCGGTTTTGATTTTATTACTGGAGTGACAGGAACCGCCTATTCGCTGGCGAGCAACAGAGAGCTCTCAAGTTTGCTGGAGACAGCAGGAACAGGGAGGCTGACACAGATTCACCAAAGACGGGAGTTAGCCAAAATACTGGACCATACGCTTGTGGTTAGTGAAGGCATTACCTCCGTGGAGTTGTATACGGATGCGTTCAATGGGGTTAACGTCACGATGGCTGACCGGATCTATCCAGTAGATACGATTGCAGGGGACGCATGGTTCACAGCTCTGGAACATGCTGATGCAGCCTGGGTACCTCTGCGGGAAAATGAATCAGGACATTCCCTGGTTGGTTATGCCCAGCGGATCTTCGACAGTCGTGGCAGTACGGCTGCCTATGTCCTAATCCGATTGAGTCGTGCCGATATTGTTCGCCGATTTGCGGACATGCCCATGGTATTGGATGGACAGGTGCTGCTCGTGGACACGGCCGGGAACGTCATTATGCAGATGGGTGAGGCAGATCCGATAAGGGCTTACGACCAACGTTTCAGTGGTCATGAAGATGCAGTTGTCGCTGATTCGCTTCTGCGAGTGGATACAGCCGCTCGGGGAACGCTACCGGTCGTGGATAGTGAATGGATTCAAGAGCATGCCCAGCAGAATGAAGATGGATTCGAGGTAGTATCTGGCGATGGTGGCGGTGCGCAGCTCGTGCTGTATTCCAAGCCCGCGACACTTCAGTGGCGTTTGGTACAGACGATACCTGTACATACACTGCTATCTCCGGTCAGGTATGCGGGATGGCAGGTGCTCGGTATTGCTGTGGTCGGATTGGTATGTTCAGCCGTATTCGCGTATTTGTTCGTCCGGCGCATTATCCGGCCCCTTCGTCAGTTGATTAAGCGAATGAGACAGCTTGAGAAGGGTGACTTCGAAACCAGGGTACAGCTCTCTTTTACCCAGGAATATGCTCATCTGGCTTATGGCTTCAATCATATGGCTTCCAGACTGACGGAATTGATGAACCAGGTGAAGGAGGAGAGCCGCGCCAAACGAGAGGCCCAGACAAGTCTGCTGGAGGCACAGATCAAACCTCACTTTCTCTACAATACACTGGATATGATCCACTGGCGTGCGCTTGATTATGAAGCCAAAGACATTAGCCGCATGATTGTACAGCTCAGCAAACTTTTACGCATTGGCCTTAGTGGAGGTAAAATGTTCATTAAAATTCGTGATGAGGTGGAGCATGCCCGTTGTTATGTCAGCATCCAGGCCGAAAGATTGCCTTTCTCCATTCATTATGAAGAACAGATCGATCCGCGTGTCCGGAGCTGTTACATCCCCAAAATTATTTTGCAGCCCTTTATTGAAAATGCCGTCATACATGCAAATCCCAAAGATGAGACACTTCAAATACGTGTGGAAATAGGGGAAGAGACGGAGGATCCATCCAGGGTCGTTGTTCAGATTATGGATAATGGTCAAGGTTTACCAGAAGAGTGGGGACTGGAAAGTTCATCAGGTATCGGTGTGAGAAATGTACATCAGCGCATTCAGTTATATTGTGGCAAGGGATATGGCGTTCATTTACGTACAGGTAGCTGGGGTGGTGTGCAGGTAACGATCTCACTACCGCGTATTGAGACGGAAGAGCAGTTAAATCTCTGGCTGGACGGTGAAAACATATGAAAACCATCATGCTTGTAGATGACGATCCACATATGATTAAGGCTTTAACCGAACATATTGAGTGGCCTTCTCTGGGTTTGAGAATTGCAGGCACAGCTTCCAACGGCATAGATGCGCTTGAACAATTCGACCGGCTGCGCCCTGATCTGGTCATGACCGATGTTTACATGCCAGGGATGACAGGGTTGGAGGTAACACAGGCACTTCGCCGCAATTATCCTCATCTGCCGATTATCATTTTAAGTGGATACGACGAATTCGAGAATGCTCGGGCTGCCATGCGGTGGGGAGTGAATCATTTTCTGCTGAAACCGGCAGAGGTGGAAGAGATCGAATCCGTGCTGCGTGAAGTTCTGTTGGAACAGGAGGTGCGAGAGCGGCATGAGCGGCTGGAGCGAACATACAAGCAGGAGATCGGAAAGGTAGTTCCCTATTTGCGCAAACAGTTTCTGCACGAACTCCTGACCACACGTTATCAGGTCAATGAGCTGCCAAGTGAACGTATGGATTACGTGGGTATTCCCTTGTCTGCGCAGGTAAGCGTGATTAGTCTACAGCTGAATCGCCCCGGATTTCTGACAAAGATGAAAGAGCGTGACTGGCAGCTGCTCCGCTACGGGGCGGCTGATATTATTCAGGAAACGATCAAGGAACAAACGGTGCGTTTACCGAACAGTCAGGTTGAGATCGTGGATTATTCAGATCAGGTTTTTGTGCTGCTTCTTTTTGGCGGAGAAGAGCTGCTTGATGAGTTGTACTCCCTTGTGGAAAGGATGATTGACCAGGTATTTACGTATCTCAAAATGGAGATGAGCGCTGGGATTGGAACACCCAAAAATCATCTGTGCGAGGTAATGGACTCTTATTTGGAGAGCAGAGAAGCACTTGAGATGGCGGAATTTCAGGGAGGAAGCCGAATCTATTCATATAACTCCATCCAAAGAGTGGAAACGAGTGTCCTTGATTATTCTATGCTGCTGCAGCAATGGAACGAGTCTTGGGCAGACATGAAGATTGATTTGGCAGAAGAGGCATGGCTTTTAATCCACCAGATGTTTAAGGTTGGCAAATGCACTGGCCTTCAGGATGTACAGGTGGTAGCCGTAAGTCTTTTTAATACCTTAATTCAGAGTTGGAATAGACAATATCCCCTGTTACAGCCGCCAATGGCCATGAGCGAGTTTCTTAGGGACATTCAAACTAAATATTCATTGCAGGATCTGCTATGCTGGATGGATGCATTTATTGGAGAATGGATCGAGCAGACACGGAAAGAGATGACAGAGAAAAAGAGCAATAAACTTGTCGATAAGGTGAAACAGTATGTGGAGCAGCATTATGCTGAAGAAATCAGTTTTGAGGCCATTGCGAAGGGGCTTTTTGTACATCCCAAATATCTGAGCCAGCTATTCAAGAGGGTAACTGGGGAAAATTTCGTGGGTTATCTAAACGGATATCGAATTCAAAAGGCGATAGAGCTGCTGCAATCTGGTCAATATATGGTCTACGAGGTTAGTGAGATGACGGGGTTCCGAAACGCGACGTATTTTAGTCAGGTATTCAAAATGCTTACGGGCAAAAGTCCATCCGAATTCGGATAGGAAATAGAGGGAAGGGTAGGTATGAAGATTCATAGACAGGAGTTTATCATAAAAGGAATGGCTTATTCGATTAGATCGGCAGAAGAACGGGATGCAGAGTCGTTATCTTCGCTTCGTGTACAGATCGATGGAGAAACGGAGAACATGGACCGGGAGCAGGGCGAAGCTTATATCGATGCAGCGGGGTTCAGGAACATTATCCGATTGGACACAGAGAAAGATCGTAACTTGTTTCTTGTGGCTGCTGTGCAGGAAGAGATTGTTGGGTACGCCAGATGTGAGGGGTCTGACCTGAAGCGGTTTTCCCATAGAGTTGAGTTTGGGGTGTGTGTTGCCCGAAATTACTGGGGTTATGGCATCGGGAATAAGCTGCTGGAGTCGTCACTCCAATGGGCAGACAGGAGTGGTGTTGAGAAAGTGACACTGACTGTATTAGTAACGAATGATAAAGCAATAGAGCTATATCGAAGAATGGGTTTTGAAATTGAAGGTGTGTTGAAAAAGGACCGCAGACATGCGAACGGGGAGTACTACGATACGATTGTGATGGGTAGATTCGGAAACAAGTAGGAAAGACCGGTAGTGGTTTGGCCATCGTAATCAGATATCTAACTATCAGCTTCTACTATTAATAGAAGATAGATAACGTAGTAGGTGATCCGTAGTAGACCATATAAGTTGTATCAGAGGATTCAGAATGCTTTCAACAGTGAATCCAGAAATGCTTTCGAAAAAGAAACTAATGAGTCTCACCTCTACTGTACAATACATGTCTACCTGAATGACTGGGTTGGAATAGATGTTGACCTCTGTCTGATAAGTTTTAGATATAGTCTGCACACTGATGACTGCAGAATAATGGTCAAAGTATCTGTGTAAATCTATTCTTTCTTCGATATTAGCATTTGGGATATTTTACATGTAGTAATTACTCTTGCAGCATGGTATATTCTAATTCCGGCCAAGAAAACACGAGATACACGGTGCGGTAAGCTGACTTAACAAGCTTCGAAAGAAACTTCAAAAAAAGTGCTTGCCAAATTGGTTCGGACATGATAAGATATAAAAGTTGCTGAAGAGAACAACACTCGGATGCAAATAACGTTTGATCTTTGAAAACTGAACAACGAGTGAGTAACGATCTTACTTTGTAAGATCGATGCTGAGAAATGGGTACAAGTCATCTGACTGTATGATTTCGAAGCGAAAATGAGATTTTTAATCTCGTCAGATTCAAAATGAGCTAATCGCTCTTTTCAATACTTTATTGGAGAGTTTGATCCTGGCTCAGGACGAACGCTGGCGGCATGCCTAATACATGCAAGTCGAGCGGAGTTGATAGGAAGCTTGCTTCCTTGATGCTTAGCGGCGGACGGGTGAGTAACACGTAGGCAACCTGCCCTCAAGCTTGGGACAACTACCGGAAACGGTAGCTAATACCGAATACTTGCTTTCTTCGCCTGAAGGAAGCTGGAAAGACGGAGCAATCTGTCACTTGAGGATGGGCCTGCGGCGCATTAGCTAGTTGGTGAGGTAACGGCTCACCAAGGCGACGATGCGTAGCCGACCTGAGAGGGTGATCGGCCA
>NZ_WYEV01000009.1:0-180603 GCF_015143645.1 Paenibacillus sp. P13VS | reverse complement strand
CTTGTCCGAATACGTTTTATACTTTTGCCCTTTAATCGCCATAAAAAATGCACCCCCTAGAATTTCATCGGCTAAACCCAGGGGTTTTTCCAATGTCTATTCTAAGGGGTGCGCTTCACCATACCAGTGTGCTCTTCTTTCTTTGTTTTCCCGTATAGGGATGTTACCACAATCTAAAGATGCCTGATCATCGAGAAATACAGGAGCCTGTCCTTCTTTTTACTCATTTCCTTTGTAACTGTGACGCTTGAGCTTCATCATTTTTTTCACTGAAAATTAAAGCTAGTGCAGCGAGCATCAAGACGAGAGAGACAGCCCGCTGCCAGGAGAACTCAATGAGCTCACTGCCGAACAGCCCCGTTGCATCGATAATAAAACCGGCAACAATCTGACCCACGATTGCCGTAAGGTTGGCAGGTGTTACCCCGAGTTTATTCACAGCAAAAGTCGATAGGAACAGATATCCAAAACCCATGAACACCGCAGAGAGCTGCAATTTGGGTGCATGAAGCAGGTCGAGCAGGTGCCCACTGCCAAAAAAGTTAATCAGCACGGCGAGAATCAGTGTACCTGATGCAAAAGTGAAAAATACGGTCTCCAGCAGGCCGATATTACGGCTAATGGTACCATTAATGGAGGACTGTGCACTAAGCACTGCTCCACCGATCAAAGTAACGATAACAATCAATAAACCTATGCCCATGGTGATCCTCCTTAAAATAAAGTTAGAGCCAGCGCACCCAGCATCAATACCAAGGCGGCAATGCGTTTGCTCCCAACCGGTTTGCGGTTGCTCCCCAGCCATCCGTAATGATCAATCAGAATGCTGGTTACCATCTGTCCGACAACAATGGCAATCATGGAGATTCCTACGCCCACAATCGGAACACCAATGACCAAGGTCAGCAGGTAGATCACCCCGAGCAAACCACCAAGGAGGTTCCATTTTGGAAACTTGGTGATGGCAGAGAGGTTTCCTTTGCCGAAGAAAATCAACAAAATCAGTGAGATGATCGCACCCATGAAGAAATTATAAAAATCAGCTTCCAGCGTGCCGACTTGTTCCCCAAGTTTGCCATACAGTGCCCCCTCAAAACTTAGAAGAGCTCCTGTCGCAATGGCGATAATATAAAAAATCAGCTTTTTCAATTGATCTCGACTCCTTGAAATGTGATTAATTTGCAGGTGCATGACCCATCATAAGAAATTGGAGAGGCGAAGACAATGAAAGATCTTGCTTTGTTTTTCTGAAAAATTATAGATCTTGCTGTAGTAAACAGGGTATAGTAATACACTTAGAGAGTGATCAAGTATGGATACAGGAGGAGACAGCAATGAACGAGACAAGAAAAGAAGCGTCCTCCCGATTGCTGTACATAGGCAGAGTCAACGGTAATCCCAATTGGAATTTCCCAAGCCACATGCATGAGGATATCACTGAAATTGTCTATGTGTCTGATGGGGAAGGCATTATTAAAATTAACGAACATCCCTATGCGGTGCAAAAAGGCGATCTGTTAATCTACAATCAGGGTGTCATTCATGAGCAATGTACCTCTCCGGTCTGTCCACTCAGCCTTTATTATTGTGGAATAGCCAATATCTATACAGACGGGTCAAGGGGAGAACACATCATTTCCGAAAACGCCTCTCCGTATATCAAAACGGAAGCGTATGCTGACAGAATCGGCGAGCTGCTTGACTTCATGTATGAGGAATCGTCCAATCAACAGGCAGGTTATGAGCAAATCTGTGAAGGATTGCTGGGTGCACTGCTTGCCTTAGTACAGCGGTTGGTTCAACCGAATGTTTCACGGAAGCAGGATTCGGATCACCTGGCTGTGCGGATCAAGGAATATCTTGATGAGAACTACCTGCAGCACTTGAAACTGCAGGATATCGCTGCGCATTTTCATATGAACCCGTACTACTTGTCCCATGTGTTTAAGCACAAGTATGATGATTCCCCAATCCGTTACATTGTCTATAGAAGAATGGGAGAAGCAAAGTGCCTGCTGACCAAGACAGACATGAAGGTGAGTGAGATTGCACATGTTTTGGGCTATCAGAATGCAAATTATTTCACCATTCTGTTCACCAAGACGATGGGTGAATCGCCTACTCAATATAAGAAAAATGAACGTTCAGAACGCGTCGATCTAACAGAAACGTAAACCTAATGCTATAAGCATAGGGGGAGTGAACACCCTGCTCTACGTCATTAACTCATCATGGTGATGTTATGTATAATTAGAGGAAAGCCTAACGTCAAAGGCAGGCAAGTGTAAATAGTGAGGGGGCAGGGGACTGGATTGCGAAAACAAGGGGTTATCGGGAAAGAGAGCAGACTGCGACTATTGGAGGCTGCGACACAGGAATTCGCGTTAAATGGATTCTATCAGACGAAAATAAGCTCCATCGTAGCGCGTGCAGGGGTAACGCAGCCTGCATTTTATCTTTATTTTGAGAGCAAGGAAGCTGCTTTTGCAGAGCTTATTGATGGTTTTCGAAATGGACTAATCCAGGTTGTTCGGGATAGTCATATCGAGGCAGGGAAGAACAGGGACGATCTCAAGGAAGCCGTCGTGGAATCATTGAGTCAGATCTACCGTTATCTCGGGGAGAATCCGGCGCTGACCCGGATTGGGCTGTATCAGTCCGCGGAGTCGGTGAGAATCAAAGCCGAAATTGCGGGTTTGATGGAGCAAAATTTGATTGCAGAACAACAAGCCGGATATTACAGGCTGGATCTGGATACGGTTTTCTTCGCCGAAGCTTTGGTGGCCATCGTGGAGCGGTTAACACTGATCAAGCTGCTGCCGGGGCACGAAACGCCATCCAGGCTTGCTCGGATCACGCAGGATCTGTTTTTCTACGGAATTTTGGACACGAAGCATCGGGATTAAAATCCTATTCAATGCGCTATGCAGTTGAACCAGGCTTTTGATTTCATTATGGTTTTGCATTTGAATGATAACCTAATATGATAACACTAAGAGCCAGACTCCGAATTATCGAAGTCTGGCTCTATTCGATTTACGGTTAAACTGCGCTCGCAGCATAAAAACCAGAGCGCACGGCAGTACCTACTTTACCAATTTGCACGCAATCGCCGATAAGGCTGGTTTTGGATTCGAACTTGGCTCGAATCTGCTCTGCTACGGTTGTATTTTTTCTCATACCAAAAGCATTAATCATCGTATCTGCCTCAATAAACACCTTGGTACCCGCCGAATTCTCCGCATATAAACCATTGGCTTCAAAGGAAAGGACTTTGTGCCCTCCGAGTATGGTCACCCCGTGACTTTCTAGCATGGGCATCAGAGCTGCCCGATTAATGTACATCACATCCTGTCCCGCTTCCGGACGCATCTCCACAATGGTCACTCTTTTACCTTCCATAGCCAGCTCAAGTCCCAGGTCACATCCTGTTAAACCGCCACCCGTGATGACGATCTGTTCGCCGCGAACAAGTTCCTTCTGCAGATGCGCCTCAATTGCCCCAATGACATGCTCACTATGAATACCGGGGATTGGGGGGATGAGAGGTACAGCCCCTGCCCCAATGAAAATGTGATCGGCCGATTGGAGCGCTGGATCATCCGGTGTGATCTCATGGTTCAGATGAATATGCACATGAAGCTGCTCTAGCTGCCGTTCATACCAGCCAATCAAGGCACGCAGCTGACCTTTGAATTCAGGCGTAGCCGCACTGGTTACCTGTCCGCCAATCGCTGCCTCTTTCTCATACAAAGTAACCTCATGACCTTTGAGTGCAGCTACACGGGCTGCTTCTAGACCGGATGGACCGCCGCCTACAACGATAATTTTCTTCGGTGTCTTCGCAGGCTCGATGGTAAATCGCTTTTCATTCGCGGCCTGGATATTAACCGCACAGCTGATTTTGGTGTTGCGCTCAATAATGCGACCAATGCACTCCTCGTTACAACGAATACATGGACGGATATCTTCGCGCATATTGTTGCGCAGCTTGTTCGGAAGCTCGGCATCGGCAATGAGCGCGCGGCCGAACATGACAAAATCGGCATCGCCGGAGGCTATTAACCGTACTGCACTTTCAGGAGTATGGCTGCCCGAGTTCAGGATGGGAATGTTCACTGCTTGCCGGGCAGGTGCACACATGTAGTCCATACAGGCATCACCCAGATAGGCTGGCGGGAAAATGTAATCGATTCTCTCGTAGGAACCTGCATCGATATCTATGGCGTCCACGCCAGCACGTTCCAGAATCTGAAGCATCTCCAGACTATCCTCAACTGTACGGCCGCCTTCAAAGCGATGATCCAGCGCGCTTCGGAACAGGATAGGCATGTTAGGACCTACGGCCTTGCGAATCGCCTGAACAATCTCAACTGCAAATCGCATGCGCTTCTCGGTACTGCCTCCATATTCATCTTCACGTTTGTTCCAAATAGGGGACATGAACTGATCTATCAGATAACCGGCATGGGCATGAATCTCGATCCCATCGAATCCTGCCCGTTTCAGCCTGGCAGCCGAATCGGTAAATTGATCCATGATCGTCTGAATTTCCTCCACGGTGAGTGGATGACATAGAACCTCCGGATTATAGATCGCAGGGAGGGCCGAGGCGGATACCGGGGGCTTGCCTGAACGATCTGGCAGTGCATTACGCCCGGTCCCGCAGCTTAGCTGAGCGATAATCCGGGTACCGTAACGATGCACCGCATCCACAAGATCGGTAAGCATTGGCACGACATAATCTTTTTCAACGATGCCTTCGAGTACACCCTGCGCCAAATCTTCGGTCAGAAATTGTGCACCTAAGATGATCATGCCTGCGCCACCTTTGGCACGTTCTTCATAGTAATCAATCTCTTCGAGTGAGATTCGGCCATCGGGACCGGCAGAGTTGGTCCCCATGGGGGACATGACGATTCGATTTTTCACGTCCATACTTCCAATGTGGAAGGGGGTGAACAGCTTTTCATAAGAATGACTCATGTGGATATACCTCCTGTTGTTCTGGCTCGTGGACTTGATCAATAAATGATTCTAGAAATTTCGATTTCGCTAAGATATAGATTACTGGTGAGTAATATAATGGATAAGCTCATGGTAACCCTTTTGCATGATATTAAAAGTGAAAAAAATCACAAACATTACCATTATCCATTATGTATGATCGTGTCAACCAGTCAGTGCTGCTTGCTGCACTAATCCTAGATGAATTAGAGGGACGAGAGCAGATGGTCTCAAGGGACGGGGATAAAAAAGGCCTGCAGGAATGTATCCTGCAGGCCCAATGTATTAATACAAGCGATTAAACCTCCTGCAAGCTCGCGGCTTCGAGCTTGGCAAGACGTTTCATGACTTTCTTCAGCATTACCGAGGCTTTGACGCGAAGAGGAAGATCGGGAGAAATTTCAATGGTGTAGTGCCCGGCAGCGATCAGCTCTTTCAGTTCGGCAACAGAGGCACAAGGGCGGTCCAATACATTAAACACACTGCCGTATTGCAGACATTGGTGCGTATCACTTCCGGCCGTTACGGGTTTGCCCAGGGACTGGGCGAATGTTTCAACCTGACTGCGGCAGGTTTGGATACCGGTTTTGTACATATCTTTGGCGTTCAGGTCGAAGGCATCCAGACGTCCAAGCAGACCTGGGTCAAGCTCATACAGAGGGGTCGATTCCCGGAAAGGGTGTGCACCAATTTTGAATAGGGGCCAGGCTTCGGCTAGATCAAGCAGGTTGGCAAAGGGGATGAATGACCCCTTGGCTGTATAATTTTCCAGCCCGGCACGAACGGCAAGGATATGCTCTTTTTGACCAATGAGCAAAATATGTCCGGTCTCCTGAATGTCCACCTCCATTCCGGGAAAAATGCGCAGTCCGTCCGCGTCATAATATTCTCCGTTGTAGGGGTAGAGGCGATCCAGCGTCTCATAAACATCGTAGAAGTGGCGAGTGTTGAAATGTTCGGTAAGCGCGAGGGCGTCCAGTCCGCTGGCCTTGGCTTCGGCGACCATTTCAGTGAAGTAGTCGACGGAGAAATCAGAGTTTTTGGATAATTTGCCGTGAGTATGAAGATCAATACGCATGTCGAGACACTCCTTTTATTCCATGAATGGTTAAGTATATGAATTACAAAATTTCGTAATGTGCGCCCAGCCAGAACAGGAGGACAACATAGATGGCTGACCCGACAAGAAAACCGATATCGCTTGGGGTAATCTTCAGGTGGGCCAGCTTCAGCCGTTTCGAATCCGGATTCTTCATTCCGTAAGAGAAACCACGGGTTTCGAGTGCTTCCACAGTGGTACGGGAACGTTTGGCGGTTGCCAGCATTAACGGGAAGAAGGATATAACAAACAGTTTCATGTAGTAAACAACAAGCCTCCAGTAGAACCAGCCATGGCTGGATGGGACCTGACCTCGCAGTCTGTACGAGAGCATAATGTTGCGGAATTCACCAAACAATACGGGCAGAATGCGGTACGCATACGATAGGCTGAACGAGAATGCCGCAGGCATTCCGAGTGCCAGCAAGCCATCCCCGATTCGTTCCGGATCCATACCGGAGAAGACAGTGATGCTTGCCAGGGATACGATCGACAGCTTCAGGGTTAGGAGTAATAATGGAAATGCGGATTCCAGGTTCCCCCCGAAGAACAGCGAGATAATAAACATCCAGCCCACCTGACCGATCAGCCCCAGACATAGAATGATGATGATGAAGGGAGCAGCTCGTGACATGATGGTCGTGGTGACCATGAGCATAAACATGCCGAGCAGCACCGTACCGTTATGAACGAACCAGGGAACGATGGCAAAGAAGAGATACCAGATGAGCATGATACGCGGATCAATGCGGGACAGACTTGCATGTCCGCTGCCATATACGGTATTCATCAACTCCAGCTGAATGCGTTCAATGGATATTTTGTCAAACCAGTTGCGTACAAGCTGCATCAATGTCTTCCTCCTTGGTAAACGAATGATTCAAAAGCTTCTCCACAAATGTCTCGGGAGTCGGACAGAGTGCGGATAGACCCAGCCGATGAGATAGTTCCATCATCTGAGTAAGGGCAAGTCCGGAACGACGCAGGAGCGGCTCGTCGGCAAACACCTCGGAAGGTGTCCCATCTGCTTCAACTCGTCCATCATGCAGCACGATGACACGACTGGCCCATTGGGTAACCAGCTGCATATCATGAGTTGCGATCACGGTTGTCCGCACATGCTGATCCAGTTCATCCAATACGCCAATCAGTTCCTCTCGCGTAGCCAGGTCCAGGTTGGCGGTAGGCTCATCGAGCAGCATAAGAGAAGGTTTCATGGCTGCGCCGATCGCAAGGGTAACGCGTCGCTGTTGTCCACCGCTGAGGAGACGGGCATCCCGCTCCTGTAACGGGGTGAGCCGAAAGCGATCGAGTACATGTGCAATTTGTTCGTCGGCTCCCTTGATGCGGCGGCGTCTCAAGAAATAGGAAACCTCTTTGCGCACACTGTCTTCGATAAACATCTCGGCCGAATGTTGAAAAATATAAGCGACTCGGCCAGCCAGCTGTTCCAAGGATGAACGATGTGTGGTCTTCCCAAGCACGCTGACACTGCCTTCCTGAGGCAAACTGATGCCGGCCATGAGCCGGAGTAGTGAAGACTTACCCGCACCGTTGTTGCCCACCAGGGCGATCCGTTCTCCTTCATGGAGTGAAAAGTTAACACCACGAATAATTTCATGTTCTTTTTTGCCAAGCCCTCTATATCGCAGACGTGTATCCTTGAATTGTACGATCGGGAGAGAAGCAGTATTTGCATGCTGTTCAGAACGGGACGGTGCGTTGCTCTCCGCAGTATGGGGCTGTCTACCCTGACTGGCCAGTAGTGCGGATATCGCAGCAGTGTGCTGTTTATTAAAATAAACCGCGGCTTCCTCCACCGTAATTGGGAAAAGCTGATGATTCAGCTGCTCGGGTTGGGTTACCTGATCTCGCATCAATGATGGAGCAGCCTGAATGGCTGCACGGGTCACTTCAGGAGGTTGAATGCCCAGACGCTCTAAGTCTGCGATACGATTCAAACCTTCCTGGACTGGTAGATTCCACAGAACACGTCCTTTATCCATCAGGACCACATCCGCACAGAAGTCAGCAATAAATTCGGTATGATGCTCGATGACAATAATGGTTTTGCCGTGCTCTGTATTTAACCGATACAGGCATTCATAGATGAGTCTGGCATGCTGTGGATCCAGCTGGGAAACGGGTTCATCCACGATGAGAATGTCCGGGTCCATGGATAGTGCCCCAGCGAGTGCAAGCAGGTGCTTCTGTCCGCCGCTCAATTCCCAGATATACCGATTGTGGATGGAGTCCAGACCGCACATCGTCAGCGCACGTTCACCCAGCTCCCTATAGTTGGCCAGTCCGTAATTCAGCGGAGCAAAGCAAGCTTCATCGAGCACGGTCGGGCGCACCAGCTGATTATCAAAATCCTGATAAACATATCCAATTTTTCTGGACAGATCTGCAACACTTTGCCCGGTCGCTGAGACTCCAAGTACATGAACTTCACCCGCAAAGTCACCCGTATAGAACTGGGGAATCAGGCCGTTAAACAATTTGCACATCGTTGACTTGCCACATCCGTTGCCTCCGATAATCGCAGTGAAGCTTCCGCGGGAGAGCTCCAGGGAGGCTCCGTTCAGAACAGGTTCTTCCGAACCCGGATAGGTGAAAGTAACATCATGAATGGCAATAGCAGTATCGCATGAAGAAGCAGGATGGGAAGAGTGTGTATTAGGCATAAGGGCGATTCTCCGTACCTGAAATGGCTTTGTTTTTGCTTCGTTTTGCGCGCATGATCCAAAGTGTTACGACCGCGATGAATGCAGCAGCACCGATACTGATCCAAATCGAGGCTGAGCCGTATTGATCGGCATAGTCCGTTTCCCAAACGGCGAAGTTGATGTCCATCTCGGACAGGGATTCCGCGCCAAAAGCGATTGCGAGCAGCAGCAGACCGATCAGGAACAGCTTCGGACGGAAGAAACCGACACCTTCATATTTCATGCCAGGCTTACGAGGTTTAATGCCGAGCAGTGGCTCGATTTTGCCATAGAGAAGAGGAACAAGGTAAAGCGTAGGCAGCAGAGCGAACAGGATACCCGAGAACAATACGTCGTTCAGGAATCCAACGCCTTCAATCAGCACAACACTCTCGGCAAGTCCGGGAACGGCTTCGAGTTCTTCCACACCAATCCATACTTTGCCGATATCGACCAATGAACTTAGGAATTGATGAATGATGACCCCAGTCATGGCTGCGACGCCGACTTGCCTGCGATTGTGGGGATCACTGACCATGCGGCCTGCGACATACATTGCGAAGGAAAAGGTAATGAATTTCTCCAATTCGCCGAGTCCGCCGAATTGGCCCAGCATCAGCTCACCGAAGATGACTTCACCAAGAGCAGCACCGAGAGCGGCAATCATGGGATGGAACAGGATGCAGAGCGTTAGCGGGATAAAAGCAAAATATTCAACCGACAATTCAATGGGTCCAAGCTGCAGCTTGGGAATGAGCTCAGTAAACATGTTGGACAAGCCGTACAGTGACATGGAAAGCACAAACACCATCATTTTCTGTGAAGACGTCAGCGTATACCGCTCAGTCATCTTCTTCATCGATACATACCTCCCTGAATGTTGTTGATCATAGCCACAGTCTAGGGGCAGAGTATTAACGCAAAAGGAGAGATTTGTAAATCAATTGTAATATTTATTACAGATACAAAAATAAATGAAAAATTTATTACATAGATAAACCACTTGATCACAGGCCAGCTGGTATACTGATGGCAGAGCGAGAAAAGGAGTGAATCCGGAATGAATTTATTTGCCGAAAAAGAACAGCTATCACCTGGTCATCTGAAAATTGCCGATTTTGTTGAGCGCAACCCGGAGGAGATATTATTCATGACGGAGCAGGAAATTGCCGACAAGCTTGGAGTAAGTATAGCCACCGTTTCCCGCTTCTGGCGTGCTGTTGGATATGACAATGCCAAAGCATTCAAAATCCGGCTGCGAACCTCCGAGGACACGACACCTGCACTCAAATTAAATAAAACGATCTCTCGCATGGACACGAGCAGCCTGCCTGTGCAATTGCTGGAAGCCTCGGTATCCCATCTGCAGGAGACGTTATCACATATGAAGCAGGGAGATCTGGAGCATGCCGCTTCCATCCTTGCTGAAGCCAGAAGAGTATATATCTATGCACCCGGGCCCTCAGCCGGTTTGGCAGAGCTGCTGTCATTCCGGTTATCAAGATTTGGATTAACCGTCATCCATCTGGCTGGAAGCGGACATGAATTACTGGAGTCGCTGATGCACATGCAGCAGGAGGATATGGTCCTGCTGATGAGCTTCACCCGTCTTCTGCCGGAAGCAGAGGTCATTCTGGATTATGCCAAGGAAGTAAACAGCAAGGCCGTACTTGTGACAGACCGGGTGGATCTGTTATATGGACTCTCAACAGAATTGTCTTTCTATGTGAGTCGCGGTGCGCTGGGGGAATTCCACTCCATGG
Organism: Paenibacillus sp. P13VS; assembly: GCF_015143645.1. Classification (NCBI taxonomy): domain Bacteria; kingdom Bacillati; phylum Bacillota; class Bacilli; order Caryophanales; family Paenibacillaceae; genus Paenibacillus; species Paenibacillus sp. P13VS. The sequence goes on along the minus strand of NZ_WYEV01000009.1, from coordinate 170,026 downwards.
TTACGCCACTGCTCCTTGTAGAGCAGCTGGTGCTCGCTGTTGGGTTATTGCAGAAGGAGCTGGCGTTATCCAAGCTGGAGAGGCTCGCTGAACTGCGGAGCAAATATGCGGGTAAGCTGCCTCGCGGATAACTCATGGTATAGCCGTGAGTAATCTGACGTTGTTATATTGGTCCTCTTATGGTGTAAAAACATAGATAAGAGCAATTACTCCTGCTCACCAGCATGTTGAATTACATATGGAATGAGGAGATCGTATGACAACAAGAGGAATCGACCATATCGGAATTACTGTGCCGGATGTGGAACAAGCGACTGTTTTTCTGCAGCAGGCATTCGGCGCCAAACTTGTATATGACAACATTACGCCTCAGGATCCCCCACAGGAAGGTCCTGAAGCAGAACGGAAGCTAGGGCTTCGACCTGGCGCGAAGGCCACTCATATTCGGATGTTATCTGTCGGGGAGAGCGTCAGTATTGAGCTATTTCAGTTTGGAAATACCGAGCAGAATGATCCTGCCCGGGCATCAGACTTCGGTGTGCAGCATGTAGCCTTATATGTAGATCAGATGGAGAAGGCGGTGAAACGATTCACAGAGGCAGGAGGAGAGCTTCTCTCCGAGCCCAGTGCATTGTCCGGCCCAATCGAAGGCGGGAAAGGCAATCAATTTGTATATGGGCGTGCACCGTGGGGCATGTTGATTGAGCTGATCTCTTATCCGGCCGGCATCGATTATCCCCAGGATAGTGAGGATCAACGGTGGACACCTAAGGCAGAAAGAACTGATTAGAGACAGAGAAGGGCAATTCATGTTGATGTGCTGGGCGTGCTCCTTGTGAGGACTGTTTCGGATGAAACGGTCCTTTTTTTGTGCGTATTTGTCCATTTACGTGTGGACACGTTGATAATAAAATGAGGTTTAGTCCATTAAGTTTACCAAAATAAGATTATGCAAAATTTTTTTTAGGAAAAATCAAAAATAAGTGATCCAAATGTCCTCAATTGGGGTATCAATAGTAGAAGCGCTCAGAACGATTACGTAAATACATAAAAATTGAAGAAAACCGATTTCTATTTTTGAATTTTGTACAGGGATAATCTATGAAAAAATAAGCGATAAGCATGAGATTATGGGGGAAATGAAGTGCCTATAGTAGAGTTGGACAAGAAAAAAGAAGTTGTCACGGATGCACTTGTCATTAAGGCCATGGAAAAAAGTCTGGCGATCATTCGTTTTGACCTGGATCGGCGGGTAACTTATGTCAATGAGACATTTGCTCATACGATGGGATATCAGGTAGATGAAATGTACGGGATGCATCATCGGCAATTATGCTTTGCTGATTTCGCAAACAGCCTGGAGTATGAGTTGTTCTGGAACAGTATCTTTAACGGTGTAAGCTTTCAGGACAAGATCGAGCGTAAAGATGCTAGTGGCAGCTCCGTCTGGCTTGAGGCAACATATATGCCTGTCTATGATGAATCTAATGAGAGAATTCTGGGTGTCTCCAAAATCGCAACCAACATTACAAACCGTCAGAAAAACATCTCAGCTGTGGTCCACGAATTGAAAACGATGTCACATGAGATGAATGAGCATGCGGATATTGGGATGGAGCGCAGTCGTGAGCTGCTGGCCGGTATAACAGAAATTTCAGATGTTTCGGCTCAGAACCGGGCTACGTTGACTGATTTGCAGGAGCAAGCAGGCTCGATCCAAGGTGTTGTCAAAACCATTCAGCAGATTGCATCGCAGACCCAGCTGCTCGCTCTGAATGCTGCCATTGAAGCTGCCCATGCAGGTGAGTACGGGCGTGGGTTCGATGTTGTAGCCAAGGAAGTGAGAAAGTTGTCTGCCATGGTGACGGATTCGATTAATGAAATCCGCGATAGCGTGAAAGGCATAACCAAAGAGATTCAGAACATTTCCAGCGGAACTCAGAAAGTAGAAGCGTACGCCCAGCAAAGCCAGCAGAAAATTGCGGTAGCATTGAAGGATTTTACAGCCATTGCGGAATCTGCACAGCTGCTTGATGCCAAGGCGCAGCAAGTTACCGAGATCGTCTAAGATGCACACTCTTCTATAGATAACCTTGAACAATAATAATAACGTAGCAGGTCTCCGACACAGGGGCCTGCTTTTTTATTACGCCAAAAAAACGGGAATTATTGTGAGCCTTCGGGGAAAGAATACTCAGAAATACATGTAGGTTCACAGCATAGAGAAATGTTGGGGTGAGGGTGATGTGGTCTAAAATATTATCGTTTGTACCTGAATGGCCGATATGGGTGCAGGCTTTTTTGGTTGTAATCATTCCGCTAGTGATATTAAAAGCAGCTCGATGGATGAGCTCCTCCATTAGAAAAGGTGCATTCACGAACCCCAGTTCACAGCAGAAGCAAAGCTCAGGAGACTCTTCATCGAATGGTCCTGATCAAGCGCAGGGAACTGAATCCGGGGCATACGCGAACATCAAGCTGACGGGACACTATACCACGGATCTGATCAGTTCAAGAGAAACCTTTGGCCAGAATGCCGACGTACATATACGGGAGTTTTTCATCTATGGTACGGACACACCAGCGGCTGTCATGTATGTCGATGGTCTGGTAGATCAGGAGTTGGTCGATGACCATTTGATCACCCCTCTTATGTTAAGAGGGGTGCCCGAATTGAAACAGGATGCCTTCATCCATCCGGAGCATGCTCACCTGCTTAAGGGATATCTGAAAAATCATTTACTGCCTGTCAGTCAGGTAGAGGAAACCGAGTCATTACAGGAACTTGCTTTGGGTGTACTGTCCGGGAAAAACGCTCTCATTATTGATGGTATGCCTGGTGCTCTCCTCATTGGATCAGCCAAAGGAAAAACACGCAGTATTGAAGAGCCGTTGTCCGAAGCCTTGCTCCGTGGGCCGCGCATTGGTTTTACGGAAAGTCTCAGTGATAACACAGGGGTACTAAGGCGGTATGGGAGTAACCAGAGTCTGTTCATACAGAAATATGAAGTAGGTACACGGATAAAGAAGGATTTGGTTATTGCGTATATTCAAGATATTGCCAACCCCGAAATTGTAGCTGAGGTCCAAAAGCGAATCGAAAAGCTGGATGTAGACGCCATGCTGGAATCCGGATATGTAGAGCAACTCATTGAGGATGATCAACTGAGTCCATTTCAACAGGTGCAGAATACGGAAAGACCGGACCGGGTGATCAGTGCTTTGCTTGAAGGACGTGTTGCCATATTGCTGGACGGTACACCCTTCGCCTTAATTGTACCGACAACGTTCAGCATGCTGCTGCAATCACCTGAAGACTACTATGAGCGCTGGATTCCGGGAACCTTTCTCCGTATGCTTCGTTTTCTGGCTGCCATGATTGCCCTTCTTGCACCTGCCTTGTATATCTCGTTTATTTCCTTTCATCCGGGTCTCATTCCGACCAAACTGGCATTAACCATTATTGAGACGCGAAAAGGGGTACCTTTTCCCTCCATTATCGAAGCGCTCATTATGGAGACGGCGATTGAGATTTTGCGTGAAGCCGGCATACGTCTGCCGAAACCGATTGGACCCGCGATGGGGATCGTCGGCGGTCTCATTATCGGGGATGCCGCCGTACAGGCAGGGATTGTCAGTCCGTTTCTGGTTATTGTCGTTGCCGTTACGGCAATCTCGTCATTCTCCATTCCCACATACAGCGCAGGGATAACGCTGCGGATTCTGCGTTTTATAGGCATGTTTAGTGCAGCAGTACTTGGCTTGTACGGAGTGGTTTTGTTTATCCTGTTACTCTGCAGTCATCTTGCGCGGTTACAGAGCTTTGGCGTTCCATATGTCAGCCCGAGTGTTCCTTATAGAATATCAGACTGGAAGGACTTTCTGATAAGGGCCCCGTTGAGCATGATGAGAAAACGCCCTTACATGATGAAACCCAAAGATCAGGACCGCAAGAAATGAGGACAAGGCTATGAAACTGATGAAGAGGTGAAACCGATGAAGCCTTCCTACACACCCATAACGACCACGCAGGCTGCGATCATGATTATTAACTACATGCTGGGAGCAGGCGTCCTGACCTTGCCGCGGACTACGGTGGAAGCCGTAAATACACCAGATGTGTGGATTTCCATTATCATCTCGGGTGTAATCATTACGTTCATTGGTTTCATCATGGTCAAGCTGTGCAGGAGGTTTCCAGGAAAGACGGTATTTCAGTTTGTACCGGAGATTACCGGCAGGTGGATCGCCATGGTAATTAGTATGGCAATCATCCTGTATTTTGTCATTATCTCTGCATTTGAAGTCAGGGTGCTCGCGGAAGTGACCAATTTATATCTTCTTGAGCGTACGCCGACTTGGGCTATCGTGATGGGATTTATGTGGATCGGGATCTATCTGATTTCGGGCGGTTTGAATGCAATCGTGCGACTATTCGAGATTGTGTTGCCTATCACAATTGTTATCTTTGTCATAGCCATCCTGCTTAGCAGCAAAGTCTTTGAGATTAACAATCTGAGACCCGTGCTGGGTGAAGGATTTATGCCAGTCATAAAAGGATTGCAGCCTTCGCTCTTGGCCTATACAGGATATGAAATCATGTTTGTCATGATGGCCTATATGAAGAGTCCAGAGAAAGGATTTAGGTCCGTTATTTGGGGGACAGCTATTCCCACACTGATCTATCTCGTTACAGTCATTATGGTGGTAGGCAGCTTGTCCATTAATGGCATGAAGACTCGAACCTGGCCAACCCTTGATTTGATGCGAAGTTTTGAGATTCAGGGATTGATATTTGAACGCTTTGAATCATTACTTCTGGTCATCTGGATTATGCAGATCTTCTCCACCTTCACCGTCACACTGTATGGTGCTTCCATAGGATGTGCTCAATTGTTCAGACGAAAGGAAATACTGGGAGCCATGTTTATCTTAGTTTCCATTATCTATTTTGTTGCTTTTCTTCCAAACGACGTCAACCAGACTTTCGCACTGGGTGACTTTGTGGGAAAAGTTTCTGTTTTTCTGTTTGCCATCCTTCCAGCCCTTTTGTTGCTGTTAAGTTTTGTTCGCAAGAAAGGAGGCCAGCAGAAATGAAGATGCCTTGGAAGAAGTTGATATTGTTTTCGGTATCGCTATGCATGTTGTTTACGCAAACAGGCTGCTGGAGCAGCAAAGAGATTGAGGACCTGGGTGTCTATGTGGCTCTTGGAATTGATGTGCCTGAGCAAACGGAGTTCGAAAAGGACGTCAATGCTCATGGTGGTCATTATCCCAAAGAAAACAACATAACCGCCACGGTGCAGATTGTACCTAAGGATTCTTCCAAACCAAATAGCCAGCAAGGTTCTCCGTCAGCGGGCAAGTCCTATTTCAACGAACAATTAACGGGGGATTCACTATTAGAAATCTTCCGTCAGTTTGCTCTCCGAAGAGATCGTCCCCTTATAGGACATCACTTGAAAGTGATCGTGGTTTCGCAAGAAATTGCACGGAAATACAGCTTGGAGCAATTGCTTGATTTTGTGCTGCGAGATAACGATATCCGTCCAAGTTGTCTGGTTGTGGTGAGTGATGAGAAAGCCATTGATGCATTGCATTCCAATGATCCCAGTGAAATCCCGGCATTTTACCTGACAGGTCTTGTGGACAATTCATACTTGTCGAATAAAATCATGCCCGCTGTGTCACTAGCCAAGTTGGACGCAACCATGCAGTCTGGCAAAAGCTTTCTCCTGCAAAATGTTATTTCCTATAAAGGCGAACATAAATTTTCGGGTGCAGGCATATTTGACTCGAAGACAAAACGCCATATAGGAACCTTAAGCCAGGTCGATCTCGAAGGATTGTCATGGATTCAGGAAAGGCCTAGGGGTGGCGTAATTAAAACATATGAAGAACAAACCGGGAGTACCATCGTGTATGAAATTAAGCATACCAAAGGTAAAATTATCCCTACAGTGCATGGGGAAGATATCTCGTTCCATGTTAAAGTGGAATCGGAAGGGTGGTTCATGGAAGATTGGACCGTTCCCGAAGCCTCGGGAGACGAAGAATATCTTCACAAATTGGAGAATGATTTTAAGAAAATCGCGGAACAGCAGGTGAAACAGGTTCTGGACAAAATGCAGCATACGTACAAAGTGGATGTTGGCGGGTTTGGCGAGAAACTGCGCATTAAATATCCCAAGGTATGGAAAAAGGTTAAACCGGATTGGGATAAGACGTTCAGTAAAATTCCAATTACCTACGATATTAAAATCAAAATCAAGAATCAGGGATCTTCGACAGAGTGATATCTGTAGGAGCAATATCTGAAAAAGTAATATTTGTATATGAATCACAGCCTTTTCAAATCCGCGAAGGGTCTGAGAAGGCTGTTTCATATGTTTTGCCAAAGTTATTCAATTACCAGCATACGAGGCGACGTGTCTTGAATGACACGGGAGGAGAACCAGGAGCCGAGAGCTGCTGCAATAATGCCGACACAAACGGCTAGAACTATTCCAACCCCATTCAAAATAAGAGGAAGATGTACTATACCATAGTCAGCAAGGATCATTTCAAGAAGAATAGGCAGCACATACACACTAACCAGAATTCCCAGCAGGGCGCCCATAACAGATAGGAGCGATACTCCCATGGCAATAGACATCCGAATGCGGCGCGAGGTTAATCCAAGCGATTTGTAGATACCATACGTTCTGCTTTCTTTGCGGATACTAATCCGGCAGGTACTGAAAATAATAATAAATGTAACCAGGATAAACAGCAACCCAATCAGGCTCATGGGGTAAATTAAAATATCTGCCGCTTCGGCGTAGACCGAATCGAGCAGGGTCTGCTGCGTTACAACTGAAGCGGAATCCTTGAAACGATGATTCATTTCCCTGGCAACAAGCTCTGCTTCCAGCGGATCATTCAAATTAATGAATACGGCATCAAAATCACTGTAATTCGGGCGAATCGTATTCATGGCCTCCATCGTAATTCGCCCCGAGATGGACATATTGGCAATAGCTTGATAAATTCCTGTGATGAGGAATGTGCGCTGTTCCCCTTCAATATAAAGCTCCAGGAAGTCACCCGGCTTTTTGTTTAAGGATTTAGCTAGACCCACGCCGATGGCAATTTCATTCTCCTTTTGCGGGTTGTTCCCCTCTAATGTCTCAAATCCAAGATCCTGATAGCTTCCTTCCAGTACACTCAGAGCTACACTGGTAGAGTGCAATTTATCATCCCCTGAAGAGTTTGGGCTAACTACGCCAGTAATGTTTCCTTGCCAGCCTGCATTTTTGATTCTTGCATCCTCTTGTAGCCATTGCTTGAAATCCTCTTTGGGAAAAGTACTCTTATTCACAACGACAGCGGCGATGTTGGCATTGTCATAACCCCACTGGGCAGCGGTCTGGGCAATTCCGGTGATACTGCTTAACAGAACATACCCCAGAACCAGTACGGAAGAGGCTGTAGTTGTCAGCAAGAGCATCAGAATAGAACTTTTAATGTTTTTGGTGACATGGCGGACTCCGATAACTGCAGCTACTGGAAGGCGAGTGAACCCGAACAGGCGGGTTAGCGGGGAGTTCATTCTCCGTGTCATCCGGCTATTGTCCAGCTCCGACATTCCATAACGGATGGCCTGCACCGGCTGAATATTCCTTGCTTTTTTGGCATACATCACAACGAACAAAAGGATCATGGCGAACAGGAAGACGCCCACAAGCATGGCTAAGCCTATCCCCTCTACCGAGATATCTCGATTTCCCACGCGAAGAGAAGACACGGAGATATTGATGATGAATTTGGATATCCATATGCTGAGCCCAAGTCCCGGAAGGATGGCTATACCGGAAAGCATGGAATACTGCATGACATATGTGCCAATGGTTTTTGCCGAGGTCAGACCGAGTGATTTCAAAATACCGATCGTTTTATAGTTGGCCAGGATGGCATCCGAAATCGTAAATCCGATTGTAATCAGAGCGATGGCAAGCATGACAACTCCTAGGAAAATCATGATGAATCCGATGATTTGATTAATGATCAGATAGAAAGAAGAGATGCCCTCAAACTCCATCTTGGTTTCCAGAAACGGACTGCCTGTCTCGAGCGAATACCGTTCCCAATAGCTTGAATTGGCACTATAATCGTCGAAGTGGATACCCAGCATATAATTATCGTTGCCTTCAAAAGATTGAACATGCTCCGAATAATCGGAAGGGTTCATCCAGACACGTGCTGTGTTGGTGAATGGTGCCCCATAGGGGACATCGATTACAATACCGGATACATTCAATTCGATGGTAGTGCTCCCCGTTTTGAAGCCAATAGTATCTCCTGCCGAGACAGCGTAGGCATTGGCCATGGAAGTGGGAATCCAGACCGAACCTGGCGCAGGAAACATTTCCGGTGTTCCACTAGAAAAAATAAGCTCATCCACAATCCGCGGCGTTGACGGGGTATTTATCATGTAAAGGTAAATGTTAGGGATATCCGTTCCATGAAACGAGATGCCCGATAACGTTCGGTACGTTAACAGTTCAGACACTTTAACGCCTTCCTGGGAAGCCCACCAGGAGTGGACAGCTTTTGGATCATTCAAGCCTTTATCAAAAGTCAAAATCTGATGAGATCCATTGGTACGGGTATGCATTTCTCTAAACTGATTACCTGTGTTGGCCAGAATCATGACAGCTGTAGACAACAGCAGCGTGGATAGAAGAATGAGCAGAGCGATGAACGAGTTTTGGATTTTGCTTCTTCCCAGATAGGAGAGGCTAAGTTTCAACATGACAGCCATCGTTATTCCTTCCCCGATACAAAGGCAAATATCATGTCCTCACGGTCATGAACCTGGTGCTCGTTATAGGGTTCGAATTCGAGAATGCCACCCACTTTGCCGTCCCGGATTAATATCAGACGATCGGCACGACAGGCAGCCTTGATATCGTGCGTGACCATGACAACGGACTGCCCTTTTCGATGAATGTCTGTCAGGATGTCAAGAACAGCCTTACCATGCTCCACATTCAGACTTCCAGTCGGTTCATCAGCGAAAAGGACGTCAGGAGTATTGATCAAAGCCCGCGCAATGGCGGCTCGCTGCTGCTGCCCTCCTGAAGTCTGGGAGGGAAGACGGCTGCTCAGACTGTCAATATCCAAGGATTTCATCAATTGGTCTGCCCGCCGCAGAATTTCATTCTTTTTGGTCCCGGCGATGTAACCCGGCAGTGCAATATTCTCTCGAATGGAGAGATCCGGTACGAGATTTATACTTTGATAGATATAACCAATCCGGCGAGTGCGAAAATCAGACATTTCCCGCTCGCTGTAATCATCGATGCGTTGTTCCTGAAAATAGACCTCACCAGCAGTAACATGATCCAGACCACTCAGCAGATAGAGCAGGGTGGATTTGCCCGAACCGGAGTTGCCCATGATGACGGTAAAATCCCCTTGATATATATCCAGATCAACATTGCGTATAGCATGGTATTGTTCCGGGCCTGCGCTGTATGTTTTGCATAGGTTATGCGCACGAATAATCGTTGTTTTGCTCAAGAAAATCACTCCCCAAAGCAGTATATGTTTTATTTTAGAGGGGGGATGTTGAGGAAGTCTTATCAAATTATGAATAAAGTCTTACAGGCTGGATGCCAGCCTGAATGGGGTGGGACGAGTCAGCAGACCGGCAGACTAAATTGAAAGCTGGTTCCTTGCCCCTCTTTGCTTGAAAAGGATATGCGTCCTCCATGTGCTTCAACGATATTTTTGCAGATGGATAAGCCAAGGCCTGTACCCTCGTGCACGTGTCTGGATACAGGAGACGTCTGCCCTCGGAAATAACGTTCAAATACAAAAGGTATATCCTGTGCCCGAATTCCTTGACCAGTGTCTGTGATTGTCACAATGAACTGATTGGCTTCCAGCTCAGTATGAACACGGATGGTATCCCCGCGATGGGTGTGCTTCAGTGCATTGGATATGAGATTGGCCAGCACTTGCTCGATCCTTGTGGTGTCCATGCGTATTAATACATTTGGAACGGATCCGGGCGTTTCATACGTTAGACCTTTCATGCGTACAGCATGACCGAATGATCCAAGCATGGCTTCAAAAGAGGGACCGCTATAAACTTCACGCGGCTCTACGGATATCTGACCCAGTTCCTGCAGCGCATGAAGTAGCAGATCTTCAACCAATCGGGCTGTTTTGTCCGTGTGGGTCTGCATGATTCGCATATACTCCATCAGGGTTTCCTCATCTGCGCAAATGCCTTCCATAATGGCTTCAATATACGCTTTAACCGTAGTAATGGGTGTTTTGATATCATGCGAAATATTGGTGATGAGTTCCTTTTGCGCCTGTTCTTGCTTCGTGCGTTGTTCACTCAAATACTTGATTTCGGTGCGCATCAGATCGAACATGGCATATAACTCGCCTACTTCATCTGCATGTTTATAATGAATTGGACTATTGTACTGTCCCTTGAGAATAGATTCAGCATGATACTGAAGCATATGTACCGGTGACAGTAATCGTTTATGTATTTTGCGATGCATGGTTAATAAAAGAATGCCGAGAATAAGTGCGATTACGATGGATATGGCTGCAACCAGATAAGGCAGGATGGATGAAGGCTGGATAGTAACCATGACTTTAGGGATGGTAAAGATGGCATTTCCGATCTGAATTTCATCCGCAGCATGGAGGACAGGAAAAGCCATGTTCACCACATCCTCTCCATGGTTGGCATGCTCGGCATAGTTCAGATCATAATGCAAGGCGGATGCCAGATGAATATGTTTTCCTTGAGAGGATGGATCGGAAGAGAATAGGATCGTACCGTCCAGGCCGACATAGGATAACTGGATGCCTTGCTCTTCAGCGAGGGCACGAACGTTTTCCTGAACCTCCGGGCTGGTGAGTTGATGATGATTCTGCTCCAAAGCAAGCATTACCGGATTGATGATGAGCCGGACCAGATGAATGGACAAGTTGGACTCCTCTGTATGATGAACTGACCGATTCACGGCAAGTGTCAGGCTGCATCCAAGGAGAAAAATAAGCAGAATGAGTACGGTAATCAGCCAGCGTTTGGACCATTGGTGTAACAACATCGAGATTGTGGTCTCCCATCTATCTTAGTGGTTGAATTTGTAGCCGACGCCCCAGACTGTCTTCAGAACAACGGGCTCGGAGGGGGTGGCTTCAATTTTCTCTCTCAATCTTCGGATGTATACAGTGACCGTATTTTCATCCCCGTAAGCATCATATCCCCAAACTGCGTCCAGCAGTTGTGACTTCGAGAACACCTGATTCTTGTGGCTCGCCAGGTAGTACAGCAGTTCGAATTCCTTCGCAGAAAGCGAAACTTCATCTCCGCTTACCGTAACCTTGTACGCTTTCTTGTCGATTACCAGGTTGGAGAGACGAAGAAGATGTTCCTCCTCACGCTCGGATGCAAGACTGTCATACCGCCTGAAATGGGCATTGATTCGCGCAAGCAGCTCACTCAGGGAGAAGGGTTTGGTCATATAATCATCTGCCCCAAAGCCCAAACCAAGCACCTTGTCGGTATCACTTCCTCTTGCACTTAGAATGAGAATCGGAATATTGTTTCTTCGTCTTATTTCACGGCATACCTCAATACCATCCATATCCGGAAGCATGATATCCAGGATAATATAGTCCGGCTGCAGCATGTCCATCAGTTGCAATCCATCTTGTCCAGTGGCTGCGACTGCCGCGTCATATTGGTTTTTGTTCAGATAGTCTCTTACAATGCGTGAAATGTCCTGCTCGTCTTCAATAATGAGTATTCTACGTGAATGAGGCATGGGTATCGCTCCAATAAAGGGTAATGGAAATTTCGTTAATGATGGTTGAATCTGTAAATGACTATAATTTTAACTATACAGGGTTATGTGGGAGGAGTCATGAGTAAATTTGGAGCAGTAAAAAGTTCGAAGAACCCATAACGTGACCTGTGTATAGGTCGTCATGGGTTCGAGGTTCCAGGTGATGTTACACATGCTCCATATCAAAAGACGGGTGGGACTGGGATTTCAGATATTCCAGAGGGGACATGCCGAAGTGAGCGCGGAATACCCGGTGGAAATAGGAATAGCTGGCGAATCCACACGTCTCGGCGATATGCTCCAGTGTCATCTCACTGTACTTCATGCGTTCCAGTGCAACATTCAGACGAATTTCAATAGCGTACTGGATCATGGTTTTGCCGTAGTGTTCCTTGAACAGCCGTACTGCGCGTGACAGACTAAGACCAGCGTAACGGGCAGCCTCCTCAAGTTTGAACGTAACGGTAGCATGTTCTTCTATGAAGCGTTTTAGCTTCAGAGTGGAGGACACGCTTCGATCCGTCTGGAGACTTTCGCTAATCGCACGGTCGATGTACAGACAGAGTCCGCGCAATAGGGCGTCTTTTAACTCCTCATTTTCTTCAAGAGGTCCCCGGCGCTGCTCCAGCAAAATATTGCGCCACAGGCTGACCAGCTTGTCATCCAGTCCAATTCGGTTTACGGTAGGGCGCTGAATTCGCTTCCACCACTGATCAATCCAGGAACCTTCACAGAACAAATAATAATCCCCGCTGGACAATCGTCCTTCCTTATGCGGTTCTGCGACCACGAGATGATAGTCATCTCCTGGTTTCAACAGCAGTAAATCGCCGCTCGTCATCGTAAATTCTTCATCCTGCACATATACCTTGCAGGAGCCTTCGGTTTGCAGACGGAACAGATAGGTCTGAAGCTCGCCCTTCATGTTGTGGTTAAATGCCTTGTAGTGATAAGAGTAGTCACAGATCAGTACTGAAGTCTTCAACGGTTCCAAAGATGCAATCCTCCAATATAGGTATCCTGCATGCACTTTTATAGGTGAAATATCGTGATGCAAAATACTGGAATAAAAAATCAGTCAAATAGTTCATGTTCTGACGATATTGTATATGTTCATTCTAGCCTGTTTTGCGGTAGGATGATACCAGATAGAGCAATGAAAGCAAATTTGAGAGCAGAGGTGTATCATTCATGAAAAAACTTAATATTGGTTTGCAATTGTTCACCCTCCGTGATGAAACTGCAGCAGATTTTCGTGGCACATTGCGCAAGGTAGCAGAGCTTGGTTATGAAGGTGTGGAATTCGCTGGTTATGGTGACATTCCTGCCGAAGAGATGAAAGCATTGCTGGATGAGCTGGGCCTCAAAGGATTCAGCAGCCACGTTTCCCTGCACGCGATGCGCGAAGATTTGCAAAAACAAATTGATTACCTCAAAACCATTGGGGCTCAATATATGATCTGTCCTTACCTCATGCCTGAAGATCGCCCTGATAATGCTGAAGGCTGGACTAAGTTGTTCGCTGAACTACAGCAATATGGTGCGGAAGCAGCGAAACAAGGTTTGATCTTTGGTTATCACAACCATGACTTCGAATTCCATGGCCAAGTTGGCGACAAAAATGCCTTTGATGCCATGTTCGCTGAAACAACTCCAGAGGCTGTACAAGTGGAAATGGACGTATGTTGGGTGCAATTTGCGGGACAAAATCCGATCGAGTATATTAATCAATATGCAGGCCGTCTGCCGCTTCTCCATCTGAAGGACTTCAGCAAAGACGAACAGGGTCAGATGAAAACATTGGAACTGGGACAAGGTTCGGTTGACCTGCCAGCAGTTATTGAAGCATCAACGAGCGCAGGCGTGGAATGGCTGATCGTGGAACAGGATGTATGTCAGAATCCTCCACTTGAAAGCGTAGCCAACAGTTATAACTGGTTGAAACAGAACTACCTGAACCAATTTTAATCTAGCAATTCGAATCATTAAATGAAGCAAATGCTGAATCTACTTGTCAAAGGGGACATTAATCCATGAGTAAAATTAAAGTTGCTGTATTCGGCTGTGGAGCCATTGCTGAACGCAGACATATTCCAGAATACGCTGCTAATGAAAACGTAGAGCTTGTCGCTTTTGCTGATCCAATTGTGGAGCGTGCAGAGAAAATGGCCGAAACATACGGCGGCAAAGCTTACTCCAGCTATGAAGAGCTGCTTGCAAATGAAACAGTTGATGCTGTTAGCGTATGCACACCTAACTATCTGCATGCTTCCATGGCCATTGCTGCTGCGAATGCAGGCAAGCACGTGCTGGTTGAGAAGCCGATGGCTGTTACCACCGAAGAAGGCGAGCAAATGATTGAAGCTGCCAAGAAAAACGGTGTGTATCTGATGGTTGGACACAACCAACGCCTGATGCCTCCACACGTCAAAGCAAAAGAAATCCTGGATTCCGGCAAACTGGGTAAAGTGCTGAACTTCCGTACTTCCTTTGGTCATCCAGGACCGGAAGCATGGAGTGTAGACGGAGCAGAGAGCTGGTTCTTCCGTAAGGAAGAAGCAATCATGGGCGCTATGGGTGACCTCGGCGTGCACAAGTCTGACTTCATTCGCTATTTGCTGAACGATGAAGTGTCCGAAGTGGCTGGGTTCATCAGCACCCTGCACAAAGAAGGCACGCAAGTGGATGACAATGCGACATGCTTGCTTCGCATGAAGAGCGGTGCCATTGGTACACTCGTTGCCAGCTGGACTCAATACAGAGCAGGAGATAACAGTACGGTTCTGTGGTGCGAGAATGGCGTTATGAAAATCGGTACGGTCGAAGGCGATGAAGTAATCGTCGAGCTGACGAACGGTACGGTTGAAACGTACAAAGTTGGTGCGATGGCAACGAATGAGAAGCAGGTACCAAGCGGCGTTATCGACGCATTTGTGGAATCCATTGTGACTCAAACGCCTCCAAGCATCTCCGGTGAAGAAGGTCTTCGTTCCCTGCAGGTCATTCTGGCAGCCTTCGAATCCGAGAAGACTGGTCAGATCGTTAAACTGTAAGACGGACCTGTTCAAGGTCATTATATATGTTCATGTGAGGGTACCTCCAGCGTTTCTCTGGTTGGTGCCCTCTTTATTTATTTTAGTAAGGAAAAGAGACGGCCTCCCGCTTCGAAAGTGGGGAGGGCCGTCTCTTCAACTGTACTGCATTTGAAGCGTTTCCGCTTTGGATCAGTTCTTTCAGTTACACAACTGGTTTGGCATCGCTGGCAAGATCAAGCCAGGCAATTTCGTCTGCAGTCAGAGTCAGGCGTGAGCCTTCGTCACAGGATAACAGCTCATCGCGATTCTGCGCTCCGATCAGTGCGCAGGTCGGGAAGGACTGATTCAATACATAAGCTAATGCAATCTGGATTGCTGTCGTATTCTTTGTTTCGGCCAATTCCCCGGCACGGCGTAGTCTTTCCCAGTTGCCGTCACTGTAGAAGACACGAACCAGATCGGCATTGTCACGAACCTCAGGTGTGAAACGACCGGTGAAGAAGCCGCGTGCCTGCGAGGACCAGGACAACAGCGGAAGCTGTGTCCGTTCATGCCATGCCAGTGTCTCTGCATCTGCTGATACACAGCCAGCCCAGAATGGCTCGTTCGCCTTGGCCAGGCTGAGATTCGGGCTGCTGAATGTGAAGCCCTTCAGACCATGTGCAGCCGCATACGTGTTGGCTTCCTCCAAACGCTGCCAAGTCCAGTTGGAGGCACCAATCGCACCAATTTTACCTGACTCGATGTGCTCATTCAGTGCTTCAAGAATGATACCTACAGGAATATTTGGATCGTCCCGGTGTAATGCATACAATTCGATATGATCCGTCTGCAGACGTTCCAGGCTGGTAAGCAGATCGCTGCGAATAGCATCGGCATTGACACGAGGGCCGTTCATATCATGGTGGGCACCCTTTGTCAGAATGACGACCTGATCGCGATTACCGCGCTCTTGCATATAACGTCCGAGCACTTCTTCACTCTGTCCACCACAATAGATGTGAGCCGTATCTACGGTATTTCCGCCAATCGCCAGAAAAGCATCCATATTCGTTGCAGCTTTTTCGTAAGCATCATGCACAAAATAATCCGTACCTTTGATCAACCGGGAAATCGGTTTTCCTGCACCATTAATTGTAATGAATTCCATTGTACGCACCATCCTCGCTTATAGTGTAATTCGTGTACGTTCCTCTGCAGAACGAAGGCAGGCTTCAAGTACTTTCATATTGGCCACCGCATCAGATGAAGCAAAACGCATATTTTTACCTTGAAGCACGGCGCGTGCCATATCATCCCCCTGCAGGGAGTAATGATTGACCTGAGGGACCTCAACTTCCCTGCGATCACCGCCCGCCGTAACGTAGAAGTTCGAGCTGCGGTCCGGTTTGCTGATAAATGCGGACGGAACCTCGATGATGCCATCCGATCCCAGCACCTCCAGCGTATTGCGGAATGCTGCCCACATGCTGCTGTCAAACGTGACGCCGACGTGATCATTGAATTCAAGTAAACCCGAGGCCATCATGTCGACATGGTCATGCTCAGGGGAGAACATGCCAATGACCGTTACCGCAGAAGGTTCCTGGCCGAGCAGCAGCCTTGCTGCACTGATGGAATAACAGCCGATGTCATAGAGAGCACCGCCGCCCCATTCACGTTTGAACCGGACATTGCCTGCAGAACCGGAATTGTTGAACGAAAATGTACTGTGAATACCGCGAATTTCCCCAATTTCACCGCTGGCAATGACATTTCTGATCTGGTCGTAACGGGGATGATGCCGATACATAAATGCTTCGGCGAGCAGTACTCCGGCATCATCACAGGCTTGCGCCATTTCGCGTGCCTCCTGCTCGGTTAACGCGAGTGGTTTCTCGCACAGAATATGTTTGCCCGCCTCAGCTGCGCGGATCGTCCACTCCCGGTGAAGATGGTTGGGAAGGGGGATATATACAGCGTCAATGGAGTCATCCTCGAGCAGTGCTTCATAGCTGCCGTAAGCCTGGGGGATTCCAAGCTGATCGGCGGTTTGTTTCGCCTTTTCCTCGTCCCGGCTTGCGATCGCCGCCACTTCATTCAACTCCGATTGCTGCAAACCAGGAATGACAGAACCTTTGGCAATGCTAGCGCTACCAAGAATGCCCCAGCGTAATTTTCGATCTGAATTCATGAGTTGTTTCCTCCTGTGGATGAATGTATATTGTGATTATAAGGAATAGATCGATGAATGAAAATGATAATATATTGAGATCTATTAGCACAATATTGCTTGCCAAGGAGAAATATTCATGATGAGACAGACTGTATTGCTAACCCTTCAGGATATTCCATATTTTTGTTATCCCGAGTCCGTTGGCCATTATGTGGATCACCCCGAGCATTCCGTGTTGCGGGAGGCTGGAGCACTTAATAACTTCAATATTCACTATGTAGCTTCTGGTAAGGGATATGTGGAAGTGGACGGGATTATCCATGAACTTCGGGCAGGTCAGGCGGTACTCTATTTCCCACAGCAGCGTCAGCATTATTACAGCAGTGAGGATGATCCGTGGGATGTGCGCTGGGTTCATTTTTACGGTGAACGTCTCCATGACTACATGATTGAACGGGGGCTGCATCGCAATCTGCTGTGGACGCTGCGGCAGCAAGCCCCTTGGGAAGAGGCTCATCTGGCCTTGCTGCACGAGGCAGAACAGAACCGGATGCTGCGCCCGGCACAGCTGTCCACGTTGACGTATGCTGTTCTGGCGGAGTTTGTCCAGCATGCAGTGCCTCTGAAAAATACACGTACCAGCCAAGCGGAGAACCGCATTCTCGGACTGCTCCCGCAGATGCAGCAGGAGGCATGTCAGCCGTTTTTGCTTCAGGATTGGGCGGATCTGGCGGGTGTCAGCTCGTATTACTTTTGCAAATTGTTCAAGAGTGCCGTCGAGATGACGCCGATGGAATTCGTAACCCGTTCCCGGCTGCAGATGGCGAAACAGTGGCTGCTCGAACGTCCAACGGCGAACATTGGACAGATTGCCGAGGAGGCGGGATACCCGAACGCCAGTTATTTCAACCGCCAGTTCATGGCGCACGAAGGCATGACACCTACAGAGTACCGAGGACTTTATCACAATTAATAACTACTATATATAGAGGTTCCAAGTAACCGCGAAATCGCAGATCCTCTGGGGTTTGACAGCGAGCTCAATCAAGTCTATTATGGATAAATTAAATCCGCATACAATGAGGTGCCCTCATGAAATATTCAAAAGCAACCAACTATGCCTTGCATACCATGCTTCACCTTGTGATTACAGAACCGGAGCAGCTGGTTAGTGTTCATCAACTGGCTGATTTGCAGAAAGTCTCCCCAACCTATCTGTCCAAAATATTGACCAAACTGGTTAAAGCGGGCATGATTGAATCCACTTCCGGGGCCAACGGTGGCTACCGTCTGAGTCGCAAAAATCCGGACCCTTCGTTTCTGGAGATTATTCACGCCATTGAAGGGCAGGCTTCCCTGTTCGAGTGCTCTCAGAACCATAACGAGGGCTGTTTAATTCAGCAGGTGATGATTCATGCCGAGGAACAGATGGAGAACTATCTAAGCAATAAGAAAATGTCCGAGCTGGCTGCCCAGATGAAGGCATATCAGAGGTAACGCTTGGGGGAAGAGCGAATCAGCTTCTAGCTGAGTGTGGCAACCCACTTTACTTTTTGTATATAGATACGAATAAGTTCAAAAGTCCGAGGAGAGGCATGAAGCAGCATGCCTATCTTTCGGACTTTTTTCATAGTCATAGCCAAGCATACAATATGCCGTTGTGCCTAATACAAACGGAATGGTACAATAAGGAAGATTAATAGATACATATCTTTACCACCTATTACATCTCTGGAGGGACAACAGATGAGCCAATCAACCATCACAGGACTGGAACAATTGCTTGCACTCGAAAATATCCGTAACACGAAGGCACGTTATTGCCGCTTTATTGATACGAAGCAGTGGGACGCGCTGGGCGATGTGTTTGCTCCGGATGCAGTAGCTGATTTCAGTACGGAAGGTAACCCCATTCCGGTATTAACGGGCCGTGACACCATCGTGCAGGTATTCCGTGACCTGGTGGATGTTGCTGTAACCGTGCATCACGTACACAGCGCCGAGGTTGAATTTGTATCCGCGAACGAAGCCAAGGTTATTTCTCCGATGGAGGATTGGGTAACATTCCCCGAAGGCAACGAGAACAAATCCTTCCACGGATTTGGACATTACCATGAGACGTTTGTTCAGATCGACGGTCAATGGTATATCAAGCATACAAGCCTGAAACGTCTGCGTTTGGATATGTTTGAATAATAATCATGAGAGATATAAAGTAAATCCGAATAGCAAAAGCCCCAAGAACATGATTTCATGTCCTTGGGGCTTATTTTATTTTGAGAAGCCTAGCTAATCTAGTCTAGTCTGTCACTCCTTAAGAGCTTGAATTAGGACGAAGTAGAAGAGGCTTTTTTGCGGGACTGCATAGACAGATACACCCAAGAGAACATCACGGATGCCAGAGCAACCACGGTCATACCCCAGAAAATATTCGTATAGGCTGACGACAAGGACAGCTGCTGCATCGCAGTCAGCGCCACGCCGGTTACGGCAACACTGAAT
This sequence comes from Paenibacillus sp. P13VS, assembly GCF_015143645.1. NCBI lineage: Bacteria > Bacillati > Bacillota > Bacilli > Caryophanales > Paenibacillaceae > Paenibacillus > Paenibacillus sp. P13VS. The sequence goes on along the minus strand of NZ_WYEV01000009.1, from coordinate 150,470 downwards.
GCACCGCTGAAGAACTGGCTAAGTTGGAACAGGCCCATGCCTGCACCCACCTGATCCATGGTCAGGTTATTGGACAGTTCGTTGGAAACACTCGTAGTGAGAGCGGAGAAACCTACACTCAGCAGGATATAAATGACCATAATGGCGTAGATGCTGTTATCCGCAAACAGAGCGAATAATCCCGCGGCAGCGAGCAGCAGCCATGGTGCAAACCTAAGCAGCTGTGTATTGCCATGTCTGTCAATCATTCGCCCAATCCGGTTGGACAGCAGCATGGAGACAACTGCACCAGGGAAGATAACCAGTCCGGATTGGGCTGGTGTCAAGCCGTACAGATGGGCCAGAATTTGCGGCAAAAGAAACAGTGTAGCAAAGTTGTTAATGTAGGAAACGATCCCTAGCGAGCTGAGCATCATATATTTTTTGTTTTTGAACAGGGCTGGCTGGACAAATGGATCGGCCGCACGGCGAATCCGTAACCAGAACAATAGAAGTGCTACGACACCAACGACAAGAGTGACCCACTCGCGTGAAGTGAGGAACAGAAGAACGCCCGTTGTTCCGATCGCGAGAAGCAATGCGCCCAGCAAGTCAAACGAACCCTTTTGCGGCATTTCACTCGGAAGCAGTTTGAAAAATACAGGGATCAGGAATAACGTTAACCCCGTAACGATAAAGAGATCATGCCATCCAAGAAATTGAGTAATGCTGCCACCGATGACAGGACCAAGTCCAAGACCAAGGGAACTGGCAGACATAATCACAGCCATGGATTTACCCCGGCGGTCACTCGGAACGTAACGTGTGATGAGCACGATGGCGAGTCCCGGCACGGATGCGGCGCCTGCTGCCTGAATCAGGCGTGCACAGAGCAGGATAATGAAGTGATTGCTGAAGAATCCCAGAACCGATGCTGCACCAAGTAAAGTGAGACCGGTTGTAAACAGCGTCCGAATCGGTACAAAGTCCGACAGGCGTGAAAAGGTAATCGACGATATGGCAAAAACGATGGAATAACCTGTTACAATCCACGAGGAAGCAACGGAAGAGAGCTGGAATTCGGCTGCAATTTTGGGCAGGGCCAGGTTGAACATCATCGTATTCATGACGACGAGAACGACCGTGAAACCGAGCAAACTTACAATTAACCCTTCCTGTAGCCCGGTCGTTCGTTCTCCCGGGGATGCGGTTGCGGTGTTATTCATGAAAACCTCCTTGAACTAATTGTAATTTCGCAACATTTCAGAAACGGTATGTAACATTTGCAAAATGAGATACACAGTGAATCCCATGCCTGACAGCAGGGGAACCATTGACGAAATTATAAATTAAAGTTCGATTGGTATCGAACATTAGAAATATATCATGGAATTGTGCTAAAATACAATGGATAGTCTGAAAAAAGGAGACTACATTATGAAAATTTTACATCATCCTCAATTGGAGGATATTGAACTTTCTTCCGTGTTGTATGCGTTAAGCGATCCGACCCGCCTTGGCATTGTTGCGGAAGCAGCCAAGAGTGGAGAGCAGCCCTGCAGTCATTTTAATGCACCTGTTGTGAAGTCCACGATGTCCCATCATATTCGCACCCTGCGGGAAGCTGGCGTCATTCGGGTGAGAGTACAGGGTACCCAGCATTTTCTCACTTTGAGGTTGGAAGATCTGGAAACACGATTCCCTGGCCTTATGCAGCCTTTGCTGCAGGCCGCTGCTCAGGCTTCCACCCATCAGTCCTAAAACTTGTCCTTTCTTCAAGCTGAAGAGGGGGCATTTTTTTTATTCCTGCTTGGTAGAAGCTCCTTTAATACACCTACTTATTTCAGCCTGTACAAGAAAAAATATACAAATTTTAAATTTGGGGTAATCCGCAGCCCTTCATGTTCCGAATATTATAATAGATGGTCTTTTTTGGGTGATGGTTATTGAAGGACAACAGGGGGCGGGAGTATGGTGCATAATCCGGAAACCATTCAGGAATGTATCGAAAAGGCACGGCAAAGACTCTACCAGATCGCAAATTCACATGCGGAATTAATGCATCCGGAGGTCATTCGTCAATCGATGATTCTGGATGAGTTAATTAATGAATATAACAAAGCCATTCGTCTAAACGGAAAAACACCCCGAGACAAAAGCCCCGGGATGAGATGATGCGACAATAATTCGCGTTCGTTCTATTCTTTTACCGCCCCAAGCACAATCCCCTTGACGAAGAAACGCTGCAGGAACGGATACACGAGCAGGATCGGCAGCGCACCAATGAAAATCTGAGCAGCATTAACCGTACGTTGAGACATATTTTGAAGCTGCGTGGCATCCACATTCATGTTGGAGAAGTCCTGCTGTACGATAATGGTCTGCATCAACGTAGCCAGCGGATATTTGGAAGCATCATTCATATAGATGAGCCCGTCAAACCAGGAGTTCCATTGGCCTACCATCGTGAACAGCGAGATCGTCGCAATCGCGGGCATGGACACCGGCAGATAGATCCGGAACAAGGTTGTAATATGGTTAGCTCCATCGATAAAAGCAGCCTCTTCCAGCTCTTTCGGAACATTACGGAAGAAGTTCATCATCAGAATCAGGTTCCAGACCGCAACCGCTCCAGGCAAAATCAGTGCCCACAGCGTGTTAATTAGCCCCAGCTTTTGAATCAAAATGTAGGACGGGATCAGCCCGCCGCTGAACAGCATTGTGAAGATGAAAAACCAGGCATACATCGAGCGTCCTTTGAAATGAAGACTTTCTTTGGATAATGGATATGCCGTCAGAATGACCAGCACCATACTGAGCAGCGTGCCAAGAACGGTACGCTGAACCGAGATCCAGAGCGCACTGAGAAAGTTGCTGTTACCAAACGTTTTGGTATAGGCGTCTACGGTAAAATCAATCGGCCAGAGTGTGACCAGATTGGCGGAGGCTGCCGCCTTGCCGCTGAAAGAGACCGCCAGAATATGAACGAGCGGCAGCACACACAGCAGTGAAACGGCCGCAATGAAGAACAGGTTGAAGCCATTGAATATCCGGTATCCGGTCGTTTTGTGATACACCTTGATTCCCCCTTAATGCAGTATGCTAAACCCCTTAGAAAATGCGGTAATTGGCGATTTTGTAAGCCATCCGGTAGGCAGTAATGACCAGGAACATCGCGACGAAGGACTTGAATAGTCCAACCGCTGTTGCGAAGCTCATTTTGCCATTCAGGATCCCCATCCGGTACACAAACGTGTCGATAATATCGCCCTTCTCATATACGAGCGGGTTATACAGATTGAAAATCTGGTCAAAACCTGCATTCAGAATATTGCCAAGGGACAGCGTTCCCACCACGATAATCATCGGCACCAGGGCAGGCAGCGTAATGTGCAGCGTCTGCTTGAGCCGTGTTGCCCCATCCACCTCGGAAGCTTCATAGAGAGCCGGATTAATCCCCGCAAGCGCAGCCAGAAATACGATTGTGCCAAATCCGAATTCCTTCCATACATCACTGATGACAACCGTTACCCGAAACCAGTCACCATCTCCGAGAAAGAAAATCGGTTCAATCCCTGCAGCAGCCAGCACCTGATTCACCAGTCCGCCCTCTGGGGACAGCATGTCGAGCAGAATGCCGCCTAGTACAACCCAGGACAGGAAGTGGGGCAGATACACGAGTGTCTGTGAGAACCGTTTGAAGGTGGAGTTTCGCACCTCATTCAGCAAAATGGCGAATACCACCGGGGCCACCAGGCCAGCCACAATTTTCATGGAAGCAATCAGCACGGTGTTCCAGATCACCTGCACACTGTCCGGATACTCGAACATGAACCGGAAGTTATCCCATCCTACCCATTTGGAGCCCGTGAATCCGAGCCACGGTTTGAAATCCTGAAAAGCAATAATAATGCCGCCCATGGGTACATAGGCAAACAGCAATGTGAGCAGTACAGCAGGCAGCAGCATCAGGTGCAGCGGCCATGTGCGTTTGAAGTTCCAGCGGGTACGTTTGCGTGGATTGCGTATCGCCTGTCGTACCGGTGTGTTGGTTGTTAATGGTTGTTCCATAGCCATCAGTGTCCCTCCTTATGTATCGTCCAGCCTCCGCAGGGTGAGGCATTTCGGCCTCTTGCAAAAAGTGGAGCAACTGAATTATAGCAACTGAAAAGCGTGCGCTATAGACCAACATTTCAAGGCGAATGTTGATTTGTTAACCTGTTGATGACATCCACGCTTTCAAAAATCAATATAGATATGAAAGGGTTTTCAATATAAAATAGGACTTCGAACACGTTCGATTATATCTCGAGACAGGGTGAAACGATGAAATTCACAGTATTTGCAAAAACGGTCATTCTGCTGATCTGCCTGCTGGTGCCCATCTTGCTGCTCTATACCTATGCCAACCAGGCAAACGTGGACATGGTCGTGGAGGAGAAACAGCAATCGAGCTTGAACCAATTCAATTATTTCAGCTCCCAGGTAGATAAAAATATTGAGCAGCTCTCGCTCTATGGGCTTACCCTTCTGAGGGACCCCAGCATACTGCATTACCGTTACATGACGGAAACGACCAGCCAGTATGAGAAGAACAGCATTTATCTCGACATTCTCGACAAATTATCGTTGTACCAGTCCACCAGCCGCTGGAAAAACGACATTACAATTGTGCTTCCGCAGGCCGAACTGGTGTTATCCACCAAGGCAAGCCGAACCGTCTTCAATGAGAACATGCTGAAGTTTCCCCAGCCTGGCCAGTGGCAATTGGATGAGGGAGGATTCACGTTTTTTTTCACGGACAATTATGAGTGGAATGCCAAGCCAGCGACGACAGGGGTTCGGACCGTGATGGAGATTAATTTTGATCCCATGAATATTGTCGCCATGCTGGATGACTTCAAGGAGGCGCAGGGAGGGGACCCTTTTCTGTACGTGCCAGGCAATGACCCCTTATTAAACCGCAGTGCTGACCCTGATCTGGTCCAGGCCATTATGGAAAATATGCCGTTGAACGGGCTGGACAGCGAGGGGAATCATCAGCTGGAGGCCGGTGGCAAGCAGTATCTGGTGAGTTATGTCCCTTCCAAACAGCTTCATGGCGTCTATGTAAATCCCGTTGTACTGGATGATCTGCTCACCCCGATGGATAAGAGCCGGAACATGTTTGTTACATCCATACTCCTGCTGCTGGCCTTGAGCATCGGGGCGGCATTATTGCTCTACCGCAAGGTACAGATTCCCATCTATCGCCTGATGCAGGGGCTGCAGCAGATTCGCAAAGGCCAGCTGTCGACCCGAATCCCGGTGGATCATTCACGCGATGAATTTGCGTATTTGACCCAGAGCTTCAATCATATGGCGGAACAAATTCAGGAATTGATCGAAAAGGTGTACGAGGAACGCATTCGTTCAAGAGAAGCCACGCTCAAGCATTTGCAGTCACAGATCAATCCGCACTTCCTGTACAACTGCCTGTTCTATATTAAAAATATGACCCAGCTCGGTCATTCGGAAGCCGTTATTGCGATGTCGCTGAGTTTGGGAGACTACTACCGGTACATCACCCGGGATGAGAATGACATGACAACGGTAGAGGAGGAAATTCGGCTGCTCGACAATTATTTGTCCATACAGCAGATGCGGACCAATCGTTTATCCTACGAAATTGCTGTACCGCAGGAGCTGATGCAGCAGCAGATTCCAAGGCTGCTCATTCAGCCGATTGTGGAGAATGCGGTCATTCATGGCATTGAACCAAGCGAAGGCAGTGGCCATATCGTGGTGACCGGAATGTCGGCCAAAGAGCAAATCAAAGGAAAATCCTTCAACCGCTACAGTTTATTCGTGGATAACGATGGGGTTACGTTGACATCCGAAGAGATTGAAGCGTTGGAACGGGAAGTGAACGAGCCGATGGGTGAGGAGATCGGTACCGGCACCTGGAACGTGCACCAGCGTCTGGTTACGCGATATGGGCATTCATCCGGGCTTCATTTTGCAGCCATTCCTTACGGCGGACTTAGTGTGGAAATACGATGGTTTGAGGAGGAACAATCTCATGATGAATCTAATGGTCGTGGATGACGAACACTCAGCGGTGGAATCCATCGCTTCTTCTATCGCATGGAGGGAATATGGTATCGGTCAGGTGTATAAGGCATATTCGGTCAAGGAAGCGTTGCAGCAGATGGCTGCCCATCAGGTTCATATCATCATTACGGATATCCGTATGCCGGGCCTGTCGGGACTGGATCTCGTTAGTCATATTCGGCAAAAGTGGGAGCAGACCAAATGCATTATTTTATCAGGACATGCGTCTTTTGATTATGCCAAACAGGCCCTTAAACATGGAACGGTGAGTTATCTGCTTAAACCGGTGCGCGATGAAGAACTGATCGAAGCCGTGCAGCAGGCCTCCGTGCAGATCCGGCTGGAAGGAGAGAAACAGCAGCTGCATCAGCGGGCCATGTATTCGGTAAGGGAGCATTTGCCGGAGAAAAGGGCGGAGTTAATGAAGGATGTGCTGCTCGGGCGCAAGTTTGCCGAAGATGAACTTGAGGGTAAGCTGGAACAATTGGAGATCGGCTTCCGCCCCCAGGATAAAATGCAGCTGCTGCTGATCCGCTATGATGACCCACAGCCAACGCACAAGGCATTTCGATTAATGAAATACGCCATATCCAATGTGGTGGAAGAAATCTTCAGCAGCAGCTACCATCTCTGCCATACCGATGATGCGTATGATGATCTCGTGTTCATGGCCTGTCCGAAACAGGCACAGTCTGAACCGGAACTGCTGATGGGACGGCTGGGCGATCGATTGATACACAGTGTGAAGCAGTATTTGAACGCAACAATCTCGCTATCGGTCAGCAAAACAGGCCGTTTCCCGCATCAGGTACCGCAGCTGTATCATCAGGCTGTGAGTGTCTTGCGGAAGCAGGGTGAAGCAGGGAAAGGATTGCATCTGAATGCCGCAGCCAGCTCGCATGGAGCCTCCTTGAAGTCACTTACTGCGCTCTATGAACCACCTGGTCTGACAACGCTGCTGGAAGCCGGGAGAATGGAGGATGCACATCGCAAGATCGATCAGATCTTTGCCGAGCTATCAGGCAGCGTATTTCCGGAGCATGTCTACGTTGCCTTTCATTATTTGGCGGCAGCCTTCTCTTATATGGCTCACCGGGAAGGCAAACAGTTATCCGATGTGCTTGGAGAACAATATCAGCAGCTGCTGAAGGATGGTTATGGCGTATCGCTGCGCAGCCTGGAGGCATGGACCAGGAACGTCATGCAGCAATGGACAGAGCGTACGCAAGACTCGGGTCAAGAGAGCGGGTCCACCCTGATCCGGCAGGTACAGCACTGGATTGACCATCATCTGGGAGAGGATCTGTCCCTGCAGGTCATTGCGGGAGAGGTGCATCTGCATCCGGTGTATTTGTCCAAAATGTACAAACAGTCCACTGGCGAAGGCATCAGTGATTATATTATTCGCTCCAGAATGGAACGCGCCGTGCACCTGCTGAAGCATACCGGGATGAAGATCTATGAAGTCGGCCAGGAAGTGGGCTATAACAATACCCCTTACTTCATTCAAGTGTTTCGCAAGCATTATGGCCTGACACCACAGGATTTTCGGAACGGTTAACAAATCAATATGAACATTGAAATTGTGATATATGTTTGCCTCCCCGGCTGCACTATCCTTTTCATGTAAGGTGCATGAAGCATGGATGGGTGATGCGAGATGCACAAAAGGTATCCAAAGTTACCTGAGGAGGGGTTAGTTCATGTATAAAAAGATGATGACGGCAGTGCTTGCATTAACCATGGTTGCTGTAACAGCATGCAGTTCGGGGGCCAAAGAGGAACCTGCGAAGGAAGCGGCTGCTCCGCTTGCGATGCAGAACGGGAAGTACGAACCGGCGGTGCAGATGAGCTACTTGCGGGCCTGGAACGATGACACGAAGTTTAAGAACGGGGAAACGGCACAGAGCAATGTGCATACCAAATGGGCCAAGGAGCGTCTCGGCATAGAGCTGACCACACCATGGGCTGTGTCAGTGACCAATGACGCCTTCTATACAAAGCTCCGCCTGTCCCTGTCTGCCAACGAGGAGCTGCCGGATATCGTCTCCATCCGTGGGGACTACAACCTGGTGCGTGAGTTGATTGAGTCCGGCAAGTTCGCTGATGCAGGTGCACTGTTTGATAAATATGCATCAGACACATGGAAACAGGCGGCCGAATCGGCACCGGAGGAATGGTATCCTTACATGTATGAGGGACAGCGTTATGGCATTCCGATCTTCGACTATGCCTACAACGGCGATCCGGTGATGTTTATCCGGGAAGACTGGCTGAAGAAGCTGGGACTGGAAGAACCCAAAACGATCGAAGAGCTCGTTGCGGTCATGGATGCATTTACGAATCAGGACCCGGATGGTAATGGCAAGAAGGATACGTATGGTTTGACCGTCGGCATGAAGAATGCGCTGAATACATGGATGACGGAATCCGGCTGGATCTTCGGCATGTATAACACGATGCCAGGTCAATGGAACGAGGCTGAAGACGGAACGCTGCAATACGGCTCGGTGCAGCCAGGAGTGAAGGAAGGTCTGGCAACAATGAAAGACTGGCTCTCCAAAGGTTATCTGCCCAAGGAAGCTGGCGTATATGATGAGATCAAGGCAGCTGAACTGTTTACAGCAGGCAAGGCCGGGATCATCGTGGGTCCGCACTGGATGCCTAACTGGCCCATTGATGACGTGAAGAAAAATGTGGACGGTGCCACCTATAAAGCCATTGCTCTGCCGACCGGCCCGACGGGTGAGAGTCATCATCATGGTTCCGGAGCCAGCAACGGGGTAGTGTTGATTAACAAGGATATGGCTAACCCGGAAGTGTTCTTCACCTATCAGAATTATCTGTTCGATAACTTTGCCAATCCGGAGGTGGGCGGCGAGTTTGAGCATGGATTTGCCCAAGGATATGATTATGACATCGTGGACGGCAAAGTTGTGGGCGAAGCTGAAGTGAAAGATGGCGTATCGCCGCTGAAATACACGATTACCTATGACGGTGCACGGATCCCGAACCTGATGATGGATACGCTTGCAGAACTCGCGACAGGCAAGGAACCGGAGACACCTTTTGAGAAAAATACGAGCATTGCCAACAAACCGGAAGTATTTGCTGCAGCTCAAGTTGTAGTGGCACATAAGGATGATGCGATCAAGAACAAGTTCACGGGTGCGCCAACCGATACAATGAAGATGAAGAAGGATGCGCTCGACAAGCTGGAGAAGGATACGTTCAGCAAAATCATCTATGGGCAAGTTGGCCTTGAGGAATTCGATGCGTTTGTAACGAAATGGAAGTCGATGGGTGGCGACGAGATTACCGCCGAAGTAAACGAATGGTTTAAGACCGTGAATTAATACGGTAAAAGGTTTATGGAATGAATTAAAATGTGGAATTGACATGAGAACGGAGAGAACAGAAAAGACCTAGAGAAGCGAAGCGGTTGCCTTTATCACCGGATTTCTTCCTCTATTTATCAGATCAAAGGAATCTGGGGATAACAGCAATCGGAAGGTTTTCTGTACTCGCAGTGGCTGATATGTACAACCTATTTCTATTATAAGGTCGGAATCATACTAAAGTATGAAAAGAAGAGTGAGGGTTTCGTGAATACACCGGATTTGGGCGTAAAGTCGCCTGACTCCGGTGTTTTTTTGGTATGAGTGCCGGATGCACAGACAGGTGCAGAAGGGGGAGATCATCTATTTTCTTAGTCAACAACCGTGCATAAGTCTTATTGTTCCTGGTGTGCTTGAGAGAGTAAAATAATAGGTGTTATGCGAACGTCAATACGTATTTTCACCTGCGAGATTTATGGAGCGATCCTGAAGGAATAGAACATGAGTTATTTGAAAGAGTTTAATCACGAAAGGCAGGAGATGGGATGAGTACACTATATGATCAGGCCATGGAAGAGATGATAGGCGCCATTCATGAATGGTTTGATGAACAGGAGAAGCGAAGCGACTTGGACAAGGTAGTGAAACGAACCACGCTGCAGATGGGGATCATGGGTGATGTTTTACTGGATTACAGACCTGGACGTACGACGGTTGACAGCCTCGATCTCGGTTTGGATGATGGCTTGAACTCCAGGAACGCAGGTTCATTTACGGAAGAGCAGGTGCGAAGCGAAATTCAGCCTCAGCTTGCTGAAGTGATCCAGAGAAGATTGGATGGGCTGGGAGATACACCGCTGATCGACTATCATTTCACCTTTCGCGGGAAATTTCCAACAACCGAAGGGAAGCTGCATTTGACGCTATTTGAATATATCAACGAAGAGAAGAGAGAGCAGCTGCTGGATCGCATCCATACCTATGTCGAACAAAAGCTGGAGAATGGTACATATCCAACGAAGCCGCTGGAGTCCTTTTTTCTGACACGTCATTTGCTTGATCCAGTGCTGTTTCCGAGTCCAAATATTGCATGGATTATAGCTCAGTATGACCGCATTCAGGAATTGAATAAAGGGCGTCAGGATGCCCTGGCGGAGCATCGCGGCAATATCATTCGTGCATTGAAGGACTGGGCAGAGAATCAATTTTTGCCACAGTATTATGATATTCAGTTATCGGAGTATAGGTCGAACGAATATACACTCAAGCCAGGCGCCGTACTGGAACAGAATGAGTCTCATGGAGAAGTTAAGAACCAGGGGCAGCAAGAGGCCCAGCCTATCGATCTGCTGCTGTACGCAGCGGTCATGATTCTGCGTTTTGAGCCCAGCTACAGTAAACCGACAGGCCTTACCTTCCTGGAACTGGCGAAACAGCTGGGGAGCGACCGTGCAGTTCGAATGATGACAGAAGGCAGCGGGGCTTATGCCAAGGAAGATATTCATGTGAAAAATGAACAGGTGGAATGCACAGCCAATGATGTGTTCTCTCTCATTACAATCATTATCCGTCAGGAGGAAGCATCTGCCTACGAGCAGGCACTCGCATTCATTATTCGTTTACTGAAGAAAGGCTTCCCTAAGAGCTATAAGATCAAGCTTAAATCCAAGGCAAAACCATATTTGCCGATAAAGGGACTCGCCAAGTCGGATACTCATCGGTTCTTCGCGAGTGCACTGGATTATCCGAATTTGCATCCACTTCTTGAAGAGTACGCTCGTGAAGCCATTGAAGAATTCGAATGGTATGGAGACACGGAGGGGGAGAAGAACTGTATGCCAGGCAGCTATGCCACGTTTGGACTGGGGCTCGCAGACGAGGCGTATTTTCCTTTGGTTGAATTTTATATGGGAGAAGTGGACGATGAACACCAATTGGTGCAGGACAAATTCACTGCTGCCTTTGCCGAAAAGCATGGTATAACAGCTAACTCTGCACCTGTATTGGTTGCCTGCCTACGACGTTCGACGGATGGCTTGAAGCTGAAGATTCAGCCCGAACTGGAGAATGAAGAGAAGCTTGCGCTTATGGTGCAGCAGATCAGCGGTCTGGAAACCTATGAAGTGGAGCGTGTGATATATCCAATCTGGGGCAAAGTGGAGAAGCTTGCAGGTCTGGCCCGCAAGGCTGAAGGGAAACGGAAAGAGCTGCTGCTAGAGCTCCTGCAGGCTGCAGGTAGATAGGAGCTTAGTCATCAAGGCGTGGAAGAGCATCTGGAAAGGCGGAGAGCCATGGAAACATTGACTCGTGCCATATGGGCAGGGTTATCTGTTCAGGAAAAAGAAGAGCTGCTGCAAGGGATGATTGCTTTGTGTCCGGCGGGTATGGAATACATCGCTGTAAAAACGTTTGAACGGTTCGGTCAGCGAACCGAAACGGGTGTATTTATGTATGCAGGGCGAAAGTTTGTGTTTGTACCTGGAGACCATGTGACCTTAGGGTGGAGTCAGTGGCAGGAGGGCATGAATGAGGAGACTTCAGCAGATCTAGCTGAGGCGATAAGTGAGTATGGCATAGAGGACGTGGATTCTTTTCTGGCGAGCCAGATGTCACCGGTAAGAGAAGCGGCTATCGCTCCCATGCTGGTGGAGTGCCTGACACAATCACTTGGCTGGATTGATGTTACCGAGGAAGAAGCACTCGCAGGGCATGAACCTGGTTTTGCAGCAGAGCTGGAGAAATTCAATCATTCTGATCTAAAGGGATTGGAGCAGTATCAGACATTTCGCCTGGAGCGTCAGGGTGAGGAAGTCCGGATACAACTATACAATGAGGAGCTTACGCCTGAAGACTTGCTGGAGGAACAAGCTGAAGCGGGTTTTGGTTTGCTCACCGAGGATGAATGGGAGTATTTGTGCGGGGGTGGCTGTCGTACGTTATTTCCCTGGGGCGACAGTTTCGATTATACGATGAAGTTGAAGCATTTTGGACGCTTGGAAGGGCTGACTGAGATCGTGTGTGAATCGGTCGAGATGGACCTGTCGCTCGTTGCAGAGGATGAAATGCCGTATGATTTGGAACAGCCCAATTTTTTTGGACTCCATTTTGCCGGAGATCCATACAAAGTTGAATTGACGATGGATTGTTCTGGAGAAGTGCTGCCCAAAGGCGGCGATGGCGGCGAGATGATCTGTGGCGGCATGGGTCCCTTGGTTGGTTATCTTCCTGCGTCTGCTGTATATTATCGTAACAGCAATGCTAGTGAACTGGACTGGGAAGATTGGTTGGATTCCATGTATTATAGAAGAGTTATCCGTTTAACCGATCTGACCTGAAGACGATAAGAAGAAGCAGCAGGGAATACTCGGTCCTTGCTGCTTTTTTTTGTTTCTAGCTTCTCATTTGAAATTTCAAAATTCAGAAGTGATTCAACCCTGTGCGTTTCCACAGCTTAGTGGGTAAATATAATCAGGTTGAACGTCCCAAGAACAGGAGTGGGGGCGCATTGAGCCTGAATGACGATCCTTTTACAATAAAAAGATAGGCTCTTCCATTGGAGTTTGATGCATAAATCATGGAAAAGAGGAATGACTGTGCCTACATATACTTCGTTTACCTGCTCTGGCCGGGAGGCTCTGTTTCTGTTTCAGTTAATGCATATCCCGGAAGCTGAAGTACTCTTTGCACATCTGAACGATGCTGCATTACAGGGTGAGCGGGCCAAGCCTGCATTTGAAAAAATAAAAGCCGATCTGATCAAGGACGGCGTTATTGAATCTGAAGATAATGACATTACCATACATCCGCAAGTCCATCAGCTGCTCCAGAGCTGCAAGCTCAGCAGCGCAGTGATGAAGCTTCATCTGAAGACATCAATCGCGGAACAGCGTGAATCATCTCTGACCTATGGCTTCATTTCCGGAACAAACATCGTTGAATGGCTCTGGCATCCTGAACGGGATCAGGTGACCCTGACTTCATTCGAAAGCTTGCAGGACTTGCTTCGTATTATGGGCAATCGGATTGAATTGCCTGACTCTGCCGAGGAATCCATCCTTACCCCTATTCAGAAGCACACACTGCAGCAGTTGCTGACGCTGGATAACGAATCAGGCATCGAAAGGGTAACCAACGCCTTGCGCCAGGACCTGCATGTACATTCGGCTGCAATTCACGAACTGACCCAAGCGTTTGTTAACATCCAGAAACAAGGGCAGTTTGAGGTATCCACCCGCGGAATGCAGAACAAGCCTCAAACCATCTATTTTGTGGGTAGTTGTGCAGGCAATTGGCTGTTCATTGAAGACAAGGAAGATGAAAGAAAAGAACGATTTTCAGCATTCAAGATAACAGAAGAAGAGCTGATTCAGAGCCTTTTTTTGCTAACGACGCGTTCGTTATCCATTTTGCCTGCAGTTTAATCCCATAGAACGCAGGTATGCTTAAGGGGGAGATCCAGTTGACCAAGATTATTATGAAATCGGAGTACTTGAACTCGCTGGCACAGCAGATTGAACAGGTTACTGCACAGCTGCAGCAGGTAGATGGTATTCTCCAGCGCTCCATTCAGGGAGCGGCCTGGCAGTCGGGTAACCGGCAGACCATTATTGGCTTGTATCAATCGCATCAGCAGCGGTTTCAGACGGCCGGACAGAGCATGCAGCAGCTGGCTGCATACGTGAAAACGACTCGTGAGCGAATGGAACAGGAGGATCAATCTGGCGGTACATTTGGGCTGACTGGCATTAATCCACTTGCACCATTCGATGGGCCTGGCAGCACGGTGGGTACACTGACGGCTGCGGCGGCTGTTGCCAAACTAGGGTATCGGGTTAGAAATGGCTATATGGTGAAGCAGCAGCTTGATCGGAATACTCCGCGAATTTTGGTTCGTGAAAGCTTTGATTCCGTCAAAAATAATCCAGTAGTCAATGGCAGACCCCGTGACTATAAAATTCATTATGTTCGCGACATTGAAGCCAGAATAGCCAACGGAACAGCTACGCCTCAGATTAAGGAAATCGCCTCGATGATCAAACCCGGTTATGCGGTCAGGTCCGCATTGACGGATAAACTGGGATGGGCCAGCGTCGGCATTGATGTGTTTACAGATACACAGGAGAACATCAGCCAGAACGCATCCACTGACAAAATTGCCGGGGATATCATCGGAAACGTTGTTGTTGGTGGGGCAACGACAGTAGGTGCAACCCTGCTGACCGCTGCGATTCTGCCTGCTGCAGCACCCGTATTGGCCGTTGGTGCGGTTGGTTTGGGTGTATCCGTAGGTCTGACTTATCTCGCAGAAGGGGTAACCATGAATATGGATCTGGATGGCGACGGGCAGGATGATTCCGTGAAAGACGTGGTGAAACACGGAGCGAAGAAAGCCTGGTCTACCGTATCAGGATGGTTCAAATAGATGGCACGTCAGCAGCGTTCCACATCACCGACGAACCATTTTGCTGGCAAAAGGGTAGAAGGAACCTCCTACCACCCGGACGCCTTTGAAAATTATCTTGCGGTATATGCGGCGGATGGGATTCGTTTCAGCGCAGGTACGCTGGTACTCTTTTTTCTGAACGTCTTCCTGCTGATCCCGGTTTTTAGTATTCCGTTCCAGTCCTTATATGCTTATATTCTGCTGCCTCCTCTGGCGGTCATGAATGTATGGGCAGTAGCCCTGATTGCGGCACCGCGCAAACTGCAGCTGAATTATGTTTTGTTCCGCGGCGTATTTGGAATCGTCTGTTCCCTGGGATTCATGATCATCGTGCAAAAGTTTGCTTATGGCATGCTTGGACTGACAACCCCTTGGTATGCGATCGGGTCGTTTGCAGTATACGGTTTCGCTTTGTATCACTATGCCAGGTTCCATCTGCGTAAACTGCAGCAGTCTCCACATCGACCAAAAGCGGGTGCAGGCACACGTATGCCTGTCGCGACGCTGACGATGCTGACTGGAGCCGGTTATCTGGTGGCCAATCTATCATTGGCCTTTGTCACGCAGCAGACCGTTGCGGTGGTCCTGATGTGTGTCTATATTATGCTGGCTTTTGTTGTATTTCACTTTATCATGGATGTGCATCGGTATTACTGGCTGCGCCGGGTACTGTATGCCCCGAAGGAAACCATTGCCCATAAAGCGCAGAATAGTTGAAGGAGGCTACATACCATATGGAAAAAGATACATTGACTTTACTGCCCAACGGCTCCGTAATCCGGCTGAAGGAGGGCACCAAAAAGCTCGTCATTTATGGTCGCAAGCAGATGTTAATGACAGAACCGCCTCGTCAGTTCGATTACATTGGATGTTTGTACCCGGAAGGATATATTAATCCGGATTATACGTATGTATTTAATCATGAAGATATCGAAGAGATCATTTTCAGAGGGTATGTGGATGAGGAAGAAGAAGCATTTGCTGGCAATCTGCATGAATAAATGATGGGCTTGAGTTGAAAAAAATAAATATGAACGTTGCAGAAATATGCCAAGTTAACATACAACCTTAACGGATAACGGATCAGTCCTAGCGTGACTGATCCGTTTCACGAAAGCGGGTTGCCGTCTGCTGCAGGCTGGTGCTGGTCTCCTGCAAACCAAGCAGATAATTGCTGATCGATGTCATACTGTCGTTGATCCGCTGCATGAATTCACGCTGCCGTTCACCTTCCCACTGGCCTTCGGCTTGATCCACCATCGTTCTCAGCTGTGCCAAAATATCATTACCATTCTGGGAAGCCTTGCTGAATTCACCTGCCAGCTGCTGCAGCTCCTCAGGCGAAAGATCTATACGCTGGTTCATTGTTTTTCCCTCCCTAACTGTTCATGTCTCTATTAAATGTGCATATACCATTCATTATAACCGCATCTAGAGCGAATTGAAGCTGGACGAAAGCCTTGTTTTCATAACAGTCATATTGTTTGGAATAGGACAAAACACACATCAAAGCTGCCCCCGTTAATAGGAGCAGCATGATGTGTGTTTTGGTATGTTTCGTTTTATTTCAGTTTTTGCACGGACACGGCCATTTGTTCGAGCTGTGTGTGTGTCAGTGCATTATTTGGTGAGCTGAGTGTAACATAGCGATCATCCAGTTGGAATGTCAGCAGATCTGTTTTGTCCGGTGTATACCACTTGGCATGTACGCCGTTAGACAGTTTGACTTCTTTGCCATCATAGCTGAACGAGTAGTCTTTCGGGGATACCGTGACATTCATATGTTTGAATACAAAGTTTACGCCATCACCGCCGGCACTCACACTTTGGAATGCATCTCCGGCAATCATGTGCTGAGGCGCGTAAGCCGTCTCAAAGTCATCGAATTTTGCAAATGCTTTACGAATGGTATCTGCTTGTTCCTTGGTGTAATTTACATTGGCAAACCCGGTAATGCCTTGATCGTTGTTATTCACCTTCTGGACAGATACGGCCACCTGAGCAAGCTGTGCCTGAGTCAACTTATGGTCAGGGGAGCTGAGCGTTACATAACGATCATCCAGTTTAAATGTCAGCATGCCCGTTTGATCCGGCGTGTACCATTTGGCAGTAACGCCGTTGGACAATTTCACATCTTTGCTGTCATAGCCATCCGAGTAATCACGTGGAGATACACTTACTTTCATATGAGTGAAGATAAAGCTTACACCATCGCCCCCGGCGCCAACGCTTTTAAACGTATCACCTTGGATACTTTGCTGAGGTGCATAGGCTGTTTCAAAACCATCGAACTGTGCAAATGCTTTTTGAATTGCTTCTTTTTGCGCAGCACTGTAGGTTACATTGGACAGGGCAGAAGGATTGCTCGCTGCTTCGCCGATGATAACCTGACCTTTTTTGCCGTCGTAGGATACAGGAACATGAAGCGCATCCGCAATGGCACGTACAGGCAGGTAGGTTGAATTGTTGTAAGTGATCGGTGCAAGTTTATTCCCATTGCCATCCGTTGGTGTATAAGCTGCTCCATCTACATTGAAGCTGATGCCATGATTAAGATAAGCGGAGATTTTCTCCAGTTGAGTACCGGCAAATACACCAGCAGCTCCTGTTAAGGTCATGCCAAGAACCATCATCGCTGCAGCAGATTTCTTCAGGTTTTTTTTCATCATGTATAACTCTCCTTTAGGTTCAGTGTATAAGTTGATCTGATCGAATTCACACTTAACAACTTCGATTGCAGTACCATCTTCCGATCCCTCTTATCCCCAGATTTATTGACTTATTTTAAAAGGGTAAATCCGATGATAAAGGTGACCGCTTCGCTTCTTCAGATGGGTTCTGCACTCTACGTTACCGTGTAAAATGTGAGGATCAACTTATAATTGTCATTTGTAGGGCTCGCTGTCCCTTATGGCTTTATATTAAACCCGGAAGTTATCCATAATAATTCTGAATTATCTCCAACTTGTAAACATTGCAAATCTATTTATGTGCATAGTGAAACCAATAAAATGAAAAGGAGAGGAGTTATGACTGACATCGATTTTGTGAGGGAACATTATGATATTGGCCAAGTGCTAACCAGCACTGCCTTGCAACAAGGTAACAGTTCTAAGGCGATGCTGATTCATGCTGCATCTGGCAAATACGTTCTGCGTAAACTCAAAAATGAACAGCAGGCTCATGCTGAACATAAACTTTATCAAGTGCTGGCATCGGTAAACATTTCTCCAAAGATGCTCAAAGCCAGAGATGGTCTATCCTATATCATCTACAATCATGAGATCTATAATTTGCAAACCTACATAAACAATACAATTCCGTATCATCAAGTGAGCATTGATTTTGTGCAGTTGGGTAACGTGATTTCCCTTTTTCATCAACTGATCTCTCATTTGGATATTCCAGAGCAGAAGGATCGCTATGAGTTACACCAATTATGGAGTGCTGTGTCTAATGAAGTGAAGAATTCATCATACGAAGGAATCCGGGCTTTAACAGAGCATACCGAGCAGTGCATGGAATATAAATCGAAGAATAACACCATGATTCATGGGGATCTTGGCGTATGGAACATGTTATTTACGAAGGAGTGCATCCACGTTATTGATATGGGTGAAGTGAGGAGGGGGAACCATCATTTTGATTTGGCAGCCGCGCTGACTTCCACCATACCTTCATCGGTAAATGTAAGAGAACTAGATACTATCGTGGCGGATTTTGAGCGCGGATATGGGCATGGGAATATTGTTTTAAACAGAAAGAGTCTGTACCAACAGATCCATGTATGGATGCTGCGAGGGTGCTTGGCGGTGATCAAGGAGAGGGGAATGAATTCCCCAGCCATCTTATATGTAGAACGAACGATTAAGATGTTGAACAGATATAAAGTCATACTTCATTGAACCCTGGAAATCGTTTAGTTTACAAGGTAAAGGATGAGTCCGCCCATGCCAAGCACGATGGCACCAACGTATACATAGGTTAACCGGCTCAAATTCTGTTTGGTTCGGCGGTCGTATTCGGGGTTGCTGGTCTGATTGGCTTTGGAATTTCCGATGATCAGGGTGGCAATGCCGCCAAACAAGGCAATACCAATAATTAAAAGATAAGGCAGCCAACTCATGAGTGAACCTCCTTCAAAAGGCGTAAAATTCATCTCCTTTATTGTACCCCAGGATAACCTGGGATGTAAGGTTTTATTTGTGAGATTAAGGGAAATTAAGCAGATGACTTACAGTGTATATAACTCAATTCCAACAAGAGATCACAATAAATTTAAATGATTATGATTATGAAAAAAACCAGTAGTGATGCGGATTCGCGGCTCTCCCAAACGGAGGTCGTGAATTTTTTTTGCCTATGGGGTGATCCAGATTCGGGATCCCTGCGTTACACCCTTTGAAAACGACGACGAGGAAACAAAGCATACAAAATTAGATTGAGGAGTGAATACGTAATGAAAATGAAAATGAAGAAGTTTATCGCACCCATGCTAAGCTTGACGCTCTTGATGCCGGGAATCGCAGGGGCTGCTTCTGCGCAACAGATGCCAATGACTACGATGAAGGCATCCGTGAACACACCTGCTGCTGATCTTAGAGCCAACTTGGATCACCTACTTTCGGAACATTTTGCACTGGCGGTAACAGCTATGGCTAAAGCATATGACGGAGCAAAAGATGCAGACGCAGCTTACAAAGCACTCGACCAAAATGCCCTGGATATGCAGCCGGCCATCGCCTCCCTGTACGGTGATGCAGGTGCGAAGGAATTCGAACGTATCTTCCGCGCTCATAATAAATACACCGACGACTTGGTGAAAGCAACCAAAATGGGCAACCAGGCTGGCATCAAACAAGCACAGGATAACATCAATGGATTTGTCGATGAGTTCTCCACATTCCTGAACACCGCAACGGAAGGCAAATTGCCAAAAGCGGCAGCCAAAGAAGCACTGAAGGTACATGAAGATCTCGTGCAAAAAGTATTCGATGAATATGTAGCCGGAGATTACAGCGATGCATACAAGGCGTACCGCGAAGGTTTCAAGGAGATGTTCGACGTAAGTAAAGCGCTCTCCACGGCAATCACGACACAAATGCCTGAAAAGTTCGAGAACACCAAAGCCGATACAAAAGCAGCTGATCTAAGATCTGCTCTGAATCACCTGGCTTCCGAGCACTTTGCGCTGTCTGCCCTGCAAATGCAAGAGGAATATGATGGACGGACAGCTGCCTCGAATGCTCTGGTTACAGCTGAAGCCGGGAACACAGCTGATTTCAAAGCAGCCATTGCTTCGATCTACGGTAATGACGGAGCCAACGCTTTCGAGAAAATTTGGGTAACCAATCATGTTAATGCACAGAGTGACTATGTAAAAGCCGTTAAAAACAATGATGCAGCAGCTCGTGCAGCGGTAGAGAAGCGTATTGATGGTTTCACCACAGAATTTGCTGCATTCCTCGATTCGGCAACTGCAGGCAATCTGCCTAAGGCAGCCGGACAAGAAGCACTGACTACACACGAGGAGCAAGTACAGAAAGTTCTCGACCAATATGCAGCCGGCAATTATGATGCTTCATATACAACGAATCGTGAAGGTTTCAAAGTGATGTTTGGTGTAGGTCAAGCCCTGGGTAATGCGATCGTGACTCAGAACAATGACAAGTTTCAGGAGCCGATGACACCTGCCCCAACACCAACGCCAGCTCCGGACATGACCACTGTTTGGATGAAGCTGAACAGCAAAATGCTGAAAATTAACGATAAAACGACCAACATGGACACTACACCCGTGCTCTGGAAAAACACGACGTACATTCCACTTCGCTTCCTGAGTGAAGGAATTGGTGCAACGGTGAAATGGGATAAAAAAGCCCAGGAAGTTACGGTTATGGCTGGTGATGATACCCTCGTATTCTGGGTGAACAACAAAGTCATGGAAGTGAACGGTATGAAGAAGAACGTAGGCTCCACAGTGTTTGTTAACAAAGACGGACGTACCCAAGTACCCCTGCGTTTCATTGCTGAAATTCTGAACTGGGACGTAAAATGGGCTCAAAAGGACGGTTCCATCACATTGACCAAATCGATGTAATCATAGGAAGTAGACCAACGAGTAACCAGAAAGAAACAGGAGGGCTGCCCGCAAGGCAGCTCTTTTGTGTTTCACCAATTTATTCAAATATTTGGTATAATGATCATCATGTAACACCCTACATAACGGCTTGAATAGCCCTTGCGTCATGAATGAGGTATTATGATATTTCAAAATGCAGAGGAGGCCAGATGAATGAGTGCATCATCAAAACCTGAGCGACCGGCGAGACACGTGGATACCCGGCTGTTTATTGCTTGGGCCGTATCCGTCATCGCGACGGGAGGAAGTTTATATTTCAGCGAGATAAAGGGATATATCCCTTGTGATCTGTGCTGGTTCCAGCGAATTTTTATGTATCCACTGACCATAGTACTTGGAATTGCCTACTTCAAGGATGATGTAGGGATTACCAAATATGTGCTTCCGCTTAGTTTCATTGGCGGTGGAATCTCGTTATACCACGTTACCATTCAGCGAATCTATTCGGCTACTGGCAATTCAGTCGCTTGTGGGCAAATTCCTTGTTATACCGACTATTTGAACTGGTTTGGTTTCATCACGATTCCATTGCTTGCCCTGATTGCGTTTATCATCATTATTGTAATGTTGTGGGGAATTGGCAAAACACCAAAATCTTCTTCATAAGAAAGGACAGATGATGGATGAGTGGACAAGTCCGTTGGTTCATGCCGTTAATTATCATTCTGCTCCTTACGACTGTGGGCTGCTCCAACGATGAGCCATCCCAGAGTACGGATACGCTGGAGATGATTAAGGTGCAGCTCATGGTACCGGATAAGGTGTCCATCCAGGATGATGTTGCCCTGCAGATTAAACTGACGCAGGGAGGTCAGCCCGTGGATGATGCAGACCATGTGCAATTTCAGGTATGGAATGAAAAAGATGAACCAGCAGCACCTGCTGTGGATCAAGGAATGAATCCTGAGGATCTGGAAGCTCAGGGAGCGATTACAGCCCAATCCACAGGGGATGGAATCTACGAGGCTAACTATGTGTTCGAGGAAACGGGCGTATATGTCGTACAGGTCCATGTAACCGCTGGGGCCATGCATGCAATGCCGAGAACCAAGGTAACTGTAGAGAGCGCTTCGGGCGATTAAAAAAGAATGCTCAGTTGAACATGAAAACCCGCCAGACGAGGTACAAGCCAATCAGGGCTGCTGTACCACGTATGACGGGTTTTCTAATGATGACTGTTATTAATTCCTGATTTGGAAGAGATCATATCAGCCCCTTAATGATATGGTCAAAAAGTTTAACCTTGACCTTGAAGTATGCTTCAAGGTTTATCCTTGTTGTATTACAGAGATGTTGGAGGTTGAACGATGAGAATATTGGAATGGATTTTAGTACTTGTAACTCTTGTGGTCGCCATATTGATGCTGGTTCGTCCGAGACGCGGGATGAGGATGGCTATGATATCTGCTTTGGTTTTGTTTACTGTGCTGCACGGTGTAATAGAGCAATTTCGAGTGCAAATGCTGCCTACATATCTTCTGGTCCTGGTTCTTTTGGTTATGATTGTTGTTCGACAAAAGAATCACAGATCACGGATCCAAGCCACGCTGATTTCTATCATGGTATTGCTACTTAGTGCAGGTTCAGTGGCACTGACCTGGTTACTTCCTGCTTTTACAATGCCTGAGCCAACCGGCCTGTATGCCATCGGTACATTCCAACAGCAGCTCGTGGATGAATCCCGCGAAGAGACGAAGTCGCCTAAGCCAGGAGACAAGCGAGAACTTATGATCAATGTCTGGTATCCAGTGGATCACGAAGCTGCCAAGGGACTTCCGCTGGAGCATTATCCCGCAGAGCTGGGTGAAGCTATCAGCCTCGTGTTCGGTATTCCACCACAGGTGTTTAGCTATCTGGACACGATTCCCACACATGTGGTCACGGGTGCAAAGGTATCGGCCGCCGAGAGCAGTTATCCTGTGCTGCTGTTCTCTCCAGGGGTTCGTTCTGCCCGTTTCCAAAGTATGACCGCTATTGAAGAACTGGTTAGTCATGGATACATTGTGGTGGGGATAGACCATCCGTACACATCAGCACAAGTTACATTTCCGGACGGGCATGGCGTGGCGTATGAAGCTAATCCCGAATTCGATACGTCAGAAGAACTGTATCAGTATAATGTCCAAGGAGTAGGCATACGTGCAGCTGACGCAAGCTTTGTACTGGATACGCTCACCCAGTGGAATAAACATGATCCAAATCAACTACTGGAAGGTAAGCTGGATTTGGACCGTGTCGGTATCTTTGGTCACTCCTACGGCGGTGCGACAACAGCGGAAGCGCTGGCGCAGGATGACCGTTTCAAAGCAGGACTCAGTTTGGAAGGCGGATTCTGGGGGACCGTATCCACGACAGCCATGAAACAGCCGTTTATGTATATCATGTCAGGTGAGACAGCCAAAAGTTTTGCACCAGACGCCACCGAAAAAGACAACGTGTTTTATCCCGAATTCGAACCGGATTTGGATCATGTTATGACACATAGCTTGAATGATACCTATTATCTGACTGTGGATGGTTTTTTCCACCAGAGCTTCACAGATATCTCGTTGATCTCGCCCCGAATGTTTGCCAGGGGCATGACGCCAGAGCATAATGTGGATATCACGAGATCGTATACGCTGGCATTCTTCGACCGCTATCTGAAAGGAGAGCAGCAGGTGCTGTTGGAAGGACCATCAGACCGTTTCCCGGAGGCAGCATACGATACCGAATATACAAGCATAGGTAATAAGTAGATGAATCAACAATAGGAGGAAAGGTGGGACAGGCTTTGTGGGTACCATGACGAGAGGCGAATTGGCGAAACGGACAGGAATAAGCATGGCCGCCATCCGTTATTACGAGAATAGTGGCATACTGCCTGCTCCCCGCCGGGCATCTAACGGATATCGAATATATACAGAGGATTATCTGGTCAAAATCAAATTTATTCAGGATGCACAGTCACTGGGATATTCGCTCAAAGAGATTCAGGAAAACTTGCAGCTGCTTAGCCAGGAGGATATGGAAAGTGAACAGCTGAAAATGCTTGTACGTGACCGAATCACAGACATTGAGAGTCACATTAAGAATCTGCAGCGTATGCAAGGGTTCCTTGAAGCCTTGCTCATGACATCGGAAAAGGATATCCATAACTACATTCAATCCTTCCGTAACAATAAAGAGGAATAAAATAATAACCTCCCTTCCACATTACGATGGAATAGGGAGGTTACTTATTTCATATAAACCCTGCTTCCCGCAAAAAGTGGTGTACAATTCTCGTCTGATACTTGATCCGTACGGATCGCTTCAGGCTCCAGCAGGTTTCAACGGTGACGGAACGAGCCTGCAGCAATCTGGCTGCAGCTGTCCGGGCAGATCCAGGAAGCTCATGCTGCTTCAGGTTGAAATGCCGATCACGAATGGCGATGGAACGATTCATGTGTTCAATAATTCTTCTGCATGCTGGAACAGCACGGCTTCCGGGATTGGTGATCAGGGTTTGCCCCAATACACGGGAGCTGAGCTGTGACAATCCGTTAGCCTCGTGCAGGTCGATCCACCAGTCCGGTCCATGTTCGCGTGCCAGACGAAAGACGGCAGCAGCAAGTGGATGTTTCGCTTTGGCAGATAAGCGGCGTGGAAATGTTCTGTTCAGATCGGGATTGCCCCTGATTTTTTTGCCATAAGCCTTCTGGTTCACTCTTGGAATAATAATGAGAAGACCACGCTGAATGGATAATCGTCCTGCTGCGCAATCGTCGGCGAGTTTTTGCGCAGCAGCCATGCTTGCGGTTTCATTTCCATGAACGCCGGAAGTGACAACCATCACGGGGCCAGACGCTGCACCACGCACCATGTAGTAGGGAGTAGAGTGTGTGCTGGACGCGGCCAGTACATGTTTAGTGACAAGCATGAACCTCACCTCCGTTACTACAGTACGTCATGTCCTTCTTGCATGTAACGGCATCCGAACAGGCCCTCATCCAGATCTGTCCAAATTGGGCCAATCAGTATACCTGGTGGATAATATCTTCGAAATCCGGTTCCTGCATCTCCACATCGATAATCTCGCCCCATTGCTCCAGCAGCTTCAGAATATTCATCGTACTCCATTCTTTCCGGTTCACTTGTACAGTTACGACCAGTCCATCCACCCCTGTAATCTGTATGGCAGGAGGTATGGCATCCGGAATATGAAACTCCCCTCGGTAAGTCACCCGGATAATTGTGGGCAGACCAATCGTCTCCCGCAGAGAGGAGATCGTACCGTCATATGTGAGCCGGCCGTGATTGATAACCATCACCCGGCTGCATAACTGCTCGATATCATCCATATCATGCGTCGTCAGCAAAATCGTTTTGCCAAACTCTTCATTTAGAGTCCGCAGAAACTGACGTATGTTCCGTTTGGCGTTTACATCCAGCCCAATGGTGGGTTCATCGAGAAAAAGCAGTTCCGGATCATGCAGCATGGAAGCTGCCAGATCTGCACGCATCCGCTGTCCAAGTGAGAGTTTACGGACAGGCGTGGCCCAGAAGGATTCAAGGTCCAGCAGTTCAGCGAACTGGGACAACCGTTTTCTTTTGAGTTCAGCAGGTACACCGTACATTTCAGCCAGAATATCATACGAATCCTTCACGGGCAGATCCCACCAGAGCTGGCTGCGTTGACCAAATACTACTCCCAGTCGCCTTACGGTTTGCAGCCTTTCCTGATGTGGGTTCATGCCGGCCAGCAGAACTTCCCCCGAGGTCGGGTGGAGGATGCCGGTCAACATTTTGATCGTGGTCGACTTGCCGGCACCATTCGGCCCGATGTATCCGACGAACTCCCCTTGTGGAATGTCAAAACTGATGTCACATACAGCCTCTTTGGACACGTATTCGCGTGAAAATAACGTCCGCAGTCCGGAGAACCGGCCTTCCCGAACGACAGGCGTTTTGAATTCTTTTTGCAGCTGCCTCGCTGTGATCATGTTCATGGTATGATCCCTCCTTAGCTTCCCGTGCTTTGATATTTGGTGATACCGTATTTCCAGAAGCGCAGACTGGCAGCCAGACACAAAGCAGCTACAGCCGCAATCACTGCAAGCACCCAAGCTCCGCCTTGACCCCGCAGTAGATACAGGGAGGGGATGTAGTTGACGAATCCAACCGGAATGACCGTCAGCAGAATGCCGGACATCCATTTGGGATATAACGTTAGCGGATATTGGGCAGCCGTACGGGCTGCATCTTCGGTGATTGTCTGCAGTTCCTCAATGCGTGTGGTCCAGAATCCCAGCGTCGCTGTAGCGAGTCCAATGGAGAAGAGGATGATGGCTCCGGTAAGTATAATCAGCAGAGAGAGGGGAATGACTGTCCAGCCGATCTGCCCGCTGTGCATCATACCTGCCAGAGACCAGCAGAGAATGAATCCTCCCTGAAGCACTTCGCCCACCATGATGCGGAAATTTTGCGGCAGCAGGGCAAGTAATACGGGCATGGGCCTCGTTAACAGTTGATCCAGTTCGCCGCCGACTAGATATTTCTCCAGATGATGAACCTCATTGCCGAAGGTACGGTAAAGTGTTTTGGATAACGTCATGATGGCGAACAGATAACCGATCTCATGCAGAGACCAGCCCTTAATCGCACCAAACTGATGCAGCACCAACGCAACCATGAGAAATTCGGAGATCTGAATCAGTGCGGCCAGAACGGACGCCAATATAAAATTGAACTTGTACTGCATCCGGCTGCGGATGCTCGTTCGAATCAGTATTTTATACAGATGGTACCAGGAAGTTCGCTTCATCCGCCCTGCACCTCCACTTTGCGGCGCATCACACGGGTGATGACCAGACAGATCAGAGTCATGAGCACACACCAAAGCAAGGTTCCCCAGAGCAAGGAGCCATCTTCAAAACCGAGATAGGTTCGGGTAGGAACATAGAGCAGAAAGGGATAGGGTGATAACCAGGCCAGACGTTCGAGCCAGTCAGGCAGCCATTCGAGCGGAATGAAGAAACCAGCCAGCAGATTCATCATGGCATGATTGCCCCAGTGTAGCCAGGATGATTCGGTTGTCCAGATGGCAGTAACCCCAATGATGTAATTCATGCAGATGGATAAGTAGGATGCGCCGGCAAGACCAAGCGCTGCAAATAACAGGGTTGAGACCTCCGTAGGCCATTGCAGGGAAAAAACGATAGAGAATAGCAGGTAGATTGGAATGCTCTTGTACACGAACTGGTAGGCAATCTGTCCCCATTCGCGTGCCATAAGGTGAGTAAACAGATGCACCGGCCTCATCAGATCCAGCGCGATCTGCCCTGTCCTGACCGTAAGCGGAATTCCGAGTCCATTGGTGAGAAAACCCGAGATCCAGAGAGAGGATTGCGTAAACGCAATGTAACTGACCATCCCCTGTGTCCCGTATTCCCCGAGAGAGTGATCGGCCCCGATGCCGATCCAGAGGCAGGCATACATGTAACCGAACATCGCGCTTGCCAGGTTATGTACCATGTGTGCTCCGCGGTATTGCAGATTCCGGGCGTAGGCTTTGGAAGCCAGAGTGAGATAAAGCATATGACACCTCCGATAAGTGGATTGAACGGCGGTCCCGTTCACTTCAGTCAAGGCGAAAAAGAGAGAAGGACAACAGCATACCAATATATTCCTTCACAGGCAAGACATTTTTTTGGGATATCCCGGAAGAAACGGGGCTGTTCAATAATGCGCCACAAGACATCGGTTCGCCAGGTCCTTTATAATGAAGGAGTAATGACGTAAACGTTTACAATTGGTGTTATTCAAATTTAAAATAATCCGCCGGGCATGTGCCTGACGATGGAGGATACAGCTTCAACAATCCGGCAAGAGAGAAGGTTGGAATGAAAAAAATTGCATGGGTTACCGACAGTACCAGCACACTCGATCCGCTGTTTGCAGAGCAAAATCACGTATACATTGTACCGCTGCGCGTTGTATTTGGAGAGGAATGCTATCGAGAGACCGAGGACATCTCATCCGAACAGTTCTATGAGAAGCTTGCAGAGGCTGCAAGGGCAAGCAGCTCTCAGCCCCCTATAGGTGAGTTTATCGAACTATATGAATCGCTAAAAGGTCAGTATGATGAGATTATTACCATTCACTGCTCAACTGCACTTAGCGGAACGCTGCATACTTCAATGCAGGCGGCAGAGATTGCTGGAGTATCGATAACGGCAATTGATTCCAGAGCGGGAGCCTACCCGCTGCGGGAGATGATTTTGCAGGGCGTGGAAATGCAGAAACAGGGATGTTCCGTATCTGAAATCAAGCTTCACATCGAACAGATGATGGACAACATGTCCTTTTACCTCATTCCGGCCTGTCTGCAGCATCTTCACCGTAGTGGGCGGGTTTCAGGCACACAGCTTGTACTCAGCCAATTGTTGAAGATTCATTTGCTCTTGCGATTTGAAGAGGGGAAGGTCGTTGTGAACGAGAAGATTCGTACCTTCAAGCGAGCCAAACAGCGCATGTTAGAGGTGCTGAAGGTAGACATGGAGAAAGTAAAACATGTGTGTATCATGCATGCTGATAACCAGGAAGAAGCCAACACGATCAAGCAGCAAATCGCCGATCTGCTGCCCCGATTGAAGACGGAAATCATGCCTTTTATCCCTGTGGTGGGTATTCACGCAGGTGCAGGTACGATTGGTCTGTGCTGGATACGAAGTGAGACGACATAGATGGATTAGTGATTGACATGGCAGGGGAGCCACCTTGAATACAGGTGGCTCCCCTGCCTTTTTTGTTTTTTTTTTGAGATGAGATTAGAAAGAGTGTTATTCCACGCATTGCCAATTCGGGTGAACTGTGAGGTAATAAAAGAAAACAAAGAAGTTGGGGGAAATCACGTGTCGAGTCACCGTTTGCTGCTTGTGGAAGACGATCGTTCAATTAGCGAGATGGTTGGACCATATCTGGAGAAAGAGGGCTACAGCGTTGTGTACGCATATGACGGGTTAGAGGCAGAGCATAAGTTTCGAGAAGCGGAGCCTGCGTTTGATCTGGTCATTCTGGACCTCATGCTGCCGGAGCGAAGCGGCATGGACGTACTGCAGACCATCAGAGCTGCCAGTCTTGTCCCCGTCTTAATATTATCTGCGAAGGATGGGGAAGTGGACAAGGCACTGGGGCTTGGTTTTGGTGCAGACGACTATTTGAGCAAGCCGTTCTCCCTCATCGAATTGACCGCGCGAATTAAGGCGGCCATTCGCCGCGCCAACTATACGGTACCCCCGGTTACCTCGACACCAGCTAAGGATCAACGGATTGAAATTGGCGGGCTGGTCGTGGATATGGAAACCTATGAAGTGGAGCGGGAAGGCATCCCTGTAAGACTGACATCCAAGGAATTTGGCATTCTTAAGTTGTTTGTTACGCATCCTGGCAGAGTGTTTACGAAGGCACAGATTTACGCATCTGTCTGGAATGATCCGTATTATGGGGACGAAAATATTATTAACGTACACATGCGGAGGCTGCGCGAAAAGATCGAGACCGATCCATCGAATCCGCAGTATATCAAAACGTTGTGGGGGATCGGTTACAAGCTGGAGGTGGAGTCCAAGTGATCATCCTATTGGCCATCTTAACCGTTGCCCTCCTCATAGTTGTCATTTTACTCGCTGTGAGGCTGAATAAGCGCAGCCGGCAATTGGCATATATTCATCAGAAGCTCGGAGGCATTCTGGAAGAGGGGACATATGAGCGTTTGCTGGTCTTTAGCAGCGATGCACAGATTCGCCTCCTGCTGGGGGATATCAACGAATTGCTGGACTACGCACACCGAACCGGTGCCCGTTATGCCAATCAGGAGAAGGAGATCCGCAATATGCTCTCCAACATCTCCCACGACTTGAAAACCCCTCTCACGGTCGTGATGGGTTATAGTGAAACGCTGCTCCATAACTCTTCATTAACCGATCAGGAACGGGAAAGTATGATCAGCAAGATTCAGGATAAAGCGCAGGAGGTGCTGCGTCTGATCCATTCCTTCTTTGATCTGGCGAAATTGGAGTCAGGGGATACCGAGCTTGCATTGACTCGAATAAATCTTAGTGAATTATGCCGGGTGAAGATGCTCTCCTTTTATGAAATGTTAACGAATCAGGGTCTGCAGGTGGAGCTGTCCATTCCTGAGAGTGATCTCTTCGTAACCGGCAATGAGGATGCACTCGACCGGGTGCTGGATAATCTGATCACGAATGCAATGCGATATGGGGCGGACGGTAAGGTATTGGGCCTGCTGCTTGAACCAACGAATCATGGAGAGGTCATGCTGCAGATTTGGGACAAGGGTAAAGGCATTCCGGAAAAAGAACAGGACCGTGTTTTTGAACGTATGTATACGCTGGAGGATTCCCGCAACCGTCTCTATCATGGAAGCGGGCTTGGCCTCACCATCACGAAACGACTTGTTGAACGCATGGGGGGACGCATTGAGCTGCGTAGTGTACCCTATGAGCGGACTTCATTTAAAATCTCTCTTACATCTCGTTAGCCTGCCTTTTTGTGTGGATAGAGGAACTTAAGTTTTTTGTAAGATTTGATTAATAAAAAAGCAGACTTTTCTCTTTACAATACAGATATAAGAACCCGTCAGGGATCGTAAAGGAGAACAGAAGAGATGACATATATTGCACGCACCATCGGGGTGACCAAAACCTATGCAGGCACGGAGGTCGTATCCAACGTCAATATGAATATCAAGTACGGTGAAATATACGGATTTTTAGGGCCGAACGGCGCAGGGAAAACGACAATAATGAAAATGTTGACCAATCTAGTTAAGCCTACCGTAGGGGAGATTGAGATGTTTGGGGAGAAACTTACTCCTGACTCTTATGAAGTGCTTAAGCGCATAGGCAGCATCATTGAATATCCTTTTTTCTACGATAAACTGTCCGCCAGGGATAACTTGGAGCTTCACTGCGAATATATGGGGTTTCATAACAAGAAGGTTATCGGCGATATGATGGAAAGTGTAGGTCTGAAGGATACCGGCAAGAAACCGGTGCGGGACTTCTCTCTGGGGATGAAGCAACGGCTGGGTATTGCGCGTGCACTGATTACAACACCGGAGCTCCTCATTCTGGATGAACCCATCAACGGGCTCGATCCGGTTGGCATTAAAGAAATGCGTGATCTGTTCAAACGCCTCAGTACGGAATACAGAATTACTCTCTTGATCTCCAGTCATATCCTGGGCGAGATTGAGCAAATTGCCGATACGGTAGGGGTGATTCGTGGCGGTCGTCTGGTCGAGGAAGTGTCCATGGAGAGTATTCGAGGGACTCAGAGCGAGTATATCGAGCTGCAGGTGATGGATGGACGCAAGGCGACTTATGTTATTGAGCATCAGCTTGAGTTGAAAAATTATAAGTTGGTTGATGATCGTACAGTTCGCATCTATGACCCTGGTGTATCTCCTTCCCAATTAACAGGCAGTCTGGTTCAGCATGGTGTTGAGATTGAGTCGATTATCAAGCGGTCCCATTCGCTGGAGGAACACTTTCTTAACCTGGTGAAGGGGGATGGAGACGTTGCTTAAACTTATTTTTCTAGAAATGCGAAAACACCGGTTTGCCCGTAATTTCGGATACGCAGCGATCGCCAATGTGGGGATTCTGTTGTTTCTGATCATGATTGGTGTGGTGGACTGGGGAGCAGAAGATTATGCCTTTATCACATATCCTCTCTCCTTTATGCTAATTGATACATTTGCCCGGGCAACCTTTATTATTTTTGGAGGGGCATTGATCTCGAAGCTGATTATTAGTGAATATAGCAACAAAACGATGAATGTGATGTTCACCTATCCAATTAAACGTCACAAAATTATTGCTGCCAAGCTGATTATCGTATTTGCCTTTACCTTTTTCATGATTATGTTTACCAACTTGCTAATGGGAGCAATCCTGCTGACAACAGAT
The DNA here is from genome assembly GCF_015143645.1 of Paenibacillus sp. P13VS. Classification (NCBI taxonomy): domain Bacteria; kingdom Bacillati; phylum Bacillota; class Bacilli; order Caryophanales; family Paenibacillaceae; genus Paenibacillus; species Paenibacillus sp. P13VS. Next base: position 118,520 of record NZ_WYEV01000009.1, on the reverse strand, counting down.
CACTTTTATCCCTTTATCACGGATGAGCTGGCAGGTAATCAAGCACTTCAATTGCTAATCAAATATACAATTAGTTCACTGTCTGCTGCTGCGATGGCATTAATACCACTTTTGTTCGGCATGCGAAAGCACTCGGTTACGGCAACCATGGTGGCATCCATTTTACTGGTTCTCGTCGTGTGTTCCGGCGTGAATGGACCGAGCGTTTCCATCAATTCCATTATTGTGATTCCATTAACCCTTGGCGCCATCGGACTTTGGATTGCTTCACTATCCATGGTTCGGCTTGAGACAAAAGACGTGAACTGAAATGCGCGAAAAACCATGCTTCCTATGGCTTCAGATGCCATTGACATCCGCTCGTACAAGGGATAGGATAATGTCAACTGAAACATGAAGGAGAATGCGACTACCATGACGATTCCAAAAACATTGACAATAGCCGGCTCAGATACAAGCGGCGGCGCAGGAATTCAAGCTGATTTGAAAACATTCCAGGAGCTTGGTGTGTACGGTATGACCGTTCTGACGACGGTTGTGGCGATGGAGCCTGAAACATGGGACCACCAGGTTTTCCCTGTGGCTCTGGATGTAGTGGAAGCACAGCTCCGTACCGTTCTGGACGGAATTGGTTTTGATGCGATGAAGACGGGAATGCTGGGTTCCGTAGATATTATTGAACTGGTCGCGAAGCATGTTCGCCGCAGTGGTCTGCCACAGATCGTCATCGATCCGGTAATGGTTTGCAAAGGTACAGATGAGGTGCTGCAGCCTGAAAATACGGAAGCGATGATTGAATTTTTGCTGCCGGGTGCTGACCTGGTTACTCCAAACCTGTTTGAAGCTTCCCAACTGGCCAAGAGCGGACCGATCCGTTCCAAGGAACAGATGGAAGCCGCAGCTGCTGTAATTCACAACCATGGGGCGAAGCATGTCCTGATCAAGGACAGAGGCGTCATTACCCCAGGTAAAGCGATGGATCTTCTCTATGATGGCAAAAACTACGAATGGTATGAAGCCGATGTTGTTGGTTCCGGTTATACGCATGGGGCGGGTTGTACAACCTCTGCAGCGATTACCGCTGGTTTGGCGCGCGGTCTGTCTGTAAAAGAGGCTGTACGTGAAGGCAAAGCCTTCATTACTCAAGCGATTGCTGGCGGATTCCCGCTCAATCGTTTTGTTGGCCCGACGCTGCACGCGGCACACCGCTTGGAGCAGCAACGCTAATAGCGGATGCGGTAAGCGATACCGGGAAAGAGAACTTGGATTCAGCTGAAGGGTGGTTGTCAATGGGCGAAGGTGGCTCGTTGGCAACCGCCTTTTTGTGTGGATTGCTGCGAATTCGGTAACTTATATGGGGTATTAATCGTATATAACATGGAGTTCATTCCAGAACATGGATGGACACACGAACGACACATGGAATCGGTATGTTAACAGAAGAAAGATAAAAGGAGAGTCGGCCATGGTGAGAACAGTGCTTCTCGTGGAAGACGAAAGCCGCATTCGTGAAATTGTGGCCGATTATTTTATAAAAGAACAATGGAATGTAATCGAGGCGGAGCATGGAATTGAAGCACTCCAACTGCTGGATCTGCATGAAGTGGATCTGGTCATTCTCGATGTGCTGATGCCTGAAATGGATGGATGGACGCTCTGTGAGCATATTCGGTCTCAATCCACCGTACCTATTATAATGCTGACCGCAAGGTCTGAAGATGATGATAAGATCCACGGATTTAACCTTGGAGTCGATGACTATGTAACAAAGCCCTTCAGTCCTCGTGTGCTGGTTGCGCGTGCAGAGACATTAATGAAGCGAGTCGAAGGTGCAATCAGCAGGGAACAGGGTGTGATCCGGTTTGGTCACGCATTGCTTGATCCTTGGGCAAGACGACTGGAGATGAATGGAATGGAGGTAGAGCTTGCACCAAAAGAGTATGAGCTGCTGCTCTACCTGGCACGCAATCAGGGAATCGTTCTATCCCGGGATGCAATCCTTAATCGGGTCTGGGGATATGACTTTGATGGTGATTCCCGCGTTGTGGATACGCACATCAAGAAGCTGCGAAGCAAGCTAGGGGATGAAGCCAAGTGTATCCGGACAGTTATTGGTACGGGATATCGATTCGAGGCTGAGGCATGAGACGTAATGGCGTAACGATGAAGCTATTTCTGGTTATGGCTGGTTTTCTGCTCCTCTTATATGGAACATCAGTGACTGCACAGTTGGTCTGGTTCCCGGACTTTTACCAGCATCAGAAGATCAGCAGCATGAAGAAAAAACTGGCGAAATTTGAACAGCAGTATTCCAGAGGGCATTGGGATAGTATACAACTGGCCAAGGAAACCGGGAAGTTCATGCGTCAGAATCAGTCGCATCTGGTGATTTTGACAAGTACGGGCAAACTGGTCAACGATCCGTTTCACATTACTCTGCTCCGCGAGGATGGCAGTCAGGTGAAGGTCTCCCTCTCCTTGTTCATCAATAGTGAGAACGCGGGCTGGATTGCCACTCATCTGAAATATGGCCAGGAATTGACCGTCACAGGTCCGGCCAGCGGGTTGAACGAACCGATGGTCTATCCGCTCAAAATCCAGGACAACAACTCTGCCGCGCGAGGTACGGAGGACTTTCAGGAGCTCTCTGAGCCGGTTCAGGAATGGTCTGGTGTATTGACCGAAGTGGTGCTTCCCAATCTGGGAACATGGAGTCAGAGACAGGGATTACTTGTGCAGGCACTGGACAGCCGCTTCCCTCTCTCAACGGAAGACCAGCTCAGTTTGGCGAATGGCAAGATGCTTAATGAAGAATGGACGGATAGCTGGAGTGGGGTTCGGAATGTGATTACCATTGCTCCGGTCCACAAAAACGGGCCGCAGCAGCAGCTTATTTTTTCCCTGACTTCTCTGCAGGAGATGAGGGAGGCAAATGAAGCAACACGTTTGTTTTATGCATATTTTGGTATGGGTGCTTTTGTGCTGATTCTGTTGCTTTCTCTGTTATTATCCAGAATTGTCACAAAACCCTTACTGGCCTTGAACCATGTGGCCAAAAAGATGTCGACGCTTGATTTCTCCGTGAAATCACCAATCAAACGCAATGATGAAATTGGCAGTTTGTCCGACAGCCTGAACGCTCTGTCCACCACATTGGGGCAAACGCTGGAGGAGCTCAGACAGGCGAATCGTCAGATGCGGACCGATATGGAGATGAAGCAGCGGATCGAACAGCGGCAGCGTGAATTTTTTGCCGATGCATCGCATGAACTCAAAACGCCTATCAGTATCATCAAGGGATATTCCGAAGGGCTGAAGGATGGAGTCAGCGAGAACAAGCGGGAGCGTTACATTGAGATCATTGCGGATGAAGCGGTCAAAATGGAAACGATGGTTGAGGAAATGCTGGATCTCGTTCGGTTGGAATCCCAGGCGATCAAGCTGAATATTGGTGCAGTTGTCCTTGGAGACATGATCGAGGAGATTGCCGGGCGTCTCGGCCCACAGCTGAAGGAAAAAGGGCTCGAAATCGTGCTTGTCTCCACTACAGAGCAGACCGTCGAAGGAGATCGAAGCAAGCTGGAGCAAGTGATCTATAACATGATGATGAATGCTATACGTCATGCGCTGCCGCAGACCGATATAATGATAGAGATCAGCAGACTGGAAGGGCAGGTAAGAATCTCCATCGAGAATAAAGGCGAAGGGATCTCGGAAGCTGAACGCCAGTATATCTGGGAGAGATTTTATCGGGTAGAACGATCACGGAATCGCAAAATGGGGGGAACAGGCCTGGGCCTGGCCATCGCGAAGCAGATTCTTGATCTGCATGGATGCAGTTATGGAGTGGAGAACACGCCGGACGGAGTCCGCTTTTATATTATTTTTCCTAATGCTTAGTACGAAAGGGAGTCAAGTCTTATGAAATCTTTACCGTCCATTTTAACATTGGGCAATTTAACTTCTGGCATGCTCGCCGTCATTATGGCTATTCATGGCGAGTTTGCACTGGCCGTGACAATGATTTGGGTGGCCATGTTCTTTGATCTGTTTGACGGCTATGCCGCACGAAAATTGCATTGTGAAGGGGAGTTCGGCAAGGCGCTGGATTCCCTGGCTGATGTCATTTCCTTCGGAACAGCCCCGGTGCTGATTCTGTATCTGAATTCCATGAACGAAGTAAGTGTGCTTGGCATGGCATTAACGGCATTGTTCCCGGTATGCGGCGCCTTGCGTCTCGCTCGTTACAACTGTCAGAAGACAGCAAGTGTAGGTTTCGTCGGAATGCCGATTACGTTTGCGGGCGGACTAATGTCCTTTTTCGCGCTCTGGAGTCCTTATTTCACCCACGGTGTAGCCTATCTTGTTATCGTTGTATTATCCGGTCTAATGGTCAGCCAAATTCGATTCCCATCTCTGAAACAGGTGTTGGCGCCTCATGAGAAGGACATCGTGGAACCGAAATAAGGAGCGAGTCAGTCATGGAAATTGCTAAGGAGTTTATTGGTCAATATGGATATTTTGCAATCTATGGATTGCTTGCTCTTGGTGTCTTCGGTATGCCCATTCCAGATGAGGTGATGATGACCTTTGTGGGTTATCTCGCCTCGATCTCGGTCCTTAATTATTCCGTCTCGATCATTGTCAGCTTTGGCGGTGCATTTACCGGCGGACTGCTCAGCTACGCGATTGGCAAGAAGGCGGGAAGACCCCTCGTCGTAAAGTATGGCAAGTGGATAGGGGTGAACCCCAAACGGCTGGGGAGGGTGGAGGGCTGGTTTCTGAAGTATGGGTACTGGTCCATTATCCTCGGCTACTTTATTCCTGGCATTCGTCATCTGATGTGCTGCTTCTCCGGCATCAGCCGCATGGCCATCGGAAAATATGTAGTGATCTCCGGGATCGGGGCATTCATATGGTGCGTCGTATTTATAACGATCGGTTTCTACGTTGGTGTGTTAACTTAAAATGGGACAACCTGTTCGGGTTGAGGATAAAGACCTCTTGTATATGGAGCGGTCTTTTTTTGTTTTTCTAGAAGCTTGAAAGGAATACAAAAAGCCGCTCTGAACATTTACCCCTTTTTGGATCAAAAGGAGAAAATGTATCAAAGCGGCGTGTGCTTCACGGCCTAATTTTCTTTATTGAGGACAAGTATAACGTTAGAAGCCGGACTATTTCAATATTCAATATTGTAAAAGATAGTCATTCCGAAGCTCTACTGTGGAACATACTGCATTCGTTAAAGGGACTATCCATTTAAATGAGCGTCCTCAATCCCTTGTTCAACACGTGTCTCCCCTTTTTTGCGAGCAAAGGTTATTTTGAGCAGCGGCGGGGTAACAAGTGTAGTTATGATAACCATGATGACCACGCTGGTAAAATACTCGGGGTCGAGCAAGCCGGAAGTGAGTCCGGTTGAAGCAATAATTAGTGCAACCTCACCTCTGGATATCATTCCCGCACCGATGGCCATGGATGATGAGCGATCAAAGCCTGTAAGCCGTGCACCAGCTCCCCCACCAATCCATTTGGTTATAATGGCAATCAGACTAATGACTACGATGAGCAGGATCTGTGAACCAACCCCGTCAAAGGTAACATTTAGTCCGATGCTTACGAAGAACACAGGCACGAAAATGCTGTATGCGATGGGCTCCAGTTTCGTCTCGACTTCATGTTTGAAGTTGGTTTGAGAGATCGCAATCCCGGCGGCAAAGGCACCGATGATTCCTGCCACGCCCATCCATTCGGCGAAATAGGAGAAGGCAAAGCAGATGATCAGTCCAGCAGTAATGACGGTTTCTGTTACCCGTAAAGGGGCCATCCATTTCATAATCCGTGGAACAAGCCACCAGCCGGCAAAGGCGATGATAACGAAGAAGAGCGCCTTCTTACCGATAAGCAGGCCGATCGAGACATCACCTGCGCCAGCTCCAAGCAAGCTCATCATTACGGCCAGCAGAACAACGACCAGCACGTCGTCCACAACGGCTGCACCCAAGATGGTCGTACCCTCACGTGAACTGAGTTGATTCATATCTTTTAATGTTTGTACGGAGATACTGACAGATGTTGCACAGAACAGAAGTCCGAAGAACAGCGCATGTGCCTGCGTCATGCCAAAGGCAATAGCCGATCCATATCCGCCGATAAAAGGCAAGATCACGCCCCCAACCGCTACGGCGAAGGCCGACTTCCAATTTTTCTTCAATTGCTCCAAATCCGTTTCCAAGCCCGCAATAAACATCAGTAACAGTACACCAATTTCAGACATGTGATGGATGAAATCCGTAGGCTGAACCCAACCTAACAGCGCAGGTCCAAGAATTACGCCTACGATCAGTTTACCCAGTACAGAAGGCTGTCCTAATCTAACGGATAGGTCTCCGGCTATTTTGGTGAAAATCAGAATGATGGCAAGAACCAAAACAAATTCCATAGTGTGCTCCTCTCTTGTTCGCGTTTATAAGGTTACCTGTCCAAAGGTGTTTCATTCCAAGTCCAGCATACAAAAAAGGCATGCAGATAGGGCTTGGAAACTGCCTCTGCATGCCTAAAAAAGACAAAGAGGGGCCCTTGGTGACAGGCTCCTCCAGTTTTGAACGCGTATGTGATTAATTGCATTAATTATACCATAAACTCTGTTTTGGGTAAACCAGAGACTGCCTATATTCGGATGAAAACAAACTGTTAAGGGCATTTTATATGGGCAGGGGACGCTTTTTGTTCAGAGTGTTGTCACTTAACAGGGGGCAGGCCGCGAGATATAATGACATAGAACATAGAAGTTAGCATATGAGGAGGATTTTGCTTTGGGCAAACATAACAAAGGGGATTCGAATATTCAATCCAATTCGGCCGCCCCGACAAGTAATAAAAATTTTGCAGGTATCATTATTACCATTTCTATTCTTGCCAATGTCATTATTTTATTGTTGTTCTTCGCACCTTCGATCGGATACAAAGGGGATGTCGCCTTTGATATCACGGTGCTGCCGCGGTTCAATGCGGTGTTTAACAGTTTCACTTTCATTTTCCTGCTTGCCGCGCTGATTGCTATTATCAAAAAGAACGTAAAGCTCCATAAACGGTTTATTCTTGCTGCGTTCTCAACAACATTGCTGTTTCTTGTCACGTATTTGTCGTTCCACTATCTCTCTCCGGAAACGTCCAAATACGGCGGGGAGGGCATTGTTCGCTCCATCTATTTCTTTATTTTGATTACTCACAGTGTTCTTGCAGCCATTATTGTGCCGCTGGCTTTGTTCACTCTCGTGTGGGGCTGGACAAACCAATTGAAGAAACACCGCAAAATTGCTCGCTGGACGATGCCGATCTGGCTGTATGTTAGTTCCACAGGGGTAGTCGTTTACCTGATGATGGCTCCATACTATTAATGTAGTTCATTTTCTGAGGCATATCTCGCCGCACATGCGGGTAATGATTTCGAGGAAGGAGGTACGGCAATGTACAGAGTGGTATTAATTCGTCATGGACAGAGTATGTGGAATGTAGAGAACCGATTTACAGGCTGGACTGATGTAGACCTGACTAAGGACGGATATGGTGAAGCCCGCAAAGCTGGCAAAATCTTAAAGGAACAGGGTTTTGATTTTGACTATGCTTATGCTTCAGTACTTAAACGTTCCATCCGAACGCTGGACATTGCGCTTGATGAGATGGACCGGTTGTGGATTCCGATCACCAAGACATGGAAGCTTAATGAACGTCATTACGGTGCTCTGCAGGGTTTGAATAAGCAGCAGACCGCCGTCAAATACGGAGAAGACCAGGTTATGGAGTGGAGACGTTCAGTTAGCGTATCTCCGCCACCGCTGGATGAGACGGATGATCGTTATGTGCAGGATGTGGACAAGTATAAGCGTCTGGGTTGTACCATCCCCCGTACCGAGAACTTGATGGATACGTCCAAGCGGGTGCTGGAGTACTGGAACAGCGAGATCAAACCCATGGTGTCAGCCGGGAAAAGGGTACTGATCTCTGCGCACGGGAATACACTTCGTTCACTTGTTATGCATTTGGATGAGATGTCGGAAGCCGATGTTATGGCTCTCAACATCCCCACAGGCATTCCGCTTGTTTACGAGCTGGATGAAAATCTGCATCCTATCGGACACTTCTACCTGACTGCGGATGGTTCGACGTACAAGCATGAAGAAATGACCCATGTTGCACCGCCGTCGGATTGATCTCAAGTCAAAGAGCTAATCAAGGTGACTCCTAATTTTAGGGGTCATTTTTTGATGATATCAATTAGGGTGCTCGCATTCAGGAGAGTTCTCTGCATCGTATCCAGGAGATATGGCTAGCGTGACATAGCCGTTTCGTTTTCCTCACAGAGGGTAAATTTCAAGCAAGACACGATGTACATCAATCCCTTAAGGAGGAGAAACACATGTCTAAAAAAAGCGGAATTATAATGACGGCCATTGGTGCAGGCGTAACTTATCTGATGAGGAACAAGCAGGCTAGAGATAAACTGTTCTCAACGGTTTCCGGCATGATGAAAGGCTCAAATTCTTCAAATGGAAGCAAAAAAGTACAGCGAGTAGACATCAATTAGACTCACGTTGTGGATACATTAGCGAGGCCCGGAGCCCTTTAAGTTCCGGGCTTTTCTGTGTTTATTCCCATGGCAACCTTGGATGCGATTTTTACAAGGAAGAATGATACAATGGATACTTGCAGAACGTATGAAAGGGGATGTACACACATGAAGAAAAACCGTCTGGGCTCATCTGAACTGTACGTTGGAGAAATAGGACTGGGCTGTATGTCGCTCGGAACCGAAGTAGAGCCCGCCATTAATTTGATTCATGAGGCACTGGATCGCGGCGTCAATCTGCTGGATACAGCTGACCTGTATGATGCAGGACGTAATGAGGAAATTGTGGGGAAAGCAATCCAGGGACGCCGTGATCAGGTAATCCTGGCAACGAAGGTCGGCAACCGCCGATTGCCAGGGAAAGAGGGCTGGTCATGGGATCCGTCCAAAGCGTATATCAAGCAAGCTGTCCATGACAGCCTCAGACGACTCCAAACGGATTATATCGACCTGTATCAGCTGCATGGCGGTACATTGGAGGATCCAATTGAAGAGACGATTGAAGCCTTCGAGGAGCTGAAGCAGGAAGGGCTGATTCGGTATTATGGCATATCGTCCATTCGCCCGAATGTAATTCGGGAGTATGTAAGAAGATCATCCATTGCCAGTGTTATGAATCAATACAGCGTCGTGGATCGCCGGGCTGAGGAGGAAGTGCTGCCTTTGCTTGAACAAAAGGGGATTAGCGTCATTGCCCGCGGACCTGTTGCCAGCGGTGTACTCGCAGATTCCGGTGCTTCCAAGGTAGAGAAGGGTTATCTGGATTATACGCCGGATCAGCTGCTTGCCATTCGTGAAGGCTTGAGCCGCCTCGTTACGGACAAGCGAAGCATGGCGCAAACTGCGATTCGATACGCCTTGTCCCATCCTGCTGTAGCTGCCGTTGTTCCTGGAGCAAGCTCCCGAACACAGCTGCTGCATAATATTGAGGCTGCATCATCTGCACCTCTTACGGCTGCGGAAATTCAAGAAATAAGGGAGCAATATCCGGCCAATCAGTACAAGCAGCACCGATAAACATCCGGTCTGCCTATTGCAATTGTAACTATTAGAGGTACAATAGAGGTCAACCATTAAGATTAGTACAAGGGAGAGAAGACATATGGAAAGAATTCAAAGTGAACAGCAATACCGTGATACCATTAATTCAGACGGGCTGACCGTCATCAAATTCGATACAAACTGGTGCCCGGACTGCAAAAACCTTGACCGTTTTATTGGCGCAGTCATCGATCAGCACTCGGACAAAACCTTCTATGCAATGGATGCGGAGGAATTCCAACCGCTTGCTGAGGAAAATGCGGTACGCGGCATTCCAAGTTTGCTCGTGTTCCAGAACGGCAAGAAAATTGCCCACCTGCATAGCAAATGGGCAAAAACGCCTACACAAATCTCCGAGTACCTGGAGACGCTGGAATCCAAAGTATAAGGATATGAAGAAGGCGACACCGGTTCCGGTAGGAACGCGTGTCGCCTTTTTAGATTTGTTTTTTACTTGAACTACATCATCAAAATGAAAAAGAATACAGCTGCCAGCACAAAGCGATAAATCGCAAAGACAGTCAGGCTGAGCTTTTTCAAAATGGACAAGAATGTCTTAATGGCAAGCATAGCTACGATAAATGCAGCGATAAATCCAATCGCAAAGATAGGGAAGTCGCTACCGTTCAGATGATCGATGCTTTTGTAGAGGTCGTATCCTGTGGCTCCAATCATGATAGGAACGGATACCAGGAAGGTAAATTCAGCAGCAGCAACGCGGCTTACCCCTGCGAACAATCCTCCAGAGATCGTTGAACCGGAACGTGAGAAACCGGGCCACAATGCCAAAATCTGAAAAAGTCCCACGACAAATGCTTGTGTATACGTAATATCGTCCACATCATGTGTTGTGATTCGGTGACTGCGGCGGCTCCAGCGCTCAGCTACAATCATCAAGATCCCGCCAATGACCAAACTGTACAATACGGTCTCTGGCCCAAATAGATGTGCCTTGATCCAGTCGCGGAAAACAAGTCCAATGACTACAGCCGGTACCATCGCCAAAAAGATATGTACAAGGTTCAGACGTTGGGAGTAGCTCCTTTTGCCTCCGGTGAAGCGGAACATATCAATGAATTTGTTCCAGTAGAGCACAACGACAGCAAGTACAGCACCGAGTTGAACAACCACTTCAAACGTTTTGACTGACTCGTTGTCCTCCGATAATCCCAGCAAGTGGGCGGTCAGAATCATGTGTCCGGTTGAGGACACGGGCAAAAACTCAGTCAAACCTTCGATGATGCCCATAATAATGGATGATAAAATGTCCAATGCTCTTCCTCCTTGAAATGCAGATGCAGAAGGTGGTCTGCTCTGCTTGACTGACAATGCTTGTTCAGCAGAACAAGGCTATCATCTATTATGATCAGAAACGTGTCCAACTTCAACTTATGCATTGAATTGATTGTTTAAAACCATATTGACAAAAACCTAGTTATCCCATAGGATATAGTTAACTGACTGACTGATCAATCGGGAGGGTATTGAAATGTCCAAAGTAAATGACAAGGAACCCGGAGAAGAACGCCGGGATCAGATTATACGTATTGCGATGCAGCGATTTGCGACTCATGGGTATCACCAGACCAAGATATCGGATATTGTTCGTGAAGCTGGTGTGGCTCAAGGGACGTTTTATTGGCATTTCAAGAGTAAGGAAGCCATCGCTGAAGAGATTGTGTTAACAGGCAGAGAGAAGCTGCTTGAAGCTATCGGTCAGGGTTATCGCAAGGATGCAGGATCAGTTGAGGATATGGTTAAGGCGTCAGAGCGATTGTTCGTCCGCTTGTTCTCTTTTGCCGCAGACAACCGTTACTTTATGGAGCTGCTGCTGAAAGGTATCGTGACCGAAGAATCGGTACGTCGTCTGGTCGAGGAGACACGTGGTGCTGTGGAGTCAGCGTTCCGCCATAACATGGAACGTGCCATTGAACTTGGCATGCTGCCACCTTCAATGGATGTTCCTGTACGAGCTGCTCTACTGGTGAGCATGATCGAAGGCATGATCTCCCGCTGGCTGTTTGGCTCTGCGGAGCTGCATGAGGGCATATCGGCCAAGACAGCTGAATCTCTCGCTGCGGAAGCATCCAGCTTTGAATTTTACGGTTTGCTGGGCATGTAATGCTGTGCCTGTACCGAGGGCTTTTTTACATGATTGAGACAGAAGCAGGGAATAATGGATACAACTATTAACCACATGAATGAGAGGAAGTTAACATGATGAATAAAGGAACACCAAGTAACGGCAAAAAGATGCGCAAAAGTTGGATGCTGACGGCAATTCTGCTTATGGTTGTACTGGTTGTAAGTGCATGCGGAAGCAAAACAACCGACAATGGCAGCAGTAATGGAGCACAAGCAAGTAATGAACTGGAACAGATCAAGTCAGCGGGAACCATGAAAGTAGGTATGATGGGTACATACCGTCCATATAACTTCCTGAATGATAATAAGGAGATGGATGGTTTTGATGCAGATATCGCACGTGAGGTTGCCAAGCGCCTCGGGGTTGAAGTTGAATTTGTCTCCCAGGAATTCTCTGGCCTAACACCAAGCCTGCAATCGAAAAAGATTGATGCCATTATCAGCCAGATGACGATCACCGACGAACGGAAACAGGCGCTCGATTTCAGTGAAGGCTATATTACAAACCAAGTCAAAATCATTGTGAAAGACGATAATAGCGATATTACCAAACTCGAAGATTTCAAAGGGAAAACGATTGGCGTAGGTCTGGGTACAAATGATGAAACTTATCTGCGTAATGAAGTGCTGCCGAAAGTGGGAGACTTCACCATTAAGACGTATGACGATGTCATCACATCGCTTAAAGATCTAGATGCAGGACGCATTGATGCAACAATCAACAACCTCTACGCGCTTAAACCCATTATTGATTCCAACGGATTCAAGATTAAGGCTGTAGGTGAACCGATTAAGAGTGACCAAGCCGGCATCGCTGTTCGGAAAAATAATCCGGAACTTGTTGCAGCGCTGAACGAAGCTCTTCAAGGCATGAAGGATGATGGCACGTACAATACCATTTTCAAAAAATGGTTTGGTGAAGAGCCTGCGCAATAATGACCGGCAAGGCGAAGGGAAGTTTGATCCATGGAACTGGTATTTGAGAATATCCCCTTCTTTTTGAAGGGGGCTTATTACACGCTTTATGTGACCATAATTTCAATGTTTTTTGCATTTTTGATCGGTGTGATTGTAGCTGTTGTCCGACTGAAAGGGCCACTATGGCTTCGGATGATCGCACGATTCTACGTATCCATCATGCGGGGAACCCCGCTGTTGGTGCAATTATTTGTTATCTATTACGGATTGGTCGATTATGGTGTAACCTTGGGATCACTCACAGCAGCATGTTTGGGACTTAGTTTGAATGCAGGAGCGTTCCTGTCTGAGACATTCCGAGGCGCCATACAAGCTGTGCCCAAGGGACAGACAGAAGCGGCTTATGCAACGGGAATGACCCCCTTTCAGACGATGAAACGAATCATATTCCCCCAGGCAGTTCGCATTGCCATTCCACCGATGGGGAATACCTTTATTGGTATGCTGAAGGAAACATCACTTGTGGCAACCATCGGTGTAACAGAGCTTCTGCGCTCAGCACAGCTGTTGGTATCGCAATATGCTTTAAACATGCCGTTTTATCTCGCTATCGGTGTTATGTACTGGATTATGAGTATCGGCTTCTCGGCCATTCTGGAACAAGTGGAGCGCCGGTTGGCCCGGGCTTACTGATGGAGGGAGAGAACCGATGATTACAACTACTGGACTGAAGAAACATTTTGGGAAACATGAAGTACTTACGAATATTGATCTGCACGTGAATGAAAAAGATATCGTAGTCCTGCTAGGACCAAGTGGTTCCGGCAAAAGCACGCTGCTTCGCTGTCTGAATGGACTAGAAGAACTGTCCGGCGGAAAGATTGAAGTTAATGGCATTATCGTGGACAGCAATGATCCGCTGCGAGTTCAGCGCTCACGGGTGCTTGAGATCCGCCGTCAGACTGGCATGGTGTTTCAGCAATTCAACCTTTATCCGCATAAAACAGTACTGGGAAATGTGATGGAAGGCCTCGTGACAGTAAAGAAAATCAAGCGTGACGAAGCGGCCGAACGCGGCCGCATTCTGCTGGATCGTGTAGGACTGTCGGACAAGCAGGATGCTTATCCATCCCGCCTGTCAGGTGGACAACAGCAGCGGGTTGCGATTGCTCGTGCACTTGCCATGGAACCGAAAGTGATGCTGTTCGATGAGCCGACTTCAGCCCTTGACCCTGAACTTGTAGGCGAGGTTCTGTCGGTCATGAAGGAGCTGGCACAGGAAGGTATGACGATGCTGGTGGTCACGCATGAATTGAAGTTTGCCCGGAATGTGGCGAGTAAGATCGTATTTATGGCCGACGGTTCGATCGTGGAAGAAGCCAGTCCACAGGCATTTTTCCAACATCCGGAACAGGAACGAACACGAAGATTTTTGCAGCAAATTACTGAATTCTGAGAATGCCGTACCTAGAACGGATATCTGCAGAACGTAAACCATTTTAAGAAAGAAGGATAACATCATGAATGTAACAACCGTATGGAAAGGCAAACGCGCGTTTACTTCCGAAGGACCCTCTGGCTATGCTGTAGGCATGGATGCCACGGCTGCTTATGGTGGTGACAGCAAGGGTGCTACACCGATGGAACTGTTGCTTGCAGGTCTTGGAGGATGCATGGGAATCGATATTACGATGATTCTGGATGCCTTCCTGGACAAAATCACCGGAATTGAGATTGAAGCTCAGGGTACGCGCAGTGAAGGGATGCCCAAAGGTTTTACGTCCATTGACCTCATCTTCAAAGTCGATGGAGATATCCCGGATTATCGTATCTGGAAAGCCATCCAAATGGCTGAAGAAAAATACTGCGCTGTATCGGCTTCATTGAGCGCGGATATTCATCCTAAACTGATTCTGAATGGGGTAGAGACACCTCGTCCTTAATTGATCAATAGCTTAAGCAAAAGGGTCTTGCGTTCAACTCGCCATCTGTTTGCGATGCAGCATATCAGCAAGCCAGGCCGCCATGCCAATGGCGGCCTTTTTATTATTTTTGTATGGCGATTACATCATTTGGTTACTGCTATTGAGAAGGGGTGTATGCTAATCTAAGGGAATAATTGCCGAGACCAAAACCTGGATATATAAGAGCTTATGCGGGTTGTATGGTATGATAAGTGGAAATGCAGGAACCAATTGATCTTGCCATTTATATGTAAGCGCTTATATGGACAATGGAAGGTGCAGATATGTTAAGAAGGTTTATACGTGTATCGAACAATCTCAAATTGAAGCATAAACTGCTGATTTCCTATGTACTTGTCGTCATGATTCCGGTTCTGATCATCGGTCTTGCCGTGACCGGATATTTCCGGCAGCAGGCACTGGACAATGCGATCGGGCAGACAATCAACAACGTGGACAAGATCAAGAGCCAGACAGCCACATTGCTGCGTGTGCCGACGGATATTTCCGATATTCTGATGTTCAACAACGAACTGAAGGAGATTGTGAACAAGCGCTATTCCAGCGTAATGGAACTCACTTCTGCTTATTTGGCCTATAAGGATTTTCAGGAATACAAGCGACAATACCGTGAGGTGGCAGGCATTCGTTTTTATTCCGATAACCCCACCCTGATCAATAATCTGGAGTTTATCCCGTTGAACGAGCAGACGAAGCAAAGCTATTGGTATCAAAAAGCGCTGTTATCGACGAACACGGGATGGTTCTACATTCCGGACAAGGAAGATAATCCGGTTCACAAACTCAGCCTGGTGCGCAAAGTGCCTTTTCCTGAATATCGCACCGAGGGTGTACTGCTGATTGAAATCAATCAGGATGAGCTCAACGAATTGCTTCGACAGGAACCCTTTGAAACGCTGATGGCGGATGAGCAGGGCTATGTTGTGGCTGCCAAAAATACGGATCTGGTGGGCAAAACGCTGGACGAGCTGGATTTCGGCGTTGATTTACAGAATCAGGCCAAGGGAACCCTGGAAGCTGATTTTCAGGGAGAGCCGTCTAATATTGTTATCGATGAGCTGCGCCCTGTGTCGAGTATGAACAGCTTGAAGGTGATCTCCGTCTTCGAGACCAAGGATATCGTCAAGGATGCCAATAAGATCAGTTTGATCGGTATGCTCTTTATCTCCCTTGTCTTAATCATTGCCCTCTTACTTGTATATATTATTTCATTCCTTACTTCGAACAGGCTGCTTCGTCTTAGCAAGCATCTGAACAAGCTGGCCCTTGGGGATCTGAATGTGACGTCCAGAATCGACGGAGACGATGAAATTGGACAATTATCGAGACAATTCAATTACATGGTCAAAAGCATAAACGAATTAATGACGCAGGTCGTTGAAACGACTGAGCAGAACAACCAATTGGAAATCGCGCAGAAAGAGATTAAACTGAAAATGATGGCGAGTCAGATTAATCCTCACTTTTTGTTTAACGCCCTGGAGTCGATTCGCATGAAGGCTCATATCAAAGGGGAGGCCGAGATTGCGAATATCGTCAGACTACTCGGCAAACTGATGCGCAAGAGCCTTGAAATCGGGAGTGGCAAAACGACCTTCCAGGCTGAGCTTGAGATGGTTAGCTCCTACCTGGAGATTCAGAAATTCCGCTACGGGGATCGACTGGCCTTTCAGATTCATATCGATCCCGGAGCAGAGAAGATATACATTCCGCCTCTGATCGTTCAACCTCTGGTGGAGAACGCCATTGTGCATGGATTGGAGAATAAAGAGGGAACGGTCCATGTCAATGTAGATATTCGTCTGGTCAATGATGTGGTACAGGTTCGTGTCAAGGATGACGGGGCCGGTATTACACCGGAGCGTCTTGCAGAGGTTATGCAATTTATTCGCGGACCGGAGGAGCAAGAGAAGAGCCGGATTGGGCTGCGCAACGTGCATCAACGGTTAACGCTGACATACGGTGAACCGTACGGGTTACAGATTACGAGTGTGTATGGGGAAGGAACAGAGATTGCTTTTGAATTACCTTCAGGAGGGGAACCGCATGTATAAAGTATTTTTGGTGGATGACGAACCGAGCATACGCGAAGGACTGACAACGATCATTGATTGGGCCGAGTATGGATTTGAGGTGATTGCTACCGCAGCAAGTGGACGGGAGGCCATTACTCGATTTGATGAGCTTAAGCCGGATCTGACCATTATCGATATCCGTATGCCAGGCATGACTGGACTGGACGTAATCGAAGAGGTGCGGAAACAACATCCTGGATCACATTTTCTCATTCTGAGTGGGTATGCCGATTTTGATTATGCCAAGAAAGCAATCAGCTTCGGTGTGGATGGATACTTGCTCAAGCCCGTGGATGAAGAGGAGATCATCGGTGAGCTTCAGCGTATTGCTGCCGTGCTTACACGTGAGCAGGAAGCGCTGGCGCGTCATGCAGGTGAAGATACGGCATATCGGGAGCATCAGATCGAGGCACTTCTGTTTGATAATCTGGAAGGCGTTGGTCCCATCGAAGAGGATGCCCTTGGGTTGAAGTGGCCGCAATATCAGGTTGTGCTGTTAGAGATGCATACTGCACCTGATGTGCAGCGTGGAGGTGTAGTTAAACGCAAGCTGGCAGAGGCCTTTGATCAAAAGGATCGGGGAATCGTCTTCTCTTATCATTCGGGTCTTGCCTTGCTGTGCAAGGATCCTATCACATCGGCTTCGTCTGCCGAGCATCTATATGATGAGCTGAAGCGGCTGCTCGGAGAATGGAACATTACGATGTACGGAGCTGCAGGTGAACCGGCCAACACCACCTCGGAGATTGTCAGATCCTATAAACAGGCGAACGGACTGCTGGCAGAACGTTTTCTATTCACCGAACAACGCATTATGTTGTGGAATGAAGAGCTTGCTGCTGAAGGAACGGCTGCTTCCATGATCGGCGAAGATGAAAGCGCTGAGCCTGAAGAGTCGGAACTGGCAGACAAGCTGTATTATGCGCTCGACATACGCAGCATGGAATCTGTAATTCGGGTGCTGGGTGAGATCGAGGAGCGAATTGTCCCTTATCACCGGACAGAGCAGGCAATCAAAACAGCATTCTCTCAGGTATTCTCCATGGCTATCAACAAACTGGCTGCCTCTAACCAGCATATGCAGTCCATCATGCAGGAACATTCTGTCCTGATTAACGAAGTTTATCATCAATTAACGGTATCTGATCTGAAGGCGATGGCAGAAGGCCATCTAAGCCGTCTTATTCAACGTATGGGCGGTGGCAGTAAAGATACGGCACTAAAACAAATGATCGATTTTATTCGGCGTAATCCCGGGGAGAATCTCAAGCTGGAGGTTCTTGCTGAAGTGTTCAACTATAACAGCAGTTATCTGGGCAAGCTGTTCAAGAACCACACAGGAGAGTATTTCAACGCATTCCTGGACAAGGTTCGTATGGAAAAAGCGAAAGAGCTGCTTGATGAAGGGTTAAAGGTTCATCAAGTCGCTGCAAGAGTGGGGTATGCTAACGTGGATTATTTTCACGGCAAATTCAAGAAATATGTAGGAGAGTCTCCTTCCGCGTACAAACATGCCAGATCCCAATCTAAAGATCAGCCTGAAGAGCCTGACGGCGTATAGTCGCAGGTAAAATAGCTCTACTTTTTATATGTACATTTTCTTTTCTTAAGATATAAAACGTTTTCGGGCTTTTCATGTCTTATTTGCATCAGGATATAGTCCATCGTCTTCCTTATATAAGCAATGGTGCCTTCCATATATACGTCTTAAACTGGATGTATCTCATTCTGGACAAGGAGACAATCAGATGAAACCATCGGATATACAAGCTGTTCGTCATACGTTTGACCTGAAGGGAACCTGGAAGTTCTGTCTCGAAACAGACCTAGCCAATGGCGGGAGACCGCCATTTTCTGAAGAATCCATATGGGGAACGATTCAGGTTCCAGGTTCCTGGGAAGAGCAGGGGTATGGGAACGAGCCGGATTATCACAGGATGGATACATGGACCAAAATACGTGAATACGAGGGTGCTGCCTGGTACTGGGCCGTAGTAGATCTTCCGGTGTCAGAGCCGGACTGCGATTATGTATTGAGACTTGAGGGAGTCAGATGGACAACAGATCTCTGGGTAAATGGACATCATGCCGGGCAGCGTGACAGTCTGCTTGTGGCGCAGGAATGGAACATTACATCTCTAATCCATTCGGGAGGGCAAAACCAGCTGGAATTGCGTGTGGATAATACGATGAAGCTGCCTTTGGCCGGAAGTCATATCCATTCCATCCATACGGCTACAGCGTGGGGCGGAATTACAGGCGGAGCCTATCTGGATCGGCTGCCGTCTTCCCGGATCAAGCAGTTGTATATCCTGCCTGACGCGGAGAACGGGATCATAACGATCCGATATGATGTAAGCACTAGCGAGTCAACCTTATCCAGTACAAGTCAACTTCATGTGGATATTAGGCATCCTGATGGTAGCTGGCTTCCGAGGCAGAGCCGCACCATCGCTTCGATGTCTCTTCCGAATGAGGACCAACAATTCGAAGGGAGTTATGGAGCGGAGCAGTGGGATCTTGATCTTGATCTGGAGAAGGACATTGCCCTGTGGTCAGATAGTTCTCCGAGGTTATATCAGGTCGTGGTCTCCTTGCAGGATGAGGGACGAGAGCTGGATCGGGTGGAACGGACATTCGGCATGCGTTCCTTCAGAGCAAATGGAAAGAAGCTTGAGTTAAACAATGTGCCGGTATTTTTGCGCGGATACGTGGATTGTTGCATTTTCCCATTAACGGGTTATCCGGTCTGGGACAAGCCGCATTATGTACAGCAGTTCCGTACGGCAAAGTCTTATGGATTCAATCATGTACGTCTGCATGGGTGGAGTGCACCCCGGCCGTTCTGGGAGGCTGCAGATGAAGAAGGCATGCTTGTCCAGGCTGAACTTCCACATTGGTCACGGTGGTTTGAGAATCGTGACGTGAAGGCACCAGCAGAGATCAAACTATTTTTGACCCGGGAATTAAAAGGTTTATTGCATTCCTTGCACACACATCCTTCCTTTGTCATGTTTTCGTTGGGAAATGAACTGATTGGGCCTAACGGACATCCTGAATTGAATGATTTGGTAGAACTCGCTCGTTCGCTTGACCCAACAAGGTTATATACGGATAATACGGGCTTTGGTCAGCTGCCGGCTCAAGGCCGAAATGCAGACTTTTATATTCAGTCATTGAACTGGCATCCTCCTCTGGAATCGGAGCTGTCTGCCGTACCGGACACCACGCTGGATTACCATGAAGTCACCCGGCTTACAACTAATCCGGTCGTTGGGCATGAACATGCACAGTTCACCATGTATGTACGCCCTCAGGAGCGGGAGAAGTACACAGGCGTCCTGCGCCCAAGCTGGCTTAAGTCCATTGAAGAGTCCATTGCACGCAGAGGTCTGGCCGATGATGTGGCAGATTTTCAGCATGCAAGTGGCATACATCTGATACGGTCGCTAAAGGAAGCAATGGAGCGAGTTCGCCGCACTCCAGATGCAGCCGGCATACAACTGCTTGATATCCGCGACTTTCCTGGACAAGGACATGCGACCACGGGAGTTCTGGACGTATTCTGGGAGAGCAAGGGAATAGTGGAACCAGCGGCATTCAAGCAGTTTAACGAAAGCATTGTGCTCTTGCTGGGTAGCAGACAGCGGACCTACTATGCTGGGGAACCCGTCCATATTGAAGCCAGCATATCTCATTATGGAGAGAAGCCGATTGTAGATGCCTCAATCCATTGGAAACTAATCCGTAATCATATCATTGAGGATGAGGGTGAATGGTCATATGGAGATATCAGCTGTGGCTCGGTTGTTTCACTTGGGCGTCTGACCATACAGGCACCTAAGGATGGGGCTGCTGCCTTTGTCATTGAAGCTGAGATCAGATCAGGCCATTCGGAGATCGTTGCAGATAGTGTCTGGTTCGGTTGGTCATTTCCTCACTATCATCCTCACGACCGATCTCATCGGATCTGGAACTGTGTGGGTGAGCTGCAGCCATTTTTACTGGATTCCCTCCATCGTCAGGTGGACCATCTGGATGGGAAAGACTTGATCAGCCAAAGTCAGATAGACTTGGTAATCATCTCTTCACTTACACCTAATGTACTTGACTATCTGATGAATGGTGGCAATGTCTGGCTTCAGGTCAAACCGGATGAACTCTATGATGCTGTAGAGACCAAGTATCTGCCTGTATTCTGGAATTATCTCATGTTTGCAACACAGTCTGGAGCAACAATGGGAATGAATTTGCAGGAAAAGGTACCTTTGCTGGGTCGTTTCCCACATGATCAGGCTTCAGATTGGCATTGGTACCACCTGGTGAATGGTACTCCTGCGATATGCCTTGATTCGCTGCATGGAGTACGTCCATCTATAGAAGTAATTGATCATTTTCACAGAGCCAAACGATTGGCATATGCTTTTGAGGCCAGAGTGGGGCGGGGGAAACTGCTAGTATCGTCTTTGCCGTTTGCCAATGTTTCCATGATGAAGCGCCCTGAAGCTGCTTTCCTGTTTCAGGAGATGGTCGCGTACTTGCTCGGAGATCAATTCGACCCTGCTGCCACGATATCGGCGGCCGAGTTGCTGGGCGTCGTTAAGCTGCAGACCATTCAATTCACATTATGATTACGAGGACCTGATTCAGGTCCTTTTTCGATTCTCTAAAAATGAAGGTAAACGATTTCTATAAAACGTTTTCGGTTTTTAGCATTTAAGATTATTTCTACCTTTTTATGGCGTAAATTGTAGATGAAAGGCTATAAAATAGCTGATTTTGAGCAGATAATGTCGAATTCTGTGGGGGGATATCTAATTTTTATATGATTTTCTCTAAAATCCAGATGGTATTTTGAAAACGCTCTATCAGTTATGATGGATCTATAAAACAGAGGAGGGGGAACGGAGATGGAAACGCTAACAAAAAAATCCGCTTCCGCGAAAAGAAGCAGTAACCCCAAGCCGCCAACAAACAAACGGCGGAACGGAATTTGGGATAGCATCAAGCAGCAGAAGTATCTCTATCTCATGTCACTGCCATTCGTAGTTTGGGTTTTTGTATTTAACTATCTGCCGCTATGGGGATGGACAATGGCTTTCCAAAATTTCAAACCAGCCAGATCGTTCAGCGACCAAGAATGGGTTGGTTTTAAACACTTTGTAGAGCTGTTTAGCGATGAGCGGTTCTATCTGGTACTTCGAAATACGCTTGCAATGAGCTTAATGGGGCTGATTGTCGGTTTTGTCGTGCCGATTTTCTTTGCAATTCTCTTGAATGAGCTCAAAGGCATGTTCTTCAAACGTGCGGTGCAAACGGTATCATATCTGCCTCACTTTGTATCTTGGGTCGTGGTTGCGGGGATTATTACCAAGATGCTTTCCACCGATGGCGGGATCATCAATGACCTTTTGTTAGGTTTGAATATTATCGATCAGCCAATCCAGTTCATGGCGAAGGGCAACCTGTTCTGGTACATTGTAACCGCTTCAGATATGTGGAAGGAAACCGGCTGGAACGCCATCATCTATCTGGCGGCGATTACCGGTATTGACCAGGAACTTTACGAAGCTTCCCGCGTGGACGGTGCGAACCGTTGGAGACAGATGTGGCACATCACACTGCCAGGTATTCGGACGACAATCTCCGTATTGTTCATCATGTCCATCGGACACTTGATCAGTATCGGTTTTGAGAAGCAGTTCTTGCTTGGTAACAGTTTGGTGACCGACTACTCCGAAGTACTTGATCTATATGCGCTCAACTATGGTTTGAACATGGGACGATTCTCATACGGTACAGCTATAGGTATATTCAACTCCGTTGTCAGTATCATCCTTCTGTTTACAGCGAACGGGTTGTTTAAGAAATTCACCAAAGAAAGCATCATGTAGGGAGGGGGGAACACTATGGCGAACAAATCATTCAATGCTACACGGGGCGATAAACTGTTCGATATATTCAATATCATTGCTATGGCGCTGGTACTGATCGTGACGCTGTATCCATTCCTGAACGTGCTTGCGATCTCCTTGAATAACTCAACAGATACGGTACGTGGCGGAATTTACTTGTGGCCGCGGGAATTTACACTGGAAAACTACAAAACGATCTTCCAATATGACGGGCTGCTGCAAGGTCTGCAGGTTTCCATTATGCGTACGATTGTAGGTACACTGCTCGGTCTGATCAGTTCCTCGATGATTGCCTTTACACTGGCTCGTCCGGACTTCAAATTGAGAAAATTCGTATCCACTGCACTTGCACTTACGATGTATTTCTCCGGGGGTCTAATTCCGGTCTACATCCTGATGCGTGACCTGAACCTGATCGGTACGTTCTGGGTGTATGTATTGCCAGGCATGATCAGTGCGTTCAACGTATTCGTTATTCGTTCCTTTATTGACGGACTGCCGTATGCGCTTCAAGAATCGGCGAAACTGGACGGTGCCAATGACTTTAAGATTTATTACAAAATCATCCTGCCACTCTGTAAACCGGTTCTTGCAACGATTGCATTGTTCCTGGCCGTAGGCCAATGGAATGCATGGTTTGATACGTATCTGTACAACGGTTCCAAGGCACATCTCACAACACTCCAGTATGAGTTGATGAAAGTACTGCAAAGTACACAGCAAGGTTCTGGGGCTGGACGGAATGCCAATGACATGGCACAGCAGATGACACAGATTTCACCAGAATCCATCAAGATGGCCATTACGATCGTTGTTACCGTTCCAATCCTGGTTGTATATCCATTCCTGCAAAAGTACTTCGTAGGCGGTATGACACTGGGTGCAGTAAAAGCATAATAATCAACATTATAGAGCTGCCAAAAAGAGCAGCCGTAAACTAAAAAAAGCATCAGATGCCCGAGGCGTGACCAATTGGTTTGCGCCTCACCGTATAGGGCTGCGGAGCGGCATTCATGAAGCTATAGACAGGGACAAAAAAGTCCCGGATAAGACAGACATATGAAACAGGGAGGATTACCATTATGGCAAGTTTTAAAATGAAAGGGGCACTGGCTCCTGTACTTGCGATGTCTTTGCTCGCAGGTTGTGGCGGTGGAGGAACTGGCGGCGAAACGTCGTTTAAAGACACAAGTGGTGAAACGACTCCGCTCACATTCAGCTTTTTTAGTGTCGATCCCAGTCCAAACTGGAATGGCATGAAGGATGAGGTTGGCCAGGTTATCACGGAGAAAACAGGAGTAACACTTAACGGTGAATTTGCCGTCAGCGGTGGTCAGGACAAAATATCCTTAATGGCAGCGAGCGGCGATTATCCCGATATCGTGTCACCCAAAGGAGAGCTTAGCAAGCTGGTGGATGCAGGAGCAATGTTGGATCTGACAGATCTGATTGACCAGTATGCTCCCAATCTGAAGAAGCTGTATGGTAATTACATGGACCGGTTGAAATACAGTAATGAGGATGAGGCCATTTATGTGCTGCCAACATATTACGCGGTAGACCAAAAGTACTTTGATGCAGGCGGCGGGTTCGGTATTCAGCACCGTGTATTGAAAGAGCTTGGCTACCCTGAGGTGCGCACACTCGAGGATTTCGAAAATGTGCTGAAGGCATACAAAGAGAAACATCCGACGATTGATGGACAACCAACGATCCCTCTAACACTTGATGCGGATGACTGGAGAATCATGATCACGGTAACGAATCCGGCTTTCCTTGCAACAGGTGCACCGGATGACGGTGAATACTACATCAATCCGGAAACGTACGAAGCAATGCTTCACTACAAGCGTCCAGAGGAAAAAGAGTACTTCCGTTGGTTGAACAAAATGTATAACGAGGGATTGCTTGATCAGGACAGCTTCGTACAAAAAACGGATCAGTATAAATCCAAGATCGCAAGTGGACGTGTACTTGGTGTAATTGACCAGGATTGGGGCTACTCCGATGCTGAAAATGCATTGAAAGCAGCAGGCAAACCTGAAGCAACGTATTCACACTTCCCGGTGACCCTGTCTGAGGACATCAAGGACCATTCCTATCAGGACACGGGATTCGTATCCGGCTGGGGTGTAGGTATTACTACGACGAATCCGGATCCGGTTCGTACGATTAAATTCTTCGACTACCTGGCTTCGGAAGAAGGTCAAGTGCTGATGAACTGGGGAATTGAAGGCCAGCACTACGAAGTGGAGGATGGCAAGCGTGTCATTCCTGCCGATGTTCTGGACCAGAAGACAAACAATGCTGCCGTATTCCAAAAAGAGACAGGGATTGGTCTCTACACGAATATGTCCGGTCACTACGGAGACGGGGTTAAAGATTCGACGGATAACTACTACACCACGAATTTCCCTGAACAGATCGTAGCAGCTTATTCCGAACCAGAGAAAGAAACACTGCAAGCATATGGTGTTACAACCTGGAAGGACTTATACCCAAGTGAAGATGAGTTTGCGGTTAAGCCATGGGGAGCAGCTTACAATTTGCCAACGCCAGGTGACTCCGATTACAACGTCATCTTCCAGAAAACGCAGGATATTATCCGTAAACGAATTCCGGAGGCTATTCTCAGTTCCCCGGATCAGTTTGACGGCATCTACGATGGAATGATTGCAGAAGTGAACAAGGCCGGAGCAGAAAAAATGGAGCAGCAATACACCGAGCTTGTCCAAAATCGCGTTAAATTGTGGAATGGTGAAACTCAATAATTGATTATTGTTTATCATTCATTTTTTTGAAGAGAGGAACCCAGAAACCTGGGTTCTTTTTTTTGTACTAAAACGTTTTCCAAAAAACGTTTTCAAATTTGTGAATTCACTATTGACAAGGACTTGCGGAGCGATTATGATTCAATTATGAAAGCACTTACATCACTGGTATGACAGACCTTAACGGCTATCCCTTCAAGTCTGAAGTAAAGGAATATATCAGGTTTATTAATTTTAAAAAGGCAATGATCAACTCATTTAGTAAGCGCTTTTAAAGTAATAATAACTAAAGTTTTACATCGAGATCACTCACTTTCCGGTATGTGCAGGCCAGCCTGTTATACAATAGATAGCTTCATTTTATCCATAAGGGGGATTACACATGAAGGGCAAAACACCAAAAACATTCGCAATGCTCCTACTCGCAAGTGCTCTTGCCATTACGGCAGGCTGTGGAGGAGGTACTACTGCTTCAGAAACACCGAAGGATACAGGGGATACAACCAGTCCAATCACGTTTACATTCTTTGGTGCAGATGCAAGTCCAAACTGGAACAATATGAAGGATGCAGTCGGCCAAGAGATTACCAAACGAACTGGTGTTACGATTGAGGCAGAGTACGATGTGAATAATGGCGGGGATCAGAAAATACCTTTGATGGCTGCCAGCGGTGATTACCCAGATATTATCTTTCCTAAAGGGAACTTATCGAAGCTTGTTGACGCAGGTGCTATGCTTGACCTTACCGATCTGATCGAAGAACATGCACCAAACCTGAAAAAGATCTATGGCGATCAGATGAATCGTTTGAAATACAGTCTCGAAGATCAGGCCATTTATGCCATTCCGACGAACATGGGCGTAGATAACGTTTCATTTGACGCTGGTGGTGGATTCGAGATTCAACAAAAGGTTCTAAAAGAGCTTGGATATCCAGAAGTGAAAACGCTTGAAGATTACGAAAACGTATTAAGAACCTACTATGAGAAACATCCAACGATTGACGGTCAGCCAACCATTCCTCTGACATTGAATGCGGATGACTGGAAGATCATGATTACGGTAACCAACCCGGCGTTCCAGGCAACAGGTGCACCGGATGACGGTGAATATTATATCAACCCGGAAACGTATGAAGCGATGCTGCACTACAAACGTCCGGAAGAAAAAGAATATTTCCGTTGGTTGAACAAAATGTATAATGAAGGACTGCTCGACAAAGATACCTTTGTTCAAAAAGATGACCAATACAAATCCAAAATTGCCAGCGGCCGTGTACTCGGTTTGATTGACCAGGACTGGAACTATGGTGAAGCTGAAAATGCCCTCAAAGCAGCGGGCAAAGATGACAGTACGTATGCTCACTTCTCTGTATCCCTGAACGAGGATATCGTGGATCACACATTCCAGCCAACTGGATTCGACGGATACGGAATCGGGATTTCAACAACGGCCAAAGATCCGGTACGAATCATCAAGTTCATGGATTGGCTTGCTTCAGATGAAGGTCAAGTGTTGAGAAACTGGGGAATTGAAGGTCAACACTATAATGTTGAAAACGGCAAACGTGTCATTCCTGACGAAGTTCAGGATCGCAAAGTTAACGACAATTCAGCATTTACCAAAGAAACGGGTATTGGTCTGTACAACATCTTCAGCGCGAGATATGGTGACGGGGTAAAAGATTCTACGGACAATTACTACACAACCAACTTCCCTGAACAGATCCAAGCGGGTTACACTCCAGCTGAGAAGGAAACGCTGAAAGCATATGGTATTACAACATGGAAGGATTTCTTCCCATCCGAAGATGAACTGAAATTGAAAGACTGGGGCGCTGCGTACAACATGCCGGTTCCATCGGATACAGACTACAACGTAACATTCCAGAAAACACAGGATATCATCCGCAAACGGATCCCTGAAGCTATTCTGGCGAAGCCTGAAAACTTCGATCAAGTCTACGACGGCCTCTTGGCTGAACTCGACAAAGCAGGGGCAGTAGAGATGGAGAAACAGTACACTGTATGGGTGAAGGAACGTGTAGCCCTGTGGACGGGTAAAGATGTGAAATAACTGAAATTTTTCAGAAAACGAACGATAATTTAAAGCTTTTGTTTTGCAGAAAGAGGCCTTGTAAAAAGGCCCTTTTTTGTTGTTGACGGGACGGGTAGGATAGCATATAATCATTGATGTAAGCACTTTCAGTAAGCGTTTTAAAGCAAGTTTCGAAAACGTTTTACGATTGTTAGAAGCATTAAATGAATTGTCCGTACTATATATTTTAGGCTTACAAAAAGTATGGATTGGTCTTATGGTAAGCGCATACAGAAATGCGCTCCAAAAGTGGTATTCGCAGGCTTAGCCTGTTATACAGATAAAACCTTCATAATAATAGGGGGAACTAGACAATGAGAGGCAAAATGAAAGGCAATACACCTAAGACTTTTGCAATGTTGATGCTCGCAAGTGCGCTGTTGGTTACTGCTGGTTGCGGAAATTCGGGAAGCAAAAGTGCTTCTGAAGATTCAAACGGTACCGATCCGGTTACATTTACGTTTTTTGGTGCTGATGCAAGTCCAACGTGGAACAAGATGCAAGATGCAGTTGGTAAGGAAATTACCAAGCAAACAGGCGTTACAATTGAAGCAGAATACGATGTAAACAATGGTGGCGATCAAAAGATTGGTCTCATGGCTGCCAGCGGTGATTATCCTGATATCATTTTCCCAAAAGGTAACTTGTCTAAGCTTGTAGATGCTGGTGCGATGATTGACCTCACGGATTTGATTGAGGAGCATGCACCGAACCTGAAGAAAATCTATGGCGATCAGATGAATCGTTTGAAATACAGCACGGAAGATCCATCCATCTACACGATCCCAACCAATATGGGTGTAGATAATATGACGTTTGACGCAACAGGCGGTTTTGAAATTCAGCAAAAAGTGTTGAAGGAGCTAGGCTACCCTGAGGTGAAAACACTTGAGGACTACGAAAATGTACTCAAAGCCTACTATGAGAAACATCCAACGATTGACGGTCAGCCAACCATTCCTCTGACATTGAATGCGGATGACTGGAAGATCATGATTACGGTAACGAACCCGGCATTCCAGGCAACAGGTGCACCGGATGACGGTGAATATTATATCAACCCGGAAACATATGAAGCGATGCTGCACTACAAACGTCCGGAAGAAAAAGAATATTTCCGTTGGTTGAACAAAATGTATAATGAAGGACTGCTCGACAAAGATACCTTTGTTCAAAAAGACGACCAATACAAATCCAAAATTGCCAGCGGCCGTGTACTCGGCTTGATTGACCAGGAATGGAACTATCAAGAAGCTGAAAATGCACTGAAAAGTGCAGGCAAGGATGACAGCACGTACGCTCACTTCTCTGTATCCCTGAACGAGGATATCGTTGACCACACATTCCAGCCAACTGGATTCGACGGCTACGGAATTGGAATCACCACTGCAGCGGAAGACCCAGTGCGTATCATTAAATTCATGGACTGGCTCGCTTCTGACGAAGGTCAAGTGCTTAGAAACTGGGGAATTGAAGGTCAACATTATAATGTAGAGAATGGCAAACGTGTTATCCCTGACGAAGTTCAGGATCGTAAAACGAACGACAACTCTGCATTCAGTAAAGAAACAGGTATTGGTCTGTACAATATCTTCAGTGCAAGATATGGTGATGGTGTGAAGGATTCTACAGATAACTATTACACGACCAACTTCCCTGAGCAGATTGTGGCTGGTTATACTCCAGCTGAGAAAGAAACGCTCAAAGCCTATGGCATTACAACCTGGAAAGAGTTCTACCCGTCTGAAGAGGATCTTCCTCTCAAAGAATGGGGAGCGGCATACAACATGCCTGTACCTTCAGGTACAGACTATGACGTAACATTCAGAAAAACTCAGGATATCGTACGTAAACGGATTCCAGAAGCAGTTCTGACGACGCCAGCGAATTTCGATAAAGTGTATGATGACATGCTCGCTGAGCTGGATAAAGCAGGTGCAGTGGAAATGGAGAAACAATATACGGTTTGGGTTAAAGACCGTGTATCCCTCTGGACTGGCAAAGAGGTAAAATAATCAAGCATGGATGGAGGTTCATCCATAGTATAGAAGAGGCCCTGAACATGGGTCTCTTCTTGTTTGTCTTGTGATGTTTTTCGTTGACGAAGAATTCTAAATCCAATATACTTTTCTTACTGAAAGCACTTTCACCTTAATGATGATAAAGTACTAAATTAAGGTGTACGGAGATCCAGTGAATACATGACAATTGCATCTGTTTTGATGTATTCGAAAACGTTTTAGTTATTTCGGTAAAATAATAGATGATCAATGAAGAGGAGTTAGTTTATGCCCCCATTCAATGAGGAAAAAAAGATCAATCGTCTATGGTACCGCCAGCCCGCAGCTCGATGGGAAGAGGCGCTGCCTATTGGGAACGGTCGTCTCGGCGGTATGGTGTACGGTGGTGCAGCGGATGAGCGTATTCAGTTAAACGAAGACACCCTGTGGTCAGGTTTTCCGCGCGATACCATTCAGTACAGCAGCCAGAGGTACTTGAAGAGCACCCGTGAATTAATCATGGCGGGACAATATAGTGAAGCTGAAGAGCTGCTCAACCGTGAAATGTTGGGCCGTGATGTGGAAGCTTACCAGCCGATGGGGCACTTCATTCTGCAGCAGGAAGGACTTCTTGGGCTGAATTATGAAGAGTTTGAGCGTGAACTTGATCTGGAATCCGGTATAGCGAAGACGAGCTATGTCTACGAAGGCGTTCGTTATGTTCGTGAAGTGTACACCAGTACACCGGATGATCTGATGATATGTACGCTCATGGCTGACAGGGACGGGGCAGTTAACATCACTGCTCATTTGGATAGCCCGCATCCGTATACAACCCAGCTTTCTGAAGATGGCGTGACCATGTTCAGCCGTTGTCCGAGTCATGTGGAATCGAACTATTTCCGGGACCATCCCGAATCGGTCATCTATGAAGAAGACCGGGGGACACCGTATGCAGTTCGTTTAGCCGTGACGGTGACCGGAAATGAGGCGAAGATATCAACGGTGGATGGCAAGCTTCATGTTCAGGGAGCCAAACAGGTTGTATTTTACCTGGCTGCAGCTACTGCTTTTGAGAGCTATGAGATTGTTCCCGTAAAGGGTGGACCGTTGCTTGAGCAAGAGTGCAGAGATGTCATTGCGAAAGCCATGACATTAGGGCATGAAAGTTTGCGTATTCGGCATGAGGCTGATCACCAGTCTTTGTTCTCTCGGGTCCGTCTTGATCTCGGATCTACTTCTAACGCAGAGCTGCCTACCGATGAGCGGCTGCAAACCTACCAGAGTGGAGTTCAAGATCCGGGGCTCGAAGCTCTTTATTTTCAATATGGCAGATATCTATTAATGGCCAGCTCGCGCCCAGGCACACAGCCAGCCAATCTGCAGGGCATATGGAATCATCAGGTGGAGCCGCCGTGGCACAGTGATTATACGATCAACATCAATACGGAAATGAATTATTGGCCAGCTGAGGTGTGTAATCTGAGCGAATGCCATGAACCACTATTCGATTTGTTGGAGGACCTCAGCCAGACTGGGCGCCGAACAGCTCGCATATTGTACGGTGCTCGTGGATGGACAGCCCATCACAACGTGGATATTTGGAGAACGACAACACCTACGGGCGGTGATGCAAGCTGGGCATTTTGGCCGATGGGTGGTGTCTGGTTGACATCACATCTGTGGGAACATTACCTCTTTACCGGAGATCAGCGTTTCCTCCAAGAGCGTGCTTATCCAGTCATGAAGGAGGCTGCACTTTTCTGTCTGGATTGGCTGATTGAAGGACCGGATGGCTATCTGGTTACGGCTCCTTCAACCTCACCGGAGAACAAGTTCCTGACAGGTGAAGGAGAAGCCCGCAGCATTTCGATGGCGTCGACAATGGATATGACACTGATTCGTGAATTGTTCACCAGATGTATTGAGGCAGCGGGGACTCTTGAGGTGGATCAGGCACTGATTGCGGAATGGGAAGACAGCCTGAGCAGATTATATCCGTTCCGGATTGGCAGTGAAGGTCAATTGCAGGAATGGTTCAGGGATTTCGCCGAATCGGAGCCAGGACATCGCCATGTTTCTCATCTGTATGGCTTGTATCCGGGGGAACAGATCAATCGAATGGATACACCAGAGCTTGTAGAAGCTTCACGCATATCGCTTGAACGGCGCATATCGCAAGGGGGCGGGCACACCGGTTGGAGCTGTGCATGGTTAATCAATCTGTATGCGCGTCTGCTTGACGGTGGCCAGGCGCATCAGTTTGTACGTACACTGCTTGCCAGGTCCACTCACCCTAATCTATTCGACGATCATCCTCCGTTCCAGATTGATGGCAACTTCGGGGGCACGGCCGGCATTGCAGAGATGCTGCTGCAGAGCCATCTGAATGAACTGCATTTGCTACCTGCTCTGCCAGATGAATGGACACAAGGCAGCGTAACTGGTTTGCGTGCACGGGGAGGCTATACCCTATCCATGGAGTGGAAGGACAGCCAGTTGGTATCTGCCGTAATCAAGGCTGAGCGGGATGGTACGGTGACCATTCGGAGTGCATACGCGCTGCGAGGTGAAAGTGGGGAGCAGCATCAGGCTGAACTGACACCACAAGGGGATTATGTAATTACTTTATCCATGACCGCAGGACAGACTGTCCGCGTATCATAGGGAGACGGGGGAAAAACCAATGACCATTTTTCAATTTCCACAGGATTTTCGTTGGGGTACAGCAACTGCTTCCTATCAAATAGAAGGAGCAGCACAGGAAGGTGGACGCGGTGTATCCATTTGGGATACGTTTGCCCGGACACCAGGCAAAGTTTTTAACGGGGATAATGGGGATGTAGCTTGCGATAGCTACCACCGTTATGAGGAAGATATTGAGCTGATGAAGAAGCTGGGGATCAACACCTACCGATTCTCCATTGCCTGGCCGCGCATTATCCCGGACGGGGATGGCGAGATCAATCGTGAAGGACTGGACTTTTACCACCGATTCGTGGACAAGCTGCTTGAGGCAGGTATTGAACCTTTTTGCACGCTCTATCACTGGGATCTGCCCCAAGTGTTGGAGGATGACGGAGGTTGGGGAAACCGGAGAACTGTCGATGCTTTTGTTAAATATGCAGAGGTCATCTTCAAGGAATTCACGGGTAAAATCAAGTTCTGGCTGACGTTTAACGAACCATGGTGTATTGCGTTCTTGTCAAACCTGCTGGGAATCCATGCACCAGGGAACAAAGACCTTCAGACCTCCCTTAATGTCGCGCATGGACTGCTTGTTGCTCATGGTAAAGCGGTACAGTCCTTCCGGCGCCTTGGCACAACGGGACAGATCGGTATTGCACCTAACGTATGCTGGGCTGAGCCTTACAGCAAGTCACCGGAAGATCAGGCGGCATGCGACCGCTCTATCGCACTCAACACAGACTGGTTCCTGGACCCGATCTACAAAGGTTCCTACCCGCAATTCATGGTGGATTGGTTTGCCCAAGCGGGTGCCACAGTGCCAATCCAGGAAGGTGATATGGAGATTATCTCGCAGCCGATCGACCTGCTGGGAATCAACTATTATACGATGGGCATTAATCGTTTCAATCCGGAGGCAGGGGTACTGCAGTCTGAAGAAGTGAATATGGGCCTGACGAAGACGGACATTGGCTGGCCGATTGAATCCCGCGGGCTGTATGAGTTCATGCATTACCTGCAGAAGTATGGCAACGTCGATGTCTACATCACCGAGAATGGTGCTTGTATCAATGATGATCTGGAGAATGGGAAAATTAATGATGATCGCCGGATTTCGTATTACGAACAGCATTTAGCCCAAATTCACCGGATTATTAACGATGGCATTAACCTGAAGGGATACATGGCATGGTCCCTGATGGATAACTTTGAATGGGCAGAAGGGTACCGGATGCGTTTCGGTCTTGTTCATGTGGACTATCGTTCACTGGTAAGAACGCCGAAGGAAAGCTTTTACTGGTACCAGAATGTCATTAAAAACAACTGGCTGGAGACACGTAATTAGTTGGGGCCATCCTTGCACAATATAGATTCAAAACAAGACGGTGGGTTCGGTTTATCCGAACCGCCGTTTTTTTGTGACGATATTCAGGAAAAGGAGACATGTTCATAAAGCGTTCAAAAGGTTAAATCCTATTACTGTTATGAAGAGGTCGTTTTTGGGTTATACATAACAAGAGGATAAATTAAGTGTTTGTCAACAGTCTAAATTAAAATAAAGTGTCCAAATTTCGAAATAAATTTGAACATTTGTTGACTAAAAATCATACTGATGTGGTATATTGGTAAAAGGAAAGCACTTACAAAAAGGGAAAAGGAAGTGTTTACTATGGCATCGAAGACAGCAATGGTAAGCCAATTGGAGCGTAAAGATAAGAATATGCGGCGCGCAGTGTTGACGATGACAGTTTTGGCCTGGATCGCCCTCATTACTGGAGTGGTCATGTGTTTGATTAACCTGAATGAATTTAATGACCGTAATCTTGGCTTGATGGTCGGTATCGGTTTTCTGGTAGGTAGTGTGTTTATTTATGTAATCGCCAAATCAATTGGTCTTGTTCATACACGCCGGGAAGATGAAGGAGCGGATTAATTATAATCTGGCGATCTTTCGTTCATAATAAGACTGGATAAGTACCCGGAATCCAGTCAATAAAACCCTTTGCGGATTCGTTGAGACTGTTCAACGGGACTGCAAAGGGTTTTATTTTGTGACTCGAAGTGTAATGATTACAATGGAAAAATATCAAGTGTGCAAGTGATTTGTGAGAAAAAATTCACACATTTAAGGTGTAAAATCGACAAATTTGTTAACAAGACCAAAAAAGTTGCTCATTTCTGATATCTTTAGAAGGAAGAGAGTAGTATACTGATTTTTCAGTATGAGCGAATTTAAGGAGAGGGGATCAAGATGAACAAGAAACCTAGGTCGCTTACCCGGATTATCATTCCGGTTGTCCTGACGTTGGTTACAATTGCATTGATTGTCTGGCCAATGCTGGCAGGCGGGCAGTACGTTGTTCTGGATCCGAAGGGACCTATTGGCGCTTCGCAGAGAGATTTGATTGTTATTTCGACCATTCTTTGTGCGATCGTTATCGTGCCTGTGTTGATTTTGTCTGCTGTAATCGTATGGCGTTACCGCGACAAGCCGGACAATAAAGCTGCTTATGAGCCGAACTGGGCTCATAGTACCAAAGCTGAGGCTATCTGGTGGACGGTTCCAATTGTCATCATCGGATTGCTTGCGATCGTAACTGTTCGCTACACCTATGATTTGGAGCCATCGAAGCCACTGGCTTCTGAGAAAGAACCCATTACCATTCAAGTATCTTCATTGGACTGGAAATGGTTGTTTATGTATCCTGAGCAAGGCATTGCAACGGTCAATACGTTGAATATTCCGACAGACCGGCCCGTTAAATTTGAGCTTACTGCGGATTCTCCGATGAACTCGTTCTGGATTCCGCAGCTTGGTGGACAAATTTATACGATGTCGGGTATGGCGATGACCTTGTATTTGCAAGCCGATCACGAAGGAACTTACTTCGGTTCTGGCGCCAACTTTACCGGCGAACATTTCGCCCAAATGCGTTTTGATGTCAATGCCACATCGGATGAAGAATTCAACCAATGGGTGGATGAAGTGAAACTACAATCCCAACCGCTGACACAAGAAACGTATAACACACTGGCGGAACCGGGAACTAGCAATGTTGCTTATTATTCTTCCTTCCCTGAAGGATTGTTCCAAGACATCGTGACCAAGTATGTCATTGAAGGTACAGGCGCTCATAACCATGGAACTTCGGAAGAAGCTTCAGGCGCCCAAGAAAATACGTCTACGAAAGTGGACAAGAGTTCTAACTAAAGATTCGAAAGGAGGCCCCCAATGTTAGAGAGACTTAAGGAGTTTGCATCGGAGTTTTTCGTTACCGGTGACCCGCTGATTTATGGTGCGGACGTGGCCATCGGTATTACGATGATTACCATCGTAGCGGTGCTGACTTATTTCAAAAAATGGGGCTGGCTCTGGCGTAACTGGTTAACAACCGTCGATCATAAAAAGATCGGTATTATGTATATCATTGCTTCCATCATCATGTTGTTCCGTGGTGGTGTCGATGCGCTGATGATGCGTCTTCAGCTAGCTATGCCTAACATGGATTTCTTGCATCCAGAACATTATAACCAAGTCTTTACGACTCACGGTACCATCATGATCCTGTTCATGGCGATGCCATTTATGTTCGGTTTGTTTAACGTAATTGTGCCTCTACAAATAGGGGCAAGGGACGTCGCATTTCCGTTCCTGAATGCTTTGAGCTTCTGGTTATTCTTCCTGGGAGCAATGCTGTTCAACCTATCCTTCGTTATCGGTGGATCACCTGATGCAGGATGGCTGAGTTATCCGCCTCTATCGGAGCTGTCACACAGTCCGGGGGTAGGACAGAACTTCTATATATGGGGTATACAGATCTCGGGTATCGGTTCCCTGGCTACCGGTATCAACTTCCTGGTTACCATCATTAAAATGCGTGCGCCAGGCATGAAATGGATGAAAATGCCGATGTTCACATGGTCGGTATTCTCCACTTGTATCATCATCTTGTTTGCATTCCCAATCCTGACTGTGACACTTGCATTGCTCTTCCTGGATCGATTCGGCGGGGCGCATTTCTTCACGCTTGATATGGGCGGTAACCCAATGATGTATATCAACTTGATCTGGATGTGGGGTCACCCTGAGGTATACATTGTCGTCTTGCCGGCATTCGGTGTCTTCTCGGAGGTTGTAAGTACCTTCGCGAAGAAAAAACTGTTTGGTTACAAATCAATGGTATTTGCGATGTTGATCATTAGCTTCCTGTCCTTCTTCACATGGGCGCATCACTTCTTCACGATGGGTTCGGGAGCAGACGTTAATGCATTCTTCGCTGTTACAACGATGTTGATTGCCATTCCGACAGGGGTTAAAATCTTCAACTGGCTGTTCACGATGTATCGCGGACGGATCCGCATGGCCACCCCGATGTTATGGACAATCGCATTTATTCCATGCTTTATCGTCGGTGGTATGACGGGGGTTCTGCTCTCCGTAGCACCTGCTGACTTCCAGTTCCACAACAGTTACTTCCTGATTGCCCACTTCCACCAAGTATTGATCGGTGGTGTAGTATTCGGATACTTCGCAGGTCTGTACTACTGGTGGCCAAAAATGTTCGGTTTCCAACTTGAAGAGAAACTGGGCAAATGGGCGTTCTGGACTTGGAATATTGGTTTCTATGTCTGCTTCATGCCGCAGTACGCTGTAGGTTTGATGGGTATGACACGTCGTCTGAGCACCTACGGCTGGGATACCGGCTGGTGGGAACTGAACTTCGTATCCACAATCGGGGCATTCCTGATGGGTGTAGGTTTCTTGTTCCAGGTTGCACAAATCGCAGACGGTATTCGCAAATACAAAACACTCAAAGCATCCGGCGATCCATGGGATGGTCGTACACTCGAGTGGTCGATTCCTTCACCAGCTCCTGAGTACAACTTTGCCATTACACCGCGCGGTGATGATATTGATGAGTGGTGGGAAGAGAAAGAACGTCGTGCCAAAGGCATCTATCCACCAGAGCAGCCGCTCGAACCGATTCATATGCCTAAGAACTCCGCAATTCCGTTTATCATGTCTGTCTTCTGGTTCATCGCCGGCTTCGGCTTTGTATTCGGATGGCTGTGGATGGCGATTCTCGGACTCGCTGGCGTAGGGATCTGCATGATCGCTCGTTCATTCTCATACGATACGGATTATTACATTCCGGTCGACGAAATTAAGCGTACCGAAGCGTCGTTAAGGGGGTCGGTATAATGGCTCAAGCAGCCGCTAAGCATGGTCACGATCACGGTCACGACCATGGTCACCATGATCCACAAGAATTGAAATTGCTCGGTTTCTGGTTCTTCCTGATTTCCGACGTTATCCTGTTCTCCGTATTGTTCGCAACCTTTATTGTGTTGCGTGACAATACGGCGGGCGGACCAATATTGTCTGAGCTGATCAAAATGCCGGGCGTTATCGCCGAGACATTCATCTTGCTCACAAGTTCATTCACGAGCGGACTTGCCGTTCTTGCGATGAACCAAGGTAAAGTGAAGCAGCTGATTAGCTGGCTGGCAGTTACAGCCGTTCTCGGTGCAGCCTTTATCGCACTTGAAGTAACCGAGTTTGTTGAGATGATTCACGAAGGATTCAGCTACACGACGAGTGCTGCTTCCGGCGCATTCTTCACCCTCGTGGGAACTCACGGACTTCACGTATCGTTAGGTTTGATCTGGATGATCGGATTGATGTTCCAATTGAAAAAACGTGGTATTACCGATGTAACTCGCGGTAAAATCAACGTAATCAGCTTGTACTGGCACTTCTTGGACGTCGTCTGGATCTTCCTCCTGTCGATCGTTTATCTGATGGGGGTGATGTAGATGGCAGAGCATAACTCACATGATTCCCATGCTCACGAACAGCATGGCTCCATGAAGTCCTATGTCATCGGCTTCATTCTGTCCATCGTCCTCACAATCATCCCATTGGTGGTTGTACTGAACGATATGATGGGCAGAACAGGAACAATGGTTGTTATTCTCGTAACGGCCGCACTACAGTTTGTGGTTCAACTCTTCTTCTTCATGCATATTCGTGAAACAGGAAAACCACGCTGGAATGTTATGGCTTTGATTTTCGGCTTGCTGATCATGTTGACCATCGTTCTTGGTTCAATCTGGATCATGCTGAACAATGCCGTTGCACATTAAGATTTGAATAAAGAGGATCTCCCGGTCTGTACTGCAGACGTGGAGATCCTCTTTTTTGTTTTTCACAAAAGTGGGAAGCTAAAGGTATAGCTTAATTAAAATCAGTTTATTTTCAAAAAAAAGGTACACAAATGATACATAATAAACTAAAATGAACTTATATGAACCTTGTAATCAAATGATCTCAAACATCACTCAATCGACGAAGGGAATGGATTAATGATGGAAAATCGTTATGCTGCACACCCCAATGAAGTGAAAAATTATGATACGTCTCGCCTGCGTGAGGAATTTCTGATGGAGCAATTGTTCGCAACAGACGAGCTGGTTACTGTATATTCTCATGTGGATCGTTATATTGTAGGGACTGCGGTACCTCAGAGCAAGGACATTGCGCTTGAAGTGAACCTGAAAGACATTGGAACGGACTTTTTCCTGGAGCGTCGTGAAATCGGTATCATTAATGTTGGAGGACATGGAACGGTCACTGCAGATGGACAGGGTTATGAGATTGGTGCCAAAGAATGCCTTTATATCGGAAAAGGGGTGAAAGAAGTCGTATTTAAAAGTAATGGCAATGAGCAGCCGGCTCAGTTCTACTTTGTATCCACACCAGCACATCACGCTTATCCTACGCAAAAGGCAACCCAGGAACAAGCTCAGCCGAATCATCTGGGCAGTCTTGAAAGTTCGAATGAACGGACTATCTATCGCTACATTCACCAGGGTGAGGGCGGAATTCAGAGCTGTCAGCTGGTGATGGGCATCACGGAGCTCGACAAGGGAAACATGTGGAACACAATGCCTGCACATACCCATAACCGCCGCTCCGAAGTATATTTGTATTGGAATCTGCCCGAAGACGGAGTAGTATTCCACATGATGGGCGAGCCGAACGAGACCCGGCATCTGGTTGTACGTGACCGTCAGGCGATCATCTCTCCAAGCTGGTCCATTCACAGCGGCGTTGGAA
Organism: Paenibacillus sp. P13VS; assembly: GCF_015143645.1. Taxonomy (NCBI): domain Bacteria; kingdom Bacillati; phylum Bacillota; class Bacilli; order Caryophanales; family Paenibacillaceae; genus Paenibacillus; species Paenibacillus sp. P13VS. The sequence goes on along the minus strand of NZ_WYEV01000009.1, from coordinate 79,135 downwards.
CAAGCAGTTATACCTTCTGTTGGGCCATGGCTGGTGAGAACCAAACGTTCGAGGATATGGACGGCGTGGCGATGAAAGACCTGAAATAAACGCGTAAATTCCAAGAAACAGGAAGTTGATTGTATGAATCCATTAAAAAGACATGAAAAAATTATGGAGGCTCTTCTGGAGCGCCAGGAAGTTACCGTTAATGATCTGAGCGAACTGCTGCAGGTGACAGGCAAGACAGTTCGGGAGGACCTCGACAAGCTGGAAGCGATGGGACTGCTTGTACGTGTCCACGGAGGAGCCATGCTGGCTCAGAATGACCAGTATGGTATCCTCACCAGCCGTGGAGCAACAGAGAAGCATCATTCGGAGAAGACGGAGATTGCCGAGCGTGCGCTCGCTTACATACGTCCCCATGAAATTATTGCGCTGGACGGAGGGAGCACCACACTCGAGATAGCGAAACGGATGGACAATCAGCCGCTCACTGTCGTAACCAATGATCTCTTCATTATTGCCGAGCTGACGAAGAAGGAGCAGGTCCGGCTGGTCGTGCCTGGTGGGGCGAGAGTCCGTAATATGCTGGTGGGAGATGATACGGCAGCATTTATCTCCAGTCTTAATATCCACAAAGCATTTATCTCAACCACTGCACTACATCCGGAATTCGGACTCTCCATCTATACAGGTGATCTGGTTCCACTAAAAAAAGCGATGATCTCTGCCTCCCAACAGGTCTTCGGCGTGGTGGACCATTATAAATTCGGGCAATTTGCGCTGCGGACCTTCGCGCATTGTTCGGAGCTGGACTATATTATCAGTGACAGTCAGCTGGGTGAAGAGACCGCTGCACTGTATAACCAAATCGGTGTCAAAGTCGATTATCAAAGCTAAACGCACAGTTGGAGTTAATCTCTGAATCGCTAATCATATCCAAAAAGTTGATTGGCATCACTTACAGGTTTGCATCTCATAACATGCGGAGGAATCATTCATGAATCCATTTGATCTAAGCGGACAAGTTGCGCTTGTAACCGGTACTTCCGGTGGTTTGGGGCAGGGAATGGCGATTGGTCTGGCGGAGGCCGGAGCAGATGTGGTACTCGTTTCCTATTCAAAACCATCCGAGACAGCAGGCGCGATCGAAGCGCTCGGGCGCAAAGCATATATCATTGAAGCCGATTTAAGCCGTGAAGATGAATTGCCGGCAGTATTTGAGAAGGCATTAGCTTTCCAGGGGAAAATCGATATTCTCGTTAACAATGCGGGCATTATTCGTCGTACACCTGCGGCTGACCATGGACAGCAGGACTGGCACGATGTCATCGGGCTTAACCTGAACACGGTATTTTTCCTGAGTCAGCTGGCGGGCAGACACATGATTGAACGTGGTAGCGGCAAAATCATCAATATCGCCTCCATGTTGTCCTATCAGGGAGGTATTAACGTCCCGGGTTATACAGCCAGTAAGCATGGGGTTGCGGGCTTGACCAAAGCGCTTGCCAATGAGTGGGCAGGTAAGGGTGTACAAATTAACGGGATCGCACCAGGTTACATGGAGACGGATAATACCACGCAGATTCGTGCGGATGAAAACCGGTATCGTGATATCACAGCTCGCATTCCTGCAGGACGATGGGGAACTCCGGAAGATTTGAAAGGGCCGGTCGTGTTTCTTGCATCATCTGCTTCGGATTATTTGAATGGTCATGTACTGAATGTAGATGGCGGCTGGATGGCTCGTTAATCTGCTCTGCTATCAATGGTGAAGGAGGCAGTGACATGAAACTTGGTATTCTGGCACATACGTTTGGCCAGCAGCCTACAGCCCAGCTGGCCCAGACGATCGCAGCTCATGGATTCAATTCGGTACAGCTAGCGCTTGCAAAAGCCCTGTCGGATGTTGACTCGTCTAACGGCAAGCTCAGTCCAGGACTGGCGAATGAAATTGGGGACCAGTTCGCAAGACGCGGAGTCAAGATTGCTGTCCTGGGCTGCTATATTAATCCGATCGATCCGAATGCTGAGCGCAGACGGGCAGACATCGAGCGTTTTAAGGAACATCTGCGGTATGCCCGTGATTTTGGCTGCAGCATGGTTGCAACAGAAACGGGAGGTTTGGACACCTACCAAGCCACCCACCCAGATGGGTATGAAGAAAAAGCATGGAGCGTGCTGCGGGAAACGCTGGAGGAAATCACGGAGGAAGCGGAAAAGTGGGGCGTACATGCGGCCATTGAGCCTGTATCTACCCATACACTTCATACGCGTGAACATATGACTCGTTTGTTTGAAGAGATCCCGTCCTCCAATCTGGGCATGTTATTTGATCCATGCAATCTGATCAAACAGCCGCATGTTGCAGACCAGGGAGCTTTCCTGCGTGATGTAATGGAGACGCTATACCAGCGAATCATTGTCATTCATGCGAAGGATGTGGCCTTCAATGCACAGGGCGAGAAGATTAATCCAGTCCCCGGTGAAGGCATATTGGATTATCCGCTGTTTTTTGAATTGTTAAAAACGTATAAGCCACATATCGATATCTCACTGGAGGGGGTAACTGCCGAAGAGGCAGTTCCTGCAGCCAAGCATTTGCGTGAAGTATGGAATGGTGTGAGAGTGTAGAAATCGGCTGAAGATAAGCTTATTCTGCGATATCGCGATATTAAAATAGCCAAAAAACCTTTGCCCTCGCAAAGGTTTTTTGGTATAACCTTGTCGACAATACATATAAAATATTTCTTATCGGATAAATCGGAAATAACTCTTTTCAAACACGACATCTTGTGAGAGAATATGGAAAACATACGCCACCATGTGAGGACATCAGGATCTTTGAAACGTATAACCCAAGGGAGGATTCAGATTTATGTCAAACGAACGTGAGCTTTCATTTGAAACATTGGCAATTCATGCAGGCCAGGAAATTGATCCAACGACTCATGCACGTGCTGTGCCTTTGTATCAGACCACATCTTATGGTTTCAAGGATACGGAACATGCTGCCAATCTGTTTGGTCTGAAAGAGTTTGGCAACATCTATACCCGTCTAATGAACCCGACAACCGATGTGTTCGAGCAGCGGATTGCGGCATTGGAGGGAGGAGCCGGGGCACTGGCTACAGCTTCCGGGCAGGCAGCCATTACGTTTTCTCTCTTGAATATCGCAGGTGCAGGGGATGAAATTGTATCCTCGGCGAGCTTGTATGGTGGTACGTATAATTTGTTCTCAACCACATTGCCGAAGCTGGGTCTTGATGTGAAGTTCGTTGATTCCAGTGATCCCGAGAATTTCAGGGCGGCCATTACAGAGAAAACGAAAGCATTATATGCGGAAACGATCGGTAATCCTCAAGGAAACGTGCTGGACATTGAAGCTGTTGCGGCGATTGCTCATGAGCATGGTATTCCTCTGATCGTGGATAACACGTTCCCCAGCCCATACTTGCTTCGTCCGATTGAACATGGAGCGGATATTGTGGTTCACTCGGCCACGAAGTTTATTGGCGGTCATGGTACATCCATTGGTGGCGTGATTGTCGATAGCGGAAAATTCGACTGGAAAGCGAGCGGCAAATTCCCCGGTCTGACAGAGCCGGATGCCAGTTACCATGGTGTGGTATACACCGAAGCGGTTGGACCGATTGCCTACATTATCAAAGCACGGGTGCAGTTGCTGCGCGACCTGGGCGCAACCATCTCGCCATTTAATTCATGGCTGCTTCTGCAAGGACTGGAAACATTGCATCTGCGTGTGGAGCGCCATAGCAGCAATGCACTGGCTGTTGCGGAATATCTGGAGAAACATGAGGATGTGCTGTGGGTAAGCTACGCAGGTCTGCCAAGTCATGCATCTTATGAACTCGCACAAAAGTATCTGCCAAGAGGGCAGGGAGCAATCCTGACATTTGGTATTAAGGGCGGTGTAGATGCAGGACGTAAGCTGATCGAAAGTGTGAAGCTGTTCTCACACCTTGCGAATGTGGGTGATTCCAAGTCATTGATCATTCACCCCGCAAGCACAACCCATCAGCAGCTGACAGAAGATGAGCAGAACGCAGCAGGCGTTAACCCTGAACTTATCCGTCTGTCGATCGGTACGGAGAATATTCAGGATATCCTGTATGACCTGGAACAGGCCATCAAGGCGAGTCAGGGAGCAAGTGTTGGAGCGTAACCAAACAGATCATACGAAAGCCGCCGTCCTTTAGGACGGACGGCTTTTTTGCATTTCAGCAGCCTGTGATCAGGAAATTGCCCATTTACAAACGTCAGATCGAGGCCTATAATATACTCGAAGTTGTATTGGGTAAACATAATTGCATAAGTGCAAAAATGATTATCATTCTCATTCAAAAACCATGCTGCTGCGGGATTCCCGCAGCAGCATGTGTCATTTTTAGGGCATTAACAATGGCTCTCATTCTCAATACGACTCTACTTAATCAACGAAACAAGAAAGGATCGTGATTCACATGCAAGCGATACATCAACCTATACCCACCCAGGTACAAGCAGAACAGAACTCTGCCCAGTCACCTAACCCGAACCGTGGACGTAAACCTAATTTTCGCGCCATGCTCCGGAATAAGGAGATGCAGGCGGCTCTCGGCAGCGGGTTATTAATGCTTGTTGCATGGGGAACTTCACCCTATTTCAATGCAATATCCATCATGCTGTACATCGTTTCTTACGCAATCGGAGGATGGACCAAGGCCAAGGAGGGGGTGGAGACACTGGTCAAGGACCGCGATCTGGATGTGAATCTGCTCATGATTGCAGCATCACTGGGTGCAGCAGCTATTGGATATTGGAATGAGGGCGCGATGCTGATCTTCATTTTTGCGTTAAGTGGTGCGCTGGAAAGTTATGCGACGGAACGGAGCCATAAGGATATTTCATCGCTGATGGCACTTAAGCCGGAGACAGCACTCCGTATTGAGAAGGGACAGATGAATCTTGTTGCCATTGATGAGCTGATGCCTGGTGACCTGCTGCTGGTCAAACCGGGGGAATTAATCCCGGCCGACGGTACCGTATATCGCGGGAGTTCATTCATTAATCAGGCTTCCATTACGGGGGAATCCCTGCCGGTGGATAAAGCTGAGGGAGACGAGGTTTATGCAGGAACGGTGAACGGCGAAGGAGCTCTGTATGTAGAGGTAACGAAGTCGGCTGCAGGTTCGCTGTTTGGCAAAATCATTAAGCTGGTCGAAGAGGCACAAGCCGAAGTGCCGGATTCACAGCGTTTCATAGAGCGATTCGAAGGCATTTACGCACGAGTGGTTGTGGGTGTAACTTTAATGGTTATCGCAGGAGCTCCACTGCTGCTGGGCTGGACTTGGAATGAGGCTTTTTATAAAGCCATGGTTTTTCTCGTTGTAGCTTCACCTTGTGCACTGGTTTCCTCCATCATGCCAGTCATGCTGTCTGCGATGTCCAGCAGTGCACGTCGCGGTATTCTGTTCAAGGGAGGGGCCCACGTGGAGAATATGGCTCAGACCCGAGTCGTGGCTTTTGATAAAACAGGGACATTGACCATGGGTACTCCCCAAGTCACAGATATATTAACAGCCGAGGGCATAAGTCGCGCCGAACTGCTGTCTGCAGCAGCTGCCATTGAGAACTTGTCCATGCACCCGCTGGCTCGAGCCATTGTAGATCAGGCAGTGCGTGAAGGTATTGTGACGCAAGAAGCCGAACGGGTACAAACACTGACGGGTTGGGGTATTGAAGGGTACGTACACGGTGTTCTCTGGAAGATTGGGAAAACGAATGAGATACACCTGGATACCCATTCACACTGGCACGACGAACGTGCACGACTTGAGCGTGAAGGCAAAACGGTATCCATCGTCATGGCGGATAACCATTTTGCTGGCCTGATCGCCATGCGGGATACCGTTCGTCCACAAGCCGCAGCAGCAGTGAAGAAGCTGGAGGATATGGGCGTGAAGGTGGCCATGCTGACAGGTGATCGGGCCACATCTGCAGCTGTAATCGCACGGGAAATAGGAGTAAGTCTCGTCTATGCCGATCTGCTTCCCGAAGATAAAGTGAAACAGGTACAGGCATTGCGTCAGGAGTACGGACAGGTGCTCATGGTTGGTGATGGTGTGAATGACGCTCCTGCACTTGCAGCGGCTACTGTGGGCATGGGCATGGGAATGTCGGGAAGCGGGACAGCGCTGGAGGTGGCTGATGTAGTGCTCATGAATGATAATATTGAGGAAATTGCCTGGGTGATTGAGCAGGCACGAAGAGCACAACGGACCGCGAAGCAGAATATGTTTTTTGCCATTACGGTTATTCTGGCACTGATTGCGGGGAATTTTCTGCAGGGTGTTGCATTGCCGCTGGGGGTTGTTGGGCATGAGGGCAGCACGATTCTGGTAATACTCAATGGTTTAAGACTGCTTCGCTAATGATCCGGAAAATGAATCTGTAGGAAACCGTTCTATGCATCCTAATGGGACGTATTCAGCCAGCCTTACAAAGTCTCCCAGTAATTTCATGTAATCTTCATTTGTGACCAAAAAAAGAACCTGCAGGGCAGAATGATCTGTCCTCAGGTTCTTTGGCATGTACGTTTATCTACGGAAAAGTCTTGCTTAGAATAGCTCAGTCAAACCAATCATCGTAATGAGTCCCAGCAAAAATGAAACGGTGGCTACACGTGCGTTGCCATCTCCGTGACTTTCGGGAATCAGTTCTTTATATACAATGAACATCATTGCACCTGCGGCGAATGCAAGCCCGTAAGGGACAAGTCCTGCGACAAGGCTGCTAAGCGTGTAGCCGATCATGGCGGTGATAATTTCGACGGCTCCTGTCAGGGTAGCGATTCCAAGTGCCTTGAAGCGGCCGATATTCTGATTCACCAGGAACAGAGCAACCAGGAATCCTTCGGGAGCATTTTGCAAACCGATCGAAAAGGCAATGAGATTCCCCAGACTGGCATCGGTACTGGCGTAACTGACACCTACAGATAGGCCTTCGGGCAGGTTATGCATGGTGATGGCTGCAATAATCATGAAGGCTTTGGCTTCAATTTTAAATGGCATCTTCTCCGGATTCTCCAGATCCACATGAGGGATCTTCATTTCGAGTACCAGCAAAACCATGCTGCCGAGCATAATGCCAAGAGCGAGCACGAACAGGTTCGACTGCCCCAGCGCCTCGGGAATGAGATTGTACACCGAAGCCGAGGTCATGATGCCTGCTGCGTAAGCAAGCAAGATATCGCGCAGACGGTGTGTTACTTTCCGCATAAATAAAATAGGTACCGCCCCAAGGCCGGTAGACATGGCTGAGATAAAGCTGCCAATGAGTGCATCGTTCATGCTTCCATTTTCCCTCCTGATGAAGACTTCTTCATAATCGCTGCCGAGCATTGACACCGTAGTTAAAAGAGATCATAATGAACAACAGATTAGAATGATTATAAATTAGAATTCCATTTCTGCATAGGGCAATTGTCATATTGGGCAGGTCTTGTGGACATGAATTAGGCTTATATCGATCTAGTGTATGCAGGGGCATTTGCTTTTGATGCTAGTGAGCCCAACCTTTTTGCAGAACTCGGGGGAGGAACTATACATGTATAAATCCATTATTATCGGAACAGGCCCAGCAGGGCTGACAGCAGCAATCTATCTGGCTCGTGCCAACCTTAACCCACTGGTTATCGAAGGACCACAACCTGGTGGCCAACTGACAACAACAACGGAAGTGGAGAACTTCCCAGGTTTCCCTGATGGTATTATGGGTCCTGAACTGATGGATAACATGCGTAAACAAGCAGAACGTTTTGGCGCTGAATTCCGCACAGGCTGGGTAAACAACGTCGATATGAGTGAGCGTCCGTTCAAAATTCAGGTTGAGGGCATGGGTGAACTGGTATCGGAAACCTTAATCCTGTCTACTGGTGCATCTGCTAAATACCTTGGTATTCCTGGAGAAGAAACAAACGTGGGCCGCGGTGTCAGCACTTGCGCAACATGTGACGGATTCTTCTTCCGCAATAAAGAAATCATCGTTATCGGCGGAGGCGACTCTGCATTGGAAGAAGCAAGCTTCCTGTCCCGTTTCGGTTCCAAAGTAACTTTGGTACACCGTCGTGAGGAGCTTCGCGGTTCCAAAATCATGCAAGACCGTGCACGCAGCAACGAAAAAGTGGAAATGGCTCTGAACCGTACGCCGATCGAAGTCATTGCTGGTGATCATGGGGTAACTGGACTGAAAGTGTTGAACAACGCAACGGGCGAAGAAGAGATTCTTCCGGCAAGCGGCGTATTTGTAGCGATCGGTCACACACCAAACACTGGGTTCCTTGGTGGACAGATTACAACGGATGAACATGGGTATATTATGACCACACCAGGTACTTCTGAAACGAACATTCCAGGCGTATTCGCTTGTGGAGACGTTCAAGATACACGCTACAAACAAGCGATTACAGCGGCAGGCAGCGGATGTATGGCTGCAATGGATGCAGAGAAATTCATCGAAAGCCTGGAGCATAGCGCAGTAGCACTGTAAGGTATTTCGTTTAAATGGGTAAATTAACGTTATAACTATATATAAACTATATGAGGTGAATGAATAATGGAAAACGTAATTGTATACACATCGACCAACTGCCCGAACTGCAAAGCAGTGAAGACGTTCCTGGCTGATAAAGGAATTTCTTATGAAGAGCGCAACATTGAGACAAGTGACGAGTTTGCACAACAAGTATGGGATATGGGCGTACGTGCAGTACCTCTGACTGTTATTGGCGAACACCGCATCCTGGGTATGAACAAAACACAATTCGCAAAAGCACTGGACGCTTAATTATCCCCATCGGATCATGTAGAATGAATGGAGCTATTCCGGTTCGCGCGAGCCGTTTGAATATATAACAGAAAGAAGCCTTGGTCCTGCTCTGGACTAAGGCTTCTTTTGTTGGCATTACGTTATTTTTTGAAGTGAAAAATCCCCTTGCGCCAGTGATCAGGAGCACATGGTAACATGAACTCTAGATTCACTGCGGAAGGGGATTTCGTCATTTAAAACGAGGGTTTTCATCTAAAAAAAGATGCTCATAAACGTCTGAAAAACTACATACACCAATACGCCTGACAGCATATACATGAACCCAGCCTTCTTTTTGCTCTGAAACAATCGAAGTATGCCGAGGCTGAACAGCGGCGCAAGCACGATCAAGAACAGGAGTACGGTGACAAACATTTGCGCCGAGATATCTGAAGTATCCACGTAGGTCACGGGTTTTCACTCCGTTTCGTTATAGGAATTAACACAGCAGCAATCATCCCGCCATGACAAAAATCACATATCCTCATTATAACTCTGGATTTCTTTAACAAAAAGGGAGGAAATGGGGCAAAATGATGTCAATTTTCAGCAGTTATTAGACCGACACTCTTATTTTGCCTAGAAACTGGGAAATAGCAGAGTAAGCGGCACCAATACGGGTAGAACGGCTGCCCAGTGCTGCCCATTCGATTTGCAAACTGCGACGGTGATAGGGCAGTGTACGCTCTTCCACAACTTGTTTGAGCGCTGTTTCAATCCATGGACCTGCTTCGGAGAGTGGCCCGCCAATGATGATGCGCTCGGGATTGAAGCTGTTAACGATATTCGTGATGCCCACGCCCAGTTTGCGGCCGATGTTTTCGTATAAGTTCAATACGGCCTCATGACCTTGCTGTGCATATTCTACGAGCTCGCGGGTGGTGTGGGCTGGCAAATGAAGCTGGTGGTCGGGGTGCTCATAGGCTTTTTCGGAAGCATATAGCTCCCAGCAACCGTGATTGCCGCAAGAGCAGGGTCTGCCTTCGGCTTCGATTGACATGTGGCCTGTCTCCCCGGCGTAGCCCCAGGCACCTTTGTACAATTCACCGTCTACCATAATGCCCGATCCGATACCCATCCCTGCACTGATATAGATGAGATGACGTACCCCAATGCCGCTGCCAAAATTCAATTCCCCATGAGCCCCTGCATTGGCCTCGTTGTCAATCGTTACAGGAAGCTCAAACATCTCCTCCAGCATGGAGCGAAGCTCGACCTTCTCCCAACCCAGGTTGGGTGCAAACAGCACTGTACCAGCCTCATCCACCATCCCGGGTACCCCAATGCCAATACCAATTACACCATGTGGGGAGGGGGGAGCCAACTGAATCAGATGTACTGCTGCACGTTTCAACTGTTCCAATACGGAAGGCACATCATGCTGTTCCAGCTTAATGGCATACTCCGTTATGATATGGCCCTCCAGATCGGTAAGCACACCCTTCAGGTGAGTTACGCTCAGCTCCAGACCAACTGCATATCCCGCCGTACCTCGAAACAGCAGCATGAGCGGCTTGCGGCCACCGCTGGATTCACCCGGACCAATCTCCTGGACAAGCTCATCGCTGATGAGATCGGCAACAAGGTTGGACACGGTTGCTTTGTTAAGTCCCGTAATTTCGGATACTCTTGCCCGGGAAAGAGGGGCATGACGACGAATCGTATCAAGGACGATGGACTTGTTTATTTTTTTGACCAGCATCTGGTCTCCGGTAATTTTCATAACAATCAGGCACTCCTATTCTGTATATAAAAGGGTTCAATCATTCATCCGGTGCTCAAGCTATTCGACTATTATAGCGTAAACAACCCCGGAAAAAACAATTTTATTTTACTTTGTTTAACCAATAGACAAAGTATAACTGATGTGATAGGATAACGGTGTAAACGATTTCTTTAAAACTATTGAGGAGGCATTTTACATGGCCTATTTTGAATCCGTTAATAAAATCGCATTTGAAGGCAAAGACTCCACCAATCCTTTTTCATTCAAACATTATAATCCGGAAGAAGTTGTTGCTGGCAAAACGATGGAAGAGCACTTCCGTTTCGGCATGGCTTACTGGCATACATTAACTGCAGGCGGCAGTGACCCGTTCGGTGCAGAGACAGCTGTTCGTTCTTGGGATAAATACTCGGGTCTGGACCTCGCGAAAGTTCGCGTGGAAGCGGCTTTTGAATTTTTGGAAAAAATGAATCTCCCGTTCTTCTGTTTCCACGATGTGGACATTGCACCAGAAGGCAACAGCCTGCGTGAGTTCTACAGCAACATCGACACGATCGTTGACCTGATTGAAGACCACATGAAATCCAGCGGGAAAAAACTGCTCTGGAACACGGCGAACATGTTCTCCAACCCGCGCTTCATGTTTGGTGCGGCTTCCACATGCAATGCTGACGTGTACGCACATGCAGCAGCGCAAATCAAGAAAGGTCTGGAAGTGGGTAAACGTCTGGGCGCTGAAAACTATGTATTCTGGGGCGGCCGTGAAGGTTACGACACATTGCTGAACACAGACATGCAGCTGGAGCAGGACAACATTGCCCGCATGTTCCACATGGCTGTAGACTACGCGAAGGAAATTGGCTTTGACGCACAATTCCTGATCGAGCCTAAACCAAAAGAGCCAACGAAACACCAATATGACTATGATGCAGCGACTTCCATTGCCTTCCTGCAAAAATACGGTTTGGACAAACACTTCAAACTGAACCTGGAAGCAAACCATGCAACTCTGGCAGGTCACACATTCGATCACGAAATCCGTGTTGCCCGTACAAACGGCATGCTCGGTTCCCTGGATGCCAACCAAGGCGATATGCTGATCGGTTGGGATACGGATGAGTTCCCAGTGGATATGTACGATGCAACATTGACGATGTACGAAGTATTGAAAAACGGCGGTATCGGCCGTGGCGGCGTGAACTTCGACGCCAAAGTACGCCGTGGATCCTTCGAAGCAGACGATCTGTTCCTGGCTCACATCGCAGGTATGGATACGTATGCTAAAGGTCTGAAAGTAGCTGCTAAATTGATCGAAGATCGCGTATTCGATGACTTCATCGAAAAACGTTACAGCAGCTTCAAAGAAGGTATCGGTGCTGAGGTTGTTGCAGGCAAAGCGACTCTGGCTTCCCTTGCAGAATACGCACTGAACAACGAAAGCCCACGCAAAAACCAATCCGGTCGTCAAGAATTGCTGAGAGCAAAACTCAACCAATACATCTTGGCTGACTAATAACTGGAATCAACTTGTATAAGCTTGGCTAGGGACACAGCCCATATATGCACGAGCTTGTACCATGGACGTTGAACAGCATGACATTCGGACCGTCCCCGACTTTCCCCTGGGAAGGCGGGGGCGGTTTTTTGATACCAAACGGAGTGAATTTTATGCGCATCTAGGTTTGCATGTGCATTACTAATGACGGTTATATGTCGTTGGCGCGATTTTCAGCTACAGAAACGAGTACGTTTTACTCGTTTCATATCTATGTGTGTCCATGATAATGCATGCAGAACGAAGTGAGCAGAAAGGACCTGAGGGAGCGGTAGCGTTCGCTCAGAGTTTTCTGAAAGAAAACTGGCTTCGGAAGCATAGGCTTATCCCCGGATTTCACCCTTGCTAAAGGGTATAAAGGAAATCTGGGGGTAACGGCGATCCGAGGGTTTTCTGATCACGGAGTGACTTTCATGTAAACATGGATTTTCGTGGATATAACCTGTGATAAACGAAAGGAGTTAACCCATGAGTTACGTAATTGGTGTCGATCTGGGAACCAGCGCAGTCAAAACGGTGCTGGTTAATCGTGAAGGAAAAGTGGCATTTGAAGCATCCGAGGCTTACCCGCTGCACCAGCCCAAGGCGGGCTACAGTGAGCAGAATCCGGAAGATTGGGTAGAGCAGACGATTGTCTCCTTGCGCAAATTGCTGGAAGTATCCGGCGTACAGCCTTCCGAAATTGAGGGGCTTAGCTTCTCCGGGCAAATGCATGGACTCGTTCTGGTAGATGCAGAGGGGAAACCACTGCGCAATGCCATTCTGTGGAACGATACACGTACTACAGCTCAGTGTCGCCGCATTGAGAAAGTATTGGACAATAAACTATTAAGCATCGCCCGGAACCGTGCACTTGAAGGCTTCACGCTCCCTAAAATCCTGTGGGTACAGGAAAACGAGCCGGAGCTGCTGCAGCAAGCATCCTTGTTCCTGCTGCCGAAGGACTATGTTCGTTATCGCCTGACTGGCGATTATGCCATGGATTATTCGGATGCAGCAGGTACATTGCTGCTTGATGTTGCTGGCAAACAGTGGAGCAAGGAGATTGCGGAAGCTTTTGAACTGCCGATCTCACTCTGTCCGCGTCTCGTGGAATCGTTTGAAGAAGTGGGCACATTGCTTCCAGAGATCGCAGATCAAACGGGCCTTGCGGCGGCGACCAAAGTATTTGCAGGCGGAGCCGACAATGCATGCGGGGCAATCGGCGCAGGCATTCTGAGTGAAGGACAGACGATGTGCAGCATCGGTACGTCCGGAGTGGTGCTTTCTTACGAGGAACGCAAAGATCTCGATTTTGAAGGTAAAGTACACTTTTTCAACCATGGGGAGAAGGATGCCTTCTATATTATGGGGGTAACGCTTGCTGCTGGATACAGCCTGTCCTGGTTTAAGGATACGTTTGCAGCGGACAAATCATTTGATGTTCTCCTGCAGGGGATTGATCAGGTTCCGGCGGGAAGCAACGGCTTGTTATTCACTCCTTATATTGTTGGAGAGCGGACGCCTCATCCAGATGCGAACATTCGCGGCAGCTTTATCGGCATGGATGCCGGACATAAGCTGGAGCACTTTGGGCGTTCAGTGATGGAAGGAATTACATTCTCCCTGCGGGAGTCGATCGATATTCTGCGTGGTGCCGGCAAAACGGTCAATGAGGTCATCTCCATCGGAGGTGGTGCCAAAAATGAAGCCTGGCTGCAAATGCAGGCGGATATCTTTGACGCCACAATTGTGAAGCTTGAGAGTGAGCAGGGTCCAGCAATGGGCGCGGCGATGCTTGCAGCATATGGCTGCGGCTGGTTCCCTTCCCTGCAGGATTGTGCGGCGGCGTTCATTCGCCCTGCCAAATCCTATGTACCGAACCCGGAAACGGTAGCCGTGTATGATGGACTCTTTGCACTGTATCAGGAAGTATACGGTCAGACACGCAGTCTGAATGATCGTCTGGCCGAGTACCGTTAATTCATAAAGTGAAACATTCAATATATGTAACAAAGGTTAACCGAGGCACTCGCGGAAGCGAGTGCTTTTTTGTTGTACAACGAAAGCAGCTAAAAGCACCGGATCACAGTGACGAGGTGAACAGCAAAAGGGGAGTTCTCAGACATAACCCCATCCGGGATTTGCATAGAATGAATATAGAGGATTGGCATAAGCCGAGAAGCCAAACGTTAAGTTGAGACCGATAATTGGTCAATAAGAAAGTTTATCTGATGAATACTTAAGCCTGTAAATAGGCTCTGATCCAGTCCTATATGCCTTTTTTCTATGCAATCAGATAGCAAATCCTTGAGAGATACTAGAAGTCAGCTTAAGACGCGGGGGTGAAGCTTTGAATGACCGTGAGGAAGAGGACAGACCACATATTACGCTGTCCATGATCGTACGTAATGAAGAACAGCGATATCTTAGACAGGCACTGCAAACGCACCGGCCTTGGATTGATCGTGCGGTCATCATAGATGATGGGAGCACCGATCATACGGTTGCTCTATGTAAAGAGCTGCTTGAAGGGATTCCCCTGGTCATGGTTGAAAATCGGGCATCCCGGTTCGCCGATGAAGTGAGTCTGCGTAAGCAGCAATGGGAGGCGACGATAGCTACTGGACCTGAATGGATACTGAATCTGGATGCCGATGAGATTCTGACGGCTGACTTTGGCATACAGCGCAATCAGCTCCTGGGAAGTAGCGAGGACGCGATCTACTTCAGATTGTTTGATATGTGGAGTGATACGCACTACCGGGAGGATCAATATTGGCAGGCGCATGCATATTACCGTCCATTTCTCGTCCGTTATCGTCCCGGATTAACTTATGAGTGGAAGGAAATCCCGCAGCACTGCGGACGTTTCCCCCTTACGATCCAGCATTTTGCCTATGGATGTCATACGCCTCGTGTGAAGCATTACGGCTGGGCTCGCGAGGAGGATCGCATCCGCAAATTCGAGCGTTATCAGGCACTGGACCCGGATGCAAGGTACGGCTGGAGAGAACAGTATGAATCCATTCTGGATACAGATCCAAGGCTGCTGCCCTGGATGGAATAAGAAAGGGGGCCTGTACTTGAATAAGGTAAAACCGAAGGAGAAGGTGCTGATTGCCAGTCCGGTTCGTCAAACCGCAGCAGTGCTCCGTGAATTTTTGGAATCTCTGACCTTCTTGGAGCGAACGACGGTGGAGACGGACTATTTGTTTATAGACGATAATGAAGAGGAGGCGTCTTCCAATATCCTTCGTGATTTTGCATCCCAGCAGGAAGGAACGGTATTTGAATCCGATAACGATGATGGAACTGCTCAGGGAAAAGGGACATACAGCAGGGATGAGGGAGGTCATTACTGGCGCGACGAACAGATTTGGCGGGTAGCCGGATTGAAAAACCGCATCTTGCAGTACGCCCGCGAACAGAATTACGATGCTGTTTTCCTGATTGATTCGGATCTTGTGCTGCATCCCCGCACGCTGGAACAGCTTGCTTCCACGCACAAGGATATTGTATCGAATATTTTCTGGACGCGCTGGCAGCCGGGTACAAGAGAAATGCCGCAGGTATGGCTGCAGGATGAGTACGCATTGTACCGAAAAGGCGGGAAATCCGAAGCGGGTAAGGAAATTTTGGATGAGAACACGCAAACCGATGCCTTTCTAAATCAATTGCGAGTGCCAGGCTGTTACGAAGTGGGTGGGCTCGGTGCATGTACGCTCATTCGCAAGAATGCTCTGGTGGGTGGGGTTTCCTTCGATCAGATTCCGAATGTATCGTTCTGGGGTGAGGATCGTCATTTTTGCATTCGAGCCCAAGCACTCGGTTTTCGTTTATACGTGGATACTCATCATCCGGCCTATCATATCTACCGATTATCTGAACTTCCCGGTGCTGCTGCGTACAATCGCAGGGTCAGACGAGGAGAAGAGGCAATTCGTATTACGCTGTGTATGATTGTGAAAAATGAAGAGGCTTCCCTGGCCAGATGCCTGGATTCAGTGAAGGGCATTGCCGACGAGATTGTCATCGTGGATACGGGCTCAACCGATCGCACACGTCAAATTGCAGCCAAATATACAGAACGAATTGTTAATTTTGAATGGATCGATGATTTTGCAGCTGCTCGCAATTTTGCATTTGATCAGGCAACCACAGAATATATACTTTGGCTGGATGCTGATGATGTGTTCGAACCGAATGACCGGGCGAAGCTTATTGATTTGAAACACTCTCTTGATCCTGCAGTGGACAGCGTTACCATGGACTATAATTTGTCATTCACTCCAGATGGGAAGGTTGCCTACAGTTTGAGAAGGAATCGACTGGTGCGACGGGATCGAAATTTCCGCTGGATCGGTGCAGTGCATGAATATCTGGAAGTTGGCGGCAATTTGCTGCATAGCGATATTGCGGTGACCCATAAGAAAGACAAGGAGTACACCGACCGCAACCTGAGGATTTACCGGAAGCGTGAGGAAGCAGGTGAACATTTTACTCCCCGGGATCTCTATTACTTCGGTAATGAACTGAAAGATCATGGACAGCATGAGGATGCGATTACATACTACGGGAAGTTTTTGAATACGGGTCTTGGTTGGGTGGAGGATCAGATTGCTGCCTGCCAAAAAATTGCAGATTGCGAAGCGGCATTGGGGCACTCCGAACAGGAAGTTTCAGCGCTTCTGAGGTCGTTTGCCTATGATTTGCCGAGAGCAGAGATCTGCTGCCGCCTGGGGGGTTATTTCGCCGATCGAGGAGATTATCGCAAGGCAGTATTCTGGTATGAACAGGCGACCCATGCTGTTCGTCCAGCCGATCCGATGGTCGTGCTGAACGAAGCAGCCTGGACATGGATGCCCCACTTGCAGCTATGCGTATGTTATGATCGGCTGGGCAATCGTGCCAAGGCGAAGGAGCACAATGATATTGCTCTTGCATATCATCCTACACACCCCAGCATGCTGTACAATGATCAGTATTTCAAGGATCTGGAAAAGGAAAGTGTATTGGAAGAGGCTTGAATCCGGCAAAACCTCTCTTATGGTCATGGGTTGAATGGGGGTTCTCCACCGACATTCGCCCATGCTGATAAGAGAGGTTTTTTGGGTTGTGTATTTCATCAAGGATAAATTCGTTTTACAATATGAATTAACGGAAAAGCGGTGATACTAATATTGTCTTCGGCTGCCGAATCTATGAAGCAAGGGGAAGCTCGCATGAATTTGACGGAAGTACTACTGGAGTCGAGGCTGGTTGCCATTGTTCGCGGCATTAGCCGGGAAGCAGCAATAACAGCAGGAAAAGGCATGACAGACGGTGGAATCCGCCTGATGGAAGTAACGCTCAATACACCCGGGGCACATGAGATTATCGGAGACTGGCGGACCCGGCATGAAGGACAGGCTTATATTGGAGCAGGAACGGTTCTTAATGTGCAGATGGCCAAGGATGCAGTGGCAGCAGGTGCTCAATTTCTGGTATCGCCCAATGTCGATCTGTCCGTTATTGAATATGCTGTAGAACATGGGGTGGAAATATGGCCGGGAGCCATGACACCTACCGAGATTGTTGCTGCCTATGAAGCAGGCGCACGTGTGGTGAAGCTATTTCCGATGGCGAGTCTGGGACTGCCGTATTTACGGGAGATCAAGGCACCGCTTAATCATATCCCGCTGCTTGCAACGGGCGGAGCTAATCTAAACAATATCACAGACTACTTTGCTGCTGGTGCAGCAGCTGTAGGACTTGGCAGTGCACTTTTGCCGAGAGAAGCACTGGATGGAGGTAATCATGAACAGATTGCAGCATGTACACATGCATTTGTGGAAGCAGCCAGAGTCTAAATGTAAAAAACGCAATCAACAATATGTATATTTGGGTATATATAAAAGATGTAGCTATTTAACAGAACGTTAATGGTATTGGCGTAGAATAGGTGTAAGACAGAGGCCGGAGAGGAGAAATGCACAGTGAAAGCCAGAACGATGATTAGTGGAGTTATTGCGGTTGCTGCCGTGACGGCAGGTGGCTTATGGAAGGCAGCGGTGAAGAGTCAGACACCCAAAAAGATCCCCATCACGATTACTCCGCCCATGCCATTCGAAGATGTCACCTTCGAGAGTGGCGGAGGACGGGTTCATGGATGGTTTATTCCGGCTGGTGCCCATGTTCCCAAACCTTGGCCATTAATCATTATCGCCCATGGCTGGGGTTCCAACCGATCACGTGTGCTCCGTTACGCACGTCCCATCTGGGAAGCCGGATATGCTCTCTTCATGTATGATGTCCGGAGTCATGGGGCGAGTGATCCGGTAAAAGCAGCGTCTGCCTATCTGTTCCGTGACGATCTGCTCTCGGCACTACGCTACACCACCTCTCGGCCGGAGATCGATCCGGGTGCCATCGGCGTGCTCGGACATTCCCTTGGAGGTCTGGGAACGATCATGGCGGTAACGGAACATATTCCGGTGTCGGCCGTCATCACGGATTCGATGCCATCCCAGTTTGAAGTAATCGTCAGTTCGGAGCTGAAACGCCGGCGGTTGCCGCTGTTCCCACTGGCACAGTTGATTCCGCGGATCTGGTTCTGGAGGCTCGGTGAATCACTGAAAACGTACCGCCAGCGCGATCCGGTCCTGCTGCTGAATGAACGGCGTAAAGGCATGCAGCTGCCACTGCTTATGGTGCATTCCAAGGGAGATAATTTTATCCCGCCAAGTGAGCTGGAATACTTCATGTCCAAGGCTGATCCGCCTGTAGAGCATCTGTGGGTGAATAGCGGTGGACACAGCTGCTCAGAGGAAGACCCTGCCTTCTGGGAGACCGTCATTCCGTTCTTGAAAAAACATGTTCAGGTTCAGGCTCAACCGAACAATTCGGATATAACCTCTAATAAATCCTAATAAACCGTCAGCCTGCATGACAATCAGGCTAACAGTAAAACGCCAACCAGGTTGGCGTTTTTTGGTATGTTGCAACCATTATGCAAAAATTCTCATTTGTAAAATTGTTGGGAAAATGACGATTAAAAAGGAAGCTTATGGTATCATAGAATAGACTGGCAATATTCATGCAGGGTTATTTCGCATACATCCATGTATGAAATTGAAGGGAGAGGTCCAGATTTGAGTTTTCAGATTCGATTCAAAATGATGACAGCCAGAGCTGCTTCAGCAGCCATGGCGGCATTGCTTCTGGCATCGCAGACTCCAGGGTTTGCAGGCAGCGTGTCAGCAGCACAAGCAGAACAGGTAACAGAAGCTGTACCGGGGGAAAATGAACAACTAGACGTGACTAGCAATGACGTGCCTGAGGGGGCTAAAATCTCCTCCAAGCAAGCCAGTGAGAATATATTGAAACTGTTTCCGATGTTGAAAAAGGCGACCATCACCTCGTCACAATTTGATCCGAACAACCAATTCCCACCGCTGGAGTACAAAACATGGGATATCGGATTTCAAATTACCGAGGGGAATCATTCCATGGGGTTCGGCGCATCTGTACATGCAGGGACAGGGGAAGTCCTGAGTGTACATTTGCCATCTGATTTGCTGGATAAGCAGTTATCGGGGTCAGAAGCCAAACTGACCAAGGATGAAGTGGAAGAGCAGGCTGTGGCCTTTCTGTACAAGGCCATCCCTGGTTTGAAGGAAGGTGCATACGCATCTTTGGGAGACCTGTACCAACCGGCGGGACAGCAATCGTTGTTCGGCAGAACCGAATATCAATTTGCATACCAACTGAAGCATGACGGTTTGTTATCTGAGGCGGAGAGGGTTTACATAAGTGTGGATCAAAGTGGCCTGGTAACAGGATATTCACGAATGACGACCGCGGCGGAGTATCCTTCATCGAAACCGGCTGTGTCTGCAGAGAAGGCAAGGCAGCAATTCGAAGACCAGTTCGATGTGGAGCTCGCCTACATTTCGAAAAACCGCCTGTCTTCCAAGCAAGGTCAGCAGTATTATCTTGGATATACGCCGAAGGATTCCAGCATGGTTCCGCTTGAGGCGAATACACTGGAGCGGTTCAACGCCATGACTGGAAAAGTCATTACCGAGGATACCGTACAACAGGACAAACCGCTGAAAGGCAGTGTGGCCGCTTTTGTTCCAGCGAAAGGACAGAGACTGAATGCCCAGCAGGCGGAGAGCCTGGTGAAAAAGAGCTTTGACATTCCGGAAGGATACAAGCTGGATTACAGCCAGTTAAATAAAGGCAGCTACTGGAGCCCGAACAATCAGGTTTGGAGTCTGAGCTGGAGCAACCGGAACGCGAATATGTCCTATATGTTCATGCGGGACATTTCAGCACAAGTGGATGCCACCACCGGACAAATTTACAGCTATAGCCTGTATCAGCGAATAGGTTCGGATGCCGCACAAGAGAACCCCGATGAGAAAAATGAAGGCAAGTCCGTAACCCGTACACAAGCCGAGAAACTTGCGATTAATTCGGTTATTGCACTTGTGCCGGATGCCACGGAGCAGTTCAAGCTGTCCAGCGTGCTTGAGGTAGAGGACGCACGTACGTTCATTTTTCAGCGTTACTTGAATGGAATCGCCATTAAGGATGATCTGGTGCAGGTACAGGTCCTGAACGATGGAACGATTAGCGAATTTTATGCCAATCTTGCTGCAACGCCTGAGCAGCTGCCTGCAAGCAAAGAGCCTGCGATCAGCTACGAAGAGGCAAAAGCGGCCTACCTCGAAGAATTCAAGCTGGTTCTGGCATACTCCCGTTATGGTGGACTGGGCACGAGCAGTGGCCAAGTCACGCCGTCGGGGATCAATCTTTCATATATGCCTACACGGGATGATCAATCGATCAACGGCGGCTATGAAGTACTTGATGCCAATACAGGCGAATGGACGTCTTTGTACAACACTTCCAGCACGGCAGCTCAAGCTGCACCTAGTGATATTGCTGGTCATGTGGCCGAAGAGGCCATCCTTAATATGACCCAGCATAGCGTCCTGGTCCCTGATGAGCAGGGACGTGTCTTCCCGGATCGGGTGATTACCCGAGGAGATTGGTTTAACTATCTCGCAAGAGCAGTTAATCCGAATCTGGACATCTATTACACGGTGAACGGGGATGACAAGCTGTATGCGGACATTACGCCGGATAGCCCTTACTATCAGGCAGTGCGTACACTAATTGACCAGCGCTGGCTCGCTGGCGCTGATCCAGAGGTCAGTCTGAATCCACAGGATGAGATGACTCGGGAAGAGCTGGCTGTATTACTTGTCCGTATCCTTCGTTACGAGAAGCTGGCTGGTTTCTACAGCATGCCATCAGATCTGCCGAACCTTGTAGATGCGAATTCGATTACCAATAAAGGTGCCGTATCTCTTAGCATGAAGCTGGGATTGCTTCCTTCCATTGAAGGACGTTTCATGCCGGCGCGCAAAGTGACTGTTGCTGAAGCGTCACAGGTACTGGAGCGATTGGCCAAGCTGCAGGGCAAGACAGATTCATTTATGACAGGTAGTCGTCTGTATTAAGAGGTATTCTTGCATAACCCGCTCTGGTAAGTCATAGGCTGGATATAGCGGGTATGTGTTTTTTTGCTGAAGACAAGGGAGACCTTCTGCGGAAGGTCTCTTTTGATGCTTTTCGACAAAACTAGAAGCCTGACGTCAGATCCTTTTGTGATACAATGAGGCTTGAGAATGTTGCAAAGAGAGGTGGTATCCTTTCATGGGCAAAAACGGAAAACGAGTGATCACCATATTGCTGGCAGGCTGTCTGATTGCGGTGGCTTTACCTCGTGCGGTTGACCTGGATCAACTGTATGCTGCATCCGACACATCAGATATTTCCACAACCAAGGATTTACGTCAGACGCTGCTTACAGCCATGTCACAGCGAACGGAGGAGCTTGTATTTACATACAAGGGCGATGTGAAAGGACTCAAAAAGCAGCTCCAGAGCTCCATTGATGAAGCAATGACCAGTGATCCCTATATCCAATATACCGTCAAGAGTTATGCTTTTAATTATAAAGGTTCCAACGTGTCGGCCGAGGTCCATGTGAATCTGTCCTACCGGGAGACCAAGGAACAGACCGATTACGTTAACCGCAAAGTAACCCATGTTTTAAAAGAGATTATTACACCTGGCATGACGAATCATGAAAAGGTAAAAGCGATCCATGACTGGATTGTTCTCCATCTTGCCTATGATACTTCTCTTCAGAAATACACGGCCTATGATGGACTTGTCACGGGCAGCACCGTATGTCAGGGGTATTCCCTGCTGGCATACCGGATGCTGGAACAGGTCGGCATTGAGAACCGGATTGTGGAAGGTACGGCAGGTGATCAGCTGCATGCGTGGAATATTGTGAAGCTGGACGGCAAATGGTACCACATGGACACGACCTGGGATGATCCGACACCTGACCGTAAAGGGAAAGTTAGCCATAATTACTATTTGCTCAGCGATGACGAGATGGCACGTGACCATATCTGGACGGGCAAAGGCAAATATCCGACTGCACCAGCTCCTTACCGGGAGGCCCTGCAAACCTTGATACAGAGCGGCGGCAGCAAGGCACCTGCGTATCAGAAGCTGTACCACACGCTGGAATATTCGCTCTATGACGAGAAAGATGCGGTTAGTGGACATTCCGCACTGGAAACCAAGGTGCAGAATGTGCTGAAGGAAGGTGGAACCACACTGACTTTCAGGTACAAAGGTACCGAGACCAGTCTGGTTGAAGATTTGCAGAATTTGTATCAGCTCGGGATGAAATCGATATCGTATTATGTGTCCAAAATGGAAGATACAACGGATCTGCGTGTGAAGATCAATTGGACGTTATGAATCAAGGCGGATGTAATAACGCCTTCATCTTATTCAAAACAAAATCCCCCTGCTTCTAAACCGTACAGAACGGTCAGAAGCAGGGGGATTTTCTATGAGATTACTGCGCAGAGGAATCCGTAGGGGAGAAGTCACATTCCTTCAGCGGCACCACTTTGGTTTTCTTGATCCACTTGTAACCAAGCCATAGAATCAGGAACAGCGGTACACTCAGGTAGGCAACAAGCGCTCCGCTCCAGTCGATCTGATCGCCCGTAAAGGCCTGGTAGTTCTGTCCGATAATAACGATGATACAGAGTACAAAAGCGAATATCGGTCCGAACGGGAACCAGCGTGCGCGATAAGGCAAGTCTTTCAAGTCCCTGCCCTGGGCAACATAAGCCCGGCGGAAGCGATAATGGCTGATGGCGATGCCTAGCCAGGTGATAAATCCACACATGCCGGAGGCATTCAGCAGCCAGGTATACACAATACCGTCACCGAACAGGGAAGCGAGAAACGCCAGCATGCCGACAGCTGTAGTTACAAGCAGGGCATTCATTGGAATGCCTTTTTTGTTCAGTCGTGCAAGGAAACGCGGCGCCTTGCCATCACGGGCAAGAGCATAGAGGACCCTGCTTGAAGCATACATGCCAGAGTTGCCGGCAGACAGCACAGAGGTCAGAATGACTGCATTCATGACCGAAGCTGCAATGGCAAGCCCGGCTTTTTCAAATACCAGCGTAAATGGACTGACACCGATATTGTTCAGATCACCTTTGAGCAGGTTCGGATGCGTATACGGGATGATCAAACTGATTACCGTGATAGCCAAAATGTAGAAGATCAGAATCCGCCAGAATACCTGCCGAATGGCACGAGGTACATTCTCACGCGGATTTTCACTCTCACCCGCAGCGACACCAATGAGCTCGGTTCCCTGGAAGGAGAACCCTGCAGCCATGAACACACCAAGTACGGCGAAGAATCCGCCATGGATGGGCGCATCACCCACTGTAAAGTTGCTGAAACCGACGGCTTCTCCGCCCATAATACCGAAGATCATCAGCACACCTACGGTCAAAAAGATAATGACGGTAGCCACTTTGATGATGGCAAACCAATATTCCGATTCGCCATAACCTTTAACAGAGAGCACATTCAGAGCAAAGATTAAAACGAGAAATAGCAGGCTCCATAACATGGACGAGCTGTCAGGGAACCAATACTTGATGAGTACCGTAGCTGCAGCCAGTTCGGCCGCAATGGTGACGGCCCAGTTGTACCAGAAATTCCAGCCCATGGCGAAGCCAAGTGCGGGATCAACGAAACGAGCGGCATACGTATTAAATGAACCGGAGTCAGGCATAAATGTAGCCAGTTCTCCAAGGCTTGTCATCAGAAAGTAAACCATGATGCCGACGGCGGCATATGCAATCAATGCTCCACCCGGTCCGGCTGTGGAGATGGCGGTACCACTTGCGAGGAACAGCCCTGTACCGATGGAGCCACCGAGGGCAATCATCGTCATATGCCGTGCACGCAATCCCTTTTTCAGGGAACCGTTTCCTGCTGTTGTTTGCTTGTTGCGGTCTTGCAATGAAAACACTCCTTCACTCAGCGTACTGATGATATGGATCAATGGCACTATACACACAAAAGACCGCAGGCTTCAGCCTGCGGTCTTGATATCCATTGTCCGCACCTGTCCCAGATGTTATAAGATAGCTCAACACAGAAGAATTCATACCCACCCATGCGGGCTGGTGTGCATCTCTGTGACAGTTCTGTACCTTTCGGCAGCAGCCCCAACCATACTGGACAAATGTAAGGAACCGTCCAGCAGGCTTCGGCGGGTGCACCTTTCGGCTGATCTCATGAGCGGCTCCTTAGCGCCTCCTTCAGCTTACTGATCGCACCCGCGACCTCTACCTCATCATCATGGATGAGGTGTATCTATTGTCTATGAAATTAGTGAATAGCAGAACGTTACATGCCATGTTCTGTTGCTCAAACAGACATTCAGTATACCTTTCCTTGTTTCATCATGCAATAACAAAAGTTGGATGTTCTCTTAACAAGGACTATTCCGTCTTTTTGTTGCGTCCGGCCATTTGCTGCCATACGGTACCTGCAGCCTGTTCACCGGATTCAATTCGCTCCAGTGCCATCTTGGCCTGCAGGCTAACTTCAAATTCAGGATCGTCCGCTGCCTTCCGCAGAGCTGGTTCTGCTTCTTCGGTTCCCACTTCATATAAGAAACGGGCTGCCCGCCAGCGCACGAGTTTGCTGCTGTCGGTGAGCGTAGCCGTCATCGCAGCGGTTGCAGCCGGGTCGCCGATATCGGACAAGGTGTCTCCAGCGGTACGACGTACGGCAGGGGAGCTGTCTTTGAGTGCTTCATACAGCAATTCCATGGCTTCCGGCGTTTTGATATCTCCAAGATAGACTACCGCCAACCGGCGTATCTGCATTTTACTGTCATGCAGAGCGCGGGCAATAAGCGGCAATCTCTCTTCTGTAGGCTCCATACCGTCAAAAGCTGCATAGCGTACATTCCAATCCTCACTGCTCAGTGCCGCTTCCAGCTCGGCACCTTCCAGCTTGCGGCGGCGTTCCACAAACTCTTCTGTATTGGTTCCGTGCGCAATGGCCTGTTCAATGACCTGCTTCAGACGCTCCGGAGGATAGGCTGCCTCCAGCTCCTGCTCAACCTCGCGGGCAATATCCGGCAATTCGCCGTACCGTACGCCGTAATCACTTAACTTACGTTCTTTGATCAGCGTTGCACTGGCCACTTCGGTAACGGCCTTAACGAATCGATCGGAGAGAGAGATTCGTTCTTCCTTTGCACCGGCTTTAACCCGAATCTGCATCGGAACCCCGCGGAAAAACTGTACAAATACCTGTGCTTCGCCAAAATGCTCGCCTGACGCATCCTCGGATTCAATCCAGTCGAGGTCAATTCCTTGTTGGCCCAGACGGTTCTGGACTTCTCCCAGAATGACGGACCAGTCGGCATTCCCCTTGCGATCCAGCGCCACGAAGTCCGTGGTATGAAACACACTTTTAACACCAGGAATATGGAGCATCTGGCGGATAAACGCTGGAGCAGAGCGTTCATTATCCAGCGTGTAGGTTCTGCGGATCCCGTCTTCGAGTCGCTCATCAAGATGAAGCATCATCGTATTGGGACTGGGTGTTGGTTCAATGGAAACAATATTCATCGGTTCATAACCTCCTGTACCGGATTCATCATTTAAGTTCCCGTGATAGCAACGGGTATATTCCTATTTTACATGAATGGAGGCAAACTGCGAAATGGATGACAAACCTTACATAGTTGTGTGAGAAGTACTAAGATTGTTAACACTTCTTTCATGTTCACTCACAAACATTTTTAAATGAAGATCGGCACAATAAGTAAAATGAAACAACTGGAGGTTACAACTATGGAACGTATAACCGTACTTTCGGACGGAAGCCGCGGTATTGCTTATGAGCATATTATCGATTTGTTTAACGAGTGGATGGAGGAAGAGCAGGAAGAACGCATTCGAAGCGAGGAACAAAACCAGAAGCCGGGTTCAAGATCTACTTGGGGCCGATCATGTTATTGCATTGTCGATTACATGGATGCAAGCCAGGCCGTCTCGGCATCCAATGCCATTCGTGCCTTTTTGCCACAGCTTCCACTTCTGGTCATTACCGATTTCCAATCGTCGATTCGCAGACAGCATGTGCAGCAGATTACAGGTAACGGACTCATTAAGATGATGCTGTGGAATCAGAGCGAGCCACATCAGCTTTATTTGGATATTCAGAAATGGCTGTACTCCACACTGCAGGAGCAAGAAGAAGCCATGCCCTCTGCCATGTCGATACAGAAATACACACGGAGAGGGCATAGCCACTAATTAAGGATTATTGAATTAGGTCACATACTTATAACCTGTTCCCCAAACGGTCTTGATATAGCGTGGATTTTTGGGGTCAGGTTCGATTTTCTTACGCAAACTGGAAATATGAACATCAATGGTACGGTCCAGGTAGGCTCGTTCCGATCCTTTAATTCGGTCCATAAGCTCATTACGGGTAAATACCTTGCCTGGATATTTGTACAATTCTTTCATGATCTCAAATTCAATATGAGTGACTTCGATTTCTACCCCGTTGACGAACAGTGTCCGTCTATACTCATTTACACTCACATGTCCCGTATGTTCTGATGGTTTATCCTCTTTTGCTGGTTTGTCAGGATAAGAAATGGCGGATCTGCGCAGCAGTGCCTTGATCCTTGCGTCCAGCTCCTTCAGACTAAAGGGCTTACATAGAAAATCATCCGCACCGTTATGTAATGCTCGGAGCCGGTCATTCAGCATTGTACTTGCTGAAATCATGAGAATCGGTACAGTGGAATGCTGGCGAAACGCATCTACCAGATCATTTCCATCCATTTCGGGCAGCATCAGATCAGTCACAACAATATCCGGCCCGAACTGCGGGAATCGTTGAAGTGCCTCACGGGCGTGATGAACCCGTTCTGTTATGTATCCTTCCTCCTCAAGAAAGAAAGCAATCATGTCAGCCAGATTTTTCTCATCTTCTATAAGAAGTACTTTGATAGACATAGAGGTCACACTCCTGATGAAAAGAATTTGTTAAGAAATTACTAAAAAAAAACTGAGTTTAGTGTAGAAATACCACAAATTTTTTAATGTTTATATTCCAATATATAGGATGTATATGTAGGGGAGTACAAACTTGAGAAGAGATTCAGTATTTTACCATGGCTGTGTCTATTTTGCCGATAAATCAAATTTTACCAACAGAAAAACCTTTTAATATATACAGTATAATGTATCAGGGGGATTTGAGGAAAGAAAAGTAGATAGAACGGCTCTCGTTTATAGGAGGTACCAACGTTGTTGTTGAATACGGATATAGAACTTGGCCAAGAGGATGGTAGTCCATGCTCCGAATAATGGCCGCCAAAGTGCTGGTATGGATTGTAGAGAAATTGCGAAACGCTTGGATAGGTACTGTGATTCTCATCGTGCTGGGAGCCCTGGGAAGCATATATCCACTTACGTTGTTTTATGGCGTCCAGTTAATGTTCGGCAGTGCTGCTGTGCTTGTTGCCCTTCGCTTGCATGGCGGAATGTATGGTTTTATCACCTTTGCTGGAATTAGTGGAATACACCTGCTTTATAATGGCCCAACTTCACATTGTCTCTATATGGTCTTCGGTCATTTCATTGAGTTGATCTGGATGCTGGGCTGGCAGATGCGTTGGAAGAACGGAAGCGTTATGAAGGCCAATGCTGTGTTTTGGGTCGTGATGTTATTACCTGTCCTGGGATATGGGCATTATATCCTGAACATGAATCTGGATGAAGTCAAGTATGCATACATGCATATTGCCGTGGTCAGTATGGTTAACGCGCTAATCGCGGGAATCATCATAGACTTCTGGATCACCAATGGCGAGCATCCATCGAAAAGGACAGGCACCATCCCGCTTAGCCGAATTGCTTTTAAATATGTGGTCGTGTTTGTTGTTGTGGTCTCCCTATTTCTTTTATCAGCTGATAGCCGCAGACAGTTAAGTCAAATTCATGAAACGATTATATTAAATATGAAACACGCAGCGAATGCAGTGACTCAGGATCTGGATAAACGATTTTTGACGGTGCAAAATATGCAGAAGGCCATGGAGCGTTATCATCATCTATTGGATGTAAACGTCATTATTCTGGATAAGAATGATCGCGTGGTTGCCTCTGGACTGGATACCGTATTCATTGGCGAATATTTAAATACAAGCAATTATCGTTATCTGAAAGAGGGGGAGTCCTCCATTATCTTCCGATCAGGAGACGCGTATTACAGCGATGCGCTCACCTACTGGAAGCATGCTTCATTTATCTATAAAGCAGATGTGGAGTCAGATACTTCTTACCGTGTTTTTGTGGAGACAAGTTCAGCCAATTATTACTCACGGATTGAAAGAATCTATCTGACTACCCTTCAGAGTCTGTTTCTCATTTTTGTAACATCGATGGTTGTGGCTGCCCCATTAAGCCGAAAGGTCGTAAGTCCACTGATCAGGCTTACTCGAATGACTGGTTTGCTCCCGAGATTATTATTTCGTAAAGGCAAAATGAATTGGCCAACAAGCCATGTCATGGAAGTTCAGATTTTGATTGGCAATCTGCGCATAATGGCAGATGTTCTGCTCGAACAATTCGAACAGATCCGCCAGGACAAATTAACACTGGAGGACAGGGTTCGTGCACGGACCAAGGAACTGAAAAACAGTGAGGAAATCAAACGCGCCATCATCGATTCATCCATTGATGCCATTATTGCTGTGGATTCTAATGGACTGATCATTGAGTTCAATCCCGAAGCCGAAAGAATGTTTGGGCTAAAACGGGAACAGGTTGTTCTCGAGACCAATGCTCCGTCTCTTTTTCAAGGGGCGAGTTGTATGGAAATCAAGAAGATGCTGGAGAGATATGAATATATCCGAGGCAAGCGCCATGTCAATGTTGAGGAGATTTCGGGTATTCGCAGAGATGGGTCGGTTTTCCCGATAGAATACAAAATTGTGGAGATTCAGCTGGGCAACAATGAGAGGCTGTATAACCTGTTTATCAAAGATATTACTGACAAAACACGAGCAGAGGAAGAACGTGTGCGTCATGCACTTGCGCTTGAGAAACTGAATGCAGAATTGTTTAATGAGAAAATTGCGATCCAGGAACAGCGCGATATCAGTGAACACTTTATTGAATCCGTTCGGGAAGGGCTGGTCATGTCCGATCGCACTGGCATGATTACCATCGTTAACCGAAGGGTCGAGGAAATGTTCGGCCTGGGTAACTTCCTGGGCAGATCAATTGAAGAATTTGCTCATGCCATGGACAAGGTTGTCCTGACGGATGACTTCAATCTGGTGGAGCAAACGAAGGCTTTTTTGCACGGGGAACGTGCTTTTGTGGAGACCGAATTCAGTTTTAATAACAAGGAAAAAAGCGTATTTTCCCTCTATATTAAACAGGTGGATGTGCCTGGCAAAAACCATGGGTTCCTGCTTGTGTTCCGTGACCGTACGGAAGAAGAACGCCTGAATCGGATGAAAAACGAGTTGATAAGCGTGGTATCCCATGAGCTGAGGACCCCAGTAGCAACCATTATGGGGTATGTAGAATTAATGATGATGTATGATTTACCTGCTTCTCAGCGACAGGAGTTTATGGAAACGATCTCGTCGGAGGGCAGCCGGCTTAGCAGCCTGCTTGAGGATGTACTGGACATCCAGCGTCTCGACAACGACGGCATGACTTATCATATGACCTATGTACCGCTTCTGGAATTAGTGGAAGGTGTTGCTGAGCAATGGAATATCAAATCCATCCAGCGTATCTATGTGCATGCCTTTAACGGCGATTTCTTTGCTTATGCAGACCAGAATCGGATGACTCAGGTGCTTCATAATCTGATTGGCAATGCAGTGAAATACTCACCAGGAACCGAACGGATTGACATTACCATGTGGGAAGAAAATGAGTGGATATGCATTGACGTACGCGACTACGGAATCGGCATTCCGGAAAATGTGCAGGACCAGCTGTTTGCGAAGTTTTACCGTGTGGATAACTCTGACCATAGGCAGATCGGCGGAACCGGACTTGGACTGTATATCTCACGCAAAATTGTCGAAGATCATCATGGAACGATTACGTTTATATCGGCAGTTGGCAAAGGAAGTACCTTCAAAGTACGTTTGCCCAAGCAGGAGGATCTCCTCTAGGCAGGGGAGTTGTTCAGAGGTGCCATGTTGCTGACTGCCTGGATACACTAAGTCTTTATTTTTCAGTGAACCATGTACTGAAGGATAAAGGCTTTTTTTGTTTTTCAAATTTTCAGGATAAAAAACCATGAACTTTTGCAAACTGTCTATAGCGCCATAATTTGCATCGGATCAAAAGGAGGATGGCAGGTATATGTTTCGCAAACAGGAGAAAACGCTCATTATTGTCTGCCTGGTCGCAGCAGTGGTCGTACTGTATGCCGTTGTAAAAAGTATCATGCGTATCATGAGTTATTGAGCTATTAGGACAAACAGACACATGAAGCTGTACATCATGATGAAGAGGAGTGTCACCCATGTCATCGCTGGACCCTGTTCTGCTCAGCCGGATTCTAACCGGTCTGACCCTGGCTGTACATATTATATTTGCCTCCATCGGCGTAGGCGTTCCGCTAATGATTGCGCTGGCCGAATGGCGAGGGCTGCGAACGAACGATATCCATTACACCTTGCTGGCACGCAGATGGGCAAGGGGATTTGTCATCACCGTAGCTGTAGGGGTTGTTACCGGAACCTCCATCGGTCTGCAGCTTAGCCTGCTGTGGCCAATGTTTATGCGGGTCGCGGGCCAGGCGATTGCCCTGCCGCTGTTTATGGAGACGTTCGCCTTTTTCGTGGAAGCGATCTTTCTGGGAATTTACCTGTATACCTGGGATCGGTTCAAGAAGAAATACACACACATGCTGCTGCTCATTCCGGTAGCACTGGGATCATCCGCTTCGGCAATATTCATTACAACTGTGAACTCCTTCATGAATCAGCCTCAAGGATTTACCTTGATTAATGGCATCATGAAGGACATTCATCCGATTGCAGCCATGTTGAACCCTGCTACGCCAACCAAGGTCTCTCACGTGCTGGGATCCTCATATACGCTCAGTGCTGGTATCCTTGCAGGTATCGCTGCGTTCAGTCTGCTGCGTGGCCGTGACCATGTCTATTACAAAAAGGCACTTAAGCTCACCACGGTGTGTGCCCTAGTGTTTGCAGTTAGTACAGTCATGCTCGGTGATTCCTCGGGCAAGTTTCTGGCCAAATACCAGCCGGAGAAGCTGGCTGCGGCAGAATGGCACTTCAAGACCATGAAGGAGGCCCCGCTCGTCTATGGTGGAATACTCGACGAGAATAATGAGGTGAAATATGCGATTGAAATTCCGTATGCGCTCAGTATTCTCGCGGGGAATCGGCTGGACACCGAAGTGAAGGGACTGGAAGAGTATCCTGCTGATCTGCGGCCGCCGTTGTCCATTCATTACATGTTTGACCTGAAGGTAACGACAGGGGTGATCATCCTGCTGATTCCTGTTCTGTATGTATTCCGCCGCTGGCTTCCGGGACGAAAGCCGTATCCGAAATGGCTCCTGCTCGGAATTGTTTTTCTCGGTCCACTGGCCATGATTGCCATTGAGCTGGGTTGGATGTTTGCCGAGGTAGGCAGGCAGCCATGGATTCTGCGGGGATACATGAAAGTGTCGGAAGCAGCTACTACCTCTACCTCGGTAGGATGGATGCTCGTTCTGTTCATCCTGTTATATCTGGTCCTTTGTTTTTCTGCTATTCGGGTGCTCAGCAAGCTGTTCCGGAACAAGGAAGCCGAGAAAGAGTTGGATTCGCTAGGACTTGAGGGAGGGATTGTCCATTGAGCTTCGAAATTGCTGGCATTGCGATATTATGGACATTTTTGTTTGGTTATCTGATCGTGGCTTCGATTGATTTTGGTGCAGGCTTTTTCAGTTTTTATAGCTTGCTCACAGGACATGAGAACAAAATCCATAACATTATTCAGCGCTACCTGTCACCAGTGTGGGAAGTGACGAATGTGTTTCTGATCTTTTTCGTCGTTGGTTTGGTAGGGTTCTATCCGGACAGTGCCTTTTATTATGGAACAGCTCTTCTGGTCCCCGGCTCCCTGGCTATTGTGCTGCTAGCTATTCGGGGTGTCTACTACGCGTACAATACCTATGGCAATCATGGTAAAAACAGTCGCATTTACATGGCTCTATATGGTGCGACGGGTTTATTGATCCCGGCTGTATTTTCTACGATATTGGCCATTTCAGAGGGCGGAATCATTGAGCAAGTTGGTGAGCAGGTGTTTTTTCGCTGGGGTGAATTCCTGACGAACCCATATACCTGGTCGGTTGTACTGCTTGCGCTTGTCAGTGTGCTTTATATTTCGGCGATGTTTCTGTCCTATTATGCCAAAAGAGCTGAAGATGAGGCGGCATTTGAAGTGCTGAGGGAATACGCACTGCTGTGGAGCTTGCCCACGATTTTTGCCAGCTTCCTGGCGTTCCTGCAGATTAACAAACAGAATCCCGTGCACTTTGATCAAATGGTCAATATTTCGTGGATGTTTATCGCATCGTTTATTTGTTTTGTGATTGCGGTCTCTCTTGTATGGAAGCGAAAGTACCTCGGCTCTTGCTTCATCGCCGTGATGCTTCAATTCGCCTTCGCCTGGTATGGATACGGCAGGTCGCATCTGCCTTATATCCTGTATCCGTACATTAACATCTATGACAGCTTTACCAACCGGACGATGGGGATCGCGCTCATCACGGCATTCAGTCTCGGTCTGCTGGTGTTGATTCCGTCGCTAATCCTCATTATGAAGCTGTTTCTGTTTGATGCGAATTACGTCCGTGGCCAATCGGGTAAAAAGAAAGGATGATCCTCATGAATCTGGAAGGGGTAACAGGCATTCCGGGCATAACGGGTTTGAGCTTCTTTGAGGAATTCACGATCATGTATGCACCGCCGCTCATTATTGTTGCTGCGATTGCGTTTCTGTTCGTGTATCTGGCAGTATGCAAAAACCCAAAAGATTAACGCACCTCTCTTTTTTCAAAACGACCTAGGTTGGGTTAAGATATTAGGAAGGGAGGAGGGCCCTTTCATGCCGAAAATCCGTTATAACAACATTGATAATGTAAGTACGGACAAAACGTTAAAGGAATTCAAGCAGTGGAGGGAGCAGCGGCGGAGCAAGGTGAAGGATTATTCCTATACCGTGCCCAAACACCCGCCTGAGCTGGATTACCTGCATGCCAACCGGGATGAGACAACGATTACCTGGATCGGTCACTCCACTTTTTTTATTCAATATTATGGACTGAACATCGTGACTGACCCCGTGTGGGCCGAAAAAATGGGATTTCAACGGAGACTGGGTCCCCCCGGTATTCCGATTCAAGATATTCCACCGCTGGATGTCATCCTGATCTCCCATTCTCACTATGATCATTTGCATCTCGCTTCATTGCGGAAGCTCGTTACTGCCAAAACCTTGCTGATTGTACCGGATGGGCTTAAACGAAAAATGGTGCGCAAGGGCTTCCATCGTTGCCATGAAATGAAGTGGTGGGAGCATATCGTGCTCGGCGGCGTCAAAATCACCTTTGTCCCTGCACAGCACTGGACCCGCCGGACGTTATTTGATACGAATACATCCCACTGGGGAGGCTATGTACTGGAGCAGCTTCATGGGCTGACGCCATCATCCGAGGAGAGTGCGGCTGCAAGTGAACAGAACGAACCGTCTTCAGATTCAAGAACGCAGACATCACAGCAATCAGAGGGACCGCCTGTTTTGTATTTTGTTGGGGATACAGGCTACTTTCAGGGCTTCAAAACGATTGGAGAGCGCTTTGACATCGGTGTTACATTAATGCCGATTGGTGCCTATGAACCCGAATGGTTTATGACATCCCAGCACGTCACGCCGGAAGAAGCGCTGCAAGGTTTCGTGGAGTCCGGTTCCCAGCTTATGGTTCCGATGCATTATGGCACGTTTAAACTCGCGGATGATACGCCTAAGGAAGCGCTGGATCGGCTGGAAGTTGAACGTGAACGACTCGGAATCCACAAAGAACGAATCCGGGTGCTCGGACACGGTGAGACCCTGCGTATTCGTCATGAGGATCATAGAAAGAGCTAACAAAAGCGGGCTAAATATGCTAAGGTAAGGATATATCCGCAGCAGTTGCACAATTACCAAAACTTTAACGAGTAAAAAGCGGCTAATTTTCGAATTTGCCGTTTTTTTGTGTTATAATATGGTGCCAGAATAGGCTACGGGATATTGAATCCATGATTGCTATGAATGCAGTAGCAGATTATTAAAATAAAGGATGGTATGCTTAATGATTAGTACAAGCGGCATCACGCTCCGCTACGGAAAACGTGCACTTTTTGAAGATGTGAATATCAAATTCACGCCAGGCAACTGTTATGGCCTGATCGGCGCCAACGGAGCCGGCAAATCAACATTCCTGAAAATTTTGTCCGGTGAAATTGAAGCAAACTCGGGAGAGGTGCACATCACCCCGGGCGAACGTATGGCCGTTTTGAAGCAAAACCACTTTGAATATGATGAGTACCCGGTTCTCGAAACCGTAATTATGGGCCACAGTCGTCTTTACTCGATTATGAAAGAGAAGGATGCACTGTATGCCAAAGCGGACTTTACTGAAGAAGATGGTCTGCGTGCTGGTGAGCTTGAAGGTGAATTCGCCGAGCTGAATGGCTGGGATGCTGAGCCGGATGCAGCGGCACTCCTGATCGGTCTGGGTATCGATCGTGACATGCATGAGAAGAAGATGACAGAGCTGAGTGGTAACGAGAAGGTTCGCGTTTTGCTGGCACAGGCATTGTTTGGTACTCCAAACAATCTGCTGCTCGATGAGCCTACCAACCACTTGGATCTTGAATCCATTCAATGGCTCGAGAACTTCCTGATGGATTATGAAGGTACCGTTATTGTGGTATCCCATGACCGTCACTTCTTGAACAAGGTATGTACACACATTGCGGATATCGATTTCGGTAAAATCCAGCTGTATGTAGGTAACTATGACTTCTGGTACGAATCCAGCCAACTGGCGCTCGCGTTGCAGCGTGATGCGAACAAGAAAAAAGAAGAGAAGATTAAAGAGCTGCAAGCCTTTATTCAACGTTTCTCCGCGAATGCATCCAAGTCGAAGCAAGCGACTTCGCGTAAGAAGCAGCTCGACAAAATCACGCTGGATGATCTTCGTCCATCAAACCGTAAATATCCGTTCATCAACTTCAAACCTGAGCGTGAAGCAGGCAAGCAATTGTTGACTGTCGATCGTGTAAGCAAATCGGTTGAAGGCGAGAACATGCTGAATGATATCAGCTTCGTGGTAAACAAAGGGGATAAAATTGCTTTTGTTGGTCCTAACGGTAATGCCAAATCTCTTCTGTTTGACGTTCTGATGGGCGAAGTAGAGGCTGAAGGCGGTGAATATACTTGGGGTGTAACGACAACTCAGGCATATTTCCCGAAAGACAACTCCAAATACTTTGACGGTGTAGAGATGACTCTGGTGGATTGGTTGCGTCAGTATTCCAAAGATCAGGATGAAACGTATCTGCGTGGGTTCCTGGGTCGTATGCTGTTCTCCGGAGAAGAAGCACTTAAAAAAGCGAGTGTGCTGTCCGGGGGAGAGAAAGTTCGCTGTATGCTGGCGAAGATGATGCAAACGGGCGCGAACGTACTCATTCTGGATGAGCCAACGAACCACTTGGATCTCGAATCCATCACGGCACTGAATAACGGTCTGATCGATTTTGACGGCACGATGCTGTTCACTTCCCATGACCATCAGTTCATCCAAACCATTGCGAACCGGATTATCGAAATTACGCCAAATGGCCTTATTGATCGCCAAATGAGCTATGATGAATATCTGGAAAGCGAAGAAATTAAAGAACTGCGCAAAAAAATGTACCCGGTTGAAGCTTAATTTAAAATATGGGGTACTGATACAGAACCCTATTGTGATTTAAAAAAGAACCGCAAGCCCTGTTGAAAGGAGCTTGCGGTTCTTTTTCTTGCATAAGCTGATCCGAGATTTCTCTAGGATCCGCCTGTACGGCGGCGCTGATTGTTAGGCTTTTTATTGTTTTGGCTCTTCATCGCTTTTGGTCCGCCTTCAAAGTAGGCGCTGGATTGGTTACCAGAGTTCGCCTGTTGTTTCTTCTGCGCCAGTTTCTGGCGTATCGCATCCTGCAAACTGATTTTTTTCGGTTCAGTGTTTTCGCTCATCATTGTTTCCCTCCCGGTCTTACAGTAAGCCGTCCAAATTGGACGGGATGTACCTATTTTATACGTTTTGCAAAAGCCCCACAAGGGCAACCTGATAATAAGCGGGGATCCTTCACTTTTAGACTAGGCCAACAATTTTTCTCTAAGCCTACAGCCATGCGGTTTAGCAACTTTGTTTCGGCTTCCCTACAGCCATGCAACCTGGCAACACTGTTTCTATAGACCCACAAGGGTGGCATTTGGTACCATGTAAAAACCGTAATACGAAACGTAAAAGGAGTGTCGCCCGGTTTGAACGCTTATGAAGAAATACGTAAAGGGGAGCGGGGGGCTTGGGTCAGCATTGCAGCTTATCTGATCTTGTCCGCCTTTAAGCTAATCTGTGGATATTTATTCGCTTCCAGCGCATTGCTGGCAGATGGTTTTAATAACCTTACGGATATTGTTGCTTCGGTTGCCGTATTGATTGGACTTCGGATTTCCCAGAAACCGCCTGACTCAGACCATGCTTATGGGCATTTCAGAGCAGAGACCGTTGCTGCTTTAATTGCATCCTTTATTATGGCCATGGTTGGACTTCAGGTTTTGGTTGAAGCAGTACGTTCATGGTATGTTGGGGACTTTGCAGCACCAAACTTATGGTCTGCTGCCGTTGCAGTAATCTGTGCGGTGGTTATGCTGGGGGTGTACCGCTATAATCATCGCTTGGCACTGCAGATTAACAATCAGGCACTTATGGCCGCGGCCAAGGATAATCGGTCAGATGCCTGGGTGAGTATCGGAGCGGCAGTCGGCATTGTGGGGGCCCAATTTGGTTTACCGTGGTTGGACAAGGTAGCCGCAATTGCTGTAGGACTTCTGATCTGCAAAACCGCTTGGGAAATCTTCCGGGATTCCACGCATCGCTTAACGGATGGATTCGATCAAGATCAGTTAACGGATCTTAGGTCATCTGTAGCACGGGTTCCTGGGGTAGAGATGATTAAGGACGTCAAGGCACGTGTCCATGGGAGTCATGTGCTTGTGGATGTGGTCATTGAAGTGGATGGAGGGCTTAGTTTAATTGAAGGTCATCGGATCTGTGATCAAGTGGAGGAACGGCTGAAGCGTTCACACAATATAATGCATGTTCACGTGCATGTTGAGCCGAGAATGGAAGACATGGCAGAACCTACATGAGTGATCTGAGCTAAATATTTTTGGTTAAAAAAAAAGAGGACAGACGCTATGAGCGCTGTCCTCTTTACTTATGTTCAGAACGATTATACGATACTATTTAATGGCAACGTGGATCCACGCTTTGCCTTTCCAAGTGTACACTTGAACCCATTCGCCACCATCGAAACCGTCTACAACTTCACCAGTTGTATCGATTACTTGGGCACTGAGTGCACCGATTGGTTTACCGTTAGGTGCATCGTAGAACCAAGTGCGCTCCAGAAGGTTAAGCAGCATGGTAGGTACAAGAACCTCATCACCTGGTTTAACAACAGGCTCGTCGAAGATTTTGTCATCATCCGTGCCATATGTTGCGCCAGTAACCGTTTCTGTTTTACCTTCTACGGTTTCTACAACCGGTTTGTTTACTTCAACAGCAGGTGTTGTTTCCACAGTTGTTGCCTGAGTTCCTGTCTCCGGAGTTACAGTTCCAGTAACCGCTTCCTCAGCGCCGGCAGCAGCAGCCATCGAACCCATCAAAGTCAAAGCAGCGGCAAAACTTACGATTTTTTTCATTGTTTTTTTCCTCCTCGGATTAGGTATGTAATTTGTTGTTCTGTGTTAAAAGTAACCAAGCGACCTCACTTGTGAATCAACATTTTAACAATATTTTCTTTTATTCTCCAGAGTCAACTGGAGCAATTGTGGGTATATGGGAAGCTTGTAAATATCAGACCACAGTGGGAGAAAACCGGGATGGCTATGTAAAAAAGTCCTGTTTGTGGTTAAAAATCCGGTTTAAAGAGAAGTGCGAATGGAATAGGGAAGAAAGGAGTGTAATACATAATAATTAGATGGGGGACCTTGTGCCCTGGGACAATCGATTCAAAAATGCAGACACATAACAAAAGCCTAACGGCTTTTGCAAGCACGCTAGGCTTTTGTATGTAATCTGTTGAAGAGATTATCCAGAGCAACCGGATTCATCGCATTCGACTGCGTCCGGTAATCAGGGAGATGACGAACAATACAACAAAGATGAAGAAGAGGACTTTAGCAATCGAAGCAGCTGCCTCAACAATACCGAAGAATCCGAAAATCCCTGCTACAAGAGCAATAACTAGAAATAGTACAGACCATTTCAACATGAGTATTCATCCTTTCGTTTGGGAATATGAGGTCAGCGATGTTCACTCCGCTGCCGTGTGTAGTTGTTCTTTAACCTGGGGGTTTTGTAATGAAACATCCATTGATTTTCCAAAAATAGGGAAGGTTAAAGTCCGTTCTAATTTTGTTTCGCGCCTGAAATGGTCGGGTAACTATAGCAATAACAAAACGATGTATATGAGAAAGCGAGGTTCTTCTATGATCTATCAAATTAGTGTGGCCTTGATTGCGGTGGCTTTTGCAGTATTGGTTTTCTTTTTGATTCGTACACTGAAATCGGCCCAGGGCTCACTGGACAACGTGTCCAAGACACTTCAGGAGGTTCAGAAAACGATTGATGAACTGAGTTATGAAGTGAAGCAGACGGTAAGACATGCCAACGATATTACAGTTGATGTGCAGCACAAGATGAAACAAATTGATCCGGTAATGGAATCGGTACAAAATCTGGGAGAGGTTTTGAATGAGGTGACCGAGGCCGCCAAACAGGTATCCACGACGATGATCGCCAAATTTCAAACGAAACGCAACAATCAAGACCCGCAAAACAAACGAGCAGAGGTAGCCAAAGTACAGACAACGCCTGCAACACCTACGGATCGGACCCTTCAAAGTTATCAGGCTACATATAATGATACGGCAAAGGGCGGGAAAAATTGGGTGAAGTATATCGATCTCGCGGCTAATGTGTGGCAACGTATGCGTAAATAACATGACCATGACCGCTGTGTAATCCTGAATGTCTTTCAGAGCGGTGATGAACTGAACTTGATGAAAGGGTGAGAATCATGATGAAACTACTGCTTGTTATGTTTAGCGTAATTTCTCCCTTTTCCGTTCAACCGGCGGCAGTACCTGCTGCTCAAGATATGCAATGGACGGTAGTGGAAGAAGAAGTGCCAGAGATTACTCTGGCTGCTGATCGATCCGGACCGGTTCGGCATTTTCAGACTCTGAATGGCATTTCCCTGGATGACAGCAAAGGACATATTATATCGGAGAAGGGTCAGCCCCTTCACAAAAAGGCAGATCCATATCTGGGTTGTCCCGAATATGAGTTTGCTGACGTCAAGGTTGGACTCTGTGAGGATACCGGAGAGATACAGTATATTCACATTGATGGAGCCGAGGAGCGCTTGAAACTCAACCAGCAGTGGATTGACATGAATGTCGGATCCATTCGCGAGGTTTTGGGTGAACCGTATGTGGTGGCTGAAGATGGAGAAGTGTATCTGCGGGGTAATCAAGCCATTAAGGTTTATATCAACCCCGGCACCGGGCAGATTGATGGAGTCGATCTGTTTGAAGATCATCTCCAGTAGAGGAGAAATGGTTTCTTATTAAAGAAGCGTTTCAAACCAATAGAGCAAGGTTATATATTAAAAGTAGCTCTAAAAGAAGATTATCAGAGGAGAGTGGAGACGATGAATTCAACCAATGCGCAAGCTTATGCAAAAGTGGTGGAAAACGGAGTTCAAGCGGTAGAAGCAGTGAAAGAGCTGCAGAATACCGGTTACCTTGCTGATCACATCTTCGTTCTGGCACACGAGAAGGATCGTACGGATCGAATTGCCGATACAGCGGATGCCAAGGAAATAGGCATCAAGGAAGAAGGCGTATTTGACTCCATGGCGAATTTGTTCCGATCACGTGGTGATGAACTCCGGGCCAAAATAGTATCCATGGGCTTTACAGAAGCTGAGGCAGACTTTTACGAGAGTGAACTCGATAAAGGCAAAGTGCTTGTTATTGCCAAGAAAAAGGATTAAATGGTTCAAATGGTAACTGAAGCATCCTGAACAGGACGGGCTTTAGATTCAAAAACATAGATAAGGAATGGGGATATCCCCATTCCTTATCTATGTTTTTGCGAGTTTGGAAGCGGGATCAGAACGCGGCAAAAACAGGGCAGCAAACAGGTGTTTTTTCCTGTGGTGGTGCCATTTACTGATAGAAGTTTTTTGCTTTTACGATTATAGTTATAGTAGGAAATATTATGTCTACCGCTGTATTGATCGCGAAAAATGTATATTTTGGGTTGTTACACGACTTGATAAAAATCGACAAACCCGGAACGGAACGCCACAGATAAGGGAGATAGAAATGAAAATACTTATTGTTGACGACAATCCGACGAATGTCATTATTATTCGAGAGATTCTGAAAAAAGAGAACTATCGTGACATTATAACCGCGAGTTCGGCTATGGAAATGTTTGAAGTTTTGGGAATCGGGGAGGAAAACAACGAACTTCGTCCCAGACCGTCGGATATTGACCTGATTCTGCTAGATATGATGATGCCTGAAATGGATGGAATTGAAGCTTGCGGTGTTGTTCAAAAATTCGAAAATCTTAAGGA
Source organism: Paenibacillus sp. P13VS (assembly GCF_015143645.1). Taxonomy (NCBI): domain Bacteria; kingdom Bacillati; phylum Bacillota; class Bacilli; order Caryophanales; family Paenibacillaceae; genus Paenibacillus; species Paenibacillus sp. P13VS. The sequence continues at coordinate 37,570 of NZ_WYEV01000009.1, read as the reverse complement.
TATTCCTATTATCATGGTTACAGCAATCGGCGACTCCAAGAAACTTGCCGAAGCATTGGATGCAGGAGCGTCAGATTATGTAACCAAACCCATTAACAAGGTGGAGCTAATGGCCCGAATTCGGCTTGCTCTCCGTTTGAAGCAGGAGAAGGACTGGCATAAGGAACGTGATCAGCGCATTCAGGATGAGCTTAAGCTGGCTGCCATGGTGCAGAATGCGGTGTTAAGTCCGGCAATTGAGGATCCGTTATTCCATGTGAATGCCATCTATAAACCTTCTTTTGAACTGGCAGGAGATCTGTACTCCTGGTACCCGCTGGGTGAAGGACGATATGGTGTATTGCTGCTGGATATGATGGGGCATGGGATTTCTTCTTCTTTGTTTACCATGTTTATCGCTTCGGTATTGAAGGATACGGTTACGACCTACGTAGACCCCGAGAAGGTGATTCAGGAGCTGAATCGTCGCTTTAATCAGCTGCATCTGGAAAAGCAATTGGTACAGTACTACTTTACAGCTATATACCTGGTTGTAGATACCCGAATGAAGCGTATTGACTATGTCAACGCGGGGCATCCGCCAGCATTGTTTTTCCAGGAAGATGGACGTGTAGCGACTTTTGATGCCGTATGCTGTCCGGTAGGTTTGTTCGATAAGATGGATATTGAACCACAGACCATCCACTATGAGGGTGACGGACATATTGCGCTTTATACCGATGGACTGCTCGAGGCTGTTCAAGGGGATCAGGAGGAGCAACTGGAATTCCTGAAAGAGCAGCTGAAGGGCTCACATCAATGGAATGAAGCTCACATGCAGGCTGTGTTCTTTGACGACGAGATTCCCCAAGAGCGAGATGATGATAAATGCCTGGTGTGGATTACGTTAAATAAAGGGGCGGAAACGGAATGAAGATCAGAAATAAGCTGCTGATTGGTTTTACCGCTCTCATGGCCATCTTGATTGTACTTACATTTGTGAGCTATGAACGGCTGAATAGCAGCAATCAACAGGTTGATCAGATGTATCAGGAGCGGTACTTAAAGGTTAGATATACTTCGTCTGTACGCGGAGAAGTTAATGATATAGCGAAAGTGCTGGCTAACTTACTGCTTAACCCAAATAACTCAACGAATGCTGCAGAAAATGACCTTAAGGAAATGCAGGAGCGAGGAGAAGGTTTCCTCAAGGAAGTTCGTGAACGGGCGGATAGTGCAGGCGAGCATCAGCTGGTCGACCGTGTAGATGCTGCCTGGGAATCATATAATTCATACGCGACTAGACAGATTAGCTTGATGGCTCAGGGACGTGCGGAAGATGGGAACAACTACCGCAATTCAACGGGCCTTGCCGTGCAGAAGGAAGCTGTAGATAGTCTAAACGCGCTCTCCCGTTTTCAGGACCAAGAGATTGATGCCGAAATCAGGCAGGCGAACGAGGAGTATAACCGTGCCGTTCAGATTACCGTAGGCATTATGGTTGGTGGCTTGCTGCTGGCACTTGGTGTGATTTTGTGGGTACTCCCAAGTATTACACGAGGGCTGAATACAGTCTCGATGATGATTACAAGTTTCGGTAAAGGCCGATATCGTACCATCAGACGCATTCAGGTCAAGTCTACGGACGAAATTGGGCAGATTGCGAATGTATTCAAAGAGGTATCAGCAGACCTGGAAGAAAAACAGGAAGTCGAGAAAGCTTACATGCAGGCACAGCAGGATCAGAACTGGATGAGCTCCAACATAGCCAGAGTGCCTGAATTGCTGCGTGGTGTTGGTTCCATTCGCCAGATCTCGCAAATGTTTATCAGTGAGTTTACTCCGGTCCTTGGAGCACAGCTAGGCGTGGTTTATCTGATTGATGAAGAGAAGCATCCCGATGAGTTAAGACGATACGGGGCATACGCTTTCGAGGAGAACGAAGACATTGGCAAGGAAGTATATCGGGTTGGCGAAGGTTTAATTGGTCAAGCAGCGCTGGATATGAAACCGATTATTCTTGAAAATACGCCTGAAGATTACATTAAGCTTGGTTCAGCATCGGGTTCTACCCGCGCAACCAGCATTATGATCTTCCCTGTCGTCTTTGAAGATGAACTCATTGGTGTTGTGGAATTGGCTTCTTTTGAAGGTTTTAATGATCTGCATAAGCAGTTATTCTCTCAGCTCATTATGAATCTGGGTGTCATTCTTAATAACGTGCGCCGCCGCCTGCGTGTGGAGGAGCTGCTGCGTGAATCCCAGGCTCTTACAGAGGAACTCCAGGTTCAGTCCGAGGAACTGCAGACACAGCAGGAAGAACTGCGTCGTTCCAATGAAAATTTGGAAGAACAGACAGATGCCCTCAAGCGGTCCGAAGAACTGCTGCAGCGTCAGCAGGAAGAGCTGGAGCACTTTAATACCGAATTGATTGCCAAGACGCGTGCACTTGAAGAGCAGGTTCGTGAAGTCGAAGAGAAAAATGACGAGATTGAGAAAACGAAAACGCAGTTGGAACAGCAAGCCATGCAGCTGTCGATGACAAGCAAATACAAATCCGAATTCCTGGCCAATATGTCGCATGAACTTCGGACACCGCTGAACAGTTTGCTGATCCTGTCTCAATTACTGTCTGAAAACAAGGAAGGCAATCTGAGCAGCAAACAGCAGGAATATGCTCAAACGATCTATATGTCCGGTGCGGATCTGCTTAAAATGATCGATGAAATTTTGGACCTGTCCAAGGTAGACGCAGGGAAAATGGATATCAATTATGAGACGGTTCGAATGGATGAGTTGACCGCTTTTGTGAAACAAAACTTTGGGCCTATGGCCAATAAAAAAGAATTGGATCTCAACATTGAATTTGAAAGTAATCTACCGGAATGGGTGTATACTGACGGCCATCGTGTGAAGCAAATTTTACGCAACTTGTTATCCAATGCCTTCAAATTTACCAACCGGGGATCCGTGAGCATTATTGGACGGAAGATGAAGCCTGAAGAACTTCCGGGGTATCTGAACACCAATCAGGAATATATCGGATTTACTGTGAAGGATACAGGAATTGGAATCCCTTCAGACAAAACAGATCTGATCTTTGAAGCCTTCCAGCAGGTCGATGGAACTACCAGTCGCAAATACGGCGGAACCGGACTAGGCCTATCCATCAGTCGTGAACTTGCTCGTCTGCTTGGCGGAGCGATCCAGGTCGAGTCCTCTGAAGGTGTGGGCAGTTCGTTTACGTTATACCTTCCGGACAATCATGAAGAAGCAGCTCCGGAAGAGGAAGGTGCTTCCCTGGCGGCTGCATCTGCCGAGTATGATTCGTCTGCAAACCAATCCGGGACAATACGTTCAAGCAGACAAACAGTCATTGCACCAGAACCTGACAGTATTTCTCTAATGAATATGCCAGCAAACGACACGGCTGTATCCGTTCAGATGGATGACGATCAGGACAATCTGGTGGAGGGTGACAAAATTCTGCTTATTATTGAGGATGACGTGAATTTTGCTCATATTTTGATGGATATGGCGAGAGGAAGAGGATTTAAGGCAATTGTGGCAACTCAAGGAGACAAAGGGCTCGAAATGGCTCGTCAATATTTGCCAGATGCGATTATTCTCGACATTCAGCTTCCGGTCATGGATGGTTGGGCGATTCTGGGCGAACTGAAGAGCAGCTCGGCAACACGCCATATACCGGTTCATGTTATTTCCGTAATTGATGATATGAAGCAGGGATTGATGATGGGGGCCATTGCCTACCTGAAAAAACCATCCAGTAAGGATTCTCTGGATAAAGCCTTCTCGCATATCGAATCCTATACAGAGAACCAGTTGAAACATTTGCTTATTGTGGAAGATGACGAAGTACAGCGCAAAGCAATCATTGAACTCATCGGACATGATGATGTTGCCATAACGGCAGTGTCTACAGGCAGCGAGGCTTTAACCGAGCTCCATAGCCAGCGGTACGATTGTATGGTGCTGGATCTAATGTTGACGGACATGACCGGATTCGAGCTGCTTGACCAGATCAGGGATGATGAATATCTGAATGACCTGCCGATTATCATTTACACAGGCAAAGAGCTGGATAGCAAAGAAGAAATGAAGCTGCGCAAATATGCGGAGTCCATCATTATCAAAGACGTGAAATCACCAGAACGTCTGCTGGATGAGACAACCTTGTTCCTTCACCGGGTAGAAGCCAATCTGCCGGAGGACAAGCGCCGAATTCTGCAGAAACTGCATAACAAGGAAACCTTGTTTGAAGGTAAGAAAATACTGCTCGTGGATGATGATATTCGAAATGTATTTGCCCTTTCGAGTGTGCTTGAAGGCTATCGAATGGATGTTACGTTTGCTGAAAACGGGCGGGAAGCTCTTGAGATTTTGGATAAGAATCCGGATATCGACCTGGTGTTAATGGATATGATGATGCCGGAAATGGATGGATACGAAGCGATGACACGTATTCGGCAGATTCCGAGATTCGAGAAATTACCAATTATTGCACTGACAGCCAAAGCCATGAAAGATGATCGTGGCAAGTGTATTGAAGCTGGTGCATCCGATTATGTGAAGAAACCGATTCAAACAGATCAATTGTTATCATTAATGCGCGTGTGGTTGTATTCGTAACCCGATAGTTTGGGTAATGAACAACAATACAACGATTACGCAAGTAACAAATGAAGAAGTGGAGAGAATCTATGACACCGTGGGAACCTACCGAGGCTGATGAACAATCGGTCCGCATGCCGCAAGATGAAGAACGCGAATTGATTGAGATTGAGTTGTTATTGGAAGGTATGCACCGTCTATATGGATATGACTTTAGAAATTACGCATTGCCATCTTTGAGAAGAAGAATTTGGCACTACGCACATTCGGAAGGTCTTAAAACGATATCCGGACTTCAGGAAAAGGTTCTGCATGAACGTTCAGCATTCGAACGTTTTGTCCAGAATCTGTCCATTCCGGTGACCGAAATGTTTCGTGATCCTGCGCTCTTCCGGACATTCCGTGAAAAGATCATACCTGTGTTAAGGACATATCCTTATATTCGGATTTGGCACGCAGGCTGCTCCACGGGTGAAGAAGTGTATTCCATGGCGATTATGCTGCATGAGGAAGGTTTGTATGACAAGGCACGCATCTATGCCACTGATATGAATGATCGCTCACTGCAGCAGGCCAAGGAAGGCGTATACGGAATTGAAAAGATGAAATTATACACAACAAACTATTTGGAGGCAGGGGGTACGAGAGCCTTCTCCGAATACTATACAGCGAAGTATAACTCCGTTATGTTTCATCCTTATCTGCGAAAAAACATTATTTTTGCAGAGCATAATCTGGCAACAGACCGGTCATTTAACGAATTTAACGTTATCTTTTGCCGCAACGTCATGATTTATTTCAATGATGAATTAAGGAATCATGTGCATGGGCTATTTCATGAGAGCTTGAGCCATTTTGGCATTCTTGTTCTGGGATCCAAGGAATCGATCCATTTCACAGAATTCAGCGATGCTTACGAGCCGTTAGACCGGACGGAAAAAATATACCGGAAGATCAAATAGGGGGTTAGGGTTAGCCATGGGGCTCAATGAACCAATCCACATATTATTGGTAGATGACCGCCCCGAGAATCTGCTTGCTCTAGAAGCAGTTTTGGAATCGGAACAGTATAAACTCGTCAAGGCAACTTCTGGAGAAGAGGCACTTCGATGCTTGCTTAAAGACGAATTTGCGGTCATTGTGCTTGATGTGCAGATGCCTGGAATGGACGGAATTGAGACAGCGAAGTTAATTAAAGCACGTGACAAATCAAAGGACGTCCCCATTATCTTTATATCTGCCAACAGCAGGGAAGCAGAACATTTATTTGCCGGATATTCGGCAGGGGCCATCGATTACATGGTGAAGCCGTTTATCCCCCAGATTCTCAAATCCAAAATTGAGGGTTTTGTCGAGATGTTCATCACGAACAAACGGCTGAAAACCCAAACCATGCTGCTTCATCAGAAAACGCAGGAACTCGAGAAAATGAATCAGCAGCTGATTCAGGCAAAAGAGGAAGCGGAAATCGCGGCCAATGCCAAAACCGAATTTTTGGCGATGATGAGTCATGAGATCCGCACACCGATGAATGGTGTTATCGGGATGGTTGATTTGCTGATGGAGACGGAACTGAAGGATGAGCAGAAGGAATATATCGATATCGTGCGAAAGAGCGCGGATGCACTTGTCACGGTTATTAACGATATTCTTGATTTCACGAAGATGGAATCCGGGAAAATGGAGCTGGAGGAGCATCCGTTTGAACTCGTTACATGTATTAAAGAGGTATTGGGCCTGTTTGCTGTGGAAGCCGGTAAAAAGAATCTGGAGCTGGACTATTTCCTCGAGGATTCCGTTCCTGCCTTGGTGTACGGCGATATGGCTAGACTGCGTCAGGTCCTGATGAATCTGATTGCCAATGCCATCAAGTTTACGGACCAGGGTGGGGTCTACCTGATCGTATCTGTTAACGAAGAAAAAGACGGTAGAATGACCTTGGAATTTGCAGTAAAGGATACAGGTATAGGAATATCCTCAGACAAGGTGGATCGCCTGTTCCAGCCATTTTCTCAGTTGGATACATCGATGACACGCAAGTATGGTGGAACGGGCTTGGGGCTTGCCATTTGCCGGACGTTAGTGGAAATGATGGGTGGCAGCATCCATCTGGATACGAGCGAGAAGCGTGGGGCTACCTTTGTCTTCACCATTCAGGTACAGCGCTATGTAGAGACGGAACTGATCATCGGGAACGGAGAAGAACAACTGGAGAATGTGGAACGTTATGAAATGCAGCCTTCCGTATTGATTGTCGATGATCACCCCATTAACCAAAAGTTGATGGCGATTATGCTGAGCAAGCTGGGCTTCACATCCGATACCGCAGAAGATGGACAGAAGGCGCTGGATATGGTTCTAGAGAACCCAGGCTATGATTATATATTTATGGATTTGCAAATGCCGGTTATGGACGGATTGGAATGCACACGTAAAATTCGGGAAAGTCTTCCGAAGGAAAAGCAGCCTGTTGTACTGGCCATGACTGCTAATGTAATGGAGGGCATCCAGCAGCGCTGTCTTGCTGTCGGAATGGATGATTACATCAGTAAACCCGTTAAGATGGGCAGTGTGAAACAAAAATTGTCGCGATTTCAGGAAGACCGAAAGGGCTTCAAATCATCCTCCTCACCTATGAATCGAGCAAATTGAAATAATTGCTAATTATGATTTTGTTTCATCTGGGCACAAGTTGGGTTATTAGGTAAGGAAACCATTGATCAGGAGAGAGATGTCTAATGAATACAAATAAAAATGAAAAATTCAATGCAAAGACCGAAACACAGAACGGCGTGTGCACGGTATATCTTACTGGCGAACTGGATTTGTCGGTAGCTCCTGAATTTCGTTTGGTCATGGAGCCACTTGTGGACAACAAGGAGCAGGATTTAATTATTAACATGAAGGACCTGAAGTATATTGATAGCACAGGGATTGGAATCCTGCTATCTGTTCTGAAGGCACGACATGGAATGGAAGCACGCTTCGAAGTACAAGAAGTTCCTGCGCAGATTCAGAAGCTTTTTGATATGACGGGTATTGCCAAATTCTTTGTCTCACAGAAGAATTCCCAATAGGAAAGGATCGAAAAAGGAATGAATGCAGAAGTTCAAAGAGTCACCCTTAACTTACCGGCGACAGCTGATTATGTGGATATTGTTAGACTGAATCTTTATGGTGTAGCGTCCAAAATGGGATTTTCTTATGAGGACATTGAGGACATGAAAGTTGCTGTATCCGAAGCTTGTAACAACTCTGTATTGTATGCCTACTCACACGAAGGCGGTATGGTTGAGGTTGTTTTTGAAGTGGACAACGAAACATTGGCTATTACAGTCAAGGACGAGGGTGCAAGCTTCGAAAACGTCAACCCGGCAGTATCACGCGCAGGCCTTCATGACACTGAGCTGACAGATGCCCAAATCGGTGGACTTGGATTCTATCTGATGCAGGCCCTGATGGATGATGTCAGTGTTGAAAGTGAGACGGGCAAAGGTACGAAAGTCGTACTCGTAAAACGTCTTGCAAGAAGTGAGGAGAAAGTATGAACGAAAAAGTGACTCCCCCAGAGTCCATGTCTGAATCCGTAGGTTTGATCTGGGAATACCAGCAGACCAAGGATAACGAAATCGCAACAGTTCTTATCCGCAAATATGAACCGATGGTGAAGATGGCAGCAGGCAAGATTGCCCGGAATCGTCCGGATCTGTATGAAGATCTATATCAAACTGGCCAAATGGCTCTGATTCGCCTTCTACAGCAGTACGATATTAACCTAGGCATTCCGTTCGAACCTTATGCCATGAAAAGTATGATCGGTCATATGAAAAATTACCTCCGGGACAAATCCTGGTATATTCAGGTGCCTCGACGCATCAAGGAAAAAGGTGCATTAGTTCAGCATGCCATTGATGAATTGACGGTAAAGTTTGAACGCTCACCAAGTGTGGATGAGATTGCTGAATACCTTGACCTGACCCCAGAGGAAACCATCGAAGTATTAGCTGGTCGGGAATGTTACCACTACGTCTCACTGGATTCTCCACTATCTCAGGATGAAAGTGCAGCAACGCTTGGTGAACTCATCAGTGCAGACGTAAACGACTTTGATTCGGTGGAGAAACGGATGGACTTGCAGCAGGCATTGGGACAGTTGAAGGAACAGGAGCAGAAGGTGCTGATTTTGGCCTTCCAGGATGGTCAGTCTCAACGGGCAATAGCTCAAAAATTGGGTGTATCCCAGATGAGTGTGTCCCGAATTCAGAAGAGAGCTACTGAAAAACTGAAACAGATCATGTCAAATGCTTCAATGTTATGAGATGTAAATCCCTGATGTTGTTAAGTACGGCTTAAGAAGGACACGTGATTCCACTGGAATACATACGTGTCCTTTTTTGAAATTTGTTTTGGATGTGCTGTATATTATGAATCCAGGAGTGATGTTGTGACGGTGGATCGGGTCAAGCTTGCAGCCAGGCGTGACAAATTATCATTTTCGGAGCAGTGGGATTGGTGGGACTGGGTTGCACCAGAAGATGAGGAGATGGCCAAAGTAATAGAGGGTCTCACTGAAGAGTTTCCAGAGATGCAATACTTTCTTCGCAAGATCCCAGAGGTGCATTCCAATTACCTGTCTGTACGATATATGAACGGGACAGATCCGGTTATATTTGGTTCACTTCTATATGCAGTCAAAAATGAGAAAGAGAGTACACGCAAAGATAATCAGATGTTTTTTTATGTCGACCAAAAAAGTTTGGTAACGATCAATTTGGATGATAACACCAGAGGTATTATGAATACAGGAGAACGCTCGGCCATGCTGCACCAGTGTGACACTGCCCGTGATGGGATGTTTGTTCTGTTCCGGGCCATATTGCACTATTATCATGTGGGCATGGATCAGTTCGAGATGCATTTGCGTGAACTGGAACGGAAGATGGAATCGCGTAATGCTCGGACATTGATGGACCAAATTCTCGAAGCTCGGTTTGAGCTTTTGTATTGGAGCAACCTGTTTATCCCTTATTCTGAATTAATGGCTGCAGCGCGGGAGGCCTATCTGGATGATATTGAGGACAGTCGTTTCTTCAAGCAGCTGCAGCACCGGATTGAGCGGATGGAACGTCTCTTTCAGCACTATGAAAAAGAAATCGATACACTCATTTCTATAGATAATGCGACTTCCGGTGTGCGTGGTAACGAGATTATGAAGACACTAACCATCGTTACTTCAGTCTGTACGCCCGCAACGGCTGCCGGTGCAATCTGGGGGATGAACTTCGAGAACCTGCCTTTGATAGACAAGACATGGGGGGTTGTATTAGTCATCGGACTCATCCTCGCCAGCATGGCTAGCATGTATGTATGGATGATGATGAAAGGCTGGACCGGAGATTTGTTGAAGTTGAAGCCCACACAGCGACCGGCTGATGACCCCGGGAAACGGGGCAATTCCGTGCGGAAGGGATGATAGCTCTTCGCCTAGTTCTTATAATCGTCAATATATCCGAGCAGATCTGCAATGTATTGCCCCACAATCGGCATGTTTACAAATTGACTGAGTATAAGACCTAAAAGACCAAGGACAACAAAGGTTCCGAGGGTAAGTCCAAGTCCTCTCGCCATACCTGCAGTAAAATTGGTGATGATCCGTTTTTTGGGACTGGTGTAATTCTCGATAATATCCTTGATCTGTGCCTTTTCCAAACTGTCCGCAAGCTGATCCAGGCGTGTGTTCAGTTTTTTGACTTCATGGCGCAATTCAAAAGGATGCTCTGCCGTATCATACTGCTGCGATGGTTTGCTTCCAGTAACGGGGGTATTTCCGTTTAATGTGACTTTGCTCATGTGAGTCCTCCTCCTATTACAATGGATGAAAAATAGCCAGCTGAAACTCAGCTGGCTATTGACCATTCGCTCAAGCCATTACAGGCTGGTCGAATTCAGCTCTTTTCGTGCATCTTCCTTGGCTTCCTCAGAAGCGGAAGCAACCTCGCTAGTTGCTTTAGTTGCTTCGTCCGCTACATCCGCGGATGCTTTCCTTACCGATTCCATGACGTCGTTACGGCCTTGGTTCACCGTTTTTGCGATATCGGCAGTTTTCGTAGAAACAGTTTTAGCGAGTTCGGTAGCCTTGTCACTGACAACGGCAGCAACTTCTTTGGTGCGGTCGGTAACCAAACCAACCTTCTCGGTAAGGTCGCCGCGAAGTTCGCGTCCTGGTTTAGGGGCGAAGAGCAATGCTGCTGCTGCTCCCAGCAAGCCACCGATGAAAATGCCTTTTGCGAAAGTCGAACCGCTTTGTACAGGATATTGATCTTCTGCTTTATTCATGTCTAATCACTCCTTCTTTGAATTAAAAAACGTTTACGAAACAACGAACACCTTGTTGACCGATCAGGCAGCCTGTCTGAACAGCCTGGACACAAGCCCCAGCAAAAAGACAAAGAGTGCTGTACCGATAATGGCAGGGATCACTGCGAAATTACCGATAACGGGTCCCCAATTACCAAGCAGCAGTGCACCCAGCCAGGCTCCCACAAAACCGGCAACCATAGCTCCAATGATGCCTCCAGGCATATTGTGACCGGCAAGTGCATCTCCGATGAGGCCAATGATTACTGCCAAGATGATGCTGAGAATAATGCCCCACATAACAACCGCCTCCTTTACACTTGATGCAGGATGTTGTCTGTTCGCGTTTGCTTACTTCGTATATAAACGTCGTGCATCAAGCTGAAACAACTGAAGCAGATATGGGCATCCTGGAATTTGGAGGAAGTTCAGATCATTCGTTTGATTGCACCAATCATGCACACAAGCCAGGCCAGTCCGGCAACGAATCCGGCAAATACATCTGTAGGATAGTGCACGCCGAGCATAATTCGGCTAATTCCGATGAGACCGATAAACCCTACACCGCACAGAATAGGCAGCATAATGGAGGCAGACTGCGTTTGTCGTTCAATGGCCCAGATGACAAAAAACATGCCGTAAAATCCCATGGAAATCATGGCATGACCGCTGGGGAAACTATATCCATGAACCACCATTAAATGATCAAGTTCAGGCCGGCTTCGACGGAAAATTTCCTTCAATCCTATGTTAAGCAGCCACATGACTGCAAAGCTGCCCAGAACTACATAGCCATAGATGGAGTATCGTGAATTACGGTGTATAAAGAAGAGGGCCGCTGCACAGACTGCGGCTAATGCCGAGATCTTGAAAGAACCAATAGCAGTAATGAAGGTAATGACAGGCAGAAGGGCAAGGCGAGATTCAGAATGGAGATAAAACCAATGTTGAATTCGATCATCTAATTGAATAATAAAATGAGTCCCCAGCCAGGCACCTAATATGGCCAAAACAATGACTAGAGCAGAACTAAACAAAACGCCTAGCCCACTCCAGACAAATAGGGAGCGCCAAGGTAAACGCGGAGAATTTCTGAACAAAGAGGAATTGCTTTCACGCAGCATAAATGATATCTCCTTCAAGATAAGTTTGGTTAAACATTCCAGATTGCTATAGGCTTACCCGAAAATCATGTCGAAAAAACTGAAAAAACATTGCATTTGTACTATAATTTAAAGATATCCCATGCGGCGTATTGACGCAAAGCAGAGATGAGACTGGGAGCATAAAGGAGAGAACTCGCATGGAGAGTGCGTTGTTAGTTAAAGAATATCGTGCAGGCGTGATGGAATGCGCCCACTTTGGACACATAAGCATCACGAATGAAAACGGAGATGTTGTTTATTCGGCAGGAAATCCACATTTCAGAGCATTTACCCGCTCATCTGCCAAGCCTTTTCAGGCCATTCCAGGCATTCGTGCAGGCATTGCCGCACACTATGGGTTAACCTCCCAAGAAATTGCGATTATGGCATCTTCCCATCGTTCGGAGCCAGAGCATATTAAAGTGCTGGAGAAATTATCGGCCAAACTTGGATTGGGTGAAGAGTGCCTGATTTGCGCGGCAAGTTATCCATTGAATGATGATAGCCGAAATCAATGGCTGCGCAATCAAGGAGAGAAGCGAAGAATACTGCATAATTGTTCGGGGAAACACCTTGGCATTCTGGGTTACAGTCAGATGAAAAACTTCGATCTGGACAGTTACGCGGAGCGGGAGCATCCGGTGCAGCGTGAAATTCTGAAAACGATGGCTGACATGGCTGGAATTGAGCAGAAGGAAATTGAACTCGGGACGGATGGCTGCGGCTTTCCGGTATTTTCGTTGCCTTTATCGGCGTTGTCGAATGCATACCTGAAGCTGGCTTGCCCGGATTTAATTGAAGATGAACCGACACGCTCGGCAGTGGAAACCATTACGTCTGCCATGAATGATCAGCCTCTTATGGTTGGCGGAACCGGACGGGTGGATTCGGTGCTTCTGGAAGACAGCAATATTGTTGCTAAAGGCGGCTTCAAGGGTGTATTCGGTTTTGCACTGAAAAAGGAAAGGCTCGGGATCACCTTTAAAGTGCTCGACGGATCAGAAGATGAATGGGCATGGATTGCTAAATCAATCCTTGAGCAGATTGGATATTCCAATCGGACAACCATTGAACGACTGGCGCAAGTGTTCCCTCCTGAGATTCGCAATGATGCCGGAAATATGGTGGGACATGCCGATTGTGAATTCGTGCTTCACTCACCTGAAGAAAGCGTATAACCATAAGCTAGGGGCGTGATTAGAATCCCCGGACCCCGGGTAAAGATGAGATACCAACAGGTATTTATCTAAGCATTCATATACACGCAAGACCTGCTGTCAGATGTAGATAGCAGCTCTAAACCCTTGGAGGTGGATGAACATGATTAAAGTAGTGACATCGGAAGAAAGGCACACGTCGGATCGAGGTTGGATACACAGTGAGTTCAGCTTTTCTTTTGCAGATTATGACGATCCAAGCAATGCGCATTTTGGTTGCCTGCTGGCTCATAATGACAACACGCTGATGCCGCAGGAAGGCTTTAAACGACATCCACATCATGACCTGGAAATTGTAAGTTATGTAATATCCGGTAGGCTTAAGCATACAGACAGCATGGGAACGGAACAGATACTTGAGCCGGGAACGGTACAGGTGATGAGTGCAGGCACCGGTGTGGAACATTCGGAGACCAATCCGTCCGAGGATGAACCGGTACGTTTCCTGCAAATGTGGTTCCTGCCATCCCAGCGCATGCTGAAACCATCGTATACGAATCGGCAATTTGATCCGCAGGAGCAGCTGAATCGACTGTGCCCTGTTGTATCCGGACAGGGAGTGGAGGGAGCCGAAGGCGCACTTCCAATTGCACAGGATGTGACCTGTTACCTGACCCAACTGGAGTCCGGTAAAAAAATCATGTATCCACAGCATGAAGACAGACGTACACATCTTTTTCTAATCAGTGGTCATGTGGATATCACCTGTGCGGATGGGAATTTCAATCTGAAGCCAGGGGATGCGGCCCGTATTCGGAAAAGCTGCGATCTGCAGATTACGAGTACAGGCAGCGAAGTAGCGGAATTCGTACTGGTAGACTTGCCTTAACTTGCTTAAATGACAAGTCATGCTAAGTAAATGAGGGTATCAACGTAACACAAATAAAAAGGACCTGTGCTCCATGTGGTGGAGGCAGGCCCTTTTTATTTGTGCGAATGAAGATGGGTGCTTTTAAGCTTTACGCAGGTTCCCCAGTTCGGAAGCAACAGCTTCCACTTCGGAAATACTGAGATGCTCCTTGCTCATCACCATCTCATACAGATCATGCAGATCCTCGTATTTGTCGAGGGGGAATGCCGAAGCCTGCATAGCCGCACCGCTGGCCATACGCAGCTTGGTTTTGATCGCTTCAATCATATATTCCATGTTGGCCGCGTTCGGTTGTGTCAAATCCATCGTTATGTCCATCCCTTCCGTATCGGAAACTGTTGTCATTGTATCATGATTGGACAGGCACAGGCTAATGTTTTGCGGGAATCCCCCTGTATCGGATAAAATGTAAAAAAACAATATTCATTCACATCGCTTCTGTGCGTGTAAAGGAGGGAGAAAGATTGGCAGCATATAAGCGTGAGATGGTGCGCCACCAGAGTCGGGAAACTCCAAAAGGTGTGCCTGGAGAAGACCTGGTTTTATTTTTCAAACACATTTATGAGCAGCATTCACCTGATGAAATAACATTTGTTTGCATTGGAACGGATCGTTCATCGGGAGATGCACTCGGGCCTTTGACAGGAAGTCTGCTGGAGGAGCACGGAGTGGGTCATGTGGTAGGAACGCTGGCTGCACCTTGCGATGCAGATACACTGGAGAAACGGATGTCTCAGATCCCGGCACATCATGCCATTGTTGCGATTGATGCCTGTCTGGGTCCAAAGCATGCCACAGGTACATATTATCTTTCGCATCATGCGTTGAATCCGGCACAGTCCGTAGGGGGAAAGCTGCAGCCTGTTGGACATTATAGTGTGGCAGCTGTAGTAAACGTCAATGGTCCCAGGCCCTATTCCATCCTGCAGATGACTTCGCTTCACCTCGTCATGAACATGTCCCGAACGATCGCTGACGCAGCGTTTGCGGCGAGGAAAATGAGATAAACGTTTCATTCATGAGATGAAAGCTTAATAATATACAACTTGAATGACAAGAAGTTGGTTATATACAATGAAATATAATCAATTCAATTCGCGCAGAGAGAGGGATTCATTATGGAAAAAGTGATATGTGATGGAACGACGATATGTTACGCCGAACAAGGCAAGGGAGAAGCACTTATTTTGCTTCACGGCTACTGCGGCAGTTCATCCTATTGGGATGAAGTTGTGCCGGAGCTTGCACGTCATTATCGCTGCATCGTACCCGATCTGCGTGGACACGGTAAGACGGACGCTCCTATGGGAACATACACTATAGATCAAATGGGCAATGATGTACTGCAATTAATGGATGAGCTGAAGGTAGACAAGGCTGTGCTGCTTGGACACTCCATGGGAGGATATATCGCCCTTTCCATCGCTCAGCGTCATCCGGAACGACTAAAAGCCTTTGGTTTGATCCATTCTACCGCCTATCCGGATAGCGAAGAGGGCAAGGAAAAGCGTCTTCGTGCAGTATCGGCTATTCAGACGGATGGTATTGTAAGCTTTGTGGATGGATTGGTTCCAGGATTGTTTGCTCCTGAACATGTAGAGCAGTTATCTGCAAAAGTATCACGTGTCAAGGAAATCGGGTACCAGACCGCACCTCAAGGTGCAGCTGGAGCCGCACTGGCTATGCGGGAACGTCCGGATCGCCGTGATGTTTTATCGGCTACACCATTACCGGTTTTGCTGGTCGCAGGTGAAAAAGACCCTGTGATCCCGCCGGAACGCACATTTACGAGCGATAAACCGCATATTGTACAAGCGGTTATTGCCGGGGCGGGTCACATGAGTATGTATGAAGCACCCGAACAATTGATTCAGATCATTACTCAATTCATGAACGGTTTACCGAAGGCGTAAATCTCGAAATTCATTATTTTCAGCAAAGTCCATCATTCAGCATATATCGTTAGCCTAGGAAACCCCCGAGACGTCTCTACAAGACGACGGGGTTTTTTTGGCATCCTGGAATTCAAGAGGAGGTCCTTTTTTGGCTTTTTGTTAGGGCATGAATTAAACTAGCAATAATGGATGATGATCCGAATGAGCGAATGAGGGGGCATATTGGATGTTCAGAAAAGACTATCTGCTCCGCATGATGGAGGAAATGACCGAGGCGATTGGCAAAGCATTTACACTCAGACAACAGCGGAAACATACGGAGGCACTTTCGGAATTGGACGAGCTGCTTCGCAGGCAGTTTGGCATGAATTTGTCTTTGCTGAATTCTCTCCCTGCAGAGGATGTCATTGAAATGTTTCGTTTTCGCGGAGTCATTGAAGTGGACAATCTGCAGCAAGCCGCGCGTCTGATCGAAGAGGAAGCTTATATTTATGGAGAGAAGGCCAGAGTGGAAGGCATTGATGACCAGGAGAAGCAGGATTCAGAGGATGAAGGACTCATCCGGTTAATGAAATCATTACACTTTTATCTGTATGCCCTGAATCATGGTGCCAACCCGAAGCTGCTGGATGCACCGGAACGCGTGCAATCCATATTGGAACAAACGAAAGAATATGAACTTCCTGCCCGTACGGAGAAACAGCTTGCACTGTATCAAGAACAGCATGGGCGATATGATCTGGCCGAGAACAGCTGGTACCGCGTTCTGCGGGTAGGCGAGGGGCAGCTCGTGAATTATCGCGAAGATGTGAAGGCCTTTTACGAACGATTGAGCAAGCTTGAAGATGGGCAACTGGAACAGGGCGGCCTGCCACGTCAGGAAGTGGAGGAAGGTCTGGCTGAACTCATCCGCTAAGCGGAGAACCAAACAGGACATAAATGAATAAGGCTTGTTAGGTGTCTTCACTTGGAGCGGCACCGGAATTGTGGTATGGTTACGGTTGACCAAACCAAATCGAAAGTGAGATGTACCCCGTGGATTCATTGCGAAAGCTTATACAAGACATCTTTGAGCAGAATTCGCTGATTACAGCGACCTGGAGCCAGCTGCGCAGACGGGACAATGTCTCGTATACCAAAGTGCAAGTCAAGCCGGTAACGCTGAAGAATCAGCTGCATTATCAATTCGCATTTCATTATAACAATAAAGTGCTGCACGAGAATTTGACTCCGGCTGAAGCGATAGAACGCATGACTGTGCTGTGCGAAGAGACGTTTCGTCAAGGGCTCCTCTGTACGACAGAGGCAGATTATCAAATTTTGATCAGCAAAAAATATAAAGTATCCATTCTGACCAAATCTCCATCCAAGACGTCAGTGGATCTCTCGCATAACCGTAAGAAGCAATATGTGCTGGAAGAGGGAGTCCCTGTCTCGTTCCTGGTTGAGCTGGGCATTATGAATGAAGAAGGCCGGGTATTGGCCCGCAAGTACGATAAATTCAGACAGATCAATCGTTTTCTTGAAATGGTACAGGATGTCATTCCGTATCTGCCTGAGGGACGTCCGCTTACCATCGTTGATTTTGGCTGCGGGAAGTCCTATCTGACCTTTGCCCTCTATCACTACTTGTCGGTACAACAGCGCAGATCACTGAAGATCATCGGTCTTGACCTGAAAGCGGATGTCATTGAACATTGCAACGCTCTTGCACAAAGGCTGCACTATGGTGATCTGAAGTTCCTGGTTGGTGATATTGCTGACTACGACGAACTGAATGAAGTGGATATGGTCGTGACACTGCATGCCTGTGATACGGCTACCGATGCGGCATTGGAGAAAGCTGTCCGCTGGGGCGCTTCAGTCATACTGTCCGTACCGTGCTGTCAGCATGAGCTGTTTGACCAGATTGAATCTCCGGTAATGAATCCGCTATTGTCCCATGGAATTCTGAAGGAACGCTTCTCCGCCCTGGCAACAGATGCCATTCGTGCGAAGCTTCTGGATCTGATGGGTTACAAAACACAGCTGCTGGAATTCATTGATATGGAGCATACACCCAAAAATATTCTGATTCGTGCTGTGCGTGGACAGGCGGGTCAAACGGCTGATATGTGGAAGGAATACACGGAGTTCCGTGATTTCATACATGCAGATCCCTACTTGGAACGGGCTTGTGCAGACCTGCTGCCAGGTGGTGCCAATCCGATTGAAGCAGCAGAGGGCGATGTAACGGAACTTAATTCAGATCGTTCAAACGGGAAATCGACAGCCAGCCTAGATTCTTGTGACCACTGCTAATGTCGCAAAGCGCTAACCCTAGCTCGCGGATGGTCTGCCATGTCCAGGAATGGACATACTGGTAGGAGGGTCCCGTTATGGAAACGAATAAACGATTGTGCTTAGATGAATGAAAAGGATGACGGCGAGACATAAGACAGGAGACCCTATGAGGGTCTTCTGTCTTTTTTTGTATGTCATGCGTGCTACGTGCGAATGAAATGCAGCATGAGATTTGCAGTGTTTGTTCGATCAAAGAAGATGGGAAGGAGGTAGGCAGTTGCAGCAGCAGCGAAACGGTGATCACATGATTGAGCATCAGCAGGGTAAGAATCCAGCGGAAATAAATATGAATGTATGTGGCGCTGTGCCGATATCCGGTACGGATGCAGGAGATCTGAACTTGAGTTGTGAGTTTAAACAAGCAAAGAAAAAGACGTTTGGCTTGGATACATCGGTAGTAACGATGATATTGGGCGTGATCGGTACGATTATGTTGTTGGCTGCATGTCTGGGTCGGGGGCTATATTTTCCTTCCGATGTATACAGGATTATTTTGCTCTCTTCGGGGAGCCTTCTCATGGGAGTGATCATGCTTCTTCTGTTATATATACTGCGGAGTAAGAAAAATAACGCACTGAAAAATGGCTTAAGTTACGATATTTACAGTAATGAAGAAATGAAAATAGGATATTGGCATATGAATCTTAATGGCTGGATCATCTGGCCCATCCTCATGATGGTTTGTTATGGCCTGCATGCCTGGTTGGGTTCTGTAAGCACACAGGGCAGCATGGATGAAATGCAACGGTGGAGTTTGCTGGCTATCTTTGCCCTGCTCGCAGGGATGCTGGCTTCGTGTGCACACGGCGTGCGATGGTTCGCTGCCGGATGGCAGGCTGCAGGCAGCCTGCTTGTGTTCAGCGGCCTGCTTGCGGTGTGCGGCGTACTGCCGCTGCCTTACGCGGTCATGCGCACCGCTGACCCCGAGATCAGCTCCGCCGGTGCGAGGCTCGGCGGACTGCTGCAGTACCCCAATGCGTACGGCGCCGTTGTCGGCATGTACGCATTGGAGCGGCTGGCTGCAGTCGCGCGTGCCATGGCCCGTCCCGTGACGGCCTGGCGCCTTATCGCGGCAGCGCTGCCGCTTATGCCCGCGCAAGCCGCGCTCCTGCTGAGCGAGTCGCGCGGCGCCTGGCTGGCGACAGGCATCGCCGCCGCCAGCGCCTTCGCTTGGCAGCGGCGCGGAGACCGCCTGCCGCTGCTGCTGGCCATGGCCGCGCCCCTGGCGAGCGCGGCCTGGCTGTACCGCCAGCTGGCTGCTGCCCAGCTGGCGCCTGCACCCGTGCCCGGCCTGCTGGCCCTGGCCGGGGCATGGGCAGCTGCGCTGCTCGGCACGCTGCTGCTGTGCCGCCTGTGGCACAGCGGCGCCAGGGCACGCGCCGCTGCCTTGACGGCCATGGCACTGGCGGTTACCACCGCCGCCATGCTGGCCGTGGCCTCCACCGCCGAACGACTCGCGGCAGGTGTCGGCACAGGGCTGTCCCGCCTCCGGATGTGGCGGGACGCCCTGGAGATCTGGTCCGGGGCCGCATGGCTTGGCCACGGAGGAGATACATGGCGCAGCATGTTCCGCGCCATTCAATCCTCGCCTTATGTCGGAGGCGAGGTCCACAACGGCCTGATCGATATTGCCCTTGATACGGGCCTGATCGGCCTAATCATGATCGGCGCCTGGTTTGCTTTTACCATTCGGAATACCGTGAAATACGCAGCAGGCTTAATGCCCTCCGTGCTTGTTTTTGTTTTGCATGGGGCCATGGATTTTGACTGGAGCTTCACATTGGTATGGATGCTCTTTATCTGGCTGGGAGCATGGTCATACGCATATACTAATGAACAGCGTACAGCCGCAGCGGACGAGCATGCCGTAATCCAGGCAAGACAGGGACCAGCAGTTATTACGAACGAACGCACAGTACAACCATCGCTTCTGTCCAACGAGTTTTCATATCAGGCGATCCGAACAATGCGGACCATACCATGGTTGACTTCCCTGGCCATCCTGATTTGGTTTGGGGGGACTGTCTGGCTTGCGGGGCGTAATGTCTTGGCGGAAGTAGAGTATCGTTTGGCTGGATCTGCACCACAAGAAATGATTCAGCATAAGGCAGAATTAGAAGCTGCATTTCACGCAAATCCATACCGACCGGAGATCGCCATCTCTCTTTCCCGTACCCTTTCAGCCCATGATGCAGAGAAACTGCTGCTGAGCAGCTTGTCCCACTCCCCGGCAGAGCCGCGGCTCTACCAGGAGCTGGGGAAACGAGCAGCCCAAGCAGGACAGGGAGCACAGGCTGGCAAGTACTTTGAACAAGCAATTGCATTGAATCGATATGATACCCATATTCAGTCCGCAGCGTTGTACTGGATGATTCATGCCTCCCGTCAGGAATGGGCTGCCGGTTACACGGACCGAGCCAGGCAGACTGCCGCAGCAGGTGTGCGAATGTATGAGCTTTACGAACAGTTGAGTGCGACAGTGGCTGCAGGAAAGGCACGTAATGATCGCCAGTTTATCTTAGATGACGATGCTGCCGTTTACATCACTCATTTACGTATTCTTGCATCGGCTGCCGTTCCTCAGGAATGGACCAGACAGACTTACAAACCACCTGGGTAACACCTGCGTATGCTTCTCTTAAACATGAATTAGGGCAGATCTGCTCAAGGAACGTTTCCTTGTTTCTGTGCGTGCTTCTACCTGTAATAAATGCTCTGAATCCTCTGTGTTCTACAGACGATATCCGCCGAACGCCTGCTGGAATGCAGCCTGAAGCGGTTCAATGTCCACATTCCATAGAGAAGCTATATCTGCACTTACGTCATTGTTCCACCACTCGCATAATTTCTTTCGATTGTCCCGGTTTTCACCGATCCAGAGCAAATTGGCAATCACCTTTCCATAATAGAGTTCTTCCGCCTGTTTCATCTGATCGGGAGAAATGTAGACTTTCAGCCGTTTCGCTGTCCGGTACAGCTCCTTGCTGCAAGCTCTGCGGATCCCTCTCGCGGAAGGTAACTTCTGGCTAGGATTGCTATGTTTGACCGGGGGAGTGCCGGGTGTTGATTTGGGTGACATCTTCTCACGCTCCTCTCCCGATACCATATGCGAAGGATGACTTGCAGGACACTAACCCGGGTCGATGAAGTAGCAACAAACTGCAGCCCTGTGCTAAAATAGGGACGAACATCCATGGTGCTGCGGAGCACCGCCAATCAGGATGAAGAAAGAGGGTCGAGATGGACGTTATTCATAACATTGTCGGTCAATTGTTCGAATGGATTCAGAGCCTTGGATACTTTGGAATTATGCTGGGATTAATGCTCGAAGTCATCCCCAGTGAAATTGTACTGGCATATGGAGGGTTTCTCGTTTCACAGGGCAATATCAATTTCTTAGGTGCAATGATATTCGGTACCGTGGGCGGTGTAGTAGCTCAGCTCTTTATTTACTGGATTGGCCGTTATGGCGGCAGACCTGTGCTGGAACGTTACGGAAAATACATACTGATCCAGAAAAAACACATCGACCATTCCGAGGAATGGTTTCGCAAGTATGGAACGGGTGTCATTTTCACGGCGCGTTTTGTCCCGGTTGTGCGTCATGCCATCTCGATACCTGCAGGCATATCTAAAATGCATACAGGCAGGTTCATACTGCTGACAACACTTGCTGTTATACCTTGGACTGCATTGTTTATATATTTAGGGATGGTACTCGGAGATCAATGGGAACATATTAACGAAAAAGCAGCACCTTACATTATGCCGATTCTGCTCGTTGCACTCGCACTTATGATTATTTATGTACTTATTAAATGGATGAATGTTCGAAAAAAGAGAGGAAGTGTTTAGTGATGGGTAAACCAAACTTGTCTCACAAATTCGGTAAAGGTCTGCCGCCGAAGGACTTCATTGAGAGCATGACCAAGAACCAAAGCGAATTTCAAAAGAACTATGACAGCTTCTCCTGGCCAAGCGAAGAGGATCGTGAGTTTTTCGAGAGCTTGAACCACCGCGATGATCTGCGCGTTTTGATTTTGGCTGCTGACTGGTGTGGGGATGTTGTTCGCAACATACCTGTGGTGTTTCAGGCGCTGGAGATCTCGGGTATTCCAACCGAAGTTTTGATTATGGAAAATCATCCTGAAGTGATGGATGAATTCCTTACGATGGGCGGCCGTTCCGTACCTATCGTTATTTTTGCCGATACAGGCGGACATGTGCTGGGTCAATGGGGACCACGCCCTCAGCATGTACAGGAAGTGATGGTTGAATTTAAACGCGAGAACCCGGATCGTGATGCAGCTGATTATCAGGAGAAGATGGCTGTCGTACGTCAGGAGATCGGTAAACGCTATGGGGAAGGAACGGAGTCGCATGCAGTCATTATTCGTGAGCTGCGTGAACTGATTTCGGGTTACTAATCCAAGATGCTGAACATTCGTACATTTACACTCGGTCCGCTCCAGACGAATGCATATCTGCTGCAAGGGGAAGATCCGGGGAAAGCTGTTATCATTGATCCGGGCATGAACCCGGGCCCGCTGCTCAAAGCCATTCAAGACTTGGAGATTGAAGCGATTTTGCTGACACATGCGCATTTTGATCATATGGGCGGTGTGGACGAAATTCGCAAATTGAAGGGCTGTCCAGTCTATTTGCATGATTTGGAGAGTGACTGGCTCACCTCTCCGAAACTGAATGGATCGTTGAACTGGCCGCAGGCTTCACCGCCTCTTTCGACTGATCCTGCAGAATATGCGATGGATGAAGGACAGACCCTCGAGTTTGTTGGGCATACATTTAAGGTATATCATACACCTGGACATTCCCCAGGCAGCGTAAGCCTGCTGTGCGGTAATGATTTGTTTGCAGGAGACGTTCTGTTCCGCATGGGCGTAGGGAGAACAGATCTGACGGGTGGACGGGGACGAGACTTGATCGATTCGATTCAAAACAAGCTGTATACCTTTGCTGATGAAGTGAAGGTATACCCCGGTCATGGCCCTAAAACAACCATCGGTTATGAGAAGCAGAATAATCCTTACGTTTCCGCAAGATAATCGACATTTAAGTGAAGAAAGTCTGGACAAGTGACAATTTTTTCATTAGAATAGCAATTAGTTGTTACAAGCGTTAAGGCATCATCTAACTAAAGCTTTAAATAGCAGTACCCTAACTTGCGAAGCACGCAGACTGTGGTCTATACCCGGTTTGCGTTCTTTTTTTGTTTTCAGCAATATTGGCAAGGGAAGAGTCATCGAGATACAACTTACATAAGGAAAGTATTGTAATGCAGACAGCTTAGAATCTGAATAGCAAGTACATGGAACGGAACCCTAGAACGTAGTATTTAATTGGTGAAGCATGAGGAACAAGAGAGCGGGGAGAAGAAGTGGAGAAAAAGCGCGTTATACCTTTTGAACGCCGTGCCAAGTATTCAGCAATGGAAGAGACTCGCCGGGTGATGGATACTGGCAAGCTTGAGTTAGCAACGGATCGTCCTCAACTACATAGCTACAGAAGCAAGGCAATGAATGAACCTTTGGAACAGCAGCAAAATATATGGAGAAGTCGAGTTTTGAGCAGCGGAGCCCGCAACCAGCCCTGGTTCGACAAGCTGCAGGAATACCGGAATGAAGTCTGATTGCCCGGGAAATTGTCGGCTTCAGATTTTTTTGTAATTCATTTGAACGTTTATGCAGAGACTGTCGTATTAACACAAGAATGAACGGGAAGCAGAGGTGAAGAACCAGATGGAAGCAGCCGAACTGGAAGAGGTCCGCAGGGCAGCAGCTGGAGATGATGCTGCGCTGGCGGCGCTGCTTCAACGTCATTATGCTTTCGTGTACAAATACTTGGTCAAGGTTACGATGGATCCTAACGCTGCTGAGGAAACCGTTCAGGATACGATGATTCGATGTATGGAAAATATTCATCGTTATGACGGTTCGTCTGCCTTTTCATCCTGGATGATTACCATTGCTACACGCATCTATATTGACAAGACAAGGCGTAAGAAAAGAGAAAATGGCTGGTTGGATATGATCCGTAGTGAGGCCGTTAGACGATTTCGATGGCAGTTTGAGAGCCGGGATGAAGAATGGACGGACGTCATGGATGCCATGACCAGGTTAACACCGGAACACCGTGTTGCTGTACTGTTGAAGCACTATTATGGCTATGGTTATGATGAGATTGGAGAAATGCTCGGTATTCCAGCCGGAACGGCGAAATCACGAACGGCCTATGGCCTTCGTCAATTGAGAAAGGAGTTGGGATAAGCATGAGCAGGACGGATGAACAAGATGAGCAAGAGCTCCTCGAACGACTGCAGCAGCAGATGAAAGTGCTGGATGACGCATATGAGCCAGTGAGTGTACCTTCATTAGCCTCGCTGGAAGTGCAGGTCAGAGAACGTAGACGAATCAAACGCCGCAAGAATCTGATCGAGATGATTTTGTTCTGGGTGATCGGGCTGATGGTCATTGCTTCCGGGGCGCTGCTGTTCCTGTCTGCTCCAGCTCTTTATGTGGGTATCCAGGCTGTTGGGGTAGCGGCAGCAGTGACAGCAGCAATCGTTTGGGCGGGCAAACATCGGAAGGAGGAGGCTTCTCATGAATAATATGCATTATTCATTGAATGAGATCTCTCCAATCTGGATGATATTGATTGCAATCCTTTTGTTCGTGCAAGGAACATGGATTTTTCAGGATGCACGTAAACGTGGGCGTTTCCCCTGGTTATGGGGATTATGGGGAATCACCGGATTCCCGACACCACTTATTGTATATTGGTTCGTAGTTATTCGTTCAGGTCGCAGACGGTCTTAACCTATAGGATAGACGATTGATAATCTGGTGATAAAAAAGATTTTGCACAAATATGTTGTTTAATTCTAGTAATCGTAGACATCGTTATTCTTTTCTAGTAGACTATAAAAATAAATATGAAAGATAGACTACCAGGAGGTTAGACGATGCTGCGATTAGGAGAAAAGGTTGTCATCGTCGCGGATGCGTTTGAGCAGAATCTTCCTGTGGGGGAATATGGTTACATCATCGCTTATGACCGGAATCCGGACAATGCGTTCGATTACGTGCTTCGAGTGCCGCAGGTGAACCGGAACTTTTTTGTTCCATCCGGCGACGTCGATCTGGAAGAGGTTCTGCTGAAGCAGGAAGCTGAGCGGGTCGAGCGAGAAGCGTTGATAGATTACGCCCTTGCGACACACAACGAGAAACTGTTTCATCACCTGATGAACGGAGATATTCAAGCTGTGGAAGAGGAAGAGGAAACCGCGAACGATGTTATGTCACAGGCGGATTTTATAAAGCAGGTTAATCTGCGTGCATGGATTTAAGATCTAGAGAGTCGGCTGATGCCGGCTCTTTTTTGATGATTGCATGGACTCCGATGATTGGGGTTATTTTGCTTATTAGACAAGTCAGGTCATTTGCATTGAATTGTCGAACCATCTCCCCTATAATGAAAAAAGTTATCTTGGGACTTTAGCCCGTTAAACGAGCGATTCGTTTCAGGCAGTTTCGGGAAGGTGAACGAAATGAAGGAGGCATCCGGAAATGAGTATTTCGAATAATGACGTTCAGCATGTGGCCAAGCTGGCCCGGCTCAATTTGACTTCTGAAGAAGAACAGACGCTTACAGGACAGCTGAACGCAATTTTAAAATATGCAGAGAAGCTGAATGAGCTGGATACTGAGAACATTGAGCCAACGACTCACGTTCTGCATGTCAGCAATGTGATGCGTGAGGATGAAACGAAGGAAAGCCTGCCAATCGAACAGGTGATGCGCAATGCACCGGAAGAAGAAGACGGGCAGTTTAAAGTGCCTGCTGTAATGGAATAACGGATAACCGGAAGGAGGACGAAATACCGTGAGTTTATTTGAACAATCGTTGCCTGAGTTACATAACAAGCTGCACGCCAAGGAATTGTCGGTCAGCGACCTGGTGGACCAAGCATATCAGAACATTAGTGCACGTGAAGACAAAGTTAAAGCATATCTTGCGCTGGATGAGGAACAGGCTCGTTCCCGTGCGCGTCAGCTGGATGACCGGCTCGTCAGTGGCGAGGAGAAAGGTTTGCTCTTTGGATTACCGGTAGGTATTAAGGATAATATCGTTACGAACGGACTGCGCACGACGTGCGGCAGCCAGTTTTTGCGCAACTTCGACCCGGTGTATGATGCAACGGTTGTCGAAAAGCTGAGAGCTGCAGATACAGTGACAATCGGTAAACTGAACATGGATGAATTCGCCATGGGCGGCTCGAATGAAAATTCAAGTTTCTATCCTGTACGCAACCCATGGGCGCTGGATCGTGTTCCAGGTGGCTCAAGTGGTGGTTCTGCGGCTGCAGTGGCTGCAGGCGAAGCGTACTTCACGCTTGGATCAGACACGGGCGGTTCCATTAGACAACCTGCTTCGTATTGCGGCGTTGTCGGCATGAAGCCGACTTATGGACTCGTTTCGCGTTTTGGATTGGTTGCATTTGCTTCCTCATTGGATCAGATCGGACCTCTGACGAAAAACGTTGAAGATTCTGCTTATGTACTGCAAGCAATTGCTGGCTATGATGCCAAAGATTCGACATCTGCAAAAGTGGAGATCCCGGACTACTTGAGCGGACTGACAGGTGATGTCAAAGGACTGCGCATTGCCGTACCGAAGGAGTACATTGGAGAAGGTGTTGATCCGCAAGTGAAAGAGACCATTCTCTCTGCCTTGAAAGTGCTTGAGGGACTCGGTGCTACTTGGGAAGAGGTATCCCTTCCGCATACCGAATATGCGGTGGCTACGTATTATTTGCTCGCTTCTTCTGAAGCTTCTTCCAATCTGGCCCGGTTTGACGGCGTGCGTTATGGCGTACGTGCAGATAACCCGGACAACCTGCTTGATCTGTATCACCAATCCCGCAGCCAAGGCTTTGGTCCGGAAGTGAAGCGTCGTATCATGCTTGGTACGTATGCGCTCAGCTCGGGTTACTATGATGCCTACTACCTGAAAGCTCAAAAAGTGCGGACATTGATCAAACAGGATTTCGATGACGTATTTGCCAAATATGATGTCATTATTGGACCTACTGCGCCTACAACCGCATTTAAACTGGGTTCCCAGGTGGATGATCCACTTACCATGTATCTCAATGACATCCTGACCATTCCGGTCAGTCTGGCCGGCGTACCTGCAGTGAGCATCCCGTGCGGCTTCTCGGATGGATTGCCTGTTGGCATGCAGATTATCGGTAAAGCCTTTGATGAAACGACTGTACTGCGCGTTGCGCATGCGTTTGAACAAAATACAGAATTCCACAAGCAGCGTCCGCAGCTGTAGACTGCCCGGAACGGAGGAATATTGAAATGTCTGCATCTAAATATGAAACGGTCATTGGACTTGAGGTCCATGTGGAGTTGCATACCAACTCCAAAATCTTTTGCGGCTGTTCTACGGCCTTTGGAGCACCACCAAACACCCATACTTGTCCCGTCTGTCTCGGACATCCGGGCGTATTGCCTGTACTGAACCGTCAGGCTGTGGATTATGCCATGAAAGCAGCGATGGCCCTTAACTGTACCATTGCTGATGTCAGCAAATTCGATCGTAAAAACTATTTCTACCCGGATTCACCAAAAGCCTACCAGATCTCACAATTCGATCAACCGATCGGTGAGAACGGGTGGATTGATATTGAAGTAAACGGAGAAACGAAACGAATTGGCATTACCCGTCTTCATCTGGAAGAGGATGCAGGTAAGCTTACTCACGTGGATGGCGGCTATGCTTCATTGGTTGACTTCAACCGTGTGGGTACACCTCTCGTGGAGATTGTATCCGAACCGGAAATTTCTTCGCCGGAGGAAGCACGTGCATATCTGGAAAAATTGCGTGCGATCATGCAGTACTGCGATGTGTCGGACGTGAAAATGGAAGAAGGCTCCCTCCGTTGTGACGCCAACATCAGTTTGCGTCCGCATGGGCAGGAGAAGCTGGGAACAAGAGCTGAACTGAAAAACATGAACTCTTTCCGTGGCGTTCAGCGCGGTTTGGAATATGAGCAGTTCCGTCAGGCTGAAATATTGGATGACGGCGGCGAAGTGGTTCAGGAGACACGTCGCTGGGATGAAGCGCAAGGGAAAACGCTGACGATGCGTGGCAAAGAGCAGGCGCACGATTATCGCTATTTCCCGGATCCGGATCTGGTCAAGCTGCATATTGATGCAGCCTGGAAAGAGCGAATCAAGGCTTCGATACCGGAGCTCCCTGACGAGCGCAAAGCACGTTATACGGCTGATTACGGATTGCCTAATTATGATGCAGAGGTGATCACCTCATCCAAAGCGGTTGCTGATCTTTTTGAAGACAGCCTGAAATATACGCAGGATGCCAAAGCCGTATCCAACTGGATTATGGGCGACCTGCTTGGTTATCTGAACAACAGCAACCTGGAATTGTCTCAGGTGCCTCTGACGGGTCAGGGACTTGGTGAGATGATCGGATTGCTGGAGAAGGGCACGATTAGCAGCAAAATTGCCAAAACCGTCTTTAAGGAAATGCTGGAGAGCGGCAAGCTTCCACAGCAGATCGTTGAGGAAAAAGGTCTTGTGCAAATCAGTGACGAAGGTGCCATTCTTGCCATTGTAGAGCAGGTTGTTGCGAACAACCCTCAATCCGTGGAGGATTACAAGGCAGGCAAACAGAAAGCGATCGGCTTCCTGGTAGGACAGGTTATGAAAGAAAGTAAAGGCAAGGCTAATCCGGGTCTGGTTAATCAACTGCTTGCAGATGTACTGAACCGCTAATCCATCCGGTAAGGCCGGACAGAAAGAGGCTCGTCCCTGTGACAGCCTCTTTTCTTATTTTTATAAGGCAAACACATGTGGTAAATAATCATGTACAGGTGTAATCGAATTCAGTTGCGTACGAAGGAGATGAGGGCGAGAATGAAGATTCAATTACTGTCGCTGAATGATCTGGAGACCACAGGACAGCTATGGCGGCTTCAGCATGTAGCCTATCGACTCGAAGCGGAGATGATTGGTTTTCAGGATATTCCGCCTTTGATGGATACGATCGAATCTCTGCAGAGCTGCGGGGAGACCTTTTACGGCTGCCTGGATGATGAAGAAGAACTCCTGGGTGCTGTTGCAGTGGCGGAGGAAGAGAAGGGCACATTGACGATCACACGTATGATGGTGCACCCTGAGCATTTTCGCAAAGGTATCGCAGCCGCATTAATGAGGCATGTATTCGAGCAGTACCCGGATCTTCCGCGGTATATCGTATCAACAGGTACATTGAACCAACCCGCTGTCAATTTATATACCAAATTCGGTTTCATACCTGTAGAGGTTACGTCGATTGCACCAGGTGTGGAATTAACGACATTTCATAAGAATAAACATTAATTATGTGAATTTTTTGAAGGAGGAATACCAGTTTTGGGCAATCCTTGGTTTATCGATGAGTGGCACATTTTATTGCGATTATTACTAGCCATGCTGCTTGGAGGACTTGTAGGTCTGGAGCGTGAACGTTCCAATCATGCTGCTGGTCTGCGTACCCACATTCTGGTCTGTCTCGGGTCTGCACTGATCATGATGTTGTCTGTTTATGGTTTTAAGGATTTTGCCAATGAATTAAATGTGCGGATTGATCCGGCTCGTCTGGCAACAGCGGTTATTACGGGTGTCGGCTTCCTGGGAGCGGGTACGATCCTGTTTACAGGAAAATCCATTACAGGACTTACCACCGCCGCTTCGATCTGGGTTGTAGCAGCCATTGGGCTGGCAGCAGGTGCGGGATTCTTTTTCGCCTCCATCGTATCTACGGTTCTGGTACTGCTTAATCTGTGGGTGTTCAACAAGCTGGAGCTCAGGTATATACGAGGAAACAAACTGCATGTCGTCACCCTGCATACGTTGTCTGAACCCGGCTTCCTGGAGCAGGTGTCTTCATTCATGGAGCAGGAGAAAATTAAAATACGCAAAATTACAGTCAATGAGCAGGATCTGGCTTTTGCCGAAGTCATTTCGGTTGAACGAAAGATTGAGATTGTCCTCCACGTACATGTACCACATGAACTCAATACAGTGCAGCTGGTAACTAAGCTAAGGCAGTGGGAGCATGTGACCAAAGTATCCATTGAATAAATCGTGAAACCCTCCTTAGGCCTGTTGTGCCGGAGGGTTTTTAATCATATCCATATTTCTTCCAGTTACTCTCCGCGCTCTTTAGGGTACTATCTAACCAAATGCATGTAGAGCGGGAATGCTATTTTATAAGAAAGGAGTATGTCATGAAAAGTAAACATCCGTCCGGAAAAAGGAGACAAACGGCCAAAACCAAGCCGCTTCGAAATCGGACACATAAATTTATTGCCGGATTGCTCAGTGCAATCATTCCTGGCCTGGGTCATATTTATTTGCGGCTGTATATGAGAGGTCTGACGTTTATGCTGCTTGTCTTACTCGACCTGTCAGCGCTTTTGTATTTTTCATCTATTGGCATACAGATTAATGTGCCCCTTTTAATTTTGCTCGCTTTGTTCATTCCAGTGATCTACTTTTATAATGTATTCGATGTACTGCAATCTGCGGATTGGGTCATGATGCGGAGACGCAGAGCTGCAACGCATGGAAATACGGACAAGCCTTTAATGAACGAGCGGGCTGTTGGTGAGGCCTTTATGGCATGGGAGCGAGGCATTTCGTTTGGACTGCTGCTTATTGTTGGTGGCGGGTTGATGGTGCTCTTCTTCCGCAAACCTCGCTGGTTTCAGGAGATGCTCGCTTTGTATGGTGGATATGTTTTTGCCGGTGTACTCATTATTGTAGGGCTGATCCTGTTCGGCCGTGAGATCTGGGTCATGCTGCGCAAGAAAAAAGGTTAGATTCGGAGAATGGAGGAGGGAAAATAATGAACCGTAAAGTCCGGGTCGGTCGCTATACGGCTGCCGCCTTAATCGTAGCGGTCGGTGTGCTGTTGATTTTGGATAAACGGTGGGGAACTGACTACGTATATGAAATGGTCGACTGGTGGCCATTGCTGCTAATCGCATTGGGTGTGGAATACATACTGTTGTTCCTGTGGACGCGCAGCAAGAAAAAGACATCCGCTGATGAGCTGCAGGATGAGAAAGTGAAGATGCGCTTCAGACCGGATGCCAAAGGCATCTTGGCTTCCCTTGTGCTAACGGCTGCGGTATTTATTGTGACAGAACAGGATCACTATATGCACTTATGGAACAGGGTGAGCCTTAATTTGGGAGCAGCCTCCATGGACTATAGCCAGGCAGCAGGGTACATGCAGGACAAGGGGACGATCCGCGTACCTGTCGGTATGGATACTTCCGATCTTGTCGTGCAGGGGGTTAATGGAGATATTTCGGTACAGCGCGGAGATACGGAAGAGATAGAGGTGCGCACCGTAGTATGGGTAGATAAGACATCCGAGGTAGAGGCAAAAGCTGTGGCAGATGCATCGTTTGTTGAAACAGACGGCACCAAGGTTATTCATATTACCGCAACGGGCAAGACTTATGGAGATAACGATAAAACACAGCCTCGCATGAATATGACGATTACGATCCCGGATGACCGGCGTTTTAATCTGGACATTCGCACTTCCAATGGAGCCATTTTGTTAAATCGGCCGGAGGCAATTAGCACTATTGTTGCTGAAACGGGGAATGGACGTATCCGGATTACGAATGCGGTAGGTGACATTACGGGCAAAACGTTAAATGGCGATGTGATTGTGGCCAATGCGATGGGGAATGTTGATCTGGATAGCAACCGGGGAGATATGAAGGCCCGCGGAGTTTCAGGAGATGTAGATTTGACCACACAGGTGGGGAGCATTAGCATTACGGATTCAATTGGTGATTTTACCGCTGAAACACGGAACGGAAATATTACGCTGGATGGCGCAAATCTCGCAATCAGGGCTCAGTCGCTGAATGGCAGCATTAGCATCGTTTCCTCCAAAATAGGTGGGGATTGGGATGTATACAGTGCGGTTGGTGCAATCAGCATTTTGTTGCCTCATCAGGGTGATTACAGTCTGAGCGGCTCCAGCAGTTACGGTGATCTGAAGACTGACCTGCCATTTACAGTGCAAAATAAAACCATTGAAGGCCAGCTTGGCGAAGGGGAATACACGGTTAAAATTGAAGGGAATAGCGACCTTACCATTAATCGCAACCCGGATGTGCCTTCAGCTGATACGAACAGTTCAAATCCGGAAGACATGGATGGCGATTTGGAGCAGAACGAAGATAACGGGGAGAATTCCCAGGATAATACCTCTGAAGTTCCGTAACTGCCGCGTTGACAATAAACTTACAATCGCCGTACAATAAAATAATAAAAGGCAAGGTTACATGGAAGGAAAGATTAAACGTCCTGTTCTTTGTCAAGAATCAACTCTGATGGATAAGATGGTATTGGATCTTGTTTATTCAGGAGAATGAAAGGTAAGGCGGTGGGTTTTATGGCAACACGTGTCCAACATGCGTTGGAGCATCTGAAGACGACCGGTGTCCGTATTACACCCCAGCGCCATGCCATATTGAATTATCTGATGGAATCCATGGGGCATCCGACTGCCGATGAAATTTACCGTGCGCTTGAACCCCAATTTCCCAGTATGAGCGTGGCGACTGTATATAACAATCTGAAGATGTTTCTGGAGGCCGGCATGGTTCGGGAATTGACATACGGAGATAACTCCAGCCGCTTCGATGCCAATGTGACGGATCATTACCATGTCATTTGTGATAAATGCGGTAAAATTGAAGACTTCAGTTATCCTTCGCTCAAAAGCGTTGAGCTCCAGGCGGAATCAAGTACCGGATTTGAAGTCCACGGGCACCGATTGGAAGTTTATGGTGTTTGTAAAAGTTGCAGGGATTAAGAGAGATGAATTACAATATTAACGTGCAGAATTCAGTTTGAGTTCTACACGTTTTTTGTTTTTTTAATCAAAGATTACATGTATGATTTTTACGCGGCAATGATATCTTCATGATTCAGCATGATTAACGGAGGTAGGCATTTGAGTAGAAAAAGCAGATATACAAGGCAGAAGAAGAGGCGTTCGTTCTGGCCTGGTTTTTTGGGAGCTTGTCTTATTGCAGGCGGTGCTTACTGGTTTATAACGAATGTATGGCTGAACCAGGTTCACGAGGACCCCGATTGGATCGGAATGAATCAGCCTATTTTTGTGGATGGTCAATTGATGGATAGTGAAGCTTCAGGAACGGGGGAGGAGCTTAAACTGCCGGTGAACGTACTGCAGGAGGCAATTGATCCTGGTATACGTTACGAAGCGGACACAGGCGATATCATTATTGCGACTCCGCAGCGTGTGCTTCATATGAAGGAAGGCAGCACCAAGGCCGAGCTCAATCATAAGGACTACCCAATGTCAGTTGAGCCTGAGGTCATCGGAGGAGAGGCATACATTCCTCTTAAGCCCTTGAAGGAAGTTTACGGGATTGCCGTACAGGAAGATACATCTACGGGTGCAGTTATATTGATGCGTGGAGGAGACACCATTCAATATGCGGAGATTGATACCTTGTCATCCAAAGCGGATAAAACCATTCCTTTGTACAAACGTGGAGGAGAGTCTTCCCCGATTATTGCGGATATGGAACAGAACGCCCGGGTACGGGTATGGCAGACAGGTGATGCGCAGAGTTTTGTTCAGCTGGATAACGGCTATGCCGGTTATGTGGATAATAAGTACGTTTCCCTGACAGAGAAAAAGGAGCTGGACAAGCCCAAATTCACTCTGACGTCTGCTGAGAAGAAGTGGCAGAATAAAACGGTAAATCTGGTGTGGGAGGCGGTATATAACCGTCAGCCTGATGTCAGTTCCATAGGCAAGATGCCGGGTGTGAACGTGGTTAGTCCAACGTGGTTCCATATTACGGACGGCCAAGGCAATGTGAAGAGTAAAGCCGATAAAGCGTATGTTAACTGGGCTCACCGTTCCGGAATGGAAGTATGGGGACTGATGGATAACAGTTTCGACCCGGATATTACAAAAGAGGCCGTAGCCTCATACGAGACCCGTACGCATATCATCGAACAGATGCTGCAATACGCCCAGACCTATCAATTGGATGGCATCAATATTGATTTCGAGAACGTATATACCGATGATGGACCCAACATTACTCAATTTGTTCGTGAGATTAAAGCGATGGCACGCATCCACGGACTCATGCTCTCCATTGATGTAACTCCAAAATCCAATAGTGAAATGTGGTCTGCATTTCTGGATCGACGTTCACTCGGTTCCTTTGTCGATTACATGATGGTTATGGCGTACGATGAGCACTGGGCTGCCAGTCCGAAGGCTGGTTCCGTCGCTTCGCTGCCTTGGACAGAGGCCGCTATGAGAAAAATTCTTGAAGAAGATGAAGTGCCTTCTAACAAATTGATTATGTCTGTTCCGCTGTATACACGAATCTGGACAGAAGAAGCAGACGAACAGGGAGAGATTAAAGTATCTTCCAAAGCGGTCGGAATGGATACTGTTGCTGATCTGATCAAAGAGAAGAAGCTCAAACCTGCGTTGGACTCTCAAACTGGACAGAATTATGTGGAATTTACTGAGGATGGGGCGACCAAGAAAATTTGGATAGAAGATGCCGTTTCTTTACAGGCCCGTGTAGAACTCATAGAATCACTCAAACTGGGTGGTGTAGCTGCCTGGAATCGCAGTTTTGCTAACGCATCAGCATGGAAGACATTACAACAGGTAAGTCGTTAGAGATAAACGGTTACTGAACTTATCTTTTTTATATGATTCGAATCCATTCATTGTTTGGAAAAAACGCAAAAAGGCTCGGTCTAGATACCGGGCCTTTTTTGTTGTTTACTCGTTCATCTTAGATGTGAAGTGAATGAGTGATGCTAGCCTTTTGGACTAATACGGTGATCCGTATCAGAAATAGATGGAGAAGGCGCTTTCAGATGAGGACGGTTTGTGTTCGCTTGATTAGGATCCAGAGTGAGGATGGTATGGCAGAACATACAACGATCCGTCTTGCCGAGCATTTTGGTCATTTTACCGCATTCAGGGCAATCCACTTGAACAGCGCTTGTAGACAACATTCCAGCCCAGAAGTAGATGGCCAGACTGGCCATCATGGCAACGAGTCCGATGACGAGTCCCACGGCTGCAAACACTTTGCCTGCATGTCCCCAAAACACAATTCCGGCAGTTCCCAGTACCATTAGCCCCATGCCTAGCATGGTGAGTAACAATCCCCAAGTGCGAAAAGCATTAATTTTAGCTGATTTAAAAATCATGAAAAATGCTCCTATCGTATGAGTAGTATCGGACCTGGAAAAGAAGGAAACTTTAGTCTGCATGTAGAATTACATTATAACTGACTTGGCGTTGAACTGCCATGAATTGTATGGAGGGAATCGTGGAATTAATGAACCTAGCTTTTTTATCCGGACAGTCGGAAGAGTCGGGGGCAGTTGGGGCTATCGCTTATTCCCATCCGGGTGAGCGATTCCACGGCTCCCTGATTCAGGATTTCGAATTGCTTGTTCTCATTGTCTGTGATACGGATCAAAGTATGTCGGACGTTGGTCATTACCGCTATGGGGACTTGCGCTATCAAATCATCTACGCGGGCCGTAACCAACTGCAGAGCAGCGTAATTACGGGGGATAATAACAATCTCATGCAATGCTTGATTGAGGGCGAGATCATATGGGAATCAGAAGGCGCCTTGAGTGCCCTGAGGGAAGAGCTATCCGCCTTTGGATTGGAGCTGCGGGAACAAAAGCTGCTGCATGAATTCGCAAGTTTTTTGAGAATGTATGTGGAGGCCAAGCGGCACATTCAGGAAGGGCACGTCGTTGATGCTTATTACAGTGTACTGGAGGCTTTGGGTAACTGGGCCAGGATTGTATTGATAGAACATGGAGTATACCCTGATCATGCTGTTTGGACACATGTGCAGAGTATGGATCGAGCGCTATGGAAGCTCTATCAGGAGCTTACGGTAAGCTCGGAGACGTTGGAACAGCGGGTGGAACTTGTTCTTCTTGCCTGTGAATTTTCTGTCATGTCCAAAATGGGTGATTGCTCGGAATTGCTTCTGCGGGTAATTAGAAGCCGAAAAGAAGCATGGAGAGTGGACGAGCTGGTCCATCATCCTCAATTAAGATTTGTAGGAGAAGATCTCCCTTTAATTCTGCGAAAACTAGTTCTTCGTTCTATTGTAAAGGAATCGGCTGGCTGGCCATCCCTGATAGGAGGCGAAGGGCGGGAGATTCGATATTGGATCGAAGCCTGAACAAGGCCGTATAGTTGAATGAATTGGTTTGGCAAAAGGAGGGGAAACCTTCCTTTTTTGTTTGTCATATAAATTATTAAAAACAGGTTGACTCGTACTTATGGAATGTGATACATTATATTTCGTTCCCCAAACGGGCTTTTAGAAAAAAACTTGTGAGGGACATGTTGAGAACTTAATGATTTGAAAAAAGAATCAAAAAAAAGTTCTTGACGAAGAGATACTGAATGTGATACATTATTTAAGTCGCCGCCGAAAACGCGGTTGACAAAAAAAGATGAATCACAAACAACGTTTGATCTTTGAAAACTGAACAACGAGTGAGTAACGATCTTACTTGTAAGATCGATGCTGAGAAATTGGTACAAGTCATCTGACTGTATGATTTCGAAGCGAAAATGAGATTTTTAATCTCGTCAGATTCAAAATGAGCTAATCGCTCTTTTCAATACTTTATTGGAGAGTTTGATCCTGGCTCAGGACGAACGCTGGCGGCATGCCTAATACATGCAAGTCGAGCGGAGTTGATAGGAAGCTTGCTTCCTTGATACTTAGCGGCGGACGGGTGAGTAACACGTAGGCAACCTGCCCTCAAGCTTGGGACAACTACCGGAAACGGTAGCTAATACCGAATACTTGCTTTCTTCGCCTGAAGGAAGCTGGAAAGACGGAGCAATCTGTCACTTGAGGATGGGCCTGCGGCGCATTAGCTAGTTGGTGAGGTAACGGCTCACCAAGGCGACGATGCGTAGCCGACCTGAGAGGGTGATCGGCCA
>NZ_WYEV01000008.1:0-315433 GCF_015143645.1 Paenibacillus sp. P13VS | reverse complement strand
TGGCCGATCACCCTCTCAGGTCGGCTACGCATCGTCGCCTTGGTGAGCCGTTACCTCACCAACTAGCTAATGCGCCGCAGGCCCATCCTCAAGTGACAGATTACTCCGTCTTTCCAGCTTCCTTCAGGCGAAGAAAGCAAGTATTCGGTATTAGCTACCGTTTCCGGTAGTTGTCCCAAGCTTGAGGGCAGGTTGCCTACGTGTTACTCACCCGTCCGCCGCTAAGTATCAAGGAAGCAAGCTTCCTATCAACTCCGCTCGACTTGCATGTATTAGGCATGCCGCCAGCGTTCGTCCTGAGCCAGGATCAAACTCTCCAATAAAGTATTGAAAAGAGCGATTAGCTCATTTTGAATCTGACGAGATTAAAAATCTCATTTCCGCTTCGAAATCATACAGTCAGATGACTTGTACCAATTTCTCAGCATCGATCTTACAAAGTAAGATCGTTACTCACTCGTTGTTCAGTTTTCAAAGATCAAACTTCGTTGCTGCACTTCTCTATCGCGTTAGCGCTGTGTTTCAGCGGCGACTTAAATAATATAACATATTGATTAGATCAATGCAACACTTTTTTTCTTTTTTTTTATTTCATAGATTTTAGAACGTAATAACTCTACCAAAATCAATTGAAATAATATAGATAGGGATAAAATAAACGTATGGATATATTATCACACATACAACGAATTAACAATTATTTTACAACTTTTCATTTACTTTAGTTCACATTCCTTCGTTTCCTCATTCTTCTCCTCTTATTTAAAGTAAGAGGCCAGCCTTTCAACATAGGCCGGCCTCTTTTTAACAATCAGGATATACACGATCCTGTCTGTATCAACTAAGACTGTATCCAGGGATTACGACGTTTTTTGGTTGAATTACGTTTCTCCGCCTCTGAGTTACGTCTTCCATTTGCAGAAGAAACAGATACTTTGGATGTTCTTTTACCACTTGATTTGCTTGTTCTGCGTTTTGTCGTGCCTGTTTTTGCAGAAGCTTGCTTGGTTTTGCCCCCTACTTCCGTTACTTCTTCTCCGGATACATTAGACTGGCTTAAATCCGCTTCTTCACGTCCACCTTTTTTAGTTCCAACATTGCCTTGAGCTGGGTACAGTTCCCCAAAAGCTCCCAGAGGAGATGGGGGCACCATGTTTTGTGAAGGATACGGATTCTGATATGCATACTCTACGGGCTGGTTTGGTACAATGTTTGGCCCCATATGCGTCTGTACACCATACGGGTCATACGAACCATACATTCCCCACGCAGGATCCTGATAACTGTATCCAGGGTGGCCATAATGGGGGTTATGCATATGTCCGCCACATCCACAAGGTGGATACGGAAGTGTTGAGTAAGGGGAAATAAACGGCTGTTGGTTCATATGTGTATCAGCAACGAATGGAGGGAATGGGCTGTTGACTTGTGCAGCAGGTGCGACTGGATAAACATTTTCCTGCTGATATTCAGGAGCCAAATTCGGCGTATAGTTATTGTGGTTCTGCTCTGTCCATTGACCTTGATAAGAAGGGCTCACCGAATAAGGAGTAGCTTCAGGTAACCCTGGGAACCCAGAATTGTGATTATATCCAGAAATATGTGATGATTCAGGAACAGCATAAACCTCTTGAACAGGGACAGGGATTTGAGCATATGGATGCTCAGCCGGCGCATGATGCAATTTTTTTCCACATCCACAAGGAGATTTGGTCGCGGGTGAAACGACAGACGGCGACTTCGTATTAGGGATGACTGGTAGCGGCATAATTTCAGGAGAAAGATTAGGCATGGTGTATGTTGGCACTTCCGGCAAAGGCTGTACTTCAGCAATTGGGGCGAGCTGTTCTTTTTTCTCAGGTGCCATCTCCGGTTTAACCTCAGGTAGCTCAGGTAACTGCGGCAGTACTTCCAATTCAGGCATCACATTTGGGATGACAGGATTTGCTGGTAAAGGTGCTGGTGCTGGAGTAGGAGCTGGCGTCTCTTCTACTGCCTTAGGTATCTCCGGTGCTGGTGGTGCTGGTGGTTCTGGTGGTGCTGGGGGTGCTGGCTCTTCTTTGACACCTGTATACTCCTTGCCCTCAGGCGAAAGCTTTTCATGATCAGCAACATTACCTGTACTGCTTCCTGTAACCGTATTTCCCTGAACAGGTTGGGAGGGGATATAGACTGTCTCTCCTACAAGCAGGGCGTTCGGGTTTTTCAACTGAGGGTTCGCGTTGATCATATCCTTCAATGAGACTCCCCAAGCCTGAGACAGCTTCCATAAAGAATCACCTTGCTGGACTTTGTGACTATGCAGTATTCCTTCCGGTTTTGGTGTTACAGGCTCTGCTGGAATTTTAACTTTCATACCGATATCCAGCTTGTCGGGATCAGTAATTTGCGGATTAGCCGCAATAATTTTGTCCAGGCCCACATTATATTTTTGGGACAGTAAATATAGCGTGTCGCCTTTTTTCACCATGTGTATTTTCACGGGGAACTAACCTCCTAGACGTGTTACTTGGGCAGTGCATTCGCCCATACCGTTACTACATCCTATGCAGAAACTGGGCTAATGACATCATCTAAACAAAAAAAATCCTCCCTGCCTCCAAAACCCGCACCCTATGTAGGATGCTGATCTTATTGGACAAGAAGGATATTGCATTTCAATATGTTTAGAAGGGTTACGCTTCCCAAACCTTATAACCGTCTTTGTCTACAATTTGACGGAACGCTTCGAGCAATCTCAATGTGACTGGGCCAGCTACACCCGATCCAATTGTTCTTCCATCAACCTCATATGCAGCGATGACTTCTGCGGCTGTTCCCGTAAAGAAGACTTCGTCAGCGATGTACACATCATGCAGGGTAAATGGAACTTCTTTTAGCTCCAGATCGAGTTCGCCACATAAATCGATGATGGCCTGACGCGTGATTCCTTCCAGCGCTCCGAGGTAACAAGGCGGTGTGTAGACTACCCCATTTTTGATAATGAAAATGTTGTCACTAGATCCTTCGGTAACATATCCTTGGGAATTCAGCATGATTGCTTCGCCAACACCTGCATAGTTGGACTGGATTTTAACAAGTATGTTATTCAGATAATTTAATGATTTGATTTTGGGATTCAGTGCATCAGGGATATTCCGGCGCTGAGATACAGATACGGCTTTTAACCCTGTCAGATACGCTTCCTCAGGATAAATTGCCAGCTGCTCCACAATAATAATAACAGACGCTTTCGGGCAGCGCAGCGGATCCAGACCCAGATTACCAGGTCCACGAGATACGATTAAACGGATATAGCCGTTACGCATATCATTGCGGCGCACTGTTTCTGCCATTACTTCTAGCATTTCATCATAGGATAAAGGAATGTTCAAACTGATCGATTTTGCCGAATCGTACAGACGGTCCAAATGCGCTTTGCATCTGAAAATATTGCCGTTATAAATCCGGATACCTTCGAAAATTCCGTCCCCATACAAAAAGCCGTGATCATACACGGAAACGGTTGCGTTCTCCTTGGTTACATATTGACCATCCAAATAAATCCACTGTTCTGACATGGATGACTGCACCTCCGTTTAATTTCCAATCATTATCTCCCGAATCTTGAATTGTTCCATTACATTGTACAACATGGGGCAGGCTTTTACGTTAACGTTTTACCCATCTCAATGCCAATCCTCAGCAAATCCTACCCGTTTATTAGGTGGTTTTCAATGAAGGATATGTATAGCAGGGATAGCTGCCCAGAACACGGACCTGACAATTCAATGCCTCGATCTCAGCCATGGCTGCTGTGAGCAATACGGATTCTACGGTTTCTTCAACATCGATATAAAAATAGTAACTGCCCAGCCTTTTCTTCGTAGGACGAGACTCCAGCCTAGTCAAATTCAGCTTTCTCCAGGCAAATGCGGACAATACCTGATGCAGAGCACCAGGTGCATCTTCAGGCAGTGTAACCAGCAAACTTGTTTTCACATGATCCGGCTCACGTTGAATCTGCACTGGCTCATGACCAATCAGTACAAAACGGGTGTAATTGTTATCATGATCCGTCACCCGTTCAGCCATGATATTTAATCCATGCTTTTGTGCAGCAAGGCGGGTGCCAATAGCGGCCCAGCCCTTTCCGGGATTCTTTTTTACCAACTCGACCGCTTCTGCCGTACTATTGACGCCCTCAAGCTCAGCATCCGGGCAATGAAGACGGATAAAGTTCTGGCACTGCGGAATGGCTACCGGATGAGACATGATCTTGGTAATTTTGCTGAAGTCGTATGCACCGCTCCCGTCAGCGAACTCGGAACCATGTCCAATCACATTTTGTATGGAAGGATACACCCACTCCGCTTGCATTGGAATGTCCACTTCGTTAACCAGCCAGTCCATATGCAAACTAACGGAGCCTTCAATTGTATTTTCAATGGGAATAACGCTATATTGTGACTTGCCACTGTCTGTGGCGCGAAACACATCAGAAATCAGTTTGGAATGAAGTAGCTCCAGCGGTTCCCCATTAAACAGAAATTCTACAGCTTCATGGGAAACAGAGCCTTCAGGTAATACGGCAATTCGTTTCATGCTTTAACTTCCCCTTTAATTCTGTCCAAAAAAGGACGTTCATCTTGATCAGGCAGCACGGTTACACCGTCCAGGTCCGGATCCAGCCATAGCGGCGTTGCATTAATGCCTTCCTTGCCCATGGTCTCCATCAAATACTGTTCCAACTCGGCTTTGCGGGGATCATGCCGATCCACCAATGTCAGAACAGTTGGTCCGGCTCCACTAAGTGCAGCTCCCAAAGCACCATGCTCTACAGCATGTTCCAATATTTCAGTCATGCCAGGTACCAAAGATGCCCGGTATGGTTGGTGAATACGATCCAGCATCGCCCTTTGTATCATATCCAGTCGCCCGCTTGCCAGCGCTGCAACCAAAAGGGAAGACCTGCTGATATTATGCACGACATCAGACTTGTCAAATTGCTGTGGAATGACATTTCTTGCTTTGGAAGTCGATAGTTCGAAGTCTGGCACAATGACCAATGTCTGCAAATCCTGATGCGGCTCAATACGGATGTGATCCACACGACTTCCATCCCAAGCAGCCGCAATAATACCGCCATATAGAGAAGCCCCCACATTATCCGGGTGCTTT
The DNA here is from genome assembly GCF_015143645.1 of Paenibacillus sp. P13VS. NCBI lineage: Bacteria > Bacillati > Bacillota > Bacilli > Caryophanales > Paenibacillaceae > Paenibacillus > Paenibacillus sp. P13VS. Next base: position 310,273 of record NZ_WYEV01000008.1, on the reverse strand, counting down.
TCGAGCGAAGTAGCCATATCCATGAGCTTATCGTCCGATAGCGGAGAACCAATTAAAGCGTTCGCGGCAGCCAGAGCACCAACTATGGCAGATGCGCTGCTTCCCAGTCCACGGGTAAGAGGAATATCCGAAAACATGGAAATCTCCAGTTCAGGAACAGACACGCCCGTCTCTTTGAATACCATCTGTGCGACTTCGTAAATTAGATTGGATCTATCCGTTGGCAAACCATTCAGATGATCTCCATACAGATGAAACACCGTCTGTTCGGACGGCTTCATCTCAATCCAGGCATACAAAGACAATGCCATGCCCAGGGTATCAAACCCTGGACCCAGATTGGCTGTACTTGCAGGTACTTTTACTGTAACTCGTTGCTGCAAACTCATACGGATTGCTGCTCCAGCTGTGCAATAGCCGCCATAACCGCTTCTTCCGAATCATCGACTACAAGCGGCTCTGTTGCTACCGTTTTGATCGCGATGTTCGGATCTTTCAAACCATGACCCGTCAAGACACATACAACCGTCTCTCCACCTTTAAAGTATCCTTCCTGCTTCAATTTATATACTCCCGCAACCGAAGCAGCCGATGCCGGTTCAGCGAAGATACCTTCCCGCGCTGCAATTGTACGATATGCTGTCAAGATTTCCTCGTCCGTTACATAGTTGATCTGTCCACCGGACTCTTCAGCCGCAGTCACAGCGGTCTTCCAGCTAGCCGGGTTACCAATGCGAATCGCAGTGGCCACAGTCTCCGGCTCAAGAATCGGCTCTCCCTTAACGATTGCCATCGCGCCTTCTGCTTCAAATCCAACCATGCGCGGCAAGGAGTCCGATTTTCCCGCCTCTTTGTATTCTTTGAAGCCTTTCCAGTAAGCAGAGATATTCCCTGCATTGCCGACTGGAATTGCCAGTACGTCAGGTGCTTGACCCAGTTGATCCACCACTTCAAATGCAGCTGTTTTTTGACCTTCGATGCGGTAAGGATTCACAGAGTTCACCAGGGTGATAGGGTGCTTCGCTGTAATCTCACGTACAATTTCAAGTGCACGGTCGAAGTTACCGTTAATCGCAATCACTTTGGCTCCGTAAATCATGGCCTGAGCCAGCTTGCCCAGTGCGATGTTATTGTTAGGGATCAATACGATACAGTTCAGACCACCGCGTGCAGCATATGCTGCAGCAGCTGCAGAAGTATTGCCTGTGGAGGCACACATGATCGTACGGCTGCCCTCTTCCATAGCTTTTGCAACAGCCATTACCATACCGCGGTCTTTGAAAGAACCACTTGGATTCAAGCCTTCGTATTTAAAATATAGATTCAGTCCAAGGTCCTTGGACAGATTTTCGGCATGAATCAGTGGAGTGTTTCCTTCCTGAAGCGTAAGCATAGGTGTATTTTCATTAACCGGAAGGTACTCTTTGTACGTTTGCAGCAATCCTTGATATCTCATTGTAGTAAGCTCCTTTATGATTAAGTAATACGAATATGAAGACCTGAAATTATAGTATTAAAAATTGTACATTCAATTTAACCTAGCCATTCGAACGTTATATGATTAGAAAAATAATTTTAACCCTCAACCCGATATACACTCTTGATCCGGCGTATAACACTAAGAGATTCAAAGTGTTTCAACACTTTATCCATGCTTGCCTTGCTTGCATTATGAGTAACGATGATGATCTCGGCATCCGGGTTATGCTCGTTCGGCTGTTGAACGACCGAAGCCAGGCTGACTTCATACTCTGCAAAAATCTGCGTGATTTGCGCCAAAACGCCCGCTTTGTCGTCCACGTGCAGCAAAATGAAGTTCTTTGACATGATCTGTTCATCGCTTTGCAGACGCTTCTGCTTGTAAGGAACGATGGCTTTAAGTCCGTTTACGCCAAGCTTCAGATTTTTGATCACAGCCACGAGATCTGCAACGACGGAAGTGGCCGTTGGGAGTTCACCTGCACCCGCACCATAGAACATCGTTTCGCCTACTGCTTCCCCGTGTACATACACTGCATTGAACACGCCATTAACGGAGGCAATCGGGTGACTCTGTCTCACCATGGTAGGCTGAACACTGATATTGATCTCGTCATCACGGCAATCCGCAATTCCAAGGAGTTTCATCTCATAACCGAGTCTTCTGGCATACGTAATGTCCTCACGGGTTACGGATGAAATACCACTAACCGCCACATCCTGGAGCTCCACATTGGTGCGGAAACCCAGCGTTCCCAATATTGCCATTTTGCGAGCGGCATCCAGTCCCTCCACATCCGATGTTGGGTCAGCTTCCGCATAACCCAGAGCCTGTGCCTCTGCGAGGACCTCTTCATAAGAAGCACCTTCCTGGCTCATTTTGGTCAAAATGAAGTTCGTTGTTCCGTTCACAATCCCCATAATACGGGTAATCCGGTCAGATGAGAAACCTTCAATCAGGGTGCGGATAATGGGAATCCCACCAGCTACGCTGGCTTCATAGAAGACATCACATTTCTTCTCCTGTGCCTTCGCCAAAATCTCGGAGCCATGGAGAGCCATTAGATCCTTATTTGCCGTGACAATATGTTTTCCCCGCTCCAGCGCTTCAAGAATGTACTCTTTCGTCTGTTCGATACCACCCATAACCTCCACGATCACATCGATGTCCGGGTGGCGAATCACTTCCCACGGATCTTCTGTCAGTTTGGCTCGATCCACAGCAATGACGCGATCCTTAACCGTATTTTTTACAGAAATCTTCTCGATAACAATCGGTGAGCCGACCTGACTGCTCAGATCCTCCTGGTTTCCTTCCACGATGCGAACAACCCCGGTACCTACGGTTCCGAGTCCCAATAATCCTACTTTTACCGGTTTCACCAACGATCTACCCCCTAATGTCTTTTATGTCTGCCGCCTCTGTACACTCTCTATGTACAATGAAGCAGTTTTTTTCATATATCCGGACGTTATGAGATAAAATCCAGTTAGCCCTGACCTACAATCCGTGTGCGCCGAACCCCCGGCATATCCTGCATCCGTTCCAACATTTCACCGATTTCTCCGTGAAGATGTGACGTCTCTACCGAGATAACGACATTGGCTCTTCCTTGAAGCGGGATACTCTGATTAATCGTGAGTACGTTGGCTCCATATCCAGCCACATGTCCCAACACGCGAGACAATATACCAGACTGATGCTCCAGATCAATCGATATGGTAACGATTCTTTCCCGTTCCAATTGGTTGATGAGGTGAATTCCATCCTTATACTTATAAAAAGCACTTCGGCTTAATCCGACCTGCTCCACTGCTTCATGCACTGTTTTGACATCCCCCGAAGCAAGCAGCTCTTTCACCTGCATCGTCTTCACCACTGCTTCTGGCAAAATGTCTTCCCGTACTAAGTAATAGCGTTCATTCACAGAACGTCCTCTCCTCAAAGACTCATGTTTTCATATAGTGGACATTATATCGGATCTATACTAAAAGGGCAATACGTTACATATCTATTTTTTTCAAAACCGTTTCTCAAAGTATACAAGGTTCTCCCAGCCTCATGTTAGGAAAAAATAAAAAAAACGCAGAGCAGCGGGTCATTTCCCACTTCTCTGCGTTTATACGTTCGTTTATATGTGCACAGCCATACATTAAATTTTACTTGCCAAACTTAATAGTAGCTGCTGCCTTCAACGAATTCGAATTCAAAATCACCGATGCGCACAATCGTGCCTTCTTCAGCACCACGTTTACGGAGCTCTTCATCTACGCCCATATGACGCAGTGTACGCGCCAATTTAAGGATGGCCTCATGCGAGTTCAGCTGCATCCGTTTCATCATGCGATCAATCTTGGCACTCTCAACAACAAAGATTTCATTCTCCCGCACAATACGGAAGCCTTCGTCCTCTTTCTTATCCAGACTGTACACTTTGCGTTCCGATATGTCCGCTACTTCCTCCACCACGACTTCGTCCGGAATCTGATCAAGCAGATCCGCCGCACGATACAGGAGTTCCTGAATTCCTTTACGAGTCAGGGAAGAGATTGGCATGATCTCAATATCCGGTTGAACTTCACGAACCTTTTGCATAAATTGCTCCAGATTCTCTTCCGATTCCGGCATATCCATTTTGTTGGCTGCCACAATCTGAGGTCTCTCCGCGAGTGCCGGATTGTACAGCTTCAGCTCGTCGTTGATTTTGACCCAGTCCTCAAACGGATCGCGTCCTTCCGAACCAGACATATCCACAACGTGAATAATGATGCGGGTACGTTCAACATGGCGCAAAAACTCATGTCCAAGCCCGATGCCTTCATGAGCACCTTCAATCAATCCTGGCAAGTCAGCCATTACGAAACTGCGTCCTTCACCCACACCAACTACACCCAGGTTAGGCGTAATGGTCGTAAAGTGATAGGCTCCAATCTTCGGCTTCGCCGCTGATACAACCGACAACAGTGTAGATTTCCCGACACTCGGGAAACCAACCAAACCAACATCCGCCATAACTTTAAGCTCAAGCACAATATAGCGTTCTTCGCCCTCTTCACCATTTTCGGCAAGTTCAGGTGCTGGATTGTTCGGTGTTGCAAAACGGATATTCCCCCGGCCGCCCCGGCCACCACGCGCAACGACAACCTGTTGACCATGACGCGTCAGGTCTGCCAATACCTCTCCACTGTCTTCATCCAAAATCACAGTCCCCGGTGGAATACGCACAATCATGTTCTCCGCGTTCGCACCATGCTGACTTTTATTACGTCCCTTCTCACCACGAGGGGCCTTGAAGTGACGCTGGTAACGGAAATCCATCAATGTACGCAAACCTTCATCGACGCGGAAAATGATGTCAGCTCCTCTGCCTCCATCACCCCCGGCAGGTCCGCCGTTTGGTACATACTTCTCACGACGGAACGAAATAAGTCCGTCCCCTCCGTCTCCTGCTTTTACATAAATCTTCGCTTTATCTACAAACATGGCTACCCCTTCTTCCTATATTCCACACGGCATTCTAAATTGTATAAAAGTGTCTTCAGACGGAAGCTGCTCCGTTCTGACTTTTTTTCCTTTGAGTACGGCATTAAGCTGCCGTAATGTTTCCGGATCGGGTGTTTGATCCCCGTCCAGCCGAACAACCACATCCCCATGGTCTTGTCCGAAGTTCAAGGTCAGTTTGCGAACCTCTCCCCAAGACGACCGGCCGCCACCGTATTGATAGGCTCTGATTGCATCTGCAATTGCGCCCGTAAGCGACTCGCCATCCTCGGGAGAGATCAGAGCACTAAGCTGCAATTCTTCCTCGACTTCCACATGCAATTCCAGAGCGGCGCCACTGGCACGAAAAGACTGGAGATAAAAAACGAGTGAGGGAATGCCTAATTTGGAAATCCGACTTTCCTCGGTTACCCGTTCTTTTATTCTTTCCACACATTGCACGGATTTATCAAGTTTGCCCAGCCGAAGATATCCATATAACACCTGAAGATCGTTCATCCAATCATGCCGATGATGATTTAGTGATGCAATTGCTGTCTTTTCCATAGATTGTATGATGGTTCTGCGTTCCGCTTCCGCCTGTCTCTTCATCACATTCATTGAAACAAAGATTACGGCTACGGACCACAATGCGCATACAGCACTCGAAATGGCTGCCGGATACAGCACAACGAAAACCAAAGGAATCAGAAGTGAACATGCCGCAATCCACGGCACTCTTTTCCAAGATTTCATGGCTTCTCCCCGTTCTACAAAACTCGGTTGGTTTTAAACCCCACCGTAACCAAGTATAACATGTCTTTTCTGCCAGTTCATTATCGAAAACATCTATACCATCCTAAATACAAAGAGCCTCCGGCAAAATTGCCGAAGGCTCCTTAGGCGGAATGCCGATATTATGCTTTTACTGCAGCTGCTACTGGAGCAACGTCCACAGGGTAGATGCTTACTTTTTTGCGATCGCGTCCCCAACGTTCGAATTTCACAACGCCGTCCACTTTCGCAAACAAAGTGTCATCTTTACCGATACCCACGTTCGTACCTGGGTGAATTTTTGTTCCGCGTTGGCGAACAAGAATGCTACCACCAGTTACTGTTTGACCGTCAGCACGCTTAACACCAAGGCGTTGCGCTCTACTGTCACGACCGTTCTTCGTGGAACCTACACCTTTTTTCGATGCGAATAACTGAAGATTTAATTTCAACATGATTGGTTGTCCTCCTTCTTTACTTATTTGAGTTGCTCTATCTTAATATACTTCCCGTATGACTCTGCAATATCAGTGAGCATAAGAACCATAGATTCGAGCAGCAATTGCACCTGGGACCAAGTTCCGTCTCTCTCCAGCACTGGCAAAGAAGCGCTTAAAAAGCCATTCTTCATTTTGGCATCCATTTCGACACCCGTCAATGCTTCGATCGAATTCACTGTACCCACTGTAACAGCGGATACCCCGGCACATACGATATCTTCTCCCCGCTTGGCATAATTGGCATGCCCTTTGATGGAAAAGCGATCGATGCTCTCGTCATCGTTACGAAAGATTTGAACGATAATCACTTATCGCACCCTCTTACGCTTGGATTTTCTCGATAGTTACTTTAGTGTACGGTTGACGGTGACCTTGCTTCACATGGTAGTTCTTTTTCGGTTTGTATTTGTATACAACAACCTTTTGACCTTTGCCATGTTTCTCCACTTTAGCCGTTACAGTAGCTCCGGAAACCAATGGTGTACCTGCTGTCAAACCTTGATCGTTAGATACAGCCAGGACACGGTCGAACGTTACGCTTTCGCCATCGTTCGCAGTCAATTTCTCGATGAACAGAACATCGCCCTCTTGGACTTTGTACTGTTTGCCGCCTGTTTCAATAATTGCGTACATTTGCCTTGCACCTCCTCATGTCTCAGACTCGCCCGGTCTCAGGTGACAGCCTCCTTGCGGAGCTGTTCTTGTACCCGGCCAGTGCGGTTACAGCATGTGCAAGACCAATAGGCTAAACACATACCTGATGATTATATCATCATCGCGAGCAAAAATCAATGCAATGGTGAAATATATCTTTTACCTGTCCCGTGACAAGAAGAACAGGGCTCCACATAAGGAAGTGTACTTTCTTCCCGGACTTTTTTACGTGTAAGTTCAAGCAGACCCAGCTTGGTCCAGCCCATGACAAAAGCCTTGGTTCGATCTTTTTTGAGTTCAGCCTCCAGCGCTGCAGCAACTTCCTGCCGATTGGTTGCTTCCTCCATATCGATAAAGTCCACAATGATCATGCCACCAATGTCCCGCAAACGCATTAAACGTGCAATTTCAATGGCTGCCTGCATGTTGGTTTCCGTTACGGTTTCTTCCAGACTATCCCCGCCGCCTCCAGTGAATTTGCCTGTATTAACGTCCACCACCGTAAGTGCCTCTGTATGATCGATGACGATGTAACCTCCGCCGGGGAGCCATACTTTGCGTGCAAAATCCTTATTGAGCTGCTCTTGAACGCCATACGCAGCAAAAATGGACTCTGCACCCCGGTAAACCTGTACCTTTGGCTGATGACCCGGACAGATCTCCTCCAGTAAAGCCCTCACCTCCCGGGCTTGTCCTTCACTGTCTGTAATAACCTCATCGCTGCCTGGAGTATACACATCCCGAATAATTCGCTGAACCATGCTGTGATCCCGATGCAACAGGCTCGGTGAAGGCAAACTGTCAGCTTTTTCGCATATCAAACGCCACTGCTCACGCAACGATTCCAAGTCAGCCTCTATGGCCTCACGCTGCTCTTCTGCGGATACGGTTCGAATGATCAGCCCTTCCTCCCCACGTCTGAGCTGATCTCCCAATGCCTTAAGACGGGAGCGATCCCCTTCACGGGCAATCTTCTTCGAGACGGCTATGTAGTCCGCTATCGGCATGTAGACAAGCCATCGGCCCGGTAGTGAGTAGTGTGTCGTCACCCGGGCTCCTTTGCTTCCTACCGGCTCTTTTAGAACCTGAACGATGACATCCTGACCTGGACGAAGCAATTCGGAGATTGAAGGTTTCACCTTGGGTTGTTTCTCCAAATGAGGGTGCAGGACATCATCCACATATAGAAAGGCATTTTTTTTCTGACCTATATCCACAAAAGCAGCCTGCATACCCGGCAGCACGTTGACGACCCGTCCTTTGAAAAACGAACCAAGCAGTCCGCGTTCGCGTGTACGTTCTGCTGTAAATTCCACAGCTTTGCCTTCTTCCAGAAGCGCCATTTGCATGAGGTTGTGTTCATTATGTACGATCATTTGTTTCATGGCTTGACCTCTAGAAGACAATTCAATTCATCCACATCCATTCTGTGTCTTTGCAATTCTCAATGTATATGTATTACCCCAAATCCGGACGAGTTCAACAACCTTATTACAGTTTATCTATGTTCTGCTTGAAATAGGAACCGATAATTCGCTGTTCAGGCAAAACGGCCATAATTCGTCCCTGTCTGTTCATCACATATATCATATGATATTTTTCTCTCTTTAATAGACGCAGAATAGTGTCCAAAGGTTTCGCCGGAAATGAGATTATCGGCTGTGCCAAACTGCCTGTAGCCGCATGATGGGCAAATGCACCTTCCCGATTCATCAAAAAGCGGATAAAGCGATAAGGTACGTTTCGATAATCGGTCACGTTGGAATAGAACAGAAAGAGACCAATGAGCAAGATATTCAGCGGGAGCCCGTAGTCTCCTGTGATCCATTTGCTGATGGCAAACAGAATAACACCTGTACTGCATAGGATGCTAATCCGATAGGTCCACATTAACGTCGTATAGTAAGGAGCAATCAGACTGACGAGTGCCTGTACAATTTTACCGCCATCCAGCGGAAGTACGGGCAGCAGATTAAACAGCGCAATCAGTAGATTCCCTTGGATAATGTACGCCAAGAATACTGGATCTCCTAGGTTGGCGTACTGCAGCAGCATGGTGATCCCGACCATCAATATGTTTTGCAGAGGACCGGCCAGCGCAATGATGATTTCCCGCCCAGCCGTAAGCCGGCCCCCGTCTTCAATAACAGCCACACCGCCAAAAGGAAGCATCTGAATTGACAGGACACGGCAGCCCAGAAGGGCTGCCGCCGCAGCATGTCCACATTCATGAATAAATACGATCGCAAACAGGGTGATGAGTTCTATGAAATGTCCTGTAGCCAAGGAAGCCAGCATAATAATAACGAAAAACGGATGAAGCGAAATGCGTACACCCCACAACCTAATCAAGGGCAACCACTTCCGCAGGATCTACATACTCTTCGCCCTCTTTTACAGCAAAATATAGCGTGGCAGGTTGTTCTCCGCCTGTGGACTTGAGGCTGCCAACGACATTTCCGGCCTCCACCCAGTCATTCACTTCGACTTCACTATCGTTCAGTCGTCCATATATCGCAGTCAAGCTGCCTGTATGCTGGATGACTACGGTTATCCCATTCTCTGCATCACCAAGAACCTGCAGAACTCGTCCTGCATCCGAACTGACCACCTGTACAAATCCAGTTCCCTCTGCTTCCGGGACAATCTCTATACCCTTCATGCTCAGCGCAAATGGTTGGACGATTGTCCCAGAGAGCGGTTTACCCAGCAGTGATCTAACCCCCGAACCATTAACTGCATCTGTGGAATGACCCAGCACGGGCAGGAAAGACGGCGTTCCGCCGAAGTACCGTTCATACCAGAGAGCAGCCGAGGCAAAGTCCATGTCCCGATGCAGCGCATCTGCAATTACCGTTTTGGGTGAAGATGCCCATGACGCATTGAGTTGAAACAGTCCCCATACCGCACCAAAAACCAATGCACTGACTACGGTTCGACGCACCAACGATTTCACCAGGTTAAAACGTGTATGACCACCTGAACCGTAATGTCCGTTCTCTTTTTTCCACAGCCATTCAGGATCCCTTTCCTGTTCTGCCAGTATTGATCCAACATGTCTTGTCTGATCCTGTATATCAAAAGAAGAAGTTGGTCTTAGGCTCTCGGCAATCTTCTTGCTGGGCCCCGGATTCGCTTCCTGCATCATCTCCATCGCCGCGCCATCCAGCAACCGCCGTATCCGTTCTTCTCTTCTTTGCTTGATTCGAAGTTTCGTATTCATGGTATATCCTCCCGCCGAGGCTTGTTTAATACATCCTATGAAGAGCTCTTTCATAATATGAACAAGCTTCCGGGTCAAAGCAAAATAACTCCACCCAGGTGAGATCAACCTGCAGAGTGGAGTTTAATGTGGAGAAAAATGATAGGGATTTCTGTGCTGAACGCATTAATAAAGCCGGGCTGCAAAGGCCGCGGCGGTAAGTATTCATATCTATGAGGACGATTGTATTAACCCTTTTAACCCATACCAAAAAACTTTTTAAAGCGTGAGAATGCGCCCTTTTTCTGCTCTAACTGCATCAGTGGAACCGTATCTCCCAGAATGCGACGAGCAATGTTCCGATAGGCAATCGCTGCAAGCGAGTCTGGATTCATGACTGTAGGTTCTCCAGAGTTAGCCGCTTTGATGACAAGTTCATCATCTGGCACAATACCAATCAGATCAATATTGAGGACTTGCAAAATACCATCAATATCAAGCATATCGCCCGATTTGACCATGTTGTTCCGAATACGGTTTACAACCAGCTTCGGTGATTGAATATGCGAGCTCTCGAGTAGACCGATGACCCGATCCGCATCACGTACAGCAGCGTTCTCCGGTGTAGTCACCACGATGGCCTGATCTGCTCCAGCGACCGCATTTTTGAATCCCTGTTCAATCCCGGCAGGGCAATCGATAATGACATACTCAAAATCTTTTTTCAATTCCAGAATGATGTCCTTAACCTGTTCCGGAGATACAGAGTTTTTGTCTCTTGTTTGTGCTGCAGGCAGCATATACAATTCTTCGAAGCGTTTGTCTTTTACCAACGCCTGATTCAGACGGCAACGCCCGTCTGCCACGTCACACAGATCATAAATGATCCGGTTCTCGAGTCCCATCACAACATCCAGATTGCGAAGGCCGATATCGGTATCTACCAGACAAACTTTTTTTCCGAGCAGCGCCAGCGCTGTTCCGATGTTTGCTGAGGTGGTTGTTTTACCAACGCCGCCTTTACCCGAAGTGATCACGATCGCCTCTCCCATGAGCTACACTCCTTTAAACACATTAAAATCTCGGCGCAACCGAACGATGTTGCTCATCTTGTCGATCTGCATCTGATTGTCCTGTAAATAAGCAAATTCCATCCCGGTATCCCGGCTCTCCCATTCATCAGGGGGACGGCTGATGATATCAGCGATTCGAAGCTGCGTCGGTGCAAATACCGATGCGGCAATGATTGACTCGTCGTCCCCGCCGATCCCAGCGTGAGCCATGCCTCTGAGTGAACCCAAAACATATATATCTCCGGTACACGTCACCGTGCCCCCCGGATTGATATCCCCAAGAAACAGGAGATTCCCTTCGTGATGAAGCACTTGACCTGAACGCACCATGCCACACATCGTAACAATTGGCGGTGGCCCTTTAACCTCTGGTTTAAGGGCTGGTGAATCGATGGAGCGAATGAGCAGATTCCCTTTTTGCTTCAAAATGTCCAATATCGCTTCTTTTTGGTCCTCTGTCACTTCGCGGCTGCCCAGTTTGATATCCACATGAACAATCGGTCCGGTCAAAATATTTTGATGGCTGTGTTCCAGCTTATAGCGGAGCTCATAGAGCAATTCCTCGAATTCACATTGATCGTCCAACAGGAAAACCAAGCCGTCTCGGATGCCTTTAATCGTTACGTGATTCGATTTTACCGTCATAAGCCTGTCCCTCCCATCTCATTACATTTCGTGCCCGGGCCTCGAAGTTCCTGCTTTTCACTCTATAAAATGTATCAGGATGCTTCCTGCACCTTGCTCTTTCTTTTGCCGATACGCTCCAGCTGCTTACGCAGCGGAGTATAAATGATCAGAGCAAACACGAAATGAATGAACAGATTGGGAATCATATATTCAAGCAAAGCCCAGTCAAAGGTCACATGATTGAGGCGGAAGAGCTTATATAAAAAGAACAACATGGTGTCGTTAAGCAGACTTCCCAAAATGACGACTGTAACCATAACTGGAAGTGGTGCACGCGGTGCCTGGAATATAAGTCCCATCATATAAGCAGATAACCCCATTGCAAATCCATAAGGTCCGATCATCTCTCCATAAAATACAACGTCATGAAGCAGTCCAAAAAAGATGCCGAGCACCAGAGCAGTGTGGCGATGATGATATACAGCAATAAACAGAATGACGATATAAACCAAATTGGCCGAAATGCGCAGTTGCCATCCGGAAGGAATAAGCAGTGGCAAAATCGTTCCTTCCGCGATGAACAGAACGAACAGCAACAGGAACAAGACTTGCTTGCGTGTCACCATTACTCCTTCACCTCGGGAGGAATAACCACCATCAGCTCTTTCCAATCCAGGAAGCTTGCATAAGGTTCTATCGTTGCTGTACGCGTGAGTCCATATTCGCCAACTTCAATTTTCTTGACTTCCCCGATTCGCATGTACTTCGGAAAATTATTGATAATACCTGATGAGATAATTTCGTCACCTTTTTTGATATCAGACTCTTCCGAAATTTTGGTCATCTTGAACATGCCCGTCTTGGGATCAAAGCTCTCGATCATACCGAAAACCGTATCTTCCTTGCCCACCGCCGTTGCTGCGATGGCATTGGAATTAGGATCGTTGGCATCCATCGAGGTTAGCAAATTCACCGTTGAGGTATAGGCACTAACGTGACTGATCACCCCAACCAGACCATCCTGGGAAGTGACGGCCATGCCTGGCTTAATATCCGCATTCTCCCCAATATCAATATTGATCGTTCTGCTATTGGGATCGGAATTGGCACTGATGACCTGTGCAATACGATATTCGTAGTTATACCGATTTCTCTGTTCAGCCGTAAATTTTAGCAAATCCTTATAACGATCATTGGTTTTTTCCATTTCGTTATACTTCAGTCGATCCCGGGTATAGTGCCCCATCGCGATTCGCAGCTCTTCATTCTCTTGATATACCGCACGCATGTTCGCTACATCTTTGAAAAAGCCCGCTACAGCAGAAGCGGGCTTGTAAAATACGTATTGTACAAATCCGACTGAATCCTTCAGGAATTTTTCCGGCCAGGATAGAGCGGTTCGCGGACCGAGCGTAAAGCCCATTAACGCGATAAATGTAACAAGGCCCACCAGCAAAACAAAAAGTCTTTTGTTGCCCAGCAGCTTAAACAGTTCGAACACCCTCTAACATCCATATTCTCTTCCGAGCTATGCCCGGCGGGGAGACGTGCAGACTGATAGTCCCTTCGAGAATATTCGCTGATCTCCCCGGGTATGCGGGTAATAGCTCTCCCGGCTGAAGCCGGGTCCTCTTCGTTGGCAACTGACGCTCAACTCAAACGTGACATTAAGCGATCAGTGCCGGATTAACGTTTGGAACGAACTGCCGAACTGCTTCTGCTTTTGAACAAATGGATGTTCTCCAGAGCTTTACCTGTTCCGATTGCTACACAATCGAGTGGATTTTCCGCTACGATGACTGGCATACCTGTCTCACCAGCCAGCAGCTTGTCCAGATTGCGGAGCAACGCGCCGCCGCCAGTCAACACGATACCGCGGTCCATAATATCTGCCGCAAGCTCAGGAGGACATTTTTCCAAAGTTACTTTCACAGCTTCTACAATTGCATTTACCGTATCTGCCAGTGCTTCGCTGATTTCATCCGATGTAATCGTGATGGTCTTAGGCAGACCTGTTACGAGATCGCGTCCGCGAATTTCCATCGTTTCCACTTGTTCCAGTGGCATAGCTGAACCGATTTCCATTTTCAATTGTTCGGATGTACGTTCACCAATCATCAGATTGTACTGACGTTTAATATACTGGATGATCGATTCGTCCATCTCATCACCAGCTACACGAACAGAACGGCTTGTTACGATTCCGCCGAGGGAAATGACCGCCACTTCTGTCGTTCCTCCACCGATGTCCACAACCATGCTGCCTGTTGGCTCCCATACCGGAAGATCTGCACCAATGGCTGCTGCAAATGGCTCCTCAATTGTGTATGCTTCACGCGCGCCGGCCTGTTTCGTTGCATCTTCAACCGCACGTTGTTCTACCGCTGTAATTCCGGATGGTACGCATACCATAACGTTCGGGTGACGCTGGAACATCGAGCGCTGTTTCTGCGCCTGGCGAATAAAGTATTTGATCATCGTTGCCGTCGTATCAAAATCGGCAATAACGCCGTCCTTCATTGGACGAATCGCACGAATGTTACCAGGAGTACGTCCGATCATTTTTTTGGCAGATTCCCCGACAGCCTCAATGCTCTTGGTATCTGTCCGCAGAGCAACCACCGAAGGCTCCCGCACCACAATTCCTTTTCCACGTACATAAACCAGCGTATTCGCTGTCCCCAAATCAATACCCAAATCTTTCGTAAAACCACCAAACATGACGTAATCTCCTTTTCTGACTCATATTGCCGCCCTCTTAACGTTCAGAGCGTTTCATTTTCATTTCCTCTGCAATCCAGCAGGGTTCATCATTCATTGAAATGTGTTGCATCTGTAAAGTGAACCTATCTTCTACGGACAACGCCGTCAATATTCATAGGAAAACATCAACGCCAACCATTATATTATACTAAGCCCTTCTCCTTCAAACTTACGTATGTTCCATCGCCGATTATGATGTGGTCCAGCACATCTATGCCGACGATTGAACCTGCTTCGATCAGTCTCTTGGTTATTTGAATATCCTCAGGACTAGGCGTAGGATCACCGCTCGGATGATTGTGTGCGCATACGATCGAGGCACTGCTGCATTTGATGGCAGCACGGAACACTTCACGTGGATGTACAATTGAAGCATTAAGGCTACCCATGGAGAGTGTTTCCTGGGCAATAATATGATTTTTGCTATTCAGGAAAAGGCACACAAAGTGTTCCTTCTGCAAGTAACGCAGCTGCTCGAGTAAAATATCAGCTGCGTCACGAGGTGTACGGATTGAAGGAGACTGTACCCGTCTGCTCTGCGCAATCCGGTGACCAAGTTCAATACCAGCCTTGAGCTGAACAGCCTTGGCCATACCAATTCCTTTCATGGCAGTCAACTCGTTCAGACTCATATCCATTAGTGAACGGATGCCACCTGCTTCAGTGAGAATGCGCTGTGCCATGTGCACTGCCGATTCCTGCCTCGTACCTGTCCGAAGTAAAATAGCCAGCAGTTCTGCATGGCTTAAGGCGCCCGCCCCATATTCCATCATGCGTTCTCTCGGGCGTTCTTCATGGGGGATGTCGCGCATCATGTACTGAGGCGACTCCATATATTCCCTCTTTTCACATCAATCATTTCCCACAATCAGGCTCGCGGCAGCACATGAACTCCGAATCCATCCAACATGTCGCTGAGCAGGGAAAGAGGCAAGCCCACAACATTAAAGTAACATCCTTCAATGCGGTCTACCAGTGAAGCGCCAATTCCTTGAATTGCATACGACCCTGCTTTATCCATAGGCTCGCCTGTCTGAACATACGCCCTGATCGTTGACTCGGACAGTTCTTTCATCGTTACTTCCGTCTGCCGATAGTGCACAACGGACTTTCCATCTCCAGCATCAATACAAGCAACACCAGTGAATACACGATGTGTACGTCCCTGAAGTCTGGCAAGCATACGTTCAGCATCCTGTTGATCCACAGGTTTGCCCAGAATGTCTCCATCCAGCACAACGACAGTATCACTGCCTACAATAATGGCGTCCTGTTCCTGA
Organism: Paenibacillus sp. P13VS; assembly: GCF_015143645.1. Taxonomy (NCBI): domain Bacteria; kingdom Bacillati; phylum Bacillota; class Bacilli; order Caryophanales; family Paenibacillaceae; genus Paenibacillus; species Paenibacillus sp. P13VS. Next base: position 294,440 of record NZ_WYEV01000008.1, on the reverse strand, counting down.
CCTTCAAGCCCGCGATAGACAGCCATTGCTTTGCGCATAGCGAGCTCCTGAACCGTCTGCTCAGGAGTCCATTCCGGCGGCGTATCTTCATTGGCGTGACTTGGTACTACTTTGAAAGCTAGTTGAAGTGAAGCGATCAGATCCTTGCGCCGCGGCGAAGTGGAGGCCAGAATAATAGGGCGCGATTGTGATTTATTCAAAATAAACGGCTCCTTATGCTACGGCGACATCTGTCACATCACCATAGTAGATGTCATTCGCTAAGTTTCGTCGTCAAAAATCGTCATTCTCCTACAGTCTGCGATACAGCCATACAGCTGCAATAATACCAATCAAACTGAGGAGGCTCATTTGAAATTGAAATGAAATGTCATAACTGATAATATCCAGATCAGCTTGCGGTGACCAACGTATGGTCGTGGCTTTGGTTAGAATGGCAACAGCCTTGACTGGCTGCAGTGCCTTGGCGATCCACGCTCCGGCCATCCAGCCGAGCAGAAGAAACAGTATTAACATGCCGAAGTTTTTTTTCATCGGTTATCTTCCCTCGCCATTTTTTGACACCCACATTATTATACGGGGTTTTGTACGTCAATACAAACACAAATCCGGCAAGGGGAACTATTTCCAGTTCCTTGCCGGACAGGGATTTCGGGGCTGTGTTAGGGGAAGGAAAACTTATTGCTTGATCCCTTCAAGCCATTTTTTCTGCTGCAGAACATAATCCATCAGATCCGCTTGTACCGCCCACATGTGTACATCGGAGGGATTTTTGTTATACTCGGCAACTGCCGTAATTGCACTGTTCATCGATTTTTCCATGGCTGAAACGATCGGCGTTGCCTCTTGTCCGAGCCCTGCTGAGAGTTTACCCATGCCTGTTATCCATGCCTCATGCTGATTCTGTAATGCAGTCATCGTTTCCGAAGCTACAGGCCCTGGATTTGCTTGACCAAGCTGCCCGATGGACAATGTGGATAGTTGTTCCACCAATGCATTGCTGCTGCTGAAGAAGAGCTGAACATCTTCCTCGTTCATACCGAGAGCTGCAGAGTCCACTGCAGGGTATGCGATCTCTTTGACATACAGTTCCACACCCTCCGCCTTAAGACGTGAGCTCAGCAGTTTGGCTTCTTCACGGTCGGAAGAGATACCTGCATAGACCCGATTCCCATCGTCCGGATCCGTTCCTGCAGCAATTCCAGCCTGTGAGAGTTCAAGCTTGGCCTGTTCTGCACGTTCAGGCGAACTAAAAACACCGTACTGAAGTGCATAGTAATTGCCTCCGCTAAGTGCTGACTGTGCTTGTTGATCCGTCCTGGAAGCACCCTGCACTCCCGTCACACTCGATACTGGTTGATTGGTTTGGGGAAGTACGTCCGGACCTGTTCCTTCCCGATTAAAAAAAGAGAGAATAACCATACCAAAAAGGGCACCGGTGACCAATGCTCCCGTAACCGAACCAATCATCTTCCAGCCCCTCGGAGGGCGATTTCGCTTGTAGGAGTAATGATCACGATCCGCCATCCAGTCATGACCCACATCATTGCTGTCTTCAGGAAGCTCTTTCTCATTTTCGTCAGGATACACTGTATGATCCGAATAAACATACTGCGACTGTACAGGCTCCAGATTCCGGTCCTTTCTCTGATCCGGCTCTAGTATACTTGTCCCGCTCAGGGTGGTCTCTCCCCAATCTCCAGGGATATCCTCCGGTGTCCATGAAGGCGCGACATCGATCCGCGGAGCACTGTGCGATATCTCATCAGATAAGGATGGAAAGGTTCCCATCACCTTCTCATCCTTATGATTCGGCTTGTCCGACTCGTTCTCCCCGAAACGAAACGTCATTCTAGCATTGCTCACCCCGTACCCTCTCCTTTGTCCCATTTATATCAGCTATATGCCCCGAGACAATGAAAGATTCCTAGAAATTCAAAAACCCGCCTGCTTCTTTACGAAGACAAGCGGGTCATAAAGTGGACTATTTCAGTCCTTTGGCCAGTGTGGCGCCAACCTTCCAGATATCCCCTGCTCCCATCGTGAGAACAAGATCTCCTGGCTGCAGACGATTCTGCAAATCGGCTACCACTTCTTCCTTGGTAGGCAAATAACGAGCAGCAGCATTACTGTTCTGAACAATCAGTTCAACCAGCTTAGCGGAGTGAACACCTTCAATCTGTTTTTCTCCCGCCGGAGAATAGATGTCGGTAATAAGTACCTCATCAGCTTCCGCGAAAGCACGACTAAACGCATCCAGCAGGAAGAAGGTACGCGTATATCTTTGCGGTTGGAACACCGCGATGATACGTTTCCCTGTCGCTTTCGCTGCACTGATGGTTGCCTCAATTTCAGTCGGATGATGAGCATAATCATCGATGACCAGAATATCGCGTGCTTCACCCAGCACCTGGAATCTGCGTTTGGCACCATGGAACTGAATAATGGCTGCCGTGATTTTCTCAAACGGAATGCCTGCTTCCAGACAGGTAATGACCGTGGCCATCGCGTTGTAGACATTATGTTTACCTGGAACAGAGAGTTCTACCGTTCCCAGCGCGTTACCCTGATGGCTCATGGTGAAGGAGATCCTGCGGTCACCCAGTACGATATCCGATGCCATATAATCGGCCTTCTGATCAATGCCGTATGTCGTAATTCGGGATTTCAGCTCAGGCAAAATGCTTTGAACGTTCTCATCATCCGCACAGACAATAGCCGTTCCTTCCGGACGAATTTGACTCAAGAACTGTACATACGCTTTTTTGAGCTCCTCGAAGTCGCTGTTGTAATTCTCCAAATGGTCGGCTTCAATATTGGTCACAATACCTAGCCATGGATGATACTGCAAAAACGATCCATCACTCTCATCTGCTTCAGCCACGACCCAGTCACCCTGGCCCGCCTTGGCATTGGTTCCCAAATTCATGATTTCTCCGCCAATGATATACGTCGGGTCTGTATCGCATTTGTCCATGACAAGTGCAATCATTGAGGAAGTCGTCGTTTTGCCGTGTGCACCTGCAACCGCAACACCTTTGCGCTCATTAAGCAGGCGCGCCAGCATCTGTGCACGGTGAAGAATCGGAATATTAAGCTGCTCGGCTGCCACCCGCTCCACATTATCCGCCGGAGCTGCTGTAGAGTAGACCACAAGATCTGCTCCATTTACGTGTTCAGCTGTATGTCCGATATATATTTTCGCTCCCTTGGCTGCCAGCTTCTCAGTCAACTCCTGTGAAGCGACATCCGATCCGGTAACGGTGTATCCCATCTCCAGCATAACTCGTGCGATGGCACTCATGCCATATCCGCCAATCCCTATAAAATGAACGTGTTCTGATGTATTTAACAAAACTTTCACCAACCTTTTTCAGAATCGGTTTGATGCAAAAGGGCTGCCCTCACATCTGCAATGAGATACAGTGTGCCGGACACCACCCCCAGATCCTCCGCTTCCGTCCGTGACTTCAATAGATCAAGTGCCTTCGCCCAATCGGGCTCGACGATGATTTCCAGATTCTCTTTCGCAATGGCGGGACGTAACCGCTCGACGATCTGCAGCAACTCGGCTGCATCCATTTTGCGTCGGAAATCTGGCTCGGTCAGGATCAGCGTATCCACTAGTGGCAGTATATGCTGCAAATACGCTTCGTGATGCTTATTCGCCAGCATGCCCATCATCAAATTTAACTTGTTGTGAGGATATACGTCGACAATGCTCTTGGCCAGTGACTCTGCCCCTTCCGGATTATGCGCACCATCCAGTACAATTCGGGGTTCGTGAACGACCTTCTCGAATCGGCCAGCCCAGAAGGCATTCTCCAATCCAAGCGCAATATCTCTGTCATCCAGAATGAATGCCATGTACTGTCTGAGCAATTCAAGCACCATAAGAGCACCCGCAGCATTATCCATCTGATAAATGCCCTGCATTCGAATGCGAGCATCCAGCTCGCGGAACGGTCCTGAAAAATGAAAGGCTTGACCATTCTCATCACTATGGAGTCTATGGTAAGAAAATTGTTCTCCAGACAAATACACAGTTGATCGGACTTGCTGGGCCTTTTCCTGAATCACCCTAACAGCCTCTGGCTGCGTAACACAGGTGACAACAGGTACGCCTGGTTTAATAATGCCTGCTTTTTCTCCCGCGATCGCTTCAATGGTATCACCCAGGATATCCGTATGATCCATACCGATATTCGTAATGACCGAAACCACGGGTGTAACAATATTCGTTACGTCCATCCTTCCCCCCAGTCCAGTCTCCCATACTACTACATCCGGATAACACTCTTCAGCATAGTACAAGAGTGCCAGGGCTGTAGACACTTCGAACATAGTAGGTGATCCAAGAACACTAGAGGCCATATCTGTGACCAGCGGATGGAGTCGATTCGCTAACTTCAGCAGCGTCTCTTCCGGAATATCCTCGCCGTTGTACTGAAAACGATTCGTGAATTTCGTGATATACGGAGACGTAAACGTTCCTACATCGTACCCCGCCTGAAGCAGAACTGACGTCAAAAAAGCGCAAGTCGAACCTTTTCCGTTCGTTCCCGCGACATGAATAAACTTGAGACGCTGATGAGGATTACCGAGCAATGACATGAGCTCCGTGATTCGTTCCAATCCGGGTCTGATGCCAAAAGGAATAAGGCCATTGATCCAGTCCACAGCCTCGTCATAGGTATGCAGAGGGGCATCTACGCCCGTGCCATTAAGTTCCGTCATATGTTTCACCTTCGGTCCCGAGTTTGATTGAAAAAAGCGGCCGGATGGCATGCTTGCTCTCCATCCGACCCAGAAACATTAACCTTTCAGTTCCTTGATCCGGGCGATGACTTTATCCCGTTTATCCGAATAATCCGCTTGTTTGGCGCGCTCTTCCTCAATAACCTTGGCTGGTGCCTTGGCTACAAAGCCTTCATTCGCCAGCTTTTTCTCTACACGGAGTACTTCGCCTTCAAGGTTCTGCAGCTCTTTCTCCAAACGAGCCACTTCCTGCTCAATATCAATCAGTCCAGCCAGCGGCAAGTAAAGCTCAGCTCCCGTAATTACAGCACTCATGGCCTTATCCGGTGAACTCAGATCAAGTCCGCTGTCGAACTCGGATGTATTGCAGAATCGTTGAATGTAATGGCTGTTGCGTTCGATAATGCTGAATGTCTCGGCGCTGTTCGCTTTTACCATCAATTCAATCTTCTTGCTCATCGGCACGTTTACTTCTGCACGAATGTTACGTACGGCACGAATGGTATCCATAAGCAGGTTCATTTCGGCAACGGCTTCCGGATTCTCCAGCGCAGGATCATACACTGGCCAAGATGCAAGTGTAATCGTCTCGCCTTCATGAGGCAGATGCTGCCAAATCTCTTCCGAGATGTAAGGCATAAACGGGTGAATCAGGCGCATGGTGTGGTCCAGGACATAAGCGAGTACCGATTGTGTTTTTTTCTTGGCAACCGGATCTTCACCGTAGAAGGACAACTTGGAAAATTCAATATACCAGTCACAGAGGTCATCCCAGATAAAGTTGTACAGCAATCGTCCTGTTTCCCCAAATTCGTATGCTTCGATTAGACGCGTAATATCGCGGGAAGTTTCGTTCAGACGGTGCAAAATCCAATAATCGGCTGTTCCAAGCTCTCCGCTGATGTCGCGATCTTCGTAAGTAAAGCCTTCCAGATTCATCAGTGCGAAACGTGATGCATTCCAGATTTTGTTAGCAAAGTTACGTGCCTGTTCTACCCGCTCCCAGCGGAAACGAAGATCCTGGCCAGGCGTGCTGCTGGTGGAGATCATATAACGCATCGCGTCTGCACCGTATTTCTCAATAACATCGAGCGGATCCACACCGTTACCGAGGGATTTGGACATTTTACGGCCATCCGCATCACGAACCAGACCATGCATTAGAACATCTTTGAATGGAATTTCATCCGTGAACTCCAGAGCTGTGAAGATCATCCGTGCAACCCAGAAATAAATGATGTCATATCCGGTTACAAGCACACTTGTCGGATAGTAACGTTTCAGATCTTCAGCATCTTCAGGCCAGCCGAGTGTGGAGAAAGGCCACAATGCCGAACTGAACCACGTATCCAGAACATCTTCATCCTGTCTCAGCTTACGACCAGCGTACTCTGGCAGAGTTGTTGGATCTTCAGCCGATACAATAATTTCGCCAGTCTCATCGTCGTACCAGGCAGGAATACGATGTCCCCACCACAACTGACGTGAGATACACCAGTCACGAACATTTTCGATCCAGTTCAGATATGTTTTCTCAAAACGATCCGGCACGAAGTTTACGCCTTCCCCGTTCTGCTGTTTTTGGATGGCTCTTTCGGCGAGAGGTTTCATCTCAACAAACCATTGTGTGGACAAATAAGGCTCAACCACAGCTCCCGTCCGTTCGCTATGTCCAACCTGGTGTGTGTGATCCTCAATGTTGATCAATACACCCAGTTCCTGCAAATCTGCAACGATCTGCTTGCGGCAGTCGCTGCGATCCATACCCTGATATTTGCCTGCTTCCGCATTCATGGTACCTGTCTCATCCATTACTGTAATCTGAGGCAGGTTGTGGCGAAGACCCACTTCAAAGTCATTCGGATCATGTGCAGGCGTAATTTTTACAGCACCGCTTCCGAATTCCTTATCTACATAATCATCTGCAATAACCGGAATTTCCCGGCCGATGATTGGCAGGATCAGCGTTTTGCCAATCATGTCTGTATATCGTTCATCTTTTGGATGAACCGCAACTGCAGTATCACCGAGCATCGTCTCCGGACGAGTCGTTGCCACTGTAACATAACCGCTTCCGTCCTTAAGTGGGTATTTCAGATGATACAGGTGTCCCTGAACCTCTTTGTACTCCACCTCAATGTCAGACAATGCAGTACGGTTCACCGGATCCCAGTTAATAATGCGTTTGCCTCTGTAAATCAGGCCTTTTTCATATAGTTGAACGAACACTTTGCGCACCGCTTGGGAAAGTCCTTCATCGAGCGTGAAGCGTTCACGTGAATAATCCAGGGAGAGTCCCATTTTACCCCACTGCTGACGGATCGTTGTCGCGTATTGGTCTTTCCAGTCCCAGACTTTATCCAGGAACTTCTCGCGTCCAAGATCATAGCGGGTCAAACCTTCTTCACGCAGCTTTTGCTCTACTTTGGTTTGAGTCGCAATACCTGCATGGTCAGACCCTGGGAGCCACAAAGCGTCATATCCTTGCATGCGTTTGGTGCGGATCAGGATATCTTGGAGTGTGAAATCCAGTGCATGCCCGATATGAAGCATACCGGTTACGTTCGGGGGTGGAATTACAATGGTAAACGGTTCAGCATCCTTGCGCTGACCAGCCTTGAAATATCCACGTTCTGTCCAGGTAGAATACCATTTCTGCTCGGCAGCTTTCGGATCATACGTAGTCGGCATTTCTGTTGCCGCTGATTTTTTTTCTTCAGACATGTGTCATTCCTCCGTTACTTAATCATCATCGCCAAAAAACAAAAAAACCTTTCATCCATCAAAGGACGAAAGGTTAGCTTTCGCGGTACCACCTTTGTTTCACGCAGACAGAAAGAAACAGCATGCCTTTCTGAGGCTATCGTGACACTTCAAGCAGATAACGGCTGCTACCGGCCCATCCTACTTCAGGAACAAACAAATCACAATGACATGTTTCATCGTTCCTCGTATTCAAACAGGCAACTCCCGGGCGACTTCGATCAGTAGGTTCCTGCGGAATTTCTCAGCGCTGCAATCCCGCTCTCTGAAAGGCCTTGCTGTCTACTACTCCCATTCGACGTTGTTCTTTAAAAAACCTAAACACATCATACCCTGACCGTGCCCGATAGTCAACCTGACAACAGCGTAAACGGGCGGCAGCCCTGCGTATTAAGCCAAAAAGCAGCAAAAACCCGCAATCCTTATTGGATTGCGGGTTGGTATGGACGTTATTTTACAAGTCAGAGGTCAGGGGATGTATAGAATCTGCCCTTCTTCAACGACTTGTTCCGATAAACGATTGTATAACTGGAGCTCCCGAGTGCTCAATTGGTAGCGGTCAGCAATGCTATCCAACGTCTCTTCCCGCTGGACGATGCACAGTTTAACTTTGCGGAATGGTGTCTGATCCACAATCGTGCCCAAGAACAGGTTCTTCAATTGAACATCATCTGCCTGGTAGGCTTCTTCCTGTACGGAGCCAGCGACCGACTCGTCCTCCCGATCCGTTTCTGTATCCCGCACTGATCTACCGGAAGATAACAGGGACGAGATACCCACCCCTTCTTCCTGTCTTGGTGAAGACTCCCTCTTACTGCCAAACGCGACTTTGAGCTCTGGCTTGTCTTCTGTCTCAGCCACAGGTTCAGGAATGAATGAAACTGGCTCTGAAGATTCATCTGCATCCACTGCTTCCGGTGCAGAAGGTCGTTCCCCTTCGGCAGATTCCAGTTCAGACGCTGCAAACACATCCTGCCAATTCTCTGCTGGCTTCTCAGCCTCCGCCTGATCTTCCTGCGGTGAGCCTGACCTGGAAGATTCGAAGTTCCAAACATTGGAAACAGCCACGTCTTCTGTGGGTTGTTGGTTCAGCTCCGTGTTTGTATGTAAGGTCTCCACGGAAGGCTCCGCCCAGACAGATGGTGATTCCTCAGCCAGAGGTAGCAATGGCTCAGACTCCGGATAAGAAGCCAGTCGGTCTGCAGTCTCCGCCATGAAAGACGAGACGGGTGAAGGTGAGGCAGGCACTTGATTATCCGCTGCTTCATCTTCTTGGGTAATTAATGAAGGAGCGTTATCTTCAGCAGGTCTTTTCTGATATTCTCCTTCATCTTGATTCTCGAGCGTATCAGCATAGATTTGTTGCGGTGCAGGGGTTAACTGTTCTTCCGGCTGCGCATTTTCCTCATAACGGATGTTTTCTTCAGCGGCTTGCTGCGGATTCTCAGGAATTTCTGCTGCGTATAGAGACTCGGCCGTTATAGGCAGACCTTCCTCTTCACTGCGCTGCAGCAGATATTCCTGAGCAAAGGTGTTCAACCCAGCATCTGCATCCTCTGCCTCCGGGGCGCGGTTAACCTGCTGCGGATCAGGGGAGTGTACCACAGTAAACTCTTCCGCTGACCAGGCCTGCGGCTCTTCAACAGGAAAGCCCTCAATGCCACGCAGTGACAGCACACCTGTAATATTCAAGCTTCGGCTGGATAACAAATCCACATCAAAGTTTTCGATCTCAATCGAGATATCCTCAAGTGACCTTACCCGATTCAGGGGAACCGTGATCTCAACCGGAATAAAATGTTTCAGTTCCTCCGAGATTTCGTTCTCTCCCCGATACGCACCTGTAAGCAAAAGATGGCCTCGCAACGTTGCATGATCATCCTGACCGATGACTTGAATACGCGGGTATAACTCAATTTCCTCCAGTTCCTCAATGGCAGGGACTCCCTCGGACAAATGAACGCGCTCATAAATATCGAACCGCAAACCATAAGGTTGATTCAACAAAGGTGGCGTCCTCCTTTCGGCATATGTTCACCATGATCCTTCTCATGGGACTGATCCATGGTCCAAATCCTTCGTTACCCCATCTATATGCCATCGATGAGATGAGCATGCCACCTTTGTTCAAAGCTTGCCTTTTTATTAGGTTGTTCGTTCCCGCTGGACTAGCTGTTCAAAATCGGAAGGCCACGGATCTTGAACTTCAATCAGCGCTCCCGTGAGCGGATGATTAAACGTTAACACTTCACCATGAAGTGCCTGGCGTCCAATGGCATCTGACCTTCCTCCATACAGCTGATCGCCAATAAGCGGGTGTCCGGCATAACTCAGATGTACTCTGATCTGATGTGTACGTCCAGTATCCAGTATTAAACGCACAAGTGTAGCCCGCTCCCACACTTCCGCAATCTCTACATGAGTAACGGCTTCCTGCCCACTCTCGGAAACGCGTCTGCGCTGCTTATGATGTCTGTCCTTACCGATGGGCGCATCAATTTTGCTGCATTCCGGAGATACCTGCCCTTCCGCAATGGCTACATACTGACGCCCAATTTCTTTGCGACGCATGGCCTCATCCAATTTTGCCAGAGCAAAAGCATTTTTCGCATAGAGAACCGGGCCGGTTGTATCTTCATCGAGGCGATGCACATGGCGTACGCTGGTGTCGATACCGTTGATCTCATAATAAGAGGCGACAGCGTGATCCAGCGTAATGGCATGATCGGCACGAGTTCCATCCGGATGCAGCTTCATACCCGCGGGTTTATGTACAACCAGACAAAAATCATCCTCGTACAGCACCTCAATCTCTGCCCAACGGGGTTCAACATCAATCGGCTGAGATGCAAAAAGGGCCAGCCGAAGCCGGTCCCCTGCGAGTTGAATTCCGTGATTTGCCTTAAGCTGACGAAACAGCTTTTCTGGAAAAGAAAGTTCAGTGAGCAGCCATTGCTCTGCCGCAAGCTGTCTGTCTGGACTGCCTGTTACCACTTTGCCTGGCATCAGCTCCAGCCATTCCCCACGACGTTTCCAACTTTTGATCGTCATAGAGATTGCAGAGCCTTGCGGTTTGCTTCAATCGTATCGTCAATATCCTGCTCGGTATGAACACCAGAGACGAACATGCCCTCAAATTGGGAAGGTGCCACGCTTACACCCTCATCAATCATAGCTGCAAAGTAACGAACAAACTGATCCAAATTGCTTTCTTTGGCTATATCATAATTGGTAACAGGTACACTGCTGAAGAACGGACATACCATGGAACCAACGCGGTTAATGGTTACTGCAATACCCGCCTCTGCCGCATTCTTTTCGAAGCCAGCCTGCAAACGAGCCGACAACGTCTCCAAACGATCATAGACTTCCGGTGTCAACAGTTTGAGGGTGGTATAGCCTGCTGCCATGGCCAGTGGGTTACCACTTAGTGTTCCCGCTTGATAGATCGGACCGGTTGGAGCGATCTGCTCCATCAGATCCCGACGACCACCATATGCTCCGACCGGAAGGCCGCCGCCGATAACTTTACCAAGACATGTCAGATCGGGCGTAACACCATACCGCCCCTGTGCACAGTTCAAGCCTACACGGAAACCGGTCATGACTTCGTCAAAGATGAGCAGGCTGCCGTACTGGCTCGTCAGGCTGCGCAGGCCTTCAAGAAAGCCCTCTGCCGGAGGTACAACGCCCATATTCCCAGCCACAGGCTCAACAATGACAGCAGCCAGTTCCTCACCAAAACGTTCAAAGGCAAGGCTAACCGATTCCAGATCATTGTAAGGCACCGTGATCGTATTGGTAGCAACCCCTTCAGGAACTCCAGGACTGTCTGGCAATCCAAGGGTAGCGACACCGGAGCCCGCTTTGATCAGCAAGCTGTCCGCATGTCCGTGATATGAACCTTCAAACTTCAAAATTTTGCTGCGGCCCGTTACACCGCGCGCCAACCTGATGGCACTCATGGTTGCTTCCGTACCCGAGTTGACCATCCGAACAATATCAATGGATGGTACGCGCTCGCAAACAAGCTTAGCCATCTCGGTCTCCAGCAGCGTTGGAGCACCAAAGCTCGTTCCTTTCAGAGCAGTTTCACGCAGTGCTTCCACGACATCAGGATGGGCATGTCCCATGATAAGTGGTCCCCATGAGCCCACATAATCAATAAACACATTGCCATCAATATCGTAAATTTTGGATCCTTCTCCGCGTTCTGCATAGATCGGGGTAAGTCCTACGGATTTGAATGCCCGAACGGGGCTGTTTACGCCTCCAGGTATGTACTGCTTGGCTTCTTCGAATGCGCTGCGTGAGCGCTCATCGTTTCGTCTTTTTCCTGATTGTGCAGTCATGAACATCCTCCTTAATATGAAGGCCCCGCTCCTTATATGAACAGTAAACTGATCTATACAAGCGACATAACAGGCTCGTGCAGGGCCTTGCTATATGTTGGTAATTTGATAACGATTCTCTTAGCAAACGTGTAAATTACAAGGAACTATTACTTCTCAGCCAACCAGCGGGAGGCATCTTTTCCGTAATACGTGATGATCATATCCGCACCCGCGCGTTTCATGCTGAGCAAAATTTCCATGGCGACCTTTTTCTCATCAATCCAACCCTGCATTGCTGCAGCCTTCACCATGGCATACTCACCACTTACATTATAGGCCACAAGCGGAAGGTCAAATTGATCCTTGATTGTACGCATCACGTCCAGATAGGAAAGTGACGGTTTCACCATCAGCATGTCTGCTCCTTCAAGCACATCTGTTTCGGCTTCGCGCAGTGCCTCGCGGGCATTGGCCGGGTCCATCTGATATGATTTGCGATCTCCAAACTGTGGTGTGGAATCCGCTGCTTCACGGAAGGGACCATAAAAAGCAGATGCATATTTAACGGAGTAGGACATGATTGGAATATGGCTGAATCCATTCTCATCCAATCCTGCCCGGATTGCCTGGACGAATCCATCCATCATATTGGATGGGGCAATAATATCCGCGCCTGCTTTGGCTTGGGATACAGCTGTTTTTACAAGCAGATCCAATGATTCATCATTCAGAACATCTCCGCAGATATGTCCGTCCACTTCCACGGTATGCACCATACCGCAGTGCCCGTGATCCGTAAATTCACACAGGCAGGTATCCGCCACAACCAGCAGGTCGGGATACCAGGACTTAATCAATTTCGTTGCTTCCTGCACAATACCATCTTCAGCGAAACCAGAAGAACCAATGCTATCCTTTGTCTCAGGAATACCGAACAACAACACGGCCGGAATTCCCAGATCGGCAATCTCTTTTACCTCTTCCTGCAGACGGTCAAGAGAAAAACGGAATACGCCTGGCATAGATTTGATCTCGGATTTTACGTTTTCACCGTAAGTTACATAGATGGGTTGGATAAAATCATCCACAGTCAGATGAGTCTCTCTGACCATATTCCGGATGCCTGCGGATTGACGTAAGCGACGGTGTCGTACAATTGGAAAACTCATATAGATACATCCTCTCTTAGAGTAAAGTAGAGCAAAAAGGGAAGCGCGCCGGTATCCTAACGAATTCAGCACGCTTCATCAATCTGCTTTTGGTATATGGATACAATCTATTACAATAGCGATACAATTTTTAAATCAACGAGGCATAGCCCCTTCTGGAGAAGGCGTCCTTTTCCACTCCATCAGCGCAGAGATCATGCTTTCGATCGTTGCTTCTGCGGCCATCAGCGTTACCTTCAAGCCAGCTGCTTCTGCCGTTTTGGCAGTCACTGGCCCGATGCAAGCAACCTCGACATTTTTTAACAACGGTAATGGATCTTGGAGCCCCATCCGTTTAAGCATCTCCATGAAGTTCGTAACCGTTGAAGAGCTCGTGAACGTCACCGCGTGAATACCGCCTTCTTCCAGCAGCTTCAGAAGTTCATCATCATCCTCACCCGCGAGTACAGTATCATAGATGATCGCTTCCGTGACCTCAAGTCCCCGTTCCTTCAACTGGTCAGGCAACCAGGAGCGTGCCAGATCACCGTGGGGAAGCAGCACTTTCTGACCTTTTTTCAGTTCACTCTCAAAAGCATCCAGCATGCCTTCCTGCTGAAAAGGCCCTTTGACCACTTCGGCAACAATACCGTGCTTGCGCAAGGCCTCGGCAGTTGAAGGTCCGACCGCAGCGACTCTTGCTTGATGCATGGCGCGGATATCCTTACCTTGCTCTTCCAGATGACGGAAGAAAAACTCCACACCGTTTACGCTTGTGAAAAATACCCAATCAAATGTATTTAACGCACCGAAGGCATCCTTGACACTTTGTTTTGCTGTTTCACTCGTAGGCATCACGGTTTCGATAACTGGAAACTCATACGGTTCACCACCAAGTTCCTCGATGCGGTTCACCAGTTCACTCGCCTGACTGCGAGCGCGCGTCACCAGAATTCGTTTGCCGAACAACGGTAGTACCTCAGCCCATTTCAATTGCTCACGTTGATTCACCACTTCCCCGACAACAATAACTGCAGGCGGTTGGAAGTTGGCAGCAATGACCTTGGCTTCTATATTTTCAAGCGTACCCACAAGGGTATCCTGCTCTGCTCTTGTTCCCCAACGAACCAGTGCGACGGGTGTCTGTGCCGGACGGCCATGACGGATGAGCTGTTCACTGATATAGCCAATCTTGGCTACACCCATCATAAATACCAGTGTTCCCGTTGCGTTCGTTACTTTATCCCAATGAATGCTGCGATCGAGCTTGTCCGGGCTTTCATGCCCTGTAATAATGGAAATGGATGATGCATAATCGCGGTGGGTCACCGGTATTCCGGCATAAGCAGGCACACTTATTGCTGCGGTAACCCCAGGCACGATTTCAAAAGGAACGCCGTTTTTGCGCAGCAGGTCTGCCTCTTCGCCGACGCGTCCAAATATCGTGGGATCTCCGCCCTTCAGCCGAACAACCACTTTCCCTTCAAGGGCCAGATCGACGAGCAGCTGATTAATCTCTTCCTGCTTCATCGTGTGACGGTCAGGCCGCTTGCCTACGTAAATCTTCACTGCTCCAGGCTTCATCTGTTTCAACAATCTCGGACTGGCCAAGCGATCATAGACTACAGCATCTGCCTTGCCGATAGACTCCCATCCTTTTACCGTTATCAGCTTAGCATCCCCTGGACCTGCTCCTACCAAAAAGACCTTTCCCACCATGTCCTCATCCCCTAACTTCTGCCAGTATCTGCTCTGCTCCCCGTTCAATCAATCTCCACGCTACTTCTTCTCCAAGACGTACCGGATCCGTTCCGGTCAGAGCTTCTTTAAGAATCAGTCCGCCATCCGGCGTACCAACCATACCCGTTAATTGTAACGTGTTTTGCCCATTCGGGGAATCTGTATCTTGCTGACGATTCCAGACGGCATGAGCACCGATCGGCACCTGACAGCCTCCATTCAATACACTGAGGAATTTACGTTCTGCCAAAACGGGAGCAGCAGTCTCCGGATCGTTATACAGCTTCAACAGATGAAGCAGCTCCTCGTCATCCTCACGGCATTCAATCCCCAGTGCACCCTGTCCAACGGCAGGAAGGCAAGCCTCTTCGGACAGATACTCGGTAATCCGATCCTGCCAGCCCATTCGATACAATCCTGCAGCAGCCAAAATAATAGCATCAAGACCCTCCGTCTCCAGCTTGCGAAGACGTGAGTCAATGTTACCACGCAGGGATTCGAGCTGCAGATCCGGGCGGTATGCCTTTAACTGACTGGAACGACGGAGACTGCTTGTCCCCACTCTCGCCCCTTCCGGCAATTGATCCAGAGACAATCCCCCATTGGAAATCAATGCATCACGCGGATCGGCACGGCGCGGAACAGCGCCGTTGATTAATCCTTCCGGCAGTTCGGACGGCATATCCTTCATGCTGTGCACAGCCATATCAATGGTACGATCCAGCATGGCCTGTTCGATCTCTTTGACAAACAGTCCTTTGCCACCGACTTTGGACAGCGTTACATCGAGAATCAAATCCCCTTTCGTAACGATCTTATGTACTTCAAAATCAAATGCTAAACCTTCCCGCTCACAAATGCTTCGTAAATCCTGAATTACATGTCCTGTCTGTGTCAAAGCCAGTGCGCTTTGTCTGCTTCCCACTTTAATTGTACGCATGTCTACCGCTCCTCCTGATTACGGGATATCCAGTCCCCGATTTCTTCTTCTGTCCACCACTGGAATTGCCCTGTACGGATATCCTCCAGCACATTCATTTCAGTCAATCGCCGCAGTAAAATGCTTCGCACACGCGGAGACGACACACGTGACTTCACTTGAATTCTCATCTGATGCAGAAATTCAATATACGTCTCGTATTCTTCGCCAAATTGCTGCTCCAGTGTAGACCGAATCTCTGCAGCGGCTGCCGGTCCTGCTCCAGCCGTTGAGATGGCGATGCTCAGTCTTCCACGCCTGACCACACTGGGGGTGATGAAAGCACTGTTCTCGGAAGACATCGCATCATTCACCAGTATGCCCGCATCGTTAGCATCCTGTACTACTTGTGCGTTGACTTCAGCGTGATCCGTTGCTGCATATACGAGAAAGGCCCCCCGCAAATCACCTTTGCGGTAGGACCGGGCTATCCACTCAATTCGGGAATCCTGATGCAGTTGTTTCAGCTCCGATGTGATTTCCGGACTAAACACCTTAATATGCGCTTCGGCGTGAAGCAAACCTTTGATCTTACGTTCGGCAACACGTCCGCCCCCAACAACGCAGCAGGTTTTGCCTGAAGTATTTACATATAACGGCGTATAGCGATCCATAGTTCTCACTCTCCTGTCCAACGATGAAACGCTGAATACGCATTGGTTAAAAAGCTCATAATGACAAAACCATATCCAATCAATGTCCATCTAGCCATGATGATGTTGGAAAACTGCTTTCTCTGCTTAGAAACGAAATAACCGATGTAGATCGCGATAGCGAGACCTGTTGCAATGACTTTCAGATCCAGAAGCAGATACCACCTGGTCTCAGCGACAATGGATAATACGGCCAGAACCACGGAGACGCCAAGTAACGGTGTTCCGATCAATGTTGCGCCATCCATGTATTTGCCAATGACTTCAAGACTCGGCATCCTCCGCATCGTATCATTCCATTTTTTGTTTTTCAATTTACGGTGCAGGAACAGATACAACATGGCGAAGACCGCCGCTACCGTGAGGGCTGCAAAGCCCAGATTTGCCAGCGTAATGTGCATGATCAGCAGCCCATGAACGGTCTGCCAGTTATGCAGCGAGATCTCCCCGGCTGTAAACCACAATCGATTCAGTACGGTAACTGAGAAGCCCACAATATTCAATAGCAGGATGACAAATTCCGAACGCTGGACACGTATCATCCCCAAGGACATCAATACGATACTAAACGAAAAGATAAACAGAAAATCGAACGTTGTATAGATCGGAAAATGGCCCTCGGTCCACATTCGCAAAATTACATGAACGACCTGAAGCAGCCAGACAACAACAAGAAACCCTGTGCCCGTTCGCTTCGCCCCCGCATTCCGTCGAATGCAGTCCGAGAAATAGAACAGAAGGCTCAGGGCATACATATAGATTAGAGCTTCATAGATTTGTTCAGAAAGGGTCAAGCTGTTCACCCGCCCTTATACACTTGCCGGAGCATAAGCCGGCATTGCGTCTTGCCGGTTGTCTTTAAGATGAACGGCGGCCGGTTTACCCAAGGCCGAGGCATCGCTTTGGTTTACTTTTTCTGCGGCCGTCTCCACTGCATCCTCCAAGGCAAAAATTTGGGTGAACATGCGTAGTGCTTCGTCTCCATGCTTGCCGCCAGCCATTTCCTTGATCCGGTTGATCGGATCTGTCGTCATTTGATTCACGATGCTTTTGGTCAAACGACGGATAACCTTACGCTGATGTTCGTCGAGCTCAGGCAGTTTATTAAAGAGACTCTCCATCGTATCTTCATGAATGGAAGCTCCTTTCTCCTGCAATGCCCGAATCACCGGGCGAACACCTAATGTTTTGAGCCAGTGATAGTAGTCTTCCATCTCCAGTTCAATCATTTTTTCGATTTTGGCCGCTTCCACCTTGCGCATCTCCAGATTGCTCTCCACGATCCCTTCCAGATCATCAATATCATAAAGGAATACGTTGGATAACTCTCCTATAGCCGGATCAATATCCCGAGGAACCGCAATATCGATCAGGAATAATGGACGTGATTGACGGCGCTTCATGCTCTCACGGACAACGGAAGCATCCAGAACATATCGCTCTGCACCTGTTGAACTGATGACAATATCAACCTCACTCAGTCTCTCCAAAGCCTGCTCCATCGTACAAGGGGTTCCCTTGAACTTGGCAGCCAGCTCCTGAGCCCTTGCTAGAGTTCTGTTCGCTACAATGACTTCTGATGCTCCATTGGCGTACAGGTGCTTGACTGTCAACTCACTCATTTTGCCCGCTCCAAGAATAAGTACCTTCTTGTCCGTAAACATGCCAAAAATACGTTTCCCCAGTTCAACAGCGGCGTAACTGACCGAGACTGCACTTTCTCCAATGGATGTTTCCGAATGTGCTCTCTTACCCAGAGTTACCGCCTGTTTGAACAACATGTTAAACCAGGTGCCTGTCGATTTCTCTTCCTGGGCAGTGAAAAAGGCCTGCTTCACCTGTCCAAGAATCTGTGTTTCACCAATCACCATGGAATCCAGCCCGCAAATGACACGGAACAAATGGCGAATGGCTTGATCATCTTCATATATATATAAGTGTTGCGTAAATTCTTCCCGCGGAACATTAAACCATTGTTCCATAAACGTACGAATGAAATAACCACACATGTGAAGACGGTCTACCACAACATACAACTCGGTACGGTTACATGTGGCTACGATTACACCTTCCAATACACTCTTGGTCAGCTTGAGCTGCTGCAGCGCTTCAGACAAGTCTTTTTCTGCAAATGTGAATCGTTCCCTAACCTCTACAGGCGCCGTGCGATAATTCAAACCAACTACAACGATGTGCATTGCAAGTTCACCTGCCTAATAAATTTCCAATCAAAGTGTTTTCTACATATCTCCATCCATTTATGCTTGACATGGTTAATTATATCACACATCATGACCGCGACTGGGCCATTTTTATGAAATGTTTATGAAATCCCCATGTAGATTATCCTATGCATTGTCATTTATTGTAGTGTCTCACCAATCTTCTCCGTTATTCGTTTAAATCCATTTCTTCAAAATATTAAAACAAATAGTCATGGAATAATTCCATGACTATTTATAATTCGGGATCATTGCTTCATTCCCCATATGTGAACATTACTCATGTTTATCTACATCAATTAGACCAGTTCGATCGGTTGCATTGTCGGTGTTACGACCTGCAGTTCACCCAATCCACGCACCAGTTTCTTAGCGTACGTTTTCTCCGGTTTCAAAACGGATACCAGGTAGTCAATGGCCAGTTGTGGGTCTACCGTTTCACCACAAGTGTAGCAGTCAATCGCCGCAAACCCTCTCTCAGGATACGTATGAATGGAGAGATGGCTCTCTGACAATAGCACAAGCACGGTCGCTCCTTGTGGCTCAAACTGCTTGGATTGCACGGACATTACTGTCGCACCACATGCCTCTGCAGCTTCAACCAGTTGGGCTTGCAGATACTCTGCACTGTTCAGTAGATCAAAGTCGACACCCCAAACATCAACAGCAACGTGTCTTCCGAAAGTTGAATATTCCATCCTTCGGTTCCCCCTTCCTAGGAATAAAATGTTTGAAAATTTCATCCGCTAGGACCTACGTCATTCACTTCCCGAGGGAAAAACCTCTCGCAACATATAATGTCCTGAGTGAATCCTGGTTCCTATATTCTTTTCAACGAGAATAAAAATAACATCTATTTTAAAGGAATGCAACCCTCTTTTTACAGTTAAACAAATAAATTATTGCCAGCCTAAATGAACGCATTCCTCACAAAAAATCCCCTTCGGAATCTGAACCGGCAAGTGCCTGCGATCAGAATCAATAAGGGGATGGATCAAGCATTTATAGTCGTATAACGGCCGTCTTAAAGCTCACTAAGCCTCAAGTTCAAAGAGCCGTTTTTGATGTCGAGCAAGTGTTGCATCAATCTGATGAAGCTCTTCAGGAGCTGATGTATGAATCCTCGTATCGAGAAGTGTGTCCACCTCAGCATATAATCGGTTAATTTCACGCTCAACATCCCGCGCCTGGAACTGACGCTGTAATTCAAGCAATGTGTTTTTGTATTCATAAATCAGGCGGGTATTTTCCCCGTTTTGTTCTACAATTTTACGAACAGAGCCTTGAGCATAAACATACGTCATGGTGAATTCTTCATAAATCCGATGAACAACGCCGTCACCCTTAAAGGTCATAAAGAGTTTTCGGACAACGTTGGTCAGATGATGGTTTACCAGACGGCAAGACAACTCACAGATGTAAAACCCTTTCTGACGGTCAAAAGGAAAATGGACTTCCTCTCCACTGACATCTGCAAGCACAATTTCCTGACAACCATTATCAAGCACCTTAACCCGGTGATGAATCCGGCCATCGTCCGACATGCGCAAAAACTGATGCATCTGGGGTTCTGACAATTTAAAAGTGGCATTAACATACTCTGTGGCTAACCGCTGAGCCATACAAATCTCCTCAATTCTTCCCCGATTGTTTTGCCTTCCTGCTTATGGGCAGTCATCTCAAAATTCTTCAGGCCGGCAAAAGCCGGTATTTTTGTTCCTGTGGCATGAACGCACCTACATTCATTATACACCACCACCAAACCAATATGCTCCAGAACAAAACAGTGAATTCTCATAAAATTCCATGAAAATACGGATATAATCGATCATTCATTCTTTATTCAGCCAGCTTACTCACTTTTCCGCATTAACATGCCACAATCTGTTGCTCATTCATTCACTTCGCTGATCTCTTCTGGTTCAGATTCGTCGGATGCAGATTGTCCAATACCTGCGTGGCGTGTAATGATCTCCCATAATTCATCTTTACCCAGTCCTAATTCAGATGAAAACGGTACAAATAAGTCTCCTGGACGCAGATCGAGCGCTTGCTTGATGACTTTGATATGTTTGGCTCTGCGTGTCTTTGGAATCTTGTCCATTTTGGTTGCTACGACTACCAAAGGTAATCCGTGATGGCGAAGCCATTCATTCATCATCTTGTCATCCTTGGAGGGTTCATGTCTCATATCCACCATTTGCATGACAAGCTTCAATTCCTTGCGACCGAGCAGGTACTTCTCCATCATTTTACCCCAGGCAAAGCGCTGCTCCTTGGAAACTTTGGCGTAACCGTAACCCGGAAAATCGACAAAGTATAAATCCTGATTAATTTTATAATAGTTCAGCTGTTGCGTTTTACCCGGTGTCGAGCTTGTTCGTGCCAGATTTTTACGGTTAATCAAACGATTAATCAGAGATGATTTGCCCACGTTTGAACGTCCCGCCAAAGCAATCTCCGGCAGGCCATCATCGGGATATTGTTCAGGCCTAACGGCACTGATAATAAATTCGGATTGGTTTACTTTCATCTTATATCTGTCCTCTCTGGATCTCTTGTTCTTGCATTAGAAGCCAATAAACGTATTATGCCTTGGATCATTGTTCTATCATACCAAAAAAACCGTTCCAGCGGACGCCGAAGCTTCCGCAGAACGGTTCATTCTTCATACGCTCCCTTGGTTAACCGGATCTACAGGTGAATTCCTGTCTGCTCCACGAGTGCATGCTGCAGCACCTGATCCATATGGGCTACTGGGACAAATTCCACATCTTCCTTGATGCTGTCCGGAATGTCTCGCAGGTCCCGTTCGTTATCCTTGGGCAATAATATTTTTTTGTAACCGGCGCGATGCGCTGCCAGTGATTTTTCCTTCAAACCGCCGATAGGCAGCACGCGACCACGCAGCGTAATCTCACCCGTCATCGCAATGTCTTTCGACACATGTTTGTTCGTCAATGCAGAAATCAAAGCTGTCGCCATCGTAATTCCTGCAGAAGGTCCATCCTTAGGAATGGCTCCCTCAGGTACATGGATGTGGATATCATTCTTCTCATGGAAGTCAGCCGGAATGCCTAACTGGGCCGCCTTGGACCGGGTATAACTGAATGCTGCCTGAGCAGATTCCTTCATGACATCACCCAGTTTACCAGTCAATGTCAGTTTCCCTGTACCAGGCACAACCGTGACCTCAATAACAAGTGTATCTCCACCTACTTCGGTCCATGCGAGCCCCGTTACGGTACCAATCTGGTCTTCCAGTTCGGCCATGCCGTAACGGAACTTGCCAGGTCCGAGATAGTCCTTGATTTCATCTGGTGTGATAATGATCTGACCTTCCGCACCAGACACGATATTTTTAGCCGCTTTCCGGCATAGTGAAGCCATCTGCTGTTCCAGATTCCGCACGCCAGACTCGCGGGTGTATTCACGAATGACACGGAGCAGGCTGTCATCGCCAATCTCCAGCTGTTCTTCTTCCAGACCATGATCACGCTTCTGCTTCGGCAGCAGATAGTTTTTGGCAATCTGCAGTTTCTCGATCTCCGTATACCCAGGAATATTGAGCATCTCCATCCGATCAAGCAGCGGACGAGGAATGTTGTGCACCGTATTGGCGGTTGTAACGAACATGACGTTGGATAAGTCAAAAGGCAGTTCCACAAAGTGATCGCTAAACGTACTATTCTGTTCAGGATCAAGTACCTCAAGCAGCGCTGCAGATGGATCCCCGCGGAAGTCGGATGCCATTTTGTCGATCTCGTCCAGCAGGAAGACGGGATTAAGCGAGCCTGCCGTTTTCATTCCCTGAATGATACGACCAGGCATGGCACCTACATACGTACGACGGTGTCCACGAATTTCCGCTTCATCCCGCACGCCACCGAGGGAGATTCTCACAAACTCCCGGCCCAGCGATCTTGCGATCGAACGGGCAAGTGACGTTTTCCCTACCCCCGGAGGACCAACCAGACATAGAATTGGCCCTTTAAGCTTTTTGACAAGCTTCTGAACCGCCAAATATTCAAGCACACGCTCTTTTGGTTTTTCCAGACCGTAATGATCGGCATTCAGCACATCTTCGGCTTTTTGAATATCCAGATCATCCTCTGTCATCTCGTTCCAAGGTAGAGCCAGCAGCCAATCCACATAGTTGCGAATGACCCCGCCCTCAGCGGAGCTGGCAGGCATTTTCTCCAGTCGGTCAATCTCTTTCTCGACCTTCTCCTTGACCTTGTCCGGCAGACCAAGCGTCTCCATCTGGTTACGGAGCTCCTCAACCTCACCTGCACGGCCTTCTTTTTCACCCAGTTCTTTTTGAATTGCCTTCATTTGCTCGCGCAAATAATATTCCTTCTGGGTTTTCTCCATCTGCTTCTTCACACGCTGGCTGATTTTGCGTTCAAGCTCCAGCACTTCACGCTCATTATTGAGGATGTCGAGAAGCTTCTCCAGACGTTCGCGAACATCAATGGTCTCCAGAATCTCCTGTTTATCCTTGATTTTCAAGGACAGGTGACTCGTGATCACATCAGCCAGTCGGCCTGGTTCTTCAATATCGGACACAGCGGCAAGTGTCTCGGGTGTTACCTTTTTGGACAGATTAATATAATTTTCGAACTGGTTCAGAACCGTACGCATCAGGGCATCCGTCTCCGGATGGCTGTTCTCTTCTTCAGGCAGTTCCTGTGCCAGCACTTCGTAATATTCCTCGTTGTCCGTATATTCAATGATTTCAGCCCGTTCCAAGCCCTCCACCAGAACACGAATCGTTCCGTTTGGAAGCTTCAGCATTTGTCTGACCTTGGCTACGGTTCCGATTCTGAAAATGTCTTCTTGTGTTGGTTCTTCAATATTTACCTCGGCTTGGGAACATAGGAGAATCAAATGTTCTTCTACCATCGCTTTTTCTAAAGCCTTGACCGATTTCTCCCGGCCCACATCGAGATGCAGTACCATACTCGGGTAGACGAGAAGTCCTCTTAAAGGCAGTAAAGGAAAACGACGACCTTTCGTTTTGCTCGGTCCCATCGCTTTCGCACCTCCAATGGCTCTCAGGTTGTAGTCATTCATTATTCTATCAAATGTTCACATAAAAAACCAATTGAAGGGAAGCGCTTAGCAGCTTCCCGAATCAGTAACCTGTCCCGGACGGGTCAGGTCAGCACGTAAAAATGAAGCAGAGGCTGGAGGAAAAATCTCTGCAGCGGGTGCTGCTGGCTCATCTGCGTGCTTCAATTGCTCCGCCTGCTGAGAATCAGGTACCCAGGCAAATACCTCACGAAAAACATCCTGAACCGTATCTACCGGAATAACGCGTAATCCATCCAGATTCTCAAAAATGGACTGCCAGTTTTCGGCGGGAATAATAACGGTCTTGGCTCCCGCCTGAAAAGCAGCCTCTACTTTGGCGAGCACGCCGCCAATCGGCTTCACCCGGCCATGAATGCTGATCTCCCCAGTCATCGCTGTCTCATGATCAACAGGACGTCCCTGAATGGCAGAGGCTATTGCTGTGGCCATCGCAATTCCTGCTGATGGACCGTCAATTGGTGTACCTCCAGGGAAGTTGATATGCAAGTCATAGTCATTCGGACGAAGTCCCATGGCTTTTAACACGGTGATCACATTTTCAACCGACCCTTTGGCCATGCTTTTTCTCCGGAGTGTACGCGAACCGCCTCCAATCTCTTCCTCATCCACCACGCCTGTAATATTGATTCGGCCCTGGTCTTTGAGTACAGGCACGGCAGACACTTCGATCTCAAGTATGGTGCCCATATTCGGACCGTATACGGCCAAGCCATTAACAAAACCAATCTGTGGCTGCTGAGGCACCTTGCGATCCGGACGCGGCTGGATTTGGCTGCTGCCAGCAACCCACTCGACATCAGAGGCCTGAAGGGTCTCCCTTTTCTCAGTGAGAGCCAATCCGGCAGCAAGCTGAATAATATTCACTGCCTCGCGTCCGTTCGTGGCATATCGCTTGACCACTTCAACGGCATCCGGACAAGGACTGAAGCCGATTTTTTGAACAGCGTCCTCAGCAATTTTCCCAATCTCTTCCGGCAATAATGGTCTGAAATATACTTCCATGCAGCGCGAACGAAGCGCTGGAGGCAGTTCATGAGGCGAACGTGTCGTCGCTCCGACAAGACGGAAATCCGCTGGCAGGCCATTTTGAAAAATATCGTGGATATAAGCAGGAGTATGCGTGTCTTCCGAGTTATAGTACGCACTTTCCAAAAAGACCTTACGATCTTCCAGTACTTTGAGTAATTTATTCATTTGAATGGAATGCAATTCACCGATCTCATCGATAAACAACATGCCCCCATGAGCTTTGGTCACGGCTCCCGGTTTCGGTTGTGGAATTCCCGCAACCCCCATGGCACCTGCTCCCTGATATATCGGATCATGTACTGAACCGATTAAGGGATCGGCAATCCCGCGCTCGTCAAAACGGGCGGTTGTCGCATCCAGCTCGGTAAACTTGGCATCTGGCTTGAACGGTGATGATGGATTTTTTTTGGCTTCCTCCAACACCACCCTGGCTGCTGCTGTCTTCCCAACTCCGGGAGGCCCATAAATGATTACATGCTGTGGATTTGCACTGCACAAGGCAGCCTTGAGAGCACGCAGACCGTCTTTTTGCCCCACGATATCATTGATAGTAGCTGGACGTGTCTTCTCTGCGAGTGGTTTTGTCAGTGAAATAGAACGCAATTTACGCAGCTTCTCCAGCTCTTTGCGAGACTCGCGCTCAACGGCACTACGATTGGTTTTCTGGCCCCGAAGCAGATTCCAGAAATACAAACCAATCACCACACCAAAAAATAACTGTATCAACATGAAGACCATGCCTAAATCACCCATATCTCAACATCCTCCTGTTCTTCTGACTGTTCCCTACGGAATCATACTAATACATGGTAGTATAGCCGTTTCACCAACAGGTAAACGGTCCAGGCAGAATTTATGGAAGTTAAAACACCAAGAGCCCGTCATTGCTGACGGGCTCTTGGTTAAACATATATGAAACGATCAGTGCGAGCGTCCAGGAATTACTCCTGTTGTTTCATAGGTTTCGACGATTTTATCGATTTCCTTTTTCAATTCCTCTACCATGATTTCCTCAGGCACTTTACGGATCATCTTACCGTGACGGAACAAGAGACCTTCTCCGCGGGCACCGGCAATCCCGATATCCGCTTCTTTTGCCTCACCTGGACCATTCACCGCACATCCCAGTACAGACACTTTAATCGGCACCTTGAGTTTGGAGATATACTCTTCCACCTCGTTGGCAATAGAGAAGAGATCAATGTCCAGACGACCGCAGGTCGGGCAAGATATCAATGTGGCTGCATTCGAAATGAGCCCAAAGGTTTTGAGCAGATCGCGTGCAACCTTGATTTCTTCTACCGGGTCTGCGCTGAGCGAGATCCGCATGGTTGAACCAATACCCATCGAGAGCAGAGCACCCATACCTGCAGAGCTCTTAATTGTACCCGAGAACAGTGTACCTGCTTCCGTAATCCCCAAGTGCAACGGATATTTAATGATCTGAGCTGCCTTGGAGTACGCTTCAATCGCCATCGGTACGTCCGATGCTTTCAGTGAAACGATAATATCATGGAAATCGAGTTCTTCCAGAATACCAATGTGATACAATGCACTTTCTACCATAGCATCAGCTGTTGGATATCCGTACTTCTCAAGCAAATGGTTTTCCAGTGAACCGGCGTTAACCCCGATCCGAATGGGAATACCCCGTTCCTTACATGCTTTCACGACTTCTTCCACTTTGGCACGTTTACCGATGTTGCCTGGATTAATCCGGACTTTATCAATGCCGTTCTCAATCGCAAGAAGAGCTAATTTATAGTTAAAGTGAATATCTGCTACAAGCGGAATGTGGATGCGTTTCTTGATTTCTTTAATGGCTGCAGCAGCTTCCTCATTATTTACGGTTACACGTACTATTTGGCATCCTGCTTCTTCCAATCGCAGAATTTCTGCAACGGTAGCCTCAACGTCTGCCGTTTTTGTAGTACACATACTTTGGATAATAACTTCATTACTGCCACCAATCGTTATATTCCCTACTTTTACGGGACGTGTATCTTGTCTTAAATACATGAGTGATTTCTCTCCCCACAACGTCAAAGCTCCACCCTGACAGAGACATGAATTCGCCTTCTGCCAAAGTGGAGAACTGACAAGTCTATATTTCAGAGCTGAGCAGGAATGCTGCCTTTAGTTAGGCACTTTCTTCCTGCTTATCGTCCTTCGATTGGCCAAGTTCAGGCACAACTCTTTTCTCAACGACTTCTTCGGTAATCACACAGTTCGTAACATCTTCACGTGAAGGCACTTCATACATGATTTCAAGCATGATACCCTCAATGATGGCACGCAATCCCCGCGCCCCTGTGTTACGTTTGATTGCTTCTTTTGCAATCGCGAGCAATGCACCTGGTTCAAACACCAGATTCACATTGTCCAGTTCAAGCAATTTTTGATACTGCTTGGTCAGGGCGTTTTTTGGTTCGGAAAGAATCCGTACCAGTGTATCTTCGTCCAGTGGCTCCAAAGTGGAGATGACTGGTAGACGTCCTACAAATTCCGGAATCAGACCGAATTTCAGCAAGTCTTCCGGCAGAACCATACCCAGGTACTCACCCGGTTTGAGGTCTTTTTGTTCCGCAACGGTATTAAAGCCAATGACTTTTTTACCGATCCGGCGTTTGATCATTTGCTCCAGACCATCAAAGGCACCACCACAAATGAACAGGATATTGGTTGTATCAATTTGAATGAATTCCTGATGTGGATGCTTACGTCCACCTTGTGGTGGTACAGAAGCAACCGTTCCTTCCAGGATTTTCAGCAAGGCTTGTTGTACCCCTTCACCCGATACGTCACGTGTAATGGACGGGTTCTCGGATTTGCGGGCTACTTTGTCAATTTCATCGATATAAATGATACCGCGCTCTGCTTTTTCCACATCATAGTCAGCAGCCTGGATCAGCTTGAGCAGAATGTTCTCTACGTCTTCACCGACATAACCAGCTTCAGTCAATGAAGTCGCGTCAGCAATAGCAAAAGGAACATTGAGGATTTTCGCCATCGTTTGTGCAAGCAACGTTTTACCTGAACCTGTAGGTCCGAGTAGCAAAATGTTACTCTTTTGCAGTTCAACGTCCTCAATCTTGCTTTGTGTATTAATCCGTTTGTAGTGATTGTAAACCGCTACAGACAAAGATTTCTTCGCTTGATCCTGTCCAATAACATATTGATCCAGAATATCGCGGATTTCTTTTGGTTTCGGTATATCTTTGAGGTCCAGTTCTTCGTCATGACCGAGCTCTTCCTCAACGATTTCGGTGCAAAGTTCGATACATTCATCACAAATGTATACGCCTGGTCCAGCGACCAGCTTGCGCACCTGTTCTTGAGATTTACCGCAAAAAGAGCATTTCAGTTGCCCTTTCTCATCGTTAAATTTAAACATGAAACCACCCCTTTAGGAATTGATCGGTCTGCTGAGCACCTGGTCAATAATGCCGTACGCTTTGGCTTCTTCCGCACTCATGAAAAAGTCACGGTCCGTATCCCGCTCAATTTTCTCAAGGGGCTGACCTGTACGATCGACGTATATTTGATTCAGTTTCTGACGTGTTTTAATAATCCATTCGGCGTGGATTTTAATATCCGCAGCCTGTCCTTGAACGCCGCCAAGCGGTTGGTGAATCATCACTTCGCTATTGGTCAGCGCATATCGTTTACCAGGCGCACCGGCCGTTAACAACAACGAACCCATGCTTGCTGCCATCCCAACGCAAATGGTCGATACATCCGGCTTGATATACTGCATCGTATCGTATATACCCATCCCTGCGGTGACAGAACCACCAGGTGAATTAATGTACAAGCTGATATCCTTCTCAGGATCGTCGGCTGCCAAAAATAAAAGCTGTGCTATGACAAGATTGGCTACATCGTCATCAATCGCACTGGTTAGAAAAATGATGCGATCCTTCAGCAAACGCGAGTATATATCGTAAGACCGTTCGCCTCGATTGGTTTGTTCCACAACCATTGGCACCAGACTCATGAGACCAACCTCTTTTCTACATGTAATTAGACATAGGCTACCTGTAAAGCAAACCCAAATTCATTCTAACACGTTCCTGTGACAATGTCATTTTTCACAAGTAGTGTCAAGCATAAGTTAGTTTACTTTTTAGCCTGATCATATTTAACCATGTTTTCTATGTATGTGCAAATCGAAGGAATCCTATGCCGTTTAACCTTATTTTATTTGCATAAAGTACATAGGAGCTTGAAGCAGTATATCCCTTCCCACATTATAACCATCCATATTATTACTGAATCATCTATAAAATGGATGCCATAATTTAAAAATAAGGCACGCAATGATTCACGTGCCTTATCCTTTATTCAGCTGCTTGTTGCCTTACAGCTTGTCTTATTTTTCGTCAGATTCTGCAGCAGCTTCTTCAGCTGGAGCTTCAACCGGCTCTACAACTTTGCTGTTCTCAACGAGAACATCGATCGTTTTGCGCAGTTTAACTTCATCGCGAAGGCTGTCGAGGGAACCATTGCTCTCCAGAATGCCACGAATCTCTTCAGCAGGACGCTTGTAGGATTCAGCCATTTTTTCGAGTTCTTGGTTCACTTCTTCATCAGAAACTTCGATGTTTTCCGCTTTACCTACAGCTTCAAGAACCAGGTTGTTGCGAACACGTTTGGAAGCATCGTCTTGCATTTGTCCTCTCAGGTCAGCTTGTGTTTGACCGGAGAAGCTCAGGAACATTTCCAGGTTCATGCCTTGGTTACGCAGGCGGTTGTCAAAATCACGCATCATGTTTTGCACTTCGCTGTCAACCATTGCAGAAGGGATGTCCACTTCAGCATTTTCTGCTACTTTTTCTACTACCGCATTTTCTTGAGCTGCTTTGAACTCATCTGCTTTGCGGGATTCGAGTTGTGTTTTCAGATCAGCTTTGTACTCTTCCAGAGTATCAAATTCGCTGACATCTTTTGCAAACTCATCATCCAGTTCTGGAAGTTGTTTGCGTTTGATTTCGTGTACTTTCACTTTGAATACCGCTTGTTTGCCAGCAAGTTCTGCTGCGTGGTAGCTCTCTGGGAAAGTTACTTCAACGTCTTTGAAGTCGCCTGTGGACAGACCCACAACTTGCTCTTCAAATCCTGGGATGAATGTGTTGGAACCCAGTTCCAAGGAATAACGCTCAGCTTGTCCACCTTCGAATGGTACGCCATCAACGGAACCATCGAAGTCGATAACTGCAACGTCACCGTTTTGTGCAGAACCTTCGTCGATTACAACGAGTTCAGCGTGACGTTGTTGAAGACGCTCAAGCTCTTCAGTCACTTCTGCATCTGTTACTTCGCCTTTAGCTACAGCAACTTCGATTCCTTTGTAGTCACCCAGGGTAACTTCAGGTTTCACCGTTACTTTCGCTTTGAACTTGAATGCTTGTCCTTTAGCGAATTGTTCGATATCTACATCCGGACGATCTACCGGGAAAATATCCGTTTGGTCGATTGCTTCTGTGTAAGCTTCAGGAAGCAAAATGTCGATTGCTTCTTGGTACAAGCTTTCTACACCGAAACGAGCTTCGAAAATTGGACGTGGCACTTTACCTTTACGGAATCCAGGCACGTTCGCTTGTTTTACTACTTTATTAAAAGCTTTGTCGAGTGCTGCAGTTACACGATCTGCACCAACTTCAACTTCAAGAACCCCAAGGTTCTTCTCTATCTTTTCCCAAGTTGCTTTCATTGTATACTTTCCCCTCCAAAATTCACATGTTCACGTAGGCGATCACGTACAAAATAACCATTTTAGTATAAACAAGATTACATTCTTTTTCAAGGGGAATCCCTTGATGCGGTTTGAGGTAAACGTTTCCGGGCCTTATTGGCCCCCCAAACCTGCAGAAACAAACTGCTTCATCGAGCGATATGCCTGCTCCAGACGGAAGCGCATTGCTCCAGTTACAGCATACATTGAACGGGTATCTTCTTCGTCGTGGGAGCCTCCCAGGCTGTCTGCAACGGTCATATGTAATGCTGCTGCCCATATATCTGTCATGGAATCATTATCTTCCAGCATGGAATCGTAGTCTCGTGTTCCATACACCGCCATGACAAACTGGATCCAAAGTTCCTGTGCAAAATAAAAGAGTGTCGGCTCATGAACTTCCGTCTGATCGGCCACTCGCTCGAGAATGCGCACGATCTGAAGCGGAAAATCCTCCGGACGCAGAGGAACCGTATCAATTTCCACTTCAACCTGCTCTTCCCCTCTTGTGAACGTGATGAAGCCCTGCGTACCGCGACGTCGCAAGGTTTGCAACACCCGGAACTGCAGCAATGGATGAAGAGACTTATCGGTTAACCAGCTACTAAGTGCCTCATCGATTTCCGGAAGTTCAAGATAGGCAAGCTGCTCCAAGGCAAGCATCGTTTGTTCGGATAGCGGTTCTTCCATTACTGTGCGAAGCAGCTTATCCGCATATCCTTGGTCCTGTTCCAGCTTGGACCTGGCGTGCTGACGTGCCATATCTTCCTCACTGATTTCCTCTTCTTCTTGTTCATCCGGGGCAATAGAGGAATCTTCGGCGTAATGAGGGAACGCAGCTTCAAGCCACTCCAGCAGAGCCCGCCATTCATCATAATGACGTTCTTCCTGTCCCTGACATTGCAGCAGGAAGCGGAGCAGATTCATGGCTTCCCCATATCGCTCATTTTCCAGCATGACAGTTAATTGAATCTGGTAATAGTCCAGCGTTTTAGGAAACAGAACAATATTGTTACTGTGCTCGTTTTCCGGCGTCGTGGATTCCTTGATAGGAGCACCTCCTCTATATCCTCAATCTCCAGTCGGAATCAACCATAAATAGATGTATATTAAACGAATGTCGATCTATTTTCTGAGTTCTCCTGATATTCTAACATAACCTTAAATATAATGAAAAAAACGTCCCCTACCGCCAAACATCATATACGAATAAGTTATTTAAATAAAACATTTGATATTCATCATTATTTATGATAAAATCATTTTTGCTTGAAAAATTCATGTCTCAGTAGCTCAGCTGGATAGAGCAACGGCCTTCTAAGCCGTCGGTCGGGGGTTCGAATCCCTTCTGGGACGTATTAAGAAAAGCTTCCTTCGGGAAGCTTTTTTGCGTTCTGGGGATGAGAACCCCCATGGTTCGTCGGAGCATCCTCTTCGATAGCACCACTTCGCAGTCTCGACTGGAAGGAGAGTATCCCTTCTGGGACGTATTAAGAAAAGCTTCCTTCGGGAAGCTTTTTTTGCGTTCTGGGGATGAGAACCCCCATGGTTCGTCGGAGCATCTGCCTCGATAGCACTACTTCACAGTCTCGACTGTAAGGAGAGTATCCCTTCTGGGACGTATTAGGAAAAGCTTCCTTCGGGAAGCTTTTCTGCGTTCTTGGGATATGTTCATCCCACTTCGTTGCCCAATGTTGACACCGAATGTTATGCTTGTTGGTATACGTATGTATCAAAGTATACATATTAGAAAAAAATAAATAACAGGAGATTTACCTATGCCATCCTCTTTACATCAACATTCGCCTGATCATGCAGTTGCGGATAACTCTACAGCGTCCGTGAAACTCGGACTTCTCCTTACAGGCATCATCCTGATTGCAGCCACGATGCGATCGCCCATTACAGCGACAGGGCCTATCGTTGATTTAATTCGTGCCGATACAGGGATAAGTCATACCATGGCGGGATTACTCACTTCCCTGCCACTGCTTGCTTTTGCGGCAATTTCCCCCTTTGCTCCGCAGCTGGCAAAAAGATTCGGTTTGGAGGCTGCACTGCTGACCGCTATCATTATTGTAACGTGTGGTATTGCACTGCGTTTTTTGCCGTCTGTCCCTGCACTTTTTGCTGGCACAGCCATCCTGGGATGTGGAATTGCACTGAGTAACGTGTTACTCCCTAGTTTAATCAAACGGGATTTTCCATTACGTGTAGGATTGGTTACTGGCCTGTACTCCGTTTCCATGAATATATGGGGTGCCATTGCCTCTGGAATTAGCGTTCCGGCAGCAGGATTCACCTCCATGGGTTGGCATGCTTCACTTGGAATGTGGGCTGTACTCTCCATCCTGGCTCTTATCCTGTGGCTGCCTCACGTTCGTAACGGACGCCGCGGAGAAGTCTATGTAGCTTCTCGGAATACCGAGAAACCGGTACGACTCATCTCATCTTCACTCGCTTGGTATATCACGCTGTTTATGGGAATACAGTCGTTGATTTTTTATTCGACCATTACCTGGCTGCCCGAAATTTTGTCTACGCAGGGTTTTAACCCATCTTCAGCAGGATTGATGTTGTCCATGATGCAGATGGTCAGCGTTCCAGTGACGTTTGTTATCCCTATTCTTGCTGGACGAATGAAGGATCAACGCGTGCTGACAGCCATCACTTGTACTTGCCTCATTTTGGGGTATGCGTTCCTCTTAAGCGGGATCTCATCACTGGTGACGATCGGAGTGGTTCTCGCCGGTATTGGGGGCGGGGCTTCATTTGGCCTGGTTACGATGTTCTTTGTACTTCGGACTGCAGACGCAAGACAAGCTGCAGGATTATCGGGAATGGCTCAATCGTTCGGGTATATGCTGGCAGCGGGAGGTCCCTTGTTGTTCGGACTAATTCATGACTGGACGCATGGCTGGACCCTTCCACTGCTTTTGCAGGTTGCACTCGCTATCGTATTGCTGATTACAGGAATCATGGCAAGTAAAAATCGATTGATTGGTGATTCAAAATAAAATTTTGATTCGATGTGCAGATCTTTTTGAATTTTGCTCTCCTTGTAATGACTCGGATAAAACACCAGTCACTGTAAGGGGAGTCTTTTATATCAACAAGTATATGTTGTGTTGCCAATCAGAATAAATACTTCAGGTAACCTACAGTTTTAAAAAAATTCCAAAACAAGAGGCCTTCACCCTATTAAATCAGGATGAAGGCCTCTTAAGAGAAAAACAACGTTCTATACATATACTTCACTCAACGTGTATAGATAGTTTATTAAGCTTGCTATCTTACATGGATCTTATAATTGGACTTACTTGACCTTTACAGTAATCGTTTCGGTACTGGTAGTACCAGCTGAGTTACTTAACTCGGCACGATACTTATACGTGCCCGAAGATCGTCCAGAAATTGTACTGACCGCACTTTGCGCATAAGGTGTAGCCGCATTGAGTGCTTGGGTATCAATTAACTGATCATTTTCGTAAAGGCGGTACTCCGTAGCGTTGGTTCCCCACCATAAGTTCATGGTGACCTTATAATTACCATCGCCATCCCAATTGTCCTGAGAAAGCACTGCCTTACCAGGAGATGCATTGGTAACCCTCACAGTTAGCGTTTGACTCCGTGTTGTTCCCTTGTCATTCGTTAGCTCAGCTACATACGTATAAGTCCCGTTTGTTTTTCCTGTAATCTTCGTCTGAGCAAACTGTGCCATAGGCGCATTGTATGTCAACTTCTGCGTGTCAATCAATACTCCGTCTTCATAAAGTTTATAGCTGGTCGCATTTTCGCCCCACCATAAGTTCATGCTCACGGTATAGGAGCCTTCGAGCAGACCATTAGCATGTCCATTATTGTGAGAAAGTACAGGAGTGCCAGGTGCTTTGGTTGCCGGAGTCTCCGGTTCAGGCTCCGAAGATTCCAAGCTCAACAAAGTGTTGGCTGTACCTGAAAGCCCCTGCTGGTCCTTCACCGTCAGTTCAACGACATATTCGCCGGATTCAATGTCCTCTAAAGCAAGACCAAAGCTACCATCCTGTTGTATTTCAAAGTCACCCTCTTTAACGATCGAATCATCCTCTTCTTTCACAACATACGATGCTTCGAGGGATGCTGCAGGGTCAAACTCAATGTTCCACCCTTCTTGGAGCGCAGGAGCGACAACGAAGTACAAGTCTTCCACGTTTCCATTAATAACTGCAGACTCATCGTTTTTAAATTCCAGTTTTTCAGGCACTTTTACCACCGGGGCTTCTGTTTTCACCAAGAATGGAGGGGTATCCTCTACATACGTTTTGCCGTCTGTACCTAAAGCTGTGATATCAACGGTGTACAAACCATCCGGTATTTTCGTTGCTTCTTCTGTTTCGTAATCCAAGTAATTTCCGGTCCAAGCCAGATTATATCGGGTATTGGCATTAAAATTGTAGTAATTTCCAAAGATACTTCCAATGTACCCATCCTGATAAAAACCACCATCCGGGTTAAGACCATCAAAAATTTCTATAAGTGCAAAGTTCATTGGATTGTGGAACTCCATCGCTACATTTAACGTATCCAGTGTGCCGTCAGCTTTTAAAGGATAATGGAATGGATTCGTTTCATTACCATACTTCGTTTCAATGTATTTAACACCGGCCTCTGTAACATTGAAGTGAGCCACGTATGGTAAGCTGTACGTTTTCGCTCCATGACTGAACTGAAGGTACCCTTGGGCTTCTCCAACAGTAGTCACACCTTTTGGAACCGTAATTGTCACCGTTACTTCTTCTTCTCCATTCAATTCAAAGGACGTCTTATCAACGGATACCGAGACATCATTAATGGTGCGAGTAGGATTAACGGATACAGAATATTCCCCGCCTGCCCCTTTTAATGACTGAACCTTGAGCGTTTTGCTGACCGTTTTTTCGTCTGTACTCAGGAAGTTGCCGAAATTAACACTGCCTGTAATGTTTTCTTTTTCTACTGCCACGCCGTTTTCAGTATATTTCGTGACATCCATGACTTTAACGAAAGTCTCAGGATCAATCGTCTCCGTTGCCTGTATACGTCCAGCACCTTGATCGAACACATCATAGTTCTCTGTATTCAGTACTTTGGCATTGTTCATAAGGGCAACTTTGATATCAAAAGGGGTCCAATCCGGATGTTTTTCGATCAGCAACGCAATCAGCCCGGCTACATGCGGAGTCGCCATGCTTGTTCCTGATTTACGTCCATACGCTTGATCGTAGTTCGCTCCAGGCTCATCCTTGCCATACGCAGGAATGGTTGACAGGATGCTGGTTCCTGGTGCAACAATGTCAGGTTTAATGTCCAGTGTTACCTTGGCTGGTCCTCGGGAACTTGAGGAATTCATCTCATCTCCCTCTGTCATGTCTTTGACGAAATCACTGAAGCTGACTTCAACGTCTTGACCAGCATCGAGCTGAGCTTTGATAGCTTCTCCATCTTCCTTGCTCATGCTTAGGGTAGGGATAAATTCAAAATCATCCCCCAAACTAACGCCAATTGGCCCAGGAATGTTATTGTAAACAATAACCGCAATCGCCCCAGCCGCTTTGGCATTGGCAATCTTATCAACGAAAGCCAGCTCCCCGCGCTGAATGAAAGCAACCTTGCCGTTCATATCTTTTCCTTCAAAATCGGTTGGTTTGCCCAAGCCGGCGTACACCAAATCGTATTGTCCATTCAATACCGTTTCCGGATCCTCCGCTAGATTCCAGCCCATCACATCCAGGCGATAGACTGATTCTGTAACGGTTAGTGGAGTGGTGTCCGTTTCAGTTGGTGCTGCGACTTCCTCCTCTTCCGCAGGTGCCACTTCTTCCGTACTAGGAGTAGTTGTATTTTGTTCTGTTTCCAATGTAGTCTCTGCTTGCTCTCCTTGTGGCAGCGTATCCTCGCCTGCCGATTCAGGCTTTTCAACGGTTGGCTCGTCTGCATCTGGTGTGCTAGCAGGAATGTCTTGCTCTGGATTTTCTGGAGCTTCAGCCCCTGATGCTACTCCCAGTTCAGGTGATTGCTCAACCTCAGGTGCAGGCAATTCTTCAGGTAGTGTACCTTCACCTTCCTCACCGATCCAAAAATGTGTGTCGGCTGTAATCATCTGACTAGGGCCCGTAGAGTTACCGACCGTGATTGCCATAGCCGATGCTCCCGGAGAACCTAGGGTGTAACGGTTCGGGCCTTCGTTACCACTTGCGACCACTGCAGTCACACCTGACAGCATGGCATTATTGAGGGCAACCGAAGTAATGTAACTTGGATCATTGGCTAAATTCCCCAGTGAGAGATTGATGATGTCCATACCGTCTTTGACCGAGCGATCAATTCCGCCCAAGACCCAAGCAGTTTGTCCGCTGCCATAAGGCCCTAATACGCGGTAAGCATAGATTTCGGCTTCAGGAGCAATACCAATAACCCCATAATCTCCAGCTTCACGAGCGGCAATCGTTCCTGCAACGTGAGTACCGTGGGATGTATAGTAGGAACTGCCTCTTTCATTAAACTCGGGCTCTCCAGACACCTTCCACTCTTCTCTTGTTGCTTCATAAGGATCTTCATCGTTATCCACAAAATCCCATCCACCCTTATAACCTTCTGTCAGATTAGGGTGCTCGTAGTCAATCCCTGTATCAATAATGCCGACTTTGATACCATTTCCTTTGTAACCCAAATCCCATACTTCCGGGGCACCGATAAACGGAGCTGTATCCTTCATATAGGGATTAACTTCATCGTTCTCTGGCGTTAACGCGATTTCAAGGTCAGGATACACACTGACCACACCTGGTATGCGAAGCAACTGTCCCATTTGGCTTCCATTCACTTCAATGGCTACACCATTCAGGGCGTATGCGTACTTTTCCAATACTTCGTGATTAATTTTGTTCTGAGTGAGGCTATGTACAAATGACTGTTGTTGTTGTTCGACCTTCGTCACAGCATTTGTTTCCATAGAGGAGGTAAATGACTTTCCTGAGAGGGTTGATTCGCCTTGCGCTACAGCTACGGGTTTGTTTGAGAGTTCAACGATTACCCTTGTTTTCTCTCCACCTAGACCTTCCAGCCTCTGATCCAAAAAAGGTTCTGCGGCAAGTTTCTCTTCCCGCTGGTCGAGAATCTCTCTCCACTGCTGGGCTTCAGCCTTGGAAGGCAAATTCCTGTCAAGCTGTACTTCTGCTGGAGCGGCTCCAGCCGCAGGCATGATGATGGAAAAAATCATAAGGACACTTAATAGCATGGATATTAATCGTTTATTCAAGGCGATGCCCCTCCTTCTTAAATATGAATACCTCACCAATCACTGGGGTCTTGTCCGAACAAGTACTGCAATACTTGTATAATGTCACCATCCCTTCCGCAAGAAGTTTGACCCATGGTAAATTATTCTACTAAATCATCAGATTTCCCTTCTAAAAAATTACAGATATGATATAAAAATTACTTATATGGTTCTTGAGTAAGAGGAAAATATCAAAATTGTATTTATTTGTCGATAAAGATATTGAATCTTGAAATAGTTCATAGGAAAAAAGACCACAATCCTCATTGAAGCATAAGAATCATGATCCCAGCAAGATACAGACTTTAAAGAGTGATGACCTTTCAAATTTCATTTAACAAAGAAAATGATACATTTATATTACTTATGAGGTTTAACCGCCTCCACTCGCAAACGCTTATAATCCGCATAGACGGCATCTTCTTTCCAGAGCTTGGGTACTACTATTTTACTCGTTTCAAGGCAAATACCCTCCATTTGTTCCTTGGTTAGACCAGCAAAATAGTCCCCTCCAAAATGAGCTAACCAGCCCTCAATACCCTTTTCCCCATCTTGAAGCTGGGTAGGGCGATCGTAATGATAGGCCTGCCGGACCAGGAATCCCTTCTCTTCCAAGAGGGAGCTGTACTCACCGATTGTCGGAAAGTACCAGGGATTGCGATCTGCAGCATGAATTCCTGTTTTTTGTTCGAGCACTGTCTCCAGTGCAGTTACTATGGTCTGAACGTTACCCTTTCCTCCAAACTCCACGACCAGGCGTCCGCCAGGCTTTAGTGCATTCCATATGCTTTCTACGACAAGTTCAGGAGACTTCATCCAGTGCAATGCCGCGTTGGAGAAGATTGCATCATAAGGTATGCTCACCTCGAATCGGTGTCCGTCCCCTTCCACGAATGTGATTTCAGGGAACTTCTCTCTCGCCCGCTGAATCATTTCCGGAGAGGCATCCATGCCAACCACCTCTGCTTGAGACATGGCAATCTCGTGTGTCAAATCACCAGTCCCACAGCCTAAATCTAGAATCCGTTCACCTTTCTTAGGTTGAAGCCATGAAATTAAACTTTTTCCGTATCCCGATACAAAGGCCAATTTGTGATCATACTCCTCTGCCTGCCATTGATTGATTGATTTCATTTATATCACCGTCGCTTTCGTAATGATAAGTTTATTGTGGCACATCCGGACTTATTATTAAAATATATAATTTCTATTTAATTAATAGGAAAAAACTATAAAAGTCAGATTTTCTTCAGCCCAGTTTGAATTTGAGCCAAACAAAAAACAGGCCACCATGATTGGAGACCTGCCCTATTTTGAATTATTTATGTTCTGGTGCGTAGAATGTGCCTTCCACCTCGACAATATCATCCTGATTCAGACGGTCCACCTCAATGATTGTACGTGGCGGATATGGCCCTGAACCCCATAATTCTTCCTGAATCTGATTGACAATTGGACGATAGCGGTACATGTCGGTCACATATACAACAAGACGAGTCGCATCTCGCAGTGTTGCGCCCTCAGATTCTGCAATCAGTTTCATATTCAGGAATGCTTGACGAATCCGTCCCTCTTCATCATTGACAAGCTGGTTGGTGCTCGGATCAATTCCGCGCATGCCTGCCACATAAATCGTGTCGCCTGCCCGAGTTCCAAGATCCCATGTTCCTGTTGACTGAATAGCCCCCTTTGGTGACAGGGTTTTTACTCCGTTTGGCGATACGTTAGCACTAGTTGTCGATTTGAGATTGCTGGATGCCGACTTCGGTGCATAAAACGTGCCTTCCACCTCGACAATATCATCCTGGTTCAATCGATCCACTTCAACGATTGTGCGTGGCGGGTAAGGTCCTGCTCCCCACAATTCTTCCTGAACCTTGTTGACGATTGGACGATACCGGTACATATCCGTTACGTAAACAATAAGGCGTGTCGCATCCTTGAGACTTGCTCCCTCAGATTCTGCAATCAATTTCATATTGAGAAAAGCCTGACGAATCCGTTCTTCCTCATCGGCTACAAGCTTGTTCGTACTCGGATTAATTCCACGCATGCCTGCTACAAAAATACTGTCGCCTGCTCTTGTGCCTAGATTCCAAGTTCCTGTAGACTGGATAGCCCCTTTTGGTGAGAGGGTTATTACGCCGTTTGGCGATACGTTATTACTGGTTTTATTGCTGGAATTCCCGTTTACTTTGACTGATTTAGATCCGTTTTGCGGAGCATAGAACGTGCCTTCTACTTCTACAATATCATCCTGATTCAGGCGATCCACTTCAATAATAGTCCGGGGCGGATACGGGCCAGCACCCCACAACTCTTCCTGAATCTGATTGACAATTGGACGATAGCGGTACATGTCTGTCACATAGACCACAAGACGTGTTGCATCCTGAAGCGTTGCCCCTTCAGATTCTGCAATGAGCTGCATATTCAAAAATGCTTGTCGAATTCTTCCCTCTTCATCACTGACAAGCTTATTCGTGCTTGGATCTATACCTCGCATGCCAGCAACATAAATATAATCTCCTGCACGCGTTCCTACATCCCATGTGCCAGTCGATTGGATGGCACCATGGGGTGCTAAAGTTTCTACGCCATGAGGCGAAACAACGGTTACCTTGGAAGCGAAAGCGGGAGTACCCATTGCCGCAAAACCGATCTGCAACGCAAGCACGCCAGCGGTTAAACGCCTTACAGCTTTTCCTGTCTGTTTACTTGTCATTTCCAACAACCTTTCTTATGTATACATTTTAAAATATTCTCGCTAACTATATCATAGATACACATTCTGTCAATTTTTTACTAGGTATTATAGACTATTATATTTAGTTTTTTGACGAATAATCACGCCTTAAAGACTATAAAATAATATTCTTTATTTAAATTTAGATTACTTCATGGAATAATGCCAATTTAAATATGTCGAATTTTAGCGCTTTCATAAATTTTTATGACAAAAGACCTAAACTTTTCAAGTATTTTTACCGACATATAAAAATGCCCTGTTTTCACTTTGCAGTATTTTTATTTTCTTAACTAAACATAGGAAAGGACTTAAGCAATGAAAAAAACAAAGAAGCTTCCTTCTAGACCATCTCAGTTCGACAAATTTAGGTTGGGCAAAAACATAACAATTCGAGCACGATTGAGTATCGCTTTTCTGGTGATCCTGATCCTGCCAACTGCCATCCTTGGTTTCTTATCATATCGGACTGCAAAAGATGACATCACCGAGCAATTCATGAGAAATACACGTCAGTCCGTAGAAACTGTGAATACTCAGCTGGATATGCTGATCAATACCAGTCTGGAAGATCTTAAGTACTTGTCACAAACCGTTAACGGCGAAATGGTTGATGGCGATGCGAGTCCTGAACTAAGGCAAATTCTCGATCCCATCAAAGCGGTTAAATCGGAATATGATCATGTTCAATTTGCCACAGCAGAAGGTAAGCTTCTGAACTCCCCACAGCAAACGTTTGCCGAAGATTTTGATCCACGTGAACGGGCTTGGTACTCCATGGCAATCGAGAAGAAAGGCGAAGCACTAGTAAACAGCCCGATCATTAGTCAGGATGGCAAAGTCATCGTCGTCCCTTCCATGGCGACAGCCGATGATTCCGGTGTCGTCAGTATTGTTTTGAGTCTAACCAATTTTGCCGAACAGGTTAATAAAATCAAGGTTGGCGAAACAGGAACGGTTACTGTACTGGATAAAGATAATAAATACATAACTCATCCAACGATGGAAATTGGGACAGAAGACACGGAAACCTATGTCGCACAAATGAACGCACAACCGGAAGGTAACGTAAATTTCTCCTCCGGGGGGAACGATAAGATCGCTGTTTATCAAACGAATGAGCTTACAGGGTGGAAAATCGTTGGTGTCATTGACGTAGAGGAAATTTCGGCAGCAAGCCGCGGAATCTTAATGACAACACTGGTTATTATTGCAATTTCCATTATTGGTGGAACTGCCCTTGTTATCTGGGTCATTCGTTCCATCGACTTGCCTCTGAAACGATTAATGATCGCGACCAACAATATTGCAGCAGGTGACTTGACGAACGAAATTAAGATCACATCCAAGGACGAGCTTGGTGAACTGTCCACAGCAGTAAATACCATGTCCAATAATCTCAGGCAATTGGTTTCACAGGTTGGATTCAATTCGGAACAGGTCGCTGCAACTTCAGAAGAACTGTCGGCCAGCGCTGAACAAACCCGGGCAACTGCCGAATATATCTCGGAAGCGGTGCAGCATATTGCAGATGGCTCCGAAAAGCTAGTTAATAACTCTTCGGCTTTTACACAATCTACCGAGGAAATTTCCAGAGGCATGGATCAGGCTGCTGCATCCATTCAACAAGTAACTGAATTAACAAGCAGCGCCAATGAGAAAGCAAAAGAAGGTACAGCTGTTGTTAATCATGCCGTAGCGCAAATGAATTTGATTCATGAAAAAGTTAATAATACCGCGAATGTCGTACATGCATTAGGTCAAAAAACAGATGAAATCGGTAATATCATCGGGCTGATTACTGAGATTTCAAGTCAGACCAACTTGCTCGCACTGAACGCAGCCATTGAGGCTGCACGTGCAGGAGAACACGGCCGAGGATTCGCTGTCGTTGCTGACGAGGTCAGAAAGCTGGCTGAACAATCCACAACGTCTGCGGAGAAAATTCGTAATCTGGTGCACGAGGTTCGCGAAGAAACTGCAAATGCAGTAACCGCCATGAATGAAGGTACAGCCGTTGTACAGGAAGGAATCTCCCTTGTTTCCTTAACCGGAGAAGCTTTCAATGATATTGTCGAATCCATTGACCGCGTTGCTTCCGAATCCATTGACGTCTCTGCCATAGTGGAGCAGGTACACGCGAGCGCTCAGAGCATGGTTAACATGGCAGAAGGTGTAGCCAATATCGCAGAGCAATCCGCTGGCAATACTCAAAATGTTGCCGCTTCTACGGAAGAGCAAAGTGCTTCCATGGTTGAAGTTACCGCATCCGCAGACAGCTTGAGCAAAATGGCACAAGAATTGCAAGAAGTTATCGGTAAATTCAAAGTCTAAGATATGAAAAGCTCCCGCTAGGGAGCTTTTTTTCGTCCAGGAGGGATACTCTCCTTCCAGTCGAGACTGCGAAGTAACCCTTTCGATGCTTATCCTCCGACGAACCATCGGGGTTCTCATCCCCTGAACGTGAAAAAAGCTTCCCGTAGGGAAGCTTTCCTAGACGTCCCAGGAGGGATACTCTCCTTCCAGTCGAGACTGCGAAGTAATCCTTTCGATGCTTATGCTCCGACGAACCATCGGGGTTCTCATCCCCTGTACGTAAAAAAAGCTTCCCATAGGAAGCTTTCTTGAACGTCCCAGGAGGGATTCGAACCCCCGACCGACGGCTTAGAAGGCCGTTGCTCTATCCTGCTGAGCTACTGAGACAAATATGTATAAATAAAATTTTTGGCGCAATTTCTATTATACTCGGTTTTCTATATTTTTCAATACTTTTATAAAAAAATTAATAAGTTGCATCCTATGACATACATTTACGTATAATTTTCATACGCTGCTCAACTGATCGAATATGATCCGGATTCGCAGGCAATATTGTTGAAGGCAGGGTTTACCCCATATACACCATACGGAACATAGACTATTCATTGTCAGCGTGGATGGGTAATCTTTATGCATACATACCTTTACATCTGAATTCATTCCAAGAAGGAGAGAATTATTATGAGACAGCTTTTGTCCGCCTTATCCTATTTCAGTATTTTCTTCGCTCCTTTTCTGTTCCCGATTATCATTTGGATTGTTGCGCGGGACAATTATATTGAGGGACATGCCAAACGGGCCTTGTTTTCACACATTTTCCCGTTTCTCGCTGCCATTCCCCTCTTTTATTTCTTCGTTACCTCACAGAGCATCGGCGGCGCCATCGGGTATGTCATTCTGTTCTTTGTGATTTATGGATTAAGCTTTATTTACAATATCGTCAAAGGGATTCAAGTCCTTCGTGAGTATGCGTGACTTCTACACCGTCCTTACCATCAGATTACATGCAGAAACCCGCCGTTTCCATAAGAAACGGCGGGTTCTTCATTCCGGTTACTTGTTTCCCTTACGCCATGGATTTCTAAGCGTAGGACGCTTGCTGTTAACGGCGAGCACTTCCCCGGCAAACTCGGTATGATGCGCGTAAAGGTTTCCTTTGTTTTTCTTGAACTTGGAAGCCATTGCTATCACCTCCCCGGAACTTGGTTGTAGTATGCTCCGGGTTAGCTCCATTATCCAGGCTGGAAGATGATTACGCCTGACCAACCAGGTAACGCTGAAGGGTTGGACCAAGCAGCCCAAACGCAAACAATTCACTTTGGAAACGGGCTTTATCTTCTCCTGCAGTTACACCTTCACTGTTCTGAAACGCTGTCTCCGTTGCATCCTCAAAGGCAGTGTGCATATTGTTGTTATACCAATCCAGAACAGCATCCGAATGGTTACGTACAATCCTTACCACTTCCAATGTGCTTCCAGGCTGAGTTGCCGCTACATATACTAATAAAGAAGGATCTCCCGCGTTCGCTGGTTGTACCTCCACTTCAGCACAAGACAACCCCTCCACCTCGGTTAATCTACGGATCTTGGCATCCTGAATTGCATACATTGTTATCGCTCCTTATCATTTCATGTACTTTGTTCGATCTCTCGTCTTGTCTCAGGTGTCCCCAAACGGTAAATCTC
Organism: Paenibacillus sp. P13VS; assembly: GCF_015143645.1. NCBI lineage: Bacteria > Bacillati > Bacillota > Bacilli > Caryophanales > Paenibacillaceae > Paenibacillus > Paenibacillus sp. P13VS. The sequence goes on along the minus strand of NZ_WYEV01000008.1, from coordinate 249,935 downwards.
TTGATACACCTGCTGTATAGCAGCTTCATATGCCCGATTCACCGATTCTTCAGGTGTATCCGGCCACGGGAATACCATTCCTGGAAAGGCCTCTTCCTCTTTTTCCTGCATCAGGTTGAGGAGTCCCACTAAATGATCTACTTCGTGAGGTGTCGCCTGAATAACCCATTCATAAGCAGCTGCGTGCTGATCCTGCAAAACGGAACGTCCACCCACAGAAACATAATAGGTTGTTTTGTCCACAGTCCATTCTCTCCTTCACAGGCATGCTGAGGCCGTTGTTCCTAGATATAGTTTCCGAAGAGGACAGACATTTTATGCCTGCTTTCGGCATATATTTGTTACGACTTCTGACGAAAAAGACAATATTCGCTGGCTCCATGCCATGCAACACTCTACAGGATCAACGAATCGACTAAGAAAGGATGAACAACCATGTGCGGTATAACCGGCTTCATACAGTGGAATCGGGATTTGACCCAGGAATCGGAACTGCTGCTCCGAATGACGGACAGTTTGTCGAACCGGGGGCCCGACGCTTCAGGTACATGGATCTCCAATCCTTGTGCATTTGGACATCGCCGGCTCAGCGTAATGGACCCGGAGAACGGGGCTCAGCCCATGCATGCGTTACAGGGAGACACCTCCTATACCGTCGTGTATAACGGAGAACTATACAATGCACCCGAATTGAAAAAAGAGCTGCTTCAACGGGGGCACCATTTCCGTACGCAATGTGATACGGAAGTTTTGCTCGCCTCTTATATCGAATGGGGACCGGCATGTGTAGACCGTTTTAATGGCATTTTTGCTTTTGCCATCTGGGATGGAGGACGCGAACAGGTCTTCATGGCACGTGACCGCCTTGGCGTCAAACCATTGTTTTACAGCAACGCAAAAGACGCTCTCGTGTTCGGCTCCGAACCCAAATCCCTTTTGCTTCACCCCGATGTCGAAGCTGCTGTGGGTCCCGAGGGCTTGGCAGAAGTATTTATCGTAGGTCCAGCCAGGACGCCTGGACACGGTGTCTATTCCTCGTTGAATGAACTCAAACCAGCACATGCGCTCATCTTCAACCGGAATGGAATACGAACCTACGCATACTGGAAGCTGGAAAGCCAGCCTCATGAGCATGATCTGGATGAGACTGCCGCCGAGGTACGGCGTCTGCTGCAGGATACGCTTGAGCGTCAGCTCGCTTCCGATGTTCCAGTCTGCTCCCTTCTGTCAGGGGGACTCGACTCCAGTGCTCTGTCTGCCCTGGCCGTAGACTATTACAACCGCACGGGTCAAGGTCAAGTCAGTACGTATTCTGTCGACTACGTGGATAATGCCAAGCACTTTCAGGCGCACTCGTTCCAGCCTGGTGCAGACGGCCCCTGGATCCAGCGTATGGTGGATGAACTGAAGACAGATCATCACTGGATCGAGATTGAGAATGGAGAGTTGGTTCATGCCTTGAATCAGGCCATGTTAGTTCGGGATTTGCCCGGGATGGCGGATGTGGATTCTTCTCTCTATTTGTTCTGTAAGGAAATCAAGAAAGGGGCTACCGTCGCCATCTCGGGGGAGGCAGCCGATGAAGTGTTTGGAGGGTATCCCTGGTTCCATCGGGACGAGATGCTGAATTCGGGAACGTTCCCTTGGTCGGTAGCACCTGACATGCGCGCAGGTTTATTATCTGCAGACATTCGGGAGTGGATCAGACCGCTGGACTATCTTGCCGACCGTTATTCGGATGCTGTGGCTGAGGTTCCTTTGCTGGATGGGGAGACCGGAAAGGCAGCACAAATGCGTGTCATGTCCTATTTGAACATCACCCGCTTCATGCCTACCCTGCTTGATCGGAAGGACCGGATGAGTATGGGGGCAGGGCTCGAGGTTCGAGTTCCTTACTGCGATCATCGCCTGATTCAATATGTATTTAACATTCCCTGGGAAATGAAAATAACGGGCGGCCGTGAGAAGGGAATCCTCAGAAAAGCGTTAGAGGGTGTATTGCCTGATGATGTTTTATATCGTAAAAAGAGTCCTTATCCCAAAACACATAATCCGGAATATTTGGCGGCCGTCAAGCAGCAGGTGCTGGATATCCTAGATGATGCATCTTCGCCGATTCTGCCTTTGATTGACAAGGCCCAGATTCGCAAGCTGGCATCTTCACCTGATGCTTCGTCTAATCTGCCCTGGTTTGGGCAGCTCATGTCCGGTCCACAGCTGTTTGCTTACTTGACACAGATTAATTCCTGGTTGCGCACATATAAGGTTGCCATTCGTTAACAGAATGTAGTTTAAAAAGAGGGGTGCCTGGTAAACAGCATTTATGCATTCACCTGGGCACCCCTCTATATTTATTATCACGTCTTAGTTTAGCTAAAAGTATTAATCAGAAGACGCATTCATGATCTCGACCTTACATAAGGAAATCATCGAGTCATCACAGCGGATTCCGGGTTTCGTTCAAGCAAGCCACGGCCATAAATCTCCCTGAATGGAGAGTCCGTCATATGAACGTATCCAATATAACAGCCGCACTTTTTCATCCTGCAGGGCCGATCCGCAGACAGTTTTTCCAACCCGTCACGGTACAAATGGCCAATAATCCGGCGATCCTTATAACATCTTTTTACATGCCCCGAACCCTGCACATAAAACACTTCCGAGCCGGCCGCACAGCCTTTGCCGTAACTCTCATAATCCCGTAAGTTCCCCTCAAACAGCGGATCGATCGACCGCAAATAGGCAACCTCTTCCGGCTCGTAATAATTAGACTTATCCTTAAAGGCATTGATCCACATGTAGATATCATCCGGCAGCGACTCTCTCATGGACTGAATGGCAGGAAATGCACTGCGGAGGCCCACCGTACCCACGCTGAATTCAAGACCCATTTCACGCAAAGTAAGGCATTGTTTAATAAAAGAAGATTCCTTGGTCTCACGAGGATGATAGGTTGCCCAGAACGCAGCTGTCTTGGAATTCAATTCACGGGCCCAATCCAACTTCCCGGAAAGGTTGGTCTGCACAGCAATCTTATGGACGTGGCGCATATGTGACAGTTCCACCATGGCTTCCCTGTACCAGCGCCGTACCAGCGCCTCGCCATATGGATTGAAGAAAATGGACAATTCGTGTCCCACCTCTTCCTGAGCCTTCACCCAATCCACGAACTGACGTAATTGTTGTTCGTCTGTTTCCAGCGTCTCCTTGGAATCCACAGTTTTGCTAAACGGACAATAGGGACAATCATAATTACAGGACGACAGCTTCCCCCGATAATACAAGGTTGCTCTCATGAGAACACAAACCCTTCCATTTGCTCGCGAATCTCGGCAGATATTAACCAATCTCCAATAGCATCGGAATATCCCAGACCTTCTTCGGTTAAACGCAGCACCTGATGTTCATTCTCCTGCTCAATTACAGCCATTCCCTCTGTCAGCAGTTCTGAGAGCCAGGCGTAATCCGTCATAACTTCACTTCCGAACCGCTGAAGATAATCATCCAAAGTCAGACCTTCCCGGTGCAGCAGTGCTTTTAAAATAAATCTGCGTTTCTGCTCTTCCCTGCTCAGCACAATGCCATAATCGGCAACATCATATCGCTCGGCAGCCACATAATCGGCGATGATGCTCTGGGTAGCCTTATAGCTCACACCATATTTTGAAGCATAATGTACTTCGCTGGTATAGGAACGGGCACCGCATCCAAGACCAACCATGCCTTCCTCCTGGCAGCTGTAAGGCAGCAGCTCTTTGCTTGCATGTGTGGATGACTCTTTTGCAAATCTCCGCATGGAATACTGAACATATCCCCTGCTTTTTAAGGTTTCTCTTGCCGCAGTGTATAGCTCCATGCGAATATCCGGCCCTTGACGCTGAATATCCTCCGGCTTCACGATTGTATTCTCGCGGGTGTACAGCGGATAAATGAAAATCTCTCCCGGCTCATAAGAGAGGACACGTTCAAGGGAATACAACCATGACTCCACCGTTTGGCCGGGAAGACCATAGATCAAATCCAGGTTCAGCAAAGGAAAGTCGTACCGCGCAAGCTTCTCCAGTGCGCGCTCTACTTCCTGTGGTTTCTGCGGACGATAAATTGCTGCAGCCTCCGCTTCAATAAAGCTCTGAATCCCCATACTAACGCGGTCTACGCTGCGTTCCTTCAGTAACGCAAGCTTGCCTTCCGTCACGGTGTCAGGCGAGGTTTCTATTGAGATGGAAGCATGGGCGGGATCAAGTCCCATCACATGTTCGGCAATGTCAAACAATCGGTTTAACTGAACCTCATTCAATAAGGTTGGCGTCCCGCCACCAATGGCAAACCTGGAATACGGTCTGCGTGAGGTCAGGGGAGCCCATTGCTTCGCCTGGCGTTCCAGTGCATCCACATAACGTTCATGTGTATCGTCACGCCGGTCAGGCAAAGTGAACAGATTGCAGAATCCGCAGCGGGCAGCGCAAAAAGGAATATGCATATATAAAAAATAAGTGTCAGTATTCTCGCGTTCCCACAAAGGCCCCAAGGGCAGCGGCGGGTCCAATTCCCGATATGCCGTCTTATGCGGATAAGAGTATAGATAAGAACGATAAGGTAAAGTCAGTACTTCCCTAAGACCTGTAGCCCCATTGGATCCGGACGCTGCGGAATGACCTGTTGTTGTAAACTCAGACGGATTGTTCATCGGTTTCCTCCTGTCTCCGGTTGTTTTCACTCAAAATAAAATGGTTGCAATGCACGCTATAAAACAAATTCACGATAAGGTACATTCCAGACAACCTCATGCGCCAGCCTGTGTCCCTGATACCCATCTTCGCCATAAGCTGTTCCATGATCCGAAAATGCAAGACAGAACGTTGGCCGCGTACGTCCCCGCATGGCATCAAACAACGGCCCCAGCGCCTGATCCACATACCGAAGGGCAGCCCGTTGAGTCTCAACAGAGTCCTCCCTTGCCCCTTCCACAAAATAGCGATTGGGACCATGAATGGCCGACACATTCAAAAATAGAAATACTTTCTCATCCTGTGGTATCTGTTCAAGCAGCTTCAATGCGTGCTGGACCTGATGCTCTGTCGAGCGAGGATTGGTAACGCCAAAGGTCATTCGCCAATAACTCTGCTGAAAGTAGCCCGGCAGCACTTTGGCCAGCGGATTTTTTTTCGTAAAAAATATGACTCCACCGATACAAATTGTGCGGTATCCTTCCTCTGCCAAACCAGATACGATATCCGGTGTATCAAACAGCCACGTATGCGGATGAGTCTTCAATCCGGTATTACGGGAATGAAACAGCCGGACATGCGAGGCCTTGTCCGTATTGGCGGGCGTAGGCATGAAACCACCAAAAAAGGCATGATGTGCTGCATATGTAAAACTTCCTGGGGTATGGCGTTTCTCCCAGGGGCCTGATCCGCACAGATTGGGACAATTCGCTTCCTCCTGCTTCGCTACGTCATATCTTAACGTATCCAGAGTAATCATTAATAGATCATGGGAGCCAACAATGGTGTTCATATCAGGCATGTTCGTAAGGCTCCTTTCGCAGAATGTCCATCTCCCACTCATATGTTCCAAGTCCGTTGTGCTGTACGTGGTACAGCAGATCACCGAACGGATTTACATCCAGAACATAGCCACGTGGGTTATCCCCACCGCTGAGCATGACATCAATGCCTGCAGACCATGAATTCGGAAATGCAGCCATCGCTTTTTGGGCAGCGGTTTGGACCAGACCCAGCCTGTAGCCGCCCACGCCCGCTTCCTCGGGCAGCATCCGCTCGTTGCGTAAATGCAAATTCGTTATAGGCGTCTGGCTCAGCCTCACAATGGCATGACCTGCATGACCGCCAGCTACAAGCTGACGAATATCAAATACACGCGAGCCATATGATGCCTTGGCCATCCACCGTTCAATTTGAGCCCCTTCTGTACATAACCAGTCCAGCAGAGTCTTAATTTCCTCATTGCGGGTATACCTCTGCATCCGGCCTTCGTTGTAGAAAATCGGCCTGCCCTTAACCACTGCCATCCCCACAGTAGTAACAGCAATCTCGGCACCCGTTCGCGGGTTAATCTGATAAGCAACAACACCAGATGCCGCCGAGCCATAGGCAAGCTTAACAAATACCCGGTACATGCCTGAAGCCTGCATGGCCGCGCGCAGTTCCGAATAGCTCAATATTTGCTCCGGAGACTGCAGAACGGGAGGAACATCAACTCTGTGAGCCGATAAATGCTGTTGGCACTTCCTTTTGTCAAACATGGTAGCAATATCTTCTGGATCGTTCAGGAATCTGGCAGAAGGCCACAATTCATCCGCTTCCCTTCCAATTCGCTTCAGACAGCCTTTCCAGCCATTAAACCACTGGGCAGGTGCATAGATGCGCCCCCAATCCTGCCGCAGCTCAAGCGCCTCCTCTGCTGTAAACAACTCTCTGCTTAATGATTCAGTGTTGGGATCGCCATCCTTCGCCCCAAGAGATAACAATTCACGCTCCACATCCCACTGCTCTCCCGGTGCATCCATTCGAATCAGGGGTGCCACTTCCGATGTAGCCTTGCGTTGTAAACCTGGATTGACCACGTCGGCCAAGGATCCACCCTGTCTCCAGGTCTTGAGCACGTCGGCATAGGGGATCACTTTAGCAGGGCTCAAGCCACATTGCAGCCTCGCCTGCTGTAGGCCTTTGGTTCTGCGATTATCCGGGTTTCCGATCAACCAAAACGGCCGTTCTATGTGCCGCTCATTGCTCTGGGATTGGTATTGTCGTCTCTGATCTGTCTGGTTCGCTGTAACGCCTGACATCTCTTATTCCGTTAATGACGGATAACGCCAGTCATCTTCATCACTCTGCTGCTGATCGCTGACATCAACGGATAAGCCTGAACGTTTCCAGCGAATGAGCATTTCGTCTGTCATGTAGTGGTAGCTGAGATCGAGATGCTTCAACTTCTTAATCTTGTCGCTGGCAAGCAGAGCCTCAGCCCCTTCATCCGACAATGTGCCTTGGGAAAGGTCCAGTACTTCGAGTTGATCAACAATGGGTGCCTGTGCCACGGCTTTGGCGATGTCATCCTGAATTTCACTGTCTTTCAGGCCAAGGTACACCAGCTTGGGGAATCGCCCCTGTTCCAGCAGCGGAAGCACATCTTCAAGTGAACCGTCGAAGCCATAATCATCTACACCCAAGTACAATTCGAGCTTGCGCAGCTCAGGCAATTGAGCATTGGTAATGGAAGCGAGTACCTCCTGAGGCAGTCCACCACAGATAATGACCAGCTCTTCAAGCTTGGCATGCTGTAAGGGTTCGAGGCTTAATCCGCTACTGCCTTTTACCGTAAAGGACTTCAGTTCTGGAAAAGCCTTTAGAAGCGGGGTCAGATCAGTCTGAATTATCCAGGAAACTTCACACTCTTCAAAGCCCATATCTCCAATGAACAGCTTTTTTAATGACGGAAAACTTGGTGCCAATTCAATAAGAACATTCATGAATTCGTCCGGAGAACTCTCGTAAGCTTGTCCCCAATCTCCGATAACCAGACTTTCCAGTGTACCCGCTTCGGGTTTGGCAGCCAATTCCCTGATCAAATTCTCCATACGGATACCGTTCTCATAGTCATCGAAAGATACCGTTAGCTTCACTTCCTGCATTAATTAATCCCTCCGATTGAGTTCATTCTTGATTCGTTAATTCGAATGTTACCCCATCCTGCATGAGGCTTGCAACTTCTTCCAACTCCGGTCCCATGATGATTCTCAAACGCGAAATGGCAATACTTCATGAACCAGGAAAGGGAACATATGCTCTTTTTTTATTTGTTTCAAAAGGGGTATTCCTGTTAGGTATATAGGTGGATATAAATTAAGATCACCAATGGTTATCTTGGTTCTATACACTTCGATTCTGCGCCCTTCTTGGTGATATCAAAAAAAGCGTTAATAGCCGGAGTCCATTCCACAATCCTCGGGAATGATACTCCTTCCATTAACGCCTTCATAGGTTGTTCAGGTTGTTATACCTGATTCATAAGATTTCCGGTTAACCAGGATTCAGCCTTCAAGCCGGGATACAAGCGCTCGCAATGCATGACCACGATGACTGATGGCCTGCTTTTGTTCCAGCGTAAGCTCAGCCATCGTCATCTCGTATTCAGGTACATAGAATAGAGGATCGTACCCGAAGCCTCCACCACCGGCAGCCTCGCTCGTAATCCAGCCTTCTGCTGTTCCCTCCGCTTCAAACTTGTCCCCTGTTGCCGGGTCATACAGAACCAGGGCACATACAAAGCGTGCCGGACTGAGCAGCGGCTGCTGCGTATCCTCACCGAATTTGATGGATTCCAGCGCTGCAAGCAGCTTGGCATTATTCAGGGCATCTGTTGCTCCTTCGCCAGCATATCTTGCCGAATACACACCCGGCTCCCCATCCAGCAGATCCACACAAAGTCCTGAATCATCGGCCAGCACAGGAAGACCAAGTGCATCTCCAACCGCTTTTGCTTTCTTCCAGGCATTCTCGGCAAAGGTTACCCCGTCCTCCACGACATCCGGAAGCTCGGGGTAATCGAACATGCTTTTGACCTCTTTGCCAAGGGGTGCAAATGCATGGGCAAATTCTCTTACTTTACCCTGATTCCGGGTTGCAACAATGATGATTGGGCTGTCCAGATGCATCTTAGGCTTCTCCTAATCCACTAGCACCGATCTTGAGCGCAATCGGTCCAAGCACTTCTTTTTGCCGCTCAATCATCTCCAAGATTCCCTGCTCACCCAGTTCCAGCATGGCATTAAGCTCACGGCGATCAAATGGGGCTTCTTCACCTGTTCCTTGCAGCTCTACATATTTTCCGCCACCGGTCATGACGAGGTTCATGTCTACTTTTGCCTTGGAATCCTCATCATAATTCAGATCCAGAACAGGCTGTTCTCCGACTACACCTACACTCACAGCTGCAATGAAATCCGTGATGGGGAAGGTTTGCAGGCGATGCTGCTGGGCAATTTTGTTCACAGCCAATGCCAGCGCCACAAACGAGCCGGTAATGGACGTTGTACGCGTCCCTCCATCCGCTTGAATAACGTCACAGTCCAAGGTAATGGTCCGCTCGCCAAGTGCCTGCAGGTTCACCACAGAGCGAAGTGCACGGCCGATCAGACGCTGGATTTCCATCGTACGTCCAGTCAGCTTCCCGCGGTTCGCTTCACGCTGATTCCGCGTATGTGTTGCACGGGGAAGCATGGAATATTCCGCAGTAACCCATCCCTTGCCTTGACCTTTCATGAAAGGAGGAACGCGTTCCTCCACCGTTGCGGTACAGATAACCTTGGTATCCCCGACTTCAATCAGTACAGAACCTTCGGCGTATTTATTTGTGTTAATTGTTAAATTCATCGGCCGCAGCTGTTCGCTGGTTCGTCCGTTAGATCTCATCATTTCTGCCTCCTACGACTTAAGCATCCTGTAATTGTTGAACTGAGTCACACTTTACTAATCCTTTTTATTTTACCAAAGAGTTCTGTTAAAAGCATCTATCCGCCAAAGACTCTGTTACCCATCCCCGATTTTGTCCCCATCTTAGATCGGAATTTCATTGATATACTCGGGCTTGGAGACCGGCGAGCTATAATCCCGGTTATCATCACCCATGACGGTTTTTTGGCCGTTCCACTCGATTTGAACCTTGGCATCCTTGCTCGCTGTATTTTCTGCCGTTGTCAATACGACCGATTGCAGCAGCTCGCTTGGCACAGCATCTCCTTCGACGAACATATCGTCTTTGAGTGCAACCGTAATGGTTCCATCCTCCGCCGTTTTGACGGATTGCAGTTCGGTGCCGCCTGTCATGACCTCTTCCAGTTCACCACCCTTGGCTGGCCCTTTAATCAGCTCATTGAGCGCGGCTTGCACCCGGTCCGTACCTGGTGTGACCAGGCGCGTAACCGGAACATAATATTGAATGCCCGCAGGCGAAGCAGCTGAGAAATACACGGTGACTGGACTGCTGTTGGTGGTGAACGTGTCTCCCAAATCAAGATTGATACCTACCGCCCGATTCAGCGGTTCAGGAAGCGGAGTACTGTTTACCGGCATTTGAGTCAGCTTTTTGCCGTCCACCCAGATCTGCACGTTCTCCACATCCGGTGTACCAGTCAGCGTCCACGTGACGGCTTCCAGCATTTTGCGCTCATCCTTGGCGTCGTATTTGGCAAAGTTACCTGAGAACTCCACGACTGCAAGCTTGTCGTCCGGATGAACGGTCACATTTTGCACCACCGTGCCTTGTGGAAGAACGCCTTGGAATCCTTCAGGCAGCATTCCTGCATAAGCACCACCTGTTACTAGTGTATCCAGGGCCGTCTTCGGACTACTAACGTCCGAACCTGCTGGAAGCGTCAATGATACCGGAGCGAGCAATCCCTGCTGATCCTGCAAATAGACTGTTGTGAGCGGAAGGGTTGCGAGTGTCCCATTGCCCTCGGCTGCCTGAATCATGGCTGCCTCCTGGATGGGCGGCGGTGGATCGATAGCCTCGGATGACTGTGCATTAAACATGCCGCAGCCGGACAACACCATCGGAATGCTCAGCAGCGCTGCTGCTGATGCCGTACGCATATATCGGATCTTACTCATGATCACGTTCCCCCTCATCATTTTTACAGTTTGTACTACCATGTATACGAGCCTTCGTCCAAAAAATAACTACTTTTTAAACAAGCCCTGATACACCAAGCAAAAACAATATTGAAAGAAAGAAACACAAAACGGGTTAATACGTATTAGGAATCAAGTGTAGGGACATTGCTAACTTCAGAGGAGGAATCGCCCATGGAACATCCAGAACAAGAAAAAATCCCTTACAGCCTGAACAGCCGCAAAGTCGCGGACGCTACAAGGGAATGGCTGCACAAGCGGGGCGTCACGATCCCAGAGATCGCAGAACTGGTCATGTTATTGCAGAAAAAGTACTATCCGGATCTTACGATGGAAGAATGTATCGATAACGTGGAGAAGGTTCTTCGCAAGCGGGAAGTGCAGAATGCCGTTCTGACAGGCATTCAGCTGGATCTGCTCGCGGAGCAGGGTCAACTCATTTCGCCTCTGCAGGAGATGATCGAAAATGATGAAGGGCTGTACGGCGTGGATGAGATTCTTGCCTTTTCCATCGTCAATGTATATGGCAGCATTGGATTCACGAATTACGGTTATGTAGACAAGCTTAAGCCTGGTGTACTTGAACGGCTGAACGATAAAAGCCTTGGACCTGTACATACGTTTCTGGATGATATTGTCGGGGCCATAGCCTCGGCAGCAAGCAGCCGAATCGCGCACCGCAAACAGTCGGAGCTGGAAGAAGCGTTAGGCCAGAAACCGGTCAGTGATGATGTCGTTTAACCCCCTTTTGTCATATGGAAATGAGACATGCCTATAAAGGACGAGCTCATGGAAAAAGCGGCCCTTGGGCCGCTTCTTTTTCGTTTATACATCAGGTGTGATCACGCCTATTTTAACCCTTCCTGTCTCCCCGCTCCAACGAGTCCGTATGCTTCGCCCCAGTTCCGTTCCATGGCTGGCTGTGACTGTGAACGATTCGGTCCAATCGTGATTTGCGGTCCTTTGCGTTCACGCAGAAGCCCCCGCAGCACCGTAATACCAAGGATGGATAAGCCGGTAAAGACGTACATTAAACGCATCAGTACATTCCCCGAATCGGAGCCTGTAATCATGCCATGCACCAGCAAACCGATAAATGCAGGATAGGACAGCATGTGGAACATAAACCACCATTTGCGGCCCAGTTTATTACGCAGATCACTGGAGAGCAGCACGATCAGCAGGGCGTAAAATGACAACGTCCCAAGTCCGCTGCCAACCGGATGTACAGACGCGCTAAACGGAATAAGCAGTTCACTCCAGGTAAACGGACTGTAATGGTCGATATACAAGGTTAATGCGTGCAGGATACCAAGTCCAAAGGCAAGCCAGGTCGTCCGGGTATGCCACTGGTACATGGTGGCTTTGGGTTTGCCTTTGGCGGCAGGCATCCCTTGGGCAATTCCCAGAAAGACACCAGCAAAGAGCAGCAGATAAGCGGCTATCCCGCTAATACGAATAATATTCCACGTCGGTACATGATCAACAATCCATTGTGCCATAGCCGGCTCCCCCATATCTGATAGACTTATCGTTTCATCACTTTGCGTCAATATAAAAAACTGGATACAGGATACTCATCTTTAGATAAGGCTGAAGCAGTGATCCGGTTCAAAGCCTGGCCACCGCTCTTCGAGTGCATCCATATCCCCTCTGAACCAGAATTTACCTTCCCGGGTCACCCATAAAACATCATGCCGGTCATAATGCCTGTTCAGCCAGCCCATCGCTTCAGCACTTCCCAGGATACAGACGGTCTTCGCGATAATCTCGCATTGCGAGACATGCTGGCCTACAGCGGTGCATTGCACCACATCTGTATCAGCCGGCTTCATTGTCCGCGGGTCAATCAAATGATGGGACAGACTTCCATCCGCCTGCTGCCACTGTCTTCGTGCAATGCCTGAAGTCGCAACCGCCCCAGCGTCTAACTGAATGCTTCCTGTCAGATTGCGTTTATCCAGCGTAGGATCCTTGATATAAACAGTCCATGCAGAAGACGCAGGTGTACCCCACATCTGAATATCTCCTCCCGCATTAATCATGCCTGCAGGAATGTGAAGCGTGCGCCGCAGCCAATCGGCAATGCGTTCCGTTGCCCAGCCTTTCACAATACCACCCAGATCCAGTTCAATCCCGGGATCCAGACGTACCATCCGGCTACCCTCTCTGTGTATCCATCCTGGACAGGTATAATCGTGCTCCTCTTCCGAAATTAGTGCGGCAACCGTGGTTGAGGTATGCTGCAGGGAGGGCGTCATGCCTCGCTCCTGCTGCCCGATCTGATCGAAGCTGACATCATATCCCTGCTGCCGAAGAGCTTTTGAAATACCCGGTTGAAAGATCCCTTCTGTCTGACCTATATATCCGTATGCCAAACTCAATACCTCATCCATGGCAGCAGAAACGGGCATCCATCCCACTGAACGGTTCAGACAATTCAATTCACTATTGGATATAAACCGACTGAAGCGCTGCTCTTGTGTTTCAAACCAGTTTTTTACGAGCGCTGCTGCATGCTCAGCTTCTTCACGTCCGGCAGTTACCAGCTGAACCTCCACATCCGTATTCATGGCACGAAATTTGAACTTAAACGGACGCGCCGTCTCGTAAGCGCGACTCATGATGCACCTGTGCGTGACTGGTAACTGCCACTGCCAGTTCCGAAGTCAGATTCACCATCAGACTGACCGAAGTTCCGGCCATAGGATCTGCTCCGGTCTCCATGTTCCTCTTCCTGATTCGGAACAAAGCTGCCTGTCCATTCATCCATTACATCGTCTCGGGTATTTGACTGACTTGCAGATAAGCTATCGATATCTGTTCCATTGGCTGCTGCATATGCAGCATCAAAGGCATCAGAGGATCTTACATATTGAAAAAGTGCAGCCACAGTTAATGTTGCCATCGCTGAGGCTTGCCATTTTCTCCATTGATTTCGTTTCTTTCTGTTCATCGCTTTTCCCTACTTTCTCTAGCGAAGTTCATGCACCTATCTTATGGGCCCTGGATTAAAAGCAGATGAATGAACCGTTAAGAAAGGCTAAAGCTTTCCATTTCCTCCGATTCCATATACACAAAATAGGCCCTGAACGGGAGAGAATCTCCCATTACAGAGCCTTAGCCTTATGAATGATTGCTTTTGCTTTTCCTATTTTCGAATGAACTCCGTTATGCTTTTTTGAAAAAAAATGATTCATCCGCTCTCTGTTCCTGCACAATATGCCCCCGCCGGATCAACTCCTGAAGATGAGCGAGCGTTTCACTCATGGCAAACCGCAGCTGATGTGTGCCCAATCGATCACCAAACAAGGAAACACAAACGTCATACCCGTTCGACGGGCGCTGAGCAATATGTTCATCCATCTTCTGAAGCCGCTCCTCATGGTGGGCCAGCAGATGAGAGGTTCGGTCTGTAAAATGGCTGAACGGATTTCGATGCCCCGGATATGCCTTCTCGACATCCAAGCTTCCTAGACGCTGCAGCCCCTGAAGATAAGATAACAATGGCTGGTCATCACTACCCGGCTGCAAGCTGATATTGGGCGAAATCTGTGGCAGTACGGCATCGCCGCACAACATTTCTCTGGATTCTGGTGCATAAAAGGATAGATGCCCTGGGGCATGTCCACCTGTCTCGATGGCTACCCACCTTTTGCCACCCATATCCAGCCAATCCCCATCTTCAATAAACGTCACTTCCGGCAAGGGGGTGATCTGAGAGACGAATCCCTTCATATGTTCAGCAATTTGCATGGTCTTCTCATCCGGCATTCCATGTTGGCGATAGTATTCAGGCAGTACCCTATCAATGTTTGCACCCGGGCCCCACATGTAATCTGCCTCTTGACGAGACCTGGCAGACATGCGTACAGGCGCGCCTGACTTCTGCTGCATCCAGCCTGACAAGCCAAGATGATCGGGATGATGGTGGGTCAACACGATCTGACCAATGTCCTGAAAAGACAATCCTAGATTGGTTAGAGCTTCCTGCCATTCCTGTTCTGTTCCCTGGTTGCGCGGGCCTGGATCAACCACGGTTATCCTTCCATCAGCATCATAGAGCACGTAACTGTTCACCCATCGAAGCGGGAAAGACATCGTGATCTGGAGCCGATGCATGCCCTCTGGCATGCTGATTGCTTCCGTTCGTTTCATTTGCTTCTCCTCCCTGCTGTTCTTACTCCACAGGCCGATGACCCACAAAAATCATGCGCGGGGAATCCTGCTCATCATATTGCTCTTCGTCATAACCTCCATGAACCTGATCTACCACAAGCCCCGCCTCCTGCAGCAGATCACTTAATTGTTCGCGGGTGTATAGCTTGACACGTTCCTCATGAATTCGGGATTTCTGACTGGACCCTGAATCTGTAATGTGAATTTCTTTCTGCACAAATCCGTCCTTGATCTGGCGAAACTCCTCAATCCGATGCCCTTCCGTCTCTCGTTTGGAATGCGGAACCAAATGACGGGTTACGTAAGCCGTATTCATAAAATCAATAATGTAGCTGCCGCCAGGCTTCAGCATATGACGGATGCCCTGAAGCACCTTGAGCTGCTCACCATCCTCACGAAAATAACCGAACGATGTAAACAGGTTGACTACCGCATCAAATCCACCTTGGAGCGGCAGATTACGCATGTCGGCATGAACCCATTCCACCCGATTCTCGGTGTCCATCTGGCGCGCTTCACGCAGAAGCACATCCGACAGGTCAATTCCGGTGACCCGGAAGCCTGCGTCTGCCAGAGCCAAGGAATGGCGTCCCATACCGCAGCATAGATCCAGAACCCGTGCCTGCGGCTCAAGTTTTAACCAATTGATCATTTTATGTACTTCTTCATATGCTCCCTGCACATCCCTGTGCTTGTATACGAGAAGGTAGTCTTCTCCAAAGCTATCTTCATACCATTCCGTCATTCGTATCGCCCTCCACATGGTCAATGGCCCTGTTCTCTCTGTATCGTACTTGATATAGGGCTGATCATACCTAAGCTTGTAGTCATTGTATCTTCTTTATTCTTCAAACTCAAAGATTTCCAGCTGCTCCCGTTCGTTGAACGGCCTGAGTTCGCCCTATATAATGTTAAACATAGTCATGAACCCGCAAACCGGTTAACTATATATAAGCTTTTCTAAAGGTTTACCTGAGGAATGGTATATAATCCAACCATTCAGAGACATACACACTTGAATCGCCATTGGACTATTTAGAAACAGCACAGCAGGAGGTGTTATTTATGATTCATATTGGACTCACAGGATGGGGAGATCATGATGATCTGTATCCCGATCGTACCAAAGCCAAGGACAAGCTGCGTTTATATGGACAGTACTTTTCAACCGTCGAGGTCGACAGTTCCTTCTATGCTGTTCAGCCTCGGGACCGGATGGCACGCTGGGCAGCAGAAACACCGGATGACTTTTCGTTTATCGTCAAAGCGTATCAGGGGATGACCGGGCATCTAAGGGGCAAACCTTATTTCACCAGTACCTCAGACATGTACAAGGCTTTTCGGGAGTCACTCGAGCCGGTAATGGAAGCTGGCAAAATGCGGGCAGCCCTGTTCCAATATCCGCCGTGGTTTGACTGCAATCGTGATAACGTTAACGAGCTGCGTGAGGTGAGACTACGAATGGAAGGCATTCCGTGTGCGCTCGAGTTTCGCCATCGCAGTTGGTACGAGGATGGCATGCGTGAGCGGACACTTGCTTTTCTGCGGGAACAAGGCTGGATTCACAGTGTCTGTGACGAGCCGCAGGCGGGCTCAGGCTCCATTCCGATTGTGCCGCAGGCGACGGATTCGGAGATGACGCTCGTGCGAATGCACGGACGCAATGTGTCAGGCTGGCACCAGAACGGTGCACCCAACTGGCGGGAGACCCGCTACTTGTACCGGTACAACAAGGAAGAATTGATGGAATGGAAAGGATATCTGGAACAGCTGCATGAGCAGAGTAAGGATGTCTATGTGATTTTCAATAACAATTCGGGTGGCGATGCAGCAGCCAATGCACAAATGATGATGGAACTGCTGGATATGCCGATCCGACCATTTCCAGATCGCACACCTGACGAGGAAGAGGATGGGCCTGAGCAGCTGGAGCTATTTTAAAATTCTGGGCACGACCATTATATACAATGACATATCGATTGGAGGTGAGATTATTTTAGATTATCAAGATCGCTCTGTTCTAAGATATAGGTTCTAACTACTTTATTTCCATCAAAGACATAAATCCTTTCACAACGATTACATCTCCAAACATCAAAACGAGGGAATGGTATAGATATAGGATTAATGAAGTCACCTTGATTAATAATGTCGTCCCATTCCTTGTCTGTGTATACTGTCAACTCAACATCATTTGGGGCTTTTGAATTGGATAGCGTTACGCCACATTTACACTGAAATCGAGCCATATTTTGATCCCCCCTGATCTCTAAACATGTTCTTCGTAAGAAATGGACTCAAGTAATGGACCAAATACTGGTACTAGTTTAGTCATATACCAGTTTATATCCGTGATTTTGTTGTAACTCTCTACATTAAGAATTCTTCGTTTAATATCAGGACTCATAATTATGGTACCATTCTCTCTAACTAAAAATGTCCCCCCTATGTTTGTATCTCTCCAAGTCATAACCACACCGATTAACTCTTTTTGCTTATCCTTTTCGGCTAATATCTTAAACAGTTCTTCTAAAGGAATACATTCATGCTGCCAATCAAAGTCATCTACGTCCCCAATCGGCAGAAAAGTTACTTTTCCATGATCGCTGTATGACCAGCCGAATTCTTCAAGTTTTTGGAGAATAATCGTTCTCGCGACTGGCTTTGATAAAGCTATCTCTATAGAGGATGAAATAGACATGTGGATCCCCTCCAAATTAATGATATGTGCTCTCTGGAACCATTCTCTTTATATTGAGCCCCAGCCTCTTTAGAACTTCCACAAAATATAATCACGCAGTAAACTACATGTTTATATAGTATTTTAATAAATCATGACGTAGCTCGTTAATTAGTTGATCTTCACCTAATGAAATAGGATAGACGTCACCATCCTCAAACCTATTCTTTACCGCCTCATCGTAACTAGTTGCGACTTCCAAGACATAAGAGTTCAGTCCTTTAACAAGGGTTATTTTGTAATAGAAACCTGAGTGAAATAACAATGTGCTGCCATTTACAATAGACTTTTCAAAGTTCAACTCTTGAAATAAAGCACTCAACTTCTTCTGTAGTTCTATAAAAACCCCTCCTTCTACTATTCAAGCCCCTAAGTCCAGGGTAAATAAGTAATTCTACATATATTCTATGAGCTAATAATCAAATCCCCTCTATTTATTTTAATAATTCACATAGCTGATTGATTAATAGATGAGAAAGAAAAAGACTATTTTAGGAAATCCCTAAAATAGCCTCAATCTACTCTGAAGCTTATGCTAACTCCTCAAGCCTTCTGCATCGTACCCTCTTCTTCAGTAACATCCATCCCGCTGAGCTGCAGGTTCATTTTATGCACTTCAATCCCTGCCAGGAGTACAATGCCGATCCCATGAGTATCGTTCAGAATCCAGCCCAGATCGTCTCGATAATAGAGCGCGGTAAAGGAATAACCCGACCCGCGGCATACGCCATATATATTGCCTTTGTAGTCAATGGACAGTCTTGTGATGCCTTCCCATCCTTTGCGGACAGCTTCCAGATACGGGGTCGGTGTCTCAAGCCAGCCCTCGCGAATTCCACGGGCATAAGCGTAGATGAACATCGACGTACATGAGGTTTCCTCATAGGAGTCCGGACGGTTCAGGACCTGATGCCACAGGCCATTTTCCCCTTGCAGCGCCAAATATCCCTGACACAGATCACGGTAGAAACTCAGCAATTCCGAACGCCTTGCATGATCCTGAGGCAGAATGCTTAATAGCTCCGTCAGGGAGAAGAGAACCCAACCGTTTCCACGCCCCCAGGGGATGCCTGTTGCCCGTCCACGCACAAAATCATACACATGCGACATGATCTGCTGCTCAGGAATATAGAGATATTGACGGAATAACAGAAACTGGTTAATGGCATCATCCCAATACGCCGTATTGCCCGTCAATTGACCATAACGCATCAGGAATGGTGTGCTCATGTACAGATCATCACACCACATCGTTTCGTGACGCATCTCTCCGCTTCCGCGAACACGATAAAAGGCTCCATCCTCCAGCCGTTCCTGTTCATCTGTAATGTAATGGGCAATGCGATCCGCCGTATCTCGGCCCCCGCGAATGTCACCCAGTTCCATCGCAGCCAGCAGCGTTGATCCGAACGAACCGCAATCGTCCAGACTGTCGATCGCTGACAACTGGTTGTTAATTCCTGCCGCTCCGTAGGTTTCCCGATCCCATAGACTGTAATGGTCAAATGAAGTACTCAGGCCGATATGCTCCCGAACATACTGGATGTAATCGTCACGTTTCAGCTCCTGCCCGATACGCAGAAGTCCAAGCAGCGTAACCCCTAATGGATAATTCCATTTTCCGTAATGTGTATTTTCGAGATATGGGCGAACACTCGTATCAGGTTGGTCCACATGCCAATAGACTCCTTTCGATCCATCATCAAAAACAGTATCGGTCACGACAATATCTGAGGGTGAAGGTGCAGATCCCGGAGCAAATTTCCCGGTATACAGCCATACATCTGAACTACCGGCAACCGGATGTGGAGAGCACAATCTCCAGCAATCTGAACCCGTGACCCCGGGCGATTCCAGCGTGAACCCCCAATGGCCCTCCCCGGCCTTGGTTTCCCCTCTTGCAACCAGATCAGATAATCCATAGCGACGCGTCAGTTCCACGCGATAAGGTCCACTTTTGTCTGAGGTATATACTTGCTTACCGTCCAGGTACAATTGTAAGGCACCTTCATGCTGACCTTGCAATACTACAGGAGATGATCCCGGCAATGTTACATCCAGCTTGGTCCACGCGTAGGCCACCCCTGGTTGCTCTGTACCAAAGATCCTCGAGAAAGAGCCGGCCTCCCGCTCTTCTTCTGTCCATTCTCTTCGTGGATACCAGGAAAGCCCTGTTTCTTCTTCCGTCATTCCGTCATGAGGAATCGAAGTTACGGGTTCATCAAGAGGCTCGGAATACAGCCAGCCTTCCTGACCTTGCCGGTCCACTCCCGGAGTGAGGAAATGAAGCGGGAAGTTCTTGAAGGAAGCGGTACCATAAATGCCGCCGAAACCAACCTCTGTTTTGACAAAACAAAGCAAGACGTCATTCCAGCCAGCCTTCATAGAAATCGGAATCTGGGTTCTTCGCTCGGGGAATAACTCCTGCAGCAGCTCGGATTTGAAAGCCTCTACCCCGTTGACATAGATCGTTACCGGACTGTAGCAATTCAGGCCAGTGTTCAGCGTAGTCTCCTGCTGGCTCCATAACTTGCCCCATACGTATACGTACTGGCCTGCACTCGCTTCTGGCCACTTGTCGTCCAGGTTCAGATCGTAACGGTAATCCCCCAGTCTGGGGAAACCTCCACGATGGTAGGCCCGGAACAAAAAAGAATGTTTCGGATGATCGCCGATATAACGCTGGGCGACCGTCGTCAAAATATCCGGAATGGAATGATGCACCTTACCTGCAATCGACTCGTTTGCATGAAAATAACGAATGCTCATCAGCCCCTTCCCTATACTTTGATTCGTTCGGTTAAACGCAATGTCTCCCCTGCACGCACTTCAATGACCTGCTGATCTGCCGTGAACCAGACGGATATGGCTGACGGATTATGAATGATGGATCGGTCCGCTGAACATTCCAGTCGTTTGACCGCTTTCCAATAGGCAATGATCTCGATATTCGTTGCATACCATATATCGTCCCTGCCGCCGATCTGCTCGCCAAACTGCTCAATGATCTCCCAATTATCATTATCATTGAATTCATAACTGTGTCCCCAAACATAGAGCAGGAGCGGTGTGCCCGTTTTGGAATGCTGGATAAAACGCTCGGCATGTGCTGCCAGGTCATTTTTATGATGACAGGTCGGGTGCCATTCAAGCGGGCGTTCAGGCAGCGTATATCTCCCGTGGGATTCAACCGTCCGGGCATAGTCCAGGCCTAACCATTCCAGTTTGGTGCTTAGTGCACGATCAAACCCTCCATTGGGATAGGCCATTCCCCTCACCGGATAACCAACAAGCTGCTCCAGTGCTCGGCGATCCTCCATGATTTCTTCGTTCAACAGCTCATCCGGAACATAAGGCAAAGTAGGATGAGTAACCGTGTGCACAGCCACTTCATGCCCGGCGTACAGTTCAGCGACTTCCTCCGATTCAATTCGCCCAGGTTTCCCGAGCGTACCGGAGTTCAGATTGAAAGTGCCTCGCAGTCCATAGCGATTAAAAATATCTACCAGCCTCCGGTCGTGGACCACACCATCATCATAACTAAGCGTCAGTGCCTTCATCACACCGCCAGGATATCGATCAAACTGAATGCGATGTCCCATCTTGGACCTCCTTCTCACCCTGTTATTCCACCGTTTCGTTCACCTCAAAATATCGAAAAACGCCTTCTTCCGATTCATCTGCATACAAATGGTTATCTGGCTGCTTGTATCTCCAAATTTATTCTTCAGCTAGTCCAACACCAATCTCATGCAAGCTATGGCTATCCGAATCAAAATAGGTACCTTCGAGCAGACCAATCAACGTATTGGTGATGCGAACTTCGATCTCGTTGTCACCTGAACGGAGCCAGGACGTTTCTCCACTCCAGCGATACGGAGACCAGCAGCGCACGCCAAGGCTATAACCGTTGACCAGAACCTCCGCCACATCCTGCACAAGCCATTCACTGAATTCGAGTTCAAAGGATTTGGCGTCTGCATCAGGCTCATCCAGCCAGAAGCTGCGTTTATAGCTCATCTCTCCTGCATAATACGGATACAGCGGCTGTGGCTCAGGTGTGATCCGAATGGTCGTATCCGGCTCACGGACCAAGGAGACCATCCCTTCGTGATGAAACTGCACGCCAAACCGTCCTTGCAGATACAGAGGATCGAGGATTCCTTCCTCATCCTTCGTGACCTGTACCGTAATCGTGATTTCATTCAAACCCGTGCGCAGCCACTCATTGATGTCACAGGCAATGTTGGTATAATCTGTGATCTCCACGGATTCGAATTGATCCGGTCCAATGGTGTGGCCGTTGATTTCCATGATCCACGCCCCTGCAATGGCTGCCCGATCCATAAATAGACGGCACTCCGGCAAAGTCGTTCCCAGTTCAAAAGCTGTAGTGTAACGGCACTGAATCGGATAGGCAATTGCTGCTTTCTTCGGCGTGCCAAATACTTGATTAAACTGAACAGGCAGGTGATGATGCCCCGATAATTCAGCCGCTTGATCGATAAAAGGCTTCACGCCTGCATGCTTGTTCTCCAGGATTACGCCATTATCATTCGTTGCCGTAAGACGGAACTGTCCCATTCGAAGAGTATTGTGCTGAATGGCCTCCAGTCGCCATGGCCCTTCTACAGGTAAAATAACGGATTTAGATGGCATAGATGCAGCATCAGGCTTGAATGGTGCAGCCAATTCGGTCTGAAAGGTGTTACCCGGTATATCCTCAGAAGATTTTGTTTGCAGAGTCAGCCGCACAGCGTGTGCTTCATATCCGGCAAACCCGAGTGAGATACACCACTCACCACCGCTGCTGGTCAGCGGCAAGACTTCCCGTTCTCCTGTCTCCAGATTAAGCCGCTCTGCCAGCACACGTTTATCCGATGAGACATCCGTATGGCTCCATAACCGCTTGGCAACAACCTTCAATTGTCCCTTTAACTGCTGCCCCTCCTGGTTGGACAGGAACACCATATATTCACCATCCGATAACTGGCGGGTCTGGATCAACAAGGAAGCACTCTCTTCCTCCATAATCCAACAGATAGGCTCTGGCAGCACCTGGTCCAGCAGCAGCGAGATTAATTCAAGAGTTGAATCATCCCCCTGACCTGCACCAACCGGAAGGAAGTAGACTTCCCCCTCACCTTGCTGCCACATTAATTCACTGCTGGCCAGCCTGGTCTCACCTGCATGACCCCAATACTCTTCCTCGGGTTGATCCCCTGCACCGAAGAAAGTTGCTGCTTCACTGCCTTCTGGACTTCCTTCCTGAATTGAAATGTACGGAGGCAGTCCGACGGATATGACAGTTCCTCCTTGCTCAGCAAACCGTCTAACCTGCTTCCAGGCATTCGCCTCCAGGTTCAGCATCGGTGGAAGGATGAGCACTTCGTATCTGGCAGCACCAATCTGAATCGTTCCACCCGTAATTTCGGCTTCAGCCAGCAGTTCAGGGTCCAGATGGTCATAGTCACGTCTGTTCTCTAGCAGATGCACACCAATTCGCATCCAATCATTCGTAAGGCGCTCCAGTCTCCCCCGTTCGGCTTCATCCTCACCGCTGTATTCAAACCCATGCAGAGGATTGCCCATCAGGCTCCAGAATGTGGTCGTCGGATCAAGAACCGCAATCCGAATATCGGCTGTTCCCGTGCTCATGAGATAACTTATTCGTCCCGTGTAATCTCCAAGCTGACGGAAATGCTTCCAGTATGGATTCTGCAGAAACTGGGATGGCGGTGCATCATGCTTCGTTAACCCGCCAATCGTATAGAAAAAAGCATGGAAATTATAGAAATTCGTGCCCATGGCAGCCATCCGGTCAATCATCCATTTCGCATCCTGCAGCGTCATCGACCAGCCCACACTATGAAAGCACTCGATCAAATTACGGCTGCGTCCCAGCTGTCTCGCCAGGGAACTAACCATCTTCGGATTATCACGCATTCTTTTGCCGTACCGTTCCAGAATCCAGGATAAGGGACGCCAAATCTTCTCATGTGCAGAGTCTCCCCCGGGCATATGGCTAAACAACTGAGTCGTCATCCGTACGCCAGGAACCTCTGCGGCATACTGGATTCCCGCATCCTCGCACCAGTCATGCACCTGCTGGTGGTATGACTCCCTGAGAAGCAGATGCAGCGATTGATAATAGTCATACCGAATACGAGCCGAGTCCGGAACATCACCGTATAACAGGGCAGGAAGCGAATCTATCAGACTGTATCCACAGCGTTCGGCAAAATATGCAGGCAGCTGAGGAGACCATGGAATACGTCCGAGCGGTGCAATTTCATCAGAAAACATACCTTTGATAACGCTGTCAAAATGACTTCCAACAGCCGCCGCATATCGGTCATGAGTAAGTTCAATAAAACGGCTCATCGCTTCCTTATGGCACGGGTCAACAAAATTGCCGTAATATTTGAAATCACCCATCTCCACTTCCTGAAACAGGATTACATCCCAATTCCCTGCCGGGGGGTCCCACACCAGGCGGAAAGCCGTGCGATATGTAAAAAATCGCTTGCGATTATAAGACGTCAGACCCGTCTCCTGATAGACCTGATCGGTCTGGACATTGCCGATGTTGTGTCGCAAATCAATAGACTCATCCCATAACCGATTACCCTCTGTGTCTCTTGGAACGGCTTTGGCAACCAGAATTCGCCCCCACGGCAGCTCATGATTCACAACAGCTTCTCCGCCCTGCACATGCAGCTGATGATGCACAAGCTGGCGCTGCTTGGCTTCAGGAAAATCCAGGGTGACCTCACCACCTGCCATGCCGCTAGGATAGGGGTATTCGTCATACAGCCATACTTCCATGCCGCAGGTCTCGGCTGCTTCCACCGCAATTCGAACCTTATCAAACCAGGCATCCGACAGATAGGGGATCTGCAGCCCCTGACGCGGACAAATGAAAAAACCGCCCACACCCTGTGATGACATTTCATTCACTTGCCGTTTGATCTGCTCTTCCTCCATATCCCCATTCCAAAACCAGAAGGGATGAATCCGGTACTGCGCGGCAGGATTCGCAAATGCCTCCCCGTTCCACATGTCGCTTTCCTCCCTGTTAAATAATCTTCGCTTCTTCCATTATGGTTCATTTATGTTCGTGTACGTTTGTTTGGCTAAGATTATACCTTAAAAAAGCAGTTAGGGAGCCTGTAAATACAAAATGTTATAAAAAATTGATATAGATGGAAATGCCCGACAGCTTCTGTTGTACTTACGTACGGCTGCCGGGCTCTCGATCTTGGCTACTTCAATGCAGCGTACAATTCGTTGACTTCCTTCACGTATTCATCACCGCCGCTGCTCTTCCACAGTGCGATTGCATCCTGGAATCCCTTCTCATCAATCTGTCCCACAATGAATTTGATACGGGCATCATTGATGATGTTATCCAGCTGGGGCCCTTTCTGTGCATAAACGTCAGAGATCAACGGTTCACCTGGATTGGGAACAACGATCTCCTCGTTGGCCTTTTGTACCTCTGCCACCTTCTCACGAACCGGCGTCGGTTCAACCCGGAAGGCGCGGTCTTCAGGAAGAAACATCAATATTTGGTTCAAACCCTGCAGATCTCGGAGTGCAAGCTTGTCGGTCGTTGGAACAACATATTCCCCTTTTTTCTCATATTGCTTGCCTTCCAGTCCGTTGGACAGCAAAGCCTGGAGCTCCGGCTCGTTCAATTGATCCAGGAATGCGAGCAACTTTTTCAGATCTTCTTCCGTTTTCACACCACTTTTGGAGACGGCGATCATACCGGAGTAGCCTGAGGTTGGCATGTCACGCAGCCCTTTGGGTCCTTCCACCGCCTGAAGCACATCCACCCGCCCGGTTGCCGATGGGTCCTTCTCCAGAATTTTCTGCTCCATCCGCTGTGCGTTATCCGCTACGTCAATCATGACACCCGCCTGCCCGTTGACAAACGGATCAGGCAGCTTGGTCGCATCCATCACAGCAAAGTCCTTGTTCACCAAACCTTCGCTGTAAATCTGACGGAAAAACTTCAGTGCCTCCATATACTCAGGCGTTTCGTGTGCTGGAATCAAATTACCGCTGCCATCATCGCCCCATTTGTTGGGTGCACCAAACCAGATTTGCATGTTGTCCCACGGCCCGTTAAATTTGCTCGCTACCAAACCGTACGTATCATCCTTGCCGTTGCCATCCGGATCATCTGTAGTGAATGCTTTCAGCACATTATAAAGATCATCCAGATTTTTGGGTGCTTCCAGACCCAGATTCTCCAGCCAATCCTTCCGGATCGTTATCCCGTTACGTCCCAGCGGCCTTCCCCGGTAGATGCCGTAGGTTTTGCCGTCAATGGAGGCATTGTTGGTAATAATTTCGTTCATCTGGCTCAAGTTCGGGTAGTCTTTCAGATAAGGCCCCAGCTCCCAGAAAGCCCCGGTACGTGCAGCGTTAATGAAGCTTGGGGATTTGCCGAGCACGACCATCACGTCGGGCAGTTTGCCCGAGGCCAGAGTAATGTTGAATTTGTCCTCATAAGAGCTGCTCGGTACCCATTGCAGATTCACATCCACTTTGGTTAATTCCTCAAGCTTCTGGATGACTGGACTGTTTTCAGGCGGATTTTCGGCTTCAAAATTCGGAAGCATGATGGTAATCTGATCGGTTCCACCTGCAGCCGCTTCGCCCGTATCGTTGGTTTTGTCCGTGGAGCATGCTCCCAGAACCGTGCTCAGTAACAATGTTGCCGAAAGTACAAGTGCTGTTTTTTTGATTCCCGCTTTTTGTCCCATACGTTCTCCCCCTTGGCTTTAGCCTTTGATTGAGCCTAACATGACACCTTTGGCAAAATGCTTTTGCAAAAACGGATACACGAGCAAAATCGGAATGGTACCTACCACGATGACGGCCATTTTAATGGACTGTTCCGGTGGCTGTACGAAATTGGGATCCATATTGGCCATATCCCCAACGCTTGCCTGCGAGAGCAGAACAATCTGTCTCAGCATCACCTGCAGCGGCCATTTGTCACTGTCGGAAATGTACAGGAGTGCCGAGAAGAAGTTATTCCAATGCCCTACGGCATAAAATAACGCAAACGTGGCGATTACCGGTTTGGATAATGGCAGGACAATTCGCCAGAGTACCCCGAGATCCGAGCAACCGTCGATACGGGCCGCTTCCTCCAGCCCGGGCGGCATTTGCTGAAAAAAGTTTTTGACAACAATTAAATTAAAAGCGCTGATTGCGCCAGGAAGCATAAGGGCCCAGTAAGAATCAAGCAATCCTAGTCCACGGATGACGAGATACGTCGGGATCATTCCTCCGCCGAACAGCATGGAGAAGATTACCATGTTCATCATGACGTTACGTCCCCAGAAGTCGCTTCTGGATAGCGGATAAGCCATCGTCAGCGTGAAGAACAGATTGACCAGCGTGCCTGCTACCGTTACAAATACGGAGACGCCAATGCTGCGGAAAATGGTGGACGAAGAAAAAATATATTCATACGCGCTGAAGGAGAAGACTTTCGGAATGAGAAAGAAACTGCGTTCCGTAATCTCGGCTTCAGTCGCGAACGAATTCCCTATAATATACAGGAAAGGAAGGACAGTCAGTATGCCCAGAATACCCAGCATGACGTAATTGAAAATATCAAATACTTTGCCGGCAGGGCTGTTGTAGAGACGGCTGTTCATGAGCTTTCCTCCTTATGAAATCATGCAGAATGCCAGTTTAATAAATCCCTGGATGGCCAAATCTTTTGGCAAGTTTATTGCTGCCGAGCACCAGGATGATCCCCACGACCGATTTGAATAATCCTACTGCGGTACTGTAGCTGAATGCCCCTTGCGTAATCCCTACCGTATAGACATAGGTATCAAATACATCGGCCACGTCCCGGTTAAGCGAATTGGTCATTAGATAAATCTGTTCGAATCCCGTATCCAAAAAGTTCCCCAGTCTAAGGATTAGCAAAATGACAATGGTTGTGCGAATCGCCGGCAGCGTAATGTGCCACATGCGTCGCAATCGTCCCGCACCATCCACAATAGAGGCTTCATACTGCTCGGTGTCCACGCCTGCGAGTGCGGCCAGGAAGATGATTGTTCCCCAGCCCATCTCCTTCCACATCATCTGAATGATAATCAGTGGACGAAATGAACCCGGACTGGATAATACATCAATTGGCTTTCCATTTATCCAGGCAATCAGGTCGTACAGTACCCCGCCTAGAGGGGTCAGGAAGACGTAAGTGATACTGGCGATAATCACCATGGACACGAAATGGGGTACATACACCAACGTTTGAATCGTTCTTTTGAAGAACGCGACCCTGATTTCATTTAATAAAAGGGCAATAATGATCGGTGCCGGGAAAAAGAATATGAGATCATATATGGCAAGAACCAGCGTGTTACGCAGCAACCGGAAAAAGTCCGGGTTTGAGAAAAAGGTCGTAAAGTTCTCCATGCCCACCCATTCACTGTTCTTGATACCGAGAAAAGGCTGATAGTCCTGAAAGGCAATGACGATTCCCCACATGGGCAAATATTTAAAGATAACAAAGTACAGAAATCCGGGAAGCACAAGCACGTACAGCCATTTGTTGCGCTTGATCTGCCTCTTCCAGTTGGACTCTCGCTTCATCGGCATCGTGGTCATATCCGCCTGGCCTGCAGCTGCAGTATTTCCATTCCATTCGGTCTTCCCGTTCATAATCTCTCCCCTCCCTCATTTATGTAAGCGTTATCAATCGAGCTTGTAATTCAGACTATACAGAGCCCCCTTTTCCGGCAACCTTCATTTTTTGCTCACGACTGTGCGAGGCCACAAAGCCCGCTATGACGCCACTTTCGCTTCAATTTGGACATTTTGCATAATACCCCATTGCACATTTTTGCAGCCTTATCCTTCTTTGTTTCCATCCTTCTCCACAAGAAAAACCGGAATCCGATGGTTCGGATCCCGGTTAGACAGCAAGGTGGTACACAGATCATTTGCCAAACCACTGATCCCGATACTGGCTTGGCGTTACTCCCTCCTGTTTTTTGAAGATGCGATTAAAATAGCTGTGCTGATAACCAACCGCAGCTGCGATGTCATTAATTTTCATCGTTGTCTCCCGCAGCAGCTGTTTGGCTGCCTCCATTCGGACCTTTGTCAAATAATCAATAAAGTTCATGCCCGATACTTGCTTGAAGGCTTTGCTGAGCGCATAGGGTGTCATCTGTTCTGCATCTGCACAGCCTTCCAGTGAGATTTCGTTACGATAATGCTCATCCATATACAGCATCGTCCGTTCCACCACCTGTTTCAGCGGCTCCTGCGATCGCAGCTCGATTTCCTGTATATAGGGCAGCAGTACCTTACTCATCATCCACTGCTTCATCTGTGCAGGTTCGCGGATTGCAGACAATCGCTCGTACATATTGCAGCCTCCGAACAGCTTATAAGGTGTTACTCCCGTCTGCAGCATCATATGCTGAACACTTCCGAGCAGCTGCAGCATCATCTGCTGCACCTGAAACTCCGTACTGCCCGTCCGGGCGATTTCGCCCATAAACTGTTCCAGCACCCGATCCGCTTCCTCCTGCTTGCCGAGCCTGATTGCCTGAATCATCTCACGTTCCAAGCCCAGCGGATAAGTCGCTTCTTCCGCTCTGCGAAAACACTGCTCATCTTCAAGATCGAGTATCTGACTCCCTTCCTCAATGCTGCGATAAGCAACCGCCTGTTCCATCTCAACAAAGATGCCGGGCAGCTCATGCAAGGAATCTGTGGAGTGACTGATCATGACCGTGACATTCATTTTGAGCGTCTTCCCGATAACCTCTACCAGCTCCTGACCCCAGAGCAATGCCTGCGGCTTGAGCTGTTCATCCTTCGGTGCAATGACAAGCATGGCTGATGAGAGGTCATGAAAGTTCATCATACTGACTTGGTTAAAATAGCTTTTGGCCACCTCTTCAATGATGTTTACAGCTGCAAAGGTCACCAGGCCGGTATCCTGGCTTCCAAATCGTCCCTGCAGCCGGGCATAACCCGTAAAATACATTTGCAGCAGCAAAAACTGCTGGCCCTCCACTTCGAATCCGAGATTCTTCATGCGCTTCTGGAGGTCTTCCTCGTTGTAGGCATATAAGTGTCCTTGAACCAGCTGCAGTACAAAGCTGTCACGCAAATGAGGCAGCTGCTCCTGCAGTTGACGGTGTGCGGTAAGACTCCGGGAAGTCAGCTCATTCCACTGCTGTTCCAGCAGCTGGAATTCGTCCAGCCTCGGATTGGCTTGAGCCTCATGTTTGCCTGGTGTCAGGAGATGGAGCATTCTCGCCACAGGGGAGTAAATCCGCCGTGAAGCCAGCCAGGATAACATGAGCCCCAGCAGCAGGCTGCCTGCGCTCGCAATGACAATAATTTTGGATACCAGCTTCACCGGTGATGTCACAGATGTCAGCGGTGCAGCGGAGACATACGTCCATTCGGAATCAATTCGGCTTAAGGAGCCGTAGGATACGGAGTAGGTCTGATCTTCATATTTGAACAAGAAAGATGTGCTGTCCGCATGCTGTGCAACCTCTTCCTTCAGCTGCTGTTCAAAGGCGGAATTCTGCTGGCCCCCTCCCGGATTACCGGTGACCAGCGTATGGCCTTCCTGATCCATAAGAAAGGTTAAGCCTTCATCATAAGGAGTAAGCGTTTTCAATAAACTGGCGACTTTCTCGTTGTCCAGGGTAATGATGAGTGCACCGAACGGGTTATTATGTTCGCCCGGGATTTTATGTACCAGAACCAGCGCGTTGCCTGCATCCGTATGCAGCAAACTGCTGTTCATGGCAGCTGCTGGTTCAATGCTTGGGTTGGATACCCAGTCTGTCCAGTACACATGATTGCCCATGGCTAGGTAACGGTCATAGGCTTTTATTTTCGCATCATCTAATAATTCGTTATACTCCCGGTTAAACAGGATTGGCTTCGGTTCCTGCAAATACAGCTGTGCAGACTTAATTAGGGGATGTGACCCTTCCAGTACATATAATGTGGTGACGATCTCCTGCGTTTCATTAAAATAATAGACAAAGTCCAGCGTTCGCAGTGCATTGCCAAACCTTGGTTCAAAGGCCCAATGTGACAGGGTCATCTCCAGGTAAGCCAGCTGGTCGTCCACATTGCGTGCCCGATTCTCGATCTGGCTTTGATGCATGCGGTTGAATTCATTTTCCATTCTGCCAACAACCAGCTGGTACATCACGATACCTGTAATCAGTCCGGGGATGCTAGCAATGAGCAAAATAATCATCAGGCTGTTCCGGTAAAAACGTCCTTTATGGCGTCCGGGAGTAAACCTAGGTAAACGTACCAATCGACCTGGCGGTCTCTCTCTTTTAGTCGTTTCCATCATCATTCACCTGCCTGCTTGCATGTGTTCTGACTATCATGGGAACTTCCCCAACTCCCCTGCTGAGAAAATATGGATGAAATCCGTTTCCTGTATTATACTCACAATTTCCGGCGGAATGGAACGGTACACAGCTGATCATTTTTTAACCAATGTTTTATTAAGATGCCAAAATGGATTACAATAGGATAAAGCAAAACATGAAGGAGGCTTTTTTAATGAAAGAACAGGCTTATTTTCAGGAAAATAGAGAAAAACATCTGGCAGAACTGAATGAATGGCTGTCCATTCCCAGCATTTCGGCCATTTCGGCTCATAAAGAGGATATTAACCGTGCTGCACAATGGGCTGCAGATGCACTGACACGTGCAGGCATGGAAAATGTTGAGGTTATTCAAACCGCTGGACATCCCATTGTTTATGCAGACCACCTGCATGCACCTGGCAAACCAACAGCACTGATCTATGGACACTATGACGTGCAACCTGTCGATCCGCTTAACCTGTGGGAAACGCCTCCCTTCGAACCTACTGTTCGGGACGGAAAACTGTTCGCACGTGGGGCGACAGATGACAAAGGACAAATCTTCTTACATATTAAAGCCGTAGAAGCCCTGCTCGCTGAAAACAAGGAACTTCCGGTTAACGTGAAATTCTGCATCGAAGGCGAAGAGGAAATCTCCAGCCCGAACCTGCCGATCTACCTGAATGACAATACGGACAAGCTTCGTGCAGACATGGTATTGATCTCGGATACTTCCCTGCTCGAAAAAGGGAAACCAGCGATCTCCACAGGCCTGCGCGGTCTCTGCTCGCTCGAGGTAGATCTGAATACGGCCAACACCGACCTGCACTCCGGCTCCTTCGGCGGTGGTGTACCGAACGCACTGCATGCGCTCGTATCCCTGCTCGCTTCGCTGCATGATGAGCAAGGCCGCGTGAGCGTGGATGGTTTCTATGATGGCGTTCTCCCCCTCTCTCCGGAAATGCGAGAAGAGTTCGTGAAGCAAGGCTTCAATGAAGAGCAGCTTCGCCAGGATCTTGGACTGGAGCAACTGTACGGTGAAGAAGGTTACTCGTTCGTGGAACGTGTTGGCGCACGTCCAACACTGGAGCTGAACGGTGTATGGGGCGGCTTCCAGGGTGAAGGTACCAAAACTGTCATTCCAAAAGAAGCTCATGCCAAAATCACATGCCGCCTTGTTGCTGACCAAGACCCACAACAGGTGCTGGATCGCATTGAAGCACACCTGCGTGCACATGTACAGCCAGGTGCAACGCTGCATGTGAAACAAATCGAGAAAGCCTTTGCGTTCAATACCGATCCGACCGATCCAATCCTGCAAAAAGCGGCTGACGCTTATGAGCAGGTGTATGGCGTTCGTGCCCTGTTTACCAAAGATGGCGGCTCCATCCCGATCGTTGAGAAGCTCTCCCGTGTACTCGGCGTACCTGCCGTGATGATGGGCTTTGGTTTGCCGGATGAGAACCTGCATGCACCGAATGAACACTTCAACCTGGAGAACTTTGATAAAGGGTTGTTGACGATTGTACAATTTTTGAAGAGCTTGTAAAGTTAAAAAACTCGTTACACGAGGACACTACGCTGGGAGAACAAGCTTCCGATCGCTGTTATCCCCGGATTTCTTTGATTCCCTTTGTTAAAGGGAGAAATCCCGGTGATAAACGCGAACGCTCCGCTTCTTCAGCTTTTTTCTCCCCGCTCCGTTAGTCGTGTAAATAGTTACCCAACTTAAGTATAGATAGAGAAATATCAAATAAAAGCGATAGCCCTAGCGGCTGTCGCTTTTATTTGAGTCGATTTCGTTCCCTACACTACTTTTCAGCAGTTCCCAAAACTTATTTTACGATTGAGGCTGTCTTTACATGTGGATAGAGGTTAAGTGCAATCAAAAAGAGTGTCCCGTTTGATTTATAACGGGACACTCTTTTTGTCGTGAGAATTAGTAGCACTAGGTATAGAAGTTAATGTTTAATCAGACAGTAGACCATTTAACGAACCGAGCCAGCGTTATTATGCTGATTAGGTTGGTTTAACGACTCAGAGACGTGTTATTACATGCTGTAGACGTATCTCGAGTAGGAAAACGTTGTGTTAACGTGACTGGAGTTCGTTATCTTTGGCAGACTGTATGGAGCCTTGCGATAAGGTGGTATGGTTTCGTTAGGGTTGATCGAATACAAAAGCGAGACTCCCTTCGGGTAAGTCTCGCTTAGTTGATATTTCTATGTTCTAAACGTAGTAAATCTTAGCATGTGCACCAACTGCATCAGATGGGTAATCTCCTGCTGAACGTTGGACGTATCCGTGCCCGCCATCGCCTGATTGGCCCGCAGTGTTCTACGGGTATTCAGCATGCCATCGATCAATTTCATGACAGTGTTTCGTCCACGATGATCGACAATCATATATTTTTTGCGTGCATCCAGCTCTACCCATACAATATTGCGGAATGAGTTAAACAGGTGTCTGCGGTACTGCTCCATATCGGCTTCATTGTAATGCTCACCATAAAAGGCATAATATCCGTGCACGTGCAGTTTTTCCGCCAGCTCTGTGAGGAATGGATCGAACTCGAGCATAGCGTTACGTTCCATGTTTCACGCCTCCGTTATGCGTGATCCGCAGATCCCGTCTATTTTTGAGACTATTTTAACATATTACTCACCCGATTGCCTCTCCAGCGGAAAACCGTCATGCTTCTGTCTTACTCCTGATGATAAAGTTCTGTACCCTCACCCACTACCTTAACCGCCAATCATTCTGCCTTTAACCCATACACCCTCAATACCCAATTCCTGGTTAAGCAAAACGATATCTGCCTGTTTCCCTGCAGCCAGGGAACCGGTGCGATGGTCGATTCCGAGCAGGCGTGCCGGGGTGAGACTGGCTGCGCGAGATGCAGCGTTCAGGCTCATGCCTACGTCCTGTACCAGATAGCGGAAGCCACGAATCATCGTCAGGGTGCTTCCCGC
Organism: Paenibacillus sp. P13VS; assembly: GCF_015143645.1. Classification (NCBI taxonomy): domain Bacteria; kingdom Bacillati; phylum Bacillota; class Bacilli; order Caryophanales; family Paenibacillaceae; genus Paenibacillus; species Paenibacillus sp. P13VS. The sequence continues at coordinate 215,977 of NZ_WYEV01000008.1, read as the reverse complement.
TAATGCGCCGCCGTCCTTTAATCGGGCTACGCCCTCCTTCACGATCACGGGCAGGTCGCCGATTTTGTATTCCCCGTCTTCCAGTCCGGCAGCGGACATGGCGTCTGTGATCAGCACAAGCTGATCGGCAGACTGCTTGAGCTGAGCCAGGATGGAGATCGCTGCAGGGTGCACATGAATGCCATCAGCAATGACTTCAGCGCTGATTCTTGGATCACTCAGTACGGCTCCCGCGGCTCCGGGATTACGATGATGCAGCGGAGTCATTGCATTGTACGTATGTACCGCGTGATGCAGCCCGGCTTCAACCGCTCGCTCCACCTCTTCGTAGGTCGCATCCGTGTGACCGAGCGCTGCAGTAATCCGCTGCTGACGCAGCCATGCAATAACTTCAAGTGCCCCTTCCCGTTCCGGCGCCAGCGTAACTTGGCGAATCAGGCCGGGATACTCTTTTTCCCATTCGGCGAGCCATGATACATTGGGCAGTACAATATGGTCCGGATTTTGTGCACCAGGCCATTTTGGACTAAAAAACGGCCCTTCCAGATGCACGCCCTCAAGCTGGGCGTATGGCATGGACTTGGAACGATAACGGTCCACTTCAGCGAGCACCTCATCCAGTCTGTCCTTCGGAGCAGTCATGGACGTTGCAAGCATGGCAGTGGTACCCTGCGTACTGTGAAAGGAAGTAATCTTGTCCAACACTTCTTGGCTTGCATCCATGAAATCTTCTCCATAACCACCGTGGACATGGATATCAATGAACCCGGGGACGATAACGCCCCCAGCGGGTACAGGCACAGGAACCGCCTGATCACGGATGGATGCCGGCAGACCTTCCGGTGACCCGGCGTATATGATTCTCCCAGCGGTCCAGGCGAGCAGGCCATCCTGCGCCAGACCTTCAGGCAGCACCATTTTACCGCGAAGAAGATAAATGGGGCTGCCGCTCTCTTTGTTGGAGTGGGCCATGTCAGTTCCTTTCATTTTACCAACCTCCCGGCAGCACGATCCAGCAGTACAACCACATTCGGATGGCATTGCAGCAAGGACGCAGGACACTGGGTTGTGATCGGCCCCATGAAGGCTTCGCGAATGATTTCGGCCTTTTCCTCACCGCGGGCGATCAGCAAAATTTGTTTGGCTTTCAGAATCGTACCTACCCCCATCGTTATGGCCTGAGCAGGGACTTCATCAATACTTGCAAAAAAACGGGCATTGGCCTTGCGGGTCTCTTCTTTCAGATCCACCACATGCGTGCGTCCGGTCAGTTCATTCCCCGGTTCGTTAAAGCCAATATGACCATTGTGTCCAATACCCAGCAGCTGCAGGTCTACAGGTCCCAGGTCATCCAGCCGCTGTTCATACAAGGCACATTCCTGGTCCAGATCTGTTGCTTGCCCGTTCGGTACATGCGTTTTGGCCAGATCCATATCAATATGATGAAAGAGCTGCTCATTCATGAAGCTGCGATAGCTCTCCTGATGCTCCACCGGAAGCCCGACATACTCATCCAGATTGAAGGAAGAAGCCTGCGCGAAGCTCACCAGCCCTTTCTGGTACAAGTTAATGAGCTGTTTATAAATGCCCACCGGAGAACTTCCCGTTGCGAGTCCGAGCACAGCCCGTGGTTTCGTTTGCAGCAAGCTGGCAATCAGGCCAGCACCTGTAGCATTCAGGTCTTCTTCATTTTCAAAAATACGAATGTTCATCTCACGCACCTCCATGTTGTTGAACTCGATAGGACTGCACATTGTGATACGATTGTTCCAGTTTGGGGATAAAGCGGTCGAAATCGGCACTCATCATGCCTGTGAACAAAATATCAATGACATGCAGCAGCGCAATCCGGGAAGCCATATCTCCCCGTCTCATACCCTCTTCCAGTGAAGACGTAAATAGCGGAATATCGGATACTCCGGCGAGCTTGTTGTTCCCGTAGGAAGTAAGTGAGATCGTTGCAGCTCCCGCCTGTTTGGCGCAATGCAGAGCATCAATGGTCTCAGGCGTTTCACCCGAGTAGGATACGGCCATGGCCACATCTCCTTCACTTAGCGAGGAAGCTGACGTAATCTGCATATGTGAATCCGAAAAGGCCGTACAGCTTTTGCCGATTCGCACGAGTTTCTGATAGAAATCCTGCGTCACGATGGATGAGGTCGCCACACCGTACAGGTCAATGCGACGGGCTTGGCATAATAGCTGAACCGCATGCTCCAATCTGCCCAAATCCAGCAGACGGGTGGTATCCGCAATGGAGGCAAGGTGGTTGGCCTCGATGGCCTCCACAATTTTGGACAACGGATTGCCTGCCACGATATCCTGATACGCCGTTTTGTCCGTTGAATGAGACAGCTCTGCGGCGAGCTTCATTTTAAAATCCGGGAAGCCCTTGAAGTGAAAGGACTTACAGAAACGAGTGACCGTTGCCGGACTGGTACCGCTTTGTTCAGCAAGGTAATTAATCGTCCAGCCGGGGATATCCGACGGAGATTGCAAGATAACCTCTGCAATTCGCCGTTCCTGTGATGGAAGTCCATCCAGCTCTTGCTGTAAGGCATGTATGATGGCTGCCATGAGTATACTCCTCTGAAAATAATTTTTATATTTTTATAATAAATAAAGAAAATAATTTTTATAGCTTCATTTTAATCAAGCTTCATCTGCAAATCAAGGGAATTTACTCCATCTTCAAAATGAAAGTTTACATCATCGCTTCTTGAAGCAGACAAGACGTAAGGCTTATAGTAATGATGAATGCAGTCTATCGATCAACGAAGGAGCACCACCAAGTGAATCAACGACAAAAACAAAAAATCATCCCTTCCTCCTGGGTTATTGCTGTCAAGCAAAGCGGTGGTCGGGACTATTATGCCCTGTATGCAATCGACTGGAAACGTGGCGGAAGAATGAGCTGGGAAGGATGGCACCGCCTGGAGGATTTGTTGCAGTTTCATATTCCGGTCAGGCGAAAAGCGGGAAGTCGGAAGTCTGCTTCGCAACCAGCTGCCAAAATCGCCAAAAAGGCACTCTATCTGCATCTGGATGAGGCCCGGTGCGAGGCGTTGGAGCAGCTCTTTTATCAGCCTTTTTCGAAGAGCTCATGGAGATTGTTTATTCGAGAAAACAGCCTTAGGTAGGAGGATCATTTCTTTTTCAGGTTATAACAAAAAAAGCCTCTCCCTAATCCGATGAAGAACAGGGAAAGACTCTGAAAGAACCCAAATATACTGCAGTCCATTCCGTTAACTCATCTTATACATTGTGTGGCAAGGCTATTTTGTCTCCAATCGATAAACTACTCCAGACCATCATACCGCTTCAAAAACTCACTGGCCAGGCTACTTTCTGTCATCAATACAACCGATTGATTTTCCAGTTCTTCAGCCTGATCATCATCGGTCATGGATATGAAGAACGTAATGTCTGCCTTGGATTGTCCGTAACGGGCAAAAACTTCATCAGGTGTTTCATTCACGACCTTGGCAATAATCTGTATCATCTCATCCTTATAATGCTGAACCTCTTCCGCAGCATACAACAATCGGCTGATATGGTTGAAATGCGTATCTTCGCCATACTGATACTCTGAGCAGCCCCATCGATAGTAGATTTCGTCCTGCTCACTGTCACAAAGCCCTTCTTCTTTCATCCTGGCAATATGTCTCGCAAGCGATTCCTCCGTATTAGCCGCCATAAACAGGGTGATCCAGTCACTGTCTGTTCCAAACGCACAAGCATATACTTTTTCATGCTGCATCTCTTGCAGCGTTTGCTCCAGATCGGGAAGAAAGCCGGCTCTGAACTTGTCCTCAAATTCATTTAAGAAGTGATCCATTTTTCTTTCCTCTCATTTCTTATGTAGTCATGCTCTATAAGCTTATTATGGTTGATTTTAACAATTGCGGCAACTGCTATCACTCTTTACTATTCACCTTTATGATCGGCTACCCCGTCTAAAAAGCAAAAAAGCCTTGCCCCATTCTTCATCGTAGGAGAATAGAGAAAGGCTTTCATGCTGCTTCGACATCTTAACTGTTATTCGCAACTAAATCTTCAGTTCTCCGAGCTTAATCAGCTCTACAACTGCTTGCGAACGACCCTTAACATTGAGTTTCTGCATCACATTCGAAATATGGTTACGCACCGTTTTCTCGCTGATGAATAACTGCCCTGCGATGTCACGCGTCGTTTTGTCCTGAACCAGCAATTCGAATACTTCGCGTTCACGGTGGGTCAACAAAAATTTGCTTTTATGATCGATACCCTTCAATGTTCACCCCTCCTTGCTCGGGTTGTGTTGGTGTAACAAGGTTAAGGGGATACAGTCAACTCATCTTATGTAAGGTCAAGGGCGATGGTTCAGTTTTATGAAAAAAATGGGCTGTCATTTGTTGATCCTTCGTAATTGAGGATACACACTGTTATGTAGTTCTGCTTTTTCGTAGATGCTGGGATAAAAAATATGCCTTTGCCACTGATGTATTCATCCGCGCAAAGGCATATTTGTTGAGCTGTTTTTACCGATGATTAGGATGCATAATGCCATCATTATTGTTGTTGCGGTTTAACACGCCATCACCAAGAATACCATCACGGCGCTGATTCATGGCGTTGGTGGGGAAGATGCGTTCAACCATCGATTGAAACGTATCAATCATGCCGCTAACGGGTTTGCCGTTACGAATGTCCTTCGCATAGGACTCCACATGCTCGACAAATTCCGGATTGGCCGATACATAGACATTCTCTACATTCGGTGCAAATTGCTTGATTTTGGCTGCAACTTTGCCTTTGATCTCTTCAGACGTGTTGTCATCCGAGCTGTCCTGGCGTTGTCCTACGCCTTGTCCTTCACTTTGCATTCCATAATGGCCATCACTCATCGTACGTTCTCTGCCCGTGTTCGTGAGCCCGCGCATCATGCCGAATGATCCGGTACCCATTGTTCCGTAAATGCTGCGGTCGTTCCCCATATGGCTGCGGTCTGTAGCCGAACCGGTGTTCAATCCTGGCGCAATACCACTGGTCGTGTACGGTGACATCGTTCCGTCGCCCGCATGAACGCGCATACCACCCAGATCCTGATTCATGCTCTCCGTTCGCATGGTTCCACTCGCACGATTCCGCAAAGTACCATTCATCGTGCTGTTATGGTTACCGTTACGATTCGATTGACTATCCATCTTGCCGGCATGACCGTCAGTTAAACGGACAGCAACATAAGCGTTACGGTCGGTTAACAGTACATTGGCCGACTTGATCTCTTTCATTTCGGTAATGCGTTTAGCCAGTTCGTCACTGGATTTCAGGTCAGTGACATTATGCATGCGATAACTCTTGGCACGAATGCCATCCATTCCATTGGTTTCCACACCATAACGGTTCAGGCCTCGAACTTCCTGACCCGCATTATTGGTTTGCAAATTGTTGTTATCCCGGCCATCACCGCACCCTGTCAGTCCGGCCATTACAAAAATTGCAGTAGACAATGATAAGCTGATTGCTTTCGCCTTTTTGGCTGCTGGCATGTCTCATCCTCCAATGTGTATGGTTTAGGTCACAAGGATAGGATGCGCTTCTGAAGTACCCGATATGCTGAAAGGATATGGAACCTGTCCTGCGCAACAAAAAAACAAAAAAGCGGCGCCAGCACGTTATGTGCGACACCGCTTTTTTTCCGAATGAACCTATGGATTTAGTTTATCTAACTGCGTATATCACATTTCCAAGACTACTCTGCTGATGAGGTTGAATCTTCACTTGCACTTCCTGCATCCGACGATGCGTCAGCTGCTTTCACCGTATCAGGAAATTTCTCCGCATCCTGCAAGGCATCCGCCTGTAGGGAATATGCCCATTGGCCATCTGGTGTTATCACGTAAATGATATCCGGTTCGGATGCAACGTTAAGCCCCCGATACACATCGGTTACATTCTCTCCATTTACCTTCTGCTCCACAGAAAGTGTGAATCGTGGCACAGCATCCTTGAGCTCGGAGGCTTTGCGAACGTCGTCCGCCGTGGAGAGATTTTTAATTTTGCCGATGAGAGATACGGCTTCCGTGGATTCAACCGTCTCACCATTTAGCGTCCATGTCCGCTCGGCCGCACCGCCTTCCGAAGCCGACTTCAGTACCCAGGTCGCTGCTTCTCCTTCCCAGTCCAGAGAAGCCACATTCGTATCATCGAGATTAAACGGTGTCGTATCGAGCAGATCATGCCTTGTCAGCTCCATATTGCTGATCGACTCCGACTTCACAGCAACAACAGGCCCGGAATTCACCTGAACATAACGGGCATCATCTGCCGGAAGCTGTCCGCCGATCTTTAATATGATGTCACGGCTGTCCTTGGTTTTGATATCCAAACGGGCAGCAGTCGAACCCAATCCATACTTCTCCAGATCGGTCGGTGTCTCTTCCACCACCAGTTCCTGTTCTGCTCCGCTTAGCGCATCAAGCCAGCTGCTGATGGTATAACCGTTAATCGGGTACGCCTTGGGTTCCACCATGCTCCATACGCCGTCTTTCAGCTCCAATTGGGCAGATAAAGAGGAAGAAGCCTCTTCGTCCGTCTGATCTGTACTCGGGTCATGAATGGTGATCGACTGGATATCATCAGACTGAATGCCAAGCAGTTGGACCTTGACCGCCTCTTCTTCGCGAAAATAATTCTGATTGGCCGCATAAATCCAGCCCACAATCAGTACCAATACGACCAGAATCGTCGGAATCCATTTCTTCATACGCGTCTGCGCCTCCACCATAAGAATACACCTATGATAACAAAGATAAGCGGGAAACCAACAATCGCAGCGAAAAAAATCGTTCTGGCCTGCTCACCATTCAGATAAGCCACTTCATAACCAGCCTGCACCCGCGGGCGAATGGTTAACCCGTCCTCTTTTTCACTTAAATAATTGACGGTATTCAAAATGAAGTCACGGTTGCCGCCATTCCCGATTTCCGAATCCTGCATGAAGATGGAAGATCCAAGGATCACGGCTTTCGGTTTGCCTTCAGTCGTATCTGCTGCATAACCGAGCTCGACAGGTCCCTGAATATCCTGATCCGGATCATTCGCTGTTTCGTTTTGCAGCAAGCCCTCAATATTCGTCTCGCCGTAACTATCATCCGAAGATTGAATCAGTGGCGACAGTGTATACTTCTCCTGTTCCTTGCTTGTCAGGGCAATCGACAGGGATAACATCGGATACAACTGACTTGCGGACAGTTTATCTGTAATGGCATGTGTACCGTATTCGGGTACAACCCATAGTGGTCCCATCGTGCTGGCCTGCTTGTTGTCCACCATCACGGCATGCTCATCAACCACTCCATAATCGGCCATGAGCTTGTCTATATTTTTCCAGCTGGATTTCATATCCTCCACAAAACCGAGGGACAACATCAGCTTGCCACCATTGCTCAGATAGGTTCGAATGGCTTTTAATTCAGTGTCGCTCAGATCACGCTGCGGGCCAATGATCGCGAGTACGTCCGCATCTTCGGGAACCGCTCCGGCCTGATTGAGCTGCAGTTCTTCTGTTGTAATGTTGTTTTGCTCCAGGGACGAACGAAGCGTGGTCAACTGATCCAGACCAAGTTCCTCATGCCCTGTCAGAAATACCATTTTCTTCTTTTCGGTGGAAGAGAGATTCATCAGAGCCTGCGTTAATTTTTCCTCCCCCGTGAACTGGTATGACCCATCACTGCCATCCCCTACTCCTGTAAACAGACTGGCGATATCAATAACTTTATATTGATCCCCCTGCTCCAGGACGATGGAACTGCCTGTGATGCCGTATTTGGAGGCCAACGTCGGTTCCTGTGTCAGGTTATACTGTTCCATCTTGAGCTTACTGTTTCGTTTGGTATACTCCTGAACCATGTCCATTACTTCGCGATTCAAGACGGTATTGTTGGCATTCTCCACCGTTAATACCTTAATGCTAACGTCATCCTTTACATTTTTGATCGCGGTCAGTGACTGGTCCGATAAGGTGTATTGTTTGTTTGCCGTCAGATCCAGCTGGAATCCGCCAAGCGAATTCAAAAACAGCGTAAGCAAAATAAAAATGCCGATGACCGCTACAGACAGCACCGTACTATTCGTATGACTCAACCATTTTTTCATCTTCTCACCTCCACCGCTTCCGTTCCACGATTTGAATACTCAGTAGCAGAAATACGCCCGATAGCGTCACATAATACAAGATATCCGGTCCACTGAGCACACCCTTCGTGAAGCTGTCAAAACGGTTCGTCAGCGCAAATGGATCAAGCCATTTCTGCAGCGCAGAACCGATATTGCCTGCGAATGAATCAAGCATCCACAATACGAGCAAAATAATAAAACCGGCCACCGCAGACACCATCTGATGCTGAGATAATGTAGAAGCAAATAATCCGATCGCCATCATGCTGCCGCCCAGGAAGAAGAGTCCCAGCGCCGACAGCCAAACCGAGGTCAGATCCAACGTTCCAAAGAACGACATAATGAACGGATAGACCAGACTGCACAGAATGAGCACGATCAGAATGGCCAGAGAGGCCAGATACTTCCCAAATATGACTTCCGTTACCCGAGCCGGGGAGGTCAGCAGCAGCTCATCTGTACCCTGCCTGAATTCCTCAGCAACCAGTCTCATGGTCAATAAAGGCACCACAAACAGCAGCATGGATAAGGTATCACCGAGCACTAGGCGATAATCCACAATACTGGGCTGGTAATACACGAAGCTGGAGTAAAACAATAAACTTGTCATCAGCACATAGACCGCAAAGGCGAAATAGGATGTGGGTGACAAAAAATACGCCTGAAGTTCCTTATTGCAAATAGCCATCATTCGTCTCATTTGGATTCCTCCTCTGTTGGCGAATCCGCAGAGTCTTCACGAGCCGGGTCAGGCGTATCTTCAACCGGTGACTCATTGTCTGCTTCCGTTGTAGTCAGCTTCAGGAAGATCTGCTCCAGACTGAGATTTTCCTTCTTCATTTCCAGGATCGGCAGTCCCGCTCCGGATAAAAGATAAAACAGCTCTTCCCGGAAGTCCTCGGGTGAATCTCCGGTAAGCAGCATTTTAACCGTTCCCTGCTGATCTGTGCCGCCATTTCCGTCCGAGGGTTGAATAACTTCCCTCCTCACCTTCTCCCAAGGTGTCAGCAAATGATGCAGCTGCTGCTCTGTCGCTTTGACTTCAATGGATACCTTGAACTGATCTCCCATTGAAGAACCAAAGTGCTGTGGTGAACCGTCAAGTACGAGCTGTCCCTGATTAATAATCAACATCCGGTTACATAGCGTGCTGACTTCAGGCAGAATATGCGTACTGAGCAGCACCGTATGATTTTCGCCGAGCTCCCGGATCAGATCACGAATCTCCATAATCTGATTCGGGTCCAGCCCTGATGTAGGTTCATCAAGGACGAGCAGATCAGGCTTGTGGATAATGGCTCCCGCCAGTCCCAGTCGCTGTTTATAACCTTTGGATAGTCCACGCACCAGTTGTTTCTCCCGCTCCTGAAGCCCCAGCCTGCTGACCATCTCACTGACCCGCAGTTTAATCTCGCGTGCCGGAACATCCCTCAGGTTCGCGACGAATTTCAAATAGGACTGCACTGTCATGTCCGGATATAGCGGCGGTGTTTCCGGAAGATAACCGATTTTGGAACGAACAGCTCTGCCCTGATCATGCACAGATTGTCCATCAACCACAATCGACCCGGCGGTGGGCTGCAGGTAACCGGTGATCATGCGCATCGTTGTCGTTTTGCCGGCACCATTGGGCCCGAGAAAACCAACAATCTCACCGCGCTCCATTGTGAAATCCAGTTGATGCACGCCGCGCCGTCCATCATACACTTTGCTGACCTGTTTCACTTCGAGCACATTATTCATCCTTTCCCGTTAAAATACCCGTGTACCATCAAGCAATCCAGATGGTCTACACGGGAAGTTCCTTGTATCTTACGGGGTCTATCCTAAACCCAGCTTAATGACACTTAAAAGAAAGATTAAAAAAATATGTCCAAAATGTGAACAACTTGGGTTTCACCCACACCCTGTGCCTTGGGGATACGTACCATACAGTACAGGAGTCAGCATTTTGCATCATTCGATTCCACTCGCTCCAAGGGACAATATTATAGACGAATAGGACCATTTCGATCTATATATTGAGGATTGGAAGTCGCTATTGGATTGATGCAAAATGCTCAGGAGTATGAGTTCCTGCACAAAAGTCAGAGGGTGAACCGTGTGAAAGTATTATTCACGTTTTTTGTACCAAGCGGTGGCGTGGATACCTTGAACCGCTTGCGGACAGCCGTTCTGCAACGTCATGGCATTGAAGCGCACCTATTGTACCTTTATACAGGATCGGGTTTGCAGAACAGCACCGGTACCCCGGTCTTCACCGCGTCCAATGATGAAGAAATACGTTTTTTGATTCACAGCCAGCGTTATGACGCCATTATTGTGACTTCGGATATTTCCATGCCTGGTCGATTGAGAGGACTCGGCTATACAGGACGAATTATTTTTGAAGCCCAGGGTCTCGGAACGAGAGATCAGGCACTGGAAACGATCCAGATGGCGATTCCTTACCTCCAGGCCCATTGTGACGCTGCCGTTTTACCGCCTACCGATCATTTGCTGGATATGTTTATTCATATCTGCCCTTGGCTGCACCGGTTTGTTATCCCCAATATGCTGGACACCGATACGTTTGCTCCAGTTCCCGTGGACACCCCACCCTACCCCGTTCTGGCTTGGGTCGGCCGGCTGGAACACAATAAAAACTGGCGAGAATACTTGAGCATCTCCAGCAAGATTATCCAAAAAATCCCCAAAGCCAGACTTTGGCTGTTTCATGATCCCAGCTTGGCCAATCCCGAAGACGAAGTGATGTTCCGTCATATGCTGGCTGAACATGGTTTAGAGGATCGCATCGGCATCTTTGTCAATGTTCCTCACTCCCAGATGCCTACGTTCTATTCCATGATTGCAGCTTCGGGAGGAATCATGCTCTCGACATCCCTTCTTGAAGGGTTTGGTTATGCGGTTGCTGAAGCCATCAGCTGCGGCTGCCCGGTACTCAGCACCGATTCAGATGGTGTACGTTCATTCATAACCCATAACAAGACAGGCAAATTCTATCCTCTGGGCAATGTAAATGCAGCAGCAGATGAAGGGATCGAACTCATGCGTAACCAAAAGTTGCGTAAATCTATCCGTGAACAGGGCAGAGAACATATGACAGCCTCTTTCTCTCCGGATCGGTACGCTATTTCCTTCCGGGAAATGATGACCGCTCTACGCATCTTCTCATGAGCAATGCAAAAAGGCAGTTCAGATATGTTCTGAACTGCCTCGGATTAGAGAGATGATTAAGCACCTATCCATTAAATATGATTCATTAGTGCCCCAGCATCATGGCCGGATCCGGTTCATCCCCGGTCTGGAGCGTTTCTTCCTGCATTCGTTTTGGTTTACGGAGAATAAGACTCAGTAAACAACCGAACAATGCAATGCACGCGGCCAGGAAAAACGTATCGTTGAAACCAGACACGAGACCCTTAATGACAGATGTAACGTCCGTGCCACTTGTGTTGGACGCAATTCGGGAAGTCAGGAAACCGGTCAAACCAGCAACCGCAAAAGATACAACGACTTGCTGCGCAGCAGCGGTAAGCGGTGTGACTCGACCAACCAACTTGCGCGGAGCAGCGTTAAGCACATGCGTATTCAGTGGCATCATGGATAGACCCATACCGAGTCCCATCATCACGAGACTCAGAATAATTAGACCCAGGCCCGTCTCGGATGTAATGGAAGACAGGATGAAGAGTGCCCCCGAGATGATACCCAGACCCACGAATGCAAGGGGTCTCGCCCCGATTTTATCAAACAAACGGCCTCCAAGCGGCATGCCTACACCGGATGCCAACGCTTGTGGTAGCAGGATTAACCCTGTTTCCAAAGCTGTGTAGCCTTTGATCTGCTGCAGGTAGAGCGGAATCAAAATCATGGCCCCAAACAAAGCGATTTGCGAAACCCACGCCAGAATAATGCCTCGTGTGAAATCAGAGGATTTGAACACCCGTAGTTCCAGCAATGGATTTTGGTGACGCAGCTCCACAATGATGAACAGGATCAACGCCACGCCTCCAACGATTACACCTGTCAGTGTTGAGGTGGACGTCCAGCTTGTGCCTCCCTCACTTACACCATAGGCGAGCATAGAGAAGGCGATCGGTGCGAGAATCATGCCTAACAGGTCCAGCGCAGGTGTTCTTCCACGGTCCGTATCAGGCAGAAATTTGATACATAGAATAAAAGCAGCGATACCGATTGGCAGATTGATCAGAAAGATCCAGTGCCAGCTGAGGGACTGAATGAACCACCCAGACAATACCGGTCCCAGCGCAGGAGCCAGCAGCATTGGAATCCCGAGCATGCCCATGATGGAGCCTCTTCTTTCGGGAGGAGCCAGACGAAAAACCATAGCCATCCCGATTGGAGCCACCATTCCTCCGCCAAGTCCCTGGATAATCCGATACACAATCAATTGCTCCGGAGACTGTGCAATCGAGCATAATACCGATCCGAGGGTAAACATGGCTATGGTGAACAGAAAGACTCTTTTGGCACCGAAACGATCCGTGAGCCATCCGGCTAATGGGATAACTGCCGATAATGCCAAGGTATAGCCCGTTACGGTCCATTGGATTGTCTTCAGATCCGTCTCGAAGTACTGTACCAGATTCGGAATGGCGACGTTCACGACCGTACTGTCCAGAATGACCATAATCATACCAACGATGATGGCCAAGAGCGGAAGAATAATCGTTTTGATCGAGAACTCCTCCGGATTCTGGTGAACTGCTGTTTGTTGTTTCATTGACCACTCTCTTTTCCGGCTTGGAGGGAAATACCCTCGCGTACAGCCTTATAATCATGACTGATTCAAACATTTGTTTTAAACCGTCGTTTTAAACTTTTGTTTTAACCATGGTTTTATTTTAATGAAAATACCTTTGCTGTCAAGCTATTTTCTTATGTAAAATTCAGTATAAGCAAACACAAAAAAGGGAACAGGCTCTCTCCTGCTCCACCGATTTGGCTAGTTTTCCATCATTCGTCCTGCCTAACTAATCTGCCAGCTTAATCATCTGGTGTTCAGAGAGCACACCCAGAGTCTGTCCACAAGCACTTCTGCAATACACCCTAATCTCCAGATGATAGGGCCTGCTCTTATTGCTGATAATTCGCAGCTGCCACATATGGGGTGAAACGTTCAGGTCATGAATGATGTGATTACGGCTGCTGCCGGTCGACTCTGCTCCAATATGAAAGATATGCCGATACAGTTCTCCACTGGTTGGGCTGATCCCGCCGACATATATATCCGCTCCGTCTTCCCCTGCGAATGCGACCTCGACGTCGATATACTTAATCGGAATAGCTGTTTGGAGCATGCCCTCATGGACTTCCATTATATATGCACCCACACTTGTGCCTCCTTCTGCTGTGTACGACCTGTAAATAGTTTATGCTGCCCTACGACCTATGCCAGTTGTATTCACCCATTTTTGGCAGAAGTACCTTCCTGCCCGGCCTTTGGCACGGCTTCTCTCATAGAATAGAAGGATAGCAGAACCGCCTGTGCAGGCCGTGACAAGGAGGTACTTATGAAAGTTCTGCTCGTTACCTACTGGGAGCTTACACAAATGGGAGGCATCTGGACCTATGTAAAACAGCTCGCCGACAGGTTGATGGCACTTGGCGTTGAAGTCGATATCATGGGAACGAACGGCGCGAAGAATGAAGTTTATATCCGTAACCTGAATCGGGACTTTTCCAAAGAAAACGTATGGCCTATGCTGCAAGCCAAGCTCAATCCGACAGATCTTCCGCAATTTACAGCCGACCCTCTCCTCGCGTATTACGAACTGAACCGATATGCATTTGAAATGGCAGCTGCCAGTCTGGGTGTAGAACACTATGACATGATTCATGCACAAGATCCCGTAGCAGCCGTCGCGATGAAACGTATTCTGAAGAAGAACACCCCCATGGTAACCAGTTATCACGGGGCACTTGCACGCGAAACCTTTTATGATGAGCAAAAATCCAAACCGCAGCTTTCGCTTCCAGCCTATTTGCAATCCAGACGGGGACGCTATTTCCTCTCACTGGAGCAGCGGAGCGCCGCACAATCCGAGCTGATTCTGGTATCCAGCCGCTGGATCAAAAGTACACTCACATCATTGCAGGTTCCTGAGGACAAATTCCGGCTGATCCCTTATGCTGTGGACCTTCCCGCTTACCGTTCCCAGGCCTCCGTCCGGTTCCGGCAGCGGCCCCCTGCAGGCAAGAAGGTCATCGCCTTCACAGGCAGACTGGAATTTATCAAAGGCGTTCATGTCCTGATCAACGCTCTGGCCAGCCTGAAGCAACTTCGCTCTGATTGGGTCTGCTGGATTGCGGGAGAAGGGAATTTGATGGAAGACCTGCGTTCCCAGGCTAATGATCTTGGTGTTGGAGGAGATATCGTATTCTGGGGCAAATTGGACAACATTCCTTCGTTCCTGCGCCGTGCCGATATTTATGTACAGCCCAGCCTGCAGGACACGCAGCCCTTCTCGGTTACGGAAGCCCAGCTTGCCGGACTTCCTGTTATCGTAAGCGGTACGGCAGGCATGCCGGAGATGGTTGAGCCTGCTCATACCGGTTGGGTCGTTCCTCCGCAGGATGCGGACTCCCTGAGCGCACTATTGAACGCCCTGCTGCAGGATGACGCCACTCGTCTGCGGGTCGGCGCACAGGCCAAGGCTTGGGCAGAGAAATACCGCTCCCTGGAGGAAATGGGAATGCGCACACTACAGGTATACCAGGAAGCAATTCAAAAAGGAGGGCACCCGATATGACGCTGCTCGTACCGAGTGATTTATATAATGGCTGGTTTTCCGTCCCTGTCTCTACCCCCCACATTGAAGTGAATTATGAGATTATGAATGCCTTGGTAGAAACACTCCCCAAGGAGTATACCCTGCCTGATCCGGAGGCAATGGCTATTATGTGCTCTAATGATTAATCATATAGGGATGCTGACCCTCTTGCTGCAAGAGGGTTATTTCCATTGAAAGACGATCTGAATCATGAAAAAGCAAAAAGAGAGCATCCCCACTGGTCCACAACTCAGGAGAACCAGAAGAATTACCCTCTCTTTTACGTGCTTTTTATCTTTCTTATGTCGGAATATACCCATGACTACTGCCAATAACCGCCGATCTGAAGCAGATTCAGCAAAATGGGCCGATGTTTGGCCTGAACCATTTCCATCTCGGCTTTTAATGCTTCAAAGTGTTTTTTGGTTCCCATTGAATCATGAACCCGATAACACATCAAAGGCTCGTTAAAATAAAACAGCTCATAAACCGGGAATAATCTCAGCCACATCTCATAGTCATGGGTATAGCGGAACTCGGTGTCAAACAAGCCGAACTTCCGAAATGCATCCATCTCCAGCATCACGGTACAGCCGTTAATGGGACAGCCTTCGAGCAGCACCTGCAGCATCTCGAGACGGCTGCCTACTTCCGGCTGCACCGTATCCATCCATTCACTGTTTTCATTGACATAATGATAGGCCCCATGGCAGAAGGAGGCCTTAACCTTCAGCATGAATTCCAGTTGTTTCTCCACCCGATCCAGCAGCATGACGTCATCCGAGCTGAGCCAGACGAAATAGTCCCCCGACGCACGCTTGATCCCTTCATTCAGGGCTGTAGCCGTCCCCCCATTTTCCTTTCGAACATAGGTGATACGATCCATAAATGGTTTCAGCTTCTCCACATGCTTCGTAGACCCGTCATCCACCACGATAACCTCGATATGAGGATATGTCTGGTTCAGAGCACTGTGAACAGCCTGCTCAATATAAGCACAGTTGTAAAACGGGATGACAATTGAAACTTTGGGTTCCATTCGGGCCTCCCCTTTCCTCGCCTGTCTCTATAAAACTCCTACCCTTATCATATGATGGAACTGTCTCCGGTTCGCGGGCATCTGTGAGGGAAAGATCAAGAATTACGCATGAGCGGATACATAGAAAGAGGGTATTATGGCGACTTGCTCCCATAACCCCTCAATCCCTTCATACGGTTCAACCACCCATGGCTGCAATTCGCTGCAGCAAAGGTTCACGATATCTGGACCAGACCATGGAGGCTTCCCTGCCAATCGTCTCCGCATGGCGCACCGACCCCATCCCGCCGTGCCAGCGATATGCCGTAAGGGGTTCATTCAGGTATGGAAAACGATATCCATTCAGCAGGATACGCAGCCAGAGATCCAGATCATGCGTATATGGAAGCAGCTCATCGAAGAGGCCTACAGCTCCGAACAGATCCTTGCGGATCATGACGGTACAACCATTGACAGGATTGCCACCCACAAAACGGCGCAGCCATTCAACGTCAGCCATCGGTTCTGCTCCACCATGCAGCTTGGTAACCGCTGAATGTTCATTGATGTAATGAAAGTTGGTATGTGAGGCAAGCACATTTTCCCGCTGCATGAACTCGACCTGGTAACGTATTTTATCCGGATAGAGAAGATCATCCGAGCTTAGCCAGACCACATAATCACCCGAAGCATGACGAATGCCGTGATTCAGAGCCGAGGCTGTGCCGCCGTTGCTTTTGCCAAGCACATAGATATGAGGCAGGTAGGGCTGGAGAAGCTCCGCATGCCTTGTCGAGCCGTCGTCCACCACAATGATCTCCACGTTGGTATACGTCTGGTTGATCGCGCTATGGATCGCCTGCTGCACATAAGGGCAATTGTAAAATGGAATGACCACGGATACTTTTGGATTCATTTGGCCCCTCCCCCTTGCTTCCGAACATCGCTCAGAATATCCTGAAGGGATTGGGCAAATGGAATCTGAGGCTGCCATCCTAGTTTACGCAGCAGCGACAACTCCTCCTCCTTGCCAGCCCCATCCGGTCCTGAAGAGGCTCCGTCCCAGCGGACAGGCACTTCCGCCTCTGACATGGAGAGCAAGGTATCCGCGATTTCGCCCAGACTGCGCTCCGTCCCGGAAACCACCGGATAGACAGTCCCCGTAGTTCCATGCACAAGAAGTGTGGCATAGGCTCTGACCGCATCCCGTACATCCAGGAAATCCCTTGTATTATCCCGTCCGGATAGACGAAAAGCTTCACGCTTGCCCTCTTGCTCACAGGCAACCACATGTCTTGCGAGCAGTGAACAGATTCCTGTAGAAGGACCGGCCCCGATCAAATTCCCGGGTTCAGCCAGCATGATCTGCTGACCAAACAGGGACATCCATGACAATGACACCATTTCTTCCAGCGCTTTGCTGAGACTGTAAGGATGAGGAGGCTCTGGTTTTCGACCTGGTTCGACGGTGTATTTCAACCGGGATCCCACGATGACGGTCCGTGCCGATGGACAGCTTCGAAGAGCATCCAATAAATACAGGACAGCCATCACATTCGTTTCCAGCACAAGCAGCGGGTCCGACCAGGAGTCGGGGACTGAGTTTTTCCCAGCGAGATGAAGCGCGTAATCCGGCTGCACCTCATCAATCAGCTGACGCACCTGCTGTTTATCATTCAGATCACACACATGTACAGCTACGCCTTCGCCAAACGAATACACGCCTGCTCGCCGCACCACGGCGGCAACCTTAGCACCGACGCTCTTGAAATATGCTACAGCATGCCGTCCGGTAAAACCGGAGGCCCCTGTAATCAGCACGTTCTTGCCTGTTAGCTCTGCTCCATCCATAATGCCAGCTCCTTCAGCATCGTAGAATAATCCGGAAGGTCTGTCTTCACATCCTCGCGTGTGGAAACGAGGGTACGATCCTGCACAAGACTGTCATCAGGCACAATTTTCACATCTTGCTTGTTCCAGGTCTGCTGGAAAAGAAGCAGCAGATCATGCTTGCTAACAGGTTCAGGATGCGCCAGATGAATCAGGCCGCTGACAGGTGAAGCCAGATAATGATCCACCCATTTTGCCAGCTCCAGTGTAGTTACACCGTTCCAGAACACACGCGTATATCCACCCACTTCACCTGTGCGGGACATAAACCAATGCATCAGGCCGATGCCGCCCTTCCGGATTTCCGGCCCAATTATGGAGGTGCGGATCGTGAGGTGCCCTGGATCATGAACCTCACCCAGTGCCTTGGTAATCGCGTAGGATGATGTCCCATCCGTAACATCATTCTCCGTATAGGAACCACGGTCCCCGCTGAAGACACAGTCCGTGCTGATATGAATGAGTCGGGCACCAATGGTGTCGGCCACCCTCCGCAAACGATGCGGAAGGAAGCCGTTAATGTGATAAGCGGTAATTTTATCTTCATCTGCGAAGCTGTTCAGCACACCAACAGCATTAACGATAACGTCCGGGTGCACAGCCTCCACCAGACGATCCACCATATAGCTGTCATTTACATCCAGCAGCAGACCGTTCGGGTCAGACACATCCCGCGTGGTGTAGAAGACACTGTGCAGACCTTGACGGCGGAAATAGTCGACCATAACATGGCCGGCCATTCCGTTTCCCCCAAGTATCAGGAGCTTCATGACAGGAATCCTCCGCGTTTCAGAATGTCGCGAATCTCCTCTTTCGTCATCAACTGATGTTCTGAACTGAAGCTGCTAAAGGAAACCGGAGGGCAGTTCGTGTAATGCTCACGCAATCCCGGTATGCCGAGTGTAGGGAGAATGACCAGATATTGTTCGTCGTAAACAACCGTTGTCATGCTCTCGAATTCACTCATCAAAATTTCATGAATTTTCTCACCAGGCCGGGTACCACGTTCCACAATGGCCACGTTCTCTACGCCGGAATCCTCAATGAGCACTTCTGCAAGATCCACAATTTTGCATGTAGGCATCGTCATGACAAAAATCTCCCCGCCCACACTCTCTACGGAAGCCTTGAACAGCAACGTGATGGCATCCTTCAGTGTGAGGAAGAACCGGGTCATATTCATATCCGTGATGGATACTTCACCTTTCTGACGAATCTGGTTCTTGAAGAGATGCACCACGCTGCCGTTGGTACCAAGTACATTGCCGCCCCGTACAGTCACAAATCGGGTGTTGCTGTGCAGCAAATTCGCATATACGATTAATTTCTCGCCGATTGCCTTGGTCATGCCATAGAAATTGGATGGGTTGGCCGCCTTGTCGGTCGAGATATAGATGACTTTTTCAACATGGTTTTCGATGGCAGCCTCAATTACGTTCTGAGTACCAATCACGTTGGTTTTGAGCGCTTCATAAGGCTGATCTTCACATACCGGCACATGTTTGAGCGCCGCCAGATGGAATACATAGTCCACTTGCTGGCAAGCCGCCGTTAATGCTTCCTTGTCACGAATATCCCCAATTCGGAAGTGAAGACGAGGATCCTCGAACTCGCGGCTCATGGCCACCTGGCTTGATTCATTACGGGAGTAAACGATGATTTCCTTTGGATTTTGGGGCAGCAGTTGGGCCACGAGTTCATACCCCCATGATCCAGTACCGCCTGTCACGAGTATACGTTTATTTTCAAACATGTATTTTCCCTCCAAGCAGAAATTTGACCACTTTACCGGATACATCTGTTGCCTTGTAACCTTGCGGGCATTCCCAGTCACTTGCCATCTCCGTCATGACCTTCACACATCCCGCAATGCGGGCTGCATCCAGCCCGGAGACTACGTTGCTGCCGCAGTCCACCGTCTCTGGACGTTCGGTTGTCCGTCGCATGGTGACTGTGGGTACCCCCATGATGCAGCATTCCTCCTGAACGGTACCGCTGTCCGTCAGTGCACAGCGTGCATGACGTTCCAGCATGACGAAGTCAAAAAATCCGAACGGTTCGTGGAATTCCACAAGCGGATTCATCTCCAACTGCAAATGTTCTGCGATACGGATGGCCGTTCGGGGATGGATGCTGCAGATCACCCGCAGGCCGTGTTCTTCCGCAACCTGGTTCAGTCCTTTCATGATCTCCAGCAGATGAGGCGGATGATCTACATTTTCTGCCCGGTGGGCGGTTACCAAAAAGTACTGCCCGGACTTCAGCTTAAGCTTTTTCAATATTTTGCTGGCGTTCACTTGGGCGTCATAGTGACGCATGACTTCGTATATCGGATTGCCCGTGAGCACAATTCGCCGACTGGGCACACCTTCATTAACCAGGTGCTTCTTGCTTTGTTCGGTATAAGGCATATTAATGGTCGATATGGCATCAATGACTTTTCGATTTTTCTCTTCAGGTACATCCAGATCGAAGCATCGATTGCCTGCCTCCATATGGACGACTGGAATCCCCATGCGTTCAGCCAGCACGGCACAGAGTGCACTGTTGGTATCACCCAGCAGCAGCACTTTGTCCGGCTTTTCCTGAAGCAGCAGATCTTCCATTTGAGTAAACATGGAGGATAGCTGTCGGCCCAGCGAGGCAGCTTCGTCCTGAAGGACGTAGTCTGGCGCCCGCAGGCCCATTTCCTTGAAAAACTGACCGCTGAGACTTTCCGTGAAGTTCTGTCCTGTGTGCACAAGAATATGCTTGGACGCGTACTGGTCCAGCTTGGAAATGATCAGGCTGAGCCGGATAATCTCTGGTCTCGTGCCCAGCACCGTCATGATCTTCATCGTTATCCCGCCTTCATCGTGTATTGGAACCTTTCCGACGCGCCCGGCGCCTTGACCTGGAAGTCGTGCGCTTGCGAGCCGTTGGTTTCGCCCTGTACAGATGCTTTCTCTTTTGCTGAGCTGCTTTTCCGGTTCGCTTTTTCACCCCTGTTTTCCGTTTCCTGACCTTGCTCGCCGGACGCTTTTCAATCACATCAGCGGGAACAGGGTGGCCTACGGCAATTGGCGGAAGTGGAGAGAGTGGTAATGCCTGAATAACCGACAGCGGGAACAGAAGTGCTCTGACTGCCCCGGGGTCCAGGGCAAGTACGGTACGCAAATCGCCTTCTCCCCAGGTATACACCGGGCCATTCGGTGCCTGAATGTAAGGGAACCAGCCAGGGTATCGCAGCAACCACTGTGTCACCATCGTATGCATGCCAGCCCTGTAGGTTTCAATTCCATACAATCGTTCCGCTTCTGCCCGGCCTCGCCAGGCCATATCGGAAGCCAGCTCCGTGTCATTCAGCAGGGTCGTCGCCAAGACGGCAAGTGCATTGCTGTCTCCCGGAGGAGCAAGAAATTGGCCGCTGCCGACTCCTTCCAGCAGCTCCGACAGACCGCCCTGGGCAAAAGCAATAACCGGTTTGGCAAAATAAACGCCCTCCAGCGCAGTCATGCCAAAGCCTTCCTTGACCATACTCGGAATAACCACCATATCCATCGCTGTATAGGCAAGAGATACATTCTCTTCAAATGTTGTAAAGGTAAATCTGCGGGCATATCCTGACTTCTTCACCCGTGCTACGCATTCGTCATAGTACTTTTTGTCTGCTGGCGCACCAATGATCCAGTACCTGGCTTTTGAGTGGGTTTCGCAGAGCTGCAGTGCCATGTCAATGAAAGGTCTCAGCCCTTTGGCATCATATATAAAAGAAGAGATATAGCCGATACAGACATGCGAGTTCCTGAAACCGAGCTCCTTGCGCTTGCGTTCACGCAAATGAAGCCAGCGGTCCGGGGCAGGCAGTGCCGGGTCCCAGGTTGGTGGAAGAACCGACAGCTTGCCGCTCATGCCCGCATGTTTGAACGGGGCCGCAGCCGTCTCGGATATGCCGATAATCCAGTCCGAATATCGGTCGATCATCTGCACCGCTTCGTCCGTATGAGCATTGATCTGAAT
Source organism: Paenibacillus sp. P13VS (assembly GCF_015143645.1). Taxonomy (NCBI): domain Bacteria; kingdom Bacillati; phylum Bacillota; class Bacilli; order Caryophanales; family Paenibacillaceae; genus Paenibacillus; species Paenibacillus sp. P13VS. Next base: position 194,113 of record NZ_WYEV01000008.1, on the reverse strand, counting down.
AATCTCCGTAATCTTCCAGATAACTGGAATCTGCAGCGATTTGGCTGCAATGGCAGGCAGCACATTCACACAGGTATTCGTCAATACCAGCGCAGGAGAAGTTTCCCTGATAAGAGAAACCACGTCCTGATAAGCTGGTGTGTAGCGAAGCTGTTCTGCATCATTGGCAATGCCCTGGTAGGGTGTGTACACACCGTGAAGCATGGGCAGCGAGCATATCTTGACCTGAATGTCGAATCTCCGCGCAAGTCCGGCGAGCTTGCCTTCCTGCGGAGCAACAAGCACGCAGTCGAAGATGGAGCCCATTTCCCTCATAAAATGGAGCAAAAGTTTCTCTGCCCCGGTAATACTCCGGGTATTGCACACATGGGAAAACAACATGAGTTTCGGTTTAGTCGCCATGGCTGCACAGACCTGCATGCATATCGGACGCAGGTCTGTGCACACCTCCTCCCGACCGGAAATTAAGGGAATATAATGGTCAGCATTTCATTAATCCTTCTGCCATACGTGTGTTCCTTGAGCGTCCGTTCCAATCCGCGGAGGGCGATTTCACGGCGCTCTTTCTCGTGCGTAAGATAGTATTCAACCTTATCGAGCAGCTCTTGAGGAGAAGAATAGGTTTCGATCTCCACACCCGGCTTATAGAACCGCGCCAGGTCATCACGTGCATCCGTCAGCTGCAGTGTTGCGGAAGCCGAGATCTCGAACGTTCTTGGATTCGGCGAGGCAGGTGGTATTTTGAGATGGTTGTTATTGACGGAATCATCCTCGTGGGAACGGTGCAGGTTAATCACAATTTTAGTCCCGTTATATACATCATTGGTTTCCTGCGGACTCATCCAGCGTCCATGCTCAATCTTCTCGCCATAGGCTTCATAGCCAGGCAGACGGTCCCACCAGATGCCATTAAACACCGTATTGTGCGACATGATCTGTGCCATGATTGGATTGAAGAAATAAACCCGGTTCCAGTAGGCCGATCCGATAAAACTGACGTCCCGGTGCAAGGGAGATGGCGTTGTGATCGGGAAGTAATGATTGGTGAATGCCGCAAACGGCAGGTAGTGTACAGATGCACAGCCGCTCTGACGGTATAGTTCTACGCAGTTCAATTCGAGTGTGAAGATATGATCGAAGTGATGGACACGTTCCATTGTCATATCCGTGTAGTACGGATCATCCGTCAGCCAGATTGCTGTCGGAATGCCTGCCTGGCGAATCGCATCGATATGCTCGAGCGGAATGTCCATGCCATCCAGGACAAGAACCAAATCGGGTCGATTTTGCAGCGCAATTTCAGATACCGGCTGCCGCGGATCAGTCAGCGACACCTGAGCAACCATGCCTTGTAGGGTCGCCATAATCGCCTCATCCAGCGGTGAATAGGGGAATCCTTTACCCGAAGAGATGTACAGGACGTGGATCTGCCGGAAAGGCAGTGGTTCCTGTGCGCAATTGACAATGTAGTTGGCACGCCCGCGCAGGTACCCTTCTTCCTTGCCTGCATCATAACCGGCATGCTGCCCGTTTTTGCGTGCCTGTTCAGCCAGGCTGAGTACTGGCGTATGAAAATTCCTCTTTTTACGGTGTTTGATAGACATACCGCCACTCCTTCTGTATGAAATAACGTTCGCTGTATTGCAGGTTTGCTGTTCTACACATGTTCCAGCAGCTGTGCGATTCGGCGGGCAAACGTATGCTGGTTCAACGTGGTCAGCAGCCCCCGCCAAGCCATGGCCTGCCGTTCTTGCTCATGCTTCAGGTAATATTTGATTTTGCTCTCCAGTTCGGCTGCTGTCGTAAACGTCTCAATGTCGTAACCCGGCTGGTAAAAGCGGGGCAAGTCACCGCGTGCATCCGTAATCTGCATTGTGCCGCAGGCACTGATTTCATACGTTCTTGGATTAATGGATCGCCCTTGCAGATGATGCGTATTGCGATTGTCCTCGCCATTCTCGCAGGTCCGGTGAACATTAATGACAATCTTGGCGCCGTTGTAATAATTAACAGTTGAGCTTGGATCGATCCATCCATCATGGATAAAAGGGCCGAGTACATCCGACCGTGTCAGCCGCTGCCACTGACCGCCGGCAATGAATACCTTTTTGGTCGCCAGAAAAGGGGCCAGCTCATCGAACAAGGCGATCCGGTTCCAGAAGCCTGTGCCGATAAAACAAATATCGTATTGGTGCTGAGGCTCAATGCGACGAGGCTGGAACATGCCGGGATTAACCGCGAGTGGCATATAGATGACTCTCCTCGCTCCGTTCCCTCCGTAAAATGGAACCGCAGCTTCTTCATGCGTGAACACCACATCGTAATGCCTGCAGATGGTCGCCGTATCTTCGGTAAAATACGGATCATCCACAAACCATACTGCCGTCCGAATACCGAGAGCCCGTATCCCGTCTACCTGTTCCAGGTGATCCGCAGGAAAAACGTGCAATCCGTTCATGACCAACACGACATCCGGCCTGTGCTGACTTGCATCCTGCAGCATGGTTGCCGGCGACCCGACAACACATTCACGCACAGACTGCTGCAGAGCTAAGATGACACCTTCATCGATGGCATCAAATCCTTGCGGAATGTACAGTACTTTCATATCCCGCATGGTCGGCTCAAACATCTGAACTCGCTCCATCATGGCCTGACAGCCGCCGAATCTGCGGCCTTCAGCATATCCGCTGCGGTAAGCTATCTTCGCTTCCGGAAGCGATCGGTGTCGTTTTTTTGCCACATCCTTCACCCTGTCTTCCTTTCAGGAGATTCCGTATCCGTTTCTCCCCGAGATTGGTCTTCCCTCTAAAGGATATGCCCCGGGGTCAGATGCATCATGGACGGGTGTCCTGCAAGGCGCAAAATTGGCGTCTGCCCTCCACATTGGCCTGTACGGGCATGTCCGCTTCTGCGGCCATGCAAATCACCCGGAGGGATAAATCCCCCCGGGTGATCCTATGTGCTGGACCTGCAGCAATCCGTCTGCCGCTGATCAGGCCTATTCGGTTATTGTGCCTTGTACGCCAACTGATGTCCGTCCTCGAAACCCTTGGCGAAACCCGCGTTGAATCCCTCGTTGTACGCCTCGTTGTAGCCCTGACTGTACGCGTTGTCCGGGTTCGGATCGGTAGGGGTAGCCGGGACGACTGGTTGTACGGGCTTCGGACTCCGGTGCCGTCGTACCGAACGTTTCTTTTTTTTGAGCCACGCACTACGTCCTTTAAGCGTGCGTTTGTGCAGTACACGTTTGCCTTTGATGGCACGCAGCTTACGGACTTTGCGCAGACGTGCACCACGTGTAAGCAAAGCTCTTTTCGTTCTAAGCTTCAACTTTTTCTTTCTCAACATATCAACATTCCTCCTGTATGTCCCGAACGATACGTACCGCATATTCAGGTTCTTTGAGCCACGGCAAGCCGGGCTTCCCTTGCTGAATTCGTGCTAACCTGATCCCCGTAACCATACGGGACATTTCTTCCTGATACCTGCTCAGCAGACGAATGTTCTCGGCAAGATTGCGGGCAGATACTTCCGAATGAGCGGTTACGCTGGCTACACTGTCCAGAATGCGTGCCAGGGCCTGCTGGCTGTGTGCAATGGATTCAATGAGAGCCAGTTTAACTTCCTGCTCACGCTGCAGCAGACTCATTTTCCCATGTCTCCAAGATCCATGCCGCCAAACATGCCTCCGTCCATCCCGCCTTCTTCAGCACTGTTATCGACCATGACAGCTTTCAGGTTGTTGCAGAGCCCTGTTTCCATCCGGGTTAATCCTTCCAGCATTTCAACCAGTTGGTCATGCATTTTCAGCGGTTCTGCCACCTGATCACCGTGCGTTAGAAATGCTTCACCGTTCAGGTGATTCAGCGCCCAATTCCGAACTTTCTCAGCTTCAATCGCCTTGGCTTCCAGGATCAGTGCAATGTTCCATTGCATCTTGGCTGCAGCATCCAGCATCAGTATGAGACTTTGTTCTCTGCTCATGTTCTCTCACCCGCCTTCCGGGCTTATTCTTCCTCTTGACCTGCCATCTCCCGCATGACCTGGGTCAGCGTTTCGGCAACAGCTTCCTCCAGATCCGCAAGGCCACCCAAATAGGAGATGATGCTTTTGTTGATTTGTCCAGAGCTATCCAGCAGACCCTCTACGCCATCCAGCTCCGGTTCGATATCCGGCAAATGATTAATAATTTCAGACATCCGCACAGCGACTTGACGTTTGGCATCCAATACTCGTGCAAGCTGCTGGTGTGAGTGTGCAATATGTGTGAGTATTTCATCAACTTTGCTCTGCATGGTCCTCCTCCTTACCGTCACGGCCTGCTTCACCCATAGAAAAACCCGGCCTATCAGCATTTGCCTGCTACAGCATATGCCGGGCCGGGATCGTCAGTTACTCCAGCTTGCGCCTATATCGTCAAATAACATAACTCCAATCAGAGGAGTATCGGCTCAGGAATTGGCGGGTTCGTTCCTGCTTGGGCCGTAAAAAGATTTCCTCAGGTGTTCCTTGCTCCACGACATGCCCCCCATCCATGAAGATAACCCGATTCGCCACTTCACGGGCAAAACCCATTTCATGGGTAACAACGATCATCGTAATGCCCTCCTGGGCAATCGAACGAATGACCGATAATACCTCTCCGACCAGCTCTGGATCCAGGGCAGAAGTCGGTTCATCAAACAGAATGACCTCTGGATTCAGAGCCAGTGCGCGGGCAATGCCGACCCGCTGCTGCTGTCCGCCAGACAGCATGCTCGGATACTCATTGATTTTGGCAGACAGCCCTACTTGTTCGAGAACACGCAGGGCACGTGCACGGGCATCTGCCTTGGACATTTTCTGTGCCACGATTAGCCCTTCCGTGACGTTATCCAGCACCGTTTTGTGTTTGAACAAATTGTAATGCTGAAAAACCATGGCCGTTTTCCGTCTGATCTGCACGATATCGTGTTTGCGCGCATGTTTGCAGTCCACGCCCAATCCGCTGATCTGGACCTTGCCTTCATCCGCACGTTCCAGGAAGTTCACGCAGCGCAGCAATGTTGTTTTGCCCGACCCGCTGGGTCCAAGAATGGCGACCACATCCCCCTGCTCTACCGTCAGATCAATGCCTTTCAGCACTTCCTGCTTGCCGAAAGACTTGTGGATATTGCTTAGTGTAATCATGAAACCCCTCCTTTGCTATACAAGGCGACCCGGCGTTCGAGCAGAGCGGTAATCCGTTCGGCGATGATTGTCAGGCCCCAATAGATCACTGCCGCTGCAATGAAAGCCTCCAGAAATTTCAAACTGACGGATGCAACGACATCTGCCTTTCCGAGAATATCCATCTGTGAAACCGTGAAGGCCAGTGTCGATCCATGGAGAAATCCGACAAACATGCTGCACAGATTGGGCAATACAGCACCGATGGCCTGAGGGAGAATGATGCGCCGCAAGGCCTGTGAGGTACTCATGCCTACAGCATGCGCAGCCTCCATCTGTCCACGGTCCACAGCCAGAATACCCGAACGGATAATCTCGGACATATACGCTCCGGCTGTCAGCGAGAAGGCAATCAATACAAATACCAGAATAGGTATGGACGCCGATTGAAAAGCCCATCCGTACCGTTCAGAGAGTTTATCAATAATCATCGGAATACCGTAATAGATCAGAAACAGATGCATGAGCATCGGCGTACCGCGCAGAAAGGAAACGTAGAAAGCGGCTACCCGGTGAATCCAGGGCACCTGATAGATTCGAATCAGCGCAGTGGCAAGACCGATCCCGAAACCTGCGATCAGCGGCACAATCGTGATCACGAGTGTCAGTGGCAATGCCGTCAGAATTTTGAAAAAAGACGTATAAATAAACTGGAGATCAATGGACATATGCTCACCCCGCTATTCGTTTCAGGCGTTCAGCTCTAACCGCTGGCTTAGGCACCGTGCTTTTGCGTTCATGACGCTGCAGTCTGCGTTCAGCAAGAGCAAACCCTTTTTCAAGGACAATAACAATGACATAATAAACAACCGACAGGCTGATATACACCTCAAGCGCATGTGACGTTGCCGAGATCAGCGTCTGCCCTCTACCCACCATATCCATGACACCAATCGAGAAAGCAAGGGACGTGTCCTTCAGCGAACCGATCAGCGTATTCGCCATATTGGGGAAAGCCACAATAAGCGCCTGGGGAACAACAATCCGCCGAAAGGACTGAAACGTAGTCATCCCTGCTGCATAAGCTGCTTCGGTCTGGCCCTTATCCACACTGCGAACGGCTCCGCGGAAGATCTCCGCAAAGGATGCAGCATCGCTAAGTGCATAGGTCACGATGACAAATACCAGTGGATCCGTTCTGGACAGGTCCATGCCAACTGGCTTAAGCAATTCGGGCAGGCCGTAATAGACCAGAAACAGCTTGATGAGAATCGGTGTGCCGCGCATGAAAGATACATACAGGGTGGCGAGCTGACTCAGTACCGGAATTCGGTAGAGTCTAGGAACTGCCAGCAGCACACCGCCTACCAGACCAAGCACAATGGACCCGCCCAGCACGATCAGAGTAATATGCAGATACCTTAACAGTTCCGGAATGAAATCCAGAACCAAGGATATATCGAATGCTTTTCCCATTACCGCTTGCACACCTTTCTCGGGCTACTCTTCAACCGTATAATCCGCACCAAGCCACTCTGTGCTCAGCTTGCCTAATGTTCCGTCTTCTTTGATTGATTTGAGAGCTTCATCCACTTTGGCTTTGAGCTCCTGCTCGTCCTTGTTGAGGATGAAATATACTTTGGAATTCGATAAAGCTTCCCCAACCGTTTTTAATTGGGCGTCCACAGCCTTATTCTGATAGTCGATGGCGAACTGCGTACTGATCGTTGCATCCACCCGGCCTGATTTGATCTGGGTAATCGTGTCTTCACCAGCTCCCGAGTATACGATATCAATGCTGTTGCCATTGTCCGCATTCCACTTCTCAGCCAGCACAGCCGCATTGCTCGTTGCACCCACAATCAGTTTTTTCCCTTTCAGATCGTCAATGGAATTCACATCCTGGTTTTTCTGACTCACGACTATTTTGTTGGGGAAAATATTATAAGCTTCATCATTAAACAGGAATTTCGCCTGTCTCTCTTCATTCACTTCCATCTGGTGAGCGATCAGGTCAATTTTTTTCGTCTCCAGGCTGAGCAGCAGGTTTTTGAACTCCATGGTGCTGAATTCAAACTCATACTCCGGCAGCCGTTTATCAATCTCGCGAATCAATTCCACATCGTATCCAGTCAATTTGCCATTCTCATCAATGAAGCACACATTCGGAAATTGCGTACCTGTACCTACGATAATCTTCTTCACTGTATCTTGACCGGACGCAGATGTGGCCTCCGCTTCATTTGAAGCATTGCCTGTGCTGCATCCTGCCAGCACCGCGAGCATAGTGACGAACAGCAGCGCTGTCCGAAATTGATGAATCCCCCATTGTTTAGCCATTCCCGATCTCCTCCACAGGCTGTGTTACACAGCCAATATAATGTAAACTCCCATCTCTCCGATTCTTAACTAACCATTCTTACTTGTATAGTCGGAATTAGGTTGATCAAAGAATATCACCCCGGGTTATCCTGAGGCAATACGAAGCCTAATAGGACATCCTGATAATGTTATAGAACTTCTCTATCCGGACATTGCATAGGAAATTCATATACCAAAAAAAGCCCCTCCCCGACCGGTCTGGCGGAGAAAAGGCTTCTTCGATTCATGATGTCATCTATCTGCGACTGGCCCATTTAATTTTACGTGCGACTTCGAGCCGCTGGGATTGCAGGAGGCCAATTCGTTCTTTGCATTTGTCGCGTTCATCCTGGGTGTGAGCTGCATGCAGCTGATTGCACAGCCCCGTCAGCTTACTGTTGATATAATCCAGCCGTGTCCATAATTCCTCTTCGGGTGTCCGCTGCTGCTCCGCTGCCGGCTGAAATATTTTGAGCTGGTGGATAAGGGACTGCTGCCATTCCTGATCCTGAATTTGGATGGCAAAATGCAAAAGATCCAGATAATCGTCGATTTGCAACGATACGCCGCAATCAGGCTTAGTATTCATTGTCGTCTCTCTCCTTATTTCAGTGCTTGCTGGAATCAGTTACTTCTATTTTACAGGAAAAGGGCTGCTTTAGGCGAGGGTTGAAAGTACGAAATTTGGAAATTTTTTTGGTTTTTTTGTGCATAGAAGTTTTCTATCTATATATAGATCGTTTGGATTAGAGCATACAGCATAAAACCCGCTCCAAGGAGCATTCCTTGTGCGGGTCTTCATCATGTAATCCCTTCTGTATCAGCCTTGCGTCGTTCAAGCTTTTTCCTGGTTTGGCTGCCTCGATAGAAGCAGCATGACAAACGAGATGATCATGATGGAAACTGTCCATGCCCATGCCATGGTCTGATTACCGGAATCGACTGCAACATAGATGGCTGTAGGTACGGTTTGGGTTTTGCCAGGAATATTACCAGCGATCATCAGTGTGGCCCCGAATTCCCCCAGTGCACGAGCGAATCCCAATATAAAAGCAGTCATTACTGCACGTCCTGCAAGCGGGAGCGAAATGTAGCGAAACACCTGCCACTCATTCGCCCCGATCGACCTGCCCGCATCCTCCAGATCCTTATCAATACCGCTGAAACCGGACTTCATGGTCTGATAAATGAGCGGGAAGGCTACAACCACCGCGGCAATCACCGCTGCCCACCAGGAGAAGATGACTGGCGCCGAGAAGATGGCTTCGATCCATTGTCCCAGCAGACTTTTACGGCCCAGCAAAACGAGCAGCAGAAAGCCAACAACGGTCGGTGGAAGCACCAGCGGCAGCATGAACACGGTTTCCAGCACAATTTTGCCGCGAAATGAGCGGCGTGACATCTGCCAGGCTACCGCAATGCCGAGCACGCCTGCAATGATGCTGGATAACAGAGCAACCTGAAGTGATAGGCGGACAGGTGACCAGAACGCTGACCAGTCGATCTCCGTAACAATCATTCCGGAATAGAGAATCCGTATTTCGCAAATACATCCAGCACTTCAGGGGTTTGCAAATACGCGTAAAATTGTTCTGCTTCTGTCCGGTGTTTCGTGCCCTCAATAATGCCTACCGGATAATTGGCCGGCGTATAACTGTTCTTGTCCACCTCAAATGCGATTTTTACCTGATCCGAGGTCAGTGCATCCGTTTTGTACACAAATCCCGCGTCTGCGTTCCCAGTCTCCACATATTGGAGAACCTGTCTGACATCCTTGCCCTGCACTAGCTTGCTTTCGAGCTGACCCCACAGATTGGCATTCGTCAGTGCTTCCTTGGCATACGTTCCTGCAGGGACACTTTCCGGAATTCCGATGGCTACGGTTTTAACGGTATCCGCTGTCAGATCCTGCTCGCTCGATACTGCATGTTCACTACCTGCTGGAACGATGGCAACAAGGGAGTTTTGCAGCAAATTTTTCTGATCAGCAGCTGCAATCAGGTTCTCGTCCACCAGAGCGTTCATGTTCTTCGTTGCCGCCGATACAAAGATATCAGCAGGTGCACCCTGTTCAATCTGCTGCTGCAACGCCCCCGATGCCCCGAAGTTAAAGTTGAGTTCAACCGAAGGATGGGCAAGCTCATAGCCGGTTTCGATTTCTTTCATCGCATCGGTCAGACTGGCTGCTGCGGAGATGGTTAATTCTACAGTTTCTTGCGGCTCTGTATTCCCTGCTGAATTGGACTCTCCAGATGTCGCAGGTGCCGAGGACACCGGCTCAACTGCTGTAGATGAATCCGCACTGTCCGCACCAGCACCACAACCCGCCAATACAAGAGCCATTCCGAGAGACAAGCTCCCCAGTATGTATCCTATTCTTTTTCTCAATTCTTCTCCCCCTGATCCTGCTACACGTTATGTTTAGTTATAACTAGTTATAATTAATTATATTTCATTATACATAAGATCGGCCAAATGGGAAGGTCTAGTTTATACACTCCTGCAGTAATGGTATAGTACAAGAGACTGTATCAAACCTTTCAGCAAACTACACATGATGTTGATGAACTTGATCATATATGCTTTTGCCACCTGAAGGAGGATCTTCACACATGACAGAGGAGCAATCCTATACGACCGAAGAAATATCCAAGCTGCTCAAAATATCCAAACTAACCGTGTATGACCTGATTAAAAAAGGAGACCTTGTCGCTTATCGCGTCGGCAAACAAATGAGGATTGATGCCACCGACCTGGAAGCATATAAGCGGCGTGCCAAGCAGCTGCAGTCCTCAGCCGGGCCGCTATCCGCTTCGAGTCAATCCTCGGGAACAGCGCCCATAATTGATGATGCTGATTCAAGTAAATCTTTGGCTGCGCCTGTTCATGACTATTCCAATGCCCCAGCCAGACAAGTATCCGAAGCATCCCGCATCGTACGTGGGGAGTCTTCTGTACCCCATGCAGCGCGGCATGTCGTCATTACCGGGCAGGATGTGAGCCTGGATATTCTCATGCGCCATATGGAGAAACAAACGCGGGATATTCGTCCACTGCGTTCTTTCATGGGCAGCCTGGACGGGCTCATCTCCATGTACCGCGGTGAGTCTGACCTCGTCAGCACGCATTTGCTCGATGGGGATACGGGCGAATATAATTTGCCTTACATCCGAAAAATTCTGATTGGCTGGTCCTACGTCGTTGTCAACCTGCTCTCAAGACCAGCAGGATTGTATGTACAGCGCGGTAATCCGCGCGGCTTACAAGGCTGGGCAGACCTGGATCAGCCTGACCTGCGACTCGCTAACCGCGAGAAAGGTTCCGGCGCGCGTGTCCTGCTTGATGAGCAGCTGCGTTTGCACGGGATTCCTTCTTCCCGTCTGATCGGTTATAACCTGGAAGAGACCAGTCATATGGGGGTTGCCGCGAAAGTCAGTTCCGGTGAAGCCGATGTGGGCATTGGCATTGAAAAGGCTGCGCGCCTTGTCGGTCAGGTTGATTTCATTCCACTGACTCAGGAGCGCTATGATCTGGTTATGTTAAAGAAACCGGGCAATGAGATGTGGACCGATTCGGTCCTGCGCATTCTTCAATCTTCGGAGTTCAGACAGGAATTGCAATCGTTCGAAGGTTATGACGTTTCCCGTACAGGTGAGATTTTGTACGAAGTATAATATTGACTTCATGTACAAGTTTGCCAAAACACACACTTATGCTCCCTTACGTCAATACTGTACGGAAAGCAGCTGATCAGCTGCTTTCTTCATATTGTGGAACTAAACGTTTTCCCTTTTGTTTAATTTACATCAATTCTACTTTTGATAGGTCGCTACCCCCGTTTTAACTACATTAGAATTGCACATTATTCTTTGACCTCACCTCCTTTTCAATCAATCTACGTCCAAATTGAAAATAATAAAGAACTGTCATTAACACGACTACCGCAGCTAGCGCCAGCAAAATGTTACTGTACGCAAAAGCAATCTTTTCCTGCACAAACGGATTCAAGTGTACAGTACTTGTTCCACCGTCAAGCAGCTTACCAATGATAGCCGTGGATACTGCCGCTGCAATAAAGTTAAACATCGATAGTAATCCCATACCGATTCCGACCTCAGCCGTAGGCAAGGTTCGTGAAATGGTGTTTGACATTGCAATTTGCATATAAGATTGACCCAGTACACCTAAGGTAAGGAATATTTGAGTATACGTAGGCGACATCCCTGCGACTGACGAGAGAATAATAAAACCACCAACTAGAAGTGATGATGCAGTATAGAGTAGAAACGGATTCCCTTTATCATCAGCTAATTTTCCACCTTTTCGGCCTAAGAAGGCAGTAATAAGAGCTGAAGGTAACATAATGAATCCGGTGAATGCAGGTGACAGGCCATTAACATCCGACAACATGAGAGGTGTCAGAAATGGAATGCCGAAACCAACAGCGACTAGTACAAATGTAATGACCATCCCTACCGAATATTGTTTATTTCTAAAAATTGCTGGATTCACGAACGGATCGGAAGTATAGCGAATTCGCAGGATAAACAATACTAATATGATTATTCCAATAACTACCAACCAAATATTTGCTTTTGAGAGTGCAAGTAAGAAAGTGGCAACCGTCCCTGCTAACAGAACACCGCCAACATAATCAATTTTTACATTAGACACTGAATCATCATTCAAATACCTTCTATAAAAAGGTAACGCAAGAAGAGAAAACAAAGGTATCACAAAAAGAAACTTCCAATTCAGAGCACTTGATACGAATCCGGCGATAATTGGCCCAAGTGCTGCTCCAAGAGCAGTCCCGATTGCAGATGTCCCCAAGGCGTGCCCACGCTTCTCAGGTGAAAAAAAACGAACAGGAATTATCATAGCCAACGCAGGTATGACAGCCGCACCAGCGGCTTGCAAGATACGTGCGACGATGATCATCCAATACTGTGCAGCAGCTACTCCCACAAGAGACCCAGCTGCCAGAAGTAAAAGACCAAAGGTAATTAAACTTTTAATACTAAATTTATCTGTCAATTTCCCATAAGTAACAGTACCTATGGCGTACACAATTAAATAGCCTGATACAATCCAAGTTACTTGTGATGCAGAAAGTTGAAATTCTTTGCTGATTACTGGCAATACGACATTAAACATCGTTCCATTCATGACAGAAATAATAAGTGTGAAAATTAGAACACGGAGTAATAGTGGACCCGTTTCTTTAGTTGCAGCAGCTTTTGTATTCAAATGAACTACCTCAATTCTTTAATTTGTTTGGATTAGATAACTAAAATGACTGTCAGCACTTACTGACATAAATGTTGTAAAAAAAACTAGGGAGTTAATGCCCTAGAGTAGATCCACACACTTTCTTTAATAATATCTTCCAAAGAGAGAGACGGAAAATGAGATCGTGCATCCAGATGGTTTATAAACGTACCATAATTCAATGCCATGAAAGAAAAGGCTTGTAGTTCAGGATTCATCTCAACCAATTTTCCTTGGTCATACATTGTTTTAAAGTAATTAGTTAACACCTCCATCAGTTGACGAGGATGTTTTATTGTTCGTTCTCGGAAGCCAGGTAAGTTATCTTCCTCTTTTATGCTGATCATAATCATTTTACGATTACGATTCATAATTTCATGGTATGTCTTGCTAATCAATAATAAATCCGTTTGTAATTCCCATACTAACTCATCTTTAAATACCTTTGCCATTTCTTCTGAATAGTGATAATGGTCAAAAGCTGTTTCTAACAAGTTCTGTTTTGTACCAAATTGGCGAAACAATGTTTTTTCACTTAAGCCAGCAGTAGCAGCAATTTCTTGAGTGGTTACACTGCTATAGCCTTTCATTGAAATTAAATCAATGGCTGCTGTCATTAATTTCTCTCTGCTGCTTAATTTTGTATTGTTAGACATCTCTATTCCTCTTTTCAAAATATGTCAGTGAACACTGTCATTGGTGCTATAGTAGCTAAAGATTATGAGATTGTCAAACAAAAACAGATCATATTCAACTTTTCTCATTACATAATCCATTTATCCTTCGTTTTTCATCCGAATCTCATATAGAGAATCCGTTTTTCTTGAGGGCAGTCTAAGGAAGACTGTCAATTTCCTTTGTTTAACTAACCTGCCAAGTCACATATCACTTTGTTCATGCGATACCCAAGCAAAAGACGCCGCTGGCACGGCGCCTTTTCTTATTACTACATCTATAATAGAGCCTGCTTCTTCCTCATCCATCCAGAGTCACTTCGTATAACCAAAAGTATTTTGATTTAGCTCTGCATTTAGCTGGACTTAGCGCCAAAACACACCGGTTTCATCCCGTTCAACTTGTTCAAGGAGCTCCTCAAAGTCCCGGCAGGGTTCGATCATGTCTACGGCATTCCAGCTGCTAGATTCATCCCGGGCATATACCTTCCATTGTTCACCTTCCCAATGAAACCGGGCGATCGGCAGCACATCCCATTGAAACCTTTCACCCGCTGGTCTTTCCTCCGTAAGAATAAGCTCGTCGTTATTCATCACATAGGTCAGCTTCACCATCGTGCGGAGTGGTGCAGGCACCTTCTCGTGGATGTACCCATTCATGAGTGATTGAATTCTTCGAATGGTAAACGAGTCCAGCATATCCGTTCACAGCCTTTCATTGCCAAAATGAATGTTCTCTGCGTTACCAGCTGGACTTAGTCACCCCCGGAATCTGTCCCTGATGGGCCAGTTCGCGGAACACAATTCGTGAAACCTTGAATTTGCGTAAATATCCTCTTGGACGTCCTGTCAGTTCGCAGCGATTTTTCAATCTCGTTGGAGAGGCGTTACGCGGCAGCTTCTGCAGTGCTTCATAATCTCCTTTTTCCTTCAGCTCCCGGCGCAGCTCTGCGTACTTGGCTACCGTTGCCTGACGCTGTTTTTCACGTACGACTTTTGATTTTTTGGCCATCCTTTACAGCTCCTCTACGATTTTTTTGAACATGTCACACCTTACAATTCCAATTACAGAACCTTCTTCCGATCAGACGGTTCCAACGGGCCACGGCAGCGGATTATCAAACCCTCCCCAGTCGGCTTGCATCTCTTCATCACTGAGCAGGCACTGGTCCAGCTCATCCTCAATCATGTCACGCTCCATCTCAATCCCGATCATCACCAGCTCGGTCTGACGGTCTCCCCACTGGGCATCCCATTTTTCCAGGACATCCGGCTCGGTGCGAAAAATCAATTCCTTGTCCGCTTCCGGCAAGGCCGCGACCCAATGTCCGGCAGGTCCAAACTGAATGGAAGGCCCCGCCTGGCTCAGGCTTGCTGCTACATCTCCTTCAGCCGCCAGCCAAACCAGGCCTTTGGCACGAACGACCTCTTCCGGCCAGTAGCTCATGAACTCAGCCAGACGTGCGGGATGGAATGGCTTCCTGCGACGGTACACGAAGGAGCCAATTCCGTACTCTTCCGTTTCGGGGGTGTGTGATTCTTTTTCCAGCTCCTGAATCCATCCGGCGGACATGCTCGCTTTTTCAAAATCAAAGAGACCCGTATTCAAAATCTCAGCAGGATTCACCTGTCCCTTCACGGTTCGAATAATCTTGGCATGGGGCTGAAGTTTACGGATGATGCCTTCAAGCTTGTTCAGCTCCACTTCATCAACCAGATCACATTTGTTCAGCAGCAGGACATCACACGTCTCAATCTGGTCAATTAATAAATCCACCACGTCACGGGTATCTTCCTCTCCTGCTGCCTGATGCCGATCAAGAAGGCTCTGTCCTGAGGCAAAATCATGCCAGAACCGGTTGGCATCCACCACCGTTACCAGGCAGTCCAGCTTCGCCAGACGGGTCAGATCAATACCCGATTCTTCATCGGCGTATGTAAAGGTCTGCGCGACCGGAACAGGCTCACTTATGCCCGTGGATTCAATCAGGATATAATCGAACCGGCCTTCGTTCGCCAGTTTCTCGATCTCCTGCATCAGATCATCCCGCAGCGTGCAGCAGATGCAGCCATTGGATAGCTCAACCAGCTTCTCTTCGGTTCTTGACAACGTGGCTTCTCCCTTGACCAGTGCTGCATCAATGTTCACCTCACTCATGTCATTCACAATGACGGCTACCTTAAGCCCCTGGCGATTGTGCAGCACATGATTAAGCACCGTCGTTTTACCTGAACCAAGGTAACCGCTGAGGACCGTTACCGGAACTTGCTTTTGTGTCATTTCGATCTGCTCCTTATAGTGACAGCCAATAGGTTATCGGCCTTATTGGTAATTATTACGATTAACAACAATGACTATAATCCTGTTGGCTTCTCTTGTCAAATCATTTCTGTAAAAAAAAAGACCTACGGTCTGGTTCCGGCAGCTCGCATCGACCTGATGCGTCCCAAAGAATTCAGTCCGTAAGCCTTTAACTTTTGCATCCAAATAACAGCCTAAGGTCAGCCAGCACGTGTCGTTAAAACCAGCACACCACAACAAGCATTGCCTGTCCAGAAAGCTTCCTCAGTTTGCAGCAGAGAGCCTTTCTCCATTTCCTGATTCCATCCGTTTTCTAAATATGACGACCAGCATCATGGCCACCACGGAAAGTAACGTACAGATCGTAAACATCGTGGAGTAGGAGCTGTTCTGAACAATCAGACCCATGGCGAGTCCGCCCAAGGAGAAACCCAGATCGTAGGAGGACATGAACATACCCATCAGCACATACCTGGAATCAGCAGGGAGCACAAAGGACAGGTACGTCGTTAATGTGGGATACATGAGTGCCAGGGCAAAACCACTAAACACCGCGGACAAATACACCAGGGGACCAATGAGCTCCAGCAGTGCGAGCATCTGGGTTCCCAGAGCTGCACACAGCAGTAATCCGGCAATAAGCCAGGTATTCCAGCTGCCGTCGGAAGGTATTTTTTTGCGCAGCACAAATCGGCATAGAATAACAACCAGTCCCTGGATCGTTAAAAACACCCCGGCACTGGCAAGTCCAGTCGATACCATATACAGTGGAAGAAACGTTGCCGTTGCCCCAAATACACAGGAAGCAAACAGCATGACTGCACTGCTGATCAACAGTGGTGTACTGCGCCAAATACCACGAAAGGAGCGGATCATGTCCCTTAGCGTATAAGACTGATTTTGCACCGTACGTCTGGGCAGATCTACACGGTATCCGATCAGCAGTGGCAGTGCCGCCAAACCAATCATGAGGACCGTAAACCATATCTCGCGGGCACTTTCCCAGATTTGTATCGCCAGAATCGGAACGATCAGAGAGGGAACCATCGTAAAGAGTGTATACATCGATAACCCCTGTGCCCTGTCCCTATCTTCGAGCTTTTCCACAATGCCAGCCTGCATGGTCATGGAGAAAAACGCAGTCGCCACGCCCTGCAATGCCCGAAGCCAGAGGTATGCTTCCACATCACCAATCATGAAGAGCACCAGTGTTACGGCATGCAGAAGAAGCAGCCATTGCATGACCCGAAGGGGACCATGTTTCCCCAGAAGCTGTGCAGCCAGTGGCCTCAAAAGCATGCAGAAGCGTTCAATAGTTTGTCCCCACTTTCTTACTATCGCCGGAACATATGTACCGAATAATCGTAATCATTATGATTAAAAGGACAATTTATCGTATACCGCTTGTCTTGTCAATGCTTGGTATGCATACTTCCTATGCTAACAATGAAACAACAGAAAAAAGCCGACGCATTCTGCATCAGCCTTCCTGCTATCTCATCGCTGACAATAGTCCCCTACGGTCATACGCAAAAATAATCATCAGTACGCCAAGTACGGCACAGATCAAATACATCCAGGAAAAAGAAAACAGATCAGCAACCGGCCCCATAACGACACCCCCAAGCGATACGCCCAAATCCGCCGTTGCAATGAATAAACCAATGAGCACGTTGCGGTTCGTCTGCGGCAGGACAAAGGACAAATAGGTCGTCAGCGTTGGATACACGATGGCCTGTGCAATGCCCATGAGTCCCGCGCCCAGATAAAATAGGATTACACCTGCGTGAATGGACAGCCCTACACACGCAGCAGCGAGTGTCAGCAGCAGCATCGTTCCCATCATAAAGGAAGAGTGCCATGTTCCGTCCGACGGGATTTTTTTTCTAAGCGCAATACGGGCAACCACAACGACCGCAGCCTGTATCATCAGAAACACGCCAGCATTTCCGTAATTCAATTGTGGAGCGTACAGCGGAATAAACGCCGTTATGGCACCGAACACAATCGACGAGATGAGCATAATGACACTGCATTTGAACAAAAACGGATTTCGGATCAGCTCCCCGAACGATGCCATCATACCGGACTTCTGTCCAGTCTTATCCTGTGCTGTGTCAATTCCTGGTTCCTTCGTCTTGTCCATTCTGACACTGTAACCAAACAGCCCCGTTATCATCGCAATCCCAATCATGAAGATGGAGAAATAATCCATGCCGCCCGCATCCCACAGTCCCAGCGCAAGCACTGGCCCGGCAATGCCCGGAATATAGGAAAAGAGGGAATAGTATGAGATCCCCTGTGAACGATCCTTCTCGGGCAATGCATCGATGATGCCGATCTGGAGCGCCATGGAGAAAAAGGCGGTAGACACTCCTTGCAGGGCACGGGCTAAGAAATAGCCCCCCAATCCGGTAAAGGTATACAGGATCAGCGCCATCCCATTCAGAATCAGAATGATTCGAAGAATCTTGATTGGGCCATGCTTTTGGATAATCTGACCTGCCCATGGCCTGAAAAACATCGTTGTAAACATGTACGCTCCCATGACGAGACCAATGACAGTACTGCTTGCCCCCAATGATTCACCTCTTAGAGGGATGATGACATTGAGGATGGCGTTAGCGCTAAAGTATAAGAGCGTCAATAGATATAAACGCAGAAAAGGCCATGACAATGCTCCGCTCACGGTGTGTTCTCCTTTAGAAAGTAATTAAATGATCCAGCAGCTTTCTCGCATACTCGGACTTCACGGTTCTCAGCTGTTCGATAGGCACCATTTCTTCTATGCGACCCTCTCTGAAAATGACCACTCTGTCACAGATATAAGCAGCTGCCTGTATATCATGGGTGATGAAAATATAAGTCAACTGATAGATCTCCTTCAGCTCTTTCAGCACATGGAGCACCTGAGTCTGAACCGATACATCCAGCGAACTGATTGCTTCGTCCAGCACAATGCACTGAGGCTCTGTTGAGATGGCCCTAGCGATACAAACCCGTTGAACCTCTCCCCCGGACAATTCATGCGGATACCTAGTTCTGTATGAGCTGTCCAGTCCGACCTGGCTAAGTAAAACATCTACTTTGAGCGAATCAGAGTTTCCTTCCGGATTCTTCTTTTGTAGTCGTAACGGTTCCATGATGGCTTCCTCGACCGTAAAAAACGGATTGATCGACGACTTGTAATCCTGAAAAACGGCACTAATCCGGCCCCTTCTTGCCTTTCTGTCCAGCACAGATCTGCCTTCGAGCAAAATCTTTCCTTGCTCCGGGCGTTCCATCCCCAAAATCAGTCTGCCCAAGGTGGACTTTCCACTCCCGCTCTCCCCGATGATCCCCAGGCATTCTCCGCGTGAGCATTCAAAACTGACATCATGCAGAACGGATTTCCGTCCTCCGGAAAACAAGCCGCCTAGTGGATAGGATTTATGAACATGATCAACGTTTAGCAATATGCTGTTCCTCCTGCATCAATTGCCTGAAATGATTGCTCAGCTCCTGGCGGGTGGACACCAAGAACTGTGTATACGGGTGCTGCGGTTTCGAAAAGACGGAGTGAATGCTGCCGGACTCCACAATATGTCCATCCTTCATGATCAGAACCTCATCCGCGATCTTTCGTACGACTCCAAGATCATGCGAAACAAAAATCATGGAGCATCCCATTCGTTCCCGCAATTGGATCAGTTGCTCGACCACTTCGTATTGGGAAATCGTATCCAGAGCCGTTGTAGGTTCATCCGCTATGATCACATCCGGTTCCAGCACGAGTGCCAGCGCAATCATGATTCGCTGCAGCATGCCTCCTGACAGCTGGTGAGGATATTGATTCATGATGTGCACCGGATTTCTCAGCATGACCCGCTCCATGGCCAATTTCATGTTCTGCTCCACTTCCTTGCCATTCCATCCATAATGCGCTTGAAGGGTCTCTCTCAGATGAACACCGATCACACAGGAGGGGTCAAATGCACCCATTCCGTTCTGGAGAATCATGCACAGATTCCGGCCCCTTTTTTTGCGCATGTCCTGCTCCGTGAGCTGGTTCAGATCTACTCCTTGGAATAGAATCCGGCCGGACTGCCGGATGGCTGGTTTATTCAGGCGCATGATGGACCTGCATGTCATCGACTTGCCGCTCCCACTTTCTCCTACAATGGCGAGGCACTGACCTTGCTTCAACTGGAATGAACTATTGGGCACAATGACTTCTTCCGTAAGGGCATCCCATATTCGCAGCTGCTCAACTTCCAATATATTCATAAGAGACCTGTTCACCTCTCTTCCTTCCGCGAAGCTTGCCGCCCGGTTTGGACGTCATCAATTTGGGGTCAAGTGCCACCTGCAGCGCATCGGACAGAAAATTGAATGCCGATACGACCAAAACAATCGCCAGACCTGGCGCAAGCATCAGCTCCGGCCTGGAGAACATGACTTCTCTGGCCTCATTCAGCATCATGCCCCACTCGGCTTGCGGTGCCTGAACGCCCAATCCGAGAAATGACAGCCCGGAAATTTGCAGGATCATGGAGCAAATGGAGCTGCTCGAAATGACAGCAATGTCGGAAAAGGTAACGGGCAAAATGTGCTTGTGAATGATGCGCAGGTGGCTGATTCCCGAAGCCCTGGCGAATCTCACATAATCCATCTCGGAATATTGCATGACTGATGTACGAATAACCCGGGCAAACCATGCCCATTTCATGACCACAAAGGCGATCAGGATATTTTCAAGACCAGCACCTAAAATGCCAACGACCGCAAGCGTCATCACGTATCCCGGAAAAGAAAGCATAATATCACAGATCCTCATGAGGATGGCGTCGGTTTTTCCTTTAAAGTAACCTGAGATGAACCCCACGAGGGCCCCCAGAAGAACAGAAGCCAGCAGAGCAACCAAAACCCACAGTACACTTGGCCGAATGCCATAGATCAGCCGCGACAACACACATCTGCCCAGATGATCATTGCCAAGGAGATACGACCACGATGCTGATGCATACCTGAGCTTCATGTTCACTTCTTCGGGATCATGCGGTGCAAACAAGGGAGCAAGAACGCCAGCAACGATCAGCACCACGATAAAGGCAAGAGATGCCATGGCGAGCTTATCCTGGCTTAAATTGCGAAGGTTTCTCATTCGAATTCCTTTCTGAGTTTGGGATTCAGTGCCGCGTTCACGATATCGGAAAGCGTATTAAACAGTACAAACGTGACAGCCAGAATAAGCACGTACGCCTGGATAATCGGAAAATCCCGGCTCAGGATGGATCTGACGCTTAAACGGCCCAGGCCTGGCCAGGCGAACACATTTTCAATTACAACCGTGCTTCCAAGTACAATGGGAATAGCCATACAAAAGATGGAAACGGACACCTGCAGCGAATTCCGCAAGATATGCATTGTTACCTTTCTCTCGGGGATTCCGCTGGCTCGGGCGTATAGAACATAGTCTTCATTTAAATTGTTAAGCATGGAGCTTCTAACGCTCCTGAAGTAGATCCCTACATAACTTACCGTAATGACGATGACCGGAAGAATATAGCTCTGCGCCGAATCCATTCCGCTGGTGGGCAGCAGATCAAGCTTGACGGAGAAGTACCAGATCAGCATCGCTGCAAGCCAGTAGGAAGGTATCGCCGTGAGCAGGAAGGAGAAGCCACGTACGGACTTATCCATGATTTTCCCTTCCCTCATCGCACAGATTACACCTAACAGGATTGAGAAAAGGATAATGAAGACAGATGAAATCAGCGTTAATTTGAGCGTGTTCACAAATGCCGGGCCAATCATGGACCAGACGGAATTTCCGGTCACATAGGACTCGCCAAAGTCCAGCTGAAGACAGGCCAGCAGCCAGTTTCCGTATTGAATCATAAACGGTCGATCCATGCCGAGCTCTGCCTTGGTTTGGGCAATCAACTCATCCGTAATCTGCGGTACTTCCTGTGCCTGCAGTACAACAACGGCAGGATCCAGCGGGGACAGATTGATCAGCACAAAGGTTAGAAACGAAATAATCAGCAGCAGGGGTATTGCGAGCAGAATCCGTTTGACGATAAAACTCCCCATATCCATCTCCTTTTTCAGATAAAATCCAATGGACCCTAATGAAATTTCATGCGCTCAAATGGCAGCTCAAATTGAGTCTGCTTAAATGCAATACCATCCAGATTTTTGGGTGCCACAATCGTCATGCTTCCGTTCGTAAGAGGGATAAACACCGCTTCCTCGTGAACCATGCTCATGATGTCAGCATACAGTGCTTTCCTTGCACTCTCATCGGTGAACACCATCACGTCTTCAATCTTGGCGTACATTTCCTGGGCACCAGCCATCCCGCTTGTTGTATGCAGATAGGCTGAGCTGGAGGCAAAGGCAGAAATGGTGCTCTGAGGATCATAAGCCAGTCCCCACGTTTGATTGAACAGCAGATCATACTCGCCCGTAGATCTTCGGTTAGCGATGGATGAGGATTCTTCGCCGATAATCGATAGCTGGATACCGATATTTTTCAATTCATTTTGAATATATTCAGCCTGCGTTTTCTGCGTAGAGGAATTGCTGTCATAATACAAATCCATCTTCAACTCTTGCCCTTCTTTGGTTCGTACAGCAGCACCACTGCCTATAGTCCAGCCCGCTTCGTCCAGCAGCTTCTCTGCTGTACTTACATCATAAGGTCGTGTCTTCAATTCCACGTCGGCGTAATTCACATTGGAAGAGAATAGAGTCTGGGCAGGTGTTTGTGTTCCCTCAAAAATGTCGTTGCTGATGGTATCCCGATCTATGGCATGCCAGATGGCTTCTCGCACGGCTGTTTCACTGACCGGATTATTCCTTTTGCTGCTGTTGACCGCAATGATACTCGTGTTCATCGGTTCACTTCGTATCACCTGATACTCCCCTGATTCAGCCAGTTGATTCATCGCATGAACATCAATACTGTCGGCACCCCGGTCATCGGTGAACACGAAGTCAATTTCACCTTTTTGCAGGGCCAGAAACGTTGTCTCTCCTGCCGGGAGAACTTTGGCTACGATTTTTTGAATTTCGGGTTTGCCTCCCCAATAACTTTCGTTCGCCTCAAACGTTGCATTCTCGTCTACCTTATGCTCCGTAAGCATGTACGGCCCTGTTCCATGGTAGCCATTCACACCATCCTTGGTCCCGCCATGGATCATGTCTTTGGGGGAAATGAACACATAGGGCCGGGTCATGGACAATTCCACCAATGTCGGATAATAGGTACTGGACAGCACCAATTCAACGGTGTGTTCATCAATGACATTGGTACTCACAATTTTGGTGGACAGCTTAATCCACGCATGTTTCTCACTATTAGCCTGGACCGCATCAAAGTTAGCTTTGACCGCCTCGGCGTTGAACGGTTCTCCGTCCTGGAACTTTACGTCTTTTCGCAAATGAAAGGTATAGACCTTTCCGTCCTCGGAAATATCCCATGATTCCGCAAGCAAGGGCTGAATGCCATCTGCCGTGTTCTCGACCAATGACTCATACACCATACCTTGAGCAGGCATGGAGCCTGTATACAAATGGGGATTCATATCATTAATATCCTTGGCGGAAGCATAGATCAGATCCGTCTTCTTCTCTCCCTCGGCTGCCCCCGTCTGTGCAGTTCCCTTCTCGCCGCAGCCGGCCAATACGACCAACATCAGCGCAAATATAATACTTAAGCCCATACTGGATCTTCCCTTTTTCACAATGTTTCCTCCTGATGATCAATTTCAAGTCCTTCACAGATCATGTTCAGATCATCAGCAAACGTCCGGATCTGAAATGTGCTGGATAACGGCAATTCTCTCTGTTCCTGTGCTACTTGCACCAGTTTGTTCTCATAGGTTGCGATGAATTTGTCTATGGTGGGGCAGTCCACCCGGAGATGCCTTGCAATGCCCTGAATGATTTTGATCCGGTAATAATCTTCCTGGGGCATCCTTGGGATCTCAAGCTGTCCTTCGTGATTGATGAACATCTTCCGGAATGGCACAGCCGAAAAGTCAAAATATTTCCCTTGTTCGTCTGGCTGCGAGAAAGGGTCAATCAGTAACGAGGTATACCGTATGTACAGCAAATACTCCTGATGTATGTCCTGCAAATCGACAAATTCTTCGATATCAGAACGCGATAAACTCTGTAAATGAACCGGATAGTTATCGTCCGTCATGAATTGAAGCAGGTTGAGGGGCCTTATGTGCAGCCGGTCTGTAATCCTCATGATTTCTTTCCATCCTGCGAGCATATCCCGAATGAGATGTTGGTTGATAGGCCCTTCCGGGTAGAGCTTGTAGACATACGTCTGGACGTCAGCGTTTCCAAAGATTGCGTTTAAAGAAAATTCATTCATGAATAACGCCGGATGCACATACAGCGAGATGTTTCGTGTCTCCGCCTCAAACGGGGAGGCCATCACTTCCATCACCACTCCGAGCTGATCAACCATTTTGCATAATTCGTTCACTGCTTCTGAAGGGGTTCGAGTGGAGCCGATATACAGTTTATTCTTCACTCCGGTTGTCACGACATGATTGGAAGGCTGTCCATCTGTCCATCGCGTATCCCCGCAATAGGTGGAGAAACTGATCACTTCCGGCGTGTACCCTAACTCACTTACATACTGATGAACCAGGCGGTTCGATCCAAATGTGGGAGATACCAGCACGATGCACTGGACCTGCTTCAGAACGTCCGGATCCACCTGACTTAATATCTGAACATAAGCATCTGTCGTGACAGCAAGAATTAGCGTATCCCAGCTGCCTTCAATCCGGCTGTACCCGGTAAAAATCCGATCCACTCTACACTCGCCTGCCAGGCTCCGATGCTTCTCATTCTGAACGCTTACGCAAATGTGCTGATCATGACGGTCCAATGCGCCGAAGAATTCATTGGATCTAATCGATTCCCTTCCGGCCACACCAATGGTGGATCCTCGTTGTTTCTTGAATAATACAGCTAGTTGAACAGATGCAGGTCCGGTTCCCATGATTAAGACTCGTTCAAAACCACTCATATGTGCCTCCTTCTCCTTATCAGACATGCGAAGATTTCTGATACAGTGCAATGTCAAACACATCGTGTGGACGCAAGATGTTATCAACCAATCGCCATTTCAGCGGGTCCGTCTCCTGCTGAGGGTAATTGAACAAGGACTTCAATCCATTGCCATATCGCATCGCAACAACAACGTGTTCATTGGTGAGCGAATGAAGCTGATCCAGAATGTCATACTTGATGGCGACTGTGGAACTGAAAATGATATGCGTGGCTTCTTTCGTAAAATCGAGCTCCTGAACAAATGCCTTCTGCAAATGGATGCGGAGACCAGCCCCCAATGTATTCACAACCGTCCGGCCTAAGCCGATCGCCTCTTCATCAATATCAATGCCTACCACCTGTGCCCCCGTTCTTCTGGCGATAAGCAGGGGAGTCATTGGAAATGCTCCCGATCCGATCAGAAGTACCTTGGAGTCTGAAGTTACATGGAAACTGCCGAATTCCTTCTCAATGCACTCCTCAATATTTTTGAAATAATCCGCAATCTCCACTTCTCCGTGCTGCAGCTTCAATGCCCGATATTTCTCCATGATCGCTACGCAGCGGGAGGATTGTTGCCTTAAATCCAGTACAAGCTGTGTGAACCCGGTGCCCCCCTCATGCTCCTGCTCTGCCCAGAACGACTCATGGCGCTTATCGGTGATCCACTGGGAATAGGCATTGATGGCCAGCTCCATCTGTTCCGCATATTGAATGGAATGATCGTATTTCCGGGCAAGTTGTTCAAAGGTATTCAGAAAATCATTCAACTGTCTGGTAAAATCCACGACCGTATTCATGTGTTTCCCCCTTATTCATGTCCATCTGTTGTACATCAATAAAAGCTGTCCCCTGTGCCACAATGCCGACAGAACCCTCAATGTGAATGCTGCCCAGCCCATGTTCAGCAAACCGGGCCACGACGTTAATCGAACCTCCCGGCTGTTTAATTCGGGCGGTAATCTCTCTTCCTGTCTTCCATGCAAGGTAAGCGCCAAGCGAAGCTGTACCTGAACCGCATCCTCTCTCCCATATCAGGCTATCCAGTCCGGGAACATAAATCAGTGGAGCCAACTCTTCGGAACGTGGATTGAACAACAAAATGCCAATCAGTTTGTCTCCCAGGGTTAGTCCAAGCAGACGCGCGAGGTTTTGTGCTCTTGTTCGGATCCCATCATCGAACCCATCCACCTCCACCACGATATGAATGAATTCCTCGTACCGGACAATAATCATATCCTGATCGAATCCTTCGTACGTTATGGTCTGCCGTTCAATCTGTCTGGGAATCGGCATGTTCACCTGACAAAAGTATTCATTCAGCTGTTTCCTCACTTGGCAGGTGATCAACTGCTCTGTCCCCGAGACCTCAAGCAGCAATTCAGTATAATCTCGAGAATCCAGCTCCTGTTCAGATGCAAGGTAGGCTGCCAGAGCCATACAGGCATTACCACAAAACTCTCCTCCGGCCATCTGCAACCGTGCTGCAGCTCCGCGCTGAAGGGATGGCACAATAAATCCGACCTGCTCCGCATAGACATGATCGTAGGACATGATGCTTGAAGCGATATGTTGGTACTCCTCTGCTGGATGACTTGTTTTCACCAAAACCGTCATGTTCTGTGTTGGATTAAACTTGATAAATTCGATCTCCTGTTTCATCCCAGCTACCTCTATTCCTGTTCATTCAGATTCGGATGAGTTTCACCTGTGCGCTACCTCACTGCATTAATAGTAATTATTACGATTAATAATCGAGGAAAATATAGCATACAAAATTGAGACCGTCAACAATATTTTTCCATTTCAAGAAGCTTCTTTGATTTGAATCCATCTCTTTGTTGTGCACTCATTTTTCTGCCTGCCAGACAAAAAAAACGGTCACCCCATGAGGGTAACCGTCCTTTCAAAGCACACTGTTTGGTACTTGCGTTTATCGCATCACTCACCCTGCAGCTGCAGGTTTTGGAGCGCTTGCTCTGCCAAAGCAGCGAGCAGATGCGCTCCCAGCGGCAGCGCCCGTTCATCCAGATCAAATGCAGGATGATGCCACTCATGTGGTCCGGATGTACCGAGGAAAAGGAACAGGCCTGGAACCTGCTTCTGATAAAAGGAGAAATCTTCACCTGCCGGAGAGGGCAGCGGTCTAACACTGTTCAATCCCACTTCAGCAGCCACCTGTTCCGCCGCGGAAGCCAGCGAAGCATCGTT
The DNA here is from genome assembly GCF_015143645.1 of Paenibacillus sp. P13VS. Classification (NCBI taxonomy): domain Bacteria; kingdom Bacillati; phylum Bacillota; class Bacilli; order Caryophanales; family Paenibacillaceae; genus Paenibacillus; species Paenibacillus sp. P13VS. Next base: position 167,080 of record NZ_WYEV01000008.1, on the reverse strand, counting down.
AACCACCGCAGGCGGTCCCTGAATCCAGCGAACCGTCGCCCGTGTACCGTATGCAGCCGCCACACCAGACACGACCTGGTTGAATCGTTCACGAATACGTGCACGGACTTTCTCGTCGAAGGTACGCACCGTGCCATCCAAAATGGCCTGATCCGGAATGACATTCCAGGCTGTACCGCTGTGAATCTTGGTTACGCTAATCACGGCACTCTCCTGTGCACCCACATTGCGGCTAACAATTGCCTGCAAAGCCGTTACAATATGCGAGGCAACAACAATCGGATCGATTCCCGCTTCGGGTACCGCAGCATGTGTGCCCACCCCTTCGACGTTTACCACAAAACCATCCGCCGCTGCCAGAAGTGCTCCTTCACGGATACCGACGGTGCCAACCTGAAGATCCGGTTTGTTATGCAGACCAAACACGGCACGGACGTCAGACAGCGCTCCGCTCTGAATAACCTGCCGTGCGCCCGTTGCTTTTTCCTCCGAAGGCTGGAACAGCAGCCTCACTTTGCCCGGCAGTCCGGACTCCCGCTGTTTCAGCAAACGTGCTGCACCAACCAATATGGCCGTATGTGCATCATGCCCGCAAGCATGCATCTTGCCTGCAGCCTGGGAAGCAAATTCAAGCTTCGTCTCTTCCTGAATCGGCAGAGCATCTATATCTGCTCTAAGGGCAACGACAGGGCCGTCTCCTTGACCAATTTCGGCGACAAGACCCGTACGCAGTGAATATTCATCTGCGATACGTACCCCTTCCTCCTCCAGCCAGCCGCGGATGGCGGCCGTCGTTTCCTTTTCCTCGCCCGACAATTCCGGATAGCGATGCAGATGCCGCCGAATCGCGATTAACCGCTCCGCAAATGCTTCATCGGTTTCAGCAGGGATGCGCTGCGTGCCTCTTTCTTCTTGCCCTGTCTGCTGCTTGGGCTGTTCCAGCTCACTCTTCATAACGCTGCCTCCTTTATCGTCATCTATGTGCTGCAAAAAAAGCAGTTTCTGAATTCCGATCTAACCAATAGCCGCTTGCGCAGGTTCGGATTCACTCCAGAATTCACCCAGTCCCTGCTCATCCAATGCCTCGCGCAGCAATTCAAAAGAGCGAATGCGTTTCGCGAAATCACGTGTGGCTGTTGTGACAATCAACTCATCCACGGCAAACTCATCCTGAAACTTTTGCAGAGCCTGACCTACGGTTTCCTTCGTTCCACGGGTTACACTCGGCTCCAGAACCTCAATTCGATATTTCTCATTTGATTGCCGTCCGAATTCTTCTGCCTGCTCCACTGAACCAACCGTCAGTACTTTGCCATTCTCCAGGTGGATCTTGACCAGCATATGCTCACTTGCCAGCTCTTCAGCCTCTTCCTTACTCTCTGCCACAATTAAAGAGATCGCAAGAACGGCGTAAGGCTCCCGGCCTTCTGAACGGTTGAATTGCTCGCGGTATACCCGAAGGGCTTCTTGTGCCACTTCAATGTTGCTATTGATAAACAGGGAGAACACATAAGGGAGTCCTAGTTCCGCCGCCATGCCAGCGCTATCGACACTTGCTCCAAGCACATACAGCTCGGCAGGTATTTCGGACACAGGTGCAGCACTTAAACCGGCAAGTGGATGGGCTTCATCTGCATGCGGTTCATTATGAATATACTGCTTCACTTGACGTATTTTCTCCTTCAGTGACGCTGCCTCCTGAATGCCCTGCTGCAGAGCCTGCGTAGAACGGGGCAGTCCTCCTGGCGCACGTCCTATGCCCAGATCGATCCTTCCCGGTCCAAGCGCTGCGAGCACATTAAAATTCTCGGCAACCTTGTAAGGACTGTAATGCTGGAGCATCACCCCACCGGAACCCAAACGAATTCGCTCTGTATGTGCCAGCAAATGCGAAATCAGCACCTCTGGTGAAGAACCTGCCACATGTCCTGAATCGTGATGCTCCGATACCCAGAATCGGTGAAATCCAAGCTGCTCTGCTCGCTGCACCAGCTCAATGGTATGCCGGAATGCATCCACCGGTGTCTCCCCTTCATAGATTGGGGTCTGATCCAATATGCCAAGACGAATCCCCATACGTTTCTCCTCCTCCAATTAAGCTGCCGTATTCGGCTGCCAAGCCCGTTCTTGCTTCTATAACTGCCGCAGCAGCTCCCCAAAGGGCTCTGCAAACGGTGAATGTTCTTCTTTTAACGTCACGACACTAATCTGCAGCGATACACCAGCCACTTCATGAACCTGAATGGGAAACAGCTCCTGGTCCTGCACTTCCTTCTGCACCGTCAGTCCCGGCAGGAAGGCAATACCCGCTCCCTGAAGAACCAGTTTCTTCGCCGTTTCCGAATGGTCCACATGATATGTAATATCCGGCGGATGGTCCAGGGAGTCGAACGCACGGTGAATACGCAGCCAGTCCAGGGAACCGCATTCGAAGAAAACCAGCCGCTCATTGCGAATCGCCTCCATGCTGACGTGTCCGCGTTCTATAAATGGGTGTCCCTTGTAAACATACAGCTGGATCGGGTCCTCATAAAAAGCAATGGTACGTATGGCCGGGTGCATAACCTTGCGTACAAATGCCAGATCAATCTCCTGATTTAGCAGCTTCGCGACCAATTGATCGGTTGTAGCCGTTGTGAGCTTGATGTTGACCTCAGGATAGGCTTCCTTGATTTTGGGGAGGAAGTCCGGAATGACATAGTTGGATACCGATACGGTACTGCCGAGACGAAGCGCGTCTGGTGTCGTCCGGCGCTGCTGAATCTTCTGCCTGCCCTTTTGGATAACCTGCAGCACCTGCTGCGCGTAAGGTAGGAATTTTCTCCCCTCATCCGTGAGCACGATCTGTTTGCCAAGCCGATCAAACAGCTTACAGCCAAGCTCACGTTCCAGGGATTGAATACGAGCCGTTACAGATGGTTGGGACAAAAAGAGTACTTCGGCAGCCTTATTGAAGCTTCCGTAATGATTGATATATACAAATGCTTCAATGTTCTCAATATTCATAAGCGCCTCCGCATCCAGGTCCACAGACGTTTGACCTTATATCAATTTAACCAATCAATTTACTTGGTTTTAAGTAATCGTAATACCATCCTTTTCCAGTGTCAATATCAATTCATCCAGCGAACGGTCTAATCGGGTTGTAATGTCAGCCGAAAGCGCATATTTTCCGTCATCCAGACGCTCTACGCCTTGATCAACCGCGTAAACCCCACCCAAAATATGTCTTCCCCCAAGTGCGGCAAGTACAGGCTTCAATGCATAATCGATAGCCAGCAGATGCGCAATGGAGCCGCCAATAACAAGCGGAAGTGACACTTTACCGCGCAGCCCTTCCTGTGGAATCAGATCCAGGAACAGCTTCAGTACACCGGAGTAGGATGCTTTATACACAGGCGTAGCCAAAATGACCGCGTCTGCTGCTTCAACCACGGCAAGCGCGTCTCTCACATGCGAACTGTCGAACCGGGCCTGCACAAGATCTTCAGCTGGCAGATCGGCTACATGTATTACCTCAACAGTAATGCCTGCTTCGGTTAATTTATTGCTGCTATACTCGGTTAGGCCGGTCAAACGTGAACGTTTGGAAGGTGCTCCGGCAATAATAACGACATGAGACATGATTAATCTCCTCCTTGGAATAGCGGTCAAGCCGCTCCTTTTACTCTTGGATCCAGCCGGTCACGGATATCGTCTCCAATCAGATTCACTGCAAGTACAAACATGGTAATGGCGAGTCCAGGGAAAGTACAGATCCACCAGGCTACGGTCAGGTAACCGCGTCCCTGCGAGAGCAGTGCTCCCCAATCCGGAATTTCCTTCAACACCCCAAGTCCAAGAAAACTGAGACCGGAACCCGTCAGGATGGAAGTACCCACTCCCAATGTTGCCATCACAAGCAGAGGAGACAGGGAATGCGGCAGGACATGCCGCCAGAAAATACGTCCGTTCGAACCGCCAAGCGATCGTGTCGCTGTGATAAACGGCAGGCTTTTGACAGACATCACCTGTCCGCGCATGACCCGTGCATATCCCGGAATGGAGGCTACCGCAACGGCCAGTGCAATGTTCAGCAGTCCAGGACCCAGTGCCGCAGCTACGGACAAGGCCAGCAGTACTCCCGGGACAGCCATCAGAATATCGACAGTACGCATAATCGCCGTATCTACCATTCCACCAACGTACCCGGAGATAATCCCCAGAGCACTTCCCACCAGGCCACCGACAAGCACCGAAGCGAATCCGATTAGCAGTGAATCCCTGCTGCCGTGCACGACGACGCTGAAGATATCCCTTCCGAAATAATCCGTTCCAAACCAATGCGCAGCAGAAGGTGCCTGCAGGATCGCATCCGTCATCATCTGAGTTGGATCATAAGGAGCAATCCAGCCCGGAACAATGGCACAGGTAACGGTGAATAACACGACCAGCAGCGCTGCATAAAAGAATAACCGGGAAACCGCAAACGAGAAGCGGTAACGCCCCAAACGGCGATTCCATAGGCGTACACGCCCTTTGCTGCCGGTCCATGCCTTTTTGTCACCCACCAATGGTTTCATGCTCATAAGAGTCCTCCTTCCTCATCCCTCAAAGTACAGATGGTCCTCGCAATCAAGTACGTACTGCACGTCTGACCCTTGGATCGATGTACGCATACGAGATATCCACCAGCAGATTCAGCACCACGTAGATGATTGCCGTAAAAAAGACAACGCCCTGTACAACAGGCAGGTCTTTCGCCATCAAGGCATCGGCAATAATTCGTCCGATTCCCTGTCTGGAGAATACCGTTTCGACCACGACGGTTCCCGCGAGCAGATCCCCAATCAACATGCCAATGACCGTTACGGCGGGAATCAGTGCATTGCGCAGTGCATGAACGTACATGATGGTTCGCTCCGTAAGTCCTTTGGCCCGCAAGGCGACGATAAACGGTTCATTAATAATTTCAAGCATACTGTTACGTACCATCCGCACGATGAAACCTGCACCAACCAGACCCAGTGTGGCTGCTGGAAGAACCAATGAGGCAAAGCCCTCCGAACCCATGGCCGGGAACCAGCCGAGCTGAACCGAGAACAGCAGGATCAACAGAATGCCGGTCCAGAACGTTGGCATGGAGATACCAAACAGTCCAACAAGACGGGCAATAAAATCAATCGCGCCATTACGGTGGATGGCAGACAGCACGCCAAGCGTGATGCCGATTGTAATGGCAATGATGGAACTCAGTGCCGTCAGTGCCAGGGTGGCCGGGAAATGCTCCAGAATTTTGGGAAGCACTGGATCCGAGTTCATCATGGACTTGCCAAAATCGCCTCGCAGCATGTCGCCGAAATAGTTCGCAAATTGAATGTAAAACGGCTGATCCAGACCAAGCTGCGCCCGCAAATTCTCGATCATCTCCGGTGTAGCCGAGGATGGGTCCAGCATGAGCAGGACCGGATCACCCGGCAGAAGATACATGATGCAGTACACCAGCACCGAAGCTCCGAATATTACAAATAGTGATGTTGCAAGCCGAGTCAGTATCGTTTGAACCATACCGGGTCGTCTCCTTCCTGAATGCGTGATGGGCTGTCATGTTAGGGCTGAATTCGCACATCGTTGAACAATGGGTACCCAAGCGAATCAAACTTGACTCCCTGAACGGATTTGGATGCTGCAACCGTATAAGGGAATACATAGATCGGTAGAATGACAGCCTGATCAATCAGAAATTGCTGAATCTCGTTATAGATCTTCACACGTTTTTCGGGATCCGTTTCCACCGCTCCCTGTTCCAGCAGCTCGTCGATCTTCGGATCAGACAACCCGGACAACGTAGGACGCTCCCCTTCTGCGCTTGTATGATAGAAGGCGTATAGGGCATTCGGATCGGAATTGACCTGGCTGTTGCCATACAGATCATAGTCCCAGTTCTGATAAATGACCGTGGCAATGTCTTTTGTAATTTCAACTTCAACGGCGATGCCAACCTGTTTCAGCTGCTGCTGAATGATGGCGGCGATATCATTGCGCTTCTCCCGGTTTGGGGAACCATCCACATAACGCAGCGTCAGTTTCTGACCATCCTTTTCACGTATGCCATCCGCACCCTTCACCCAGCCCTGCTCATCCAGCAGCTGATTGGCTTTGTTGATGTCCGGATTGATGCTTCCTTCCAGCGAGGCATCATAACCCAAAATGCCAGGAGACAATGCAGACCATGCTCGTTCATAGTTGCCCAGATACAACGTTTTGACGATGGATTCCACATCTACGGCGGATTGTACCGCCTGTCTGACCTTCACATCATCCCAAGGGGCTTTGCGCAGATTGAAGAAGAGAGTATACGGCAGTCCCACCGTATTGGCCTGCAGCAATTGCTGGTTCGGATCATTCTTCAGAGCCGCAACATTTTGCGGTGGAACGGTCTCTGCAGCGAGAACCTGACCGCTCTGTACGCTTCCGATCCGTGTCGCTTCCTCTGGTACAATTTTGAACGTGATCGTATCCAGATGAGGTGCAGCTTTGTTTTCAACCGTCTCTGGGCCCCAGTTGTAATCCTTGTTTTTGGCAACGACGATATCGGCATTTTCATCCCATTTCACGAAGGTATACGGCCCGGTGCCCACCGGGTTTTTGCCCAGTTGATCGCCATATTTCTTGGCAGCTGTAGGGGACACGATACCCAGCAGAGCCTGGCTTAAGTTGCCCAGGAAGGCCTGTGAAGGTGTTTCCAGATTCACCTTGATGGTGTATTCATCAATGACCTCGGAAGATTGATAGGGTCTGATCAGCGCAAGGGAATTGGCAGCTTTGGTAGCAGGATCGATGACACGATCCAGGTTGTACTTCACGGCTTCTGCGTTAAACGGCGTGCCATCGTGGAACTTCACGTCTTCACGCAGCTTGAACGTGTAACTCTTGCCATCCTCAGATACACTCCATTCCGTGGCGAGCCATGGTTTGATGGAACCATCAGGCAGCTGCACCACCAGATTGTCGTAAATGGTCCGGATGGCACGTACCGTAACGGCAAGCCCGCTCCGGTGAGGATCCAGCGTATCCGGTGAAGTTGCGAGTGCGAAAGTCAGATTCCCGCCCTCCGCTTTACTCGCCTGTTCACCACCCGATGCCTGAGCCTCACCGCTGGAGCTGCTGCCAGCTCCGCAACCGGACAATACCATTACCAATACTGCTGCCAGTGCCATAAATTTCATCCATGCGATAGACCTGTTCATATCGTTTCCCCCTCTGTGTATACAGGTGTCATTTTTTATTTTATATATAACCTATGAGATAAGTCGGTTTTAAAACACGGAAGTATTGCAATTAAGAATTCATATCGCTCTAGCGCCCATCTCACGTGCAGTTCATCTTATGCCTGCTGCACTTGCTCCCGGGCAGCCGTATAACGATTCACCGGAATCTGCACACCGAGATTGCCACGGAGTGTATCGTGCTCGTACTCCGTACGATAAATGCCGCGCTCCTGCAGAATCGGAACGACCAGTTCCACAAAATCAGACAGACCACTTGGCAATTCCGAATGGATAATGAACCCGTCAGCAGCCTCTGCTTCGAACCACTCCTGTATTTTGTCAGCTACCTGTTCCGGTGTACCCAGGAATTTGCTCTTCGGCGTAGCCGCACGCAATGCCACTTCACGCAGGGTCAATCCCTGTTCTTTGGCATCCTTCTTGATTTTATCCGTGCCGCTGCGGAAGCTGTTGCTGCCAATGCCGTTCAGTTCAGGGAAAGGTTCATCCAGCGGATATTGGGAGAAGTCATGGTGCTCGAAGAATCGTCCCAGATAATCCAGCGCTTTGTCGATCGTAACGAGGCTGGCAATCTCCTCGTATTTACGTTCGGCTTCTTCTTCCGTCCGTCCTACAATTGGGCTGATGCCTGGCAGAATGACGATATCCTGAGAGGAACGTCCATAGGAAGCGGCACGCGTTTTGACATCCTTGTAAAAGGCCTGTGCATCCTCGATCGTATCATGTCCGGTAAACACCGCATCCGCTTCTTTCGCTGCAAGGGTCTTGCCATCATCGGAGGAGCCTGCCTGGAAGATCACCGGCTGACCTTGGCGTGAACGGGCAATGTTCAGTGGTCCCTGTACAGAGAAGAACTCCCCTTCGTGATTGAGTGTATGCAGTTTGGATGGATCGAAGAAAACACCGCTCTCCTTGTCTCGAACAAACGCATCATCTTCCCATGAATCCCACAGGCCTTTGGTTACCTGCAAATATTCGGTTGCAATTCGGTATCGCTCTGGATGGGTTGGGTGATTGCTTTTACTATAGTTTTTGGCTGATCCTTCAAGCGGGGAGGTAACCACGTTCCAGCCTGCGCGGCCGTCGCTGATCAGATCAAGCGAACCAAACTGTCTGGCAACCGTAAACGGATCGCTGTAGGACGTGGAGAGCGTTCCCACCAGACCAATCCGCGAAGTGACGGCTGCCAAGGCGGACAACAGGCTGATCGGTTCAAACCGATTCAGGAAGTGGGGAATGGATTTTTCGGTGATGTACAGACCATCGGCAATAAAAACGAGATCAAACTTACCTTCTTCCGCTTTCAGCGTCTGGCGCTTATAGAACTCAAAATTCACACTCGCATCCGGTTGAACCTCCGGGTGTCTCCATGTGGTCATGCTGCCTCCGACACCGTGAACAATGGCTCCAAATTTCAAACTGCGTTTTGCCGTCATATACATTCCGCCTTCCCTCATATTGGATTTAGGTTGATGCAACAGGATCCAGGACACGACATTTACATTTTCGAAACTCAAAAGTAACTATTCCTATGAGTTTGGTCAGTTTTATAATTTCACAAATCTTATCACTGCCCTGTGAAAGGGTCAACGGGGTGACTAATAGAACTTTTCTATATATAAATCAGAGATCTGTATAAGACAGGTTCATTCGTACGCTCCCGGCTACGTTCCACTGTCCCAGCAGCTTTCTATAGCCGGGAAACGACGAATTTAATCCGATAGTGCAAAGGACGATCAGACCGCTGCTGCCTCATCCGGATGGGCCAAAAGCGCGGCAAGCTTCTCCAGATCCGGTTCCAGCAAAGCCTCAAACTTGCCTTCTCCTCCAACTTCAATCACAGGAACATGCCGAATGCCGTATTTCGCTTCAAGCACATCCCTCAGCACATCATGGCCTTCCACTTCAATGTTCTCGAAAGGCTGATTCCGGGACGTCAAAAACGCTTTGACCTCTCCACAGAAATGACAGCCTGTTTTGCTCCATAGCACTACTTTTTTGGGTGATGTAGACATCGATAACCCTCCTGATTGTATTCAAGGATAAGATCGAGGCATGCCTCAGACCTTTAATTCCTACCTGTTAAATAAGAATTATGGCTATAAATGTACTCTTCGTACCCTCAAGCGTCAATGGAGCTCCTAATAGAATAAACCTATAGCAGCATAGAAAGATTAAATTTAATTTTTTTGAAAAAGCGATTACATCCATCCATCTCTGCATGCTTCCTTGACCAGAGTAAGGACTTTCCGGGCCATCCCGGCGTAAAAATCAACCTCACCTGGACTTTGATCGATAGCCCATCTAAGCGTATCAAAGGTCTTCAAGACCATGACAAGTCTCATCTGTTCCAGCTCATATTCATTCAGTCCGTAGCTCTCCATAAAGGCTTCTAATTCTACCCTATTGGGTCCTTCTCCATGGATCTGGCATCGTATCATATGTATGATATCGCCATACGGTACCACAGTGACTTCTGCATTTCCCCAATCCAATAGTGTAATTTGACCTGCCAAATCAACCATCGTGTTCTTCAACGAGAGATCACCATGACACAGGCCAAAACGGAACGTTTCCATTTTCAAACGCTCGAACCGCTGTCTTACCTTTTTCGATTCTGCTTGAGTTAGTACGCCCAGCTCAATTAAGGGATCATGCTCCGTCAAGCTATTGATATTGTACTGGACGTATCCCTCCCAGCTGCCATCTGATCCCGCATGCGGCGGGGAATAAAATGTACCCGAGACCGGGTCCATCCGTTCGCCGAAACCTGCCGCTGGAATGGAATGAATCCGTTTGGCGTACTCGCCGAGCTTTCTCCAGATTTCAACCGTGTCTGTCTTTGCATCCAGTCCATTATCTCCTTGGACAACCGTTTGTATCATATAAGCTGTTTCATCCAAAATACCAACCGATAACGTCTCAGGTCCTGGAACCCCAACGGCTGCTGCTTGCTCTAAGCACCATCGTTCCTTCATAAAAATCGGATATTGGTCTTTATCGTTCATACGCACAATAACATTATGCTGCTCCGTCTCGACCACACAAACCTGATTGACGAAACCCTTCCCAACAATCTGATGTGCTGCCTTAACTTTTTCCTGCAAAAAATGACTGGCTATTCGTTCAGCCAGTACGATGCTTTCATTCTTCATCATGCACCATCCCCATATCGCATGCTTAAGTTAGCTCTGCGATGATTCAATTGGTCATAGTGTAAAATGAAATCGCTTACTTTACAATCATCCATAAACACAAAGATTGCCTTGTATGTAACGCATGGAAAGCCTGGATGCGAAATGAAATGGAGCCGTACGCTGCACATTACATCTCGCATCATGCCGAACCGGTTCACAGCGAGCCTCATCTTTACAGATCTTCGTTTAAAAGCTGCGGCGGTGCAATGATGGGCAAGCCTTCCGGAATTGCATGCAGCTGTTCCGGAGACACGCTCAATACATGACCGGAATGTACGCCCCATCGTTCTGCTGCATATACCGTTGCGAATTTTCTTCGTCTGCCCTCGCTGATCTGATACCGAACCTCCGGCGCATCAGCTGCCGCAAGGATACAGCCTTCCGTCCAACCCGTGTCCGAGTCATGAATCGATGAAACATGCACATGCCTCACTTCAAGCGGCCAGCCCCGAATTTCACTTGATGACACTACAGCTTCTCCGGCAGGGATCCCCAGCAGATCCGGTTTGGCTACCTGAACAGGGGATATGCCTCGCGGCACGGGAATATTCAGCTTGCGGCGCAGTCCTCCCGCCAGACGGTATACATCGCCTTTTGCATCGGACACGAAGCAGCCCTCCGGATAAAAGTCGCTGCTGCGTCTTGTCTTCGGTACCTCGTCCTGACTGCCCTTCGTGGACAATTGCTGACGCGGGTTGGCTTTGCCCAAATGGGCGGAATCCGGTGCTGCCGATGAATTCTCCTGTGCCATATGTTGTGCAAGCTGCAATGTCTTCGCGACCAGAGCGTGAGGATCTCCCCACTTCCTGGAATGAAATTGTTCGTTCCCCTTGTTCACAGCCGCAAAATCCGGTTCCCCCAGCGCCTTCATGCTGACGCTGCCAAAGTGATGAATGAAGGCATCTCCTGCGACCGCAAGCTTATATCCTGCCAGCTTCACCCGAATCATCCAGTCATCATCTTCGAAGTTGCCTACCGCATATCCTTCGTCCAGATATCCCACCCGCTCCAGCAGGTCTCGTGAGAACAGCCAGCAAAAGCCGACAAGCCGTTCGGTTACCCGGTGTTTACCAGGGTCAGGCCGGTTGTGTCTGGCGGCAAAGGACCACATATCCTGCACCTCGGAATACGGAACATCGATCTGCTGATCGCCTCCTATATAGTTGGTGACTGGGCCGACCAGGCCAATCTCCGGATCACTGTCCAGGCAGGCCATCATGTTATCAAGCCAGCCTGGCGTGACCAGCGTATCGTTATTCAGCACCACGATATGACGGCCTCTCGCCATCATTAGTCCCTGATTGACACCTCCGGCAAATCCCCGGTTAACCTCCAGTGCAGCCACTCTCACCATGCCGCCTTTACGCAGCATCGCTTCTGCCGTCCCGTCCTTCGAACCATTATCCACTACAATGATTTCGTAGGGAGCAGGCGTATGTTTCTCGATACTGGATACACATTTAAGGGCATACTCCCGCTGGTTATAGGTCGGAATAATGATGCTGACCCCTTCAAATAACAATCCAAAAGAACTCTGACCCTGTCTTACCCCTTCATCGTATCCCCTACTGTACCCTTGTTTGTACAGTTTGACAGCTCGAGCCCCCCGTTTGCCTTTCCCTCTGTATCCCGACTTCCGAACCGTGCTCTTTCCAGCGGAATGCAGAACAACTTTGGTGGGTCCGGAGCCCCGATGCTTAGATATGATACCTGGTTTGCTCATGCTGCTTCCCCCATTTCCCCTCGTCCGGATGCATCGCGTCGCGTCAGCCATCCGCCAGACTCCATTAGAGATGAAGCTCTCCTGTAACCAATTTATCAGCCAAATGCCCAAAATCCAGAGCAACCCTGCCGAGTTCGCCGGCAATGCGCCGACACAGGATTACGGCCGGAACTCCTGCAGCAACCAGAGCAATATCGAAGGAATGCGCTGCGGTTTCCTGCACCACCCTGGGCACATCCATAACCCCCGCAACCGAACCAATGATGCCTGTCACATGGATTCCGTGACTGAGAAGCAGTGCACCGAGCCCGCTTGCCTGACTGCCGATCACCAGCACGCGGCGGCCTTGCAGGATAGGCAGCAGCAGCCCCGTCTGATGCAGGCTATAGTTGATTGTGGAACTGGTCAGCTTCAACCGGGACCAGTCAATCCCGAAGTGGCGCATCACCGGGAATAACAAGCCTTGAAACGTGGGCGCCCGCGAGATCGGAACGCCTACCCAATCCGCCCCCTGTATTGCTTCAGCCAGCGCAGCCCGAATCTCGGGAACGGAGCGCGGCACCCCTGCGTAAGGCAGGAACGGTGCCAGCTCCTGCACCTGCTCGCCGGGCAGCACTGTATCGGCTGCCAGCGTGAGCAGTTCGCCATCTCCGAGGCGAACGACCGACAGGGGGCGCTGTGCATCCAGCGCCCCCCGGATCTGGTCAGCCACCTCGTGGGGGCTGGCCAAACGGGTGAGGCTGGGCGCATATTGGCGGAAACCCGCCGCGATCAGATCTGCCGCCGCAACGGCAGGCAGAATATGGTCCGGCGGGATATGCTGCGCCACAAGCGCCTCTCCGCCCGCGAATACGCCGTCGCGGTAGCCCTCGGCGTAGCCGCCGGGTGCACCTGCCGGCTCTGCAGGCGGCAGGGCCTTGGCGCTGCCCGCAGAGCCGGCAGCAGCGCCAGCTTGCCCCGCAGGGGCGACACCACCGTGCGGGTGGTGTGTCGCCCGGAGCGGGGCCGTGCCCGCACCGCGGGCAGGCACCGCCTTCGGCGTGCTGGCTTGCGGTGCGGGCACAGGCGCACGGCGCGCAGCCGGGCGCGGCGCCCGCCGGGGTGCTGCGCGGCGGCGGCCGTGAGCCGCGGTATGCCCGCGCCTGCCAGCGGAGCGGCGGCGTGCAGCGGCCTTCCTGCCGGCAGGCTTACGCGGCACAGCAGTACGCGCGCCTACCGGGGCCCGCGCAGTGCGATGCCCGGGCTTGACGGCAGCCCGCCGGATTCCGGCCTCTGGGGTTCCCGTCACCATCAGAACGCCTTGCCCTTGAAATGCTGCCGGGCGAGTACCTCGCGGCTTACCTGTCGCCCTGGCTTCCGTGTGCCCGGTCCGTTTCGCTACTCTCATGGCATTCCCTCCCTTGACATGCACGGGAGCGCCGCTGCACAAAGCGCCGGAGCCTCCTTCCAGCTCCGGCGCAGGTTACTCGGGTCCCATGGGGCACCGCACAGCGGCAGCATCAGGCGCATGATGTTATGGCAGTTGTCCCTTCATGCGGACTGCAGCTTCCTGCAGCGATTCGAAGGTACCTGCATCGCTCCAGTATTTTTGCAAGATGTCATACTCCAGGCCGCCAGCAGAGGCATAGTGGTTATTAACATCCGTAATTTCAAGCTCCCCGCGTGCCGAAGGCGTAATGCCATCGATCAGATGGAATACATGATCATCGTACATGTAAATCCCCGTTACACAGTACGAGGTTTTCGGCTGGCTAGGTTTTTCCTCAATGTACGATATGCGCTCCGGATGGTTCGCGTCAAAGACAGGTACACCGTAACGTCTGGCATCATCCACCTCTTTCAGCAGCACACGTGCTGTTCCCGCTGGCTGCTGCACGTAACGATCAACATAAGGTTTCAGATCATCACTGAACAGATTGTCACCCAGCAGTACAACAAACTTTTCACCAGGAAGAATAAAGGACTTTGCCAGGTCAAGTGCTTCAGCAATGCCTCCCGCCTGCTCCTGAATCCGGTAGGTCAACCGGACCCCAAGCTCGGCTCCGCCGCCCAGATACTCCGTATACAGTCCCGCCGAATGTTTGCCCATTACAATCAAAATATCCTCAATGCCCGCCTGACGGAGTCTGTCGATGCCATACACAATCATCGGATGTTTACCGACCGGAAGCAGATGTTTGTTAATCAGCCGCGTCAGAGGATACAGCCGTGTTCCCGTTCCTCCAGCAAGAATTACACCTTTCATTCCACATTCCCTCCCTCATCGGATGTCTCAATATATTCAAGTGGATCGACATGCCATTTATGGATAAATATCGAGCGATTCCGTTCAAGCAATTGCTTCCATGCAGCCGGGTCTGTCTTCTGAAAACTCGCACTGCCGCGATGATGCACAAGTACATCTCTGCATACAAGCAGTCGATACCCTTGCATGCGAGCCCGGTAGCAATAATCATCGTCCTCATAATGTCCTGGCGAATAGGCTTCGTCAAGCAAACCAATGGACGTCATGACCTCTCGCCGAAACAACATGCACAGTCCTACGATGCGGCTGACTTCCTTCCACCTGGTTGGGTCGGAGACATTGTTGGCTGCCGCCAATTGCTGGAACTGTTCCATGCTCCCAAAGTCCAGGTCAACCTGCTGAATCCCGCTTGCATAATTGGTTACCGGTCCGGTGATTCCGATGTTTGCTTCACTGTAGAGTCCGAGCCGAAGATTTTCGAGCCACCGCGGCGTCACCGTGACATCGTTGTTGAGCAGCAGCAGCTCATCACCGCAGGCCGCACGCAGCCCGGCATTACAGGCTGCTGGGAACCCCCGGTTCTCCGGTAATCGAACAAATCGGACTCGTTCACGGGCACAATAAGCTGCCGTACCATCGACGGAACCGTTATCCACTACCACAATCTCGTAGGGTGTGCCTGCTCCGGTATACTCCCGAATGGCATCAATACACGGCTTCAGCAGGTCCAGTCCGTTATACGTTGGAATCACGATGCTCGTCAGTGTCATCGGGCGTTCCTCCTGTAAGCCACTTCGGCTCGGGATAACATCCGTGAAGCCGGCCCATGCTCTGCTGAAGCCATCCAGGCTGCAATCGCCTCCAGGTGGTCCCCAATGATCAATCCCGCGACTTCGTTACCACTGCCTGTATTCGTGGTACGCAGACGATTGGAACGAATCACGTCCACCTGGCAAGGGGCCGTGACACTTAGACCATGCCGGATCGCCATGGCTTGCGCCTTCGGTGGAACAGCCAGAGATTCAGGCTTCACGGTCAGAACCATTTTGCGGGAAAGGGCATGTGGGACGGCAGTCAGGGAATTGGATCCCAGATCAGGTCTTCCGAGAGTACGGTTGAGATACGCCTTGATCCGGCTCACATCATCCTGCCGGGCAAAAGGCGGCAGTAACGAATTGAGATCATTCAAGGCCACATCGCTTCCCCGGTCCACTGCATATAGAAATGGGGCCAGCTGTTCGGCCGGAAGCACCATGTCCCCATCCACAAAAAGAATCGCTTCCGCTTCGGTCATTTTCGCTCCAAGTGCACGGCCTACATCATGTCCTGCCCGATCTGGTTCATACACAAGGGTTATATCGGACTCGGCCAGCACCAGATTCAAACTGTCGTCCGTTGTTCCATTCAACACAACAATGATGTCCTTCAGCGGCAGCCGCTTTAACTGTGCCATTACTTTACCGAGTGTCCGTTCTTCATTGCACGCACAGACAACAGCGGCAGCAGAATGATGGAGGGGGAGCGGAACGATATCCACTGGATATCCTGCACTCTTCTCGTATCCTTGCATATATGCTTTCCCTGCCTGCATGGCAGCTTCATAGCTTCCGAAATTTCCCGAGATGGACTGCCAGTGCTCACGCCAGGCAAGACGTGCATGTTGGGCAGCCAGCGCCCTATCTTCAGGTGCACTGCGTCCTGCCTGATGACCCGACTTCCATACTGCATTCAAACTGGGTTCTGGAGCTCTGGCTGCTGGTCCCTTCGGCCGCCTTCTCCCGGGAATGTTACGTCTGGACGCCAGTTGTCTTTTCATCGTCTGACGATGGCGGACAACTCTCGAACGTTCTTTCATCTTCTCACCTCGTCAGACAGCGAACACGCTGCAGGTCGGAATACCCTCCGCGTGGACCGCGTTCGTCGGTGATCCACCTGATCGCTGTCAGATGATCATTCAGCACCACTTGGCTCAGCGGATCTGGCCCGCTTCGCCGTTTCACCCGTACCGCATTCATTTTACCTACAGGTACATGATGAACGGCGCGTACCTCTAACCCACTCGACACGGCTTTGGCTAATGCAAGCGGAGGAACATCCAGCGAAGGAATGCCTATAACATCAAGTGCCCTGCGGCTTAACGCATGCGGAATGGCTGTCATTGAAGCTCCCTGCAGGTCCGGCCTGGCCAGGATGCTGTTCAGGACATGCTTGGCCTCCACCACGGGATGTACAGGATTTCGTTTAACCGGTCCGTCATAATCGTTAAGCGCTACATCTGTCCCATCCAATATGGCCTGCACATAGGGAGCGAGCTGCTCTGCAGGTATGGGGATATCTGCATCGGTAAAAAGGATAATTCCTCCTCTGGCAGCCGCTGCCCCCATACGTCTTCCTGCATCGTGACCCAGAGCTTCCGTATACAAAAGCACTCTTGCACCTGCTGCCTGTGCCGCTGCTGCCGTGCCGTCCGTTGAGCCGTTGACAACGGCAATCACTTCGGAATCCTTGCAGATGCGAAGCGCCTGCCTAACAACTCTGCCAATCGTCTTTTCTTCATTCATTGCCGGTATGATCACCGAAAGCATGGGGTTGTTTGGATGGATTTCCTCCCGTATTGGGGAGATGACGTATCTGGGGGTTCCCGCACCCTTCTTGCGCTTGGGTTTTACACGTCTTTTGTGCAACGGCTTCCTCTTTCGGCTCACCACTTTGGCGGCTGAATGAACAGTACGACGACGCTGCTGCAATACTGTCACCTCCCACCCTCAAAAATACTCAACATGCCAAGGGAGTACACGTTATTCTATGTAATTAGGGAATAGTGGAAACGGCGTTTGTCCTTGATTTCCATAAGCTTCTGGCAGGAAAAGAGTTATTCAGCCTCACCCTTTAGTGCCTATTCGTCAAAATAAACATCGCACACCTCCTCCTTCTCTTTTTAGAGAGGACCTTCTAATATAGGAACAAAAGCGGTGTCCCGTACAATTCCAGGAACCGCTTTTGTGCATGAACTTCATGACTTGACGTATCTTTTTAATTTGCAGGACCCGCTGCAATCCAGGACAACAAACCATAGGTGTGCTTGCATCCAGGTGTACGGAACACTTCCAATACCGCTTCATCCTCACTCTGGGACAGCAATGATACTTGGAATCCGCGATCATTACTCATTCCTACAATTACATAATGTTCTGATGCGAATGATTGCTCGAATGCTACCGTTACCTCAACACATTCTTCATCTTCAGGCAGGATAAAAGCTTCCATGCCGAACTGCTGAACGACCGGCTGACGACTGACACTGCGAACCGGCTGGAATGACAGGTGTTCAGGCCCAACTGCCCCATGCTGCAGCTGGCTGCTTCCAACAGCACCTTCACTCAGATGCTCCTGTTTAACCGCCTGCTCACTCAGCTCAAACTCCGTAATTTTATCGATCTCCTGCGGAAGTTCAGGTTCTGGCTGCAGTACCTCTGGCTGAACTGCATCCACTGTCGTCAAGGAACCCTCCGCCAATGTTTCTCCTACATTATTGGTTAGTGATGGCTGTTCCTGTACTTGTGAGTCCAGTACTTGTTGGGACTGTACTTGTTGGTCTGTTACTTGTTGGTCTGTTACTTGTTGGCCCAGCTCCTGACCCGGAGTGTGGAACGCTGGAGTTTCCCCCAGATCAGCACTCGGCTGTTCAGTTAGGATGGCAGACTGTGATGGCTGTACAGCCTCCTCTTCTTCCTGAAGCAGCGCTTCCTGACGTTTGATCGCTGCCAGCTTCTCCAGCGTTTCTCCACTGAACTGTCGAATCGCATTCCAGATCTCTTCACTCAAGTGCGCCGGGCCTACAATGCCCGCGTTCAAGTGACTGGAAGTGATACTTTGTTCAGCCAGTTTGCTGGCGTTTACGCTGCCGTCAGCCAATTTGGCACTCGTGACGGATCCATTTTGCAGGTGAATTCCACTGACCAACTCTTCTTCCAAGTGAGCTGTGCGGATACTGCGTTCTTGAATGTGGTCACCCAGGATGGCTCCATCCTGAATATGCCGGGTTTGCACACTTTTGTCTGTCAGGTGGATAGCGGATACTGCACCTTCAAGCAATTTATTGCTATTTACACTGCCATCGGCAAGTTTCGCACTTGTGATGGAACCATTATGCAGATGAATCGCACTCACCGATTCCGCCTTCAGATGCGAGATTCCAATGCTGCGTTCCTGAATATGGTCGGCATGAATGGCTTTCTCCTGAATGTGCCGGGATTGCACACTTCCATTCGCAATATGGACATCGGATACGGCATCTTCAAGCAATTTGCTGCTGCTTACGCTGCCATCAGCCAGTTTGGCACTCGTGACCGACCCACCTTGCAGATGGTCCGCACTTACCGCTTCCTCTTCCAAGTGAATCGTACCGATGCTGTTCTCCTGGATATGGTAAGCCAGGATGGCCCCTTCCTGAATGTGGCGGGATTGTACGCTATCCGATGCAAGATGAACTCCCGTTACCGTATCTTCAAGTATTTTGCTGCTGCTCACACTGCCGTCGGCCAGTTTGGCACTCGTGACGGACCCATTTTGCAGGTGAACCGCACTTACCGCTTCCTCTTCCAGATGGTTTGTGCCGATGCTGCGCTCCTGGATGTGATCTGCATGGATGGCACCTGCCTCAATATGCCCGGATTGCACACTATCATCTGCAATGTGAATTCCGGATATTGTTCCATCCAGCAGCTTGCTGCCGCTCACGCTGCCATCGGCCAGTTTGGCACTGGTTACAGATCCATTCTGCAAATGAATTGCACTCACCGACTCCTCTTCCAGATGAGTTGTACCGATGCTGCACTCTTGAATATGGCCAGCATGGATTGCCCCTTCTTGGATATGCCGGGATTGCACACTATCATCTGCAATGTGAATATCGGATACGGCTCCCTCAAGCAGCTTGCTTCCGTTTACACTGCCGTCTGCCAGTTTGGCGCTGATTACAGATCCATTTTGCAAATGAATCGCACTTACCGCTTCCTCTTCCAGATGAGGTGTGCCAATGCTGCGCTCCTGGATATGGTCAGCAAGGATGGCTCCTTCCTGGATATGACGGGATTGCACGCTTTCGGAGGCGATATGAATACCGGATACCGCACCTTCGAGCAGCTTACTTCCACTCACACTGTCGTCGGCCAGTTTGGTACTCGTGACAGATCCATTTTGCAGGTGAATTGCACTTACGGCATCTTCTTCCAGATGAACTGTACCAATGCTCCGCTCCTGAATATGATCGGCATGGATGGCATCTGCCTGTATGTGCTCTGATTGCACACTTTCCGTTGCGATATGAGCTGCGGTTATCGTTCCTGCGAGCAATTTGCTGCCGCTGATGCTGCCTTCCGCCAGCTTCGCACTCGTTACCGACCCATCTTGCAAGTGAACCGCACTTACCGACTCCTCTTCCAGATGAACTTCGCCAATACTGCCCTCTTGAATATGATGTGCGAGAATGGCCCCCTCCTGGATATGACGGGACTGCACACTTTCGTCTCCAATGTGGGCAGCCTCAATCGTTCCTGCGGCCAATTTGCTGCCATCCACACTGCCGCTTGCCAGCTTGGAGCCTGTTACTGCTCCATCCTGCAGTATAATTGTACTTACTGCTTCTTCCTCCAGGTGAACCGTGCCGATGCTGCGTTCATGGATGTGATGCGGAAGTATTTCACCATCTTGAATATGGCGGGAATGTACTGCGCCCTGCTGCAGGTGAACCGCACTTGTCGACTCTGCCTGAAGGTGCAGCCCACTGATCAAACCGGGCTGCAGGTGAGCCGCTGTAATGGATAAAGGTGCCAAATGATCTGTTTCAACAGACCCCGGAGCCAGGTGATGGGAGGTGATGACATGTTCAGCGATATGCTCGGCATGAATAATGTCCGGCTTCAGATGCTGTGAGTTTACGACATGATGATCCAGATGGTCCGACTTCACACTGCCGTCTGCCAGATGTTCCGTTTGCACAACGGAAGCCTGCAGATGCTTACTGCTTACGGCACCCTCTTGTAATTCTGTCCCCGATACCGAGTTTGCTGTTAAGTGGTCTGCAGTTACGGACCCATGGCGCAGTTTGTTGCCTGTGATACTGCCATCGGCGAATAGCTCCGGTGAACGTATTTCCTCCGATAAATGTTCCAGTGATACAGCATGCTGCTTCAAATGATAACCACGTATGGTTCCGGCAGGGATATGCTTGGCATTAATGCTTTCTGCCATGATCTTGGAAGAAGTCACGCTGCCGTCTGCCAGTTTGGCTGATGTGACAGCAAAATCCGCCAGTTTATCCGTAGCAACACTCTCTGGTGAGAGCTTGGGGGAGGTGACCGAATGATCTGTCAGATGCGGCGGAAAAATGGACCCTCCAGCCAGCTGAGCCGAAGTTATGCTGCCAGGAGCCAATTTGTCTGTTGTAACTGCCGCACGTGCAATGGCCTCCGTTTCAACACTACCCGGCTGAAGGTGAGGGACACCTACGGCGTGTTCCGTCAGATGCTCCGATTTCACGGCATAGGGTCTCAGGGCCTCGGATCCCACGCTTCCTGGAGCCAGATGTGTACCCGTAACACCACCGCTTGCAAGATGTGAGGATGCGACACTTCCCGGAGCGAGCGCCCTGCTGCTAACCGATCCGGTTCCCAGTTTTTCGGATGTCACACTTCCATCCGCAAGCTTCGTGTCTGTCACTGCAGCATCCTGTAATTCATACGTACCCACCGCAGCCTCAGCCAGATGCCGCTCGGATACCACCCCATCTGCAAGCGCTTCTCCTGACACACTTCCGGCAGACAGGTGAGGTGCCTCAATGCTTCCAGTTGCAATGTGGATCGAGTGAATCGCAGCATTATCTACATGTACCGGTGTAATTCCCCGATTGACGATATGTTCCGCTCGAATGGAGCCTTTGGCAAGATGTTTGCCTTGTATCGCTTCATCAGCAATTTTGGAAGCAATGACACTTTGGTCCGAGATCTTGGAAGCCGTAATGGATTGCTCCAACAATTTTGCCGTTCCAACCGATTGGTCAGCCAGTTTGCTGCTGGTTACGGCTCCCTCAGCCAGGTGTTCACTTCCGACTTCCCCTTTGCCCAGCTGTTCCTTACCTACCGCCTGAGCACGAATCTGGCTTGAACCAATGGAACCATCCAGCAAATGCTTTCCACTGAGTGAACCCTCAGCCAAATGTCTGGTCTGTATGGATCCATCCTCGATCTGATCACTTCCAATGCTGCCAATCGATAATTGCGAACGACCGACCGCTCCTTCCGCCAGGTGGGACTGTTTCACTGCTCCGTCCTGGATATGGTGAGACTCGATGGATTTATCTTCGATCTTGCTGCCTGTGACAGCACCTTCACGAATTTTGGAAGTGGTCACTGCATCGTCAGCCAATTTGGATGTATGCACCGCACCTCCCGTGAGATGCCGGGTATCCACACCGCTAATGGCGATCTTATCTCCAGTTACCGCGTGATTCTTGATTAAATCTTCTGTAACCAGCATGCGGCTAAGATGTCTTGTGCCGATGGAACCATCGGCAATTTTGGCTGAATCGATGACCTGATTGCCGAGCTTCTGCGATGTAATGCTGCCGTCTTTGATTTTCTCGCCGGCAATCGACGCATTGCGTATTTTGTGACCGGACACCGAGCCATCAATCAGGTGTTCCTCGGATACCGAAGCCTCAGCAAGTTTGGCGGAGACAATCGCCCCATCTGCAATGTGAATGCTGGTCACCGCATAATCCTGCAATGCTTCACTGCCGACTGAACCCGGTTTCAGCTTGGAGTCATCCACAGAGAATGGAGCCAGCTTGCTCTCCGTAACCGCATAATCACTCAAATCATCCGTGTAGATATAATGTCCGGTATGGCCCGGCATCTGGTTCTGGTTCAGAATCTCCAACCGGTCTCTACCTGCGGTCTCCTGCTGGATGATGTTTTGCTCTTCCAGAGCAGGCGAAACCACACTGCTTACCTGAATCTGCTTTTCAGGGCTATCTTGCGTCTGGACATCCTCGCTATTCGATGCGGCCGGTTCCGGATCATTCGTTTCGGCTGCAATAACCAGATCTTCCAGCTCGTTCGTAGAGGCAGGAAGTTCCGTTGATTCGTCTAAGATTTCTCCGGGTGCCTGATTCGCTCTAGAATCTGGTTTATTGGTATTCAAGCGCTCTTCCCTATTCTGGGTTAGACCTGAATTCATGGTGCCTGCACGGCGTTCGGTCAGTTCCAGTTCCTTGAATTTGGGGCTCACATGCCGCAGTTTCGGCGTAGGAACCTTCTTATTGCCTTTTTTACTCATGCAGCTTGCTCCTTCCTCTAACGTTCATCTCCGGCATCATATGCTCTGATATGGGCATCTGCCACTTCATATCACGACTTTTGAAGGTAAGATTGGGTGGATGAGCGGGTCAAACTGCAAAAGATATACCTGTCCATAGTGAAATAGGCTGTGCCGGGCTATGGATGTAAGGCGGCTGTCCACGCCCCTGCTGGAAAAATGTCATACGATACTTCATAAGCCTTCCGCATACATCCGTAAAACGGCTTACAATGCAATGCGCTTTATTCATTTCACCCCTTACCTGGGTTCAATTGGATGTGTTGAGCTATGAATAACACGCCGGTGCATGAAGGTGCATCATTATTCCGGTCTGCGTGATTGTGATGTCCATCATGCGTTGACAGACCGGCATCCCATATATGGACGATCCATCTCGCGATAATATTGAAGGAGGAACGGTCATGCCCCCAGAAACGATCGGCATCATGTTCGATTCACGCATGTACCGGGGGATACCGGCCGGAAGGACCGGTCAGGAATCGCTCGCGAATTATGAGCAGGCAGCGGCCTGTTATGGATTAACGCCTTGCTTTTTGCGGCTTGAAGATGTGGATTCGGAGACGAAGACCTGTCTGGCATATGTCAAAAAGGATGGCGTTTACGTTCGTCAAAAAATGCCTCTGCCTCCCGTTATCCATAATCGGGCTCTCCAGCTTCGCCGGGCAGATCAGCATGAGGTGACCAAGCTGCTGCTGCAGGGCATACAGGTATTTAACGTTCGGAATCGGTATCGCAAGGATCATATTCATGACATGCTGCACCAGGATCCTGCACTGAAGAAACATCTCCCTTATGCCGCCAAAGCTACGCCGGAGTCTCTGGCTTATATGATGGAACATTATAATGACCTGATCATCAAACCGTGCAGCGGCAGTATCGGTCACGGTATCATGCGTTTGTATAAACGAGACGGGGACTGGAAATTGACGTGCCAAACCAGGGCTTCCCGCAAAGGATGGGCGACCTTCCGGCTCAGCAGGGGACAACTGCCCTCCGCCACCTTAAGACGCATTTTTCGCCATGCATATCTTATTGAAGAACGGATTCCACTGGTTCGTTACGAAGGAAGACCCGTAGATCTGCGTGTATCTGTACAGCGGGGGATTGACGGTCTATGGGGCATCACGGGCATGTTCGCCAAGGCAGCACCGACCCACACCTTTGTCACCAATATTGCTCAAGGGGGCAAGGTGATGACCCTGGCAGAAGCATTGGATGAAGAAGAACTGGGAATCAGCATTCCAGAGCTCGAAGCCCGGATCAGTTCAGTCGGGCTCCGAATTGCACGCACACTGGCTTCCAGCCTGCCGCATCTGGCCGACCTGGGCCTTGATCTGGGGATTGCCAGAAACGGACAGATTTACTTCATTGAATGTAATGGACGGGACCAGCGGTACGGTTTTCGCAAGGCGGGAATGCCCGAACACTGGAAGGCCAGTTACCGTGAGCCCATGGCATATGGACGTCTGCTGATGGAGCAAAATTCGCAGATTCCGCGTCAACCGCAAACCTACCGTAAGTACCCGTATTGATTTCGCTGGCATTCTGTGTCAATATTATGCAGAACGGCCGGTCCTGCCGGCCTTGAAGTTCGCACTAACCCTAAGGGGGATATTCATGGCAAAAACGCTGTTGCGGTTAATGACCGAGCTTTCTTCTCGCAAGTGGATCTCCCGGACCGTGGGAGCCTTCTCCAAGAGCAGGGGAAGCAAGGCATTTATCCCTTATTTTGTCCGGACCTACAACATCCCTGTTCAGGAAGCCGAGAAAGACTGGAAGGAATATCGTTCACTGAATGATTTCTTCACCCGCAAATTAAAGCCGGGCATGCGCCCGCTGGATCTTTCGGAACATGCACTCATCAGCCCCGTCGATGCCAAAATCACGGCAGCAGGGCCCGTATCTGCAGGCACACTCCTGAATGTTAAGGGACAAAATTATACACTTGCTGAATTATTAAACCACTCACCACATCTGGAGAAGTACAAGCACGGTTATGCATTCGTCCTGTACCTCAGCCCTCGTGACTATCACCGGATTCATGCTCCCGTTAGCGGGCACAGAATCGAAAGTGAGCATATCAAGGGGAAGGTTTACCCGGTAAATGATTTTGGTCTGACGCATATGAAGTCGGTGCTAAGTCGAAACGAACGTCTGATTACGTATATCGGTCATGCTTATGGAGAAGTCGCTGTCGTCAAAGTCGGCGCCATGAACGTAAGCAGCATTCAGTACGCGGATACGGCTGCAAGCACTTGGGCACAAGGGGATGACCTGGCTTATTTTGAATTCGGTTCCACTGTGGTACTGCTGACGCAGAGCGGCACATTTGAACCTGATCCCCGTCTCCAGCCGGGTGATTCCGTCAAAATGGGTACACTGCTTGGCCGCCTCAAGCCAAATCGCTGAATACTCCGGATCCAAATAAAGAGGATGGCGCAAGACCTGATTGCAGGTGCTTGCGCCATCCTCTTTAGGATTGAAATATGATTGTTCTACGTTAGTCACTGGAGATTCCATATATACATTCAATACGAAACATCGCTCCGTATGTACAGGCCCTCTGACTTTTCTTCAAAACCACACGTTTTGCAGTTCCTCCGCCGGTTTGAAGCGACGCAGACGGTTCCGGAAAATAGTGCATCCCTTCATAGAGCATCCCCGGTTGCGGATCCGCCGTTTTCCGTTCATCACAAGTTCCCCCTTTCGTTTCGTCTGGAATGCTACTTACTTACCCCTGGCCTCCAGACTTGAAACGTTACCCTGATCTCCGGCGCGTACCTAACGAATCTCGGAAGGACTTTTGCCGGTGTATTGCTTGAACTGACGACTGAAGAAAAAGATATCCCGATACCCGAGGGCATCCGCGACCTCGGTTACATTCATGCCCGTATGCACCAGCAAATGTTCTGCTCGCTCAATGCGCATGCGAATGATATACGACTGAACAGAAGAGCCGATTAGTTCCTTGAATTTGATGGAGAAGTATCTGGGCGACAAGCCCGCACGTGCAGCCAGATCCTCTACCCGATGGGTAATCCCCGGATGCTGGCGTACATAGTTTGCCACTTCCTGAATGACATCAGACAATTGGTTGCTGACCCTTTTCTCCACAGGTGATTCCGTATCCGCACGCAGCAAATGAATCATCAGCTGTTTCAATATAAGCCGACTCTCCTCGTCCCGCCCATATACATCGGATAGGAACAGTCTTACATACCGAGCCAGCAAATGCTCGAATTCCACGGTTTCCTGTACCTCACGATAAGACTGGGGCACATCATTCACAGGTATATCTACATCAAAATGAATATACGTAAGTACCAGCGGTTTTTGCTTATTATGTGTCGCAGTAGGATGATCACCTGGTCTAAACAGGAAACAGCTGCCCTTGCCGACCTCATACGACCGGTCATTCAGCACAACGGTCCCTTCCCCACTCCATACATAAAATAAGTCATAGTTCTGCATCGGTTTTTCCCGCTTCTGCCACTTCCATCCCGGTTCGCAGACAATTTTGGCGACGGCGGGCAAAATAACAAAAGATGACGGCGATGCCTGCAGCATGTCGCCACTCCCCCTTGAAAGTTAATCTCTCCGCATGTTGCATCATCATTGAATTCCAATCGCTTACGGTTAACAGGCCATAGAATTAGAACACAATCCTTTCAGTTCAGCCTGTCCCTAAGCTCAGTACGCTCCTTGGATCTGATGCAAAGTGCTTGTATGTGATTCCTGCTCCTTCCGGAGCGAAATGTCTTCATCCATTATACAGCGAATTTCAGCGAAACGAAAATGTACTATTCTCCCAAGCCAGGCGCAGTCTTCTGATGCCTTCCGTGATCTCCTCTTTCTCCAGGTGCGCAAAGCCAAAACAAACAGCAGGAGGACCAGGGATCAGTTGATAACGCTCGGCATCCCGAAATAACACACCTTCTTCCTTTGCTATCGTTTTGAATTTCAGAAAGCTGTCCGGACTGCCATTCCAGGTCGCGTAGATGTGAAGTCCTGCATCTCCTGGCTGCATGGTGAAAGCCTCTGGTAACTGATGTACCATCTCCTGGACAAAAAAAGCATGCCGTTCCCCATATAACCGGGTTAACCGTCTCAAATGTCGCAGATATCCACCTCTGCTCATGAATTTGGCCAAGGCTCGCTGTTCCAATAACGCAGGGGGTACCGGCTCATACAGGGCTTTCGCTGCAAGGAGTGGCTGCACCAGGCTTGATGGCAGGACCGCATAGCCCAGCCGGAAGGAAGCAATCATGGTCTGTGAGAATGATCCGACATAGATCACCCGCTGCTCGCGATCCAATACTTTAAGCGGTTCAATCGGTCTGCCTCCCCAGCGAAATTCACTGTCGTAGTCATCTTCAATGATGACGGCGTTACGCTTTGAGGCCCAGGCTAGCAGCGTTTTGCGTCTATCCAGTCCTAACACCGCCCCAGTCGGGAACTGACGGGTTGGGGTAACGAACAGCGTCTGGGCGTTCCAATCCTCAGGGATGATGCCCTGCGAATCTACAGCTGCCGGGACAGCTCTGCCCCCACAGGCGTTCACCGCATGCGCGATTCCCTGGTATCCCGGATTTTCCAATATGACCTGCGCCCCTTCCGGGATCAGCAGCTGTGCCAGCAATGTAATGCCTTGCATCGAACCACTGAACAGTACAATCTGGGATGCATCCGCCTGAATCCCCCGTGTCCATCTCAGATGTGAAGCGATGGCCTCACGCAGTTCAGGGTCTCCTGCTGCACCGCTTTGCTCCCGCCAATCACTTCGGTGTACGGCGGCGAGTGCGCTTTTCCATTCCGATGTGGGGAAGTGGCCTGCCGGCATGCGATGGACATGAAAATCAATGATATGCCGATCTGGCACAGAGACAGATTCCGTTCTTTTTTGGGTATCCAGTCTGCTCACGCGTTCTCCCCATGGAGAGAGCTGAATGACGGCTTCCTGTTCCCCCTGTGTCTCTGTCCTATATGTACCTTTAACGAACGTACCTTTGCCCCGATGTGCCTCTACGTAACCATCCGCGAGCAGCATGTCATAGACCTGTGCCACAGAGCCGCGCGACATGTCATATTGGCTCGCGAGTTCTCGCGTGGAAGGAAGACGTGCCCCCTCCACGAGTGTTCCCGCATGAATAGCATCGCGCAAGGCATGATATAGTGCCGTGTATTTATAACGATGCTGGTGTTCATAGGAATCCAAGGGCAGCCACAGTTCCATGACTTTCCCTCCCCTCTCTTTCATATTTTCACACCATATGGCGGTGCCTCTTACTCCAAGTTCATTGTATTCTCCATCTTTCAAATCAATAATTGGCCTATAAAAATGAATGTAAATTGGATCTATTTTTATGTCAATGCATGTTTTATCGTTAGAGCAACATTCCGATTAACATTCAAGTTCAGATGAATCACAGCCAAGGGGGAAAACCATATGAGACGCAAGGAATTTACAGTGGATGAAGAGAAAGAAATTACAGCATTTCTGGATCAGTGCTCCTTCGGATTTCTGGGAACCGTCAGTCCGGATGGACAACCACGGGTAACACCGCTCAATTTCGTATATATGGACGGATGCTTTTATTTCCATGGCAGTCTTGCCGGAGAGAAAATGAAACAGATCAAGCATGATTCCTCGGTCAGCTTTACGGTGGCTGAAGAGTTTTCCCTGATCCCCTCCTATTTCAGTGATCCCGAACTGGCTTGTCCCGCAACCTCCTTTTTCAAAAGTGTCATGGCATCCGGGCAGGCAGAGCCTGTTCAGGATCTGGACATCAAGGGCAAAGTGCTGCAGCGCTTCATGGAGAAGCTTCAGCCGCAGGGTGGATATGTTCCCATTGATGCTGCCGATTCCCGGTATAAGGGTAATCTCAAAGCGGTTGCTGTCGTTCGGATTGTACCGGATCACCTCAGTGCCAAATTCAAATTTGGTCAGAATCTTTCCACCGAGCGATTCGAGCATATTAGCGGGCAGCTGGAACAGCGCAATGAAGGAAGAGATGCCGAAACTGCCGAAATGATGCGGAAATATTGTCCTTTTCATCAGCAATAAACCGATATTTTCCTGCCTCACCATAGGGAACAACGTGCCTAAATTTCGCCTTTTGGCCTCCTGCAACAACGCGGTGAAGTGATATAACTGTCATATTGCGTAATTTCCGTGACGGGGGGATGTCAAGGTGATATAATGTTAGGCAGTTGAATCCCAAAGACTTGGAAGGATGAAAAGAATGAATCCACTGGCTGAACAGTTGAACGAAAGTATTCAGGCAGGCAGCAGTCACGTCTACTCCATGCTGTCGCAGCTCGGCAAAGAGATCTATTTCCCAAAAGAAGGTATCCTGAGTCAGTCTGCTGAAGCAGCAAGCCTGGCCAAGACCTATAATGCTACGATTGGTATTGCTCTGGAGGGCGGTGTGCCGATGCATCTTCCGGTTATTCAGGAGAAGCTGTCTGCATTCCAACCGAAGGACCTCTATCCTTACGCTCCGCCTGCGGGTAAGCCTGAACTGCGGACGGTATGGAGAGACAAGATGCTGAAGGAGACCCCTTCACTAGAAGGCAAAACGTTTGGCAACCCTATTGTTACCAATGCATTGACTCATGGACTTAGTATTGTAGCCGATCTCTTCGTTGAAGAAGGGGACGCTGTTATATATCCGGATAAAAACTGGGAAAATTACGAGCTGACTTTCGGAATTCGTCGTCATGGCCAGCTGGTTCATTATCCCCTGTTCGATGAGCAACTGAACTTTAATAGTCAGGGACTGCTTGAAGCACTGCTTGCACAGAAGGGCAAAGGCAAAGCCATCGTGCTGCTCAACTTCCCGAACAATCCAACAGGCTACACACCTGGCGGCCAAGAAGCCGATGCGATTGTGGACACGATCCGTCAGGCTGCGGAAGCAGGCGTAGATGTGATTGCCGTGACAGACGATGCCTACTTTGGTCTGTTCTTCGAGGATTCCATTCACGAATCGTTGTTTGGCAAATTGGCTAACATTCATCCACGCGTGCTCACTGTAAAAGTGGACGGTGCAACGAAGGAAGAGTTCGTATGGGGCTTCCGCGTTGGTTTCATCACTTATGCACATGAAAATGCTGCGGTTCTGCATGCGCTGGAGCAAAAAACACTTGGCATTATCCGGGCAACCATCTCCAGTGGTCCGCATCCATCACAGACCTTTGTCCTGGATGCACTGAAAGCACCGGAGTTTGAAGCACAGAAACAGGAGAAGTTTGAGATCATGAAAGGCCGTGCGAACAAGGTGAAAGCCATTCTCGATAGCGGCAAATACGGCGAGGTCTGGGATTACTATCCATTCAACTCCGGTTACTTCATGTGTCTGAAGCTAAAAGACGTTGATGCAGAAACACTTCGTTCCCACTTGCTGCACAAGTACGGTGTAGGTACCATTGCACTGGGTGAAGCTGATCTGCGCATCGCCTTCTCCTGTATTGAAGAGTCTGGACTGGAGGATCTGTTTGATACCATCTACCGTGGCATCACCGATCTGAAGCAAGACTGATTCCGATCAGGCTTCGCTCTTGTAAAAATGAATAGCTCAGGACATTCCCAGGCTTCTGGGCAAGTCCTGTAATATAAACAGCCCTCTATCCGGTGACGTGTACACTATCGTCCCATAGAGGGCTGTTTGGCATGCTTTCTTTTCAGCGGCAGAAGCTGCTGTGCTTCACCTGAAATATATTTATTTCTAAACGATTCCGGGCAGTGGCCCAATCAGCAGAAACCCAGGGCACATAGTATACGGTGTACGCAAGGGCGTGCCAAAAACCACTCGAAAGGGGAATGACCCATGTCTGGAGTTGAAGAAACAAGAGGCGGTTATGGATACGGCGGTTTCGGAGGATTTACAAATACAGGTGCGATTCTTGTTCTGTTCATCCTGCTGGTAATCATCACTAAATCATTCCTCTGTTAGTTCCATCCTTCTCTACGCGGGAGAGCCAAATAGGCTAAACGCAGCAAAAAAGACGGTTATTTGGGGACTCAGCCCCAACATAACCGTCTTTTTTGTGATTGACGATATCGTAACACTCTTTGCTGCTGGAGTTATCTTCCCCAGTCCACGTTTGCAGCAATAAGGTCAAGTCACTCGTCTTCTTCTTCCTTCAACCATTTGTTGCCCTGTGAACGCCTCATGAGGTAGATCACCAGCGCACCGAGCACCAGCGCTATTCCCGTGACACTCAACCCACTTATTCCGGCAGCCCACATCGGAAGCCACATCAATAGAGCAGCAATAGCATGCAGATTGAAGATGAAGCCGAGCACCTGGGAACGGCGGCTCTCTGCAGAGATGGGATAGATCATGATCCAGAAGGATTCACCATGACTGCGGCGTAATGCGCCAAGCTGAACACCAACCAGCAGAAGGAAGAACAGATATACACCTACGCCAAAGTAACTTCCCGCTGTCCACCAGCTGAGCAGCATGCCCAGTACGATCAATCGCAGCACAATGGTGAACACTTCGGTTCGAATGAATGTTTTGGTAATGAGATAGCGATAGGCTTTCCCTGCATTCCAGGGTAGCCCGCTTCCCCATTTACTGAGCCAGCGGCGAGCACTTACTTTCTGGCCGGAGGATGGTACATCCACGAACCAGCCCAGTGTCCGCATGACCCGGCCGGCCTGGCCCTGCTCCACCTGAATCAGACGTTCCCATGCTACCCGGTGCTTCACCGGGATGCGCAGTGCGACCACATAGAGGGCTGCCAGCAGCAACAGGAACCAGACACTTCGCAGTGGAGGCTGCCACAACCAAGCGGCAATCGCCAGTATAGACAGTGCCCAGCGCAGCAAACGATAGCCTCTGGCTGCCCCGGTCTGAACCATTCGCAGCTCCTGCCAGGCACCGTAGCTCGCCAGTCCTTTCCAGAGGAGCAAAAGCACGATAAACCAGCCAAACGGCCGTGCATCCTGATCTGCCCGAACATAGAGAGGCCACAGTGTAACAAATACGAGCAGCATGCCGAGACTTTTGTAGATGATTCCCCGGGCAAAACTGTTCTTCAGGTACTCCTGCATCCGGTACTCCTGGGGTCTAAGAAATACGATATCGGCAGGATGCAGATATGTACGATAACTGCTAAACAGGACTAGCGGTGCCAGCAGCAGCAACGCAATCCAGCGAATCGGGAATCCTGCAGGAATGTTTTGTACAAATGAGGTGTACCAGGCCGAGAATGCAATGACGAGAAAGAGAAAGACCATGGCCACGCCACTCTGTATGACATAGCCCAGATAAGGAAGAATTCCGTTCCAGAATCCCGTGCGTCTTTGCTTCCATAACAGCTTGAGATCCATGCTTAATCCCTGCCCTGCACAAGAGAATAGAACATATGCTCCAGCGCCGCATCCGAATCTCCGAACTGGGTGCGCAGCTCATTCAATGTGCCATGAGCGATAACCTGACCCCGATGCAATACAACAAAGCGATCGCAGTAGTTTTCAATCGTGGACAGAATGTGCGAACTCAACAATATGGATGATCCGGATGCCTTCATTTCCAGCATGAAATCCAGCAAAGAACGAATTCCGAGCGGGTCGAGCCCCAGGAACGGTTCATCAATAATGTAGAGCGGGGGCCCTGCAACAAAAGCACACATGATCATCACCTTCTGCCGCATCCCTTTGGACAGATGGGTCGACAGGCTTGTGCTTTTCTCCCTCATGCGGAACAGGTCCAGCAATTTCTCCGTACGGTGTTTGAAATCCGCTTCGGATACGCCATATGCTCTGGCTGTGAACTCCAGATGCTCCATTACGGTCATCTCGTCATACAATTCGGGTGACTCCGGCACAAATGCCATCGCCGATTGATAGATCTGTGCGTCCTCGTCCCGCTTCTTGCCCATGACCCGAACCTCCCCCTGCTGGGGAGTCATCAAGCCTAAAATATGTTTCATTGTCGTACTTTTTCCGGCACCGTTTAATCCGATCAGTCCGACCATCTCTCCGCGTCCAACTTCGAGATCGATACCATGGAGAACCGGCCGTTTGGCACTATATCCTCCGCTTAACCCGCTGATTTTAAGTACGGGCGTTTGTCCGTTATCCATCAATCCCTGCACCTCTTTCGTCAGGTTTTATTCTTCGGAACGCGGTGTGTTTCCCTTGCTCCATTTGGGTGCACCCTTTTTTTTACGATCCTGGTCCCGCTCTGTTCTTCCACCATTGCGAGCAGGCTTGCTGTCTGCTGTACGCTGATTCGACACAGCAGCTCTTGCTCCTCCGTTACGGCCTGCCTGGCCTGGTTTGCGGTCACGGGACGATCCCGGTTTTCTCGAGAAAGAATGACCTTCAGGTCGGGTGTCCGGACGTGGATCGGCTTCAAGTACTTTGCCGCCGAACAACACGCGTTCCTGCAATTCAATGCCAAGTTCACGCGCGAATTTGCGCATGATGAAGATTTGCGTTTCATCCACGATGGACAGCACAATCCCGCTGCGTCCCATGCGTCCTGTGCGTCCCGCACGGTGAACATAGTGCTCCGAGTCAAAAGCAGGGTCATAGTTGATAACCATTGGCAAGCCTTCAATATCCAAGCCTCTTGCCGCAACTTCGCTGGCAATCAGCAATTGGATTTTGCCATTGCGAAACGCAGCAAGTACGTTGCTCCGCGTTACCTTGTCCGCATCACCGTACAATGCAGCCGCAGACAGGCCCAGATGGTTCATTTTGGCCTCTACCTCGCCGATGTCTTCTGTAGCGTTCACAAACACAATGGCACGATCAGGGTTATACTGTCTGACCAGACGACGCAGCATATCGATTTTGTTGCGGGTTTCTTCCACAAAATAATAATGCTCCAGTCCCGCAGCTGTTGCCCGGTCTGGCTCAATTCCGATCTGAACAGGTTCCTTCATCTCACGCTTGGCAAGTCCAGCAGTATGCTCATCAATAGTCGCAGACAGGAAAATCAGCTGACGGTCCCGCAGTGCACTGCGAAGCACAAACTCCACATCACTCACGCCACCCAGCTGGAATACCTGGTCAGCTTCATCAATGACAATCGTCGAGACGTTGTGCATTTTCAGCTTTTTCAGCGTAATCAGTTCTTTCAGTCGTCCAGGCGTGCCCACAACCAGTTCAGGATGCTCACGCAATTTCTCGATCTGGCGTTTGACAGCTGCGCCTCCAATGAGGCCAAGTACGCCGATGCTGCGTCCCTCTCCATATCGCTGTGCTTCACGCACGATCTGCATGGCCAGTTCTTGGGTAGGCGCGATAATCAGCTTTTGCGTACCTTTGACATCACTTTTGATGGATTGCAGCAGTGGCAGAAGATAAGCAAGCGTTTTGCCTGTACCCGTCTGGGATTTCGCAACCACATCGCGGCCTTCCAAAATAACGGGTATGGTCTGGGCCTGTACCGGAGAAGGTTCGTTAATCCCGTGCGAAGCGAGTATCGCCTCCAGATCCTGTGCCACGCCTATTGAAGCAAATGTTTCATTCGTCATGTATGTCCATCCTTTTATTTTATTCTTACGATGCTAGTTCCTGCTTGTACTTCTGGAGCATAAGCCTGTCATCACATTATCTTTCATTATATGCGAAAAAATGCTGTGGACCAAATCTTATTCGGTAACTCTCTGCCTTGGCGCAAAAAAAGAAAAGCCCCTCGGCGGAGCTTTTCTCATATTCCCTATATGATGCTCAGGTTGCTGCATTTCTACTTCTGGTTCATGACCCCATGCGACAGCCGGTCAGCGAGTCGCGGAAACAGCTGATACAGCCATATGCCAGCCGAAGCGAGTCTTGGCAGATTCACTTCTTCCTTGCGTTTCTTCATCGCCCGGATCATATGCCCTGCAACCTCTTCCGGTTTGAGCATCATCCAGCGCACATTGTTAACGTAATTACCGGATGGATCTGCACGATGAAAAAACGGCGTATCAATGGGTCCCGGATTAATAGTCGTAACCGTCACTCCGGTCTTGCGCAGCTCCTGACGCAAAGCATTGCTGAATCCAAGTACGGCATGTTTGGTTGCTGTATAGGATGCCGATTTTGCAGTCCCAATTTTGCCAGCCATGGAGGCCACATTCACGATCTGTCCCTTTCCACGTTCCAGCATATGCGGCAGCACTGCCTTCGTACAGCGAACAATTCCCATGTAATTGACATCCATCATATCTTCGAATTCCTGCACCGTCATTTCCGTCATTGCGGCAAACTTTCCGTAACCTGCATTGTTCAGCAAAATATCGATTCGTCCATACTTTTCCTGCATCATGTTAAACGCTGTCTGTACCTGCTCATCATTGGTTACATCCAGCGTAAGCAGCTCATGCGGCCCTTTTAATGAAGCACCAATCTGTTCAAGCTTGTCCCGAGATCGGGCAGCAAGAATGGGAATAGCTCCTTCTTCAATCAGCATCTGTGCACAGAGCGCACCAATTCCGCTCGACGCACCTGTGATGAATACAACCTGATCTTTCAGCATACCCGAAGTCCTCCCGTAATGAACACAATCGCCTGTTCAGGCTATGGTTCTATTCTACGAGATCATGACCTGAATATCCATCTCGCCAATTCCGTCCATCAAC
This sequence comes from Paenibacillus sp. P13VS, assembly GCF_015143645.1. Classification (NCBI taxonomy): domain Bacteria; kingdom Bacillati; phylum Bacillota; class Bacilli; order Caryophanales; family Paenibacillaceae; genus Paenibacillus; species Paenibacillus sp. P13VS. The sequence continues at coordinate 131,680 of NZ_WYEV01000008.1, read as the reverse complement.
AGTGGAATGCTCAATGCCTTTGTTGCATTAAATTCAGTTAAATGTTCGGACTTCAACACTTGCGGAGGCGTGATGTCCACCACGACACCCTGGTTGGACAGGATCGTGCTCGCATTGCCGCTAATCATGTTGCCCAGTTCCGAGATGGCGCTTTTACTCATTTCATCCATTTCGGTAATTACAAAACCGCCCATCATGGCGGAGACAATTCGCAGTGCAACTTGTTCCTGAATTCCGAAAACAATGTTTCCGCTCAGCTGGCCGGTCATTCCGATCACGATCCAAACATGGTCTGCTATGTACTCTACGTTCTTCACGCCAAGACTCCCGGTGGAAGGCGAAACCTGGATGAGTTGTTCGAATACGTTGCGTGCGGATTCCAGGAAAGGATTAATTACTTCCGCTTTCACTGTCTAATGTCCCCCTTACACTGGGTTATTGGTCACATACCAAAAGTCCCATATTCAATAATTTTATTATACTTTATCACGTACAAGAATTCACTATGAATTCGGTAAGACATGTGTACTATAATTTATCGTCATGCACGGGGCAATAGTTTATAGCTGTTTTTGACGAAATAACAGAACTCTGCACCCCTTTTGTAGGAAGACTTTTGATTCAATTCGAGACGCATTAAGATTTAGGACTTTTTTACTGTGTTTTAACAAATGTAATTTTATTAAAAATCTTGATATTAAGTTTAATTGACGTTCATGTATTCTTCTTAAACTCCGCGTGTCTCCTTCATTGCCCTGCCGTCTCGAATCACCTATAATTTAAGATAACAAACCAAAAAAAAGTTACGGGATTCCATTCCTCACAGGAACACTCCATGACACGACATCTTACCCGCAAGGAGGCCATACATGAATATCAGCCAACTGGAGACGCTGATTACGATCTCAAAAACGATGAGTTTCCGCAAAGCGGGAGAACTTCTGAACCTAACCCAGCCTGCCGTCTCGGCCCAGATTAAAAGTCTGGAGGATGAATTCAACACCGTTCTTGTAGATCGCAACCAACCTGTTACTTTAACCGATCGCGGACAAGTGTTTTTGGAGCATGCCGAGCGCATGCTAGATATCGTAGACGAACTGAAGCAGAAGCTGTCCGATCTCGATGAAACGCCTCAAGGCCATATCGTACTGGGCACGACAACCTCCATTGCGATTCAGATTCTCCCCCGGGTGCTATCCTACTTCCAGGATCAGTTCCCATTGATCAAAACCAGTATTCAGTCCCTGCCTTCCTCACAGATCTACACGCAGGTCGAAAATGGATTGATTGACGTTGGTATCGGGTATCTCACCGAGCGCAATCCCAATCTGAACACCTCTGTTCTGTATTACGACACGTTCGAACTTGTTGTGTCACCTGCTCATCCCCTTGCGAAGCAGAAGCATGCCGCGGTGGACGTGCTGCGCAGCACCCCATTGATTATGCTGTCGCCAGATACGGTCGGCAGACGGTTTACGGAAGGCATTTTCAAAAAACATGGCATTGAGCCCAATATTGTGATGGAATTGTCGAGCAGTGAGGAAGTCAAACGGATGGTCGAGATCAACCTCGGAGCGGCCGTGATATCCAAGCAATCCGTCGCACATGAGCTGCGTCAGGGCACACTTCGGATGATTCCGCTAAGTGAACTTGAGGTCAGTCATCCTGTAGGCGTCATTTACAAATCCAGTCGTTATCTGAATTCGGCCATGCATCAATTCCTGAGCGACCTGAAAGGCATGCCGGAAACTCAATTTATCAGTTCAGAATGACAAACAAGGCAGGAGAAAGGAAGGATCATTCATGAAATTCGATCTTCATACGCATCATTTCCGCTGTGGTCATGCGGATGGCAACATTCGGGAATACATCGAAGCTGGCATTCAGGCCGGTCTTCAGGCCATTGGAATCTCCGATCACACGCCCTATTTTGCCAGTAAAGAAGAGCAAGCATTCCCCCGCATTGCGATGGCCAAGTCCGAATTGCGCCATTATGTGGAAGAGGTGCTTGCACTGAAGGAGGAATACGCTGGGAAAATTGATGTGCTGCTTGGCATTGAATCCGATTATTTCCCTCTCCATGCCGAGTTGTATCGCAGTACGCTGGGACAGTATCCTTTTGACTATATTATTGGTTCGGTCCATCACACGGAGGATGTCAGCATTTTCAATAAAACCCGGTGGAAGGGACTCAGTGAGGCTCGGAAAATTGAAGTGAAGGAACGCTACTACTCATTGATTTCACAGTCTGCCCGGAGTGGCATGTTCCAGATTCTTGGACACATTGATGCCATGAAAGGCAATTACCCTGCATTCTCCGAGATAGTGGCTGATCATGCTATTGATGAAACCCTGCAGGTTATTGCGGAGGCGGGCGTGGCTATTGAGATCAACACCTCCGGCAAAACAAAGCTAAGCGGCGGATGGTATCCCTCTGATGCCATTTTGGAGAGAGCGAATCATTACGGCGTAAAAGTCACCTTCGGATCCGATGCGCACAAGCCTTCTCGCGTAGCGGACGACTTGGAAGACGTTCAGACTCGCCTGAAAGAGATCGGCTTTACGGAATGGGTTTATTTTAAACAGAAACAGATGCAGATTGTTCCCTTGTAACGAAAACCGGATAACAAGCTTGAAACCCTACGGTCACCGGGATGATCCCTATCGTAGGGTTTTTCTTTTGGTCAAAAAAAATGAACCCGCTCGCGGCGGGTCCCAACAGCATATCTATTTATCAAAAAGGGGGTCATGAGATAAGTTTACCCGCTGTCTGTTAGAGTTCAATTGCAGCTATATTTCATTTGTGTAACAAATGATTGAAGTTCGATTCAACTGATTTTACTAATGTATTCTATGTTATTTTTGTTTGTTGGATACCTAGGTTTGCAGGCTTTTATCCTTTTGTAATCGCACATGCTCTTCCCGATATAAAGCATAGACTTTGACGTCGAGCAGAGTGTCTTGTGTCTGACCATCCTCTTGACTCCATCCAAATGAAGGAAGAGTGCGTTCGTACGACATCCCGCTTTTGCGAAGCACCCGTTCGGATGATACATTGGCTTCGTAGCAGCGCGCTTCCACTTTTTGAAGGTTCAGCTCCGTAAAACCAAAATTCAGCAGGCGCTGTACCGCTTCGGTTGCAACGCCCATGCCCCAGCAGGATCTGTTCAGAATATAGCCAATCTGGGCAGTGCCGCTATGCTCATTCCAGTGCTGAAAAGACGTGATGCCGATGATCTGCTCCCTGCCTTTCCAGCAGATGCCGTAATGCAGCGAATCCAGCTTCGAACTGCTGCTCCGGATCTGATTCAGGAGTCGCCGGGCACGAATTGGCGTTGGTTGGCCTCCCCTATTCACATATTGAATGACTTGCGGATCGGAAAACAGTTCCGATAATGTGCTGAAATCACTCTGACGCAAAGATCGAAGCAGCAGTCGGTCTGTCCATAACACAGGAAGTCCTTGGCCCAGCATTTTTCGGGTCAGCATGGCAATCGCTCCTTTTGTCTATCGGGTTCTGGTCCGGTAAGACAAGCAAGCTCTGGGATGATCCGGCTCATATAAAAATGATGGATAACACTCCGTTTTGGTTTTCAAACATTAGTATGTCGATTCACTGCCATTATTTATTCCTCTGCCGAGCTCTGTTCCTGCAGTCCGCGATAGATCCCCGTACGAATCTCCCGGATGTAAAAGTCCAATGAAGGTACATCGGCTTGTTGTGCAGCCAGCACTTCACGCTCAATATCATAGGGAACCCTGACAAATTGAAGGTTGAAGGCCTTATTTCGATCACGACCACTCTCTCCTTCAAGGATGCAGTAAGAGGCTTGGGTCATATCGAGAGGATTACCTACACTTCCGGCATTAAACAACATTTTCCCATTAAAATGCTGCAAGTAAGCGTTATGCACATCTCCGTAGCCCACGATATCTGCTTCACCAAGCTCCGGATGATCTGCCGGAGCATCAAACATGGCTATCCTTTTCTCCATCTCGTCCCATGGCTGCACCCGGTGATACACACTCTGCGGCGAGGCGTGCACCAAACGAATGGTGCGCCCACTGAGTTCAAATTGGTGGCTGAAGGGAAGGCCCTTCAAGTATGCAAGCCGTTCTGCTCCCAATCGTGCCGCCTGCCAAGTAAAATTCTCATTATCCTGATTCACCGCAACCAGCTCATCCCAATTGCCCCGAATCACGTGTTCGCACGTCTCTCTCACCGAATCAACCACCTGCACCGGATCCGGACCTTTGCCCACGAGGTCGCCCAGACAAAAGATACGCTCCATCCCGCGACTCCGGATATCACTGAGTACAGCTTCCCAAGCTGTCATGTTGCCATGAATATCGGATACAATCGCAATTCGTTCCATCTGGCCAACCTCCTCTTCTAATACTTTTGAAGACTTAGATACTTAAAAATTTATTTCATTTTGTATACACGCTATGTTCGTGTTCCCCTTAATTCAAAAACGGTCAATTCCGGTCTGCACAAAAAACGAATCGGCAGCTGGGTCATGCCAAAACCGCGGTTCACATAGACAGGCATACGTGCCTTGCCTGCATAATATAACCCCTGAATGTACTTGCGTGAACCTCGCGGCGTGGTAACGGCTCCAATCCACGGAAAACGAACCTGCCCGCCATGGCTATGACCGGATAACTGTAGTCCAAATCCGAACGGCTCCGCCATATCGGCATAATCCGGCTCATGCATCAGCAATAGTTTCCACGTATCGGGGTCCAAACCTTCGATTGCTTGCAAAGGATTCGGCTGGCTTGTAAGAGCATCATCCAGACCTGTCACCGCTATTTGTTCGTTGCCTTGTTTAATGACAGCATGACTGTTGCGAAGCAGCGTAAAGCCGGCTTCCTTGAACATGGCTTCCACTTGTTTCTGCTGTCTGCCCCGGTAATCATGATTCCCCAATACGGCGAATTTGCCATACTTGGCCTGCATGGATGCCAGCACGGGTATACACTCCCGCATCGGTTCGGCTTCCCGTTCCACTATATCTCCGGTAAAACAGATCAGATCCGGCGTTTGCTCCTGTATGGTCTCGGCCAGCTTCTCCATTTCCTTCAAACCGGTATGAAAGCCGAGATGCGCATCGCTAAACTGTACAACACGCAGCCCATTGAATGCCTGCGGGAATCCGGGCAGTTCCAAGGGGACATGCTTCACTTCCAGACGGCGCGGCTCCCAGAGCCAGGCATATCCCCCTGTGAACAAGGCTGCACCTGCCGTCATCACAATCATCCGTAACAGGAAACTGCGCCGGGAGGGATCGTGATCCTTCTCCTCACCGGGAAAAATGGACCCTTGCTCGGGTCCAGCGTCTGAGCGCCGGGGCGGTGGCCATGAGCTGCCCTTACGCGGTGTCTCTGCCATGTCTTCCCCTCCTTCTCCGCTCTACATGCATCTCTACAGTATACCATATTCTGCATGACGAGCCCGGTTCCTTCGCACTTGCAGAAAAAGAAGCCGTGATCTTCAGCAGCAAGCTGCCGAAGTCCACGACTTCTCCTAATGTTGCAGATTCCACACCTGCAAGGGATATCCACGATACTATACGCCCAACCAGCGTTTGAACATATGCTTGGTTGTTTGTTTGTTCATTTCCGCAATGGACGTTGTCAGCGGAATGCCTTTTGGACAAGAGCGCACACAGTTCTGCGAGTTACCACAGCCCTCAATTCCTCCATCTTCCATCAGGGCTTCCAAACGATCCTCGGCGTTCATCTCTCCTGTTGGATGAGCATTGAACAGGCGGACTTGGGAAAGTGCTGCCGGGCCGATAAAGTCTGTTTTTTCATTCACGTTAGGACAAGCTTCCAGACACACACCACATGTCATGCACTTGGATAGCTCGTAAGCCCATTGACGCTTCTTCTCCGGCATCCGTGGACCCGGACCGAGGTCGTAGGTACCGTCAATCGGAATCCAGGCTTTGACCCGTTTCAGGGCATTAAACATCCGGGTGCGGTCAATGACCAGGTCACGTACAACCGGGAATGTTTTCATCGGTTCAATTCGAACCGGCTGTTCCAGCTTATCGATCAGGGCAGCACACGCTTGACGTGGCTTACCGTTAATTACCATGGAGCATGCTCCGCAGACTTCTTCGAGACAGTTTGATTCCCAGCAGACAGGGGCAATGGACTTGCCGTCTTTGTTAACCGGGTTCCGCTGAATCTCCATCAGGGCACTAATAACGTTCATGCCAGGACGGTACGGAAGTTCAAATTCTTCGGTATACGAAGACGATTCCGGGCTGTCCTGACGGGTGATGATAAACTTGACGGTTTTGTTCGCTGTAGCTTGTTCCGCCATATCGTTGTCCCCTCCTTTGGTGACGATGATTGTATTGCTGATGCGCAAAGTGAGCTTTTGGGAGCACGGGTGACGCTTCGGCTGCGGAATGTCCTTCCAACCGCTGTTGCTCCTCCATTTTACTGAATGAATTATTTATCGGATAAAATGGAGTATCAAAGGCGGACGCTTCGCTTTTTCAAGACATTTCCGCTTCCTCCGCTACGTCGTGCTGCTGTGTCCCTTTACTTAATCCTTCGAATAGTCCCGGATCCGTGGTGGGATCAAGGATACATCTACAGGCTCGTACGAGATTTGCGGGCCTTCCTTCGACCAGCTGGCGATGGTCGTTTTCAGGAACTCCTCATCGTTACGCTCCGTGAATTCCGGTTTGTAGTGTGCCCCGCGGCTTTCGTTACGCAGCAGTGCGCCGAGTGTCATCGCTTCAGCAAGTTCAAGCATGTTCCACAGCTGACGTGTGAAGGCTGCACCCGGGTTATTCCAACCGGATGTATCGTACATGTTGATTTTGCCGTAACGCTCTTTCAATTCCTTGATTTTGCCGATGGTGGCTTCAAGTTTATCGTTATAGCGCACAACCGTCATATTGGCTGTCATCCACTCGCCAAGCTCTTTATGAATGACATAGGCATTTTCACTGCCCTGCATTTTCATGATGCTTTCGTACTTATCGCTTTGGCGTTTGGTGTAGCCATCGAATACGGAAGAATTCACATCAGCAGACGATTTTTTGAGCCCCTTGATGTATTCCACCGCTTTCGGACCAGCCACCATACCGCCATAAATGGCCGATACCAGTGAGTTCGCACCCAGACGGTTTGCACCGTGGTATTGATATTCACATTCACCCGCTGCGAACAGGCCTGGAATGTTGGTCATTTGATTGTAGTCCACCCACATGCCGCCCATGGAATAGTGAACAGCCGGGAAGATTTTCATCGGGATCTTACGTGGGTCATCCCCCATGAACTTTTCGTAAATTTCAATGATACCGCCGAGCTTAACATCCAGCTCCTTCGGATCCTTGTGAGACAGGTCAAGGTAGACCATGTTCTCCCCGTTAACTCCAAGTCCCATATCCACACAAACGCTGAAGATTTCACGCGTTGCGATATCACGAGGAACGAGGTTACCGTAGGATGGATACTTCTCTTCAAGGAAGTACCATGGCTTACCGTCTTTGTACGTCCAGATCCGGCCGCCTTCACCACGCGCCGATTCGGACATCAGACGAAGCTTGTCATCTCCCGGAATGGCTGTTGGGTGAATCTGAATGAATTCCCCGTTGGCATAGTTCACGCCCTGCTGGTACACCGCACTTGCTGCTGTACCTGTATTGATAACGGAGTTCGTTGTTTTACCGAAAATAATACCAGGGCCGCCGCTTGCGAGAATAACCGCTTCAGCAGGGAACGTCTGCACCTTCATCGTTTTCAGGTCCTGTGCCACAATTCCGCGACAGATCCCCTCGTCATCAATAACTGCCTGCAGGAACTCCCAGTTCTCATATTTGGTAACGAGACCTGCTGCTTCCCAGCGACGAACCTGCTCATCCAATGCATAGAGCAATTGTTGTCCTGTTGTGGCTCCGGCAAATGCCGTACGGTGATGCTTTGTACCCCCGAAACGGCGGAAATCAAGCAAACCTTCCGGCGTCCGGTTGAACATAACGCCCATCCGGTCCATCAGGTGGATGATACCAGGTGCTGCTTCACACATCGCTTTAACTGGTGGCTGGTTCGCAAGAAAGTCGCCGCCATACACGGTATCGTCAAAGTGAACCCATGGGGAGTCGCCCTCACCCTTGGTGTTTACCGCTCCGTTAATGCCACCCTGGGCACATACGGAGTGGGATCTTTTTACGGGAACCAATGAGAATAAATGAACATGGACTCCGGCCTCAGCCGATTTGATCGCCGCCATCAACCCCGCGAGACCTCCGCCCACAATAATTACATTAGATGATGCCATTGCTGTTCACTCCCTTATAAGTCAGCATTTATCACAAATGCTTAAATCAGAACTGTTTTAATCGTATCAAGCATCGTTGTTGCCGTCTGGAAATCAATGCTCCGGAAAGCAAACAACGAAGCGATAAACATAATAGCCACAATACCGAACAGACTCATGCACACATAAGAAGATACACGCTGCGCACGCGGTCCAACGGTAATCCCCCAGCTAACCAGGAACGACCATAAGCCGTTAGCAAAGTGGTAGGAGGCTGCAACCACACTGATCAGATATAAAATAAACGTTACCGGGTTCATCACGACGTCATGAATGACACCGCCAAGTTGTTCGTGCGTTACATTACCCAGTGCAACCTGCACGCGAGTCTCCCAAACGTGCCAGATGACGAAAACAAACGTAATGACACCACTGATCCGCTGCAATGTGTAGCGCCAGTTGCGTTCATTGCCGTAACGTCCGACATTAGGCTTGGCCTGGTAAGCAATGTACAGACCGTATACACCGTGATAGAACAACGGCAACCAGATGAGAACCGTTTCCAAAACAATAACGAGAGGCAGACTGTTCAGGAAGGCAACAGCACCGTCAAAAGCTTCTTTGCCGCCTTCAACTGCCGAGAAGTTCGTCACCAGGTGCTCAAGAAAAAACAAACTGAGCGGGATGACGCCAAGCAAGGAGTGCAGCTTTCTGGAGTAAAACCCTTTCATAAAATGTCGTTCCCCTTTCGCTAAATACAACGTTTTCATAAAATATTTCGCTTATCATGACACAAACCTTTCCCATGGAAAGGTTCGACAAATTGTTCCGTTTTCATCAGGTGTGAACAACTTGTGTCACGATTCATGTTACTCCTTTTTTTCTTATAATGGAATTGCAATATAATTATTAAATGTTATAACCTATAGGTATAAGAGCTGAAACATCGGACAGGCAGGCATATCGCATTGAAAACGATTTAACAAGGACAACAATCACACCCCATGGAAAAGAGGTTAGTGTTTATGTTCGAGGATTTAAATGCATTTGCGGCAGTCGTGGAGCAATCAAGTCTGAATCGTGCCTCCAAATTGCTGAATCTGTCTCAGCCTGCCCTTTCGCGCAAAATTGCGAAACTGGAGGATGAACTGGGGGTGTCGCTTTTTCACCGCCGAGGCAAACGCCTTGAATTGACCAGTGTCGGCCAACTTGCCTACACCTTCGCTGTGGAACAAAAGCAGCAGCAGCAGAAGTTTCTGACCATGCTTGCCCAGTATAAGGACGAGGAGCAAAGCACCATTACGCTTGGAGCGTCCCTGACTACTCTTCAGACCACCCTCCCCCCTTTGGTCAATGCTTTCATGGAGAAGCATCCCAACGCCGAGATCAAGCTCGTGACGGGGAAAACACATGAGATTGTTTCCTTTGTCCGGGACAAAAAAGCAGACGTTGGCATTGTTGCCTCTTCCATTAATGAAGCCGGGCTGAACTGCGTACCTCTCTTCGATGATCACCTGGAGCTGGTTGTACCGCTTACGCATCCTTTGTCCGGGAAAGAGGCAGGGATGGAGCACTTGCAGGATTTGCCCATGATCACCTTTTCCAAAGGAACTTGGTATCGCAAGCTGACAGACGATCTGTTCCAGCGCTGCGCCGTCATGCCGGATATTCGCATGGAGATTGATTCGTTTGAAGCCATCGTTCGCCTCCTGCCCACCTGCAAGGCTGCTGCACTGCTGCCCAAATCCTATCTCCGCCCCCAGCTGCTTGCAGACAATGACCTGGTCTCCGTGTATCTGCCCCAGCTGCAGCAGACTCGCCGGACCACCTGCATGATCTACGGGGAAAAGGAAGATCTCAGCGAAACGTCCAGACAGTGGGTCAAAGAAACTGCAGCGCTCTTTACAGCAAAGGCGCCGCTGCCCTCCAGGAGGACTACGACGCCTTAATAAATCGATGTGAGCTTCATCTTCGCTTTGCCCTTGCCCTTGCCCTGGCCTTTGCCTGAACGGCGGAATCGGATTAGCCCTCCTGGCTGATTACCTCTTGTTCGAACCGGTCGATATCATCATTCATTCCGATAATGACCATGATGTCGCCCATCTGAAGCGAGTCCAGGGCAGTCGGAGCGATGATGACCCCAGTCTCCTTCTGCAGCGCCACAATACTGCACCCGAAGCGTACGCGCGCGTTCAGACTGGATAGCGTGGTATTATGCAGACATGCCGGCACTTTCATTTCCACAATGCTGTAATCATTGGAAAGTTCAATGTAGTCCAGCAGATTCGGGGTGACGAGCTGATGGGCAACCCGAATGCCCATGTCCCGTTCCGGATAAACGACGCGATCAATGCCGAGCTTATCCAGAGCTCGTCCGTGCAAGACGGATATTGCCTTGGCAACGACCGTTTTCACGCCCAGTTCCTTCAACAGGATGGCGGTAAGAATGCTGGTCTGAATATCGTCACCGATGGCCACAATGCCGCAGTCGAAATTACGGATCCCCAGTGAGCGCAGCACTTCCTCATCCGTAGCATCTGCCACCACCGCGTGAGTGACCAGTTCGCCCATGTCTTCGACGACCTCTTCATTTTTATCGATGCCAAGCACCTCGTAGCCAAGTTCCATTAATTCCTGTGCCAGACTCGAGCCGAAGCGCCCCAGCCCAATGACCGCAAACTGCTGTCTTTTCATTGTTCTTCACGAACCCCTATCCAATAATCATTTTTCCTTCAGGATACTTATACAGTTCCTTACCCTTTTTCTGTCCAAGTGCATACGCCAGCGTAATCGGTCCAAGCCGGCCCGCGAACATCATGAAACAAATCATGAGCTTTCCGAATGTGGTCAGCTTCAGCGTCAACCCCATCGATAATCCGACGGTAGAAAAGGCTGATGTCGTTTCAAATAAAATCATGAGAAATCCGCTATCTTCCGTCATGGTGAGCAGCATGGTCACTGCAATGATGAGCAGCAGCGCAAGAAGCGTAACCGTCAATGCCTTGAAAATGCGTTCCTGTTCCAGCCGATATCTGAAAAAGACAATATCCTCTCTGCCGCGCATCATCGCGATGACAGCTCCGACCATGATCATAAACGTTGTCGTTTTGATCCCGCCTCCGGTGGAACCTGGAGAAGCCCCGATAAACATTAAAATAATAATGAAAAACTGCGTTGCCTGTCTGAGACCGGCAATATCCAGGGTATTAGCTCCTGCCGTTCGCGGGGTTACCGACTGAAAGAACGAACCGAGAAGTTTGCCTCCCCAGTTCAAGCTGCCCAATGTCTGTGGATTGCTGTATTCAAACACAAAAATGACCAGTGCACCGAATCCAATGAGCAAGCCTGTAGTTAACAGCACCACCTTGGAATGCAGCGAAAGTTTGCGCGTTTTGCGATAATCCACCAGATCGGATAAAACAACAAAGCCAATACCCCCAGCCACAATCAAGAACATCGCTGTAAAGTTCACAAGCGGATCATAGACATACCCGGTCAAGCTGCGGAAGTCGCCAAACATATCAAACCCTGCATTGTTAAACATCGAGATGGCATGCCAGTATCCGTAATAAATCGCTTGTCCGACAGGCATGTCGAATGACCAGCGGATAGCAAATAGCGTGCCGCAAATGGCTTCCAAAATGAGCGAGTAGGCCACGACCTTGCGGATAAGCCGCACAATGCCTTCCATCGTGTTCTGGTTCATCGCTTCCTGCAAAATCAATCGCTCCCGCAGGGAGATCCGCCGCTTGAACGCAATGGCCACAAGTGTGGACATGGTCATGAAGCCAAGACCACCGATTTGAATCAGAACGGCAAGTATCACCTGACCCAGTACAGTAAAGTGAGTACCCGTGTCCACAACAACCAACCCGGTAACACAGACCGCCGATGTAGCTGTGAATAATGCATCAATAAAGGGAAGACTATCTCCGCTGCGGCTGGAAACCGGAAGCATGAGCAGCAATGTTCCGAGCAGGATAATTCCCGCAAATCCCAGGACAAGAATACGTGGGGGCGATAGCCGCACCCATTGATTATTCAGTTTCACTTGTGTATCATCCACCTCTGCCAAAAAGAAAATGACCCCACAATGTGGAGCCTTTCTCCGAATCACTTATCCTTGGCACCAGGGCCAACACACGAAATCTTGGATAAGCTTCGATCGGAGCATATAAACATGTATGATTGTAGTCATCACCACATATGCATTAAGGTTGGAATCCTCTTATTCGTTCCCTTGCAAGGCTAAAGACATGCAAATATTGCACATTTGTTTCAAAATTATAAGCGCTGCGGCTGTTGCAGACAAAACGATTTTTGTGTAAATAGGATCGAATTCCGGCAAAAAGGGAAAAACTCAGATATATCAATGAACGGATCAGATTCATTCGATCATTTTCATTCATTTTCAGGGATTTGCACGTCTTTTCGTTTCATCATTGGCATTCAGGGTTCGGCCTGTGCTATCTTTACTTTAATATCCAAATTAATAAAGGAGGAACACCATTACATGAACCCCTTAGGGCAGCCTTTGGTACTCAAAGCTAACTTCAAGCGTTTAGGGTTGCTGGCGGCGATTGGCCTGATTTTGTTTTTTGTCTTTCAGATCTTCCCTGCTACTTCATCACAAACCACGGATATTCCGTCTACATCTTTTATAAGCAAGGAACAGGCAACCCAATCCGCACGATCATTCGCAGCCTCCATGGCCGATTACACCCTTCCTTCGGATAACGGCAAGACACTGGTCACCTATCAGACCCATTCCGATATCTATGGATATATGGCCAAAACTAAACAGCTTGATTCGTATAATCAAAAATGGGAAGCAGCCTACCCCTACGATGTGTTTCGCGTTCGTTTGCCTGATGAGGACAACGGCGGTTATTTAAATGTGGACGTACATATGAGAACTGGCAAGGTTGTTGGTTTCAAACGAGAAGTACCTTCTTCCCTGTATGCTTCCGCTGAGGCTGAGCAGGACAAGAACAAACGCAATGCCACGATTCAGCTCGCCGAGGGCAATCTCCCATTGGACGAAAAGGAGCAGCTGGCATCCGGAATTCTTGCCGAATTCGGCTATGACGCCCCCAAGCTTCAGCTGGATACCCGCGAAGGTGAAGGTGGATTAACCTATACGGATGCGGATAAGCAGATCGGTGATTCGAAGCTGGAACTGAATTTTACCTTTGAAAATGGAGCAGTTCGCTCCTTCGAATCAGTCTTCTCGGTTCCAGACGAGCATATCAACTATGTAAAAGATCAAACTCGCCAGGCCAACTGGATGACTTATGGAGGTTATGCTTTCCTGACCTTCGTGCTTGGTGTGCTGGCGATTATCTACAGCATTCTCACCCGGGCACATACATCATTTAAACGCGGGATTATTCTGTCCCTTGTGTACTTCGCTGCATCTGTTATTGGTACACTAAACATGATTCCACTGTTTCAGGCACAAGGCCTGTCCAGCTTCATGCTCGCCTTCCTGATGCTCATGCAGACCGGAATCACGTTGGTCATGAGTGCCACGATCTACCTCTCCCTGGTTGCAGGAGATGGCATGTGGCGCAAAATCGGACTGAATCCTTGGCCGCGTGCAAAAGAGCCAGGATACGGCAAATATGTCCTTCACAGCATGTATACAGGGTATCTGTGGGCGTTCATTTTGCTTGGCGTTCAATCCATCCTGTTCTTCATTCTGGAACGAAGCATAGGAAGCTGGTCTACCACTTCGGCAGACCAATCAACTTACAATATGTCCTACGCATGGATCTTTCCGATCATGGCCTGGATGGCCGGCATTGGAGAGGAAACGGTGTACCGGCTGTTCGGCATTCGCATGATGCAAAAAATCGTGCGTAATACCTTCATCGCCTGTCTGATTCCAACGTTGATCTGGGCACTTGGACATACACTTTATCCAATCTACCCGGTCATTACACGTCCAATAGAGCTCATGGTCATCGGTTTGCTGTTCAGTCTGGTCATGCTGCGTCACGGCTTTATCGCCGTTGTATTCAGCCATGTCATCTTCGACAGCCTGCTGATGGGACTCAGCCTGATCTTTATGGGTGACGCCCTAAATATCTCTGCAGGCATCTTCTGGATTGTACTTCCAGCCATCGTTGGATATGTGATTTACAAATGGAATCCACAAAAAAAAGAGAAGCCGTATGTTACGACTCCTCATCCCGAAGGGCTGCAATAATTTGTTTAGCTAGTTTATCACCGATAGATAGAGGCCGGAAGTCTTCGACGCTGGCCTCTTTTATTTTGCGTAAAGAACCAAAATGCTTCAGCAGCAGCTTACGACGCTTCTCGCCGATGCCAGGAATGGAATCCAGACGCGAAGTGACCATGGACTTGCCGCGCTGCTCCCGGTGGAACGAGATGGCGAAGCGGTGAACCTCTTCCTGAATACGTTGAAGCAGATAAAACTCCTGGCTGTCCCGCGGCAGTGAAATAACTTCCGGCGGATTGCCAATCATGAGCTGAGAAGTTTTGTGTTTGGCGTCTTTCACCAGACCACACACGGGAATAAACAAACCTAGTTCATTCTCCAATATATCCACAGCAGCCGAAATCTGCCCTTTTCCGCCATCCACAACGATCAGGTCAGGCTGGGGCAGGTTTTCCTTCAATACCCGCTCATAGCGTCTGCGGATGACTTCACGCATCGTTTCGTAATCATCGGGTCCTTCTACTGAACGAACCTTGTATTTACGGTATTCTTTCTTGTCCGGCTTGCCATCGGTAAATACAATCATCGCCGAAACTGGGTTGGTTCCCTGAATGTTGGAGTTATCAAACGCCTCAATTCGGCGCAGTTGATCCAGACCGATCCAGCGCCCAAGACCCTCAGATGCTTTGGATGTACGTTCCTCGTTACGCTCAATCAGACGGAATTTCTCTTCCAAGGCCACACGTGCGTTATCCACAGCCATGGTGATCATTTGGCGTTTCAACCCGCGCTGCGGGATGTGAACCTTGATCTCCAGCCACTCCTGCAGAGCCGCCGCAGCCTGGAACGGGTCTTCCAATCCAGGGCGGTTCGTATCCACAGCCGCATCCTCCTGTTGATCGGACAGATCCTGAGTCATTGCTGTTTCTGCTTCAGCCTCGTCCGAAGCATGGTTTTCCCCATAAGCTGTACGGGATTCAGCAACTTGTGGTTCAGCAGACACATCATCTAATGCTGGCGACAATGGATCTGATTCCGATGCCACAGCTGCCGGCACATCCGCAGCCATAACTTCTGTGTTATCCCCCGAGTCTTCAGTGACCAGTTCTTTCGGAACTTCAGGCAGCAAGATCTCCTGCGGCAGTGCCGGATTATCGCTATAATACTGCGTCACGTAGGACATAAAGTCACTGTACGCTTCACCATAAAACGGAAACGTCGATACATGGCGCTCGATCATTTTCCCCTGACGCATATATAAAATCTGGACGCACATCCAGCCCTTATCAATGGCGAACCCAAACACATCGCGGTCTCTGGCGTCCGCCATTGTAATTTTCTGTTTCTCCATCATGGCGTCAATCGCTATGACCTGGTCCCGCAGTTCCTTGGCACGTTCGAAATACAGATCCTCTGCAGCTTCCTGCATTTTGCGCTGCAGATCCTTCTTGATTTCTTCGTGACCTCCGCTCAGGAATGATCCGATTTCTTGGGAAATCTGGTCATATTGCTCCTTGCCTACTTCCTTCACACAGGGAGCAAGACATTGTCCCATATGGTAATACAGGCAGACTTCCTTCGGCATTACGCCGCATTTCCGCAGCGGATACATGCGGTCGAGCAGCTTTTTCGTTTGGTGTGCCGCGTACGAGTTTGGATAGGGTCCAAAGTACTTGGCTTTATCTTTCAGCACACGCCGGGTCACTTCGAGCCGGGGATGCTTTTCATTCGTAATTTTAAGATAAGGAAAGGTTTTGTCATCCTTGAGCAAGACGTTATAACGCGGCATGTGTTTTTTGATCAGGTTACACTCCAGGATGAGTGCTTCCATATTGCTGCCGGTTACAATGTATTCGAAATCGCGGATTTCAGATACGAGACGCTGTGTTTTTCCGTTATGACTGCCAATAAAATAAGAGCGTACACGGTTTTTCAGCACTTTGGCCTTACCTACATAGATAATGGTACCTTCACTGTTTTTCATCAAATAACAGCCAGGCATATCAGGCAGCAGTGCAAGCTTGTGCCGTATCTGCTCCAGGGCCTGCTCCTGTTCTTGCAGAACATTGATGAATTCATCCATAATTCGGTGGGTCCTCCCTCCCGATCGTTCTGAGAAAGTTGAAAGCTTCTCCTTACATGTGCCACTCCGATGCCAGAATGATCTTCCAATCGCTGTTACCCCCGGATTTCTTATGATTACTTTTTTTAAAGGTATAAATCCGGTGATAAAGGCGACCACTTCGTTTCTTCAGATCATTTCTGTCCTCTCCGTTAAACATGTAATTTTCAGACCAACTTATAATAATCGTATACCACTATATTGTCCTATAAAAAGATATTCGACGCAAAACGCCCCCGGCGCATAAACCGGAGGCGTATCTGTTAGCCTAGTGAATTATTGGTGTTTCTCGATGATTCCTTTGAGTGCTTCTTTCGAGTTCAATCCAACCACTTTATCAACCGGTTGGCCGTCTTTGAAGAAGATCAATGTCGGAATGCTCATTACGCCGAAGCGGGAAGCAGATTCCGGATTTTCGTCAACGTTGACTTTGGCAATTTTCACTGCATCGCCAACTTCGGTGGACAGCTCTTCCAGGATTGGAGCGAGCATTTTGCAAGGACCGCACCAAGGCGCCCAGAAATCAACAAGAACCGTTCCTTCTCCTTCGACTTCAGCGTTAAAGGATTGATCGGATACGTTAACAATAGCCATGAAATTGTCCTCCTTATATATACTTACGGTTTATTTTAACCTGTAACGTCGTGAACGACACTTCCAGTATAACACAGGTCATCTAAACTTGTGAAATGAACGTGCAATGTTCATCCCACCAACATCAAATCTTCACAATTGGTCATCTTGACACGATTGCTGCAAAATCTTTACAAACGCTTTCTTTTCCAAGTATACTAAAATTACTCCGGGCTTCAGCTCCCTGGAAGGGCAAGCTGTTGATCCACATAAGGAGGCATACCATGGACGCAAATGTGCGGATCAGCGACCCGCGTGAACATGTGAACGAGGAGCCCCGTAACGATCTATTTGATCTGATTGCGGGTGTTGCCGGCATGGGCGGCCTGATGACAGTCATCTTCTTCGGCATGGTCATCTTCAAATTCCTGACCGAATAGGATGTCAGGCCCGCGCAGGACCAAAAAAGCCCGGTTTCCGCGACTACCGCGAAAAACCAGGCTTTTTTGTGGACTACTTTTACATATAAAAATAATAAGACCTATCGCTTACCACGCTGATTCTCGCCCCGAACGGACACCACATCGACAAACGGACGAATGCGGTCCATCAAACGCTGCCCTTTGTTCATTTCCTCGCCATCCCTGCTCGTAAAGCTGAGATGCTTCTCCAGCCCATCCAGATTGTAGTTGGACGTGTAGAACGTCGGTTTCCGATTCATGCGGTAGTTCAAAATGGAACCCATTACATGATCCCGAACCCAAGGATTCAGATTCTCTGCGCCAATATCATCGAAGATGAGCAGGTCACAGCTTTTGAGTATATCTGTCGTTTCCTTCAGCTTCTGCCCATCCGTGATCATGGATTTCAGATCCTCCACAAAGTCAGGCATGTAGATAATGACCCCTGTGTGTCCAGCGACGGCTAATTCGTGTAACAGATAACACATCAGAAACGTCTTGCCTGTTCCAAATGATCCCTCGAGAAACAGTCCTTGCGGAGATAACCCATTCTCCTTCGTGTCACTAATATAACGCAGAACCTGGTTTACCGCCGGAGCACGCATCCGATCCTTGCCCATAATTTCCACATCGTTATATCCTGCACTAAGCGCACGCTCGTCCACATAGAAGCTGCGGATCCTCTTCTTGATCACATGCTCATTTTGCCTGGCAATGTGTTTGGAACACGGAGCTTTTTTATCTATAATTTCGGGTTTACCGTTAAAATGCTCTACTTCCAGTTTGCAAAAGTGACCCTGGAAATCGTTAGGACAGTTATCCAGCCCCGGACAATTCGCACAGTTTTTCGAATCTCGGGCATACTGATACAGCTTGCTCAGATCGGTCATGAGCTGTGCATCTTTCAGTTCCGGGTGACCTGCTCGGAATTCGCGTACGTACGGATCATCCATCAACTCCGCCGCAATTCGCCGCGACTGCTCACGAAAGGAAGGATTAAGCTGCTGAAGCAGTCCTCCCAAGGATTCCATGGCTTCAAGCCCCCTTAATGTATTCAATATAGAATGAACCACCTGAATTTTACCCATAACCATGATGACGGCAAAGGTTCCTTCGATCGATTGCAATTCTATTGTTCATTCTATAGAAACTCGGGGCATAACTCAACATGTTCCGTCTGGAAAAAACGATCTCCTTCGTGACACATTGTATCGCCATTGGTGTGGAAGACAGTACCTGCCTGCTCCCAGGGTTATTCCTTTAACGAGGGAGCCCTACCGTAACAATCTCGCAAGGTCCTGCCGGGATGGACCATTGTTTGCCGCTGAATAGATTCGTAGAAACATTTGAAGAGGATATGAGTTTCTCGCCCTTCTCCTCCAAAATATTGCTCTTGTATGCTTCTTCATTCGTATTCCATTCGTTCGCAGCCAAACTCAACAGAGATGTGTCCGGCTTCATATTATACCAGCGCATCATCAGATCACCTGATTCCTCATTCACTTTCAGTGAGGAGAATGCTATACCTTCCCCTTGCCATTCAAATGGGGTATGCGTTGATGACAGCGTTCCTGAGTGAACATCCGTTTGAACCAGCATCCATGGAACCTGGAACTGGTAAGCCTCGATGTATGCATCTGATGATGCACCGCTACCATCATGCGGAATGATTTCCATCTGGAACGTATGCTCTCCCAGACACTGTGCTTCCGGCGTCGGGAACAATCCCCAGTCCCCGAGCTCCCCTACGGCACGGAGCAGCGTTACAGCGATAGTATTGCGCCCATCCTGAAGAACTTCATATTCATTCAGTCCCAGATTGGCTACGACCAGTCCAGCCTGTTCTTCACTCACATCCACAAAGCTTTGCTGATGCTGCGTATTGCTTGGATTTTGCCACTCCGGCGCGGTCACATTATCACGAGTAGCAATCTCAAACATGGAATCCACATGGTGAACCGCAGTCTCCAGATCAGTTGGGAAGAGGGCACGTACACGGTGATCCTTCGCCTGATTGTTGAAGGTGGTTTGCACATGAACTCCTTTTGCGCTGCGGCTTAACGACACAATCGTACGAATACGCAGTGTAGTAGTCTGTTTGGAACGCTGTGCCTTGCGATACGGATAATAGATGAGCTCACGCTGTTCACGATCCAGCACCTCATCCGCCGAAGCAGGAATTTCCCAATCATGTACGATTTCGTAGGAGACACGGTAGGGCGTATCTTCTATGATCTGTATGCCAGCTGTTAATTCTTTTGTAGTCAAAGCAGCTTCATTCTCCGGCTGCTTGAACATATACTCGTTACCGATATCCCCAACATTTTCGTACACGCCAAGGTCTTGGTACGTCCGCCCTGTGCGTTTATCCTTCAGTGTAAACGAGCCATTGTCAGCGATTGTAACGGCAACATATTCATTTTCCATGCTGCGTTCGCCACTGCGCAATGCAGTGCCATTCGAGACAGAATCATCCTGAGCTTCACTGCGAACCCAGGCATATGCCTTCAATCCAAGTGCTGGCACGTTCCCAGCTTCAAATGTAATTCTGACCCGGCGGCAGCTGTACGGCTGACGGAATCGGTCATCCGGCAGATCATAACCGAACTGCAGGCCCAGATCTTCTACTGTACACGGAACGTGCGCACCCTTTTCGTCAACGAGGATACTTCCGGACAGGTCTACGTTGTTCATTTGGGCAGCCATACCCTCTAATGACATTCCATCACGGAAGTAGATACGAGCTGCGTCCAGTTCGATCTGAACAACGCCGCTGCGCTCCCAGCCTGTCGTATTAAACGTGATCAGCGGCCGAGCATCTTCACCGTAACCAGCAAAGATTGAGGTATCCACCAAAGCAGCAATCTGACTTGTGCTCTCTTCAATCATGGCTTCAGCGACGTGACGGCTCTTCTCGAATCGTGTGACCATCTCGCGATGAACCTCATCCACACTGCAGCCGCAGATGCTGTCATGCGGATGGTTCTGCATCAGCGTTTTCCAGGCATATGTCAGTTGATCATGCGGATAAACATGTCCAAGGAGATGGGCGTAGGACGCCAGTGGCTCAGCCACCTTTTCCAGCATGGCTTGACCAAGCTGGTTCATCTGTTTCAGGTAAACCCGTGCCGAAGCCGTGTTCACCAGGGTACCCCAGCCATCGGTACGCTGGCTGCGCAGCTCTCCTTTTACCGTAGACAGCTCATGCTCCGCTGATTCTTTCAGGGCCGTCAGATAATCCGGAAAGTTGGAGTGAACGAATTCAATGTCGGGATGTAATTGCTCGGCCATTCGAATCGCCTCAGGCAGATCCCGCTGAATAGGCTGATGATCACATCCGTTCATGTACAGCAGTTCATTGGTCGACGCATATTTCTCGGCATCTGCCAGTTTGGTTTCCCAGAACTTGCGGGCTGAAGCCTCATCTACCGGAATTTCATTACCATTGGAGTACCAGTTGGCAAACAGCACCCCCAGCACTTTCGATCCATCCGGCCCTTCCCACATGAGCTCCGAGAAGCTGGATTCATACCCTGCATCCGATACGGTATTATTGAAGCCTGTAGGTTTCACGCCTCTTCCAAAAAAGACGTTGTCGATGCCGGATTGCAGCATCAGCTGCGGAGTCTGTCCAACCAGCCCGAACGTATCGGGAAAATAACCGATCTTGGATGGCGTGCCGTAACGCTTCGCATCCCGATGCCCAACCTGCATATTGCGCACAT
Source organism: Paenibacillus sp. P13VS (assembly GCF_015143645.1). Taxonomy (NCBI): domain Bacteria; kingdom Bacillati; phylum Bacillota; class Bacilli; order Caryophanales; family Paenibacillaceae; genus Paenibacillus; species Paenibacillus sp. P13VS. The sequence goes on along the minus strand of NZ_WYEV01000008.1, from coordinate 110,328 downwards.
TGGCTTCACCACTGGTAAGAAATGCATCCTGCAGTATATACCAAGGCCCAATCACAATCCGGCCATTTCGGATGTGCTTCTCCAGCCGCTCCTTTTGCTCCGGGCGAACTTGAAGATAATCGTCGATAATAATTGTTTGTCCATCCAGATAAAAGCTCTTGTAGTCTGCTCCCTCATCGAGCTCATCAAGCAGTGAATCCACCAGTTGAACGAGCCGCATATGGTGCTTCTCATAGGGCAGGTACCATTCCCGATCCCAGTGAGTGTGCGAAATGATATGGGCTCTTTTGGTTTTTGGTTTATTCTTTTGTTCCGTCATGCGTTAGCCCACCTCTCCATCTTGTTGTACAATCTCAACTTCTTCCGGGCGATACACCGTATGCAGCTTGCCTGCAGCATCTGTGGCAAACAGCACGGATCGATTTTTCTTCAATTTGAACTCATAGGATACGCCAGTGCGGGTATCTCTTACATGAACCTTATGATTGAGTGAAGACTCTGACACAAATACATATAGATTTCCTTTTGGAAAACTCAGCTTCCGGCCATAGATTCCTGCGATTTCTCCGCCAGATATCCATTCTAGCTCCTGATGGATGCCAGCCGTTTCGGCCGCATAACGATACAGGTCCGCCAGCGGCTCATCCCGTCCATTTAGCTCGAGCGGCAGCGGGGTCCACATAATTTTCCCTTTCCCCCATGGCAGAACAGTCACTTCATCTGGAGTGTCATGATCTTGATGAAGCAGCGTCTCTTTGGCCACCTCAGCAATACGACGCCGGCCATATGTTACCCGGTGATTCACCCCATTGATATTCAGCAGTTCTTCACGCTGCACATTACCCAAACTGCGTTTACCCACAATGTGATCGGCCCGGTCACTGGCCTTCCAGTACGCGTCCAGTCCCAGTGGTCCAGTAATCAGCAGACATGCGCCTTCCTTCTCCGTGAATGCAAGCAGCTGAAGCAATGCATCATTATCCATATTGTGTGGACTCGGCACGATAATCAGCTTGGGTGGCTGCTGCTCCAGTGCTTCCAAATGATACTCAGATACGGCACGGAATGGCAGTTTCAGATCATAGGACATTACACGCGTAAGCTTGGTTGTTGCATCATAAGCAAGGGAACGGTTGGAGAAATCATTGGAATACGGGAACACGACCGCAATCTCCTCCAGCTCACGATCCTCGAAGAGATCACGCACCTTCTGCATGAAGCGGCCAAAGTCATAGGATACATCTGCCTCTGGCTTCTCTGTACCATCTGCACGAAGGGCTCCAATATGAGACTCATTGGCATTATCCATATAGAAGTTGGTATTCCAGATCCATTGCACTGCTCCCGCACCACCTGTGGAGAATGCATAGGCATACTTCCGTTCAAGAATGCTGCGAAGCTCTTCTTCCGTGCGCTTGGCGCGTCCATCCGGGGTCTCCACATACATGATGCCCGTCTCCTGGATGAGATTCGGTTTATGCGGAGTTTTGGTAAAAATGCCGTCCCAGATCAGATCATCATTCAACCACCAGGAATGCACGGTGGTATAATCCACTTCACGTTCATAGAAAAACGGTGAAGGACGCTGTGCACCCAGAGCTTCGTCCTGCCCTACGGTAACGAGATGATTCGGCACCAGATCCTTGATCGTACCTACGAGCTCTCTTGCCCAAACATTGTGCATCTCCATGGAGAAGAGACAATAATCGAGCCAGCGAGTTCCTTTTTTCGCCTTGTGCATGTCCTGTACATCAAAGTTAATCTCTTCCGGTTCCGGAATGACCGCTGCTGCAAAGTTCGGAAGCTGCTTCGGAGACATGTTCCATGCTTCCTGCAGCGATTCAATGGTTCCATGACGCTGCTCAAGCCATGCGATAAATGCCTGCTGTTCGTGCAAATCCCTGGCTGAGCGCGGGCCAGCCGAGAAGATGCGCACCGGATCAAACATCGATGGCTCGTTAATCAGATCCCAATCCACATGAGTGGTGTGTGTATGCCGGCTGACGATGCTGCGAATGAAACGCTTCTGTGCCCCGACACTCTGCGGATCCAGATACGGATTCGTTCCTTCCCACGTTTCGGGTGTAAAGGAAAAGAACGTAAACGTAACCTGCAGGCCGTGACGCTTCGCCGTTAACAGGAAGGCATCAATCGCGCGAAGCACATCCTCTGCCATGTGTCCGTCCACCTGCATCATGTTGCGATATGCCGTCCAGATTCCGGTCCGAATCCAGTTAATGCCCGCTTTCGCCATCTGTGCCATGTCCCGATCCCATACGTCGGCATTCGGCAGAAACAGAAATTTTCGGGCTACGTCGGAGGTCATATACGTCATGCCCACAACAGGGAGAGGTCGTCCTTCTTTTACAAAATAGTCTCTGCTGTGAGTGATGACTTCACCTTCGGCAAGCAATGCGTCATCCTGGCCCCAGAAGCCTTGACGCAGATTCCGAACTTCACCGTCCGGTCCTTGCGCACGACATACAATTCGGTACAGCCCGCTTTCTACTGAAACCGGAAGAGGAAGGCGTACAAACTGCTGCTCTCCGGTGAGCTCCATCTGCAGCTTATGACTCCATACCCTCTCAGCTGTGCTGCTTGTCCGGTCCTCCCGTTCAACGGTCAGATCAAACGTCCACAACTCGGAAGACATACGTCTGTCACCCGCGCGCTGTAAAATCTGTCCCTGAAGGGTAAGTACAGCCCGTTCACCTGGTTCATATGTGGCGTAGTTAGGCTTGAGCGACAATTCAGTTACCCCTTTGGCACAGAATTGTGCCCACTTCACAATCTCGTTCGCACCGTCCTGCTCCCAGAATGAAGCGGTCAGCGGCAGATTCACAAACATCCAGCGTGAACCAGCAAATGTACTGCGGGAGTTCTCCCACAGGACAATCGGAGCGGCAATGCTGCGTTCATCCTTACTTACTCCGCTAAGTAACGGATAGATCTGCGTGCTCATCGGTCCTGCCGAACCCATCTGGTGAGGCAGATCACTGGACTTGGTCGTATGCGGGACCAGATTCCACGTGTCTGCAATCTCAAACAAGCCCTCTTTGCCTGCAAGCAGTGAAATTTGTTCAGAGGAGGCGTACGTTTGGATATTTCCTGAATATACGTTCAGTGCCTCGTGAATATAAAGCTCCTGATGATACGCCGTCTGCTCGGACTCCACAACCCAAGCACCATCCTGATCCCGTACAGGGCGCTTAAACGGTGCTCCCCCCACACTGATCAGGCTTCCTCCCTGATGCAGATATGCTGCAATTTCCTTCCAGGCCGATTTGGGAAAGTAGGGTGCATGCAGGTTTACCAGACAGCCCTCGCCTGCTGCTGCTTTCAACACCTCAGCCAGTTCGCGCGCGCTAACAACGATGACTTCATTAAACCCTTGCCAAGTATCCAGAGCCTCACGGGATGGTCGCTGGCCTTCTGCCGGAAAATCAGGATCAGCGAAGATAATCAGCTTGTTGTCCTTCACATGTGTACTCATAACAGGCCATCCTTCATGGATTTATAGACCAACTGGGAGAACAGGCTGTTGGACCATGCAAACCATTTTCTCGTAAAAATGGTTGGATCATCTGCATGGAAACCTTCATGCATATACCCTGTATCCGCATCTGTCGCTTCCAGCATACGAATGATCTCCAGCTTCTCCTCGGCAGATTGTGCCGTCAGTCCCTGCATGGATAGACCCATATGCCAGATGTAATCCGGTGGTGTGTGCGGGCTGCCGATCCCTTTGGCAACCTTGCCCTCATAATAGAACGGGTTCTCTTTGCTCAGGGCGAATCGGCGGGTATTTTGATAGATCGGATCATCCGCTGTGACGTAACCGAGATACGGAATGGACATCAGTCCCGGTGTACCGGCATCATCCATGAGACAGTAATTGCCGTAGCCATCCGTCTCGTACGCATAGATAGGACCGAATTCCGGATGACGATAAATGCCGTACAGCTGAATGCCATGATCCACGTCCTGCTCCAGATCCTTAAGCTCCTGCAGCAGCGCCATATCCCGGAAGACCCACTCGGCAAACTCCTGCATCTGGCGCAAAGCTACGACTGCAAACATGTTGCCTGGGATGTTGTAGTGAAAATCGCACGCATCGTCGCTGGAACGGAAGCCAGACCAGATCATGCCTGTATAATTGACCGGCATACCCTTCCCATGATTACGCAGAGAATCTGTAGGAATGCCGTTATTGCGTGTAAAGCGATATGGAGATTGCTCCATGTGATGCTGTTCCACCTTGAACAGATCCACGATTTTGCGCATGGCAGCCTTGAAGCTGGAATCAAAAATGTCGGTCAGCTCCGTTTCCTTCCAATATAGATAGGCCAGACGTACAACAAAGCACAGCGAATCAATCTCGAATTTGCGTTCCCATACCCATGGCGACATATCGGTCTCGTCCGTTGTGTTCCAGTGCCAGTCATTGGCGGACTCATTGAAGGCATTGGCATATGGATCAATATGAACATACTGGATGTGGCGCTTGATCAGGCCGCCAATGATCCGCTGCAGGTCCTCATCTTCCTTCGTAAACGGAATGTAGTGCACCACCTGCTCCACGGAATCACGCAGCCACGAGGCTGGGATGTCTCCGGTGATAACAAAAGTCGTGCCATCGTCCATCAATTTTGTTGTTGTTTCGATTGTATTGGGGAAACAATTTTTGAATAGTTGAAGCAGCTTCGGTCGATGAGCCAGCTTCTGTTCCGCCTCTTCGAGCACTGCCTGAATGGATTGCGGCACAGCAACGGGCGGCATTGGTATTTTGGGTAATCTGAATTGTTCCATGGATGAGTGCAACTCCTTAAACGTATTGAATGGTGTAGCTATTTAGGAAAAACATTAATTTTACACTGGACCACTGCGCGGTCAGAAATATCCTCCGATCGCTGTTATCCCCAGATTTTTTTGATTCCCTTCTTCAAAGGGTAAATCCGGGGATAAAGGCGACCGCTTCGCTTCTTCGGATACTTTCTGCCCTCTCCGTTATCGTGTAAATGTGTTCACTCCTATATAGCTCAAAGATATTTCAAAAAGGTTTACCGCAGCAGCACGGTTTTAATTTCGTAAGGGGCGAAGTTCAATGTAATCAGGCCATTCGTCATATCCAAAGGCTCACCCGGTTCTTCCAACGCATTGGAGAGGTAGGCCTGCTCAAAGGCATGTGGCCATTGCAAGGTTACACGTTCACGCTTGCCTGAAGATTCATAGAAACGAAGTACCGTGCCGTGTCCATCCTCTGCCATTTTGACCGTATCCAAAATGACATGCTCGCTATCCAAACCAATCCATGCTCCGGTTGCCGGGCGTGCAGGTGCTGCAGTTGCCGTTGAATCTACTTCAGCCCCTGTGCTCCGCTGTACCTGCTGTACCGTCACCTCATGATTCAGCTCTGCCGCATGACGTACCGTGTGCGCAGTACGCCAATCCCCTTCGTGCGGATACAGGGAATAGGTGAATTCATGCTCTCCCAGATCAGCGGTTCGGTCCGGCCATTTCGGTGCACGAAGCAGGGATAAACGAATGGTGCTTCCCTGTACGTCGTATCCGTATTTGCAGTCATTAAGCAAACTCACGCCGTATCCATATTCGGATACATCTGCGAAACGGTGGCCACAAACTTCATACTGGGCTTGTTCCCAGCTGGTGTTACGGTGCGTTGGCCGTTCCAATGCGCCAAAAGGAATTTCGTATGTTGCCTTGGAGGTCACGACATCGATTGGAAAACCGACTTTCAAAAGCTTGTGATTTTCGTTCCAGCTCACCTGCGTTTGGAAGTCAATTCGCCGTGAATCATGGTAAAAGACGATATTTTGTGTAATTTCCGATTGATGGAGTTTCCACCGGAAGCGCAGGACGTCCTTCGTTGTACCCGCCAGCACCAGCTTTTTCTCCAATAGCTCGGCTTCTCCAGCAACCTGTTCTTCATAACGGCTGTCAATATCCCATGCATCCCAGAGCGTTGGACGGTCATGGAAAAAGTGCAATTGATTGCCCCGTTCACCCGGCTTCAGCATTTCCCGCTCTGCTGCCTTATCCCACAGACGAGTAATCTCGCCTCGGTTGTTAAACTCCACATGATAAAACGCAGTATCCCATGTATCGTTAAAAACCGGTTGACTGCCAACGCTGGTCACTTCTCGTGTATTCGTTTCCCTCGTATTTTTAGGTACCAGCCAAATCGTCTTATACCCAAACGCCGGAATGTCCTCCACAAGAATTGAAATCGCGTGATCCTCCCGATCCATTCGCAGGTGCTCACCTTCCACATCTACCGCATAACGATCCATGCCATCGAGCACGGGGAGCTGAATAACTGCATTACGCTTCCAGCCAAGGCTGTTGAACACCACATAGGTCGCTGAACCTTCTGGACCCTTTGTGTCAATACCTGCCGTCAATGCCGCAGCACCTTGATTCAGCCCAGCTCTACCTAACTCAAAAACTCGTACATATTCCTCATCCGAAGTCACATATGACTCTGTAATCGCTGAGCCTGGAATAATATCGTGGAATTGATTCAGCAAAATCAGCTTCCAGCCCTCATGCAGTGCAGAACGGACTTCAGCTTCCGTCTGCGCCTCCATGTCCGGCAGAGCGAGTGTATTCCACAGCTCGGCTTCACGATACAGGACCTCTGCCTTGCGATTGTTCCGCTTGTTGCGTGCATGTGTCGTGTATGTGCCTCGATGCAGTTCCAGGTACAGATCGCCGTGCCATTCCGGAAGTGCAGGCTGCCCTGCTTCAATACCTGCAAAAAAGGCTGCCGCTGTACTGTAGCGACTGGCAGGCTGCCCTACCATTAAGTCTGCGCGATCCACGTACTCCAGCATTTCGCGGGTGACGCCGCCGCCACCATCACCATGCCCATATAGAAGCATGTGCTCGGGATGTGCTGCTTTCTCACGGTAGGACTGCCAGTGATCATGGATATCCTTCGGTAAAGTGTGTTCATTGACACCATGATTGAGATAAGACAGGATCGGTGTGCCGTCAATGCCAACCCAGTGAAAGAGATCGTACGGGAATACATTGGTATCGTTCCATCCCAGCTTCGTCGTCATGAAATAGTCCACATTGCCATGCTTCAAAATCTGAGGCAGGGACGCACAGTACCCGAATGTATCGGGCAGCCATTCAATCTGAGATGTCTTGCCGAACTCCTCCATGTAAAAACGCTGGCCATATAACATTTGGCGAATCAGCGACTCCCCGCTCGGAATGTTCAGATCCGGCTCAACCCACATGCCGCCAACCAGTTCCCAGCGTCCTTCTGCAATACGCTGCTTCACCCGTGCATACAATTCGGGATCATGTTCCTTCAGAAAGGCGTACAACAAAGGTTGGCTCTGGGAATACACATAATCGGGATACTCATTCATTAGTGCATCCACGGTTGAGAATGTACGACTTGTCTTGCGTACCGTCTCCCGTACAGGCCACAGCCAGGCAATGTCGATATGGGACTGTCCCACCATATGTTCAAGCCCTTCGGCGTTACCACCAATCTCTCGCACTTGACTTGCTAGACAATCTTCAATCTGGCGAATACCGTCCCCCTGCTTGATCTCTTCATCTGTCATGCCGACAAATTGATCCATCGCATGATAGATGGCTTCCAGCAGACGTACACGCCGGAAGTCGCTTTCGGGCAGCAGTACAGCCGAATCACGTACAATAATGACCGTATACATCAGGCTGCGAACCGCCTCGTTCGGTCTCACCAGCCGACTCGTGATTGCTGTGATTGGCGGCTGAATAACGGCCTGCTGATTTAACGGATCGACAGGCTCAGGTACCGGATCGAACAATTCGATTTCAAGTTCAGGATGGATTCCAATGCTGGATGGGTCCAGCGTAACGTACGTATGATTGCGATCCAGACCCTGATAGGAACGGCCATTCACCCGCAGCAATCCTTCTCCTCCCGATTGAAACAACAGTCCGAATGGGGCATGCTGCCAGGAAGCGGGGACTTCTAAACGGGTTCGAAAAAAGTAGGTGGTCCCCTGCGTGCTTGGAAAACGATCCAGGCCTTCTCCCTCCGGATAAGGCCCTTGATTCTCATATTTTCCCGGCACGTCATAATAAGCACGGGTGATGTTCCAGCTGCGTAAATCCACCTGCTCCAGCCACTGATGTTCAGACAGTTCACGAATAAATCGTCTAATACGTTCCATGTTTTACGCCTCCCTTACCGTAAGCTCGGCCATTTGTGTCTCGTTCACGCTGCTGCCGATATGAATACGGAATAGTCCCGGTTCAACCACGGGTTTCAAATGCCGTCCGATATATTGCAGCTGCTCCGCACCAACACGGAATTCTATCGTTTGCGTCTCACCAGGTGCCAGATTCACTTTTGTGAATCCTTTCAGCTCTTTGGCCGGCCGAGTCATCTGGCTGACCACATCGGTGATGTACATCTGTACCACTTCTGCGCCACTACGCTGGCCTGTATTGGTCACATCCACCGATACCGTAACTGATTCGCCAGCTGTCATGGATGCCCTGCTGACTTTCGGCTCGCTGTATTCAAAAGTCGTATAGCTAAGTCCATATCCGAACGAATAACGAGGCTCCAGATCCTCTTCGAGGTAACGTTTGCCACGGGAACGTTTACCGTTGTAATAGACAGGTAGCTGACCGACATGCTTCGGAATGGAAATCGTCAATTTGCCCGATGGATTCACATCGCCAAATAGAATGTCTGCAATGGCATGCCCGCCCTCTTGACCCGGATACCATGCCTCCAGAATGGCATCTGCATGTTCGTCTACCCAAGGTTCGGTGATGGGGCGCCCATTGATGTAAACAACGATGAGCTTTTTGCCGAGCTTGTGAATCTCCTGAATGAGTTCCAGCTGTACCCCCGCAAGCCCCAACGTCATACGGTCGATGCCTTCGCCGCACTCCATGTCGTTCCATGAATGATCCGATACATTGGATGCCCCTGTCTTCAGGTCGATCGTTCCTTCGCCAAAATCACGGGCGCTTGAGCCTCCAACCACCATGATGATGGTATCGGCCTTGCCGGCGATCTCCATGGCATGCTCGAAACCCTCTCTGGAATCGCCTTTGATTCGGCAACCTGGTGCATAAAGCACCTCAGGTACAGCTTCATCCCCCGTGAGCTTGGAGCGAATACCATCCAGTACGGTTGCCACTTTGGATTTGGGCTGCGGTGATGTATAATCACCGAGCTGATTGTAGGCATGATCCGCATTCGGACCAATGACTGCAATTTGCCCAGCTCCTGTAATGGATAGCGGGAGAGCCGATTGCTCATTTTTGAGCAGAACCACTCCTTCTGCTGCCAATTGACGTGCCAGCTGGATATGCTGCTCACTGCCAATTACGTCTGCGGCCCGGTCAGCGTCCACATAAGGCTGCTCAAACAAGCCCAGTTTGAATTTCAATGCCAGTACGCGGCTGACAGCCTGGTCCAAAACCTGCACATCAAGCTTGCCTTCCGATACAGCCTGCACCAGATACTGTCCAAACATCTCACCGGACATCTCCATATCGATTCCTGCCTGAATGGCCTGCACAGATGCATCGAGCCCATCCGCTGCAACATCATGCCCGCCTGCCAGCATGTTGATTGCGCCGCAGTCCGTAATGACCAGCCCCTCAAAGCCCCAGTCTTCACGTAAAACATGATCCAGCAATTCCGTATTTACCGTACAAGGTGTGCCATCAATTTCGTTATACGCAGGCATAATGGATGCTGCCCCAGCTTCAACCGCCTTTCGGAATGGATACAGATCCACCTCCAGCAATTCACGCCAGCCCATGTGTACAGGTCCTGCATTGCGTCCGCCTTCCGAACTGCCGTAACCGACAAAATGCTTCAGCGTTGCAGCAACCGCATCATCCCGGTCAAGACTTTCCCCCTGAAGTCCTTCGACAGAAGCTACCGCCATTTCCCCAATGAGATACGGATCTTCGCCAAAGCATTCCTCGGTACGTCCCCAGCGCGGATCACGCACGACATCGAGTACCGGAGAATACGTAACCGCACCACCCTGGGCACGCGTTTCCCTGGCTACGGCCTGGCACATCTCTCGGTACAGGTCCACATTCCAGGTGCTGCCGAGCAGCAGCGGTACCGGATATACCGTTCCGTCAATGGCCATATGACCGTGAGAGCACTCCTCCCCAATCAGGATTGGAATTCCCAGTCGGGAATGCTCCACAGCATGACGCTGAATCAGGTTGACGGCTTCCGCACCTTCTCTCGCGGATAGGCCATTTTCAAGTGTAACGCCAGTCCAGGGATCAGCCCGAAGGGCACCATAGAGTGAGCCGACGCCGCAGTTTTCCACCTGCTCTTTGAAGGAATCATTCAGCGTGATATTTCCCTTGTCATTCGTATAGGTCTGCCAGCCAAAAGGCTGAATGAGCTGGCCTACCTTCTCTTCCGTAGTCATCAGGCCAAGCAGATGCTGCACCCGTTCTTCGACGGGCTTGCTTTTGTCCTTGTATGTCATCATCCTGAAACTCTCCAATCCTGTAGAGTAATTCGGTTACTCCTTCACCGCTCCAACCGTTAGACCTTGTACGAAATAGCGCTGGAAGAACGGGTAGGCAAATATAATCGGCAGCGTTGCAAGCACAACCATCGCCATCCGGGAAGTATCCTGCGGAATGGACTGCATGGCTGCCAGACTCATGGAGCTGTTGGCGGAGTTCTGCTGAATAAACTGAATGCTGGACTCGATCCGCATCAGCATGGATTGCAGCGGTACCAGGTTGGGATTATCAATGTATAAGAGTGCGTTGAACCAGTCATTCCAGTAACCCAGTGTACTGAACAACCCGATGGTTGCCAGCCCCGGCAGGGACAATGGAATTACAATTTTCATAAAGGTATAAAACTCTCCGGCGCCGTCAATTCTTGCGGATTCAATAACCGCATCCGGCACACTCGTGGAGTAGAACGTACGCAGAATCATAATATAGAAGGCATTCATCGCCAGCGGCAGAATCAGTGCCCACACGGTATCTTTCAATCCAAGCAGCTGGGATACAACCATATAGGTCGGGATCATCCCGCCGTTGAACAGCATCGTCAAAATGGCAAACACGGAGAAAAATCTCCGATATCTGAAGCTCTTGCGGGAAATGGCATAGGCATACAGGGACATGAGGATCAAACTGATGATTGTCCCGAGTACCGTGACCAGAATGGTAACCCCATACGCACGCAGCAGTGTATCACCGCTCTGCCAGACAAATTGATATGCCGCGAGACTCCATTCCGCCGGAATCAGGCGGTACCCGTCACGAGCCAATGCCTTTTCGTCCGTAAACGAGATGATGACGACAAATATAAAAGGAAACACACAGATCAGAGCGAAAAGTCCGGCCATGATATTCATGATGATGTTCCAGCCGCTGGATACATGATGGAAATCGCGTTTTTTTACGAGTTGAGCCACAGTGGTTCACTCCTTTCCCTTGTCCTAGAATAAGCTGCTATCTTTATCGATCTTGCGTACCACATAGTTGGAGATGATAACCAGTACAAAGCCCACAACCGATTGATACAATCCGGCAGCGGTACTCATGCCAATCTCACCGCTCGTTTTCAAACCGCGATATACATACGTGTCAATGACATTCGTAACGGAATAGAGCGTGCCCGAATCCCTCGGCACTTGATAGAAGAGACCAAAGTCCGCGTAGAAAATCCGGCCTACAGCCAGAAGTGTCATAATCGTGATGATTGGGGATAGCAATGGGATCGTAATGTTGCGAATCTGCTGCCATTTGCTCGCACCGTCAATCATTGCAGCTTCATAGAGCGAACGGTCAATGCCCAGTATCGATGCCAGATAGACGATACTGTTGTAGCCGATCGTTTTCCAAAGTGCGACGAAAATCAGAATGTACGGCCAATACTTGGCTTCCGAATACCACTGGATGGGTTCCATCCCGAACCAGCCGATGATCTGATTCAACATTCCCCGGTCCATGCTCAGGAAACTGAACACAAAGTAACCTACAATGACCCAGGAGAGAAAATACGGGAGGAACATCCCGGTTTGATATATTTTGGCGAGCCGCTTATTAATAAGTTCGGAGAGCAGAATGGCCAAACCTACGGCGAACACTAACCCCAGGAATATGATGGCGATGTTATACAGAAGTGTATTTCGGGTAATCAGCAGCGCGTCATTGTTGCTGAACAGGAATTTGAAATTGTCCCAGCCCACCCATTCGCTCTTCGCAAGACTGGCCCAGAAGCCCTCACGACTAAAGCGATATTCCTTGAAGGCCGCTACAGTACCCACCAGGGGCAGATAAGAGAAGAAGAAGAACCAGATGGCGCCAGGCAGCACCATGAACAGCATGACTCGGTTTTTTATCAGATTTTTCAAAAATGCAGTCATTCGGATATCCTCCTTCAAGCTTGAATGAAAAAAAGGATCGGACGCTACATGCAGCCGCCCGATCCTACGAATGTAACCTTACTTATTTTCCGCTCTCCAGGCATCAAGCTGGCTTTGGGCTTCAGCCATTACCTTCTCAAGACCGGCTTGATTGAACTTCTCAATGACCTGATCCAAGTTGGTCGCCGGGTCCAGCGTACCAGTCATCAATGCGGCCCAGTATTGTTCTTTCACGTTTTGTACAGCTGTCAATTCAGTAGACACGTTGCTTGCATCAAAGTTGAAGCTGAGGATTGGTGAGTTTACGCCTTCAGCATTAAACTTCTTGAACTCATCCCATTTGTTGTCCGGATCGTTGTTGTTCAGATAGAGCAGCATGTTGTTACCAAGGGAATACGAAGGCATGTCATAGTTCTTCGATTCAGCCAGGTTTTCCATGTGTGTATCGTCCACTTTTTTGTAGTGAGTACCCTCGATACCGGAGTCAACCATATTGCGCAGCACTGGATCCGTATTGAGCAGGTTCAGGAATTCCATTGCTTTTTCCGGGTACTCGGAGTTGGCGGAGATCGCCATGATGGATCCTTGTACAGAAGTGTTTGTGATGATTGCATCACTTGCCGGAGTGGAAACGACAGGATATCCATAGCTTGCAGACCATTGATTGTCAGCCAGCGGTTGAGTCTGTGCACGATCCAGGAACCAGTTGCCCGATGTCGTCAGGTCGTTGGTTGATCCTGTTGTTGCTGCCTCTGCAGACACATAGCCAGCTTTGTAATATTTGTTCATCGTTGTGAGTGCTTCCTTCATTTCAGGAGTCTCCAGGATGTTCACGAGCTTGTAATCCGTTGTATCCAGTTTGATTGCCATAGGCAAATTTTGAATGACATAGTCATAAGGAACGTAAGGGACATAGTTTTTATCCATCGCAAACGGCGTCACACTCGGCTCATTTTCCTTGATTGTTTTGAGCAGAGGTTCGAGACTGTCCAAGGTGCGGATATTGGAGATGTCCAGGTTGTACTTATCAAGCAGTGTTTTGTTGAAGCGCCATACTTCTTGCTGCGGCAGTTCCTTGTTGGCCGGAATACCGTAGTTATGACCATCGACTTTGGAACCGCTGAGGAATGCCGGGTCAATCGTGTCCATCAGATCCTTGCCATATTTGGGGAGCAGCTCATCCAACTCCAGGAACGCACCTTTTCTGGCATTCTGAACATAGTCGAAGCCGCCCGAAGAGGTGAACAGAATGTCCATAGGCTCACCGGAAGCCACATTCACCTGCATCTTTTGAGGATAGTCACCCCAATCGACCATTTTCATGGTTACGGTAGCATTGATTTTTTCCTTGGTATACTTGCTGACTTCTTCCATGACCTTGTTCACATCTTTTTGCGGGGTACCGATGGTGTACCAGATCAGTTCGACTGAATCATCTCCAGCCCCGCCGGATTCCGAAGCACTCTCGCTTCCACCGCAGGCACTAAGTACAAGTGTAACGGCCATTAATAATGCCAGGACGAGAGAAAAACTTTTTCTTTTTTTAAGCATTGTTTAGATCCTCCCTTTTCGTTTTCCCTTAAGCACTAACGAACTAACTGCTATAACCTTATCGAATGAAAGCATTTTCAAAAAGAAGATAAACTTAAGTTTTCGGGGTACAAATTAAAGAGATATTCTCCCTGACTCTTGTTTTTGTCCCTGATTTAATAAATCGCTTACATGAAAGAGACATGCCGGGTAACATCTGGCATTGAACTCTTCCAATGCCACTGCTGTTCCCGAAATGTCTCTTATACGTTGAGTCCGCAGATGGAATCTTCCCGTCACCGAATTAATTAAAAACCTTGAAATCGGTCGGTGAAATGCCTACATATTTGCGGAATTGCTTATAAAAATATCCTGTCTCCCAATATCCAACGTTTCTTGCGATCTCATGCACCTTCAGATTGGAACTGCGCAGCTGTTCCTTGGCACGCTCGATCCGGTATTTATTGATGTACTCGGCAAAGGTCTCTCCTGTCTCCTTATGAAACAGCTGTCCAAGATACACAGGATGCAGATGATAATGAGCCCCCAGCAGCTTGAGGGAAAGCTCTTCTGCGTAATGCTTCTCGATATGCTGGAGCACTTGGCTCACAATCGGGTTTTTCAGATCCTGCAGCAGAGATTCGATCGTCTCGCTCCCCACTTGCTGAAGGGCCTGCACCAGTTCGGCAAAGGTACTGCTGTCCAGCACCCGCCTTAACCCCTTTTGGTAAATGACAGACTCATCCGTATGCTTAATGCTCTCCAGCTCCATTTTGAAACGAATAACCAATTCGAGCGCCGTATGCTGCAGCTCCACAGGAGTCATCCCATCGCGATACTGTTCAAAATCCGTTTGAATTCGTTCTGAAAGCTGTTCGGTATTGCGGGATAACATCAGCTTGGCATATTCCTTCCAGTCGAAGGAGAAACGACTGCCAGCACTGCTTCCCGTTTCAAGAATCGCATGATCGATCACTTTAAGATCCGGGTAGATCATTACATACTGCAGGGCGCGCTTGGCTTCTTTGTAACTCGCGGGTGCCTGATGAATGCCCTTCGCCATGCCCCCCATACCAATATAAACTGACGGGTGTGCTTCAGAGATCTGCCGGGATAAACAGGTGACGCAATCCATAAACATCTGTCTATTGACCTGCTGCTCGTCCACACTCGCGATCATGACGATATCGCCATCCAAATCATGAAAAGTACTCACATAAGGCTTGTCCGCAAGTAAACGCTGCACTTGATCAAATATGCCCGGCTCTTCTCCCTTCGTACGGAGGATGGCAATGCCATAACATGGACCATCGAGTGTAAGATTCATGAATAGAGAGCGTTCTTCGAATTCCGCCGTTGCGATCTGTCCCGTCAACCATCGATGAAGAATGTTGTCCTTCAAAATTTGAATGCCGTAGGCATCATAACTTGTTTTGGCTGGCGCCTGATCCAGCTTGGAGGCCGTGTTTCGCAGCGTCGACTCCAGCTCTTCTACATTGATCGGCTTGAGCAGATAATTTTCGATCCCCAGCTGCATCGCTTCCTTCAAGTATTCGAACTCATTGAATCCGCTGAGAATAATCACTTTAAGGTCAGGCTGGACACGTCTTGCTTCCCGAATCAGATCCAGTCCATTCATAATGGGCATCGAAATATCCGTGATCAAAATGTCGACAGGTTGGGCAGACAGCGCTTGAAGCGCCGCCTGGCCGTTGCCGGCATGGTTTACAATTTCCATTCCAAATGAAGACCAATCCACAATGTCGTATAATCCTTCAATGATGAACGGCTCATCGTCCACAATAAACACGTTGTACATGCTAAACACCTGTCCCTTCCGTATGAGGATAACGCACC
Source organism: Paenibacillus sp. P13VS (assembly GCF_015143645.1). Classification (NCBI taxonomy): domain Bacteria; kingdom Bacillati; phylum Bacillota; class Bacilli; order Caryophanales; family Paenibacillaceae; genus Paenibacillus; species Paenibacillus sp. P13VS. The sequence continues at coordinate 94,525 of NZ_WYEV01000008.1, read as the reverse complement.
CTGATCAGGGTTCCTTCTCCAAGCGTACTCTCTATCGTCATTCCAAACTCCGGTCCATACAGGTACCGCAGACGACTGTGCACACTGCGCAGTCCAAACATTTGTCCTGATTCCTCGGGACGATCGAGCTCTTCACGAATTTCAGCCAATCTGGCAGGATCAATGCCTTTGCCATTATCTCTGACTTCCACCTGCAGCACATCGCCAATCTCCTCCACCACAATGGACAACTTGTTATCCGAGCGTTCCGTCTGGATGCCGTGCACGACATAGTTTTCAATGATCGGCTGCAGGGACAGCTTGACCACAGGATGTTGGTTATGCACAGGATCCAATTGAATCGTATAAGTGAAGATATCTTTATAACGGATTCGAAAGAGTTCCAGATATAGACGGCAAGCCTCCATCTCATCCTTCAATGTATAGTTTTTCTTCTGCTGAACAAGGCTCTTGAAGAGCACGGATAAGCTGTAGATCATCTCCCCAACATCCCTTGCCCCTTGGGAAATGGCTCTCATACGAATCACTTCAAGCGTGTTATAGAGAAAATGAGGATTAATTCTGGCCTGCAGAGCAACCAGCTCCGTCTCCTTTTGTTTGATCTCGGCCTTGTACACCCGCTCAATATATAAATTAAGTTCATCCAGCATATCGTTAAAGCTGTGCGAGATCTGTCCCAGCTCATCGTCACGGGTATCGTCAATCCGTGCACTCAGATTGCCATACTTCACCTTCTGCGTAAATCGGATAATTCTCCGGGTCCGCTTCGCAAAGTTGATGATAAAAAACGCCGGAACAAGCACAGCAAACAGGGTACTTATGATGCTAATTGAAATAATGGTATTCCGAATACCTGCATAGGCCTCAGCCATCTCTTCCACAGGAACCGTGGCTACAATCACATATCCCTGGTCTGCGGAGACAAACTTGTTTACATACATGTTTTTTTCCTTTTTCATCGAGTCCATATCGGTCTGATCGAATAGCGAATCCGCTACTTCAACATAAGGATACTTCTTGCCGTAATAGTTGCTGCTGGAGTCAAATAACACGTTACCTTTGGCCGACAGTACCACGATTTCTCCCTTAAAGTTGCTCTCATAACTATCAAGCGCATTTCCAATGCCTGCTGAGTCAAAAAAAACGAGGAACTGCCCCAGATTCCGCAGCGTCTGTGTATTGTTGATGGGAACACGAATCGCGTACAGGTCCGGGCTCCATTCATTGATCTCTTTGCGAATCCAGTAGTTGGGTGCACTGATATTAGGCGTCTCCATGGCCATCACGTCTGGAATATAGGAATGGGCAGCACTCGTGTCCAGCTTCTTGAACTGCTTATTGGGGCTGAACATGGACATGTCCTGGCGCTCTGCACTATATAACATCAACTGATGAATGTCCGCATTTCGATCCATGATATTCTGGAAATGTTTCAGTACATCTGCGGAATAGTCATCCTGATTGGCGTAATATCCATTGGTCAGATGCTGGACATAATCTGCATAGGTATGGCTCATCAGATAGGAGATATTGGCTGACAGTGCCTCGTTCTGATGCATATCTCTCACCATATTTTGCACGGACTCATACTGCTGATGAATATATCGGTCCACACTTTCCATCGCAGCCTTTTGGATAGCCAGCTCACGGCGGATCGTAGAATCGGACACCGATAGAAAAATGATATACGACAGCGTAATAATCGTCACAATCGAAATCATCGAGAAAATAAACAGCATTTTCATAAACATATTATTTTTGAAGAAATTATTGTAAACGCTAACAATTTTCAAATCGCATGTTCCCCCCGATGCGGTTGTCCTGTCTGAATTATATCATTTGCCTTCTGACATTAACTTCCCACCTTGAACTTTTCTTTAGTTTATACCTGCCTTTCTTTAATTTCGCCCTATTTGAAAATGCTTTCATGCTCTATCGTTAACCATAAGTTTATATTTGTGTAAACGAATACCTTACATTCAGTCCACTTGAAGGAGGAACAGCATGACACGCAAACTTAAACCGAAAGGCATCATTCCCAAGGTAACTGCACTGGCCATTACATCAGCTCTGGTCGGTCAGTTGGTCGCCTCATCTGTCTATGCGGGAGATACACTTCCCTACACAGGTGAAAGTGCCAAAGGCGCCAATCAGCCCTATCAGCATGGCTACACCTCTGCACAGATTCTGAATTGGACACCCGAGAGTGACATCTATGGAGAATTGCTTCGTGCACATGTACCACTGCAGCCGCGTAATGATGCCTTTGCCGCCACGCAGGCCTACCCCGAACTTAGCCCGGATACCCAGCTCTTTACGATGAGTGGTGATTACGGCAATGCGTTCTTCGACAGTACCCCTTATACGAACGAATTTAGCCAGTATCTGTTCAATTATTGGCAATATACAGACTATTACAGCTACTGGCATGGCATGGCTTCTGCGGGAGTGCCAGAAGAGCTGTATGACCCGAATAAGGAGTGGACAGAGCGATATTTCGAGTTCGGTATTCTGAACATTCCGAACCCGGCTTACACCAATGCCGCGCATAAAAACGGCGTTCGTTCCATTGCCAATATCTTCTTCTCCGATAATGACCGTGGTCCTCAAACGTACAAGCAGATGCTCGTGCAGGATGAAGACGGAAATTTCCCGGTCGCTGTCAAATTGGCCGAGATGGCCAAATACTACAATTATGATGGATACTTCTTCAATCAGGAAGAGGTAGCGAGGGGCGTTGCCCCTGAAGATATTCCATCCTACAAAAAATTCATGCAATATTTAAGAGATCAGGGTCTCTATATTCAGTGGTATGACTCAACCATTAATACGACGGGAGAGATTCAATACCAGAATAAGTTCAATGAACTCAACAGCCCTTTCGTACAGGATACGGCCCTGGGCAGAGTTTCGGATTCCATTTTCCTGAACTATGTCTGGAACCATGAGATGCTGCAGGATTCACGTGATCATGCCATCAGCCTTGGACTGGATCCGCTTGAAACGGTCTTTGCCGGCGTTGAAGGCGGTCATGACCGGTTCGGTCGGTGGAAACAGCTCTATGACCTGCGCAACAATCTGGATGAGAACGGCCAGCCGATGAACAGCATAGCAACGCTGGGTGCGGATTTTACCCATAATGCCCTTGATGAAGAGATGGGCGATGGAAGCACCAATCACCGGGCTGAAGACGAATACCAGTGGATGACCTTTGTGCGCGATCGTGCGTGGTGGTCCGGACCGAATCAGGACCCTACCGAAGCCCGCCGCAATGCATCGGTTGATCTGTCGGATGTCTACGCTTCCGGCGCCAATTGGGACGGCATAGCTGCCTACCTTACGGAACGTTCCGTCGTTCATGGTTCAAACTTTGCTACGAACTTCAATACCGGACATGGTCTGCAATATTATGAAAACGGAAAAGTATCCAATGATACCGAATGGTCCAACATCAACATCCAGGACATCCCTGTCACCTGGCAGTGGTGGATGGATAGCGAAGGGGATAAGCTGAGTGTTGATTTTGACTATGGCCCAACCTATGAAAAAGGCGCCCGTTACCAGTACGATTCCATTGGGGCCTTCAATGGCGGCAGTTCTCTTGTCGTAAACGGTGATCTGAACGCGGAGAACTTCCTGCGTCTGTATAAAACAGATCTGTCCGTTAATGCGAAGTCTACATTGGAACTCACTTATAACAAACCATCGAAGAGCGATACGTCCACCCTGCAAGTCGGTTTAATTCTGGAAGATAATCCTTCCCATGTGGTCAAAGTCAATGTTCCGAATTCTGGCAAACAAACGAAAGGCTGGACAACAGCTTCCCTGGATTTGAGTGCCTATGCGGGCCAAAACATTGCGGCTTTCGGACTGGTATTTGACCCAAATGGGAAAACAATCGAAGATTATCAGATGAATATCGGTGAAATCCGTATCTTCGATGGATCTGCGGCCAAGCCAGATGCTCCTACAGGTTTCCACATCGCCAAGTCTCTGACCAATACAGATGAACTCGTGGTGGAATGGGATATGGAAGACTATTCGAAGGTTAAACAATACGACTTATATGAAAATGGATCCTATGTTGGCGGAATATATGATTCCACCTATTACATCAAATCTTTGAAAAATCGATCTGGTGAGCTGTCTATTCGTGCCGTGGGCGCAGATGGCCGTGAAAGCGAGCCTGCAACCCTGTCCTATAATTTGGATGCGGCCGTTCAGGATATTCAAGTGAAATTTAACAAACATGGCGACGCCACGGTCAGCTGGAAATACCCTAAGAAAACCAAAGGCAAGGAAGCGATCGAGCTCACCCTGCAAACGGAATATACGAATAAACCTTTCACAAAGACCGTTCAGGTCAAGAAAGGAAAATCTTCAGCTGTCTTGACGGGATTGCCAACGAATGGCGAACATTACGTGCTCAACATTGCCATAGGCAAGCAACAACCTGTCACAGCTACTGGACAACTGGCTGATCATCAGATTACACCATACGCGAAGGAAAAGGTCACGGTAAATGATGGAAAATACACCCTTGCCCTGCCTGATCTGGAGGACTGGTACAAGATCTATGTTTACGAAAATGAAGTGCCTCGCGAATTCGGGGTGACTTACGTTACGCAAAAATTCCCGTATATTATCCGGGGAAGAACCAAGCTGAGTGAGATGACCTTCACACCAGCTTCCAGCAGCAGCTCGCTCAAGCTCGTGATCGAAGATTATGCCGGCAATAAAGCAACCACCATCTTAAGGTAGACGATTCAGCAAATGAAAGATTAATGCTGTAAGAAAATTAAACCCTAATTAGCAGCAGCCCTTTCCACTTTCAACAGAAGGCGGAGAGGGCTCAATTCATAGAATGAGATATGTACATGGCGCTATTCGTAGATAAACGCAAGCAGCAAAAAGGCGAGCCTCCTTTAATTAGGGGACTCGCCTTGGGTCTTTTCTATAACAAGAAATTTTATGAAGTTCCTTTTTGCTTGCTTGCCTGCATCTGCTGGGCAAATCGCATCATCTCTTCGAACTCTTCCTCGGATACTCCATCGCTTTCAGCGGCAACATCCTGAACAATCGGGATTTCGGGTTTGGCTTTGGCTCCTTTGCCGTATGTACGGGAACGGGCTCCGGCTGCTCCAGCAGCCTGCTTGCCTTTTACCTTGGCCTGGTCACGAATATATTGGACTGCCTTCTCATATGAATTGACCTGCTTCAGCAGCATATTGGAAGCGATCGCTTCAACGAAATTACGGTTAATCCGCTGTTCTCCGCCCGATACAAGGAGCTGCATCAAGTAATGGATAAGAACATTAATGACTTCACCAGGCAGCTTATAGCTCAGATCAATTTTCTCAAAGATATCGACCAGATTATCCGGTACGGCTCCTGGGAAAAACGTCTGCAAAAGCCGTGTATATGGTTCGTTACGAAGCATCATATTGTATTGATGAATATCGCATTTGGTTGCAAACTGCGGTGGAACCTCCACATAGTATTCCATCTGCACCACATGCTCCACTGGCGGTTCCCCGGAATCGCTCTGCTGCTCAGGCTCGTCCAAATGCTGCCTCAGGGCCACCACCTTGGCTGCCTGTACGGTTTGCTGTTCCTGACGTTTCTTCGTCTGGCGGAACTGCAAGCTTGCCTTGTGCTGAAGATCATCCAACATCAGCTGTCCTTGCGGACTGAAGATATCATCCTCATCCAGTAAACGGCACACGTCCTGTACACTGAGATTGAACTTGTTCACCACATAATTCACAATGCCCAGCTGTTCATGATCAAATCTTAGCTTTTCCACATGACGGCGGTTCACGGACTCGCGCGGAAAACGCAAAATAATGTCGGCGTAGTTCAACGTAAGCTCTTCCGCGGCAACACTTGTCCCACTCCGCTGTGCGGATGTGGATACTTCCGAAAGCGCCTGCTCCAGCTCGTAATCTATCACATGTGTATTCAGTTCGAATATATCGTAAAAAGGAACCGAAATATTTTCTTTACTCGCTGCAGGATAAGGTGCGTCTCCGTTCTCTACTGCCGAAAATCCCGAACGCAGGGACAGAACAGCAAACTTGCCAATCTTGTCACGAAGCAGCAGTGTCAAATGCTGTGTGCGGAAAAATTCTGCAGGTGACAGCGGTGGCTGCAGCTCATATTCATAGATATAATCATCATTCTCCGGAATGTAAAGGCGTGATGTCTGAAGCAATCCGACCGCTTCCAGCTTGGAAGCCTGCTCCACCAAATACTTGCGGCCCTTCTCACTTGGCTCGAGTCCAAGTGTCATGAACAACTTTCGCTGCTGTTCAAGGGGTGAGTAACCGACCTGTTCACCGGGAAGATGCTGAAACAACAGCCGATACAAGCCAATTGCGAAAGCACCTACCATGGGCTGATATGCTCCCGTAAGCATACGGTCGTCCAGAGCACTAAGTCCAAACTCCCTGTATACGCAGTAGCGATGATGTTCAGTATAATGCAGCAAATTCTTCATGCGCATGGCTTGATCTCCTTCTCCCCAAAAGTGTGTTTATCTATTCTAACATAAATGCCTGATCTTCAAATGTTCAAAAACAGGTAAAAAGATGGCCTGTTCTCGCTCCGTTTCGTCCTAGGTCGACAGCATTCACGTTTTCGCAGAGTTGCTAGAATACTATAAAAGCTCCAGCCATATAAAACAAGTGAAACTATTTAGAAATGGTTATGCACATGTGTATGCAGCTCAGTGGTTCGATTATGTCTATTTTCATTACATATGACAAAAAGCCCTCCCTTTGCTCGCGTAAGCGGTTACGAGAAAGGCAAGACTCTTTGTTTCAATTCCATGGCAGTCAGGGCAGGATATGAAGCTCAGCCGGTTAAAACATTTTATACCCGCCCAGTCGAAGTTTGCGAATGGTCCAACCACTGATGATTGCGCCTGCGAGCCCAGCCACACCAGTCAGATAATCGACGATCTGGAACGAGCCCAGATGGGTCATCAGTGAAGCCGTGTGATCCCACAAGGAATACACCACGACAGGCAGGATCACAATGATGAACAGGTAAGAAGGAAACCAGGTCGTCTTCATCAACATATTCAGAATGAAACCGATCCCAAACATCATCACGAAAAATAACACCATTAATACCAGCACAGGTATAAACTGCATCGGGTGACATTCACCTCTTCTTATGAACTCAGGGCTTATTTAGCAAAACTTACTGTATTTTCTTCTCTGGCTAGTAGATAGTGTACCGCAAAAAATGTGGCGAAGCAACGAACTTTCTGGATAAATCCTCCTATATTCATCTTCTCTTCATTTGCCCTTGTGCTCAATGTTGGGATACAATGTAAACGATATAGTTTTTCTTAACCGTCCCTCATGGGATTTGGAAATATAAACTACAGGAGGAACAGAAACCAATGAACGAAGCCGCATCAACACTGGAGGGCTGGTATGCCCTGCATGACTTCCGCTCGATTAACTGGGCCGCTTGGAAAGCAGCCGATGACGAGGAACGTGCCGTAGCACTGGACGAGCTTCAGGAGTTTTGGAAAGAATGGAAGGAAGTCGAAGAATCCTCCAAAGGAAGCACTGTGGTCTATACTGTAGTTGGCCAAAAAGCTGACCTTGTCATGATGCACCTGCGCGAAACCCTTGAGGACCTCAAGGCCGTAGAGAACGCATTCAACAAAACGATGTTTGCCCAATACACGACCAAGTCGTATTCCTACGTCAGCGTCGTGGAACTGAGCAACTATCTTGGCAAAGAAGGCGAAGATCCGATGCAAAACCCGGAAATCGTCGCACGTCTTAAGCCGGTTCTGCCACAGCGTCAGTACATCTGCTTCTACCCAATGAACAAAAAACGCGACCTCGCCGACAATTGGTACATGCTGTCCATGGATGAACGCCGCAGCATGATGCGCAGCCACGGCATGATTGGTCGCAGCTATGCCGGTAAAGTGAAACAGATCATTACCGGATCCGTAGGTTTCGACGATTGGGAATGGGGCGTTACCCTGTTTGCAGACGATGCACTCCAGTTCAAAAAACTGGTTTACGAAATGCGGTTTGATGAAGTTAGCGCACGTTATGGCGAATTCGGTTCGTTCTATGTGGGAAGCCTGCTGGGCGAAGGTTCGCTGGAAGACATGTTGAAACTGTAAAGTTAAACACAAAGCACCGATGACATTCCCCAAGGGGAACGTCACCGGTGCTTTTTTTATGGTATTCATTTTATTCAGAAATGTTCAAACTCCGAATTAGTCCCGGTCCTCTTCTTCTTCCAATGCCTTGAGCGATTCCAGAAACTCGGCCGTGGCCCGGTCACGATCCCGTCCCTTTTCCTTCAATCGCTCAATTGCAGGCAGGATAAGAATGTCCACTTCCTTTTGCACAATATAAGCCAGGTCATACTGGTTCTGCTCCTCCAGATAACCACCTACCTGCATCAGGGCGTTATAACGATCCAGCTCATCACGTGTAAGCAGGCCGCGAACTTGAACACTGCAATGTCTCATCCAAAAAACCGCCCCTTCTTCAGCACTAGCGGTATTCCACCAATGATGAACAAATACCGGAGATCCACCAGTTTCTTCAGCTGGGCAGCTTTCCAGCCCTTGTATTTTTTACCGCCAACGACAGCAATGGCCTCCCCTTTACCGAGCGAAGCAACCGTTCCCTTGCTGGTAAACACAAAGGGCTGTGGCTGTTTTTTGCGAATGGCAGCGACAACGTTTTTGGCGCAGTTCACACCTTGCTGCATGGCAATCTGGGCTGTTGGTGGATATGGACGTCCTTCCCCGTTAAATACGAGTGAATTGTCACCAATAACATAGACATGCTCATGTCCCGGAGCTCGCAGATATTCGTCCACTTTTACCCGGCCGCGCATCACTTCAAGTCCAGCCTGTTCAAGCAGCGCGTTACCGCGGATCCCACCGGTCCATACCACCGTGGCAGCATCAATTTTTTCACCTTCACCCACAATGACACCATCCGGCAAACATTGCTTGATCGGAACACCGATTTTGAAAGTTACGCCTTTCTTCTTCAGCACATTCATTGCATGCTCTACCAGCTCCGGATCGAAGCCTGGCAGGGCTGAAGGCGCTGCCTCTACATTGTAGATATGCACATTTTTCGGATTTACGTCGAATTCCTTGCACAACTGCGGAATGCGGTCAGCAAGCTCCGCCACAAACTCAACTCCGCTAAAACCTGCCCCGCCCACTACAAAGCGTATGCGGTTACGTTTATTATCGTTTTTGTACATGGCAAACTGATATTCGATATGCTCACGAATGAGTCGTACCGAGTTGATGCTGCGAATGGTCATGGCATGATCCAGCATGCCCGGAATACCGAAGGTTTCCGGTTCACCGCCAAGTCCAATAATAAGATAGTCGTAGGATAACGTTCCATCTTCCAGAATGACCTTACGGTCCTGAAGACGAATCTCCTTCACCGACGACTTGACCAAATCAATCTTGAATTCATCAATCAGCTTGGAAATCGGCACCCTCGCATGCTCAATCGAATCCGTACCGGCTGCTGGCATATGTAGGTGTGTTGTAATATAGTGATAATCATGCCGATTCACCAATGTGACGTCGGCTTCATTATAATTTAATTCCTTCTGCAGCCGCTGGGCTGTTAAAATCCCGCCATAGCCCGCGCCGAGAATGACGATTTTGGGAATGCTGCTCATGTCTTAACCCCTTCCGGTTTCACTCACATCATCTACTTTTACAACATTTATTATCTTCATTCGGGTAGCATACTTCAGCTGTACTTACTACAAAATATGGATGAGGTCTTATCCATATGACGACAAATGTTAACTTCACGAATTTATTTGAATATTTTGTATGTACATGTCCAATTAAAGTTGTGAAATTATACACAAGAATCAACAAATTACAGGTCTTGTCTTGGTTTTACAAATTGGCTTTTATTTAGACAAAAAAACACATAGTACAGGTCAAGAATATCTGTATTTCTGGTAAATATCAAGGTTTTTTTTGTTATTTTTCATAACCTTTCATTTCCAATTTCATCCTATTCTCACCTGATCTTCATCAATTGTTCCCAAGTTAGTCCGGTTACCAACTTTGCAACCCAGTTTACACCGTTTATAATGAGAAAGACAGTTCAGCAACAAACGCTGGCTACATGAGGTATCCGGCTACATTATTTCTGTTAACTACCTATTAAAATAAGAAAGGTGTTGTTGATTCTTGACTGCACAAACTGCCGGTCATGACATGACCGATTTACTTATTATTGGTGGCGGCCCTGCGGGTCTGTTTGCCGCATTTTACGGAGGGATGCGTCAGGCATCCGTTACTCTGGTTGAAAGCATGCCACAGCTTGGTGGACAATTGGCTGCGCTGTATCCTGAAAAATATATTTATGACGTTGCAGGGTTCCCCAAAGTGACGGCTCAGGAATTGGTAAACAACCTGATTGAGCAGATGAGCCACTTTAACCCGAATATTCGTCTGGAGGAAAAAGTCGTATCCGTTGAAAAACTGGACGAGCGTCATTTCATCGTCAAAACCGATGTGAACGAATATCATGCCAAAGCCGTAATCATTACTGCCGGTGTTGGTGCCTTCGAACCACGTCGCCTGGAACTTGAAGGTGCAGCCAAGTTCGAAAAATCGAACCTGCATTACTTCATCAGTGATCTGAACGCCTTTGCTGGCAAAAAAGTACTCATCAGTGGTGGCGGTGACTCTGCCGTAGACTGGGCACTTATGCTCGAGCCAATCGCAGAACAAGTAACCCTGATCCACCGTCGTGACAAATTCCGTGCACATGAGCACAGTGTGGAGAACCTGATGAATTCCAAAGTCAACGTGGTTACACCTACGGAGATTACGGAGCTGCACGGGGATGACGCTATTACCAAAGTCACGCTGTCACACGTCAAAACCAAAGAAACACAAGAAATTGACGTCGATGCCGTGATCGTCAACTTTGGATTCGTATCATCGCTCGGGCCTATTGCCGAGTGGGGTATTGAAATTGATAGCAACTCCATCGTTGTTGACTCCCGTATGGAAACATCCATTCCAGGCATTTTTGCTGCCGGAGATATTACAACATACCCAGGCAAGCTGAAGCTGATTGCTGTTGGATTCGGTGAAGCACCAACCGCTGTTAACAATGCGAAGGTATACTTCGACCCGGATGCGAAGTTGTCCCCAGGACACAGCAGTAACATGAAACGATAGTTTTAAGCGAATCACATAAAAGGTACAAAAAAGGGTATCTTACTCCTGAACATTCAATATCAGGAGGGATACCCTTGTCTTATATATGCCCGCTGTGTAACGGTCTGGTTGTACCGGAGCAGGCTTGTCCCCACTGCCTTCAGGGACTGTCAGAATGCGGCAAATTGGAAGATTACACCGGACCGTACAGCCCCTATTCGTTACAGACTTCCATGATAGAGGAAGACGGAAACGAAAACGGTTGCATGCATATGTTGTACTGTCACCATTGTCATACAAGCACCCTCTGGTCTGTAGCACAATGGGACATGTCCGGAAACCTGTAACATTGCCTGCAATGAGGATCTCTAGTGAAGAATGGCAGATACGTCGGTACCCAGTTTGCGCTTATGGATTTCTGCCAATAGCAGTGCGATGAAATCTCTCTCGAGATTAAGCTCAATCGCCTTATGGTAGGAATCCAATAACATCTCATCGGATAACATAGCCATTTCCCGCCACAACCTTTCCTTTTTTTTCCTCAAAACTATCATATCAGAGATTTATAAAGAGAACAAGCGTTCTGTTATCCACAAGGTTTTGTGGAAATCCTGTGCATAGGTTGTTGATAAATGGTAAAAATGTTGATTAAGCAACGTGGATAATGTGGACATTACTTATGCACAGGATCGTAACGTTTCTATTAGAACGAATGCTAGAAATTTTTTTTTAGCTTCAACTCATAGTTTTAAGACGTTTCCGTGTAAATTACCCATTTTATTTTCATTTCAAACGTTTTCCAAAAATATTTTCTCTATAATATTTATCGGCGTAATCTTGGTTTTTTTTATATTTTTCCACTATTTTTATTGGGGTCTGGTGTTCACTTCCAAAATCCATATCTTCCCGGAGTGATCGAGCCCATAATCGAACCCGAGTTGACCTACACCTGGAAACTGCCTTTCCATAATCTGAGTGCATGTCAACGTCAATGAACGCATCTCTCGACGTTTGTGTCTGGTAGATATATGAGGGAGGGATAAACCAAGGGCCCTTCTGCCCTGCAGCATCGTCCCGCCTTTGCTCAGATTGGTTACACACAAACCGGGACGAGCCAAACGCCCTACCATGGAACGGAAAACCCAGCCTCGCTCGGTTTTGACGACTTTTACCCTGTAATCCACAGGCCTGCCTTGTATCGTTGCCAAATGAATTCCCTGTTGGATCAGGTATCTCCGTCTGACTTTAATCCGTACCAGCGATCGATACATCTGGCCATAGTTGGTAAATGTACGTGTAACTTTCATATGCGTATAGCGGTAGTTCCCTCCGCTCGTGGATACCCTGATAACACCATAACCTCCGCCACCGACTACAGGTTTGATATACACCATTCCATAACGGCTGAGCATGTGCAGCAGATTTCTAGAATTAAATGCCATCGTCTGCGGGATATGGACAGCAGCTACCGGATATTTCAATAGCGCTGCCGTCTTCAGCCATTTGCTTGCAAGCTGTCTTGACATGGGTTAATCTCCTTTCCTGAACAATGGTCCTTCCATATACATACTCAACAGAAGCCGTCCCCTCTTGGATGTCTGTCCAAGGCGGTTGCCCCTTTTCCGTAAGAAGTGTCTATAGGCTTGTTTATAGAAAGGCACACACGCCTGGTTCACTTTTCAAACGCATCAATCTGTCGTATGCTACTAAGGAATGTAATGGAAAGGCTTAAATATGAGGATCTAAGGAGCGTTCAAAAAATATGGAAGCATTTTTCAAATCACTGTATGGCGTAGCCTATTTCGCAATGTCCATTGTCCTGGTCGCCGTCACAGTACTTCTTTTTGTTACAGGTATTCGGCTGTTTATGAAGAAACGCAATCGCGGTTTTGCCGTAAGCTGCATACTGTTTGCCTGTTTCATTGTCTTTATTATTGTGGTAATGCTGACCACGCCCTTCTCCTCCACCCCTCCAGGTTCACCGGAAGCCATGGCTGCGCTGCTGCAACTCGGGTAGAATACCTGTCTAGAAGGAGATGCATATGAACTCAAAAGGAACTCTCGGCATTATCGATATTGGCTCCAACTCCATTCGTCTCGTCATTTACGAACTGGATCATGAAGGAGCCTACCGGATTATTCATGAAGATAAATATGCTGCGCGACTCAGCAACGTGGTTGAAGAGGATGGGCAGATCCTGCCTCACTCGCTGGAACAAGCCATCACCGTCTTGCAGCAGTTCAAGGCTACTTGTGACGCATTCCAAACAAAAGTCATTCGCGCTGCAGCTACAGCTGCCATTCGCAATGCTCGCAACGCTGCTCAAATCATAGGCTGGCTTGAAGAGGAGACCGGACTTGAGATTGAATGTGCCTCCGGAGATCAGGAAGCGTATTACGGCTTTCTTGGGGTTATTCAGTCCATTGATCTGCAGGATGGCTATGTCGTGGATATCGGTGGCGGCAGTACGGAGGTAACCGTATTCCGGGATCGCAAAAGACTTCACAGTATTTCTCTGCCCATTGGCGCCGTAAACTCGCATGCCAGGTATGGCGGGGAGGATTCCTGGTCTGAAGCAAATGTTGCTGCGCTGTGCAATGATGTCATTCAGGCACTGAAAGATCAGGAGTGGGTCCGTCAGCATCCAGGTCTTCCGCTCATCGGTCTTGGAGGTACCATGCGTACTCTGGCCAAAATTGAGCAAAAAAGAACACAATACTCGTTACCCGTAACCCACCACTACGAGATCAGTGCTTCAGCCATGGAGAACCTGGCCAAATCACTGCCTTATCTCACTTCAGGTCAGCGTAAAAAGGTGCCTGGTCTGGCGAAGGATCGTGCTGACATCATTGTGCCTGGTGTTCTGATTCTCAGAACGGTCTTCGACATTCTTCAGGGAGATCGTTATGTCGTAAGTGGAGCAGGATTGCGTGACGGAATTTTGCGTGATCTGATGGCCCCGCACCGGCCAGCCTCTCCTACTGCACTGGAGGACAGCATCCGCAACTTCATTCATTTTGGCCCGCCAGTTCCCGAGAAGAAGCTGAAACGAATCCATCAGGATGCAACGGTGATCTATGAGGCATTGGATGGGGACACACCCAAACCAGCAGATTCAAGAATCCTGTATACCGCCTGCATGCTTTATGGGGCAGGAAAACAGATCAATTATTTCCGTTATCCCCAGCACTCGGCGTATTGGATTATGAATGCGGGCATATACGGACTTTCCCACCGGGAGACCGTGCTGACAGCTATTGCAGCCGACTATCATCCAAAAAAAAGAACGCCCCAGCTGCTGAATAAGCACCGGGACATTCTGAAGGATTCGGATGAACGGCACGCTCACCGATTGGGCTCCATCTTGCGCATAGCCGAGGCCATTCATCGTTCGGAGCGAATCTCTGCGATACGTGTAACCAAAGAAAACGGCTCGCTGCAGATCAAACTAATCTGCTCAGCCGAGCCGTTACTGGAAATGCATGGCCTGGAAGAGGCCGCCAAGGATCTGGAAGAAGCATGGGACGTTAAGTTGACATACTCCACTCTGCAGGCTTCCAAGGAATAATGCCCATTGCCTCCGTCTGACTTCTCAGCGGGGGCTTTTCGTTTTCCACAAAAACATAATTGCCGCCAGGCATCAATTCCCTTGCCTTCACATTGTCATTCAGGGACAGATTCAGGATGTCGACAAGCATCTTCTTGAGTGACGGATCAAATACCGGGCACATCAGCTCAATTCTTCGTTTCAGATTCCGGGTCATCCAGTCTGCGCTGGAGATATATACATCCGGGTTCCCGCTGTTCTCAAAGTAAAACAGGCGAGAGTGCTCCAAAAATCGATCCACGATGCTGATCACCCGAATATTTTCACTGAGTCCCTCTACACCTGGGCGAAGGCAGCACACCCCGCGGACAATTAAATCGATCTGTACACCAGCCTGGGATGCAACATATAACTCATCAATCATATCCTGGTGAGATAACGAGTTGATTTTGGCAATAATGCGAGCCCGTTTCCCCTTAAGCGCATGCTCTGTCTCCCTCCGTATGAGTGAAAACAGTTCATCCTTCATGCCATCGGGAGCAACGCGGAATGCCTGCATGGCCTTCGGTCCCGAATAACCGGTTATTTCATTAAAGAGTTCCGATGCATCTTCACCAATGATCGGATTGGAGGTGAACAGTCCTACGTCAGTGTAGACCTTCGCCGTACTTTCGTTATAGTTGCCTGTTCCAACGTGCACATAGCGTCTTAAGCCATTCTGTTCCCTGCGCACAACAAGAATGATTTTTGCATGGGTCTTCAAACCAACCAAACCATATACAACGTGACAGCCTGCCTTTTCCAGCTTGCGCGCCCACGCAATGTTGCGTTCTTCATCAAAGCGTGCCTTCAACTCCACCACAACGGTCACTTGTTTGCCGCTCTCTGCTGCATGAGCCAGAGCCGGAATGAGACGTGAATCCCCGTTGACCCGGTACAATGTCATCTTGATCGCCATGACTCGTGGATCTTCCGATGCCTCAAGGACAAAATCTGTGACGGGTTCAAACGATTCATATGGATGATGAACGAGAACGTCCCGTTTGCGCAGCAGTTCAAAATGGCTCTCCCTCGGTAAAAATTCCGGTGGATACACCGGCTGAACCGGGCTATATTTCAAATGAGAGAAGCCTTCGATGCTGTCTACAAATCCAGCCAGGAAACTCAGATCCAGCGGACCATCAATTTCATATACCGGATCCTGAATCTCGAATTCCTCCTGCAATTCAAGCAGTGCATCTGAACGAAAATCCTTACGCACTTCCAGCCGGACGGGAGCTCCCCGGCGACGACGACGCAATTCCTTCTCGATGGCTTCCAGCAAATCCTCCGCTTCCTCTTCATTAATGGAAAGGTCCGCGTTACGGGTCAGCCTGAATTCCTGCACAGCCAGCGGAATATATCCGCTAAACAGGGTATGTGTATGATGTTTAATCAAATCTTCTATTAATATGAATGTTTTCTTTTTGCTGTTTGCACGCAGAGGTACGGGAACGACGCGCGGCAGATTCGAGGGGACCTGAACAATTGCAAAAAACGGCTCATCCTCCTGCTCCTCTTCCTTCTGAAGCATCACGGCGAGATAGACCGATTTATTATGCACCAGCGGAAATGGTCGGCTCTGATCCACAGCCATGGGTGTCAATACAGGGAAAATAATATCATGAAAATATTGATCCATTGCCCGTTGCTGTGTTCCATTAAGCTCGTTATACTCTTGTAGAACAACTCCCTTTTTGGCGAGCAGGCGAATCAATTCCCGATACGTTTTATATTGCTCAGCCACCATGGCACCTGTTCGTTTGATTAATCTCCGATATAAACCGGACGGGGTGTATCCTGAAAAGTCCTTTTGGGTAAATCCTGCTTTAATTTTCTCTTTTGTCTCTGCTACCCTTACACTCATGAACTCGTCCAGATTACTGGCTACAATTCCGAGAAATCTCAACCGTTCCAATAGAGGTGTGGTAGAATCCTGCGCCTCCTGAAGCACACGCCGATTAAATTCAACCCAGCTTAAGTCACGGTTAACATAGTTGCCTGTTTTAATATCTCTATGCATGTATGGCCTCCGAATGTGTTGCATATCAATCCTTGTTTAGTTGGTCCTACTTTAATTGTACTATCCGTGATTGGATACAAGCGTCATCGCAGTGTAAAAGCAGTGTAAAATTTATGTAAATGATACCTCATGACGATAACTTTTTCCATCCCTTTACAAAGTGCTATAGACAGAGTAAAGTGAGGTACAGTGCGATTTGGTCCGGTTGCTGTTCTTCTTCCAAATACGTCGTTATTAAAGGAGTATATAATGAAATCGAATAAACCTAGAACGTTACAAAAAAATATAGAATTTTTCACCGCCGCCCTGTCCCAATGTGTCGTAACGGCATGGCAAGAAGACCCGGCTGGTGTGTATTGCGAAGTGGGTCGCGGGATTGTGGAGCGGATCAGCGAAGACAGCGTGCGTATTCGTAACGAGAACGGAACGAAGAGTCATTATGCACGAGATATTACGATGTTCCAGACCGAAAAATAATTTGCATTAATATGAAAAAAAGACTAGCTTTCCGAAACCATGTGTTGTATACTCTTGCCACAAGGAAAGGAGGTGCGTCAACATTTCTAATCACATGTTGAACGTGTCCCTTACCCGATCCACTAGCTCAAATTAAATGAGACTGGTGGAGGCGCGGGATACGGATCAAGGTTTTAATAAGCGCCACGGGTAGAAAAGCCGTCTTCGGACGGCTTTTTTTATTTGTCCTTTTTTGGGTAAGATTGAATAGAATGAAATGAAAAGAAAATGAAATTTTCAAATTTTTCTTAACTTATTGTCAATTAATTTATCAAGTGTTATGATTCAAATAACACAATGATACATTTTGTATCATAAATCGGAGCACACTGGCTGTTAACCTTGGTTTTATTTCAAAGGCTGTAACGAAAGGTGGGTTGTGAATACATACACGATACGCTTGCCTCAATAGACAAATAATCATTTTATAAATTGGAGATGGTGTAGACGTGAGTAAGAACCATACAATTCACGGACTGCGTGGATTATGTGCTCTAATGGTTTTTGTCGGACATGTTATATCCATGTCGATTAACGGCGGTTACCTTACCATGAACGAGCACGCTACCTTGGTCTTGGCAGAAATCGGTGTTGATGTTTTCTTCATGATTAGTGGTTATCTTATTGTGCAAAGTTTAGTGAAACACGGGAAGATTGGACAGTTTGTCTATAATCGCATCATACGAATCTATCCTGTGTACCTCCCCTTGCTGGTTATTATGTTTGTGGCAGGGCCTGTAATTCAATTTGATTGGTTGGCCAACTTGACGGCTTCGGAATACATTCTGAATTTCATTTATGGATTGTTCATGCTTCCAGGTGTTTTTCCACTTGAAGAAGCTGTTCGTAATGCAAGAACACTCAGTTATGAATTTGCTTTTTACCTGGTCAGCGTCATTTTCTTCGTATCGCTCAGACCCCTAAACAATAAATACATGAAGTGGTTTTTAATCATACTGGGTCTTGCCATCACCTTGGCTGTCGTCATTCGCATGCCGCGAGCACTGTTCTTTCTCACAGGAGTTCTGGCCTATTACGCTAGTGAAAGGTTTAATTTTCTCCCCTCCAAGCTGCACTCGCTCTTAGCCTTAATCATCATTTATCTGGCTACATACTTCGGGGATATTTATTTTCCCATCATCTTCGGCGTGTATTTCTTCTATCTGATCATCAAGGAACATGGGGTTTTATCGAATCTGTTGAGTACTCGCTTTTTCCAGTACTTCGGAACGATAAGCTACAGCTTTTATCTCCTGCATCCCTTTGCCCTATTTCCCTTCCAGCGTGTAATGGCACGCTTCAATCTGCCTGATTATGTATCGGTAACCATCACATTTGTGGCTGGTCTGATTATCGCAACCTTAATCTCTCATATTTCTTATGAAGTCATAGAAAATCGCTTTACTAATCGTTATCTCAAACGCAAAAAACGTCCTGTTACACCTCATGTACCCACTCCAGCCCCACAGACAACTCCGGTTAGCTGAAGCAGAAGCTGCTGCTTATGAACAACCATGCTTACTTAGGTTCTTACAGAACATATCAAGAGGCTGTCCCCATGCAGGGGCAGCCCCCTTGCATATTACTGATAAATCCATCAAGGAGTGGTTTAAAAAACAACCAAAATATTGGAAATGAACCCTGTAGCGGTACAGTTCTCCCGCCTATAATTAGATTGCAACTCATTCTAATATTCAGGGAGGAATATTTTAATGGTCAGATTTGTAAGGGGTTACAAAACTTCAATTGTCCTTGTTCTCATTTTGCTGTTCACTTCGATTATGCTGCCTGCAGGTCAGCATGCCAGCGCAGCTCCCAGCTTCGCCAAAGGGGCAGATATCAGCTGGGTACCGGGCATGGAAGCGCAAGGTTACAAGTGGAAGGACAAAAATGGTGTGCAGCGTGACATTATTGATATTTTGAAAAATGATTATCAGATCAATTCCGTTCGTATTCGAGTGTTCGTTAATCCGTCCAATGATTATGGTAACGGATATATGAATAAGGATCGCGCCGCAGCGTTGGCACAGCGGGCCAAGAATGCGGGCATGAGCGTCATGTTGACTTTACACTATAGTGATTCTTGGGCTGACCCTGGTCAACAAACCAAACCAGCTGCCTGGAAAAATTACACCTTCCAACAGCTAATGGATGCGGTATGGAATCATACACGTGACGTGATGACGACCATGCAGAGCAAAGGGGTAACGCCTGACTGGGTGCAGATCGGAAACGAAACCAGCAACGGCATGTTATGGGAGGATGGCAAAGCTTCCACGAACATGAAAAATTACGCTTGGCTGGTGAACACAGGCCATAATGCCGTCAAGTCCATGAGCACTGGAACCAAAACAATCGTGCATCTGGCAGGTGGAGACGATAACGCACTGTATGTATGGAATATTGGTGGGTTAATCAATAATGGGGCTAACTTCGATATGATCGCCATGTCCCTCTATCCTTCAGCCTCCGGTTGGAACACAGCGGTGACGAACACGGTGAACAATGCGAAAGACCTGATCAATCGCTACGGCAAAGAAATCATCATCTCCGAGATCGGCATGGACAACAACCAGGCTGCTGCAGGCAAAAGCTTCGTGGCCGCCATGAAAAATCAAATCCGCAACCTGCCAAACGGCAAAGGAAAAGGCGTATTTTACTGGGAGCCGCAAGCTACTCCAGGGTATAACGGTGGTTACGGCAAAGGCGCTTGGCAATCCAATATGATGCCGACAGTAGTCATGGAAGGATTTATCGACTAGACCCGGTCGAGTATGCAAATAAGGCACTGATCCCCGTGGGGCAGTGTCTTTTTTACGATGCCTGGGCTGACACCGTTGGTTTTTTGGCATGCATACGAATATAATAAGTTACAAGAGAACTTATCGTTTCTAGAGGAGGGTTAGGGATGAGCTTTTTAAAAGGATTAGGGCAGTTCGCAGGGGAAGTTACCGGAAAAGTACTTGGCGGCAGCGTAAGGGTTGTCGGTGAGATCGCAGGCAGCCCCTTCATTAAGGAGGTTGGCAACGGCGTAGAGAAAGCTACGATAAACACGGGGAAAACGGTAGGACAATTAGCAAGTGGTACATATGATCTGGCCAGCGGTGCAATTCGAAAAGATGATGCTGCGGTCGAGGCAGGACTTGCCGATTTGGGAGATGCCGTGACCAATACGGCAAAGGGCGTTGCCCTTTCAGCCAAATATGTATATAACGGCGGCAAGGATGTGGTCGTAGGCATGAAAGAAGAAGATATGGACCGAGTGAAGCTTGGCGCCAAGCATCTTCTGGCGGCGGCCGCAGTGACTACTCTTGCTGTGGGTGTCATCGATGCCGTTGATGGTGCTGATGGTATGGATACAGCGAGCATTGCGGAGCCCACAGATATCACCTAATCCGCCGAAAATTCGGTAAAACGTATACTTAACTCTTTTGCAGCATTAGCTACATCCCTAACTCTATTATAAATGAAACGGACGCTGATCTATTGAAATGATCGGCGTCCGTTTTAGTTTTATGGCTAAACAGGGTTACTTCGCTTCGCCTACGACAGTAAAGCGTTCGTTTTTGTGTTTTGCATTTTCAATTTCGTCCACTAAGGCAATGGCATAATCTGCATAGCTGATATAACTTTTGCCTTCACTGTTCAGAATGATGTGATCTTTACCCGTTTGATATTTTCCAGTGCGCGCACCTTCTGGATTGAAGAAGCTTGCCGGGCTAAGGAATGTCCATTGAATTCCGGAGGATGCTTGCAGGTCCTGCAGATTTTTCCCTTGGTTTGTCGCTGTTGGTTTGTATGCATCAGGGAATCCTGGCGCATCAACGACACGCAGGGAGTGCGACTCATCGGTGAATAGACTGCCAGCCCCGCCTATCACGATCAGGCGAGTTTGAGGAGCATCTTTCAGGATGTTGATCAGAGCCTGTCCCACTTCCACATGCAGATGTTCTTTTCCAGCAGGTGCGCCGAATGCATTGACGATAACATCAAATGCTTGAGCATCCTGCGAAGTAAGATCAAATACATCCTTCTCCAACACGTTCAGGCTTTTGTCTTCCACCTTCGATGCGTTACGTACAATTGCAGTTACTTCATGGCCTCTGCTCGCTGCTTCTTTCAGGATCAGATTACCTGCTTTGCCTGTTGCGCCAATAATTCCGATTTTCATCATCATCTCTCCTTTAAGTTTGTTTTGTGGGATAACTTATATTGTAACTATATTAGTTACAACTAACTTTGTCAACTATTCCTCTCTGGTGATTAAAACATAATAATACGCAGCTCCAGAGGTACCTCCCAACTGAAAACTGCGCATTATTCCATTTCTATGATTAGTCTTGGCATGGCTCCTTAGTCTTCCTTTATTACGTTCACTCCAATTTATGGAACCATGGTGTTTAACAACTGTCAGGGATGTCAGGATGACCTCAAACCTTTACTTCCTTCTCAACCCAATTTTCATTCTGTATATTTTTTGTTTTCGTACTAAACCTGACCCCTAGCTTACCCACAAAATAATTTCCAATCTTCAATTTATGAAGCACAAAAGTGAGCAATATGGATACCCCAATACTCAGAACAAAAGTTATAGATATATTGATCCATGGATTCAGCCCGTCGAAAATTTCGCTAAAGTTCTGCACGAATATCAAATGTAATAAGTAGATACCAAAGGAATACCTGCTTACCAGATCAATAATCCAAGGTATCTGTTTTATTTTGGATGTAAGATAAAAGGCAACAAAGATTACGCTTATCGTATACAACAACATGTCTATTCGCTTGGAGTTCCCTTCAGGTAACAAATCTGAAAAACGAAAACTCAATATGACAAGGAAACTGACAATTGAGGATAAAACGAACCATTTGATGTATCGAGCCAGGAATTCCCGAAAAGCAGTATGATTTTTACCACCATAGTAAGCTACCGAGAAATAAAATAACCATCCAGGGAAAGGTATCCAGTAGAAACGGTTCCATAAATACTCCGCACCAGGGATTAAGAAAAGCGGGGGGACAAAATTGAAGAAGCCGAGGTAAATTAGATTAACCACTAAGCACAGAAAAATCATGAGCTTCGGTGATATCTTTTGGAAATACTTCGTAAATATGATGTGCAGGACATAGAATTGAAAAATAACAATAATGAAGTAGGCGATATAATCTGCTGCAACAATGTTTCTAACAATTTTAACAAGCAAGGCTGTAGTTGTTAAGTCCCCTGATCTGCTTAAACTATATAATGCGTAAACCACTGCCATCGTTATGTAGGGAATCAGGATGTACCTAACACGTCTCCATAGGAATTGATTAGGAATGTGATTAGGATATGATTTCGCCAAAAGAAATTCAGAAATAAAAACAAACGTGGGTGTCCCAAACAAGAGAGCAAGTTTTACTACCTCTAGGGATGTTAGGGATAGGTTAGAAAGTACTCCCTCATAGTTTGTAAAGGTCATATTAATACAATGGATGGCGACAACAGTGAGACAGGCAAGACACCTAAGCCAAATAACTTCAGGGACCAGTTCTTTTTTCAATGCAAAATTCCCCTTCCGTTTCAATTTGATACAAATTGTATCACTTATGAATTGATTTAGTAAATATTGAATTTTTTGTTATTTTCTAAAGTCTGAACTTTTGCGAGAACTCAGAGAACATGACAAAAAGACCTCTACAACGTAATTAGTCCGAGACTAACACGCTATAGAGGCCTGATTTCAATAGTTCATTTTATGTTTAAAAAATAACGCCGAACGGTTGAAGTCCTAACAATCCTTATCCGGTACCCCAGCTTCTTCTCTCGTACGGAAAGAAGATCCGCAGCCGCAAGTCGCAACCGCATTCGGATTATGGATGGTGAAGCCGCCGGACATACCGGACTCTTCAAAATCAATTTCAAGACCATTCAGATATTTCAGGTTTTCTTTCTCGACTACAACCTTCATATCGTGAATATCCATATAAATATCCTCATCGGATTCTTTATCATCAAAGCCCATGGCGTACGAAAATCCGGTACAACCTCCCGGTGCAACGCCCAGACGCAGGAACATGTCAGGTGTCTCTTGCTGTGAAAGCATCTCTTTCAATCGCTCGGCAGCTGTTTCGCTGATGCTAATCATGCCAGGTCACTCTCCTTTTCGTTAACTCTCTTTAAATTATACTCCACCCCGTCAAGAGGCTCAAGCCATGTTTATCCCTATTCTGTGTCTGTCCTGGCTCCTTTTTCTTGCCAGTGTATTGAACCCCCGGGACACGAGGTTTATAATGGATAGGTGATCGCTCTGAAATGTCAATATTTTGTCATGACTTATTCAAATGATGATCATATATGGAGTTGTAATTTTTTTCACATTTCGAGACTGCCACGCAGTCCCCAATGCATATAGAGTCATCAGACTCACTTTTAGATTTTACAACCATTCGGCCAAAAACTTAAAGAAAAATTCAGCTTTACACATGCAGCATATGCTGCACCGGGTAATGGAGGGTTAGTCCTCTAAAGAGGCGGCAGATGACCGCATCTTTTTTATGTAGTTCTGTAAACAAGACCTACATTTAACTCAAATCCGGTTAAGAACAGGAGGAAACCAAATGTCTACATTGGTAACACCATTCACAGACAAAAGAATGGCGGAAATCGTTGAGAAAGTGCAGAACGGCGTAAGGCTGAGCGTAGAAGACGGCGTCTATCTGTATCAAACGGATGATTTGCTGACTCTCGGCCAACTGGCCAATGAGGCCAACCTGCGCAAGAACGGCAAGAAAGTGTATTTTATTGAAAACATGAGTCTTTACTTCACTAACGTTTGCGAAGCACACTGCGCTTTTTGTAACTTCCGCAAAGACCAGGGCGAAGAAGGTTCCTACACGTTGTCGGGAGAGGAAATGATCGAGTACGTAGAGCAGCATATTCACCCGGGCGTACGTGAGTTCCATATTGTAGGCGGACATAATAACCATGTGCCTTTTCAATATTATGTCGATTCCCTGCGTGCTTTAAACGAAAAATATCCGAATGTAACATTGAAAGCTTATACGGCGGCAGAGATTGATTTCTTCACTCGCATCAGCGGACTCAGCATTAAGGAAGTGCTGCAGGAGCTGCAAAAAGCAGGCCTGAAATCACTGACGGGCGGCGGAGCAGAGATTCTGTCTGATGAATACCGCAAAAAAATGCGTGTCGACAAAGCAAACGTCGATCGCTACCTTGAGGTACACCGTACCGCTCATAATTTGGGCATGCGTACGCATACTACAATGCTGTATGGATCGATTGAATCTTACGAGGACCGCGTTAACCACATGGCACAAATTCGCGAACTGCAGGATGAAACCAACGGTTTTATGGTATTTATTCCACTTTCCATGCAGCCTAAGAGCAAAAATGCCAGCATTATGCGCCGTAACTCGGCGTACGAGGATCTTAAAACCATTGCGATTAGCCGCCTCATGCTGGATAACATTGACCACATTAAAGCATACTTCATCAATATCGGCCCGCAGCTGGCTCAAGTCGCTCTTGGATTCGGTGCTTCGGATGCACACGGCACCATCGTTCGCGAACGGATTAGTCATGCCGCAGGAGCCTTAACGCCTGAAGGACTCACCCGCAAAGAGCTCATATGGCTGATTAAGGGAGCTGGTCGCATTCCTGTTGAACGCGATACCTTCTACAACGAAATTCAAGTATACGAATAAACCTGCTGCATCGTCTCGATAGCCTCTTTCATCCATAACAGGAGAACGACCACTCGAATCGATGCATCAAGTTTGTATAATACCTCTAATTTTAGACTCCACAATTTTCGATATAATAATTACAATAAAACAAAAGGAGCAGCTATGTGAAAGCATAGCTGCTCCACAGGTTACAGCCCCGATCATACGGGACTGATGCAGAAAGGAAGCCGAGTCATGAAAAATTTCGTCATTCTCGGGGGCGGCTATGGCGGCCTCACGATCATCAAGGAACTTCTGGAAGGCAAAATACCGTCAGATACACAAATTGTGTTGGTGGACCGAAGCCCATTTCAGGGATTGAAGACTGAATATTACGCACTCGCAGCAGGTACAGTATCCGACTATGACCTGCGCATCCAATTTCCAGTCCATGAGAAAGTCACTTACCGTTATGGAGAAGTCACTTCGATTGATCTGGAACAGCGTCAGATTGAATTTGCAGGCCAGGATCCTTTGGAGTATGACAAGCTTGTCATCGGACTTGGCTGTACAGACCGTTTCCACAATACTCCGGGAGCTGAAGAATACAGCTGTACCATTCAAAGTTTTAGCAAAACCCGGGAAACCTACCTCCGTCTGAACGAAGTGAAAGCTTACGGACACGTGCATATTGTTGGCGGTGGCTTGAGCGGTGTCGAGATGGCTGCTGAACTGAGAGAGAGCAGACCAGATCTCAACATTAGTATTCTGGACCGTGGTGAGCGCGTATTATCCGCATTCCCGCAGCGATTGTCCGCTTACGTGCATGAGTGGTTTAACGAACATCAGGTAGAGACACGCGGACATGTCGCCATCTCTCGTCTTGAAGGGAACGCTATCTATAACCGGGATGAAGAAATCCTGACGGATGCTGTAGTATGGACTGCCGGCATTCAGCCCGTTAAAGTCGTGCAGGATCTCGACGTTACAAAAGACCCTCAGGGCCGGGTTGTACTGAATGAATATTACCAAATTCCTGAATACACAGATGTTTATGTGGTCGGTGACTGTGCCAGTGTACCTTATGCACCAAGTGGTCAGGCTGCAGAAGTACAGGGTGAACAGATCGCTCATATTCAGCATGCCCTCTGGAAAGGCGAAAAGCCCAACCCGCAGCCGCTCAAGCTCCGCGGCACGTTAGGTGCACTCGGCAAGAAGGCTGGGTTTGGGCTGATGGGCAAAACGTCCATGATGGGACGTGTACCTCGTATCTTGAAAAGCGGCGTGCTCTGGATGTCCAAGCGTCATCTCGGTTAGCCGAGATCCAGCTCATCCCAGGCATCGGCTTCGGCAATTTTGGCCAAAATGGCGTTATATAGATCTTCCACTTTGTCCGTGATGACAACTTCACCATTGACCAGTGCAAAAGGAGTCATATAACATTGGCCACAGTTGCTGAGGCAGCCGTATTCTATCACATCATAGTCTGGATTCTCTTCGAGTTGCTCCATGACTTCATCTGTGCCAAAATGCATATTGTTGGCACAAAATTCAATAATCGGTCTCATGTAGGTTCACCTGCTTTGTTTGACCATTTTAATTTACGGCCAATTGTAATATAATATATAGAGGAAAGGAGTTGAAAAATATGAGCGAAAACGCACAAAGCACCATGTATGATGAGGTATCTGACGTGCTTGACAAACTTCGTCCGTTCCTGCAACGCGATGGCGGTGACGTGGAACTGGTCGACGTGGAGGACGGCATCGTTAAGCTGAAACTGGTCGGTGCCTGCGGCAGCTGCCCAAGCTCCACCATTACCTTAAAAGCCGGGATTGAACGCGCCCTTCTTGAAGAAGTTGACGGTGTCGAAGAAGTCGTACAAGTATTCTAATCAATCCTTCACGAAATAAACCTCAAGAGCCTTTCGCTTCAATCGAAGCGGAGGGCTCTTTTTTGTGCGTTCCTCTAATGTCCCTCTTCACGCTGGATGGTTGGACGTATAGGATCGAGCCCGCCCGAAACATCCATAATGTTGCCTGTAATAAAATCGGAGTGATCCAGGCACAAATACGTAATCACCCGCGCAATATCTTCACCGCTCCCAGGACGGCCTCTCGGCGTCTCCTGATCGGTTATGCCAGCTAATTCATCAATCGTTTTTTCCTTATTGGCCCCCCGGATATCACCGGGACACACCATATTCACCGTAATGCCGTAAGGAGCCTCCTCCACAGCAAGCGTCTTCGTAAAGGATACCAGACCTACCTTCGCAGCAGCGTAAACTGCACGATGAGGCCAGGATCGTGCCTCTCCCGCATGACTGAAACCAAAATGAATAATTCGGCCCCACTTTTTGCGTCGCATCTCCGGAAGCACGCGTTGGTCGAGAAGCATGGGGCCCAGCAGGTTCCCCTGTACCAACATTTGAATCTCGGCCTCGGTATAGTTTGCAAACAATCGGCGTTCGCGAACGAAAGGTCCCGCATTATTCACCAGTATATCAATACTGCCCAGCTCGACTTCAACCTGTTCTACCAACTTGGCGATGTCTTCCGTTTTGGAAATGTCTGCTTGAATGGCGATGCACTGTACACCTTTTGCTGTGATCTGGGCCTGAAGTGCTTCAGCTTCGATACGGCTGTGCACGTAATTCAAGGCAATATGGCATCCCTGATCTGCCAGACGGAGGGCCGTCATTTTTCCAAGACCTTTGGCACTTCCCGTTATGAGGGCAATCTTCCCCTTCACGTCCATCCCCCTCTTCAAAGTGCAGTCACTCATTCAGTATAAAAGATTTATCATCCCCTCACAACTTGCAACACCCCGCCAATCTGTTCCATGTGCAAAAAAGTGTAAATTGAGGACTATATACTTAATTTTAAAATCAACCAAAATGATCTGGCCTAGGTCCTAAGAAGTAAAAATAAACCTTATTAACCATAAATACCTTGTCAGTGGTAACCGCATATGGTAATGTCGATAAGTCATTATTTTCTTATGATGATAACGACATAATACATATAATCATGTAATTTCCACGTTATATGATGCATTCGAAAGGAATAGCATAATGAAAAGATGGTTACCTGCACTTTTGACAATGTTTCTCGTAACTGCGCTCCATCTCCCCTTTACTCCACAAGCATTCGCAGAAAGCAGCAATGATGGCAACTCACAAGATTACGAATGGATTGATGGACCAGCGTCAGTTTCCCTGGATGATAAGGCCACACTACAAGTTGCCGAAAATCTAACTTATCTTGACGCTTCCAACACCAAGCGTTTTATGGAAGACAGTGACTCTTTCCCAAATGGTACTGAAATCGGTAGTATATATGGAGCTGGAGAACAATCGAACTGGTATGTCGTGTTTGAATATAATAATACCGGACATATCGACGACGGTGATCAAGATGATCTGGATGCCGACGAACTTCTGGATAGCTACAAACGAGGTACTGAAGATCAGAATGAGAAAACCACTCCGGACAATCAGCTATTTGTAACCGGATGGGATATCGAACCTGCGTACGACAATAATACACATCAACTGCTGTATTCCCTTGGCCTTAAGGATGCCCAGCAAGAAGAGCTTGTGAATTACAATGTTAATGTCCTGACGCGTGAAGGATATGTCGGAGTTATCCTGGTAACAGACAGCGCGAATTTTGAACAAAATCGCCAGCAATTCGAAGATAGTGTACTCAGCAACCTTACCGTAAATAAGGGGTACAAATATGAAGAATTTGATGCATCTGTTGATAAAAAATCGGAGCTTGGTTTGACTGGACTTATTTTGGGAGGCGCTGGAGTAGCCGTGGCAAAGAAAGTCGGTCTGCTGCTTCTGCTCAAAAAGGGTTGGTTCGTGATCGTCGCTGCTATTGTTGGCGCATTCAGTTGGTTACGCCGAAAACTGACAGGAAGAAAAAATAAGTCTGATTCCCATTCAAACGAACGGGATATCATATCACCTATAGAGGAATCCTATCAGCAACATGCCGCTGGACAAGAGTCCCCGAGGCAAACAGGTACAACATCTGATCGAAATTCAGAGCATGATCCTAATAGACATTCATAACGTTTTGCACATAAAAGCCCCGCAATCTTTGATAGATTGCGGGGCTTTTAACATGCTTTTTAGTATGAAAATACAGAACTATTTAGAATGCAGGTTCAACTGCACCTTGATAACGTTCCTTGATGAAGGTTTTAACTGCTTCGGAATTCAGGGCAGCAGCCAGCTTCTTGATCGCATCTGCATCCTTGTTGTCTTCACGGGCAACGAGAATGTTTGCGTAAGGGTTGCCTTGCAGATCCTCGATAAGCAAGGAATCCTTCTCCGGATTCAAGTTAGCTTCAAGGGCATAGTTGGCATTGATGAATACCAGATCGGCTTCATCCAGCTGACGAGGCATCATGGCTGCATCGAGCTCAATAATATCCAGGTTTTTCGGATTAGCTGTAATATCCTGAATGGTGGATGCAATATTGGTATTGTCTTTCAGCGTAATGATTCCTTCTTTTGCAAGCAGCAGAAGTGCACGACCACCGTTTGATGGGTCATTAGGAATGGCTACTTTGGCGCCGTCTTGGAGTTCATCCAAGGATTTGATCTTTTTGGAGTATCCAGCAAAAGGCTCAACATGAACAGGCGTTACCGAAACGAGGTTAAAACCACGTTCTTTGTTTTCTGTGTCCAGGTAAGGCTGGTGTTGGAAAAAGTTTGCATCCAATTGTTTATCGGCAAGCTGTTGATTTGGTTGAACATAGTCGTTGAATGTTACAACCTGCAAACGAATGCCTTGAGCTTCCAGCTCAGGTTTGATGCTCTCCAGAATTTCAGCATGAGGTGTAGGTGAAGCTCCCACTTTCAGTTCCACCGTACGCGGTGCACCTGCCTCATTATCTGCGCCACTGTCGGAATCCTTGTTGTTTCCGCATGCAGCCAGTACTGCAATCAGCATCAAGCTTAGCAGTGCAAAAGACCATTTTTTCATGTGTAAAACCCCTTCTCCAATAAATTTTTTTGTTGCATCTTTGCATTCATTCGATATGGAATGGATGCAGTATGCTATATATGTGTTATTTCCGGGTGAACAGTTTAACCAGTTGATCGCCAAACATTTGCAGAAATTGTACGAGAATAACCATAAATGCAACAGAAATAATCATAATTTCATATTGGTATCTGAAGTACCCATAGTTAATTGCAAGCGTTCCGAGTCCGCCTCCGCCAACCATACCCGCCATGGCTGTATACGAAACCAGCGTTACAATTGTGATTGTAATTCCCGCGAGCAGACCAGGCAGTGCCTCGGGAAGCAGTACACGTCTTACAATCTGTCCGGTGGATGCACCCATGGCCTGAGCCGCCTCGATGACGCCACGGTCTACTTCACGCAGCGTTGTCTCAACCAACCTTGCAAAGTAAGGAGCAGCTGCGATGACGAGCGGCGGTATGACGCCAAGCACCCCAGTGGCGGTACCCACGAGTGAACGTGTAAACGGAATGAGGGCAACAATCAGAATGATAAATGGTACTGATCTCAGTATATTAACAATAATGGATAACACGGTGTAGATTGTACGTGACTGGATGGAAGCCGATCTTGCTGTCATGAATAGCAGCACACCCAGCGGCAACCCGATAATGATGGTGAACAAACCGGAAGCTCCCAGAATTTGCAGTGTTTCAATGGAGGCCTTACCGATCTCTTCCCAACGTACAGTTGAAAAATCCATATTAACGAAGCACCTCCACATCAAGCCCTTGCTCTTTCAATTCCTGCACAGTCCGGCTGATCGCATCTGCATCGCCTTCAAACCGCACGGTCAACTGGCCATATGGGATCTGTTTGATCCTTGAGATCGTTCCTTGCAGAATGGCGAAGTCCACTCCGGTCTGACGAACGGTTCTCGACAGAATGGCTTCATACGTCTTCTCACCCAAGAACGAAATTTTGACCAATTGTGATCGGCCATCCTGCTGTACTGTTCCTCCCGCATGTGCCATTGCTGCTTCTTCTAGGAGAAGCTCAGAATCGTGATCACGCTGCATGAAGTCACGCGTAATGGCATGCTGTGGTTTAAGGAAGACATCCGTTACAGGGCCTTGCTCCACAATTCCCCCCTGATGAATGACAGCAACTTGATCACAAATGCTCTGAATAACATGCATCTCATGCGTGATCAAAACAATCGTGAGATTGTATTTCTGATTGATGTCCAGCAGCAGCTTCAGAATCGAAGCTGTCGTCTGCGGATCTAGGGCAGATGTTGCTTCGTCACACAGCAGAACGGAAGGATCACTGGCAAGTGCACGGGCGATACCAACTCTTTGTTTCTGTCCACCTGACAGCTGAGCCGGATATTTGCTGCTATGATGCTCCAATCCAACGAGAGTCAGCATCTCCTTCACCTTGCGGTCAATATCAGCTTTAGGTGTATTCACGAGCTTTAGTGGAAAAGCTACATTGTCATATACTGTAGCCGAGGATAACAGATTAAAGTGCTGAAATATCATGCCAATCTTGCGTCGCTGCTTCTGCAGCTCTGTCTTATGGAGACCGGTTAGGTTGACTCCATCTACCCATACCTCACCGGATGTTGGTCTTTCGAGCAGGTTGATACAACGGATTAATGTACTTTTGCCTGCACCGGAGTGTCCAATCACTCCGAATATTTCACCTTTACCGATCTTTAGATCCAAATCGGCTAGGGCTGTCGTTTGTTTTGAACCTCTGCCATACGTCTTGGTTAATCCTTTTAATTCGATCAATATGACTTCTCCTTCCCACCGCCTACATGTATCTTTACCCGAATGAAAGGAAAACTCCCCTCTGACATATAAAAAAGAGCCCTTTTGCAGAAACAAAAAGGGCTCTTCACGCGAAAGAATATACCTTCTCATCTGCCAAAATCGTGCTGTGCACCATTTTGTAGGAATTAGCACCTAACATCTATAAAGTATGACTGGTTGTCATGTCGTTATAAATCGGTTGCCGGGCTTCATCGGGCCTGTCCCTCCGCCGCTCTCGATAAGAAATATTAAATTTATAAGTTCAGTGGTAAAATGTAAATGGTATGCATGTTAATGTCATGTAACGCTTAATTAGAAACTCAGTATAATCCAAGTATTCCGCTTTGTCAAAGGTAAATATTACACAATTATTTTGCCACTTCTGACATGCCCTGCTTGTGCCACATTTTATTGATGTAACCATACGATGCTTTTAGCGTTTCGCAAACCATATCCACGCCCTGACGCAATTCCTCCAGGTGCTGATCCAGATCTTCAAGCTTCACTTTCCCCTGCAACGTTTGATGAAGCTGCCACAGATCATCCTGCATCTCGGAATTCATGTAGTGAATCTCCATATTCCGACGTTTACGCAGTTTGCTCATCGGTTCCCGATATGCATCCTTAATTTTGATTAATTCTACAGCAAGATCATTATGCATTTTCGAATAGCCAAACTGTCTCATCACGGTAAAATACGAAAAATGGGATTTCACCTTGGAGGTGTTCAGATTAAAAATTTCATTTAATACCGTGCCTGTCTTATCAAGAATTGCAAAACAACGAATGAACCCATCCTTGTAGAAGTACACGTATCGGGCGTACTCGGCCTTCTCCTCAATGGTCATGTCATCGGTGGAGCCAGCCTTGACCTTCTGGCGGAAGTGGGAAGCAGCGAAGCAGGCCTGCTCCAGCTCGTCCAGTGAAGAAATTAATCCCTGCGTCCATACGTACAGTTTGCGATAATCGTGAGTCGGGTCCTGATTCAAATCCAGCTGTCGTTGTAACAGTCCGAGTGTCTCCACCATGGACTCGATCGCTTCTTCCAATACGCCCTCATTCTGACGCGGCAATTCACCCAGCAACGTTCGCAGCATATACAGCCTCCTCTTTCCACTCTGCTGATCAATAAGATGATTTATAATATTAAACCTAATCGGAATCAGAGTAAACGTATGATCGCTGCTTACATTAGGTTGCCCTGCCCCGCCTGACATCAAACAAAGCCCACCTGCCCAATGATGTGCATCATTGGATGGCGGACTTTGCATTTGGAAACCATGAACGACTCTGTGTAATGAAATGTTAGAAACGATCAGCTGGCCGATGAAGCTTGTACACCAGGAAACTCATATAGGTTAATATCCCGAACAAAATGGCGATATCAAGCATGTGAGCCAGAGCCACGAACATGTACACTTCCGGACGGCTGATGGTAAGCATCATGCCAAAACCGATCAGGACTTGGAGCAGAATGAGCACCACAGATACAACGCCCAATGCCCGAAGTTCCGTATTATCCGGATGTTTGCGATAGGCATAATGCCCCAGGATCGCAATCACAATAACAAGGGAAGCAGCGGCTACACGGTGAGCAAACGCTACGGCCACGCCACCAGACAGTTCAGGTATAATCTGTCCGTTACAGAGCGGGAAGCCTGAGCATCCCCCAGCTGAGTCGGTATGGCTTACAAAGGCCCCTGTGTATACCACAAGATACGTGTAGATGGTTGAGAACCATACCAGGTTGCGGAAGCTTTTGCTGACCCGCGGGTATTTGTTCAATCTTTCGAGACCACCATGACGAGCCTCCTGCCTAATCCCGAGAGCCATCATCAGGGAACTGGCAAAGGCAATCAGGGCAAATCCGAAGTGCAGCGCCATAACCGCCGATGATTGGGAGAACACGACGGCAAAGGCCCCCATAATCCCCTGGATAATGACAAAGATCAACGTTAAGAAGGAAAACAACTGCAGATCACGACGTGATTTGCCATATCGTAGAAATGCAACAAAAGAGGCAATGGAAAGTAATCCAGCCAATGCGCTGACCGCGCGATGCGAATATTCAATCAGTGAGGCTACAGTATGTGCAGGAACGAGTTTACCGTTACATAGAGGCCACTCCGTGCCGCACCCCAGTCCGGATTCCGTCTTGGTAACGACCCCACCGCCGAACGTAGCCAGGAACATAACAAGACAAGTTAATACGGTTAACCATTTAAACAAGGTTAAGTGCTTCAATTTTTTCTCACCCGCTGTTGGTTTAAGATGGCGAAGAATGATCTCTCCGCTTGTTTCGATACTTTGACACTTATTTCACAACTAACACAACTAAATTCATTATACCGGATAAAAGTGTCATTGACGCCTCGCTTTGTGACAAAATGTTAACGTCTGTCGACAGAATGACCAATAAGTCATCACCTTATATGTACCTTTATATTGTCCCCTGAAAAAGCAAAAATAAAAACGCCATTTCCCCTTTTGAAGAGGAACGGCGCCAATTAGAATTCACAGACGATTCGCCCGTGCCTTCCTTTATTTATGAATCGTATTGTACACTTCAACCGCACGCTGCAAAAATTGTTCAATCTCTTCTCTCGACTTGCGAAGTTTGTTCACGTAGCGAACAAGTTCGCGACCATCGGTGTATGCAACAAAGCTTGGAATACCCAAAATATTTTGTTCCTCACTAACGGTACCCACCTGATCCACATCGACCTCAATCAGTGTCAAATCACGAGCAAATTTTTCCTCGACCTCAGGCATAAACGGATCAATGTACTTGCAGTCTCCGCACCAATCTGCCTTAAATACCGCTACGGTAAGCCGAGGAGATTGAATGGCCACATCAAACGCAGGCTTGGATGTAATCTGTTCCATGACAACATCTTCCTTTCTGTACCTTGTCTTATCCTTAGTGAAGCAAATTGCCGAGTGGAAGTCAAATATTCAGCACATACTTATTTTAAAACCAACCCTGATGAAAGGATGACAGGCGATGACTTCCACCCGAAACGAAGCTGTATCCCCTGATTCT
This sequence comes from Paenibacillus sp. P13VS, assembly GCF_015143645.1. Taxonomy (NCBI): domain Bacteria; kingdom Bacillati; phylum Bacillota; class Bacilli; order Caryophanales; family Paenibacillaceae; genus Paenibacillus; species Paenibacillus sp. P13VS. The sequence continues at coordinate 59,674 of NZ_WYEV01000008.1, read as the reverse complement.
CTCTTTCGTATTGTTCGTTCCATTCCTGGAGCAGCCAGAGAAGTATGGCGTGGTAAACAGGCCGCTTGGAAGGCTTCGGCGCAGCTTCGTCATCCTTCACGAGATTTGGCTTGGGAAGCTGAAATGGCTGAGACGCTAAAGGGAGAAATAGAACGTCTGTTACCCGGTACGGAGACGGCTTCTGCCCGCCATGCCAAAAGCGCCCCATTATGTGAAGAGGATTGCATCATTCTGGAAGAAATTAAAATGCTAACGGTGGAAAATAATCGAAGCAATATTACGCGCACAGCAGCCTATTTGGCATGTTATGACCAATATCCCGAACTGCATTGGGCCCTGCTTGCCCATATGGTTTCCCGCAACGGGGGTTATCACATGACCGATCTGCAAAGCAACCTCATGCATAATCTGCAAAACCAGACAGATCGGGAGCATATGTATCGGTTGCTCGAGCGTTGTAATGCACTCATTTTCCAGGACGCCTATCCTCAGCTTCTGCTCTACATGAACAGCAGGCGAATCGGGCGAAGCTGCTTCCACCTGCTATCCCATTTTCACGTATCGGCGTTCATGACACCCATCTGGGAGCGGTTTTGGTTGGAACGATGCAGCTCCCTGCTTAGTGTGGCATTAATTATTAATGAGCAGAACTATATTGAGAGCCGGGTCGTACAGCATCCTTATTTTCAAAAAGAAGTACTCTCCAAGCCTGCATTTCACCTGCACAACCTCGCGGGGCTTAATCATATTGTGTTTCCACTTGGGCGCGGAAAAGGACTCGCCGGGAGGGTAATCGAACATTTTGGCAAGCTGGATGAACGAATCATGTTTGGCAAAGGCCTGTACGCCATGCTGTTTGGCACCGAGCAGGTGTACACACAAGTGCTCGAGTTTGCACGTTCCGTTCCCCACAGAGGCTCACGTGCCGAATATTGGCCGGGTCTATTCACAACGAGCTTGGAGGGCTCAGCTGATTCGAAATTCTATACTCAGGAACTGCTGGAACACGAATGGATGCCAGAAGGTAGGCGATTATACAGCCCAGAGCTGCTCGCCGTATGGAAAGACACACCATATGAACCGATCACCAGACAGGACTGGCTGCAAAATCGGGATAGTCTTGGCCACCTCAGTGCACCGCGTCGTCCCTGGTTATTTGAAATGAGCCATGAACACCGATATGGAATGCTCAAAACGGCAGTTGCCCATGATGCCAAGACATTGCTGCATTAAGCGACCTAGAGTACGGTTTTCTCGAATCGGCTGTCAGCTGTTCATCTTGTACGATTTCAGAATAAAAAAGCCCTGCCCGCTTAAGCAGCAGACAGAGCTTGTACTTATTATAAGAATGTTTGGCATCAACCTATGCCCGCTGACCCGAACTACGCTGAAGACGCATGAGCGGCCGCAGTACCTTTTGCAAAATACGCGGGTAGCTGCCAAGTTCATCTCTGCGCAATACGCGAAGAATGACGAGCATGACCAGGTATACGACCACAACGAGAGCACCGACAACCAGACAGGTCATGAGGAAGGATACACGTGTTGGCAGGAATAAACTAAAGATCCAATTGCCAGCCCAGTTTGCACCGAAACCAATACCTGCAGCAAGTAGAACAGTTACCCCGAAACCAACCCAGCGATCACCCATGATCGAGAAGGTTACGATTTTTCTCAGTACGCGCAGGTTCAGATACGTAATCACCAGGAAACATAATGCTGTTGCAATAATGATCCCATAGATGCCGAAGATCGGAGCCAGGATCAAGCTTGCTACCAATTTAACGATAATTCCTGCAGCTACACTAATCATTGTAATCCGCGGTTTACCTACTCCAAGCAGAATGGAGTTTGTCGTCATCATCGTAATTTGGAAAATGGTACCGAAGGTCAGCAAGGTAATAATCGGAGTCCCATCTGGCGTACTGAACAGTAATCCATTCACCGAATAGGCTGCCGCACATAGGGCAATGACGATTGGCATGCCTGTCAAAATCGAAATGCGCATGGCCAGCGTAATTTGATTCTGGAGATGGGCTTCATCTTTGCGTGCAAAGGCTGCCGAAATGACTGGTACAAGCGATTGGCTAAGCGCAATGGCCAGAATTGGCGGGATTCCCGCAATACTTTGCGCCTTCGCACCGAGGATCGCCAGCACTCCTGTTGCCTCTTCCAGCCCAATACGGCCGCTGAGCAGCGGAACCACAAGTGATGAATCGATAAAGTTAATCGCCGGAACCGCAAGGGACGATAACACAATGGGAATCGACAGTTTGAAGATATCACTGTATATCCCTCGCATTGGCAGCTGCTCTGCACGAACAACCTCCAGCTGGGCTGCACGATCACTACGGCGCAGCTTCAAGGTGAAGTAGAGCATGACTGCAAACGCACCGATACTGCCTAGCACCCCACCGAATGAAGCTCCTGCAGCAATCGTTCTGTCATCATAATTCCATTGCAGCATGACATATGCCACGATAATGGCGGTACCCACCCGGGCGAACTGCTCTACGATCTGAGATATACCGCCTGCCGTCATATTGCCGCGTCCCTGGAAGTAACCACGCATCATGGCAATAGCCGGGAAGAGCAGCAGCGCCGGAGCAAGAGCCCGAATCGCACTAACAGCCTCCGGTACCTTGGATACATACGTTGCATAATAAGGCGCTGCAAACCACAGTAAGGCTGACATGACAACCCCGGCTACCGCGGCAAAGATCAAGGCAGCCTTATAAATTTGCTGTGCTTCTCCCGCGCGCCCCAGCGCGTAGCGTTCAGACACCATCTTGCTGAGCGTGCTGGGAATTCCCGCTGTTGCGACGGTTAACAGCATTAAGTATACCGTATTGGAGATGGTAAACGATGCGTTACCGATATCGCCAAGGATATGCTCCAGCGGTACCCGCTGCACGAGACCAAGTACTCTGGCAATGAGTGCTGCGGCCGCCAGGATGAGCGTACCCTTAATGAATGTTTCCTTCTTAGACAAACTAATTCCCCTTCTTTCCCCCACACGGACGTGCATCTGGTTGAAGCCCATCCCGAACGTCTATGCGAATCTTGCTACCCAGATAATAAACAGAACAATCATGACAATTTGCAAAATAATTTTCATTACCGTACTGGTGAACAGGCCAACGACGGAACCAAACCCAACCTTTGTAGCCTTGGAAGGTGATGATCCGCCGATTAATTCCCCGATAAATGCACCGATAAACGGTCCCAGTACCAACCCGAATGCAGGGATGACAAATGGACCAATAATGACACCAATCGTACTCAGGGTTGTAGATAGCTTGGAGCCTCCGAACTTCTTGACCCCCCATGCACTAACCACATAATCCGCTACGAACAGGACCACCACGATTAGAATCTGGAAAATCCAGAACCATACACCAAACGGATCGAAGCTGAAGAACCAGCCATAGACCAGAAACGCGAAAAAGATCGCTATAGCTCCAGGCAGTATCGGGTATACCGTTCCGGCCATTCCCACTGCAAACAAAAGCACAATTAAAATCCAGCCAACGGTTGCAAGCAAAGGTTATTCCCCCTTCAAAATGTGTTCACGAATGACTTCGACAATTCCATCTTCATTGTTGCTCGCCACAATCAAGTCAGCGGCTTCCTTCACTTGTTCCTGTGCGTTCCCCATGGCAACACCCAGACCTACCGCCTCGATCACGGCCAGATCGTTCAGGCTATCTCCCACTGCGACGACTTCGGACATTTCTATGCCCAGCAGTTTGCAGACCTCAGCCACGCCACTCGCTTTTGAAATGCCAGCCGGGTTAATCTCGATATTAACAGGTGAGGAATTCGTCATTTGAAGGCCTCCCAGCTGCTGCAGTTCCATCATGATCTGATGACGAACTTCATCATCCTCCGTATTGAAACCAAACTTCAGCCATTCCAGATCTTCAATATTCTCTGTCCAACGCTCACGGTTGAACAGCTCCTCTACCGAATATGCCCAGTACCAGCTGTTATATTTCTCACCAATCTCCTGCATGGTACGAATTAAAGCTGGGTCCATCAGATGACGAATGTGCAGGTCATGTGGAGCTTTCCAGACTTCACTTCCATTCACCGTAACCATCGGCGTTTCCAGACCAAGCTGTACAGCGTACGGCATTGCATGGAATACGGCTCTTCCTGTGGACAGGCACACATGCACCCCGCGCCGGATGGCGATCTGTATCCACTTGGCGGTTTCCTGGGTAATTTCATGATTATCGTTGAGCAATGTCCCGTCCATATCCAGCGCCAGCAATTTGTATTTAAGTTCACTCATGCAGTATTCCTCCTCGGTTATCTCTCTACTTCTCTCTATCCATCGATTCTCTCACAAAAAGACCGCCCGGTATCCGCAGGGGCGGACGCTCCGGACGTCACAGCTAACGACATTTTACCACAGATCATCCAGATGCAACAAAATAACGGTCAATCCAAATAACGATATGAAGGCAGACAAGATCATATGCACTTATCTGCTGGAGCAGATCAAGGGAAATCCTCATCTATATGGATGTCATACCCGATATCACACCTTCCAAACAGCAAAAACCGCCTGCGTATGCAGACGGTTGTTATCTATTTCTTACCGTGTCGCGAATTTACGACGAGCGTAGCGGAGGATAATGCCATGTTTCGGAGACAGCAAGAGTGCCAAAACAAAGAGAATTCCAGCTACCGCCACCATGCAGCCTGCAATGGAAGCATCCAATGCATAAGCCATCATATAGCCTCCAACAGAGGAAGCGGCCCCTACTAGTACGCTGTACAGAATCATTTTACCCAATCGATCCGTGAGCAGATAAGCTGTCGCCGCAGGAACAATCAACATACCTACCACGAGGATGGACCCCACACTTTCAAAGGAAGCCACGGATGTCATGGAAACAAGCCCCATGAGCAGGTAATGGAACAATACGACCGGAATACCGCAGGCAGCTGCCAGCGCCGGATCGAAGGCGCACAGTTTGAACTGTTTATAGAACAGTCCGATAACAATCAGGATGACCAGGAGCGTAATACCCAGCATCCAAACGGCCCTTGGCCCAACATCCGTACCTCCAAGTGTTAACGTATCCCACTGTACGTAGGCAATCTCACCAAAGAGCACACAGTCCAGATCCAGATCGATATGCTGGGCGTTCAGACTGATCAGAATAACACCGACGGCAAACAGTGCCGTAAATACAATGCCAATGGATGCATCGGAAGACAGTCCCCCGGCCTGCAGGCTTTGAATGAAGAATACCGTTAATAGACCGAAAATAGTGGCTCCAAGCAGCATCCATAAGGAATCCCTGGAACCGCTCCATAGAAAAGCAATGGCAATCCCGGGAAGCACAGCATGGCTGATGGCATCCCCAACCAATGCCATTCGCCGCAAGATAAGGAAACATCCAAGGATGGCACATGCGGACGAAACCAATACAGCCGTTAATATGATCCAAAATGTAGCCATTACAGCTCCCTCCGTTCCTGCTGTGTTCCTTGGGCGGAAAGTGTCTGAAGCGTAGCACGCTCTTCTCGAAGATAAGCCGATTTGGCCTGCATGCTTCGCAAACGGCGAGCCAGTAACCCCCGACGCGGAGCAAGCAGCGCCGAGCCGGCAAACAATACCGTAGCCGCGAGGACCGTCACGGGTCCTGTCGGCAGATTAGGAACGAGCGTACTGAAGATGGTACCCGTGGCACCACTCAGAGCACCAAATATGCCTGCGAGCAGCACCATAAGTGCAAGTGAATCGGTCCAGCAGCGCGCTGCTGCCGCAGGAGTCACAAGCAAGGCAGCAACAAGAACAACTCCGACCGCCTGAATTCCCGCTACAACCGCGATGACTGTCAGCAGCAAGATCAGCTGTTCCAGCATGGCTACAGGCAGCCCCATGCCCCGGGCGAATCCGGGATCAAAGCTCACAAGCTTGAATTCCTTGAACCAGACCAGACAGGCAATGAGCAAAACGAGACAGACACCGCCCATGACGTATACATCCGTCATCACCATCGAGGCCGCCTGACCAAACAAATATTTATCTAGCCCACTTTGGCTTCCGCTAGCCCCATGCTGGATGCGGGTCAGCATGACTACACCGATGCCGAAGAATACCGTCAGCACAATCCCCATCGCTGCATCCTGCTTAATCCGTGAATACCGGGTAATCCAGGATATCCCGAAGGTCGCAATGATTCCTGCAGCGAGTGCACCAAACAGAAAGAGACCTACGGACTTGGTTTCCGTTAACATAAAAGCAATACAGATCCCTGGCAATGCCGCATGTGCCAATGTATCGCCCATCAGACTCTGGCGGCGCAAAAAGGTAAATGAACCAATAATGCCACTACTGAACCCGAGCAACAAACAGCCAAGCAAAATCCAGCGTGTGTTGGGGTCAGACAGAATGGAAAAGATCCAGTTCCCCATCATTACACCTGGCCCTTCTCCGTCCGGCTTCCGATCATCGCAATCCGTCCTCCGTAAGTTTCCTGCAGCGTATCCGGTACAAACACTTCGCTTGTCGGTCCGCCTGCAACCAGTCGCCCATTGAGCAGCAGCACATGGTCAAAATATTCCTCCACCGTCGCAAGATCGTGATGAACAACAAGTACCGTCTTCCCTTGCTTTTTCAACTGTTCCAAAAGAGAAATGATGGCCTTTTCCGTCGTGGCATCCACGCCTGCAAACGGTTCATCCATGAAATACAGATCTGCATCCTGAACCAGTGCACGAGCCAAAAAGACCCGCTGCTGCTGTCCGCCGGACAGCTGGCTAATCTGGCGATGCATATAGTCTCCCATACCCACTTGCTCAAGGCAGTGTGCAGCCAGATCACGCTCCTTCTTGCCTGGACGACGGAACCAGCCCAGGTGACCGTACCTGCCCATCATCACCACATCCAGCGCATGGGTTGGGAAATCCCAATCGACTGATTCCCGCTGGGGAACGTAGCCGATCCGGCGCCGCTGCTCACGGTAGGACTGACCAAATATCCGCACCTCACCGTGCATTTTCGGCACCAGTCCGAGTACAGCCTTGATTAGAGTAGACTTCCCGGCCCCGTTTGGACCGAGAATGCCGATGAGCTGTCCTTCCGGTATATCAAAGGAAACCCCGCTGAGGACTGGCTTTTTATGATAGGCTACAGCCAGATCCCGTACACTAAGAGGGGCCATTGTAGGCTGCATTCCCTGCAATTCATTCGGATACACGGACGTAAGCATGTTCTCAGATAACGTTGTCTTGCTCATGCTTTTTCCACTCCTTTCTGGATAAAATCATTATTTCAACGCCTCTACAATCATCTCGGTATTGTGACGGATCATGCCAATATAGGTACCTTCTTCTGTTCCTTCAGCACCCATAGCATCCGAGAAGAGTTCCCCGCCAATGCTGACCGTATGACCTTTTTCAGCGGCTCCGGCAATAATGGCTTCCATCGCTTTTGCTGGCACACTCGATTCCACAAATACAGCCTTAATATTGTTATCCACGAGGTAATCCCGAAGTTCACTGACATCCTTCGCACCATATTCGGCTGCTGTGCTGATACCCTGAAGTCCCATCACTTTCATGCCGTAGGCCTCACCAAAATACCCAAAAGCATCGTGTGCGGTCACAAGTACCCGGCTCGCTTCAGGGATCTCCTGGATTTTTGTGCGCACTTCGTTATCCAGCTCTTCAAGCTTTGCCAAATACGCTTCCGCTTGAGCCTGATATGCCTCAGCATGATCCGGATCTGCCTCGACAAGTGTATCGCGTACAGCTTCTGCTGCATGCATCCAGTGGCTCACATCAAACCAGACATGTGGATCATATTCCGTACCTCCGGTCTCCTGACCCGAATGCAATTCTTCTACTGGGATGCCGTCTGTGACGGCAGTTACTGTTTTGCTCTTGGACATCTTCTCCAAAATATCAGTCATTTTCCCTTCCAGGTGCAGCCCGTTATAAAAAATGACTTCAGCTTGCTCCAGCTTGCGGATATCCCCTTGCGAAGCCTTGTACAGATGGGGGTCTACGCCTGGACCCATTAGCCCGGTAACGTCAACGTATGCCCCTCCGATCTCACGTGCTACATCTGCAATCATGCCTGTGGTTGCTGTAACCTGCATCTTCCCTTCCGTGCTTCCCGATTCAGCTGTGCTGGAACACGCAGTCAAAACCACAATCAAGACAAGGGCTGATAGCGTCATGAACCCTCTTTGAATACTCCTCATTTTCACCATTAACAATTCCAACCTCTCCTTTCCCTCTCCTAACATAATTGTCCACATCTAATTTTTTTGTACAAGGTATTAAAATTTATACACGACTAATAATGTTTCCCTTGCGCAAATTTTATCCGATGCAAAATAAAAAGGCAAGGGATAATTTCCCTTGCCTGTCCGGTAACGTATATTAGCCTTTTCACTGGTTGTTTTGCGGGATCATGATATGGAATAACCCACTGCACATGTGTGTTAATCTCCGTTACTTTGGTACCTCTCCTCAAAAATCTTGCTTTACTCTTTGTCCTTCTCCTGACCCTTTTTCCCTTTTGGCGTCCCATCCAGACCGTAGACCTCATCGTATGCATCGAAGATTTTGCGTGCAATCGGCGACGCACTGACAGACCCGAATCCACCTTCCGGTACAACAACCGCGATGGCCAGTTTTGGATTCTCACGCGGTGCAAATGCGATAAACACACCGTTCTCCTTTTTATTCGGTCCGGTTCCCTGCTCGGACGTACCTGTTTTACGGGCATAGTCGTACGGGAATCCATCAAACGAGCTTACTTTGGTGACCATGCCGCGGTGTACTTCATTCCAATATGCATCCGCAAAATCCACTTCATTTAAAACTTTAGGTTTGATTTTTTTAACGACATTGCCTTCGGCGTCACGGATTTCTTTCACCAAATGAGGCTCCATCCGTTTACCCTTATTGGCAAGCATCGTGGTATATTGTGCGAGCTGAAGTGTCGTGTACTTCGCTTGTTGACCAAACGAGGCAAACGCCAGACGTGTCAAGGCCGATTCATGATCCTCGTTGTATTCAAGTGTACCCAGGTACTCCCCCGGAAGATCCACGCCTGTAGAAACACCCAAGCCGAAGTCTTTCATGTATTCATCCCAAACTTTGATTCCTTTTTCTGAACCATATTTATTCAGCAAACGTTTGCCCACCATATCAATCATAAACGCATTGGAAGACTTCTCAATGGCCCGTCTTGCAGTGATATGACCATTATAAGCAGAGTGGGAATTTCTCACCTGTCGCCCATCTTTCCCGAGAATCGCATATCCCTGATCGTGATAAGTCTGCCCTGCTGTAAACAAGCCTTCTTTCAGGCCGATAAGCACACTAAGAGGTTTGATGACGGAACCTAGCAATACCACGGATTCGGCATGCCTAGGCTTGGAATCATTCGGCGGAAAGGAAGCGATTGTCCCATTCCGATACACGTATTTGATTTTCTCATAATCCCAATCATTCGGGTCGTAGTCCGGCATGCTTGCCATGGCCACCACATTTCCGGTATCTACCTCCATCGCCACTGCATACCCCGTAATGGCCTTGGGCAGCTTGCGCAGTTCATCTGTAATCGCTTCCTGAGCTGCTAGCTGAATTTCCTTATTGATTGTGGAGACGATGCTGTAGCCTTTCTCAGGCGGAGTCTGCATGATTGTTCCTTCAGGAAGATTACGAGCATTAATATCGATAGATTGATAGCCGCTTCTTCCACGAAGTTCCTCCTGATATTGAAACTCCAGCCCTCCTACTCCAACCATTTCTTGCTGAGTGTAGCGAAGGCCCGGATCCCTTTCCGTTGCCAGCGACTTACTAATTTCTTTATACTTATCCAAGTTATTTTGTTGACCCTTGAACTCTCTAGTGTAGCCAATGACCTGGACAGCAACCCGATCAGGGTCATACTTTCTTACATTTTCCTCCAGTACCATAGCCCCTGGATATTCAGCCTTTTTCTCCATGAAATAAGCAATTTCTTTCGTATTCAGATCGGATTTTACCAACCTTGGTGTGTACCCGTGTGTCTTTTGGTAATCCAGATCGAGGCGTTTCATGATCTCTGCTGCATCCGGCTGTTCCTTGTCTCCAGGGTTAAACTCCTTGAACACTGCCGCAAGATCATCTGCCAGTTTTTGAGCTTCTTCCTGCCGGGAACCGTTACTATAATCTTCATACAACAATACATACAGAGACTGTACAGGCTCAGAGTATGCTAACGCCACTTTTCCCGTGGCATCATAGATCGGTCCACGCACAGGTGCCAGCGGAATGTCTTTTGTATTACGTGTCGTTTCCATATACGTCAATTCAGGTCCCTCGACAAACTGCACAAAAGCTAATCGAAAAATAAGGATACTGAAGATGACAAATGCAGCGAAAAAGAACAGGTTGATTCTTGCTGCAGACGGCTTGTTGACAGCTGTGTCTTCATCGGATGCTTTCTTGCTCCTCCATCGGTTAAACATGTATAAGCCTCTCCGTTCTCTATAAATAATGGTTAACAGTCTAAATTAATTAACGTACAGCTCAGATATTTTCCCTATATAAGTCTATCAAAGGTTGATTGACACGTCTTCCTAATTTTGGTTACATTTTCGTAAACTAGAGAGAGCCCCTTCTCCGTTGTTGATCTGGAATATTTGTATATTGATTCAGTCATTTAATTAAACGTGTTAACTCCCTATGAAGTTACAGGGAATATGTAAATGTCTGGTCCACTCTTAGCTCCATACACAAAAAAAGAAGGCCCTCAAAGGGCCCTCTCTTTAACCATATGAATTTACTGCGCTGCTGTTTCATCTGTTTCTTCCGTTTTATCTTTCTTCGGAACACCGTCCAAGCCGAACTCCTCGTCATACGCATCGAAGATCGCACGTGCAACTGGAGCCGCACTGTTGGAACCGAAGCCCCCTTCAGGGATAACCACGGCTACAGCCAGTTTTGGATTTTCCCGCGGCGCATAAGCGATAAATACCCCGTTGTCGACCAATTTCCCGCCGACTAGCTGCGTCGATGTTCCTGTTTTTCTCGCAAAATCATAAGGGAAGCCGCTAAATGCCGTAACCTCCGTAGCCATGCCTCGTTGTACCTCTTTCCAATAAGCGTCATTGAAATCGACCGTACTTAGCACTTTTGGTTTCACTTTCTCAACAACATTACCCTCGGAATCTCGGATCTCATTTACCAATTGCGGCTGCATCCGTTTACCCTTGTTGGCCAGCATTGTAGTGTACTGTGCTAACTGCATCGTTGTATATTTCCCTTGCTGACCAAAGGAGGCATATACCAACTTGGTCAAGGAACTCTCGGAGCTTTCCTTGTATTCTTTGAGACCGGGCCGCTCATTAGGCAAATCTACCTCTGTAAGTACACCAAGGCCGAATTGCTCCATGTATTCATCCCATACATCAACGCCCTTTGCACCATACGTCGTGTATAACTTCTTACCGATTTCATCAATCATAAACACGTTTGAGGAATGACGAATCGCATCATGTGGAGTCAACAGACCGTATACGTGACCGGAAGAGTTCTGTACTCTGCGGTTATCCCCACCGAAAGTTGTAGAACCCCTGTCTGGATATACGGTATTAGTAGTAAAGAAACCTTCCTTTAGACCGATCAATACACTCAGAGGTTTGATCGTGGAACCAAGCAATACAACGGATTCTGCCCGTTTACCGGAGTCATCTGGCGGGAAGCCACGAATCGTACCATTCTGGTAAATATATTTGATTTTATCGTAATCTTCAGTGCTGATACCACCGGTTTTCCATACGTTCGTGTCATAGTCAGGCATACTGGCAGAAGCAACAATTTTCCCTGTATCCACTTCCATCGCTACCGCAAAACCTGTCTTGGCATTAGGATGCAGCTTGCCGGAAACTGGGTGCGTATGCAGCCAGCTCAGTTGATCTGTGATCGCCTGCTCTGTCTTCACCTGCACGTTTTTGTTGATGCTCGTAATCAGGTCATAACCCTTCTCAGGTGGAGTGGAGCCTGCCACACCTTCAGGCAAATTCCGTAAATCCACGTCGACAGAGTTATAACCGCTTTTACCGCGCAGGACATCTTGATATTGCAATTCAAGTCCATCAAATCCAACAAACTCATTTTCCGTATATACCAGCCCAGGATCCGTTTGTGTTTTGTTGGCTTCATCAACCTCTTTGTATTTGTTCAACGTTTTGGAACTTTTGAATTTTTTCAAATATCCGATGGTCTGAACAGCCACGGTGTCCGGATCATAATAACGCACACTTTCTTCAACTATCTGAATTCCCGTGAATTCATCCTTATGCTGAAGGAAATAAGCCACTTCTTCCTCCGACAGATCGCTCTTGATAAGTCGAGGCATGAAACCATTCGCCTTGCGGGAATTCAGGTCCATTGCTTCAATGATCTGATCTACAGTAAGAGACTCCGACTCCTTGGTTTTGTATTGTTCGAATACATCATGCAGCCTTGTCGCAATATCCTGAGCTTCCGGGAAGTTTGGACTTGGTTGTCCGTTTACATCACCATAGTTTTTATAGAGCGTCAGGTATAGAGACTGAATCGGTTTGGAATACGCGAGTTTCACCTCACCAGTTGAATCATAGATTGTTCCTCTCACCGGAGCGAGCGGCACATCCTTGGTTATGTTACTGGCCTCTTCCTGACTGAGCTCAGGCCCTTCCACGAATTGCAGAAACGCCAGCCGTACAATAATAACGCTAAAAATAACAAAGGAAGCGAAGAAAAATACGTTCATCCGGTAACTGAAGCGCCGTTTGTCGGTAAGTTCATCCTTCTCTTTTGAATGATTGTTCATTCATCCTACCTCTTTCATGACTTGATGCATACCGCTCTTATAAGTCCAGCCGCGGCATGATAACCTGGCAACGTCGTCATAATCCGGAACCCTGTCCGGTGTAATGTTATGCTGTCTGATCTTTCAGATGGGTATCGGCAAAATTCGGAGGATTGAACCAGTCACCGCTCACCGCCCATGTCGGATCAAGCGGAATCCAGCTCTGGGAATCACTCAAATAAATTTCATTCCATGCATGTGGGCCATATCCGCCCTGGCCGTTGTATCCAAGTCCTGTAACGACCTTAACATCCAGACCTTGTGAACGGGCCATGACTGCATAAAGACGTGCGTAATCAATGCATACCCCTTTACGCGTATCAAACGTGTTCTGTGGTGTCTGTTCATGCCATATGCCTTTTTGCTCATAATCATCCACTTTCCCGTAATCATATTGAATGCGGGAACCAACCCAATCATACAAGGCCCGTGCTTTCGCTTCATCCGTCGTTTGACCTTTCACAATTTCACTGGCTGCAGATTCAATATCTGCAGGAATATTGTGGTCAATGACCTCATACTTCCGCTGCAAAATTCCGCCCAGTTCCTTCTGAACTGCTTGGGTAAATACTGGCAGCTTGTCCTTGATCAGGTTGCCGGATAACGGTTCAATAACGGACTTTGCTCCCTGCATGTAGATCGGCGAAGCCTCTACATATCGGCTAAACATGCTTCCAGGATATAGGCTGACAATCATGAAAAGAACGGCGATGACAATCATCCCGCGGGCAGATCCAATGACCGCGCCTATGATTGCACCCATGAAGCGGCTAATAATACCCTTGGGAGTACTCTCTTGCTCTGCCGAATGATATCTCCTTCTGAAGAAAAGGGAAGAGAACAAGCCAAGCACCATACGAATAATTCCATAGCTAAGCACAAACAACACGGCAAACCGCATCAATGGAAAATCAGCAATCGCCGTAACCAACGTATAATACATCTGCTCCCATCGGTTCAGATCCCGATTCGGCATGGCTGAAGCATGCGCAGACAACCACTGCTGCACATACGGTGCCAGCCAAAGGGTCAAACCAATGGACAGCAGAATGCCAATGACCGCCATAATGCCATCCATCAGGAATCCAAATAGTCTTCCTGCCGAACGCGAAGCGCCTCTGGACCATCCCTGAAGCAATGAAGCTGCCACAATCAATAACAGCATGATCGTGATGCCATTGAATTCCTTCAGGCTGTCCAGCCAATTCTGCAACACGTATTCATTCCCCCTTTGCTAAGAAGCTGGTACAGTTCCATTTCCTCTGGCCTGTTCGACAAACGTCCGTATCGTTTCATTGTCGAGATTCCATTCGCCAAGTGAAATTCCGCGCAAGGTCACATTGACTTTGTTCGACCCGGCTGTCCCCTTAATTTCCACATTGGGACTCGTAATGGTAAATTGTCCATCCTGTCCTTTGGCATAGGTGGCCTTGGAGGCTTCCTTCACCATGATATTGGTCGCTTCCTTTTTCAATGTGTCCATCGTACTGGACTGCACATCCGAAACTGTCTGTTTAATCTGATCGATGGAGATGCCGCTGTATATCAACAGAGCCGCAATAATGATGATGGCAATCGCCCATTTCAATACGGTTTTGACCACATTCAGAACAAAGAACAAAATGATCAGTGCAACGACGATCACCAGCCAGTTCTGCATCACAAACTCTTTGATCACTTCTATGTTCATGATTACACCTTCCGTATTAGAGTTAAGAAATCACACTTCCCGAATATTATACATGATTTCCGAACCCGCTGTCAGCTAAGCACTCTCTCGTAAAAATAAAGGTCTAAGTTCGTCCAGTTGAACGTACAAGTAGTACCATGAGGTTTTGCATGAAAAATCGGGAACGCATTTTGACGACCTGGCATGAACATGCATCGTTTAACAAGGAGGGGCTTTTGTGAAAACGGCCATCTGGCTCTATCTATTTTTGTTTCTTGCTGTTTTTGACCTGCACGCCCAATATCCCATCCTGACCCCCTTTGCCATCTCGCTCGGGGCTGCACCCACCTTCATCGGGTGGATGATGGGTATCTACTCCTTGACTCATCTTCCCGGCAATTTAATTGCCGGCACACAAATCGATAAACATGGCAGTCGGCGTTATATCGTGTTCAGTTTACTGGGGGCAGGCATTATTCTGCTGCTGCAAGCCCACATTCACACGCCATGGCAGCTGCTTGCACTTCGTTCCATCAGCGGCTTTGTGCTCGCTTTTCTGTCTCCGGCCTGTCTTGCCCTGCTTGCACAGCTGTCGACCAACCCGGTCACTCAGGGCAAGTATATGTCCGGACATGGTGTCGTACACACGCTGGCGTCTGTTGTATCTCCGGCTGCCGGAGCACTGATTGTTGGTGCTTTGGGGTTCTCTGCTACATTTGCGAGTCTTGGATACCTGCTCATTCTGTCAGGCATGATTGCCTGGTTATCCATGCCGAAGGGGCTTGTCGATGTTCAGCGTGAGAAAGAAACCGTACCTCCCAAGCCTGCTAACCTCGGAGGCAATACCAATACTTTTATTCCAGTCTCCTGGCGGTATTTTGCGTTGCCGCTGGTTATTGCTTGTGCACAAGGGATTCTGTTTTTTGAATTACCTCTTCGGGGCGGAGGGCATTCGTCCATGATGTCTACGGGGTTATTGTTTTCAGTCATTAGTATCGGGGCACTGCTTACGCTCAGCATGCTTTTTCTTAATCGCTATTCGCCCAAGCTGCGTTTAACTGCTGGGGTCCTGCTAATGTCTCTCTGTTTCTTCACGCTGGCTGCCTTCCCGGACATCCCTCTGGCTGCTGTACTCTTTGTACTGGGCATGTCCAAAGGGATCACTTTTCCAGCCATGGCGACCCTGTTCATTCGTTTAAGCGGCGGAAGCAAGCTGGGTCGTATTTTTTCACTGCAATCCATAGCTACCTCCATCGGATCCTTCATTGGTCCCATCGCCGCAGGTCAGCTGCGTGTAGGTGTCTCGCCGTATTTTATCGCGTTTATTCTATTAATGGTCGGTATTCTGCTCCTTCCTTACTTCACCAGCAGACGTGAGGCATCCCTCTCTTCGACCGATCCGAATAGCGTACTGGGATAGACGTTATCCATGATGTAAGTCCTTTTTTTATTAAAATGGCTTGTATTTACCTTTGCTTTGCATCATTCCCCCATTTACAGCTAAACTATATATAATCCAGTCGATTTTCGCTGCAACATTTCCCGGGGAATGTCGACACTAGCTCTCGAACAAGAGGTGAATATCATGCCTATTCATGTCATTGTGGAAGGTAAGAATGATCGCAGCAAGCTAAAACGTCTCGTTGGGCCGGAAATCAACATTTTATGTACATTCGGCACTCTGAATTCGCTCAAGCTGGAATCCCTGCGCAAACAGGTTGGTTATGATGAAGTATATCTGTTTATGGATAATGACAGTTCGGGCAAAAAAATCAGAGGTGTGCTGCGGGACGCCTTCCCCGATGCAGTGCAAATGTATACCAGACGTGGTTATGCGGGTGTGGAAGGAACCCCTGATGAGTACATCATTGCCCAGTTGGAGAAGGCCGGATTGGAAGAGTATATTCAATACCCCGAGTACCCGTCTTTCTAAACGTAAAACATTGCAAAAGGCTGCTTACCGGTTATTTTCCAACCGGCAAGCAGCCTTTTTACGGATACTAATATGATTCAAATATAATTAGAACAGATTATTCATTGATCAGATTGCGGATATCCTCTGCGATGACTGCAGGCTCGACATCTTCTGTATTAAATGCATTATACACCTTGCGCAGCTGATTGTTCTGGTCTACGAGACCAATCATGTTCATATGTGCAAAATCATCCTTGCTCTCGCCTTCAATCAGAATCTGAAATGAATCCCTGGCGAGCTGCTTTGTTTTGTCCATATCCCCTCGCAGGAAATACCACCCGTCATAATCCGCGTGGAAACGGTCCGCGAATTCCTTAATTTTCTCCTTGGTATCGACTTCCGGATCAAATGAAATCGAAACAAAGGAAGCATCCTTGCCGAATGTGCCATCTTCCTTCAACAAATCCTGCACCTGGGACAATGTAAACGTCGTAATTGGGCATACATCAGGACAACTGGTGAAATAAAAATAGAACAGCCTAACCTTGCCTTTGGTATCGTCGAGCGAAACGGTTGTCCCATCCACATTTTCCATGGAGAAGGATTGGATCTCCCGAATCTCGGGTAATTTCTCCTTGCTGGCAAAGACGGTGCCCCACATAAGGTATACAGCCATAATCAGTGCGAGACCCAGCAGCATCCAGGTCCATTTGTACTTTTTCAGCATCATCCTCGTCCTTTCTTGTAATTACGATATGAAGGCGCATACATATCTTACTTTGGATTACTTGGCTATCGTTTCTTGCCCGGGATGTCACGTTATGAGGAAATAAGTAACTTCTTTTGCTTGAAAGTGCATATGTATACGAAGAACCCCACTCTGGATGGGACCCTTCCTTATTGTAACCGTTCTTGATGCAGATGCCCAAGTTATTTTGCACCTTCACCGCACTCCATCCCATTATTTATGAACCGTATCCAGAATCATCAGTATGAAGCTCAGAGACAGATAATTAATGGAATAAAGAAACACCTTTTTGGCCCAGGCGTCCGTATCCTGCGCACGAAACCCTTTGAGTGCATAATATAGCCACAGTACAGACAGCACCAGTGACACCGTCAGATAAAAAATACCAGCATACCCGTATGCATACATTAGAATGGGAACAAAAATCTGCAGAACAAGATAAGGAATCATTTGAATCTTGGTCCGTTCAATGCCCTTCACTACGGGCAGCAGCGGAAAACCACCGGCCCGATAATCCTCTACCCGGCGGATGGCGAGCGCCCAGAAATGCGGAGGCTGCCACAGGAACAACATGGCAAGAAGCAGCCAAGCACCCAGGTCCAAACGTCCCGTTACAGCGACATAGCCAATAACTGGCGGCATGGCACCTGACAGTCCACCGATGGATGTGCTCCATGTTGAAGATCGTTTTAACCAAAGCGTGTAAATAACAACATAGACAAACATGCCAAAAATGCCGCATAATCCGGCAAGTATACCCGAAAAAGCAAAAAGAACAGTTAAGCCCAGCACGCCTAAACTAATGGCATACGACAAAACCACCTTCGGTGTTAGCCTTCCTGTCGGTAAGGAGCGGTTGCGGGTACGTTCCATTTTCAAATCAAGTTCACGATCAAAATAATTGTTAAATACGCAGGAAGAAGCCATAACAAGCGCAGTCCCAAGTAGGGTCAGCAGCATCTTTACCCAGTTGATATCCCACTGGGATGCCAGCCAAAACCCTCCAAAAACAGCAATAAGATTGGTCCGAAGTATTCCCGGTTTGGTGATATGAATAAAGTCTTTCCACGATCCCGACTTGGTCGGAGGCGAGGTCAATGTTGCAGAATCGGAAGAAGCCTGGTATCCCAACTGATTGTCCACGCTTGGTTAATCCCCCCTTAATTCTCGGTTTGGAGGTTTCTCTCTTTGTCTCCGATATAAAGTTTATCATAGGTAAATCGCCAAGAGTATGACAATGCTCGTACAAATGTTGGATGAAATGAACTTCTTATGACATCTTTTTCGGGTTTTGGCTGTTTTGCTTCAAGACAGGCGGATAATATACACTATATATGGGTATCACCTAGATAGAGAATCATTAATAGGATGAAATCGAGCTACACCACAAAGGAGACGTTTATGGATACTTCTACACATTTTGTCATGGGTATTGGTCTGGCAGGTCTGGCTTATGTCGATCCTGTCGTGGCTTCCAATCCCATGCTCGCGGCTGCGGTGATGGTGGGTACCATTGCTGGCTCGCAGGCCCCTGACATTGATACGGCGCTGCGTCTCAAAAGCAACTCATTGTACATTCGAAATCATCGGGGTATGTCCCACTCGCCGCCCTTTCTTCTATTATGGGTTCTGCTCATCACGGGCGTCATTGCACTGATTTTCCCGGATGTTCCCATTGGACACGTCGCTACCTGGACAGCTGTCGCTGTGGGCGTTCACGTGTTTACCGATCTGTTCAACACCTATGGAACCCAGGCAGCAAGGCCATTCTCGGAACGATGGATTGCCTGGAATATCATTCATATTTTCGATCCGTTTCTGTTCGCTTCGCACGTAGTGGCAATCCTGCTGTGGGCCTTTGATCTGATCGCTCCTGCTCCGTTGTTTGTCACACTGTATATCGTTATAGCGCTTTATTATGTATGGAGAATCATTGCCCATGCCCAAGCTGTAGCCAAAGTGAAAAGGCTGGATAACAACAAACCGGCGCTTCGCTATATCGTCATTCCAACGATATCCTGGAACCGCTGGCATGTAGTGAAGCATTTTGCGGATAACAGTTACGAAATCGGAAAAATGGATGGAGCAGAGCTGACCTGGCATCTGCATGCCTCGTCTTCCACTCATGCGGCTGTCGCCGCCTCACGGAAATCACCAGAGGTAAATGCCTTTCTCTACTTCACCTCCTATGCGGTTGCCGAGGTAGAGGAGCTGCCTGCAGGGTACAAGGTTCGCTGGGCGGATGTGCGGTATCGACACCGCAAGCAGTATCCGTTTGTCGCCGTGGTCGTGATGGACCGCAATTTTGAAACGATTGATACGTATGTCGGCTGGTTAAGCGATGAGAAAATGGATAAAAAACTTTTATCCGCCCGGTCTTGACGAGAAGGACCGGGAAAGGCACAATCAAGTAAGGAACTGTTGCGCGATGAAAAGCCCGGAGCGTTTCCGCTCCGGGCCTTTGTTTTGTTGCTTGCTTTTTATGATAAATTATTTGCCAGACCCAGACAATTGTTGCTCAGCGATTTGTACCAGACGTTTGGTGATGTAACCACCAAGAGATCCTGTCTCACGGGAAGTGTAGTTACCGTAGTAACCGTCTTGCGGGATTGTTACACCCAGTTCCTGTGCAGCTTCCATTTTCAATTGTTGCAGTGCTGCAGTTGCTTGAGGTACCACCAAGTTGTTAGAACGAGATCCTTGAGCCATATTTAAAATCTCCTTTCAATCTGTGTCTGTAATGTATTGCAAGCTTGCAAGATTATTATGGCTCGCACGCTTCAAGTTATACGGAGATTCATTAAATTTGTGATGGAGGTTTTTCCCAATGAGTAAAGGTTTGTCCTTATGGTTCGCATTTTCGTCGATTGTTTTGTTAACGGTTTCAGCCATATCGATTTCTTATAACGGCTGGTTAGCCTCGCTGCTGTTCATCCTATCCATTGCCAATATCGGCTGGGGTTTCGTCATTCGTGCCAAGAAAGAGCGCCAGGAATTGCGTTCTACAACCGAATCGACATCCTGACCTAGAAGGTTCCAGATTTCTATTTGAACAAAAAAAGAGAGGAGCAGTTGGCTCCTCTCTTTTTTCATCACTTTATATCGTGAAGTTTTAACATTGTTGAACGATGTCCGTGATGGCCTATACTGTACGTCTAGGAACAAACCCCATGCGTTCTTTCACATCATGAAGCGTTTTGGCAGCGACTGTTTCAGCACGACGTGCTGAAGTCTCCAAAATCTCGGCCAATTCGCCAGATTCACGAATTTCCCGATATCGTTCCTGTAACGGTTCAATAACAGAGACAACCACTTCGGCCAACTCTTTTTTGAACGGACCATACATTTTACCCTCGTAACGTTCTGCTACTTCATTCAGCGTAATGCCTGCACACTCTGCATAGATGCTCATCAGATTGCTGACCTCTGGCTTGTTGGCCGGGTCGTAAACCACTTCACGTCCGGAGTCCGTCGTGGCACGGCTAATTTTTTTGCGGATTACATCCGGCGGGTCCAACAGGGCAATGTAGCTGCCCGCATTTGGATTACTTTTACTCATTTTAGAGGAAGCATCGTCCAGGGACATCACGCGTGCGCCCACCTGCGGAATATATGGATCCGGAATCGTAAAGTATTCTCCATAACGATGATTGAAACGGCCTGCCAGATCACGGGTGAGTTCCAAATGCTGTTTTTGATCCTCCCCTACAGGAACGAGGTCCGCATTGTACAGCAAAATGTCGGCTGCCATCAATGAAGGATATACAAACAAGCCCGCCCCAACCGAGTCCTTGCCTGAAGATTTATCTTTGAACTGGGTCATCCGTTCCAGTTCACCCATCGATGTCAGTGTCGTCATCAACCATCCAAGCTCAGCGTGCTGAGGAACATGGGATTGCAGGAACACATTTGATTTTGTTGGATCGATCCCAGCTGCTAGAAACAGTGCAGCCACGGCTTCAGACTGTTCACGCAGTGCAGCTGGCTCCTGAGCCACGGTTACTGCGTGGAGATCTACCACCATAAAATGGCATTGGTAATCATGCTGCAGCTTCACAAAATTCTTGATTGCACCAATATAGTTGCCCAGGGTAAGTTTACCGCTCGGCTGGATTCCAGATAATACAGTTTTCATAAGTCACTCGCGCCTCCTCATGTTTTGTTCGCCTGTTTCTTCTCCGCGGACGCAAAAAAGCCTCACATCCGCAAGGGACGTGAGACCGTGGTGCCACCCTTATTCGTGTTTTTCAATCATGCGAAAAACACCTTCATTTTCCCGTAACGTGGAATAGACGTCCAATTCTACTGAGGTAAGTTTTGCATTTCTGCAAGGCACCTGTTCCAATCGGCACTCAAGGGTCCATTCGGTAAAGAGTTCACACCGGTTCGCATCACCCACCGGCTTTCTGAAGGGTTTTCTCCTAACTTACTTGTCCCTGTCATCGCTTTGATTCAATTCATATGTTATTTCCTTCTGCATTCCATCTTAATCCGCTTCACGCAGATTGTCAAAAATGGAATCAGCTTTTTTTACCCGCCAAGCCGAAATCTGTTATGATGGAATTGCTTATCCTGTATTAGCCCTACCTCGGAAGGCTGTATGGGATTGCTGGCATGTACTCAATGACACGCCTGCAGCGGAGCATGATAAGCCGCTTGCAGACAGATTTCAAGTGGGAAAAGGAGCATCGATATGAAACAAGTGACCAAAGGCCAATGGAATGGTTACGACACGTATATCCTACATAGCCGTGAATTGGAGATCACCCTGCTGCCGCGTCTAGGAAACAATATCATCTCGATTCGTGATCTGGTGCAGGATCGTGATGTCGTCCGCAGTCCAGAAGAAGATGATTTAGCATTTTATTTGCAGAAACCTTATCACTTCGGTGTACCTCTTTTGGTTCCGCCAGGACGCATACATCGTGGGCGCTTCGAATACGAAGGGGTTAAATACCAGTTCGATCAGAATACGGCAAATGACAACCATATTCACGGTCTCCATCGCACCCAATCCTGGTGTGTCAGCGACATTGAAGAAGATGAAGAAGGCTGTGCCATTACAACCGAATTGCTGACTGCAAATGAAGAGCATTGGATGGAACAATTTCCGGTGCCTCTGAAGCTCGAAATGACGTTTAGGCTGCAAAACTCCGTGCTGAGCCAGCGTCTTCGTGTTACCAACCTGGGTTCGACTCCCGCTCCGTTTGGAATGGGATATCATACATGGTTCCTGCTAGACGGCAAGCCTGCCGATTGGACACTTCAACTACCTGTCTCTGGCGTTTATGCTCAGAACGAGGAACAGCTGCCTACGGGTGAGCTTGAGCCTCTTGGAGATTGGGACGCCTTAAATCAAGGTGTAAATATGCAGGGACGCAACTGGGATACCATTCTCAAAGCTACGGAAGGTCAGGCAGCGACTGCACAGCTCCGTCGTCAGGATGGATATATGCTGAAGTACTCAGCAGATGAACAGTATTTTAAACACTGGGTGCTCTTTACCAAGGGTGAATCCGATCAGTTTCTGTGCATTGAGCCCTACACCTGGCTCTCCGATGCCCCGAACCTGCCTCTGACGGATGAACAAACCGGGTTAATTCGTTTGGAACCTGAACAACCCGTTGAACTTCTCACCCGGATTGAGGTTGTTGCTCCTACCAAGGAGTAGTCCCTTTCAATCTTGTACGGGTAGTACAACACACCTATAATATTTACCTTATTAACAAAGAGGCCGATCCTGTCTGGATCGGCTTTTTTCATGTGTTTCCTCACGATTAAATCCCAATTATTTCCTTACGCCATATCACGTATATTTCCTCATTCTCTAACCATACTAACATCACCAAGCCATAAGGAGGTGACACACATGTACGGAGGTCAAAACAGAGGTAGCGGAAGCCGTTCCAACAATCTGGTTGTTCCTCAAGCAAACGCAGCATTGCAACAATTGAAAATGGAAGCTGCGCAAGAGCTGGGTGTAACAATTCCACAAGACGGTTACTACGGTAACTACACTTCCCGTGAGACAGGTTCTCTGGGTGGATACATTACTAAACGTCTGGTACAAATCGCTGAGCAACAATTGTCTGGTCGTTCTTAAGTTCGGACTAATGCTTGGATGATTTAGAGCCAAAAAGCGGCCTTCTCCGGAAGCGCCGCTTTTGTGCATGTCTACACAATTAAGATGTCGACTCCATTCCTGAATCCTTGTATGTATTTGTTCTAGGGTAGCGAATCATAAGGTTAGCCATGTTGTAATTGGATTCCATCGTGGCGTCCACCAAAATCACGCCTTGTCTTACGGTAAAGTCATACGAAATTTCTCCATGCGTCCAGTTCTGCTTAAACTTTAAAGTCTCAAGTGCCATAGCGCGGAATGAGGAGCGCTGACTTCCAGTTAACCCCTGATCCTCTGTTTCCATTTGTCCATTCCGTCCAGAAATCGGATTATGTCGAATACCGAACTTTCCAATTACATTATTGCGTATTTGCACAAAAACTACACCCGAGTCTAACCCTGACAGTTCCTTATCAAGTTCTTTAAACACCAAATCCAACTGTCTTGCTAATGAAAGCTGGTCAATATTTACCATTATTGCTCCTCCTTTATGCACTTCATCCTTTAAAACAAGGACTTACGACTCATTATATGACAACAAATATACTCATTCAACAAAATGAAACAAACTTGGGTATTTATTACTATAATTTGCACAATTAATTGCCAATCCAATGCTTTAAAACGAGTAAATTCTTGATAATCCGACAAATTATATAAACTAGGTCTACGACTAGAATAAGCAAAGAGAGCTGCACTACATGCTGGTTAACATGTGGTGCAGCTCTCTTTCTCACAAACGAGTATACGAAGCATTTCATTCAAAATGCTTGGGTACTACTCCCTGTATTTGTCACTTCGCGGTTGCCGTCATTTCAAGAAATTGCTCAATATCGGCAATCACCAGATTCGCAGCATTTTGCCAGAAGTCAGGCTGTGTCAGATCTGTACCCAGATGTTTCTGTGCAAGTTCTTCCACCGTCATTCGCCCGGTATCCCGCAGCAAATCATCATATTTGTCTGCAAAGGCCGTACCTTCCTGCTGTGCTCTGGCGTAGATGCCCGCACTGAACATGTAGCCAAAGGTGTAAGGGAAATTGTAGAACGGTACACCTGTCAGATAGAAATGCAGCTTCGATGCCCAGAAGTGAGGATGATCCGATGCAAGAACACCACAGAAGGCTTCCTGCTGAGCCTCCACCATCAACTTGGATAACTCATCTGCGTTAACCAAGCCTTTTTTGCGCTGTTCATAGAAGCGATTCTCAAACAGGAAACGGGCATGAATATTCATGAAGAAGGCAACGCTGCGCTGAATCTTATCTTCCAGCAGAGCAAGCTTCTCCTGTTCATCCGTCGCGGACTGTACCAGCGCATCAGCAACAATCAGTTCGGCAAAAGTGGATGCAGTCTCTGCCACATTCATGGCATAACGTTGATTCAGTGCAGGCAGCTCTTCCATAATATGCTGATGGTATCCATGACCTAGTTCATGCGCAAGTGTAGAAACGTTGGATGGCGTTCCGGAGAACGTCATGAATATGCGGGTAGCCTTGCTTAGCGGCAAAGAAGTACAGAATCCGCCTGGACGTTTGCCTGGGCGATCTTCCGCTTCAATCCAGCGCTTCTCAAATGCCATCTCAGCAAATTTCGAGAGCTTAGGGCTGAATTTGGCGAATTGTTCAACGATATTGATTGCCGCCTCATCATAAGTCACTTTGCCACCCGACTTGCCTACAGGTGCATCAATATCGCTCCAGCTGAGTTTATCCACACCCAGCAGCTGCGCCTTACGTTCCAGATACTTCACGAGTGCCGGTTTGGCTCCGTTGATAACGTCCCACATCGTATCGAGCGTTTGGCGAGACATCCGGTTGATGGCTAATGGTTCTTTGAGAATATCGTCCCAGCCGCGGTTCTCATATAACTTCAGACGGAATCCGGCTAGATGGTTTAATGTATCGGCACAGAAGTCCTCCACATCCGTCCAAGCCTTCTCCCAGCTCGCAAATACCGTTTCACGCACATTGCGATTACTATCACTCAGCTTGTTGGCAGCCTGTCCGGCGGAGAGCATGATCGTTTCACCGTTTTGTTCAAACGGAATGTTCACTTTACTTACGATCGTATTATAGAACTTGCCCCAACCATGATAACCATCCACACCCAGATCCAGCGCAAGTCCTTCAAGTTCAGGGGACAGCTTCTCACGAGCCTGTGTCCGGCTCTCATTCAGTACAAATGCCAGAGGCTTGATATCTTCGCGAGCAATCCACTTCTCCCATACGTCATCTGCTGTCTGACTAAGGAGGTTGTCAAAACGGGACTTGCTGCTGTTCAGCATGGCCCCGAGCGTACTAACAGAGCCTTGCAGCTGCGTAGCCTTTTTATCCTGCTGATTTTGCGATGAAAGGCAAGATACAAATGCAGAGCCTTCCGAAATACGAATGTAACAGCTCTGCAGTAATTCCAGAATGGCGTCGAATGCATGAGTTTCTTCAAGTGTCTTTGGTGCAGCGGTTTCAATCAACAGGGTTTGAAGTTTGCGTACATCCTGTTCCAGCTCTACCAGGTACGCAGCGAACGATTCGGAGGAAGAACCTCCACTAAAAATGGACTCCAGATCCCATACAGGTTTTAATGGTGTTTTCATTTAATAAGGCACCTCTCTTTTTGGAATTCAAGGATTTAAACTAAAATACTTCAATTAAAAACTGGTTTTATGAGTGCTCTATCTCTATACTAGAGAAATAGTTTAAGCCACTTTTTCAGGAGGTAAATGTGATGAAACCTTTACAAATATCGGCTGACACAGCCGTCAAATTAGCAGAATCCCTTGGCGTACCGCTTGAGCACCTGATGCACATGCCCCAGCACATCCTGTTGCAGAAGATTGCCGAATTGGCCAAAGAAGAAGCATCGAAACCAGCCCCTTCGGAAGGCGAGCAGGAATGATCCCTTTTGAAAACAGCTGGCCCTATGATATTGTCATGGGGGACATTTATGTACAGCAATGCCCGTTCTGCCAAGCAATCAATGTGCTGCTGCCCCTCAAACCGAGAGAGCTTGTACGCATTCGTGAAGGCAAAAAGAAATTGCTGGTCTTTCCTTGTTGCAATGGAAGCATGACCGTTATTGATAACGACAGTGATTATCTGCTCTCCAGTAAACCTGTCCGCAAATAATCAAAGTTTAATTAGATGGGGCTGCGCTTAGCAGCCTCTTTGTCTGCTTCAATCATTTCTTCAGGCAGTTCCATCTTGCCCGATATCATCTGTTCCCTCAGCAGGGCCCACTGCTCTCTGGATGCCCGAATCATGGCCGCATCCGTGATCCTTTTATCGTGAATGACACGCCCGAACCATTTGACGGCCTCGTGGAAGTGGCCTGCTCTGCGATTCAGCTCACCCAGCAGGTAAAGCAGCCTTGCTTCATTACTGCCCGCGCCTTCCCGCTCGAACACTCTAACATAAGCTTCCAGACTAAACTCCAGAAAGCGCCGTTCCTGCTCATGATCTTCCCGGTAACGATACAACCAGGCGATATGGTGCAGCAGTCCTGCTACAATGCGATCCTTCTCCTGGATCACCTGGGCACAGAATAGACCGAGCTTGTATGTGGCCAGTGCCTGGTCCAGCGTCCGTGCACCGCTGTAATCCCGTTTTTCCCAACGATTACCGATCTGTTCCTTGAATGCAAGCCGCTGCTTGTCCGTCAGTTTATCTGTCGAGTTCTCTGTCGATGCAAACCCGCATTCAGGGCAGATCCGCACAACATAGAAATCCGGATTCTCCAGCTTATAGTAGGCACAAAAATCGGAATCTGTCCGATAGGGCCGCTTCAAGCTCGGTCTGACTCTGGAGGTTTCAAACTCGGTTTCACAATAATGACATGTGACCTTCACCTTATATAGAGGCTCTAATTCCACTCGTTTCCATCCCTCTCCCGTTTTACCTGTATTCGGAGTTACGGCGTATTCACAAAATGATGTGCCGGCCCCGACAAACGCTGCAGGATAAAAGAATGCAGCGGCTCTTCCACACCGATCTGTGTCAACGCTTGATCCATGCATGCCAGCCAGGCGTGTGCCCGTTCAACGGTCACTTCAAAATGCATATGGCGTGCACGCATCATCGGATGACCATACGCTTCAGAGAACAACGCAGGTCCACCGAAAAACTGCGACAAAAACATGTATTGCTTGTCCATAACCGGCTGTATATCTTCCGGAAATAGAGGAGCCAGTTGTTCGTTTTGCTGGACTATAGGGTAAAAGGCTTCAACTAATGCCCGAACACCCTGCTCTCCGCCCAGATTTTCATAAATACTCAGATTGGGATTCATTCATCTAACCCTCACTAGTCGTGTCGAATTTTGGCATATCTTACACATCAATGCTTAAATATGAAAACAAAATTGAGATCAGGTTGCCATCACCTTTATCTTCATTCTATCAAAAAAATCCCAAAAGTCCTATCTAACATCGGCAAGTCAAGATGTCTTTGATCCTTTTCCTCTAGAGCCTCTTCACTTCGGAAGACACAAAAAAAGCACCAATCGCGAGATTGGCGCACCATATATTCCATTAATAACTTCGCCAGTCCTCTTCTTCAGAGCGTACAAGCGAGGCACGTATCACATAGACAAAAGCACAGACCAGGATTCCGGTGACAAGACTCATAATCATCACTCCATCCGATTTGAATTTCACCCTATTGGACAAATAGGTGACGTTCAGGCGTTTTTATCATTTTAGCATACATCGTTTAAAAATACAGCCATTTTTGCAAGCGCTTTCTGGATATTAATTTGTACTGTTTGTCCGCCTTGGTTCATATATTGATGGCACAAGCGACACTCACTGCAGCAGACATAACGACCATTATTATATAAAGGAGAGGTATGCATGGCAGCTTCATACAAACTTACCCATGTTCTGATTACACTCGCTCTCCTCGTTCTCTGTTTTCTAATGGTCCTGTTCCCTGCAGAGACCTGGCATGCAAGTGTGAGAGGGCTCTCCATCTGGTGGGATGTGTTATTCCCTTCGCTTTTTCCCTTTCTGGTTCTTTCTGAGCTGCTGCTCGGTTTCGGCATCGTCCATTTTCTCGGGACCCTGTTAAATCCACTCATGCGCCCCCTGTTTCGTGTTCCAGGAAGCGGAGGTTTTGTATTTGCGGTCAGCTGCGCTTCCGGCTATCCGACAGGAGCAAAATTAACCGCTCAATTATGGGATCAAAAGCTGGTCACGCGGGAAGAGGGTGAGCGGCTCGTGGCGTTCACTACTTCATCCGATCCCATCTTCATGATCGGTGCGGTATCCGTTGGTTTTTTTCACAATGTAGCCGTTGCTCCGGTTCTGGTCGCTTCTCACTATGCCGCTGCGTTCATCGTTGGTCTGCTCATGCGATTCCATGGAAGGGCAGCTAGCTCATCTTCTCCATCCCCTACGCCTTCAAGCTCAACCGTGAAGCCAAAGGGAGGCAGATTCATACAGGCTATCCATGCCATGCATGAGGCACGAATGGCAGATGGGCGTGCATTTGGAGAACTACTGCGCCAGGCTGTCTCCTCATCCCTTCGCCTTATTATTATCGTAGGTGGGCTTGTTGTATTCTTCTCTGTCATGATGGAGTTACTTGTACAGACCGGATCACTTGGTGTGCTGTATCAAATGACAGAGCAGCTGCTGACCTTCATGAACTTGCCGCCTGCCTTATCACAGAGTCTTGTAGGTGGTTTGTTTGAAGTGACTCTTGGAGCCAAGGAAGCTGGAGGAGCAGGTACAGCCGTCCCTCTTGTTTATAAGGCAGCAGCTGCTGCATTTGTGTTGTCCTGGGGAGGATTGTCGGTACATGCCCAGATCATGAGCATACTCAGCAACACACCGATGCGATATGGGCCGTTTCTGTTTGCGAGAGCCATACATGCTCTAATCGCACCTGTACTTGTTTTATTACTTTGGGTGCCTTTAATGGGTCAGTCCGCATGGCCCGCCATAAGTGAGACCAGCTCTTCACCTGTAGCTACAGCTATATACTCACCAGATGCGGGACAAATGATATGGTTCGGATTCATGATCCTTGGCGGCGTGCTGATTTTGCTGCTGTTCTTTTCTCTGCTTCGTGCCCTGCTTTTCCCAAGACGGTTCCAAAAATAAGCCCTAATGCGTACCTATATTTCGAATGAATATCAATCCAACGTTGTGTTCTGCTCTGGAATTGATTATCATCGGTAATATAATGACCACAAAGGAGCTTTCATCTTGAGATACTATGTTCAAGACCGCGGAGACCAGTTATCGATTGATCTGAGTCAGCAGTTTCATGCGCTGGCAAAAGAAGAAGGGTTCAAGCTGGATGCAGAATCGCCGGAGATTGTTATCTCCATCGGAGGCGATGGTACAATGCTGCAGGCATTTCACAATTTCATCGACCGGATCCCGGACATTGCTTTTGTTGGGGTTCATACAGGCCATCTCGGTTTTTATGCCGACTGGAAGAAGGATGAATTACAGGAATTGGTACGATTGATGAGCGGAAAAGGGGATCCCGAACGACTCAAACCCCGAATTGTAGAATACCCGCTGCTGGAGCTTGAGATTCGTAAAAAATCGGGTAACACCTCCTATATTGCCTTGAATGAATTTACGTTAAAAGGTGTGGACGGTACGGTCGTAGCCCAAGTCGACATTAATGACGTGACCTTCGAGATGTTCCGGGGTGACGGGATCTGCGTATCCACCCCTTCAGGCAGTACAGCCTATAATAAGGCCCTGGGTGGTGCAATGGTGCATCCAACCATTGAGGCAATTCAAATTGCCGAAATTGCTTCAATCAATAACCGTGTCTATCGGACGCTGGGTTCACCGGTTATTTTGCCCAAGCACCATCACTGTGACATCTTCTCGCGTAAGGACCAAAGGCTGCTGCTGACCATCGATCATGTCAATGTCATGGTGGAGGATCTGATCTCCGTACGTTGTCAGGTTGCAAGTCACAAGGTAAGCTTTGCCCGTTATCGCCCCTATCCGTTTTGGAACCGGGTTCGCACTGCCTTTTTGGACTAGCCTGGTTCAAAAACAAGCAGATTGGTGTTCACCAAAGAATACTCCCGGCTATAAAAACATGCACAAAAAAAGCGGCCCTTCTCAGGAGCCGCTTTTTGTTTTGACTTGGGGCTGTTCTTTGCTCTTCTGAAGAACAAAGTAAGCACAGCCAAAGTTACAATATTCATTGATATAATCCACCATGCTTGAGATGGTGGAATCTTTCGTGGCTTTGGGATGATTATCACGATAAAAGCCTTTGAGCCGCAGCTGACTGTAGCCCCAGTCCCCGATAATGTAATCGTAACGCTCCAGAACTTCACTGTACCGGTCGCGGAAAACTTCCGGGTTCCAGCCCTCTTTATGGTTCTGCACTATTTCGTAATTTTTACCGTTCACCTGAACGATGATCTTTTCCTGTACTTTTTCTTCCGGTTTATCCTGAGGCTGATCCTGGACCGTGTCCTGAACCTGCTCAGTGCTTTTTTCTTCTTCCAATCCAGTGTCCTCCATTATGCGTGTGTTGCCGCCTGTTCCGCATGTTTTGCAGCAGATTTAACCTGTTCATGTGCATGATAGGAACTGCGTACCATCGGTCCGGATTCAACGTGGCTGAATCCACGTTTCAATCCTTCCTGCTTCAATGCTGCGAACTCTTCTGGCGGATAATATTTCTCAACAAACAGATGTTTCTCGGATGGCTGCAGGTACTGACCAATTGTCATGATATCACAATCCACAGCACGCAGATCATCCATGGTTTGCAAAATTTCCTGATATTCCTCACCTACACCCAGCATAATGCTGGATTTGGTCGGAATGTTGGGCTGCATTTCTTTGGCACGAGCAAGCAATTCAAGTGAACGCTTGTATTTGGCCTTGGCTCTGACCTTGTCCGATAGCCGCTCTACGGTCTCAATGTTGTGATTGAGAATGTCAGGTTTGGCATCCATAACAATTTTCAGGGAATCCCGATCACCCAGGAAGTCCGGAATCAATACTTCTACACTACATAAAGGCAAGCGGCGTCGAACGGCCTTAACCGTCTCGGCAAAAATGGTCGCTCCGCCATCCTTCAAGTCATCACGAGCGACGCTGGTAATAACACAGTGCTGCAGGTTCATTTGCTCCGCAGCTTCTGCGACCCGTTCTGGCTCCTGCAAATCAAGTTCCGTCGGCAAGCCGGTATTCACAGCGCAAAAGCGGCATGCCCGTGTGCAAATGTCGCCCAAAATCATAAAAGTAGCTGTTCGATTGGCCCAGCATTCGTAAATATTTGGGCATCTTGCTTCCTCACATACTGTATGCAGCGTTTTCGAACGCATCATCGTTTTCATTTCCTGATAGTTATCGCCGGTTGTCAATTTAATCCGAATCCAGTCCGGTTTCGGTTCCTTAACACGTTTAGCCAATGCGTAAACCCTCTTTCTAATGAAGTTAGGCTGTTGCTCGGAACATATTATACCATGAAAGCCTTGGAAAAACCCCCATTTGTCACATCTTGTGCAATCCACCCTTACACGGATAAAATAAGGGCTTTTGAAGAACGCTAGGTTATAGCTTGGTTCACCGGGCACGCTTGTGCATCATCTCAATGGAAAGGGGGCTGCTTCCCTGTGCAAAATCGCAACAAAATGCGCTTCACTCACTCTTTTTGGATGAAAACCCTACTTGCAGGCACATTGCTTCTCCCATTCTTGCCTGTTGATGTTCATGGTGAATCCTCGGCTGCGCCATCCAAAATGGAACCTGCCGAAATGAAACCAGCGGAGATTTTAAAAGCACGCCGAAGTTTATATGAGAGCATTGAACAAATAACCGGCATTCCCTGGTTCAGACTCGCAGCTATCGACCAATATGAACGAACTCTGACGCGTGCTCATCCCAAAGACCGCAAGCACCCGGAGCGGCTGACCGGGATTTTCATGACATCTCCCGCCTGGAGAGGCTGGCTTAACCCGGATGAGACGGATCAACAGCCGGGCTCCATCGTTTTTTTTAATGGATACGGTCGTGATGGATCGGGAGACGGACTGGCGGATGCCAACAACGACTTGGATGTGCTGTACAGTATGGCGAACGTCATCCAGAGATTCGGAGCCCGTCAGGATGACTTCAGCATTGCCCTGTGGGAGTATTATCATAATACCCGGGCTGTTCAGCGCATTCAGCAGTTTGCGAAATTATATGAGCATTTTGACAGCATCGATTTATTCACCCATGCGTTTCCTGTTCCGCTCGGCACCAATTATTCCTATCGCAGCACATGGGGGACCAAACGCAGCTGGGGCGGTTATCGTATCCACGAGGGAACAGACATTTTCGCACCCCACGGGCTTCCCGTGCGCAGCACCTGTTACGGCGTCGTTGAGATTAAGGGTTGGAATCCCTTTGGCGGCTGGCGGATTG
Source organism: Paenibacillus sp. P13VS (assembly GCF_015143645.1). Classification (NCBI taxonomy): domain Bacteria; kingdom Bacillati; phylum Bacillota; class Bacilli; order Caryophanales; family Paenibacillaceae; genus Paenibacillus; species Paenibacillus sp. P13VS. The sequence goes on along the minus strand of NZ_WYEV01000008.1, from coordinate 26,947 downwards.
GTATCCGTGATTTGAACAACCACTATCACTATTACGCTCATCTATCCGGTTTTGATAAGAATGCCCACATAGGTGAGGTCGTTACCCCCGGTCAAGTTTTGGGCTGGGTAGGCAGCTCCGGTTATGGCAAACCAGGTACACAGGGGAAATTCCCTCCCCATTTGCATTACGGAATCTACCGGGATACCGGACTGACGGAATGGTCGTTTGACCCTTATCCGCTTTTGAAGCATTGGGAACGGGAAGAACGCGAGCAGAAGAAAGCCAAGGCGAAAAGCAAATAAAAAAACGGGACCTCTTAGGAGAGGATCCCGTTTTTTGTTGATTGAACGTCTTTAGTTCGATTCAACTCATTTCAATTCAATGATTCACGTCTGTCTCAAGCGGTAGTCCACCATTTTCTCCTGTAAGATCAGGATCAGGCTCAAGCTCCAGCTCATCTCCCTGCATATGACCGCCTGGTGTCTGCTGCTGATTCTGACCGGAAGGGTTCGGTGTCACGCCAGTACCACCGGATACGCCAGCCTGGCCTGATGGTAATGCAATGGATGGTGCACTGCTGCCGTTACTGCCTACCGGCTTGCCCTGATTGTCGTAGTAATACATGGGCACATCCCCGACCACGAGCAGGTAGGATATTGGTATTTCGGTATCTACCGTCTCTGGCTCCATATCAAAGGGAACCACCACGGCCACTTCGGCAATAATATGAATGTATACCTCTACTAGGATCATGTTAATTCCGGCATTCTGCTGCCTGGTGTTCAGATCAACCTTCACAGCCCCCTGCGGCTCAATACGAACGGGAATATTCGGACCAAAGGATGCCAGGACCGGGCTACCCAGAGCCTGGCCGAGGGGGATTTTCTCTTTTAACATATGCACGTTCTGTAACGTGGACTGCACAATGTTCATCGTACTTGCCGTAATGCGCATGTGCTCATCATAGTTTAGCATGAAACCGGACACTTTACCGGCAGTATCGGTTTTCCAGTCAATCAGCCCTTCGGTCGATTTACCTTCCGCCACCTGGGCCGTTATGGCCTTGTTGATCGCTTCCGTAGCAATCTGCTTTACCCGTATTTTGGCCAAATGCATAATTGGAGGCTTCATTTTTTTATCGACATACGCAAAGCCCTGCATCAGGCAAAATACCGCTACCAGTAAAATAATCAGCCACATCTTGCGTTTGCCGCTCGGCGGCTTCCGTCGTCTTCGGCTCCGCCATCTTTTTCTCATCGGGTGTCCCCCTCTCCCTGCGGGATGAGCTCTAGGGTTATATGTTATCCATATGCACCGTTGTCCTGAAAAAGAAGGACAGCACCCCTGTGACAGCGACAACATCCGTTTATTAAATGGGCGGTTCGCTCAGAGTGGCCAGCTATTCTTTTTTCTTCATAATAAAAAAAGCCCTCACCTGCAGATTCCTCTGCAAGGTGAAGGCTTTGATTCATTTATGCCATATGCTTTATAACAATGCATAAATCTTTCGCAACATTATTTAGGAACAGTTTCCCAATCCTTCAGGAAGCGCTCGATGCCACTATCTGTCAGTGGATGTTTCCACAATGTTGGCAGGAGCGATCCAGGAATCGTCGCAATGTGCGCACCGGAAAGGGCGGCATCTTCAACATGTTTGATATTGCGGATGCTTGCTGCAATGATCTCGGACGGCATATCGTACGTATCCAGGATAAGACGCAGATCACGAATCAGCTTCATGCCATCCACTGCAATATCATCCAGACGGCCAACGAATGGGCTGATGTAAGTCGCTCCTGCTTTTGCCGCCATCAGGCCTTGTGCTGCCGAGAAGATCAGCGTTACATTGGTTTTAATTCCTTTTTGCGTAAGCTCATGACAAGCATACAGCCCTTCTTCGGTCATCGGTAGTTTAATGACTACATTCGGTGCCCATTCAGCAATTTCATAAGCTTCCTTCAACATATCTTCGGCTTTGAGACCGACAACTTCAGCACTGACCGGGCCTTTGACAACGCCACAGATCTCCTGAATCACTTCTTTAAATACTCGGCCTTCTTTGGCAATCAAAGACGGGTTCGTCGTGACTCCATCCACCAGACCAAGACGTTCAATCCGTTTGATTTCCTCAACATTCCCTGTATCCAAGAAAAATTTCATGATATGTTCCCTCCACTTGATGAATTTATAAACACGATGATATTCATTACCCGAACAACCTTATATGTTAACAGTTATATATGAACTTATTTTTTTTCTACAGCGTGGCCGCCAAATTCGTTACGCAGTGCTGCTACCACTTTACCTGTAAATGTATCTGTCTCCAGGGAACGATAACGCATCAGCAAGGACAAAGCGATAACTGGTGTAGCAGTTTGCAGGTCAAATGCGGTTTCCACAGTCCAGCGTCCTTCACCGGAAGAGTGCATTACACCTTTGATTTCATCGAGGTTCGCATCTTTGGAGAATGCACGCTCAGTCAGCTCCATCAGCCAAGAACGAATAACGGAACCGTTGTTCCATACGCGAGCCACTTTTTCGAAGTCGAAGTCGAAGTCACTTTTCTCAAGTACGTCAAAACCTTCACCGATGGATGCCATCATACCGTACTCGATACCGTTGTGCACCATTTTGAGGAAGTGACCGCTACCCGCTTTACCTGCATACAGATAACCGTTCTCTACTGCAGTGTCTTTGAATGCCGGCTCAACGATTGCCCAAGCTTCAGGGTCTCCACCGATCATGTAACATGCACCGTTACGCGCGCCTTCCATACCACCGGAAGTACCTGCATCCATGTAGTGGATACCGGATGGTTTCAATTCCTCGTAACGACGGATCGACTCTTTGTAGTGGGAGTTACCTGCTTCAATAATGATATCGCCTTTGGAGAGCAGCGGGCTTACTTCAGCCAGTACCGCATCAACCACATTGTGAGGAACCATGATCCACAGTACACGTGGAGATTCCAGAGATTCAACCATTTCTTTATAAGAAGAAACGCCTTTTGCTCCGTATTCTTTCATTTCGTTAACTGCTTCAGCATTCAAGTCAAAAGCAACCACTTCATGCTTGTGATCAATCAGGTTTCTGCCCAGGTTCAATCCCATTTTGCCCAATCCAATAAGTCCAAGTTTCATGATAAATCCTCCTGTTATGAACAATTATTAATGCATTTTTTTCATACTGTATCCAACATGCTTGCATTCTGCGGTAACCGTTCCGGTTACGGATCGTTCTTCCGATCGCTGTTGTATCCTAATTTCTTAATTCCACTATATATAGTTGAAATTTGGATACAAAGGCGAAGTATTTGCTTCTGGAGTAGCTTTCTTTCAGAAAGCTTTTAGCTTCGCTTCTGCAGAATCGATTCCGTCACCTGCACTACACCGCTTAAAACAAACCATGTTCAGCAACATCTATATCAAAAATTTTTACGGCCTTCCGGCCATTGGCCGGAAGGACTTATGCAAAATTGGAACGGTATAATCAGTTAGCCTTAAATATGTTTACCACCAACGATAGCCATCTTCTGCAATCAAACGATCTGCGGAATCAGGTCCTTGCGATCCTGCGCTGTACGTATCCAGCGGTACACTGCCATCTTGGAAGGCTTCCAGAATCGGTTGTACCCACTGCCATGCCAGCTCCACTTCGTTCCAGTGAGCGAAGAAGGTGGAATCTCCACGCATAGCGTCAAAGATCAGGTTTTCGTAAGCTTCCGGAATGTTCCGTTTGCCTGAAGCAAATGTCATGTTGATTGGCTCCACTTCACCATGGTTCAATGGGTTCTTCGCATTCAATTGAAGCGAGATGCTTTCCCCTGGACCAATTTCAATCGTCAGCAGGTTAGGCTCGGTCGTAATTTCGGATTCATGACCTGTTTTGAGGGGCGCCTTAAACTCAACTACGATGCGTGTGGATTTCTCAGCCAGTCGTTTACCTGTACGAATGTAGAATGGAACATCGCTCCAGAATGGATCATCGATCCACAATCTCGCCGCAACATACGTATCGTTCTGGGAACCAGCCGGGATACCAGGCTCGTCCAGATAGCCGACAACGGATTTCCCTTGCAGCTCGCCTGCGCTGTATTGAGCACGTACCACCTCAGAAGCGATGTTTTCTTTGGTCAGTGGTCGAAGTGCTTCAGCAATTTTTTGCTTTTTAAACTGAATTTCTTGCGGTGTGCAGCGTTTTGGCAAATGCAGGGCAATCATCATCAGCAATTGAAGCATATGATTCTGGAACATATCGCGAACGGCACCACTTTGGTCGTAATACGCAGCACGTTCTTCAACACCAACTGTTTCACTAGCCGTGATTTGTACATTGGCAATGTAACGGTTGGACCACAATGCCTGAATAACCGGGTTGGCATACGTCAGGGTTTCAATATTTTGCACCATCGGTTTGCCAAGGAAATGGTCAATGCGATAAATTTCTTCCTCAGCAAAGGTATTGCTGAGTTTCTCATTCAGTTCACGTGCAGATTGCAGATCGTGTCCGAATGGTTTTTCAATAATCAGCTTCTTCCAGCCTTTGGTGTTACCTAAGCCGCTTTCCTGAATATTCAGTGCGATTGGCTCAAAGAATTCTGGTGCAACCGACATGTAGAACATGCGATTTTCCGGAATGCTCAGTTCCTGTTCACGCTGCTCGACGATTTTCAGCAATTTCGTGTAATCTTCAAGCTTCGTATTGTTCAGTGAACAATAACGGAAAGCCCCAATGAAATCACGTACCTGGGATTCTTCTTCAGGCGTTTGCCGTGAGAATTCATGCAGTGACTTTTCGACATTCGCCTGGAAGTCAGCATCCGACAATTCACGCCGTCCAAGACCGATAACGGAGAAGGATTTCGGCATTTTTTGATCAATGTACAAGTTATATAATGCAGGGTAAATCTTGCGTTTGGCTAAATCGCCTGTTGCCCCGAACAGGACAAATGTCATTGCGTCCATTGGAGTGCCTCCTGTGATCTGTGCAGTATAGTATATGATGGTGCAAAATGTTCAAATCCAAGCATGACAAAAGACGGAATAAGTGGGTGCGTGACCCGCCTTGCCTCCGTTTATATACCATACCCGAATTTAACCATGGAACATTCCTTCTCTCCACAACCTTAAACCAAGGTTATAAATTGTAACCATTTGAATTAACGTTACCCATATTACACCTGTCGTCACAATTCGTCAACAATCATGTCTAACGTGTGAACACCAGTGTTTACAGGGTTTTTGTTTATTGTTAACGCTTTATGTGGTAAGATTATAAACAATTGGTATGTGATATTTTATACATAACGCTTGTAGACATCCAGGTTACAATAAGTATACTAGTGCTATAATAAGCATAACTAATTCAAAGGAGTACAATTATGAGCGATGATGAGAATGCCAAGCAAATATGCGAAAAGGTGGAACAGTCTTATCAGATCATTGGCCGGAAGTGGGTTGCCCTCATTATTCATGCGTTGATGGAAGAGCCCAAACGATTCAGTGAAATTCACGCTTATATCCCTGACTTGAGCAAACGCGTACTGAATGAACGAATGAAAGAACTGGAGGAAGAAGGTCTGGTCGTGCGCCATGTGGTTACAGAGCGACCAGTTCGGACAGAATATATGTTGTCCCGCAAAGGGACGGAGCTGGGAAGGGCATTAAGTGCCGTGGAGCGATGGGCGGACAAATGGCTGTAATACTATTACACTAATTGGTTCAACCCCTCAATAACGTTCCCTTACGATTGCAAATACGTTTCCCTTTTTCGTGAGGAGAGTGGCAGGTAACCGGATTATTTTGGGTTAAATCCCTACAAAAGCACAGTAAATCTTGCAGTAAAAGTTACATTACATGTCATCTCGGTTGTTCCAATATGTAGGATAGGATTGTCCAAGGGAGTGTAGTTAGTCCAATTATCGTCCATTTATATGATAAATTTGATAACATATATGCGTGAGATTGTGGTCTAGCAAAAAAGATGCCGCCTCATTTTTATCTTGAGACATTGGCATCTTTTTGTTATACATTCCTTTAATCATTTTGACTCCAACTGGGTCCCCAGCGTAATGCTCAGATCCTCGAAGTTCTCCACTGCCGTCTTCTTTTCATAAAAGTGCACCGCATGCTGCATTATACCTTCGCGTGTGTAGAACGCATCGCCTGATTCCAGAGGAAAGGTAACTTTCTCCCCCGTACTCGCGGACTTATATATGCCTACAATCAGTTCAAGTGTATTCCGCCCACTCCGTCCATCCACCAAAAGCGGTGATCCGATCTCGATGGCGTTTAGCACATTCTCGACCTGACCGGCGTGACCGACGTGAAGGACATCCGGCAATGCGTCAGCCTTCTGCTGTATCTGCTGTTCCAGCTCCGGATTTGGCTCTGGAAATCCATTACTACGTGCCGTTGAGGCAACCACTTTCCACGGTGCAGATACCCGGGCTTCTTTTCCCTGAAAAATTAACTGCTGCTCCTCTCCGTGATGTACAACGGAACTCGTGATCATGCCGAGTGCCCCTTCACGGAACCGAAGCATGGCCATCGACACATCTTCCACTTCCGCATTATCATGCGACGTATTAGCCATCATGGCCTGCAGCTCCACGGGTGGACCCATCATCCAGAGCATGGCATCAATATGATGTACGGCATGATTAAGCGTACAGCCACCGCCCTCCTTTTCCCAAGTACCGCGCCACCACAGATCATAATAGTTATGACCCCGCCACCAGAATGAATCCACCTGAACGTGTACGATCGGGCCCATCAGCTTACTGTCCAGCACCCCCTTAAGCTTCATCATCGGTGTAGTGAACCGATTCTGTGCCACGACCGACAGAAGTTTCCCGCTCTGTTCAGCTGCTTTCAGCATCTGGTCTGCTTCTTCCAGTGAGGAAGCCATCGGTTTTTCCACCAGCACGTTAGCACCGGCAAGTAAAAAGTCACACGTAATGGAAGCATGTGTATACGGCGGAGTACAGACAGAGACCACATCAATATTCTGGCTCAGCAATTCTTTATAATCCGCTACTGCCTGTGCATTCTCCAGTCCATGTTCATTAATTCGTTTCTGTGCTTTCTCAGGGTACATATCAACCACAGCTACAATCTGACATCGATCGGGAAAGGTCAAATAGGCTGAGATATGTGCTCCACTAATTGCTCCAGCTCCAATAATCGCTACCTTTAACATCTGAACATACCTCCCTTGTTCCCTTCACAATACACAATTATTAAGCGCTTTTATGCGTGTATCTTGTGTTAAAATAAAAGGATCTTGTGCTCATGTTGAGGGAGGAATAGGCATTGTCCATGTTAGACAAGGAGCAATTCGATCTGGCTTGCCGACGTACATCCACCACGACTTTTCGTGAAATATTTCATGCCCATGCCCAAATGGAAGTGACCTACATTCATGATGGGTATGGCCAGTTAATTACGGAAGGACAAGCTTTTCCGCTTAAACCGGGTACACTGATGATTTTCCGTCCTTTTCAGCTGCATCAGGTACAGATTCAGGTTACGGATGAGCATCCTTTTGTCCGTAGTGTACTTATGTATGATCTGGATGTGCTGAAGGAAACCTGGCGTCATTTTACAGCTACTCATCATTTTGTACAGGAGCTTCTGGCACAACCTTCACCTATTACACCTTTCACTCTTCCTTCTTCTTCCATGCTGGTGCAATTCATGGAACAGTTCGCGCAGATTCATCCCAACGGACTCCATGGAGAAAAAGAAGAGGAGGCTGCCCGGCTCTTTTTACTGAACCTGCTCGTACAGATTCAATACATATGGGAAGAAGACAAACATGCCCTCTCCCAATCCGTGCGTCCAACCTTCAACAGTCTCCTTCATCCTCACGCTGAAGCCATCATGAAGTGGATTGAGGAACATTACCATGAACCCTTTCAACTCAAAGATCTCGCTGCAGAACTGCACATGTCTCTTTATCATCTGTCTCATGTATTCAAAAAGGCCACGGGAACGACCATTGTCGCCTATACTCAAGCTACCCGTATTCGTCATGCTTGCGTATTACTTGCCCGTAATTCATACAGCGTGCCAGAAATTGGTCATCGTGTAGGCATGTCCACGCCTTCCTACTTCTGCAAAGTATTCCGTTCCGTTACCGGTACAACTCCGCATCAATATCGGCTGAACGTACAGGGGAGGGCATGAATTCAGAAACACCAAAAAAAGCGAAGGAACATGTCCTCCGCCTTCACTCACTCATTTTCAACAATATTTTGTATCCAAATCATATTAGAATGTCAGAGTAAGGTTACACGCAGCGTTCAGATTCTTCCCACTATTCTCTATCACTGGATTCCCTAATTTCAAGTTCCAGCTTCTCCAGGTAGCTATAGAGCTTCTTCTCTCTAATCCAATTCATTATTCTGATCGGTCGATTAACTTTCTATTTCAAAAGAAAAAAGCTTATCCCTATCTCTCACAAAAGTAGGAATAAGCTTAATTTGTTTTTCTTAAATCCTTGTCCTATATCGTACTTAATATTTACCTATCTATAAACTAAACCATCCGCTGTCTCATCGCTTCAAACATCAGAATCGTCGCGGCCATTGCGGCATTCAACGATTCAGCTTGTCCCTGCATCGGGATCGTAATCGCATCATCCACAAGCCTTGCCGTAGACTCAGATATCCCCTTGCCTTCATTGCCGATCACTAGCCAAACGGATTGAGTAAAATCATAGCTATAACATGAATACTCTGCTTGCAAAGAGGTACTTACGAGCTTCACGCCTGCTGCTTTCGCTTGCGGAAGGATAGATTCGAGCTGCCCTTCCACAATGGGTAAATGAAACAATGATCCCATCGTTGAACGAATCGTCTTTGGATTATACACATCGGCAGAGCCTGCACCTAGCACCACACCGGCTGCTCCAGCTGCATCAGCACTGCGGATGATCGTTCCCACATTCCCCGGGTCCTGCACCCCATCCAGCACCACAACAAGCCCTTGCTCTCCAGAGAGCAGACTTTCCAGCGGCTCACGACCTTTACGTACAATGGCAAAAACAGGCTGCGGTGTCATCGTATCCGTACATTTGGTAATCACAGCAGGCGATACGCTGATCCATTCTATACGTTGAAGGGGTCCTTCGAGGCCAGCCAGTTCTGTAGGTACTCCTTGCTCGCCATCGTAAACGATGCATTCCAGATCAGCCTGTGCACGCAGCGCTTCCTGAACCAGGTGAATGCCTTCAATGATGTATTTATGCTGACGGGTACGGTGCTTCTTCTCCAGCAGCTGTGCCCATTCCTTCACACGTGTATTTTGCGGTGATACGATATCCATCTTTCCATCCTTCCCGTCTGCCGTTCAATTTACTCCGGGTGACTCCGAGACATCACTTCGGATAGGCGAGCTCCATTTTCGTCAAATGGTCCTTGTGGCCCACTATGATCAATACATCCCCAGCTTCAATCCGATCTTCCGCATACGGAGAGATATTCATGGAATTCCCGCTGCGAATCGCCATGACGTTACAACCGAAGCGTGCACGAATGTTGAGCTCCAACAGGTTTTTGCCGATCATCTGCTCGGAGGCTCTCATCTCCAATATGCTGTAATCTTCAGACAGCTCAATGTAATCCAGTATGTTCGGAGAGGTCAAATGATGGGCTACACGCAGCCCCATATCCCGCTCAGGGTAGATGACCTTGTCTGCTCCAATCTTTTGCAGCACTTTACCGTGCAGCTCATTCTGTGCCTTGACGATTAGAACCGGAACACCCATATCTTTCAAAATCAGGGTCGTCAAAATGCTCGCCTGAATATCTTCACCGATTGCCACAACGACAACGTCGAAATTTCGTATGCCCAGCGCACGCAGCGCTTCTTCATCTGTTGAATCTGCCGATACAGCATGAGTCACCACATTGGACATTTCCTGAGTCCGCTGCTCGTCCGCATCAATTGCCAGTACGTCGAATCCCATACCACTCAGCGCATTGGCCACACTTGATCCGAACCGCCCCATGCCAATTACGGCATACTGTTTCTTAGCCATTAGGGTCTTAACCTCCCGCTGCACTTCAGCTCTTGCGCATCCTTTCAGATGTCAATGCTTACTTAAATATCCTTCGTAGTATACCACAAAGCCGGATAAACTTGAATGCGCTCACGCTTCCCAGGGAACAGTATAGGAGCAGCCGAATATACGAGGAGGGAATTGCGATGCCAATTACATTAAGCCTGCGTGAAGCGATTGTTCATAAAGTTCATGACAAGAGTGATGATCAGCTCCGGGAGATGATTGAAGGTTCTGTCGATGGACCGGAAGCCGCATTGCCCGGACTTGGCGCCATTTTCGAAATGATCTGGAAGAACACTGATTCTGCGAAGCAGGATGAGTTGATTCAAGTCGCGCAGGAGCATCTGCACACCATCCCCGTTCAACCGCTTCGCTAATCGAGGTATTGAAAGGGATCGGTAACCGTCATCACGTTTGTTCTGCCTGCAAAAGAAAGCTTTCCCTTATCCGGCTGGATCATACCTGCCATCGAAGTAAGGTGCAAAGCAACAGATCCCCCCGCCAGAAGGCGGAGGGATCTTTACCGTTGCTGTATTAATGCCATTATTATAATGGCTTCATATTAAGCTAAACTTATGGAGCTGTCTCAAGGAATTGGGCAGTCGGGTTTTTGTCCATTGCTGTTCTCATCGCATACTCATTCTCGAACAGGACAACGTAATTCCCCTTTTTATCCTTCACCAGGGTTGAGTTAATCCGGAATTTGCTCGGATCCAGATTCTCATCCACGATCCAGCGAGCAAACTGATAAGGCATACGCTGCAGCTGTACATCTACCCCATACTCGCCTTTCATCCGGTATTCGAATACCTCAAACTGGAGCTGACCTACAACACCAAGCAGTGTTTCATCGAAACTCACCGTGTTGAACACCTGGATTGTTCCTTCTTCCGTCAACTGGTCGATACCCTTTTGGTACTGTTTATGTTTCAATGCATTTTTGACCGTTACTTTGGCAAAAATCTCTGGCGAGAAGGTTGGCATTTCATCAAATACAACCTCACTTCCCTGACTAAGCGAATCGCCAATCCGGAAAATACCCGGGTCAAATAATCCGATGATATCGCCAGCATATGCCTCTTCTACGATATCCCGGTCCTGAGCCAGGAATTGCTGTGGTTGGGACAGCTTAATCTCTTTCCCCACACGGTTATGCTTAACGCTCATCCCCCGTTGGAATTTACCAGACACGATCCGCAGGAACGCGATACGGTCGCGGTGTGCCGGGTTCATGTTTGCCTGGATTTTGAATACATATCCGCTGAATTTCTCATTCGTCGGTTCGATCTCACCCGCGGTACTGTGACGCGGCTCCGGCTTAGGAGCGAGCTGCAGGAAGTTCTCCAGGAATGTCTGCACACCGAAGTTGTTGATGGCACTGCCGAAGAATACCGGAGTCAGCTCACCACGCTGTACCTTCTCCATGTCGAATGGATCTCCCGCTACATCCAGAAGCTCCAGATCCTGACACAGCTGATCATGAAGATATTCTCCCGCCATCTCACGGATAATCGGATCTTCGTAGCCGTCTACTTTTTGCACTTTAATCGTAGAGTGGTCGTCCCCTTGGAACAATTCCACCTGGTTTTTCATCCGGTCATACACGCCGCACAGATCGCGTCCTGTACCAATCGGCCAGTTCATCGGTACGGAGCGAATACCCAGTACGTTTTCGAGCTCTTCCATCAGATCAAACGGGCTTTGTCCTTCACGGTCCAGCTTGTTGATGAATGTGAAGATCGGAATGCCGCGCTTCGCACAAACCTGGAACAGCTTGATGGTTTGTGCCTCGACACCTTTGGCCACGTCAATCAGCATGACTGCACTATCTGCAGCTGTCAGTGTACGATAGGTATCTTCACTGAAGTCCTGGTGACCCGGAGTATCCAGAATGTTTACACGATGACCCAGATAATCGAACTGCATCACGGAAGATGTAACCGAGATCCCCCGCTGTTTCTCGATTTCCATCCAGTCACTTGTAGCGTGCTTGCTTGCTTTCCGCGCTTTGACCGTACCGGCGAGACGAATCGCGCCCCCGAACAGCAACAGCTTCTCGGTCAATGTGGTTTTACCCGCATCCGGGTGAGAGATAATGGCAAACGTCCGGCGTTTGTCCACTTCCTGTTGAAGAATGTTATCTGCTTTGCTCATAGGTTCTATCCCTTTCATCCGTTCATTCAACGTTAATTACCGGCCTGGCCGGTCTAATCTCAATCTTTTATGCAATCCGGCAATACCGGTTGATTGTTTTCTTCGATTTTTGCACATTAGGTTTAATTTTACACATTTACAACGGAGTTCATCCTCCCTATTCCTGTGCTGCTTTAACAAACCGTTAACCTGCTTCTTACCCAACTCTCCTATTGTACCATAATCTTTACCGAAAATAACCGATTACCTGCAAAGGATTCTTCACTTTTCCAATCACAAAAAAAGAGCACCTTTCAACCAATAAAATGGCATCCAGGTACTCCTAATTCACGTTCCTAGCTTACTTAGAAAATCAATGCATCAAGTGCGTACTGTCCTCCACCGATCAGAGCCAACGCCACACCGATCACCAGGATCGCGAGATTATACTCAAAACCGTTTTGTGTAGACCAGTATCCATTTGCACCATGAACTTTTACAATCGCAATCAACATGGTCAGTGCAATCAGAATGCCACCTACTGGAGTCAGCAGACCCAGAGCCAGCAGCAAGCCGCCACCGAATTCCGCCAAACCTGCCAGCAGTGCAACAAGTGCGCCCGGCTTCATCCCCATGGACTCAAACCATCCGCCTGTACCCTTGATCCCATAACCCCCGAACCAACCAAACAACTTCTGTGCACCATGAGCCATAAACGACAAACCGATCACCAAACGAATCAACAAAAGTCCTACATCCAACATGTCCTTTTCCTCCATTCAAATAGTTACAAAATAGTATTCTTAGATTAAAGATATTATGCTAAAATGTTCCTTCATGAATGTGTTCGTAACCCCTTCACCTGGTTCAAATTTCATCTCATGAATAATCTATCGGTTCGAAGAACTCCTTAGAACTCTTTCGTCCGTTTTTCTTTTGCGTAATTTCTTTAACTCTTGAGTTGAGTATAAGTTATTCACTTACTTTTTGTCAACAACTTATTTTTATTTATTTATTTATTTCCTTATTATTCTTTCTCTCTCCTATGCAAAAAAAGCCCGGAAGAACGCGCACTCACGTCCCATCCAAGGCTTTTTCACACATGATTTACTGGATTAGTTGTTCACTTGCCAAATAACACTGTCTTCGTCCTGCCCATTCACCGGCCACCAGTGGAAACCATCCTGCTCCAGCAGCTTCCCTGTCGCTTCCGGTCCCCATGTGCCTGCAGGATACGTATGCAGTTCTCCATGATTCCCCGCCCATGCGGAAGCAATACGGTCGACAAAAGACCATGCGGTCGCCACTTCATCCCAGCGGGTGAAGTATGTGGAATCCCCTTCTGCCGCATCATGCAGCAGACGCTCGTATGCTTCTGGCGAGTTGATTCCGATCATGCAGCTCTGACAGAAGTCCATTGCGAGCGGCTGAATTTCGGAGTCCGAGCCCGGTTTCTTGGCATTGATTTTAATATAGATGCCTTCCATCGGATTCACCCGAATAACGAGCAGATTCGGTTCCAGTTTATATTTTTTGCCCAGATATACATTGTTCGGCATGGACTTGAATTCAACCACAATCTCCGTCGTTTTCACCGGCAGACGTTTGCCTGTCCGAATGTAGAAAGGGACACCCGCCCAGCGGAAGTTATCCACGAATACACGTGCAGCAAAATAAGTCTCGGTATTTGACTCTGGATTAACCTTGTCCTCCTGACGATACCCCGGAAGCTGTTTGCCCCGGTACTCCCCTTCTGTATACTGTCCACGGACAACGTTATGGCTCACTTCTTCATCGGATGTGAATGGTCGCAAGGAACGCAGCACCTTAACCTTCTCGTCCCGGATATCTTCAGGAAATAAACGGCTTGGCGGCTCCATGGCAATCATCGTCAGCATCTGAAGCATATGATTCTGCCCCATATCCCGCAGCGCACCGGAATGATCGTAGTAACCCCCACGTTCCTCCACACCAACGGTCTCACCAAGTGTGATTTGAACATTCGCAATATGTTTGTTATTCCAGAGCGGCTCAAAAAATGCATTACCAAAGCGGATCACTTCAATATTTTGCACCATTTCCTTGCCCAGATAATGGTCAATCCGATAGATTTCCTCTTCACGGAACACCTCACGGATCTGCTCATTCAACTGCTCGGCAGACTGCAGATCATACCCGAACGGCTTCTCAATGACAAGCCGGTTCCAGCCTCGGCTCTCCAGCATTCCGCCATCACGTAAACTATAAGAGACACTGCCGAACAGCTCTGGAGCCAGTGCCAGATAAAACAGCCGGTTGCCTGGCGTGTTAAACTTTGCTTCCAGGCCTTCTGTTTGATCCCGTAACTCTCTGAAGCCATCCACGTTATTAATATCAAGAGATTTATACTCAAAATGTTCGACAAACGCATTCCACTCATCAGGTTCACCTGCCGGATAACGGCAGAACTCCTTAATGGATTCATGAATGTCTTCCCGGAATTGTTCTGGTGTCCTCGGACGTCTGGCTACACCAATAACCGCAAAGTCTTCGGCTAGCTTGCCTTCGCGGTAAAGACTATAGATTGCCGGAAACAGCTTCCGGCGGGCCAAATCACCCGTTGCTCCAAAAATGAAAAATACTGCGCCTGGCGTCTGCACTTCATCTCGCATTTGTTTTTCGACCATGGGCTCCTCTTCCTTCCGGGAAGACTCTTTTCTCTGCTCTTCCCGAGCTATGTAATGGTGTTATATATGCACAACATACAACCGACAATTACCAGTAGCTTCCTCTTGGATGTGATGCCATTTTAGCATATTGCCTGAAGGGTTGCACTAATTTTCCTGATAAAGGAGCCCCATATTCCTTCAAACATTTCCCTAAAAATTGATCTATAAATATTCATGATCAAGCCTATAAATTCACCTAATATCATTTCAATACTCTATAGTGATTACCGGAAAACCTAACGTAACACGATTGCTTTCCTTATCATGGTCCTGATGTACAGCAATCTGCATGTTCAGAACATCCGAGCCACTCTGGATGGCAGTCGGGAGTTCAGGGACACGGTAGGACACGCTTGCAGTGTTGTCATCCGTATAACGCTCAGCTGCATGCATACTCAGTTGGCCAGACAGCTTAGCCTCTGTCTCTTCTAGTTGATTGCTAACCGATACATCGGTTGTTCCTCTGCCCTGAACTGAAAGGTTCCATGCCGCTTCCACCTCAGAATTTGCAAGCAGCTGATCTACCTGTTCATGCAAAGAAACGAGTTCGCTTAATCCAGTGGAATGATTCCCCGCCAACTGTACAATAACATAGTATCCGTTCTCTCCAGTCACGACGGCATTTACCAATATGCCTGCACGACTTCCTTCAGCCTGAATCTCACTGCGATACACATCATGACCTGTCTGGCTTCCCAAAACCGGTCGCGGCAGTCCCAATTGCTCCGACAAACGTGCTGCTTGTTCCTCTGCACTCCCTATCCCTTGTCCCTGCCATTTGATAATCATGCGTTCAACCTGGTCCATCGCTGCGTTCGAGGTATGTATCAACTGTTCCAGCTTCTCGCCTTCTGACTCGCTTTTCTCTGCATACGCCGTCGTCATACCTATAACAA
Source organism: Paenibacillus sp. P13VS (assembly GCF_015143645.1). Lineage (NCBI taxonomy): Bacteria > Bacillati > Bacillota > Bacilli > Caryophanales > Paenibacillaceae > Paenibacillus > Paenibacillus sp. P13VS. The sequence continues at coordinate 11,160 of NZ_WYEV01000008.1, read as the reverse complement.
TAATAAGTGCCAAAGCCACTATACCTGCAGACATCCAACGATTTAACATGGTTATCCTCCGCTCTCTCTTCCATTCTATGAATCTATCAACAGCATGCCCCCTTTCCCCATTTGCTAAACTTCTTTGGACATCACAAAAAAAGGCCCGTTCCACCATGTGCATGGTAGAGCAGACCTTTCCACTTGCCGATCTATCTATTCAAATTCGTTAAGTACGTTTTCTTGCTAATGAATTTACTAATTAAAGTCGTTCCCATTACAGTCTTCTTACTCTGCTAGACCATTTTTATAGGCATAGATAGCTGCCTGTGTCCGGTCGTCCACACCAAGTTTGGCCAGGATATTCGTTACATGGAACTTCACTGTTTTGATACCGATGATCAGATCATCGGCTATATCCTGATTGGACTTGCCCTTCGCGAGTAAACGAAGCACATCCATCTCCCGGTCAGTAAGCTCATCATGGGCCGGGGCTGCTGCCTGTGGCTGCCGGAATCGATTCATCATTTTGGAGGCTACCTGCGATTCCAGAACCGATTGTCCACGTGCCGCAGCACGAATTGCATCTGCCACTTCATTGGCTCTTGATGTCTTTAACAGATAGCTGAAGGCCCCTGCCTCAATAACAGGATACATTTTTTCATCATCCAGGTAACTGGTTAGCACGATGACTTTGCATTCCGGATACATTTTGAGCAGCTGCCGTGTAGCCTCGATCCCGTCCATGCCTTCCATGACTAGATCCATCAGAACAACGTCCGGCTTATATTCCTGCGCCAGTCGAATACCTTCCTCGCCACTTCCCGCTTCACCCACAACCTCGATCCCGTCCTCTGTATCGAGCACGGCCGCGAGGCCGATCCGTACCATTTCATGGTCATCCACGAGCAACACTTTGATCGACGTTTCCGTCTCCGTTTCTACTTCCGGTTCCATTGACATGTTCTTCCTCACTTTCATCGCTCATCAAAGGTATCGTTATCTCAATTCGTGTTCCCTTACCTGGTGCCGTTACAAATTGAATGGCTCCCCCGATCTCCGTAACACGTTCCCGCATGTTGGCCAGACCATAGGAAGCCTGCTTTTGGTCATCCAGATCGAAGCCCTGACCATCATCACGAATAAGCACACGAATTGCATCGGTCCGGCGCTGCAGCCGAATCTCCATTTTTTCTGCCTTGGCATGGCGCAGTGTATTGGACATCGCTTCCTGAATAATTCGGAACAGATGATTCTCAATGCCTTTGACCAAATGGATATCTTCATCCATCTCAAGTACAATGTCCATGGGTACTTTGGTTTTTAATTCCATGACAAGATCTTTCAGGCCCTGTTCTAAATGTTTGCCTTCCAGATAAACCGGTCGCAAATGCAGAAGCAATGCGCGCATCTCGGATTGGGCTACCGAAGCCATCTCCTCAATCAATGCCACCTGCCGCTGGGCACGTGCAAAGTCCTTCTCCATCTTTCGTCCAACCGCTGTGGCAGTCATCGAAATGGCAAACAACTGCTGAGAAACGGCATCATGCAACTCTCGTGCCAATCGCTGCCGCTCTTCCACAATTGCCGTTATTCTGGCTTGCTCTGCGAGCTGTGCATTGTTGGTCGATAGTCGTTGCAGTGAGGTAACCTGATCTTCCCACTTCTTGCCGATCCGCCCGAGCTGTTCGCTTAAACGGCCTACATCGTCGATCCCCAGATCGGGTACGGTGCGCGATAGAGATCCCTTTTCCCATTGTAGAAGGGTTTCCCGCAGCAATTCAAGCCTGCGTTTGACCCGGTAACTCTGATAGAAGCCAAAAGACGCTCCGATGCCTATCAGCAATAAAACCAGCGCTAAGCCAGACTGAATCAGATGCCTCCATCCAGCAAACGGAGCAAGATAACCATATGTATACAGCACATATAAGATCACAGCGAGCACAATGAAAACAAGGAGGATCCCTTCACCCATACTTCGGGTTACCATGTCGGTATGTCGTTTTGTCTTCAACCGGGTCTCCTCCTTTTCTTCACTTATTGATTTATTACGGATTAAGAATGCTTAGGTCGCCAACAATATAAGAAATAACAAATTTTGCTTTATGTTCACTGGTTTCGTAACCAGGCGTTCTCCATATCAACTTGTTCATCATGCCGCTGTCTTTTTCCCCATTCAGACTAATTCGTCCAAACATGACCGAAGCCTCAATCTCTACTCCGTAATCCTCAGGCAGTGTCAAACGAACATTTCCCATAACTCCTTGCAGCAATACAATGGTCTGTTTTTCTTCCGGAATGGAGAGAGACAGATCTGCATTAACTTCACCAATAGCGTGCCATAAGCTCATGCTTCGTAACGTCCAAGGCACCTGGTCCCAGTAATAACGGGCCAAAAAATTCTGTTTGCGCATGACATCGCCATGCAGATGCATCTTTTTGTTTTTGGAATAAAAATAGGCCAGTGAAGCCAGTACAATTAAAAATACAATCATCAGGTTCCCAAGCAGCAGAAGACATCCACCAATCGCCAAGTAGCGGTGACCTTTGTGCGTATCTCCTTTACGAACCTGAACCATTCCAATCGTTAACAGGATCAGTGCGGCAGCTGTCAGCAGATTAATATGCTGATTCAATAGCATGATTATACCGATAATAATGATCGCAAATGCAAGCCATTGTTCTTTTTTGTTCATCTCTGCCGCACCTCCTCTGCAAGTTGATTTTCCCTATTCGTTGGAAAAGCCATACCAGGCGATACTGACCTGTATGGCTTAACCTTTGTTCTACAAACCGTTCTTTATTCACGATTTATAGAATATCATATTGTCTGCTGAGCGAACAGTTATTCTTTAGAAGTGCCGCCTGTTTCATTTTTGGACCCGTTGCCCAGTTTGTTTTTCAGGGCTTGCAGTTGTTGATCTACTTTGAACTGTTTTTCAACATCTACAGGATTGGTATACGTAGATTGTGTGTTCCGGTAAGGAGCACGGGATACGTCTGCTTCAGCTTCCAGCTGCATGATTTTCTCTTCCATACGATGGAATCCAAGCGATGCACTACCACTTTCGATTGAATGCAGGCTGTTGATGGAGGACATTTGCTTTTTGGCTTTCGCCATTTGGGCACGGGATACGAGCTCATTGCGTTTGTTACGCATTTTGTAGAACTCGTCTTTCATGTCATGAAGCTGTTGCAGCAGGTCTTTGGCTTGTGCTTCAGATTGTGCGTGCAGTTCACTGTACTCCGTAATTTTTTGATCAAAGTAGATTTTCTCTTCCAGCAATTTGCGCGCTACTTCTTCCTGACCATTAGCCAGCGCAACTTCAGCTTGGGACTCGCGTTGTACCGATGTACGCTCCGCTTCGTCCAGACGCTGCTTCATACGACGCTCATTTGCCATTTGTTTGGCTACTGTTACTTCAGCCTCATGAATCTCGGCCTCCATGTCACGCAAGTACTGGTTCAACATTACAATCGGGTCTTCCACTTTATCCAACATATCATTTACCGACGCTTTAGTCATATCCTTAATCCGTTTAAATACTCCCATTTTACTTTTCTCCCTTCTCGTAACGAGATAATTTTTGGCGTAGCTCTTCAACTTCTTTTTTCAATGCTTTTTTCTCAATATCTTTCATCATGGAATCCAGTTCACTCTCTTGAGGTGCACCTGCTCCATAGCTGTTATTATCGTAAGAACGTGGGCCCGAATGTGGTCTGTTATTGTAACCTGGGCCCGGGCCGAAGCCACCGTGACCTTGATTGTTGCCCCGGAAAGGTCCTCTGTTCGGGTCGTGATCATAGCTGTTGTATCCTCTGCCAGGACCTGCACCAGGGCCGGGACCGTAACCATACGGGTCATAAGGTGGAAACGGTTCTTTCGGTACCACCAAAGCTGCGATAAAGTAGATTAACAACGCTGTGCCGCCTGTTACAAAGATACTGATGACGAAGATGATCCGCAGCAGCGTGGAGTCCATTCCGATGGATTCGGATATCCCGCCGATCAAACCTGTTAGCATCCGGTCACGCGTTGAGCGGTATAATTTGCTCATGTGCTTGCTCCTTTCGTTTACTTATATCCTGTTACGGAATCATATCCGTATGGATCTGCAGGATAGGGTTCCTTCGGCACCACTAATGCAGCGATGAAGTAGATCAGCAATGATGTACCCCCCGTAGCGAAAATACTGATGAAGAAGATGAGACGCAGCAGCATCGAACTAAATCCAAGATTCTCAGAGATGCCGCCGATCAAACCTGTCAGCCTTCGGTTACGCGTCGAGCGGTATAATCTATTCATGTGACTACTCCTTCCTTTCATTGTTCAGCTTCTGTTTCAGGCGCTCCAGCTCTTTATCCAAGGTAGAGGAGGACATGCTGCCTGCTGTTCCTGAACCATCCTGGCTCATGCGGCGAATGTCTCTCAGACTCTGTGCCTCATATTCAAGATCAGAGACTTGGTCGTCCAGGCGATTGAACATTCGAGGTACATTCTGATTATTGTAGTGACCTCTTTGATTCATTCGTTGCTGCAATTGAATGGTTTGCATACGAGCGTAGTAATATTGACGTTTGCTGTACACATTCTGATACTCCACTTTCAGCTGGTCAATCTGTTCATCAAGTTCCTGTAATGCTGCATTGCTCTGGGCATACAGTTCATTGTATTGTTCCATCTTTTCTTCATGGAGAATTTTCTCCTGCAGGGCAAGTTTCGCAAGATGCTCTTCTCCTGCTTTCAGAGCCATTGAAGCCTGCTCTTCACGTTTGTGCACCATACTTGCTGCCTGGTCGGCTTGCTGCTTCATCTGTCTAGTATGGCTTGCATATTGATGACGAAGCTTCTCGGCTTCGCCAATGTCTTGGCGGGTCGAGACCAGAAACTGATCAATCAGTTTGACTGGATCCTGACTTTGCTCCAGATGTTCATTTAATGTAGCTACGGTAATATCCCGCATTCGACGAAATACACTCATTATGTTCTGTCCTCCTTTTCAAGATCGTGATCATTTAGTAGCGGCCACGACGACTGCGATTGTTGCTGAGCATCGAGACACCGAAGATGATTAATCCGATGGCGATGATTGGTCCGATCAACCAAGCCAGTTTACCCATCAGTGACAAGATACCGATGATCAAGACGATCCAGCCCAGCATTACATTTCCTCGTTTAACCCCGTAGTAACCAAGTGCAATCATCAGAATCGGAATCAGATACCCCATCAGGTGTCCAAGAAGCGGAGTTAACTTTCCGAAAAGGATTAGAGCTCCCAGCGCAATCAGGACAATCGCCCAGCCATTCCCCTTATTCCATCTCATAATTTTTTCACCACCCTTTCGGTTTGTATTTTGATTTGTTTATTTGCTCGTTTGTGTTTGTTGTTTCTTGTTCAACCTTATGTCTTTATTCTAGGGGAAACGGGGACTTTTCAAAACAGACCGCGGACGGTTTTTCATCCTAGACTCAGGTCGGGGATGGTGTTGGACCTCCGTCTGTCCTTACATCAGACCTCTGTCGACATACAATGAGCTTGAGATTGGGATGCCTCATATCCCCTTATCCGACTAGAGAGACATAACCTCATCTGAGCTTGCAATCGCCATTGATATGATCTTCCCTTAAGCCTTATGTACGTTTACAAAAGGATTTCGTTTCCCCCGAATGAGGTACGGTTGAATGAGAAGCTCTTCTAAACCCCAAACATAAATACTTTTTTATCCATATAAACAAATTAATGTTGTTATTAATGTAAGCGTTTACTAAAATAGAAGCAGTATTGATCCTAATTCTTAAGTTAGGAGTGGGGGCTGTGCGGTCCATCAGTTATCTTCATAAAATGATTTTGTTTGGCATTCTGCTCAGTACCTTGCCTATTCTGCTGGCCGGAATAGCGGCAATTCTGTATTCCATGAATCAAACGGAGCTGCATCGCATGCAAACGAATAAACAACTTCTTTTACACATGCAGACGAGCGTCGAGCATAAGCTTAACACCATCAGTTATATGCTGGATCAGGCGACTCGGTCTCCTCTTACACTTCAGTCCCTTTCAGCCACACTTCCAGGTACATTAACGACAGCAAACCAGCTTCAATCCGAATTTCAACATATGCGATCCTGGGAGCCCTTAATGGATATTACGCTAGTTAACGAAGCTCAGGATTGGCTGGTCGATCATGTGGGGTTATATCTTAACACGGACTTCCCTTTGGCTCTTCCCATGCGAGATTTGTTGTCCAAAACCCTGACCTCTGGCTGGCAGCTGATTCCATCATCTGTATTTAAGCATAATGAACAGGATTTCCCGTCCGGATGTAATTATCATATCGTGCTCGGCAGATCCATCTCACTTATGAATGCATCCGCTGACTCAGCTTTAATTGGTGGAATTCCTGCATGCTCATTGCATCATTCTATTGTATCTGAATCCGTTGACCTGGATATGTCTTCTTCAGAATTGATTATTGTGAACCGGGAACAGCGCATTCTTGTTCACCCCGATCCTATGTATATTGGACAACCCTTATCAGCAATGAACATAGAAGACATTGAATCTAAAATGGACCTGAGCGAATTGCTCTCTCCGAATACGTCTGCTGCTTCAAAGGAATACCACGAGGTTCGAATGGCTGATACGGAATATTCCTTAACCTTCGCCAAGACACCGTTAAAGGGCTGGACTTATATTTTAATTACACCCATGAATGTCCTATCCCAAGAGTATGTCAAGATTGGACTGTACACTTTGTCTGTAGGCGTAATACTCCTTCTACTCTCCATATTCTTCGTATGGTTAGGTTCAAGGCGTTTGCATATCCCCATACGGAACCTGCTATCGCAGCTAGGAATTACTGACAGAGTTTTATCGAATAAGAAACTGCCACAATCCCTTTTTTCGCTTCAAAATGAATTCGAGCAGATCAAGACCCATATTAACCAGCTGTCAGCTTCTCGGTCCCAGATGGAGTATAAATTAAATCAATACGTTTTGCAGACACGCACTCAGTATATGATAGATATATTTCTAGGTAAGTGCTCGCCCGGCATGCTGCACCAAAACTTGATCGAACTAGGTTACAAAGATCATCTTATTCAGTGGCAACAAATAGCCGTATTGACCCTAAAGACCGATTTGGCAAGTCAAACGAAATATGATCATCACGATCTCGATCTCCTGTTATTTGCCGTTCAAAATATAGTGGAGGAGTCCATCGATAAGGATCGACAACTCCTTCCGATCATTGTGGAACAGACTGTAGTAACCGTAATAGGTTCTATCAAAATGGACAACTCTGTATTTTCAAATGAACTTTACGAAATGACTGAGCTGCTGCATCATCGAGTGAGTGAAGTTTTGAATCTTCAGCTGAATATCCGTTTCAGTCAACCATACTCTTCCTTTTCAGAAATACACCTGGCTTATATTGAAGCTATGAAAATGTTGCAGCAGCAGACCATACCAGGAGCTAGCGTCAAACAAAATGAAGAAGCTTCAATTTATTCTTCCTTGTGGACGCTACCTTACCCTGAGTCACTCGAATATCGTCTTATGCAATCCATTCAATCTGCAGATGAGGCAGAAGCTTCCGTACTATTACAACAGTTGCTTCAGCGTGTATATCATATGGAATGGACCGAGGAAGAATACCAGGTTGCTTTAACACGATTATTGATGCATATATTACAAATGATGCAGGAGTCCGGTATACGACTTGCACAGATCTCTTCAGGGCACAGCCCATTGATCAACGAACTGCTCGCTCTGCAAACGGCTGCCGATATCGAGCAATGGTTTATTCATCGTATTATTAGGCCGGGTGTTGGCATTTTCAGAGAAAGGCAATATGCACAGCATCAGCAGATCTCGGAAAGAATGATTGCCATCATCCATCAGGAATACGATACCGATCTAACACTCGAAGAGTGTGCTTGTCGGCTCCATTATAATGCGAGCTATTTGAGTACTGTGTTTAGCAAAGAAACAGGCTACGCATTCAGTGAATATTTGTCACAGTATCGGTTCAAGATGGCCCGAAAGTGGTTGGATGAAACCGAGCTAACCATTAAGGATATTGCTGCTCGGCTTCGTTACAATAACCCGCAGAACTTTATCCGTTCGTTTCGAAAATGGGAGGGAATTACTCCAGGTCAGTACCGGGAACGTAGACAGAAGCCTCTTCGCTCTTCCATGAAATAATTGATTGTAATGATAAATGAAAAAGGAGCAGATGATCTGCTCCTTTTAATGATTCACGCTCGGTTTTATTTCTTGTTTTATTTCTTGTTTTATTTCTTGTTTTATTTCTTAGCTTCCTTCTTACGAACAATCTTCATATTCTGCTGGTCCAGCTGAATTAGTATTTTTCCGAACCTGCCACCACGTAGGAAGTTAACCACGCCATCTGGATAGGCACTTCGGATATAGTGCTCAGCCTTGTATAGTGAGTCTGTATCCGTAGGCAATCCATAGGTGTTTAGCCATTCCTGTAGATGATCTACAACTTGCTGAACAGGCATCTCAATGCTGTTGACTTCATTTGTTATTAAAGACGTATACGCGTAACCTTTCAAGAATAGCAGCTGCTGTATGTATCCCATATCTCCCGAACGGTAAGGCGGATTAACATGAAGTACCTCTTTTAACTCGTCTATTAACGTATGCACTCTCGGACCGGCCATGGCACTGATATAAACGTATTTGCGTGCACTTTGAATTGCCTGTTCAACGGTTTCCCAATCAGACATTGCGGGGCACATGGATGCAAAGGCAAAGTCATATTTCTGTTCCCAGCCTTTCTCCTGAATCGATATTTCTTCAAAGCGTTCAGGAACAATCTCGATTTTGGACGCTAATGTGCTCGGTATCGTCTCTTTCATCAAAGAAATAAGCAGTTCAGAAGGTTCGACTGCAGTGACAGTAGCCCCCTTTTCTGCAAAAGGAATTGTAAAAATGCCTGAAGCTGCACCAATGTCCAATATGGATAACTCACTAAAATCTACACCCTGATTCTCAATCCAGCTCATGATGCGCTCGGAACGCTGCTTACCTTCTTCTGTAAAGGATTGACGATGATAGTCACGTGCCCAGCGATCAAATGCTTCTTCTGTTTCGAATGGCGCACTCTTCTTCTTATATCTTGGATTTCTCGGCCGCTGCTTCCACGCCTCTTCCCAGATCGATAGATCAAATAATAGTTCTGAATAATTAACTGAATTGTTTGCCTCAGACACTTTTTGCTCAAGCATTACGTTTCACTCCGTTCTATGTAATAAAATTAAAAGTTATCAGAAAGGATCTTCTCTTTTTAAACCAACAAAAGTTATCTCAACAATACGGTGTAGTGATATCACAGTAGTCCATACAGTTCCATATTATAGACTTTATTTATCTACAATATATTTAATTTATTCAAACGTCAACCTCATATATTGATCTATTCATCAATTGCGAAAACCACCAAAATAATAAAAATAACCCTGTGAATTGTCTAAGCAATCCACAGGGTTATGCGTTATACCGGCGAGAGGACTCGAACCTCCACGGTTTCCCACTCGATTTTGAGTCGAGCGCGTCTGCCATTCCGCCACGCCGGCATATCATGTTGTAGTATATTTTGAGTAAATATACTGGAGGCGCCACCCAGATTCGAACTGGGGATAAAGCTTTTGCAGAGCTGTGCCTTACCACTTGGCTATGGCGCCATATTTTTGGAGCGGACGACGGGAATCGAACCCGCGACCCTCGCCTTGGCAAGGCGATGCTCTACCGCTGAGCCACGTCCGCAAATGGCTGGGGATATAGGATTTGAACCTATGCATGACGGAGTCAAAGTCCGTTGCCTTACCGCTTGGCTAATCCCCAAAAATAATGGGGCGATTGAGGGGAATTGAACCCCCGAATGCCGGATCCACAAACCGGTGCGTTAACCACTTCGCCACAATCGCCATGTTCATTATTCACTTAGAAATTTAATTGGCAGGGGCAGCAGGAATTGAACCCACACCAACGGTTTTGGAGACCGTTGTTCTACCTTTAAACTATGCCCCTAAAAACTGGTGGAGGATGATGGATTCGAACCACCGAACCCGTAAGGGAGCAGATTTACAGTCTGATGCGTTTGGCCACTTCGCTAATCCTCCATAGTGGTGCCGGCGAGAGGACTTGAACCCCCAACCTACTGATTACAAGTCAGTTGCTCTACCAGTTGAGCTACACCGGCGTATTAAGTTGTAGTAATAATGGTGGCTCGGGACGGAATCGAACCGCCGACACGAGGATTTTCAGTCCTCTGCTCTACCGACTGAGCTACCGAGCCATAATAAAGTCTAATCATGAATGTTGCACTTTATCCAGGGCGTCGGTGCCATATAACAGACTTAGTGAACAGATTCCTCATGTAGGGTAAAAATGGCGGAACCGACGGGATTCGAACCCGCGATCTCCTGCGTGACAGGCAGGCATGTTAGGCCAACTACACCACGGTTCCAGGTCACTTTCTGTGAAGAAAGTATAATTGCGGGGGCAGGATTTGAACCTGCGGCCTTCGGGTTATGAGCCCGACGAGCTACCGGGCTGCTCCACCCCGCGTCGTTATAAAAATGATATGGTGGAGGCTGAGGGGCTCGAACCCCCGACCCTCTGCTTGTAAGGCAGATGCTCTCCCAGCTGAGCTAAGCCTCCGAACAACACATTTATGATCTTAACATAAAACACTTGTTAAAATCAACCTCTTTTTTGAGGTGAAAATAATGACCCGTAGGGGATTCGAACCCCTGTTACCTCCGTGAAAGGGAGGTGTCTTAACCCCTTGACCAACGGGCCTTACTATGGCGGAGAGAGAGGGATTCGAACCCTCGAGACGCTTGTGGCGCCTACACGATTTCCAATCGTGCTCCTTCGGCCAACTCGGACACCTCTCCATATGGCTCCCCGAACAGGACTCGAACCTGTGACAACTCGATTAACAGTCGAGTGCTCTACCAACTGAGCTATCAGGGAATATTGTTCAGAGATTATTCTCTGAAAACTAGATCCGAAACGAAATTTGCGACTAGAACCTGCAATTTGGATAAGCCCTCGACCGATTAGTACTGGTCAGCTCCATGCATTACTGCACTTCCACCCCCAGCCTATCTACCTCGTCGTCTTCAAGGGGTCTTACATACTGGGAAAT
>NZ_WYEV01000007.1:0-390492 GCF_015143645.1 Paenibacillus sp. P13VS | reverse complement strand
AAAAAAGCGTTCATCGAGAGTGTACGCAAAGCATTGTTCGCAAGTAAAATCGTATCCTATGCACAAGGCTTTGCCCAAATGCGTGCGGCTTCCGACGAGTATGGCTGGGATCTGAAATATGGTAACATCGCCATGATCTTCCGCGGCGGCTGCATTATCCGTTCACAGTTCCTGCAAAACATCAAAGAAGCATATGACAAAGATGCAGCACTCAAAAACCTGCTTCTGGATCCATACTTCCAAAATATCGTTGAATCCTACCAGGATGCTTGGCGTGAAGTGGTAGCAGCTGCTGTACAGCAAGGTATTCCGGTACCTGGTTTCTCCAGCGCGCTTTCCTACTACGACAGCTATCGTACAGAACGTTTGCCTGCAAACCTGCTGCAAGCACAGCGTGACTACTTCGGTGCTCACACCTTCAAACGTGTGGATAAAGAGGGAAGCTTCCATCACAACTGGATGGAATAATATATATTTGTTCATTCGAAGCTTCAACAGCTTTAATATGAGGTTGGGTTGATCTCCCTGTTCGTTTGGGACACCCTTTCTTGAAGAATGGCCTGGAGTTCCGGTATGCCGGATGCCTCCGGGCCATTTTTCATGATATGTCTGTTTTCCAACAGACCTATTGTGGCCTTCCCCCGTTAGCAGGGCTGTGTTATGATAGGACAAAAGCGCTCATGAAATGCTTGAGATAAAGGAGTGTACACCCTTGAGCAAGTCTAACAATATTATTCTCATAGGCATGATGGGAACCGGCAAATCAACGGTAGCTGACCTGCTCGCCCGTGAGCTGGGTTACAAGCTGATCGATGTGGACACCGCGGTGGAGAAAGAGGAAGGCTGTACGATTCCGGAATTGTTCACAAGCAAAGGTGAGTCGTATTTCCGTGATGCCGAGAGCCGCATGTTATGTTCGGTCCTGGAAAAAAAGTCGCAGGTGGTCGCAACCGGAGGCGGTGTGGTACTGCGTTCTGACAATTGTGATGTAATGTCGAAGAACGGTTGGATTGTTGCGCTGACTGCTGATCCCGCAGCAATTGTACAGCGCGTAAGCGGCGATGATAAACGTCCTCTTCTGGCAGGCAATGCAGAGGAACGCATTCATACCATTATGAAGGAACGGAAGGACGCATATAAATTTGCACATTACACAGTGGATACAACCGAGTTATCCGCAGCTGAAGTGTCTCGTCTTATTTTAGCGCATTACCGCGTCTAAGCTTGTGTTCGCTGCATTTTGATGTCTATTATGACCTCAAGTAGTGGGGAAGTTACAACGGTGAAGCAGATGATAAGGGGCAATGATTATTGGGTGGGAATATAACAAAACGGGCCAAATGGCCCGTTTAAAACTGACTGTAGCGGAGCGGAATCCAAAAGCTGCAGGGTGAACTGCCTTGTTGCAATTCCCGATAACGCTGTGTTGGTTCCTGCTCCAGATCATTTAGTCTTCCTGCTGCCATTGCAGCATGCCGCCAACCATGTTGGTGCAGCCTGCATAACCAAGCTGCTGCAAGTACTCGGCGGCACGCTCGCTGCGGTAGCCGCTGCGGCAGATCAGAATGATCTCGCCGGACTTCTCGATTTCGGACAATCTGTCCGGAATTTGTCCCAGCGGGATGTGCTTGGCTCCTTCAATCATGCCTTGCGCGACTTCCTCGTCCTCACGAACGTCTATCATCTGAAGCTTCTCTCCCGCCTGCAGGCGGCGACGCAGCTCGGATGTTTCTATTTCAGCTATTTGAGTCATTATTCAGGTCCTCTTTTCTGTATGGACTTAACGCCTATAATGATACCCAAGCTAAGTGGGGGATGTCAATTTGGCAAAAGGACTTCATTTTATTTGTAACAAATATATATAGCAGATTAATCTGATCAATGAAGGAGAATTTCATCCATGGACGTAATTGTTAAACCAACCCCTACCCTGAATGGGGAAATTGGAGCCCTTTCCTCCAAAAACTACACTACCCGCTATCTGCTCGCAGCAGCACTGGCAGAAGGTACAAGTACAATTCATTATCCGGCCCACAGCGAAGACAGTGATGCGATGCGCAGATGTATCCGTGATCTTGGAGCCGTACTAGAAGAAGATGATAGCAAAATCGTCATTCAAGGCTTCGGCAGCCATCCTCGTGATGTGCGCGAGTTAAATGTAGGCAACGCAGGTGCAGTGCTTCGCTTTCTGATGGGCGTCACCGCACTCTGTCCTGAAGTTACCTTTGTGAATACCTACCCGGACTCACTCGGTAAACGTCCGCATGACGATCTGATTGATGCTCTTGGCCAGCTCGGCGTTGAAGTGCAGCATGAACAAGGACGACTGCCGATCACGATCAAAGGGGGTAATGCCAAGGGCGGACATATCCGTGTGTCCGGATCAGTGAGTTCCCAATATCTGAGCGCATTGCTTTTTGTTACTCCACTTCTTGCGGAAGACAGCACCATTGAAGTATTGAATGACCTCAAGTCCAAAGTGGTGATCGGTCAAACACTTGAAGTGCTTGAACAGGCAGGAATCATTATTCATGCGAGCGATGATTACATGTCTTTCCGCGTACCTGGTGGTCAAGCTTATCAACCGCAGACGTATACCGTTCAAGGAGACTATCCCGGTTCGGCTGCAGTTCTGGCTGCAGCGGCAGTTACTCAATCGGATGTGAAGATTCTGCGCCTGATGGAACAGAGCAAACAGGGAGAGCGTGCGATTGTCGACGTTCTGCGCATGATGGAAGTGCCGCTGACACATGAGAATGATGTGGTACATGTACAAGGTAACGGAAAATTGAAAGCCGTAGAATTTGACGGAGATGCAGCGACGGACGCTGTTTTGGCGATGGTAGCCGCGGCTGTATTTGCGGAAGGGACCTCACGGTTTTATAATGTAGAGAACCTGCGCTACAAGGAATGTGACCGAATTACGGATTACCTGAACGAGCTGCGCAAGGCTGGGGCTAACGTGGAAGAGCGTCAGGCCGAGATTATCGTTCACGGACGTCCGGAGGGCGTTGAAGGCGGCGTAGAGATTAATGCTCACTTCGATCATCGCGTTATCATGGCATTGACCGTGGTTGGCCTTCGTTCCAAGGAGCCGCTTCGTATTCGGGATGCACACCACGTAGCCAAGTCCTATCCACAATATTTCGATCATTTGCAGGCGCTTGGCGCCTCGGTTCAATGGGTAAAAGAGTAAAATAACACGTTTAAGAGGTTTCAAAAAGTCCGCTTTTGATTACGAAGGATGCCTAGCGGCATCATCAGCATCGAATATGGAATTCAGCCGAAATGTCCGTTGCTCACGTAGTTTTCCCTACGCTCCGCTACTCCATTTCTAGCTTTATCCCATCTTCTCGGTACTGAAAACTGGTCTTTTTGAACACGCACTTTAAGCAGAAAAGGATGGTGCTTGAACATGGAATTTAACAACCCAACTCGCGAAGAAATTGGGCAACTTTTACGCAAGGCAGGCAACATCGCAGTCGTCGGCTTATCGGACAAATCAGATCGGACATCCTACATGGTAGCAGAAGCCATGCAGAGCAGAGGATATCGGATCATTCCGGTTAATCCACAAGCACAGGGAGAGATCCTTGGTGAGAAAGTATATGCAACCCTCGCGGATATTCCCGAGCCCGTGGATATTGTAAATGTGTTCCGTCGCAGCGAATATACACCGGAAGTAGCTCGTGAAGCCGCAGCCATCAAAGCAAACGTCTTGTGGCTCCAGCTAGGCATTCACAATGATGAGGCTGTACAGATTGCGGCTGAGAACGGAATGACGGCCGTAACGAATCGCTGTATCAAGGTGGAGGACTCCATCGTTCTGCGCGGTGCCGGACGCGGTTAAGCGAATATGGAATAGACCTGCTCCCGTTAACTTCACGTTAACGGGATTTTTCTGTGTTTAGAGCTGCGGATGCTCCTTCGCTTTAAACTGCTTTCTTGCCTTCAGATCGTAGCTGTGGTGGGCATTTGGTCGCAAGTCTCAAGAGTTTACGGCAAATTTCCAGCAGCTTACCGTTTTGCTTTGACAAAACGTTTCGTAAAGCTTACCATCTAGGATAGAAAGGAGAGGTCGCCATGAATTGGCTCGGATCCTTGCAGCAGCTCGGACGAGCGGTAATGCTGCCTACAATGGTCCTGCCCGCAGCCGCAATTTTGCTGAGTGTTGGCAGTTTGCCCTGGGACGCCTGGGGATTGAAAGTTGTTGGTGAAGTGTCTACCGTGGCCGGACACGGTATTTTTTATTTTTTGCCGTATTTGTTTGCTGTCGGTGTAGCATTGGGACTCTCCAACCAGGCCGGACAAGCGGGACTTGCCGCTTTGGCCGGTATCGTTATATATGATCAGGTGACTCGCCATTTTGGGGATGGAACCATACAGCCAGCTTCTTTAGTTGGAATTATTCTCGGCGCTCTCGCCGGGGTGACACATAATCGGTTCAAAAGCATCAAGCTGCCTGAGATATTGCAATTTTTTGGCGGGTCCAGGTTTGTTTTGCTAATCGTTGGGCTGTGCTCGGCGCTGTTTTCCTGTTTCATGCTGTGGCTCGCCCCCATATTGCAGCATGGACTGAATGCGATCGCCGCTTGGGAATACAGTCTCGGCGGTTTTGGTTTGTTCATTTACGGAGTGCTGTACAGAGTATTGGTGGCATTTGGACTGCATCACTTGCTTAACAATGTGTTCTGGTTTCAGCTGGGGACGTATGAAACGTCAGACGGTAACATTGTGCAGGGGGATCTGCCACGCTTTTTTGCGGGTGATCCAACGGCGGGTTACTTTATGGCAGGCTTGTTTCCGATCATGATGTTTGCCATACCTGCCATTGCCTTTGCGATTATTCAGGAGGCAAGGGAAGATCTGAAACCGAAGATCAAAAAGACATTTCTCACTTCTGCGCTGGTTTGTTTTCTGACAGGTGTATCCGAGCAGATTGAATTTGCCTTTTTGTTTGCAGCGCCTTATCTGTTTATCGTACACGCCGTCATGTCCGGACTTGCGATGTGGATTGGTTATTGGCTTGATATCAGGCACGGCTTCTCTTATTCCGCCGGCATTATCGATTACATACTCAACTTCCATCTATCAGAGAATGCTTGGAAACTCATACCGATTGGCATACTATATGGACTGGTTTATTACTTCCTGTTCCGCTGGGCCATTCGTACGTTCAAGATTCCAACGCCAGGACGGGAAGAAGGCTCCATGCTGGAGGATTGGGTAGGGAATATTCCTTACCAGGCACCATTGATCCTGGAAGCATTGGGCGGTAAGGAGAACATCGTTCAGGTAGAGGCATGTATTACACGGCTTCGTCTGACGGTGCACAATGACCGCCTCATCGATACGGGAGCTATGAAGAGTATGGGGTCTGCGGGGCTGATCAAGCTCGGTGGTGGTAACGTCCAGGTCGTGTTTGGCACGTATTCCGAATTGATTCGTGAAGAGATCGCCAAGCTCCTGGAGCGGGATTTGCCGCAAGTCCTGTTCTGTGCACCGGTTCAAGGCAAAATGCTGCCGATCGAAGAGGTGCCTGATCAGATCTTTGCAGCGAAGCTGGTTGGGGATGGAGTGGCTTTTGTACCGGAAAAGGGAGAGCTGGTGTCACCAGTCTACGGAACGATTATGCACCTGTATCCGACGATGCATGCTCTGGGTATATCCACTCGGGAAGGACTTGAGGTCCTGCTTCATATCGGTATCGATACCTCGCAGCTGAAGGGGCATTTTGAAGCCTTCGTTCAGGAAGGAGATACCGTCGAGCCCGGACAGTTGTTGATCAAGTTTGATCTGGCTGTTCTGCGTGCAGAGGCAGCGTCGCTGACTACACCGATGGTGATCACGAATCCGGATCGTGTCAAATCATGGAGTTTTGCTCCATTTAAGCAAGTCAAGAAAGGTCAGGCATCCGTCATGTCCGTGGTGCTCTATGACAGGAACGTTGGAGGGGTAGAATGAAGATACAAGGCATCAATGGAGCTGCAGGCGTAGCCATCGGCAAAGCATTTGTCCTGCCCAGTTGGGAATGGGATCTGCCGGACCAGAAGATGGACTCGGTGGATCTCGCCCAGGAGTTCGAACGGCTGTACGAGGGAATACGGACATCGAAGGATGAGATCGAATTTATCAAGAATGAGTTCAAGGAAGTCGTCGGTCCGGAGGAGTCCAGCATCTTTGATGCCCATCTGGCCATTCTGGAAGATCCGGTATTCATGAACGAGATTCGCGGCATTATTGAACGGCAGTACAAAGCGGCAGAAGTGGCAGTAAAAGAAGCCATTGACCACTTTGTCACCATGTTCGATTTGTTGGATGATGAATATATGAAGGAACGGGCGATCGACATTAAGGATGTCGGCAACCGCTTGTTGAAGCATTTGCTGGGAGCCCCGGAGATTACGCTCCCTTCGGATACTCAACCTTATATACTTGTAGCCAAAGAACTGTCTCCATCGCAGCTGGCCCATCTGAATCCCAGTCACGTACTGGGCATTGTGACCCTGATCGGTGGCAAGACGTCGCATTCGGCAATTATGGCCCGTGCGCTTGGCATCCCCCTCGTTTCCGGTTTGGAAGCGAGTGTTGGCATGCCAGTGGACACCGGGGATATGTTAGTGGTGGATGGTGATAACGGCTTGGTATTCACGGAACCGGATCGCAAGACAATTGAACGGTATACCATGATTCGCAGCAAACAGCTGAAGAAAAAGGAACAGCTCCAAGTACTCGCTACAGTGGATGCGATCACGAAGGACGGAGCAATGCTGCATCTGGCATCGAACATCAGCTCTGTGAAGGAGCTGGATTTGGCTCTCAAGCACGGGGCAAAGGGTGTAGGTTTGTTCCGCACGGAATTTTTGTACATGGACCGTGCTACCTTCCCAGGTGAGCAGGAACAGTATGAAGTGTATCGTTTGGTAGCAGAGAAGACGGCAGGACAATCTGTGGTCATACGTACACTGGATATTGGTGGTGACAAACAGCTCGATTATTTCGAACTGCCTGAAGAGGATAATCCATTTTTGGGTTATCGGGCCATTCGGATCAGCCTGGACCGCAAGGATCTGTTTAAGACACAGCTCACAGCAATTCTGCGGGCCAGTGCAGCAGGGAACGTCAAGATTATGTATCCCATGATCTCCTCGGTGGAAGAACTTAGACAGGCCAATGAGGTTCTGCGTGAAGCGATGGCCGATCTGGATGAACGTCAAATTGCGTATGATCCTCATATTAAAGTGGGAATCATGATCGAAGTGCCTGCGGCAGTCATGATTGCTGACCTGCTGGCCGAGGAAGCGGATTTCTTCAGCATCGGGACAAACGATCTGGTACAGTACGTGCTGGCTGTAGACCGTATGAATGAACAGATTGCTCACATGTACCATCCGTATCATCCGGCAGTTCTGCGAATGCTGCGTGCAACGGTCGATGCGGCTCGCACCGCTGGAATTGAGGTTAGTGTGTGTGGGGAGATGGCAGGTGACGAACGTTCCATTCCACTTTGGCTGGAGCTGGGCATTCGTAATCTTAGCATGTCACCGCAATCTCTGCTGCGGGTGAAGCACAGGGTGTTAAATACAACAGCCGTGGACGCCAAAGAAGCGGCGCGTGACTGCTTTGCCCTAAGAACCAGTACAGACATTGAGCAGCGCTTGCAGAAATATAATGATTCAACAGGAAATCCTGATGAACAAAGCGGGTCCAATGCTTCTTAAACCCATTGTGCATGTAAAATACCTTTAAATTAATATATTCATTTTTATACCATCAGAGTTAATATGATACAAAAAAAGCCCCCGCTTAGAGCGAAGGGCTTTTTTTGTATTCCTGATTTACTTTTCAGCAAGGGCATCACAGAATGCTTTGCCATAGGGAGGAAGATCAGGCGGACGACGAGCCGAAATGATATGTCCATCGACAACAACGGCTTCATCCTTCCAGATTGCTCCGGCATTTTCCATGTCATCCCGAATGCCTGGTGTAGAAGTTACAGTGACCCCATCCAGAATTTTGGCAGAGATCAGCACCCAGCCAGCGTGACAGATCTGCCCAATCGGCTTGCGATCGGCATGCATCTCCTTCACCAGTTCAAGGACTTTCGGATAACGGCGAAGCTTGTCAGGTGCCCAGCCGCCTGGCACGAGAATGCCATCATATTGTGAACTGTCCAGTTCATCGAAGCTGTATTCCGCTTCAGCGGGAACACCGTATTTTCCGATGTAGACTTTACCTTTTTTCTCTCCGGCCAGATGTACCTCAGCACCTTCTTCACGCACACGATGTACCGGGTACCACAACTCCAGATCCTCAAATTCTTCATCGACCAGTGCGATGACTTTTTTTCCTGTTAATCTCACAACCATCTCTCCTTTTGCCGTGGTTAGGATGTCGCAACTTATATTGTAACAGATTCTGTATGACACTTCATGATTGTGCATTTTCCCTGTTCAGATAGCGGTTACATATATATGAAAGCTTATTTTCGACAACCTGCATTTGGGGGGAGTGGTAATTTGTACAACCTGGGGTTTGCAGCAGGATTTACGCGGAAAAAGGTCGAATGGTAACGTATACGAGTATAGAACGAATGAGGTGATGAATGTGCGCAAAACGTGCAAATGCGGACATGTAATGGAATTGGAATTGAGAACGGTAGTTTATGCGAAGAAAGTAGAGATTCGGAATGTGCCTGTTTTCGCATGCACGGATTGTATTTCATACGAAGTATTACAGCCGGTCAAGCCGGATTTGAAAGAATGTATCAGCAAATTGGGTGAACAACCCGTGAAACAGGATCTATCCTTTGGCAAGCAAAATGAACTTGCGGATCTTTTCCATGAACAACTGCTGGCCTGGCCAGATGCAAGCGATCGCGAGATGGCACATCATATGCAGCAAGCTGTAAACGAACGAATTAATCTGCTGCTTGATATTATGGGATATGCTCAGAAATCGGGCGACGAAGAATGGATAGAAACCACGGAGCGCAGGTTGAGCCAATTGTCCGGTTTTGTATGGCAGGCACATTTCTCGAATGCTGTCTAATTTTGACGTGCTAAATGCTTGTTTTCATGAAAATTGGCTTTTTCATGCGCTTTTTGTTAAGATATCTTAGAGTGAAAACGCTCAACATAGCGGTATTCCTGAAAAAGGGGGATGTATATCAAATGGCTGACATGACTAAAATGACAAGTATTGAACAGCTAAACTCCGCAGTGGAGGCTACTGAAGACCAACCCTTGCTTCTGTTTAAGCACAGCACACGCTGCCCGATCAGCGCCAATGCTTATCAGGGGATGAACCATTATTTGCAAAATAATCCTAATGAAAATGTAAACTATGGCATCATTTACGTTGTGGAAGATCGCCCTGTGTCTAATGAAGCAGCCGACAAGCTGGGAGTTAAGCACGAATCTCCGCAGGCAATTCTGGTCAAAAACGGAATCCCTGTATGGCATACTTCCCATTCGGATATTGCTTCGTCCACACTCACGAATGTTCTAAGTGAGTCCTAAAGCCTATTTTAATTGATTAATGCAAAAATTTGTCGTAATATAAATCTTAATGAAAATGGTATGAAAATTTACTGGTAATGGAGAGAAGTACTGTGACGGTAACCATTTATGATGTGGCACGTGAAGCTGGTGTGTCCATGGCAACGGTATCGCGGGTGGTAAATAACAACCCGAATGTTAAGCCACAAACGCGCAAAAAAGTATATGAAGCCATCGAGCGGTTGGGATATCGTCCGAATGCGGTAGCCAGAGGTTTGGCGAGCAAGAAGACAACCACGGTCGGTGTCGTTATTCCGGACATTTCAAACTCGACTTTCGCAGAGATTGCCCGCGGAATCGAGGATATTGCGAATATGTATCACTACAACATTATTCTGTGTAATGCGGACAAGAAAAAGGAAAAGGAAATCCGTGTCATCAACACGCTGCTGGAGAAACAGGTCGATGGCCTGCTCTTCATGGGTGGAACAGTAACGGATGAACATATTC
Organism: Paenibacillus sp. P13VS; assembly: GCF_015143645.1. Taxonomy (NCBI): domain Bacteria; kingdom Bacillati; phylum Bacillota; class Bacilli; order Caryophanales; family Paenibacillaceae; genus Paenibacillus; species Paenibacillus sp. P13VS. The sequence goes on along the minus strand of NZ_WYEV01000007.1, from coordinate 380,482 downwards.
AGGCGTTTCAGTCTGCGGCAGTACCCATCGTGCTCTGTGCAACGAGTGACGAGAAGGGAACATATCCTTCCGTGGATATCGACCACGAAGCTGCGGCTTTTGATGCGGTGAACACATTGATTCGTCATGGGCACAAGGAAATTGCGATGATCAGTGGTACACTGCAGGATCCTGCGAACGGGTATGCCCGTTTCCAAGGGTACAAAAAAGCACTTGAAGCAGCGGGAATGGAATATCAGGAGGATCTGGTACGGATCGGTAACTATCGTTACGAGTCCGGTGTGGAAGCCATGAAATATTTCCTCGGACTGAAGAAAAGACCAACTGCCATCTTTGCTGCAACGGACGAAATGGCCATTGGTGCCATTCACTCCATTCAGGATGAAGGCTTGAAGGTACCGGATGACTTCTCCATCATTAGTGTGGATAACATTCGTATGGCTTCCATGGTTCGTCCTCAATTGACGACGGTGGCACAGCCGATGTACGACCTTGGCGCAGTAGCGATGCGTTTGCTCACCAAGTTGATGAAGAAGGAAAATGTGGAGAACCCACGGGTTATTTTGCCGCATGAAACGATTCTTCGTCTGTCAGTAAGCCACGCTGGTTAAGGCTAAAGCAATTCGAAAAGGGAGAAGGAATTCTCTCTACATAATCGATATACGGAAGCTCCGGAGACGGAGCTTTTGTGCTTCATGAGGATGAATCAGGCGAACCGGACAGGTCCGGAAGTGAATAGGGGGTAGCGAGATTGAAGGAAACGATTGGGATCATTGGAGCTATGGATGAAGAAGTAGAACTTTTGCTGGCTGGCATGAAGCAACTGGAGACGGTGAAGCAAACCGGCATTACGTATGTGGCGGGTGAATGGCTGGGCAAACAGATCGTGGTGTGTAAATCGGGTGTCGGCAAAGTAAACGCGGCGGTGACCACGCAAATTTTGATCGATCGTTTCCAAGTGAACCGAATTATTTTTACGGGTGTTGCGGGCGCAGTGAACCCGGAATTGAACATTGGAGATATCGTAATCTCCTCCGTATGCGTTCAGCATGACATGGACGTGACTCCTCTCGGCTTCGAACGGGGCGTAATCCCGTATCAGGAAACCTCCGCATTCCCCGCGGAACCTGCTCTGATTGCATTAGCAGAGGAAGCGTGTAAGGCACAGGGAGCCAAGTATCTGATTGGTAAGGTATTGTCCGGAGATCAGTTTATTGCGAGCAAAGAGACCGTGAACATACTGTATACCGAAATGGATGGAGCATGTGCAGAGATGGAGGGAGCTGCCGTCGCTCAGGTTAGTTTTATGAATCGGGTTCCTTTTGTTGTGCTGCGCGGCATGTCCGATAAAGCGGACGGGTCGGCTCATGTGAACTTTGCTGAATTTACCGTGCAATCTTCTCAGCGTTCCCATCGGATTGTCGAGCACATGCTTGAAAATATGTAATTTGAGTCTCTTTCAGAAGCTGCCATAGAAGTATAAGTCTATAAACTAAAACCGCCTTTCGTGGGCAGTTCCAGTTTGCCATCTGGAGCTGCCTAGAGGAGGCGGTTTTTTAGATAAATGTATATCTCAATGTATTAATACATGAAGCGATGACGAAACCGTACACGGTCGAATTGTTCCTCGGAGGACATGGGGACTTCACTGCCGATGCGTACCATGAGACAGTTGGCCGGATGAGAGCAAATCTCAGGATCGTCCGTCGCGTACCACGTCATGTCCACAGTCTGCATCAGTCGCTCCATCATTTTGCGATAATCCCAAACGGAAAGCCCGCTGCCCTTCAGATCCCAATGCCAGTAATATTCCGTCGTGAAAACAATATATCTTTCCATTTGTCCATTTTCAAATGCAGTGAGCAGCATCTCGCGTCCGACCCCGAGTGAACGGTATTCGTCTGCCACTTCGATAGCTCCGAGCTCAATGAGATCCATCATGTTTCCTTCAGACCAGCGCTCACAATCATCCGCATAGTGAAATGTAACATATCCGATAATCGTCTCATTTTCACGTGCAATGATGATTCTTCCTTCAGGCAATGCCGCAATCTCAGCCAGCGCTTCCTGCTGCTCAGAAGGACGACGAAAGGCATCCAGATCGGGATGGAACGCAAGCTTGGTGATTGCCTCAGAAGGCATAGGTCCTTCTACAGTGACTCGGTGGCCGGACTTGAAGATGGAACGCATATGATACGCCTTGATATGCTCCATGGTTCATGCTCCTCTCTCCCCCTACTTATAGCAAAAAATCAAAAAATTGAAAACCCATAGACGATGATTGTGTAGATTTGCTATAATTGCGTAGACAAAAAACGTTCACAATTCAAGCAGATTTGAGTTCATTGGTTTGGCCAGACAGGTACATGATGAGAATTTCTCTCTATTAATGTAAGCGCTAACTGGAAGTTCAGTCAACACAAAGGCAATGAGAAGTAACCCATTATGGGAAATCGAAATGTCGAGTTGAAGGAGGCTGGCAAGCATGAGTCAAGCACATGGTGAGATGCTGCAAACGGTTGTGTCTGAATCTAACCTGGGCGATTACACAGAGGCCCGAAGCCGGTTTGATTGGGAATCGGTGGAGAGGCACTTTACGTGGCACGCCAGCGGAAAAGTCAACATGGCGCATGAAGCGATCGATCGTCATGTACTGGAAGGAAGAGGCGGGAGAACGGCGCTGTTATACAGCGATGCTTCGCGTGAAGAAGCGTATACTTTCGCTGATTTGAGCGAGCAATCGAACCGTTTTGGAAATGTCCTGCGCAAATATGGCATTGTCCGGGGAGACCGGGTGTTTATTTTTATGCCAAGAAGTCCTGAGTTGTATTTCAGCCTGCTTGGTGTGTTAAAAGCAGGAGCCATAGCCGGCCCGCTGTTTGAGGCGTTTATGGAGACGGCAGTCAAAGACCGGCTGGAAGACAGCGGGGCTGTAGCTCTCGTCACGACGCCAGAACTGCTGGGACGCATTAAACGTGCGGAACTGCCGGAACTGAAGCATATCTTTGTTGTGGGTGGAGGTACCCAGACCGAAAAGGGCTTAATCGACTTTGACGCAGAGATGTCTGCAGCCTCGGATGATATGGAAGTGGAATGGCTGAATCGTGAGGATGGTTTGCTTATTCACTATACATCGGGCTCTACGGGCAAGCCTAAGGGGGTCTATCACGTCCAAAATGCCATGATTCAGCATTACTATACAGGCAAGGTCGTTCTTGATTTACGGGAAAATGACGTGTACTGGTGTACGGCTGACCCAGGCTGGGTAACAGGTACCTCTTACGGAATTTTTGCTCCGTGGCTGAATGGAGTGACCAATGTTATTCGTGGGGGCCGGTTCAGCCCGCAGGATTGGTACAGCACCATTGAGAAAAATAAAGTGAGTGTCTGGTACAGTGCGCCGACCGCGTTCCGTATGCTGATGGGTGCAGGGGACGAGACTATTGCACAACATGATCTCAGCAGCTTGCGGCATGTAATGTCGGTTGGAGAACCGCTCAATCCCGAAGTGGTGCGTTGGGGATGGAAAGCCTATGGTCAGCGAATTCATGATACCTGGTGGATGACAGAGACCGGAGCACAGCTGATATGTAACTATCCGGAGATGCCGATTAAGCCTGGTTCAATGGGGCGGCCGCTGCCTGGTATTGAAGCAGCCATTATCGATGACCGGGGACAGGAACTTCCTCCATACAGCATGGGGAACCTCGCCATACGTACACCTTGGCCATCCATGATGGCGAAGATTTGGAACAACCCGGCCAAATATGATGAATATTTCAGGCTGTCTGGCTGGTATGTATCCGGGGATTCGGCGTATATGGACGAAGAAGGGTATTTCTGGTTCCAGGGCCGGATTGATGATGTAATCAATTCTTCCGGAGAACGTATTGGTCCGTTTGAGGTGGAGAGTAAGCTCGTAGAGCATCCTGCCGTTGCAGAGGCCGGAGTTATCGGTAAGCCGGATGTAACACGCGGAGAAATTATCAAGGCGTTTGTAGCGCTGCGTGAGGGCTATGAAGCGACTCCTGAGTTGAAGGAAGAGATCTATCGATTTGTAAAAGAGGGCTTGTCTGCTCATGCAGCTCCGCGAGAGATCGAGTTTAAGGATAAACTGCCCAAGACTCGTTCCGGTAAAATCATGCGACGTGTGCTGAAGGCATGGGAGCTCGATTTGCCGACAGGTGACCTGTCCACCATTGAAGATTAATAACCGATGAAGATTAATTATTGAATACGCGGTGCCTGTATTTTAAGGAACAAGCCTGATTTGCGTAAGATGCAGATCAGGCTTTTTATTATGAGAAAAGCCCCCATCCTCTAATGAGAGGGTGGGGGCTTAAAAAACGTGCGTTACGGCATCCTTACGGTTGATATGGGACAGCAACAGAGGGCTCGGATTCTCCTACACTGTTGATGGCAGATACTTTGAACCATCCGCTAGCAGAGGCAGGTACACCGTAATCCATTGAGGTACCCGAAGTTGTGCCAATCTTGGTGTAAGGGGCAGAGCCCGTTTCACTGTAATAGACGGCATAGCTCTGCACACCATCGCTCTCCGGATTGGAGGCCCATTGAATGCGCAATCCTTGGGTGAGCGCTGCTACGCTAACCTGTCCAGGGGTACCTGGAACGGTGGTTGCAGCGTCAGTGTTTTCATTTTCTTCCGGCTCAACGATGGTTCCAGGAACATTGATCGGTTCTTTTACTTCCTCATCCGGGAGTGGATCTGACACTCCTGCACTGCTAACCGTAGCACTAGGAGCAGACTCTTTGCCGGCTACATCGACAGCAGTGACATAGAAGGTGAAATTCCCGCCCTGTGCGTATGCTGTAAATGATCTGGATTCACCTGTCAGGACAACTTGGCCCTGGTTCTGGAAGCCGGCACCATTTACGGAGCGATACAACCGATATCCGACAACGTCATTTTCAGGCGTAGCGTTAAATGTAATTACAGCTTTGCCATTAGCTACGGATATCCGCACATTTCCTGGTGCATCTGGTGCCTTGCCATTGTCCGATCTCGGGTCGACTTGTGTTGGCATGTCTGCATCCGCATCTTCTGGCAGGTAATAGGCAAGGGATTCGTGCCGGCTCATCCGTGAGAATGCATTTTGCAATTCCTTGATCAGATCGGAGATCGGTTTCTTGCGTTTAATAACCGTCTTCTCCTTCAGCATGTCGCTAGGTGTTTCATCACGAGGGATGTAGTTTACACCATTGTAGGTAATGTATTTTGCTTTGGCGACACCATCATCACTATCTTTGGGAATAAATTTGCTGTTGAAAATATCTGTTACAAATTTGTCAGTCAGTGATGTTGGCAATTTGCCGCTATAAGCAGATACTGTACGTGTTTCAATGCCCGATGGTTTCTTGAATGAATCCGTCACGAACAGTTCCTTGTCGGTAGCAACGACTTCATTCATAATCTGAGACCAGAGCTGCTGGGCACGTTTACGCTGAGATTTGGTTTCAAGGGTGTTCACAGGCTGTTTGTATCCAACCCACACACCAAGCGTAACATCAGGCGTATAGCCTTCAAACCAGACATCCGCATAGTTTTGCGTTGAACCGGTTTTTCCTACGACAGGTGCACTTTTCGTATATTTATACGTTTCGCGAACCTTATCCGCAGTACCTTCGGTAATTACGGTTCTTAACATATCTGTCATCAGGTACGCTGTCTGTTCGGAAAATGCCTGAACAGGTTCGGATTCATGCTTATAAACGATATTTCCTTTGGAGTCTACAATTTTGCTAATCATGTATGAGTCGTTATATACCCCATTGTTCGCAATAGCTCCGTAAGCATTCGTGAGTTCTTCCACGGTTACACCGTACTGGAGTCCCCCGAGAACACCCGTCTGAGCCTGATAGTCCTGCTGCTGAATGGTCGTTATGCCAAGCTTCTTGGAGAATGCCCAGGCTTTTTCGATCCCGACGTCTTCATTGAAGAGTTTCAGCGCAGGAACGTTCAGGGAATAGTTCAGCGCTCTACGAGCGGTTACAAGTCCCTGATAGCGATTGTTCGCATTCTTCGGAATATGGAAGCCGTTTGAGCCTCCATCCTTAAGAATGATCGGTGAATCATCAATGATGGACGCTGGTTGAACCAGTCCTTCTTCCAGAGCAGGCAGGTAGGCGGCAATAGGCTTCATTGTCGAACCTGGCTGACGCACCATCTGGGTTGCATAGTTCATCTGTTCATCCTGGAAGCTTCGGCCTTCAATCATGCCCAGGATAGCCCCGGTTTTGTGATCAATCATGATGGCTGCAGTCTGTTCTTTTCCTTTTTTGGGATCGTCTGCAGCAAAATTGCTGTCATTCTCGGCAATGGTACGCATGGTTTTGTACACACTTTTGTTAATCGTTGTGTATATGCGATAACCACCTGTACGCAATTGCTGCTGAGCTTCTTCGAGCAGAGCACTGCTTTCCTTTTGGGTTCCATCCTCGGTAGAATCTGAACCTTCGGAATTTCCTTCAGCTGCTGTGTCAGCATTCATTTGTTTCATCAAAATTTGTGCAGCCTGGCGTTCGGTTTCCATCATAAGATATGGATAAGTGTTGTAAGCCTTGACGGTTTTCGGTGCCAGTGAACTCTTGATATCAAAAGCAATAGCTTCGTCATACTCGGTTTGATTGATTTTGCCAAGCTCAAGCATACGACGTAATACCAGATGCTGGCGGTTGATTGCACGCTCAAAATTATCCTCTACAAAGTCGCCTTTTCCGTTAAAGGCTGAGTAAGAGGAGGGGAGCTGAGGCAATCCGGCAAGATAGGCTGCCTGAGCCGTGTTTATTTTCTCCAGATCATTAATGTTGAACAATCCTTTGGCAGCTGCCTTGATGCCATACACGTTATATCCACTGGAGCCGTTACCAAAAGGAACTTTATTCAGATACGCGGTCATGATCTCGTTCTTGGTCAGGAATCGTTCAAGTCGCAAGGACAGCAGTATCTCCTTGACTTTGCGGTCCTCGGTACGATCCAGATTCAAGAACACACGCCGTGCCAATTGCTGAGTCAGCGTACTTCCGCCCGTTTGCACAGACTCTTTCAGCACCTTCTGCTTCACGGCTCGGAGCGTTCCGCTCATATCTACACCTTTATGTTCGTAAAAATGATTGTCTTCAATCGATATGACAGCATCAATAACTTTCTGTGGTATCTGGTCAAAGGTGACCGGACGCCTGTCTTCTTCCGTACGTAATTGACCGATCGGGCTACCGTCGGCAAAGTAAGCAAAGCCTGTGATGGAGTTTTCGCTGACTTTTTGTTCAATCAGGGCCCTGGAGCGGACGGGCTCGTCTTTTACAATGGAACTCACGTATCCCATCAGAGCACCACCTACAAATAGCGCCCCCATAAAACCCAGGACAACCATCCATTTGGCGACACTGCCCAGTCTGCGGGCGAAGCTGCGCTTGCGGGCAGGCTGTTCATCGGGCTTTTTCTTATTAACATCAACCATTCAGTGTCTTCCTCCTTTTAACAGCACTTATTATAGCATAAAAAGGCGGGTTTGCATGCCTGAGAAATACAAGCAATGGTCGAAAATTGCCATTATTTTATGGAATTTGAAATTTTTCATGCCTACTAAATCCTGTATGCAAAAATTTGCAGACAACAAAAAAGCGATCCGAGAAAATCTCGAATCGCTTTTTGTGTGATGCTTTACCGAAATTCCAACGATTAACGGTTGTAGAACTCGACGATTTGTTTTTCGTCGATATCTTGGGACAACTCGGAACGCTCAGGCAGACGGATGTATTTACCTTCTACAGCAGCGTCGTTGAATTCAAGGTATGCTGGAAGATGCGAACGGTTTTCCAAAGCTTCCTTAACGGAAGAAAGACCGCGGCTTCTTTCACGCAGGCCGATTACATCGCCAGTGCTTACTTGGTAAGAAGCGATATCGACTTTTTTACCGTTTACTGTTACGTGACCGTGGGATACCAACTGACGTGCTCCTGCACGGGAGTTAGCAAATCCAAGACGGTAAACGAGGTTGTCAAGGCGGCACTCAAGCAAGAACATGAAGTTTTCACCGGCGATACCTTGCATTTTTTGCGCTCTAGCAAAAAGAGTGCGGAATTGTTTTTCGCCCAAACCGTACATGTGGCGAAGTTTTTGTTTTTCTTGCAACTGCATACCGTAGTTGCTCATTTTTCTGCGTTGGTTAGCTCCGTGCTGACCTGGAGGGAAAGGACGTTTCAATTCTTTGCCTGTTCCGCTCAGGGAAATGCCGAGGCGACGGCTCAATTTAAATTTAGGACCAGTGTAACGTGCCATGTTTATAGTAGCTCCTTTTTAGTTAAAGTTCATATAGGGCTCTGTTTGCGCTCCAATTTGTTGATGCGGGCTAGGCCACACATACGTCAATCAGGAAAGTTCAGCCGCTGTCCTGAAAGCAACAAAAAGAATGAGGGTGACACAACCGGTAATGCCCAAATTTAAAGACCCATTAGTAGTCTTCATCAACAATTTATATTACAGTTTAAAAGAGACAAAGTCAAGAGTAGGAGAAAGGCAAAAAAAAGTCTAAATTTGTCGATAGGTCATTAGGCCCAAAAAAATGGGACAATTTTCTGAAATATGGATGCAAAAAAGCAATAAAGAGAGTAAAATAGAATGTATCTTAACTTTAAATGATCATGTACATTAAGGTTATCGTAAGGTTTTTGCAGGTTTGCGATAACGTCTGCAGATTAATGCATCCCATTAGAGGTTGCAAAAACGGTGCAAAGGAGCGCCTGACATGTTAGAACATCTAGGAAGTTTACCAGCCAGCATGCATTCGCCAAGTTCGGGCGATTCCGCATCTTCTGCAGCTCAGCGCAATGAGCATGCGTTCTGGATGCAGCAAATGGATATTACACCTTTTGATTTCTCATATTTGAAAAACTTGCTGCAGCAAGCCTATACGGATTGGCTGACTCAGCATGATTCGAACTGGAGCGCATCATCTGCGATTTACAGCGTATGGAATACAGAAGGTAATTGTGTAGCGACGACCGCCGATGAGTCTATGGACAGGCCTGAATCAGTTCAGACGGTCATGATGTGTCTTGAAACTGGACGGGCGGAATCAATGCGGGGTTCAGATGAACACGGGGATTTCCTATACATTGCGGAGCCTCTGTTTTCCAGAATCAACAAGGATATGTTCGCCGTGTTTACAGCTTTCATTTACGAGCCTCTTCGTTATGAAAGGTCTGAAGAGATTGTTCGATCTGAGGCAGCGCATTATCGTACTTGCTTTTACCGAAGATTTGAATACATATTTATGGCAGATCTGCTAAAAGCTCATGAGCAAACGGCGCGTGAAGAGCACCGGAGGTCCATTCTTTTTCAGATCGTGCAGCGGATGCATGACAAAATGGACGTGGATGCCATATTGGACGAGGTATTTGACAGTATCGATTATTTGTATCCGACCACACGCATGAATCTGTACATGTCCCAAGATCGCAATAGTTCCAATCCGAGAATCAGACCTTTGCTTGTCCATGAACATGGGGAAGATATTTGTCTCCGTTCATTTAAAGATGGACAAACGATAGTTATTCGCTCTGATCAGGAGGATAACTCTATTGTGGAGGTCGGACTTCCGCTCAAGGGGAAGCAGGGTATCTATGGTGTGTTTCACATCGAGATGAATGACGAGCTCATGGAGGAGCCCGACTTGCAGCTTATCACCATGATGGCGGATATGGCAGGAACTGCCTTTGAGAATGCCAAATTACATGAGCAATCGAACATGTTGATTCAGGAACTTCGTCTAATCAATGATTTGACACAACGTCTAAATAGAAGTCTGCAATTGAAAGAAATTTATAAAATGGCCGAGTTGGAGTTAAAGGATATTTTTCAAGCTGAATCCTGTTGTATTCTTCAATTGAATGACACCACGAATCGTTTCGAAGTGATGTCATCCAATATTGGGGAAATGCGTCATAAATCCTTTTCGCTGGATTACGGTATCGCTGGTCTGCTGTATCAGACAGAAGAACCGCTCATTCTGTCCAATTATGCACAGTACACCAAAGTGTCTTCCGTGTTTATGGAGATTACCAGCTCAATGTCACTGATGGCTTCACCAATTCGAGTCAACGGTCAAGTGAAGGGAACCATTTTGCTGGGTCATCCCAAACCGCAGTATTTCTCATACGATAATTATCGTCTGCTGCAGATGCTGTCCATTCACGTAGGACTTGCTCTATCCAATGCAACGCTGCATGCAGAGGTTCGCCGTTTGGCCAACCTTGATATGTTAACTGGACTGTACGTCAGACATTATCTCGATAGTGTCATTCACGAAAAGCAGGCTCATGAATTCTGTGGTTCATTAATTGTGGTTGATATCGATCAGTTCAAACAGGTGAACGACACTTTTGGCCATCAAACCGGGGACCAGGTGCTGAAGCAGGTTAGTGATATTGTTAAATCCTCCGTTCGTTCCGATGATATCTGTGCCAGATGGGGTGGCGAAGAGCTGGCCATTTACGTACCGCAGCTGGGAATCCGCCAGGCACTCGAGTATGCAGAGGTCATACGCAGCCGAGTGGCGGAAGAGACCAGGCCACCCGTGACCGTATCCAGCGGTATAGCCGAGTGGAACTGGATGGATGACAAGGTCAGTGTGGAGTCCTTATTTTACCGGGCAGACATGGCGCTCTACGAGGCGAAACATAACGGGCGCAACCGGATCGTGCTGGAAGAACAGGAAGTTACACGCTAAGAGAGAACTATTCCATGAATTGGAGTCGTTCTCTCTTTTTTCTGTTGCAGCAAAGTTTGCGTTGATGTGAAGTATAAGGGTATACAGGAGGGGCAGGCTATGGAGAACCTTGGACGGAAGGATGGATTTTAGATGATTACAAGGCAGGGTATGCGTACATTAATGCTGCTTTTGAGTGTTGTTATCCTTTCTGCACCGGGTTGTGGGCTGATACATCGTGAACGCACTCCAGAAGAGGTGTTCTCCATGGCCTTATCCGGTATTGCAGGTAAAGAGAAGCTGGATTTTGTAGGCGAAGCAGGGTTAAGAAGAGAAAGCAGCGGACTTTTTGAAAATCAGTTCAAATTTGAAGGAAAGCTGGAAAATCATGATCAGCTAACGCTGCAGACACGACTCCCTGGAGCTGTTACTGCAGCAGGTTCAAGTAAGGTAAACGGTATGCATGCTGCATCTGCTAATCTGACTACTCAACCCAGCGGATTCAGCGCCTCTTTCCAACGAAAAAAGGGACAATGGGAGGCATTGACCGCAGAGCAAGAACCACTCCGTGGATCGCTGTCCCGTTACAACCCCATCGCCCAACTGGAGAATATTGACCGGATGAACAAAACGATAAAATCCGAATACGGTTCTGGTCGAAGAACAAGGATCCTGCGGATTGAACTGGCACCTGAAGATGCCAAGACCTGGGCCGCAGCACAGTTGAACGACGAGATGAACGCGATTAGGGCAGAATATATGCAACGGGCGAGTAAAATCAAAGGGACGAGCAAGGCGAAGCTTGAGAAGGAATTGAGCCAGGTTTGGCAGCAGGGTGAAGACAGTATGGAGCAAATGATGAAACAGGCCAAAGTACAAACGGTATATCATCTGACTGTGGATCGGAAGACCAGTTTGCCGCTGCGGCTCTCTTCGGAAAGCCAGGTGACGTACCAGGATGCAAGCAACAAAAGCAATAAAGAAGCTCTGGTCATGGATGTAAATTTTAAAACATATGATTAGACGTGGGGTCTGCCTGCTGACGGGATTGCAGTAGCGTGCTACAATAGTATCGTAATTTACCGTTGTTCAATTTTTTGAATGGCAGATGACAGGAGGATTTACGAGATGAAGGACCCACGAATTCAGAAACTTGCAGCTAACCTGGTTGGCTACTCTGTAGATGTACAGCCTGGCGAGAACGTGCTGGTTGAGATGATTGGATCGGAACGTGATCTGATCAACGCTATTATTGAAGAAGTAGGCAAAAAAGGCGGCAATGTTTTTGTACAGCTGACCGACAAGACGGTACAACGTGCGATGTTGAAAAATGCTACAGAAGAGATGATGAAAACCTGGGCAGAGATTGACCTGAACCGCATGAAACAAATGGATTGCTACATTGGTATCCGTGCAGGCGAAAATGTGAACGACCTGTCCGACGTGCCGGAAGAAAAAATGAAAATGTATAACTCCCTGTATTCCCATCCGGTACATAGCGAGCAGCGGGTTAAACATACGAAATGGGTTGTGCTTCGTTACCCGAATGCCAGCATGGCGCAGCTTGCGAATACCAGCACGGAAGCCTTCGAAGATTTCTATTTCGATGTATGCAACCTGGATTATGCCAAAATGGACAAAGCACAGGATTCCCTGGCTAACCTGATGAACCGTACGGACAAAGTTCGTATTACAGGACCTGGAACGGATCTAAGCTTCTCCATTAAAGATATCGGTGCAGTGAAATGCTCTGGTCAAAAAAATATTCCTGATGGCGAAGTTTACAGTGCACCTGTGCGTGATTCTGTAAACGGAACAATCAGTTATAATGCAGCAACCCTGTACAACGGGGTAACGTTTGAAAACATCAAGTTCACCTTCAAGGATGGCAAGATTGTTGAAGCGACAAGTAACGATACAGAACGTCTGAATGAGATTCTGAATTCCGATGACGGTGCACGTCATATTGGTGAGTTCGCGATTGGTTTCAATCCGCATATTCTGCATCCAATGAAGGATATTCTGTTTGATGAGAAAATTGCAGGCAGTCTGCACTTTACTCCTGGGCAGGCATACGAAGAAACGGATAACGGAAATCGTTCCTCCATTCACTGGGATCTGGTGCTGATTCAGCGCCCAGACTACGGCGGCGGCGAAATTTACTTTGACGATGTGCTGATTCGCAAAGACGGCATCTTTGTGATTCCAGAGCTGGAATGCCTGAATCCAGACCAATTGAAGTAACCGCGGGATTTTGCTGTTGCTAGGAAAGCGGATTCACGGTATCATGTAGTGGTAATTAATAGATGATACCAAATGTGAAAAGACGGAGGGATTCCTATGTCGAGTAATAACGCGGCTGTAGTGGAAATTGCTCAAACAGCAGGCAAGTTTACTTCTTCAATCGTGCTTCATTCGGAGAACAAGTATATTGATGTGAAAAGTATTCTCGGTTTGTTTACCACGCTGATCAGCACACACAGCTATGAACTTCACGTTCATGGACCAGATGCAGATGAAGCAAAAGCAGCCATGTCAGAAGTATTTGCGAAACATGGTCTGAATGTAAGCATCGCATCCGAGTAATCATTCCAGGAAGCATCTCCGCCTGTCTTGGCGGGGATGCTTTTTCGTATACACAAATGAACAGGTGTTTGGGTCCGCTGCCGAGGAGTTAAAATACGTGTTGTCCAAGCCTTCGTTTTGAGTGGTTATTTTGGTCAGGTTCTTGTATTAGCTCCTGATTTCGTCTAATATTAGAGGTAGAACGTCTTTACGCGATTTTTGGGACATAGGGGGGAAAAATGCATGACTTCATCTGATCTGCAGGACCAGCTGAACATGAAAGCGATCAGTCTTCTTCAAGAAGATGCAGATAAAATACAGAAGCTTATTGAAGTACAGATGGAGAATCTGGCTACCCGCTACTGCCCTCTCTATGAGGAAGTATTGGATACACAGATGTATGGGTTCTCCAAGGAAGTCGATTTTGCTGTTCGTGCAGGGCTTCTTCCTGAAGGTGCTGGTAAGCAGCTGGTAAGCGCGCTTGAGCGGAATCTGGCAATTCTATATGAAGCTTTGAACAAAAAGAATGAGCAATAGCCTGCAATCGTGCGGGTCAGAATAGAAGGCATGCAGGCATTTTGCATGCTTTTTTTGTATGTTTTAACGTGCGACAACGAGAGAGGGCTCTGTAAACCGATCATTAAAAAAACAGTCCGGAAACGAGTTTCCAGACTGTTTTTGCTATCCGCTAATCATGTCAGCAGCTAATAAGCTTATGAGGTTACACCAGGAAGAAGGATACCCCCAGAATGATGTATACAACCAGCAGCAGCAGTCCCTCATACCAGTTCGTTGAACCATCCTGGGTAATCGACTTGGCGATAAATACGGCTACACCAATGGCAAGAAGCTCAATCGTTGTGAAGACGATATCCATGGTTGTGCCCGTAAAATAACTCACAAAAATAAGCACAGGTGCAACAAAAAGTGCGATTTGCAAGCTGCTGCCGACCGCTATCTCTACAGCGGCACCGATCTTGTTTTTCATGGCAAGCATAATGGCTGCACTGTGTTCGGCCGCATTACCGATAATCGCAACCAAAAATGCACCAACGAACAGTTCACTCAGACCAAATTCTTCGGTAAATACCTCGAGAGTACCCACGAGCCATTCACTGACAAAGGCTACCATAACTGTGGCGATAACCAGGTATAGAATGGATTTTTTCTTGGACCACGCTGGCGCATGTTCATGCGGCAATTCCTCGTCTTCATCGACCGTCACATCCGCGAGGTAGTTCTTGTGTGTGACCATCGAGAATAAGAGCCAAGCGATATAGGCAATAATCAACAGCCCTGCGACGATCAGGCTGAGCGTATCTGTGTCCTTTTGAGTTATCGAATGGGTGTTGAGGAAAACAGCTGGAATGAACAGGGCAATGATTGCCACAATCATTAAGGAGCCGTTTAGTCCCGCAAGGGAGACGTTGTAATTTTGAATTTTGAATTTGAGTCCTCCGGCAAAGATGCTTAGCCCCAGCACCAGCAGCAGGTTTCCGATAATGGAACCGGTCAGGCTGGCTTTTACCATGTCGAATAGTCCTTCTTTGACCAGAAAAATGGCGATGATCAATTCGGCAGCGTTACCGAACGTAGCATTCAAGAATCCGCCAAGCCGCTGTCCGGCATAGTGAGCAACATTTTCGGTAGCTTTCCCTAAAAAACCGGCCACAAAAATAACCGAAATGGCTGAAATCACAAACTGCAGGATCGGATTCCAATGCAGATAGTGGGCAATGGCGCTGAGTACAAAGGTGACAATCAGCAAAATGGATGAAATCCGGTTTCTCACAACAAACACCTCGGTTAAAATTATTTTGTTTTAAATGACAATGAAAGCCTTATGAGATTATTTTCATATTTCAATATAACCAAATGGTGGTAGGTTGTAAACGCATGTTTTCGAGTTTAATTTGCTTTTTGGGGTGGAAAGGATTTAAAATACGAGTAACGAAGTGAAGGAGGATGTGGCATGGCAGAACAACTTCAACTAGAAGGCGGTAACATCCGGATTGCCGATGACGTGGTGGCGAAAATTGCCGGAATGGCTGCGATGGAGACACCGGGGATTGCCGCAATGTCTGGAGGATTGTCAGAGGGCTGGGCCAAACGTCTCAGCGGTAAAAACGTACAGAAAGGCGTAGGCGTTGAGGTCGGCCAACTGGAAGCAGCCATTGACCTGCGCATCATCGTCCTGTACGAGACACCGATTCATGAAGTATCCCGTATGCTTCAGCAGAATGTGAGAGAAGCGGTAGAGACCATGACCGGATTGCGCGTTGTCGAAGTGAACGTGAAGGTAGAAGGCGTATCCTTCAAAGGCGACGACCTGTAAGGTACTAACCTCCAAATTGACTGGAGAGCAGATGATCGTAGATGATGTTCTCTGAGCTCCAGTTAACCCAAAAAAGACTTCACATCCCTAGGATGCGAAGTCTTTTTTTATTCCGGTACACCGTTAACGAATGCGCCGAATGGATTTGGAATCCCGTGAACGAAGAGCGGGAGAAGTACGTGTTTGCGTTTGTACCGTTACGGATTTGGTTCTCTCTTCCTTAATGACGTCCTGGTTGTTCGTACGCGAAATACTGAGCAGAATACCCATGGCCACCATCATCACAAAGAGTGACGTACCTCCATAACTGATAAACGGAAGGGTAACCCCCGTCACCGGTATGGTCTGGGTCACGCCTCCGATATTGATGAACGCCTGAATGGCGATCAATCCCATGATTCCGATACCCACCAGCGTTCCGAACGGGTCAGGACAGCGCAACGAGACAATAATGCCTCGCCAGATAAAGTACAGATAAACCAAAAGGAATAGCGCACTCCCCAGGAAACCAAGCTCTTCCCCAATTACGGAGAAAATGAAGTCATTATACGCATTTGGCAGGTAATGAAGCTTCATCGTACCTTGTCCAATACCCGAACCGGTCATGCCGCCATCACCGATGGCCACAAGGGAGCGGAAAAGGTTGAGACTTCCACCACTAGTGTCCGATAACGGATCAAGGAATGCCTGAATACGCCCGATCTTGTAATTCTGCTCAGCAGAGGCTGCAGTAGTACTGTCCACAGCGTCTGAAGGAGACATGGAGGAGAAGAGGGCATTCGCGCCGAGTGCGAGTGCCCCTCCCAGTACAACGAGCAGGATCGATCCCATAATATGCTTCATGCTTGCTCCGCCTGCATAAATGACGAGACCGCAGGTGGAAACCAGAATGAAGCAGGTACCGAAGTCCGGCTGCAGCATAATCAATCCTGCAATGAATCCGACAATGACTAGGACCGGAATATAACCTGTCTTGAGGTCCCTGAAGCGTTCGCCTTTTTTGGTGATCAGTGCAGAAAGGTATAGGATTATGGCAATTTTGGCGAACTCCGCAGGCTGAAGACTAAAGCCAAAGATGCGGATCCAGCTTCGTGCACCGTTCAACATGGCGCCTGTAACAAGTACGAGCACCAGCAAAGCGGTTGTGAACAGGAAAAAAGGTGCATAAAGCTTCTTGTATTTATTAAAACGAATGTTCATGGCAAAGAACATACCAACTAAACCGATAACCGCCCACATAAGTTGTTTTTTCGTGAAGTATAGGGGATCATTGTTAAAGCTACTGTTTGCAATTGCAATGCTGGAACTGGAGCTGAATACCATCAGCAGTCCAAAGCCCACTAACAATAAAGTGAGGATTAGCAGTTGGAAATCCGGCGTGCCTCTCTTTGTTTTCGTTTGGGCCGATTGTTGTTTCATGGTTTGGCCCAGCCTATGCTTCCAGCAGTTCTTTGAGCTGCTGCAATTTTTGGGCTGCCAGCTTCACGACTGGCTGCGGAACGGTAGAGTCATAATCGAGACCGTGCGGAAAGGTTGCTTTGCCAAGGTAAACAGCCTCGACAGAGAGCACGGTATCTGGTTTTTCAAGTTTGCCATCTACTACACGGGTGTTAATACGTACAAAGTATTCTGAGTTGGTGTTGTCATCTTCAATTTTGTAGTCATATGTAGCACGGTAATACTCCCATTGCCACCGGACAAATCCGACTTTCTCGGCGCTCTCATCCAGGTATGCCAAGTCGCTTTTCAAGCCATCCAAGCCTGTATTCTCAAAAATCATAAGCGTCTGATCCTCCTCATAGCTTCCGAGTATAATTCTCGTGCATTTCTCTAGTTCATGATAGTATGTTTCCCCTTCCCGTGCAAGCTTTCCCAAGGTGTTTCGTATCGGTTTTCTTCCAATTCTGCTACAATATACAGCAATAGGTTTGAAGAGGATGGTTCGGACTTGATGAAAGTTCCGTTCAAGATCGAAAGGATGGGGAGAAAATGACAAATAATATATGGTGGGACGATCTGCAAATCCATATGGTGGAATGGCGGCGTCATCTTCATCGCAATCCCGAGGTTTCCTTTCATGAGGAAAAGACATCTTCTTTTGTAGCGGATATGCTGGAGAGCTTTGGCGTTGAAGTGAAGCGTCATGTAGGTGGTCATGGTGTAATTGGTACGATTCGGGGGGACAATCCCGGTCCAGTCGTCATGCTTCGGGCTGATATGGATGCACTGCCAATCCAGGATGAGAAGGACGTAGAGTATGCTTCACAGAAGGCAGGAGCAATGCATGCCTGCGGTCATGATGGGCATGTTTCCATTTTACTTGGAACGGCATTGTATTTCAGCAAGCACAAGGCTGATATCCAAGGCGAGATTCGCTTTTTGTTCCAGCCTGCGGAAGAACTGCTTCCTGGCGGAGCTGTGAAAGTCATTGCGGATGGTGCGCTTGAAGGCGTGGATGTCATCTATGGCATCCATCTGTGGACGCCTCTTCCGGTCGGAGTGGCAGCCAGCAAGGAAGGACCGCTGATGGCGGCTGCTGACGACTTTTACATTGAGATCAAAGGAAAGGGCGGGCATGGTGGCATGCCGCAGTCGACCGTGGATAGTCTGGTTGCAGGCTCTGCACTTGTCATGCAGCTGCAGACGGTGGTCAGCCGTTCCGTGGATCCGCTGCGACCTGCGGTGCTGACGATTGGTACAATGCAGGCAGGGTCTGCCCAGAATGTCATTGCCGAGTCCTGCAAAATGAGCGGAACCGTCCGTACGTTTGATGAAGAAACGAGAGCCGACATGAAGGACCGTGTACATCGCATCGTTTCCCAAACAGGCGGTGCCTATGGGGCACAGACGGAAGTGAACTACATCATGGGTTATCCGCCTGTAGTCAATGATAAGCAAGAAACCGACCGCTTCTTCCGCCAAGCCGTTCAGGTGTTCGGTGATGAACAAGTGCACACGTCTCCGATGCTGATGCCCGCAGAAGATTTCGCTTATTATTTGCAGCAGGTTCCAGGCTGCTTCATGTTTGTCGGGGCAGGGAATCCGGACAAAGGCGCCATTTATCCGCATCATCATCCCAAGTTTGATTTTGATGAAGATGCCATGCAGCATGCAGTTAAGCTCTTTATTGCCATGGCTACCGATTATATGGGTGGCCAATAGAATGTTTTGGGTATAGTTGGGCATCCTACTCATAGAAGTAGGGTGCTCTTTTTTTGCGAATTTACTGGGTAGGTGTCGGCTGTAAAGGTTCATTTCCGGGTTTGCCGGAACTGAACTTTTTGTCATGAGCATCTATCTTGGAGCACAACGTAATCAGTACCGGATCGGAGGAGCAGACATGGAGAAGACGGATGCCTGTATTGTTCAACGGGATTTTACGATTTTGCTGGAAGTGGGTCATCCGGGATTCGAGCAGGCACGGACACGACTAAGCGTATTTGCCGAACTTGTAAAGACGCCGGAGGGGTTCCATACCTATCGCATGACATCATTATCCCTGTGGAATGCTGCGGCACTCGGTTGGAGTGCAGAACAAGTCGTTAGCAGTCTCGAGTCCATTTCTCGCTGGAATGTACCCGCAGCACTTGTGCAGGATATTCGGAGAATCGTAGAACAATACGGAAAATTGAAGCTGCATTGGGAGCAGGATCACCAGCACCTGCGTCTGATTGGAGACAGTGAACAACTGCTGGATGAATTAAGTGGTCTCAAAACCATTGCGGCCTTTCGGATGGAGCGTGTTGCCCGGGATGAGCTTGTCGTTCGCGGAGAACAGCGGGGCTTGCTCAAGCAAGAATTGACGCGTCTGGGCTACCCTGTACTAGATTATGCAGGCTATCGCCCAGGAACACGTCTTCCGTTTGGTTGGAAAAATGAAAAGAATACACATCATGAAACCGATGTCGATCAGAAAGCCTTTGAACTGCGTTCTTATCAGAAAGAAGCTGTAGACGCATTTGAGGGAAGTGAGGGCATGGGAGGGAGCGGGCTACTCGTGCTGCCTTGTGGAGCTGGAAAAACAGTCATTGGCATGGCAGTGCTTGAACGTCTTCAATGTGAATGCCTCATCCTGACTTCCAATACGACCTCTGTAAGGCAGTGGATTCAGGAATTACAGGATAAAACTACTCTTACTTCGGATCAAATCGGGGAGTACTCCGGTCAGAAAAAACAGGTTCGGCCTGTCACGGTGGCTACGTATCAGATTCTTACACATCGAAAATCCAAAGATTCTGATTTTACTCACATTAAATTGCTGAGTGAGCGGGAATGGGGACTCATTATTTATGATGAGGTGCATTTGTTACCTGCTCCTGTCTTCCGGGCAACTGCGGATATTCAAGCTACGCGAAGGCTGGGATTGACGGCAACCTTGGTGAGGGAGGATGGATGTGAACAGGATGTATTCTCCCTCATTGGTCCTAAACTGTATGACATGCCTTGGAAAGACCTCGAGCGGCAAGGATGGATTGCTAATGTGCAGTGTCAGGAGATACGTGTTCCTTTTTCAACGGATCTGAAAACGACCTATCTGGAGGCAGAAGGAAAACATCAGTTTCGTCTTGCAGCGGAAAATCCCGCTAAGCTAAAAGTGATCAGACGATTACTGCGTCAACATGATGGTTTGCCTGCACTTGTGATCGGTCAGTATCTGGACCAGCTCGAAACCATTGCCCGGGAAATTGACGCTCCGCTGATCTCGGGTACGATGTCACAACACGAAAGGGTAAAGTGGTTCGAATCCTTTCGGCGGGGCGAAATTAAAACCATTGTCGTTTCCAAGGTAGCGAATTTCGCTGTCGATCTTCCTGACGCTGCTGTTGCGCTTGAGATATCGGGAAGTTATGGTTCAAGGCAGGAAGAGGCTCAGCGACTGGGCAGGATTTTAAGGCCTAAGCCTGGTGACAATAGAGCCTATTTCTATGCGCTGGTATCAGAGGATAGCAAGGAACAGGAGTTTGCATTGCGCCGTCAGATGTTTTTGGTCGAGCAGGGATATGAATACTCCATAATACATGAACATACTTAAGTCACCATTAAGCGTTAGCGTGGGAAGAGGAAAGGCGGGAGCATAGTAATGCAGGGACATGAAGCGGTGGATATCGATGAAATATTGAAACTGTCAGCCACAGAACATTCGGTACTTGGTGCTCTTTTTCACAAACATGCGTGTCAACCCTTTTCAGTCATAATGACCACCGCTGAGTCTGCGGAAGAAGGATTGAGCGGGGCGGAGGCCAGGTTAGGTTTTATGCGTCTGAGACAAAAAGGGTGGATCGAAGCGGTTCGCAAAACGTGGGGAGAGAACCTGTACTACATCCCGCTGCGTTATATCCCTGCATTAACTGTAGCCTACGCAAATAGAGTCGGTAAACATCCATTTTTAATACATGAGCAGGATCAGAAGGAATCTGAAATCCAGATGGTCAGTGGTGGTCAAATTCACGTGATTCGTGAAGCAAGGCCTGATATCGCTGCCGAAATCATCCACATATTGGCCTGGATCGCAAGAGAAGGCCTCACATTGACGAATAAAGGTACGATCCACAAGAGAATGGTGCAGCGGTTGAGCGCTTTGGTTCATTTATGTCCTGATGATTTTGCATCATTGAATCTAAACTACGAGCATCCGGATATCTACCCTGTTCATGTTGCCATTATGCTGGACATGCTGCTTGCTCTGGGACTTCTCCATAAGGATCAAGAGAAAATAAGGGTACATGATGAGACTCTGGGCCACTGGTTAGAGCAGCCGTGGTCGTTCATGCATCGCGAGATATTCAAGGTGTGCATGGAGCGATATGGTGTAACCAGTCCTGCAGAACAACATTTTCGCTATCGCCTGGTCCTGCTCTGTAAAGGACAGGAGACCTGGTTCAATATTTCAGATCTGATTCCGCATTTCAAAGGAAGTGGCAGTGATCCCGGGCTTCCTGAATATGTTCAGAGCTGGCTAAACGCACTGGCTGGGTGGGGGTACGGAGAAAGTGGTGAAAATGCTTCGGGTGATTTGTTTTTTCGCTGGTTGATTGAGCCTGAGGAACTGTTACCCTTGAAAGTACAGCAGGAACTGGACAGCGCGAAGAATGTTTTCTTTGTGCAGCCTGACTTCGAAATTATGGTCCCGGCAGAGGTGGCTCCTCAGGTCCGCTGGAAAATAGAGAATTGTGCCGAACTGCTGAGCTGTGATCGCATGAGCATCTATCGTGTGACCAAAGAACACATTGTCCATGCATCCCATAGTGGTTTTACGTCTGACAAGGTGGTGGAATTTCTGCGCCGTTATGCTGCCACGGGAGTCCCCGAGCATGTGTATCACGCGATTCATCAGTGGGGGAATGAGTGGGAGCGATTGAAGGCACAGCACGGGGGAAATGCAGAGGAAATAGAAAATATACATCCGACCGATTTCATATGCAGCGAGGGGTCGGGGGAGGATAAAAATACTGAGATTCACACGCATGAGCCAAGGGTTGGGCTTAGCGGTCTACGAGAAAGCTTTTATGTGCCTGGCAGGGCAGGCTTGATTCAAAATGAACCGGATCGGGCATCTTCATATACACACGGACAGCCGATTGCAGAGCAGTCGGTTGATGTACCCGCATTCGGCTCCATTCCCGATATGTGGCATAACGATTGGCGGCGATATCATATGTCCACGACACGTCAGATTACGGCAAAAGCAATAGAATGGCAGACCAAGCTGGGCCTGAGGAAGGAACAGTCCGAGGTATACATTATTCCGGATCAAATTCAAGGCCAGGACGATTGGACACTGACAGGATGGATTGTACCGGGGGCAGACGAGAGGGCAGTAGAACGGTGCACCATTTCTCCCATGGATTGGGACAAGATCAGATTAATCGTTCCGGAGCAGATCTGAAGCAGGAAGAGCTTATGTTCCCCTATTTTCTATTTGCAGGAAAAACTCTTCTTAACTACCGGGGGATATGCTATGATAAAGTAGTCTACGTTACGTAGAACTTTATATATAGATAGGATGAATTTCATGAGCGTAGCGGAATTGAACACGGTCGATATGGCCCAAGTGTTGACGGGCGCATATGAACTGGGCGACATGATTAACCAATCTGCCGAAGTATCGGATTATTTATATTGGAAGCAGCAAGTTGAGAGCAATCCGGAGGTTCAAGCGGGAATACGCAAGCTGGAAGCCAAAAAGGAACTGTTTGAAGAAACACAGCGTTTTGGACACTTCCACCCGGATTATCATGCTGCAAAAGACCAAGTGAAGGCTCTGGAACTGGAACTGGAACAAATTGAGGCAGTAGCTCGCTTCAAGCAGGCAGAGAGAGCGCTCGATGAAATGCTGCACCAGATGTCTGAAACCATTGCTTATGCAGTCTCAACCACAATCAAGGTTCCGAGCAATGACCCGAACCCCAAAGGTGGCGGCTGTGGAAGCGGCGGCAAGTGCAGCTGCGGTTAACTGAATTCCGAATGAATTAAAATCCATATAGACCGGACCTTCACCCCGAAGTGTCCGGTCTCCATTATAAGAAGGGCGGGGAAAATGATGTTTGCGGAAAGGACAGGATTTATTATTTGGGTTAGTGATCTAAAAGCAGCCCGCAATCTCGAAAAGTATGGTACCGTGCATTACATTTCCCGCCGTATGCATTATGTTGTTATGTATGTTAATGCAGAGCGGGCTGAAGATACGATGAAAAATGTGAAGCGGCTGTCCTATGTGCGCAAGATTGAAAGATCTTACCGTAACGAAATCAAGACAGAGTATGCCAGCAAAACGATGGACAAAACAAGTTTTTACGGGATTTAAAATATACAGGTCTTCAACGTTTAGCGATTTGAGATTTGGTGGAACTGGACATAAGCGCGGAATAATAAAACATAATTGATCAAAGGTCGCCTTCATGGCGACTTTTTCTTTTGGGGATTAGACTTTGCACTAGCCTGCAAGAACGTGGTACATATGAACATTAGGTAAATATTGACCATGAAAAATCATAAAAACGCTAACTCAAGGCAGGTTTTTGTTATTGTAGTGTTAATTAATATAACGCGAAAAGGTTGAATTTACTTAAAAAAAGTAAACGTGATGTAAAATAAATCGTATACACCCGAAATTATCAATTGGTAATTTTCCACTTTTGCAATTGTAATCGCTTTCTTTTGGTCGAAAACGACACATTTTCGAATTGTTAAAATGGAGAATAAATGATAAAAAACGTTGTTGCATCAACGTTTACGGGGCCTGACAAAATGACATATTTACGAAAAAATACGTCATCCCCTATTGTTAAACTACAGCTGCGCCAACAAAACTGACATGCAACATGAATGCTCCAACTTTTCCTGCAGCGTATGACCCAAACATGAGAAGCAACAGAAGGAGGCGATCCTGTGTGCAGGAGGTAAAAACGGCCAATCGGCAGCAGACATTATACAAGCCGAACATCAGTAGAAAGCGATGGCATAAGGTCTGGAGAAACTGGCAACTGTATTTGTTTATTGCACCCGCATTTCTGTATTTTCTCATCTTTCATTACGGACCCATGTACGGCATCCAGATTGCGTTCAAAAATTACAATCCGGTACGCGGAGTATTTGGGAGTCCTTGGGTAGGTTTTGATCATTTTGTAAGGTTCTTTGAATCCTATTATTTCTGGGATTTGATGTGGAACACACTGGCGATCAGTTTGTATGAGCTGGCTGTCGGGTTTCCGATTCCGATCATTCTGGCTCTGGCGTTTAATGAACTGAAGCATAAACGGTTCAAGAAGCTGGTCCAAACCGTCACGTATGCGCCTCATTTTATCTCGGTTGTTGTCATGGTCGGGATGGTAATTGCTTTCCTCTCTCCATCAACCGGAATCCTGATCCGTTTCGTGGAATGGATGGGAATAGATGCACCCTCATTTCTGACAAGCCCAGCATGGTTTAAGACGGTATACGTACTCTCCGGCGTATGGCAAAGTGCCGGCTGGGGAACGATCATTTACCTTGCTGCGTTGTCTGGAGTGGACCCTGGCCTGCATGAAGCAGCCATTATAGACGGGGCAAACCGGCTGCAGCGTATCCGGCACATTAACATTCCCGTGCTGGTACCAACCATGACGATTCTGCTCATTCTGAACATGGGGAGTCTGCTGGGGGTCGGGTTTGAGAAGATCCTCCTGATGCAGAACCCGCTGAACATGGAATCTTCCGATGTCATATCCACTTTCGTATACCGTTCAGGTCTGGAAAATGCCCAGTACAGCTTCTCTACTGCTGTCGGCTTGTTTAACTCTGTCATTAATGCGTTTTTGCTCGTTACCGTCAATCAAATCGTACGCAAGACGAGCGAGAACAGTCTGTGGTAAAGGAGGAGGCTGAATGTTAACCGGTATACAGGAAACGAGACAAGACAAAATTTTTCTAACCTTGAACTACATCTACGTTACAATTGCTTTCCTTCTTGTGGCGTACCCGCTGGTATATATGATTAGCGCCTCCATCAGCAATCCGAAGGAAGTTGCTTCAGGTGCAATGTGGCTATTTCCGAAAGATATCACGTTTGAAGGTTATGAGCGCGTGCTTCAGGATCAACGAATCTGGTCAGGCTACGCGAACACGATTCTGTATACGGTTGTCGGTACTGCTGTGAACCTGGCGTTCACCATTCCTGCAGCCTATGCGCTCAGCAGAAGAGACCTGGTCGGCAGGGAGTTCTTTATGGGCGTCTTTATGTTCACGATGTTCTTCGGCGGAGGGTTAGTACCGAGTTATCTGCTGATTAAGGAGCTCGGCATGATCAACAGCATGTGGGCCCTGATTTTGCCTTCCGCAGCTTCGGTTTGGAATATCATCGTCTCCCGCACCTTCTTTCAGGGAACGATCCCGAGTGAGCTTCAGGAGGCTGCACAGATTGACGGCTGTTCTAATTTCAAGCTGTTTTTCAAAATCGTACTGCCATTATCCATGCCGATCATAGCCGTTATGGCGCTCTTCTACGGTGTAGGTCACTGGAACAGTTATTTCTCAGCAATGATTTATTTAAATGATTCGGCCAAATATCCGCTTCAGCTTGTGTTAAGACAGATTCTTGTCCTACAGGAAATGTCAGCGCAAGGCTCCGGTATGATGGACGGCTCATCGGCCTCGGCACTGAATAACAAAGCCGAAGTGGCGGCACTTGTCCGTTATGCAGTCATTATTGTATCGACACTTCCGGTCATTATCATCTATCCGTTTTTGCAGCGATACTTCGTTCAGGGTGTCATGATCGGTTCTGTCAAGGGCTGATCTATACCAAATAAATCATCAAAAAGGGAGTTGTTGTCATGAAGAGAGCTCACAAGAAATCAACGGTTCTGTTAAGTCTGATCCTTGCTGCAAGCATGCTTGCGGCATGCGGAGCATCTCCTGATGGCGGTTCAACCGCTGAACCGGGTACACCGGAAGAGACAGGGGTGAAGCAAGAGGGCTTTCCTATTGTGGAGGAACCCATCACTTTGACCATGATGTCCCAGGATGTAGGCGTGGCTGATTGGAATACCATGCCTGTTATTCAGGAAGCAGAGAAGCTTACCAACATCAAGTTTGAATTTCAGCTTACTCCGATTGACAGCTTTGCAACCAAGAAGAATCTAGTCTTTGCAAGTGGAGATTTGCCTGATGTGCTGTACGGAGCCGATCTTACACCGGCAGAGCAGGTGACCTATGGCACCCAAGGCTCACTTCTCCCGCTGGAACCTTACATTGATGGGGGATATGCTCCGAACATAAAGAAATTGTTCGATGAGAATCCGGATATTCGCAAATCGTTCACAACGCCCGAAGGACATATTTACGCCCTGCCATTCATCGACAGTGCCGCCGTCTGGTATCGCAGCCCCATGTGGTATAACGGCAGTATGCTGGAAGCGCTTGGTGTAAAAGAACTGCCAAAAACGACAGAGGAATTGTACACGCTGCTGAAGCGAGTGAAGACGGAAGATCCGAATGGTAACGGCAAGGCCGATGAAATTCCGCTGACCTCCGTGAAGCTGGATGATCTGCGCATGTATTTTCTGGGCTTCTGGGGCATATATGACCCTGTTGTTTACGTCGATAAGCAGGATAAGGTCTTTTACAGTCCGATGCAGGAAGGATATAAGGGGTATTTGGAATTCATGAATCGTTTATGGAAGGAAGATCTGCTGGATCACGAAACCTTCTCGCAAACCCCTGAGCAGAAAAAAGCCAAAGGGGAAAACAATCAGATTGCTCTCTTTAACGACTATTACTCCTACTTTACCTTGGGTGGCGATCCGGATGCAGCAATGAAAAATCCGCTTATGACACCCGTGGCGAGCGATATTGCAGGAACGCCTGTTTACGGTATGCATCCAGGTCTTTCTGCTAACGGGACATTTGCTATCACAAGTGTGAATGAGCATCCTGAAGCCACCATGCGCTGGATCGATTACTTGTATTCGATCGAGGGACAAACGCTCTTCAATCAAGGTCCTGAAGGCACGCTGTGGAAGTATACCAACAAAGATACGTATGAAAAAGAATGGCTGCCTGTTCCGGGAGGCGGCGATCGGGAAGAGTACAGAGGCACCATTACGCCAAACTTCGGCATGCTGACTCCAGGGCATAACTCACCGGAGCTGACGAATGGTCTGACGACCGAATTTGACGAGTGGATTGCAAAAGAGAATGAAGAGAAGCTGATCCCGATCGGTAAAGCACCGTTTCCGAATGCGTATCTGACCAACGAACAGCAGGATGAAGCCTCCGCATTGTTATCTGATCTTGATACGTACGTGAAGCAGATGGAAGCGAAGTTTGTAACCGGGGAAGAGCCATTGTCCAACTGGGACGGCTATGTTGAACAGATGAAGAAAATGGGTGGAGACCGGATTCAGGAAATTTATCAGGAAGTGTATGATACGTGGAATTCCGCAGGCAAGTAATCGGATGTGAATCCCCGTTAGCAGCACTTTGAAATAACAGAAAAAAGCCAACATCGACGGCAATCCGGATTGTTCGTCTGTTGGCTTTCCTGTTATTAGCTGGCCGATTCAGTTCCTGCATCACTACCCGTAGTGCGATGAAGCTTGCGATATTGTCCTGGTGTAAGCCCGGTCTCCTTCTTGAATTTGCGGATGAAATTCGGTGTATCCAGATAGCCGACTTCCTGAATGAGATCTTTCAGAGGGGTATCCGTTGTTTTCAGCTGATGAAAAACCCTGTCGAGTCGTTTTTGCCAAATGTACTGAAGGAAGTTGATTCCGGTCTTCTCCTTGAAGGAGCGACTCACATGGGAAGGTGAAACCTCGAATTCATACGCAAGCGTATCCAGGCTAAGATTGTGATCGGTAAAATGGGCATCAATATATTCAATGATGCGGTCTATCAATGTCTGCTCTTCATGCTGCGTTTCCTTTTTCACCTCGTTGCATAACTGGGAGGCAAGCAAGATCAGAACGGATTCAAGCTCTTCCAGCGAGCTGCTAAACACCATGTTGGGAGCAATCTGCTGCAGCATCTGCTGTTCTCCAAGTTCCGAGGCTGTCTTCAGGATCGTGTTCAGCAGGTCGAAGCTGATGCAGCGCACAAGCAGCGCAGGCAGCATGGAAGACTGCAAGCTGGTCACGGAAGAGCGAATCATCTGAGTAGCGATATCGATATTTCCCTGTTTCAGACTTTGAACCAGCTTCAGCTGCATATGGTTTGGAATCCAGTAGGAATGGCTCGGTGTCTTGGACATTTCTTCAAATAAAGCGGATGATCCATACTCACCGGGTACGAGCAAATCAAAAGCAGAACAGGCTTCAACGTAAGATTGGGTCAGTTCATGAAGCTGCGAATAAGCGCTTCCGGCACCAATTAACGGAGGTATGGACAAGGTTCCCAAAAGTAAGCCTCTTATCTGCTCCATGATCTGTTTTATACGTGTTACCAGATCGATTCCTTCAGCGGAATCAAAACTCATGATTAAACCGAAACGGTCCAGCTGAGGCAGCTCAACGCCATAACCGATTGCCTGCAGATCAGGCAATTCAATCTGTGCAAGACTGCTCGCAATGCGGCGGCGGAGTTCCATATCGGCATGCTTGGAATCATTCCAGCCAATGACCATGACAAACAAATAATCCTTGTTCAGTTTCAGGTCGAACAGCTGCACCAGTTCAGAAGACAATGGATCTGGATTTCCAGACTTAATTAAGGTCGACAAATACTGGTTCCGAGCATACGGTTCCTGTATATCAATGCGGGAGCTGTAATTCTGCAAGGCAGAACGAATTCGTTCCAGTTCATTGGCGCTCCCATTTCGCGACTCTCCATCAGGTTTCTTTTCCGGGAAGCGGGAAGCGGCAAATTCGACCAGGGTTGAGATGGGCTGATACTGCATTTTGGCGAGAACGAGAGCAATTGCAACTCCGACCAGCAGCACGATACCTATGATCATCATCATGAAACTGCGGACATCCAGTACACTGCTGAAAAACTGGGAGCTTGGCATTACAGTCATGTAGGTCCAGCCGTTGGTTTCCGATTGCACCGATACGATGGAATGATCTTTGCCGTCCAGCGTCCGCTCCTGGATTCCTGGAGTAATGCCTTTAATCAAGGCAGCCAATGCATCTGTGCTTAGTGTATCTCCCTGATGGTTGGCCGTTAGTACCTGACCCTCTGCATCGAGGACATAGGTCAGGCCTTGATAGTTTCCAAGTATGGAATCAATCAGGCTCGTAATCTGCGACTCCTTGATAAAAAACATGACCGTGGCGTGGGGGTTCAGACTGTTAGGAGTAATCGGAATAAGGTAAGCAAGCTTGCGGTCCTGTACTCCACCAGTTTTGGTTACAACATCGGCAGGTCTTACGGTAGGATGCTTCGTTTCGTTGAGATCGTTATACAGGGATTGTTTGTCCCATCTCTCGAAGCTGAGATTGTCAGCAAACACCTCAAAATCGGTCAAACCTTTGCTGGAATAGATACGTGTATCATCGTGGAAATAAAGATAGATTTCATCAATCATGGAACTGGTGGCTTTGTACTGATCCAAGGCACGAATGGCTTCCGGGCTGGTCTGGATATTGGTGACCCGATAGGAAGAGAGCCGATTATCGTAAGAAATGCGGGAAGCAATCTCGCTCAGCTCTTTCATTCGGCTGTCAATGGTTACGTTGGTTTGTGATAGCTGGGCCAGACGCGAGCTTTCAATCTCAGTACGGAGGGTTTTAACTGCGTTTTCATAGAGAAATACGGTCATGAATACGAGAGGAATTAGCAGAATGAACAGGTAGGACCAAATGTATTTCAGGAACAGTTTGGATTTGAAATAGTCCATTCGCAAGTGAAATGCTGCCTCCTTTCCATATGGAGAAATGCCATTTCTTTTCTTATAAATGATATCAATAAAAAAACGGTTTGGACATAGCTTTTTCGCACGTGTGCACACGGTTTCCAAATATCGCTGAGAAAAAGGTGTAGATGATGATGCAGAAATGGTTTGAGGATGCGAAGCTGGGAATTTTTATTCACTATGGAATCTATGCCGTGGACGGTGTTGCGGAGTCGTGGTCTTTTTACAATGGACCCATGACTTATGACGACTACATGAAGCAAATGGAGGGATTCACGGCCTCCAAATTCAATGCCGCGGCGTGGGCGGATCTGATCGAGAAATCGGGTGCCAAGTATGCTGTGCTGACAACCAAGCATCATGACGGAGTTGCTCTGTGGGATACACAGTACAGTGACTTGAACACGGTAAAGAAAACACAGGCTGCACGTGATATTGTCAAAGAATATGCCGATGCGATCACGGCGAAGGGACTTCGACTCGGACTCTACTACTCGTTGATCGACTGGTCCCACCCGGATTATCCGAGTGTATATGAAGGTGGCAAGGTGCCGGATGACCCCGGTTCTAGCAATCCGTTCTCCTATCCCTTGGATGGGGTTCAGGATGAAACCAAATGGCAGAGGTTTTTGGAGTTTAACAACCATCAATTGAAAGAATTACTCACCGGATTTGGCAAGGTTGACCTGCTGTGGTTTGACGGGGATTGGGAACGAAGCGAGAAGCAGTGGAATCTGCCTGAATTCAAGCAGTATTTGAAATCAATGCAGCCAGATCTCATCATCAATTCACGCCTGCAGGGACATGGGGATTACAAAACGCCAGAACAAGGGCTGCCGATTACGAGACCAGATGGGCCGTGGGAGTTTTGTACAACGATCAATTCCTCTTGGGGGTACGTCCCAACGGATCAGCATTACAAGTCACTCTCTCAGATCGTTCGCATGTTCTGCGACTGCATCTCCATGGGTGGCAACATGCTGCTCGATATTGGCCCAAGAGAGGACGGAACAATTGATGAGAGGCAGGAAGCCATCCTGCTTGGACTGGGCGAGTGGATTAGACCGCATGCAGAGGCGGTATACGGGACAAGAGACGGAATTATGAGCAGATATTATGGAGATGGAAGCACGCTCTCGGCAGATGGAAAGACGCTCTATCTCTTTGTGCATGGTGATCCGAAGGAGAGCATTTGTGTGAAGGGGCTGTGCAACGAGATCAGGAAAGTATCCGTGCTGCATTCAGGCAAAGAACTGTCGTATGACATTCATGGCGGGGTTCCGTGGTTTCAAATTCCTGGTACAACCTGGATTCACCTGACGGGTGAAGACACCCATGAACTGACAACGGTAGTGAAGCTGGAGTTCGATGAAAAGGTAGACATGTATGGCGGCTCCGGAGCAGTCGTTACGCATAACTGAATGGAGGGATCAACATGATGCTAAGTGGCGTGCCTATACCACATATCGATACGTATCAGCCGAAGCACTACATTTGCCAACGTGCAGCAGGTGAATTGGAGCTTGACGGAAGGCTGGATAAGCCTTTTTGGGATCAGGCGGAATGGACGGACAAGTTCGTCGATATTGAAGGGGACCTTCGTCCTGCTCCGTCCAAGGATACAAGGGTGAAGATGCTATGGGATGATGAATATTTTTATTTTGGTGCCGAGCTTTGGGAAGATCAGATCTGGGCAACGCTGACGGAGCGGGATTCTGTCATTTTTTATGATAATGACTTTGAAATTTTTATTGATCCTGACGGGGACAGCCACGCGTATTACGAATTCGAGATCAATGCGCTAAATACGGTATGGGACCTGCTCCTCATCAAGCCATACCGGGACGGAGGGCCACCGCTGGACAGCTGGGATATAAAAGGATTGAAAACAGCCGTGTATATTGACGGCGAGCTGAACCGTCCGGAAGCGATTAACCGGAAATGGTCTGTTGAGGTTGCGATCCCGTGGACCAGTCTGAAAGAATGCGCCAAGGAAAAGCGGGCACCCCTGCCGGGTGAATTTTGGAGAGTTAATTTCTCACGGGTGGAGTGGCGGACTGAAGTGATCGATGGAAATTACCGCAAAGTAATGGATCCCGGAACCGGTAAGCCATATCCGGAGGACAACTGGGTCTGGTCGCCGATGGGACTGGTGAACATGCATT
The DNA here is from genome assembly GCF_015143645.1 of Paenibacillus sp. P13VS. Taxonomy (NCBI): domain Bacteria; kingdom Bacillati; phylum Bacillota; class Bacilli; order Caryophanales; family Paenibacillaceae; genus Paenibacillus; species Paenibacillus sp. P13VS. Next base: position 348,358 of record NZ_WYEV01000007.1, on the reverse strand, counting down.
ATCCCGAACTGTGGGGTTATGTTGTGTTTGCGGGTGAGTATGCTCAAGCCGATTTTGTGCTTCCACAGGATGAACGGATCAAATGGGAGCTAAGAAAGCTATATTATCTGCAGCGTAATTACAGAGAAAAGAATGGGACATTTACGCAAGATCTGTCATTGCTCGGCTGGACTTCTGATGTGAATGTTTATCCCGAGGTCTACGCTGCTCCAAGCCTATTTCAGGTTTCAGCTGCGACTGCGGATGGGACCGGAAGATGGCTCATTCGCGAAGACGGGTACCTGTGGGAAGAGAGGGATACGAGATGAGTGTACAAACGTCGGCGTTTTCGCTTACCCCCGAAGAAATGAAATCTATTGAAGATAAACTCCGTATCAAAAGGAAGCTTGTTCAGGCTCAGGCTGACGAAATCTTTTCGGTATTTAGGGAGCCGCTGTCCGTAGAAGAAGAGTGGGCGCTCAAGTTTGTGTATGCATACAGTCCGCTTCAGGATCTGGCAGATGTTCCGGGCGCACTGTTTCTTAGCCACGTAAGATCAACTCTGCGGATGAGGCGGGAGGTTCCGTGGGGGCAACGGGTACCGGATGATTTGTTCCTTCACTTTGTGCTTCCATGCAGGGTGAATACGGAGAATATTGAGGATTGCCGAGCGGTCTTCTATGCTGAACTGGCTGATCGCATCATGTCGCTCACGATGTCAGAAGCGATTCTGGAAGCCAACTACTGGTGCCATGAAAAGGCAGTCTATACCGGCAGTGACCTTAGGACGGTTTCACCGCTCACCATGATTCGGAGTGCAAGGGGGCGCTGCGGGGAAGAATCAACGCTGGCAGTAACCGCACTGCGAAGTATCGGGATCCCTGCTCGTCAGGTATACACTCCCCGATGGGCGCATTGTGACGACAATCATGCCTGGGTGGAAGCATGGGCTGACGGAACCTGGCATTATATTGGTGCCTGTGAACCGGAAGCACGGCTGAATCAGGGATGGTTTACACCTCCTGCCCGTCGGTCGATGCTGATGAATACGAGAGTGCTTGGCGCCTATCATGGTCCAGAGGATGTGACATTGGCAACCGAATGGTACACCGAGCTCAATCTTTTGGAGAATTACGCTCCAACGAAGGAGCTCACTGTAACGGTCAAGGATCTGGCCGGAGCTGCAGTTGTGGGTGCTTCCGTGCGATTTGAGCTGTATAACATGGCCGAATTCTATCCGATTGCGGAGTTACTGACGAATGAAGACGGAGAAGTGGTCTTCAAAACGGGATATGGCGATCTGCTCATCCGGGCGGTATATCAGGGACGCTGGCGAGAGCATAAGATCACGATTGACCAGACAGACCGATTGGAACTGGTGCTGGATCTGCAAAATCAACCTGAGCAGAAGAGCGGAGTGATTGATTTCGATATGGTTCCTCCGCCTGAGACGGAGGGAGAGGAACTCCCGCCATTAACAGGGGAAGCGGAGTCACTCCATCAGCAGCGTTTGTCTGAAGGGACGGACATCCGCACTGCGTTTGAAGCCACCTTTGTAACCCATAAGGAGAGCGTTGATCTATCTCGCGAACTAAGCCTTCCGGAGGCGAGGGTATGGGACGTCATGCAGAAGGCGCGTGGAAATGGCCATGAGATAGCCGCGTTTCTCAGGGAAAGCTCTCCTGAGCACGGGCAATGGCCGTTATTGCTGCTGGAGTCGCTAAATAGTAAAGATTTGATTGATACGTTCCGTCCAGTCCTGCATGAGCATTTAGATTATTCGCTTCCGCTGCGAGGTATGCTCCCGGATACCTTGTTTATTCCCTATTTGTTATGTCCGCGCGTTGCCTTTGAAATGCTTGGACCGTACAGGAAACAATTCCAATCAGCGTTTGCATCAGATGAGAGGGACGCAATGGTGAGGGAGCCTTCGCTTCTTGCTGAAGCACTCAAGGAAAAGTTCATTCCTTGGGAGGATCTGCCTAATCTGAAAGGAAAGGGTACAGCAGCAGGAACCTATCGGATCATGGCAGGAGACGAGGAATCGCTGGCTATCCTGTTTGTTGCTCTCTGTCGCAGCCTTGGCATCCCATCCCGTTTGCATCCAAGTGAACGCAAGCCGCAGTATTGGCAGAAAGGGTCCTGGATCTTCGCGGATCTTGGCATTAAAGAAAAGGGAAAGCAGCGAATGGGAAGCATTCGTCTTGTGCAAAACGAGTCAAAAGGAAACATGCCGGAGGCTTCCTACTATGAGAATATTTCTATTGCTCGTCTTGTTCAGGGGAAATACGTGACCTTGCATTTTCCTTATAAAGAGACAAAGCTGTTTGACGAGCCTCTGCCAGCAGAGGAGGGGGCTTATCGCATGACGACAGGCGTACGTTTGAAAAACGGCACGGTAAGAGCTCGGTTCACTTATTTTAATTTGAACAAGGGGGAAGAGTCTTGTGTTGCCGTAAACTTCCGCAGCTCCGATGAAGAAATTCCTGTCCTTGGAACGGTGGATAAACACACGAAACTGCGGTGGCAGGACGAGAACGTAACTACACTCGAGCATAGCGTAAGTGGAACGGCTGCAGGCATACTTCTTTCCTGGGTTGAACCGGACCGGGAACCGACCATGCATTTGCTGAAAGAACTTGCTGACTTGAGGCAAGAACTGGTAGAACGGAATATATCGGTTGTTCTAATTACTGGCTCTGCTGGTACAGGAAACTCCCTGAAGACGGAGCAGCTTGAGATGCTGCCGCCACAAGTCCGGTTAGGCGAGGCATCACCTGCCTCACTGCCCGAGGTGTTCCGTAGCTCTGGAGCGACAGAGTCGGGATACCCCCATCTGGTTGTTCTGGATGAGGCTTATCAGATTCGTTATGTCTCATCCGGATATCGGATTGGTGCTGTGAAGGAAGCCATTCAGGTAAGCTTGCAGCTGGCCGGACAGCGAAGTGAACCATTCCAACATGATGGAGGCAGCCTATGAACCCCAAATGGATTATTGGATACGTCGGACATCGTGATTTGCATAGTGTACCAGAGGTAGAGCTGAGCCGAATGACGCATATCAATATCGCTTTTGCTCATATACAGGAAGGTATCATTCAGACCAGCCATCTGCAGCATATGGACCGGATTCCAATCATCAGGAAAGCTTTCCCGGATTTGAAAATGATTTTGTCTGTGGGAGGCTGGAGTGCAGGCGGATTCTCGGAGGCAGCTGCAACTGAGCAAGGGAGACAGAAGCTCGCAGAATCCGCTGTTCTGGCCGTGACTACCTATGGCTTGGACGGGATTGATCTGGATTGGGAATATCCGTGCTATGGGGAGGCGGGTATTGCCGCCTCTGCGGAGGACAGAGTTAACTTTACCCTTTTGTTGAAAACGATGAGGGCGGCTCTGACGAAGCAAGGTGAGCAAGATGACAGGTATTACATGCTTACCATTGCAGCCGGTGCTGACCAGTACTACATTGACGGCACGGAAATGGATCAGGTACAGCAGTATCTTGATTATGTGCAGCTGATGACATATGACATGCGTGGAGGTTTTCAGGTGCTGACTGGACACCATACCAACCTCTATACGGCGACAGGTGATTTATACCGGATTAGCACGGATGCGTCCGTACGCATGTTTTTAAATGCGGGTGTACCCCGGAATAAAATCGTCATTGGTGCGGCATTTTACTCCCGAATGTGGAAGGGTGTGCCTGACCGTAACAACGGATTGCATCAGATGGCTGAGACGACCGGAGGCTACGGTCCGGAATATACAGAGCTAAGAGAGAAGTATATTGACCTTAACGGATATATCCGGTATTGGGATGAGGAAGCGAAGGCACCTTATTTGTTTAATGGAAACACGCTCATTTCATACGACGATCCGGAATCAGTAACGGCCAAATGCCGATATATCCTGGAACAGGATCTCGCGGGATTGATGTTCTGGGAATACAAATGCGATACGTCACATGAGCTGCTGAGAACGATGGATGTCGAGCTTGGCGCAGGAAGACATGTGTTATAGGTGTGAGAAACGGAATACCTTATGCGGAATCCGCCATATCGCGGGTTCCTTTTCTTTTAAAAAGAGATTAATATAGAGAGAAGGTTATTGGTTATCATAGGTTTTTGCTCACTTTTATTAAGAATTAGGCACAAAACGGATTTTGTGAAAAAATCTGAACTTACGCCTTGAGCTTGCGGGACTTATGTTGTAATATATTTGGTAATAAATAGATAGAAAGTCCTATCTGGTGGAGAGTGATTCCCATGCGTGATAAGGTGATGCAACGTTGGAGCACCTACGAGCCGTTTTTCGTAGCTCTTGGAGACAAAAAAGTGGCTGACATCGTCATTACCCATCATGCCAAAATGCGGTATGCAGACCGTATTGAGCCCACGCGTAATGATGATGACCATATTGCGGCTTGGTTATGGGAGTGTCTGAAGCAGGACCGTATTACGCCATACTACCGTAATGAGCAGGACGTCTACCTCATCGACGAGGATGTGGTAGTGGTTGCGGAATTTTCCGAGCTGGAAGGTGAATATGACATCGCCGGCAATCCTCTTCACAAGATGATTGTAGTTACCTTTTTGGGGCGAATGTCAGAGACCATTGAGCTTCGTGACCTGAAATCATATTACTCCTGGTTGAGGCATTCCAGACGAATGACTCTGGTGAAGAACAGTCGGAAGCACAGGTAATTTACAGGAAACAGTCAAGATCATTGCAATGATATATTCAAGCTACATCGCATGCAGACAAGCTGCATGCTTTTTTTGTTGGAATTCAAGAAATCGGCTACAATGAGGTAAGTGTACAGAAGAGGGGCGAAGATATGAATTTTCATCAGTTGCATATTTTTTACACCGTGGCGGAAAAGGGAAGTTTTTCAGCAGCTGCGCAAGCCTTACATATGACTCAGCCTGCGGTGACGATGCAGATTCAATCACTGGAGGACTATTTTGGCACCAAGCTGCTGCACCGTTCAACCAAGAAGATAGAATTATCCGAAGCTGGGCGCACCCTGCTGCCGCATGCCAAGCGGAGCGTGGAACTGGTCAGGCAGACCGATGAAGCCATGTCGGCATTTACACAGATGCTTCAGGGAAGATTACAGCTCGGTGCCAGCTTGACCATAGGCGAATATGTTTTACCGAGAATGCTGGGTCCCTTTGCAAGGCAATATCCCGATATCTCGATCGTAATGAAAGTGATGAATACAACGCAAATTATGGATGATATTTTGAAACACCAGTTGAACTTTGGCCTGATCGAAGCCCCGATCCATCATCCCGACATGATTGTGGAACCGGTGATGCAGGACGAATTGAAGCTGATTGTTCCGGCAGGTCACGCGCTCGCCGATCGCGGGGAAGTGGAGCTGGAAGAGGTTATGGCTTATCCGTTTGTACTGCGGGAGAAGGGCTCCGGTACAAGACAGGTCATGGAAGACCAACTGCAAAAGAAAAACATTGACCCTCAGGACATGAATGTTGTGATGGAGCTTGGAAGTACGGGTGCAGTAAAATCGGCGGTTGAAGCTGGTGTGGGTATTACTATGCTGTCTCCTTCATCCGTTCAGCATGAATTAGCACTTGGTCTCGTGCATATTGTTGAGATCCGCGGACTTGAATTCAAACGACAATTCTATGCCATTCATTTGAAGTCTTCCCTGCTCCCTCTATCCGCAGTAGCATTCTTAAACTACCTGAGACAGCAGGAGCACGCTGGAGCGGAAGAAATGATGGATAAAGGAAGTAAGGAATCGTGAACACAACCATGTAGCAAGGAGATGTTGTTAATGGATCAACCTAACGGACGCTGTGATCTTCATACGCATAGTCAGGCTTCGGATGGCATGCAGTCACCTGCTGAAAATGTAAGGCTGGCCAAACAAAAGGGACTGTCAGCCGTTGCAATCACGGATCATGATACGGTCGCCGGTGTGGCAGAGGCACAGCAGACAGGTCTGGAATGTGGTATCGAGGTTGTAGCCGGTGTTGAGATCAGTACCCGCGCCGGAGGCAAAGACATCCATGTGCTGGGTTATTATATGAATATAAAGGATGAACTCTTTCTGGAGCGGCTGCATGGACTTCGTGATGCACGTGAGGAACGAAATCATCGCATTATTGCCAAACTGCAGGAGCTTGGCCTTGATATCAGCTGGGAGGAAGTTGTTGAGGGGCTGGGACGTCCTCTGGAGCCGGATGAGAGCATTGGCAGACCACACATGGCCGATGTCCTGGTCAGCAAAGGCTATGCGGTCGATATGCGGGATGCCTTTGATCGTTATCTGGCCGAAGGTAAGCCAGGCTTCGTGTCGGTTCCACGTGTTGCTCCTGAAGATGCCTGTCAGTGGATTCGAGAGGCAGGGGGAGCCGCAGTCATTGCACATCCAGGTCTTTATGGAGATGATGAACTGGTTCGCCGGATCATTGAGCAGTTCCGTCCGGACGGAATTGAAGTATTTCATTCCGACCATGGCCCTGAAGAGGAACACAGGTATGCCACATTGGCACATGAATTTAATTTAATTGTGACAGGTGGCTCCGATTACCACGGTGTGAGACAGGGGGTTGTTTTTCACGGGGATCTGGGGAGCAAGACGGTAACATTGGATGTGCTTAAACAACTACGTGCAGCGGCAAGCCGCGAATCATAACTTAAATTGAGAAGCCCCAGAACACGATATTCTCTGTTCTGGGGCTTTTTGTGTCTTTTTGTTTGTGGTGGCACCTGCCGCCTATCCGTTTTTGATGGAGGATGGCAAGCTTTTGACCAACTCTTCATTGGGCGTCACAAACAGTGTTTTTTGATGATCGTAGATGACGAAACCGGGCTTGGCACCGCTTGGTTTCCGTACGTGACGAATATAGGTATAGTCCACAGGAACACTGCTTGATTCCTTGGCCTGACTGAAATAAGCTGCGAGCTGTGCTGCTTCCTCCAGTGTAGCTTCCCCGAAGTCCGTGCTGCGAATGACAACGTGTGAACCCGGGATGTCTTTGGTGTGCAGCCATGTATCATTGGCCGACGCCAGACGGTTAGTGACATATTCATTCTGCAAGTTGTTTTTGCCCACCAGAATATCAATCCCCTCAGTCGAGGTAAACTGATGTACGGTTGGACGGTCGTTTTTCTTTTTCTTCTTGCCTTTTTTGTTGCGGTCACGAAGATATCCCTGTTGAACCAGTTCTTCACGGATCTCCTCAATATCGTTCATGGAGGCAATGGACAGCTGCTGCAGCAGGTTGTCCAGGTAGACGATCTCGTCCTTGGTTTTGCCGAGCTGCTCATGAATGACCGCCAGACTGTTCTTATATTTGTTGTACCGCTTGAAGTAACGCTGCGCATTGTCTGATGGTGTAAGCAGGGGATCGAGTGCGATGGTAATGGTTGCCTGATCTTCATCATAGAAGTTTACAAGCTCCACACTTTTGTCTCCCTTGCTAATCTGGTGAAGAGAAGCAAATAACAATTCGCCCCATAATCTGTATTTTTCCGCGTCATCGGCTTCGAGCAGATCCTTGTTCAGATTGTCGAGTTTTTTGACGTTTTTGCTTCGTTCATTTTGCAGAAAACGCAGCAGATCACTTACCTTTTGCTTTACCGTATCCCGCTCGGCTTTATCCCCGTAATAATCCTCCATGCATTTGCTCATCGTGTCGTAGGTCTTCTCGGCATCCTGAATACTCTGAAGGCGGACAGCAGAGAAGATCATTTTCCCTTTGGCATTCAGTCCTGTGACAGGGGTGTAGTTATTCTCTCTCACAGGTCCCATCACAGAATCAAAGGCATTCCAGAGGGCGCTCGCCTCGGCCGATGCGTCTCCATTGTCACGATTAGCGGTACGAGCAGCAATCTCGCCTGCGATCAGCGGACTCAGGCCGCTGAATGAATTCACAAGCCAGCGGGCTGCCTCTTCTTCCGTTTCAGAGTAACCCTTGAGGAATTCAGCGCTGTTCACTTCCAGCGGATTGACTTTGTGCTGTTCTGGCGGAGCTGTGTATGAAAAGCCGGGCATGATGACCCGATAGCTGCTGATGGAAGGGGTAACGTGATGTATACCGTCCAAAATCGTTCCCGTGACCGGGTCGAGCAATACGATATTGCTGTGACGCCCCATGAGCTCAATAATGATTCGTTTTACGGATACATCACCGAGTTCGTCGCGTTGACGAACGTCGATGTGGATGATCCGTTCCATGCCGATCTGACGAATCTCCTCTATAATGGCTCCCTCGCAGTGCTTGCGCAGCAGCATGCAGAACATCGGTGCTTCTGTAGGGTTTAAGAATGTCTTTTCCGTAAAATGCACGCGGGGATACGTCGGACTGGCCGATATCAGCAATTTGCTGTTCCCGCGTTGTGCACGAAGGGTGAGTACGACATCATGGCCGTTAGGCTGATGAATTTTGCTAATGCGGCCGCCTTTGCAGCCCTGCAGTTCGTGTACGATGGCTCGTGTAACAATGCCGTCCAATGCCATATTTTTCAACTTCCTCTCTATCTATAACTGAAACACACAACTGGAATATGTAAAAATCAGAACCGGTTGCAGTTCGTTCGTCACTTGCCTTCTTGCATAAGATAACTCGGCTTCTACTGCGTTATGACCGCAGACTTTTATTTTAGCCTATTCTGTCCATCAGGGAAAGGATTCACCATCCGGGTGCTAATTGGGGTCCTGTCCGAATACATATAGAGCAGGTAGTTTGTCCGGCGTGACATACAGCTGCTGGTTAGCGATCACGAGCAGCTGTATGAACGTCTTTTACAGGAAATATAGACTGGGAGGGGAACCTTGAAGCATGGAACAGACCAAGTGGCATCAACTAAGCGTAGAAGAGCTTCGCAGCACGCTAAGCGTCAGTCTGGAGGAAGGATTGACGGATGAAGCTGTTGCGCAGAAGAGGAAGGTCGCCGGTTCAAATGAGCTGAGTGAAGGAAAACGTATATCCCCAATTACACTGCTGCTTAACCAATTTAAGGACTTTATGGTGCTCGTTTTGATGGGGGCGACACTGGTGTCCGGATTGCTCGGAGAATATTTGGATGCCGTTACTATTGTGGCGATTATTGTGTTAAATGCCATTCTGGGCTTCGTACAGGAATTTCGGGCTGAGCGTTCCCTCCGCGCATTGAAGCAGCTGTCCGCACCTCTTGCCAAAGTTCTTCGGGCCGGTCAGGAAGTGCAGCTTGCTGCCAAACAGCTGGTGCCAGGGGATATCATCCTTGTCGAGAGCGGAGATCGCATCCCGGCGGATGTAAGATGGCTGGAAACGAACAGTCTGGATGTGGAGGAATCGGCACTCACTGGAGAATCGGTCCCAGTAAGCAAGCATTGCAACCCCATTGCAGATGATGCCGTACCGCTCGGCGATCAGAAAAACATTGGATTTATGGGCACCATGGTTACCCGCGGGACGGCCAAGGGCGTTGTCATTCGGACAGGCATGGATACCGAGATGGGTAAAATTGCCGATCTAATCCAAAATACCGAGGAACAGGAAACACCGCTTCAGCATCGTTTGGAGCAGTTGGGCAAAATACTCATTTTTGTTGCATTGGGACTTACCGTGATGGTTGTTGTGGCTGGTATTTTGCATGGACAACCGGCGATTGGCATGTTCCTTGCTGGTGTCAGTCTGGCGGTGGCTGCCATACCTGAAGGTTTGCCGGCGATTGTCACGATTGCACTTGCGCTGGGTGTGCAGCGAATGATTAAGCGCAAAGCCATTGTACGAAAATTACCTTCAGTCGAGACACTTGGTTGTGCCTCCGTGATCTGCTCGGACAAGACGGGGACATTAACCCAGAACAAGATGACCGTGACCGATGTATGGCTGGAAGGTCGCAGCATCCAAGTCACCGGGGACGGGTATGCACCGGAAGGACAGATGCTGGAAGACGGCCGGACGGTGGAGCTGAAGAGTGATCAAACGCTGCGAAGACTGCTTCAGATCAGTGCGTTATGTAACAATGCGAGTATTGTGGAAAGCTTCTCGGAAGAGCGCAATAAGAAAAAGGGTAAGGATGGCAAGAAGGAGGCAATCAAGGAGGATGGCGTGGTATGGGAGCTGAAAGGCGATCCAACCGAAGGCGCGCTCGTCACTCTGGCCTCCAAAATGGGTCTTACTCCTGCCAGCCTCAAAGAGTTATACGCACGTCAACAGGAGTTTCCGTTCGATTCGGACCGCAAACGAATGTCTGTCCTCATTCAGCATCAGGGTGGCCGCATGGTCTACACCAAGGGTGCTCCTGATGTGTTGATCGGACAATGCAGCTATATTTTATGGGAGGGCAAAGTGGTACCCTTCACCGGAACGTTGAGACAGAAAGTGATGGCTGCAAACGAGAAGATGGCCGGAGCAGCTCTGCGTGTCTTGGGGATGGCTTATCGTGAAGTACGCCCTGAGGAAAAAGTAGATGACGAACATGCTGCCGAAAATCAGCTTGTGTTCGTTGGACTTGCTGGCATGATCGATCCTCCTCGGAGAGAAGTCCGAGATGCAATTGCAACTTGCCGCAGAGCGGGTATCCGGACGGTCATGATCACGGGTGACCACGGGACTACTGCTGAGGCGATAGCCCAGCAGCTGGGCATTCTTCCACGGGGCGGAGGTTCGTTAAGCGGACAGCAGCTGGCCGGATTGACGGACGATGAGCTGGATAAGCAGGTCGAAGGGATCTATGTCTTCTCCCGGGTGTCCCCTGAGCACAAGCTCCGGATTGTAAAATCCCTGCAGCGCAAAGGCCATGTCGTAGCTATGACAGGGGACGGTGTCAACGACGCACCAGCAATCAAAGCGGCGGACATCGGGATTGCGATGGGAATTACAGGAACGGATGTAACGAAAGAGGCATCGGCCTTGATTCTCAGTGATGATAACTTTTCTACTATTGTAGCGGCGATTGAAGAAGGGCGTAATATATATGAGAATATTCGGAAGTTTATTCGGTACTTGCTTGCTTCCAACGTTGGCGAGATTTTGACGATGTTCTTCGCGATGATGATGGGACTGCCGCTGCCGCTCGTGCCCATCCAGATTCTATGGGTGAACCTCGTGACAGATGGCCTGCCGGCCATGGCGCTGGGTGTGGATCAGCCGGAGAAAGACCTGATGGAGCACAAGCCACGCGGCGCCAAGGAAAACATTTTTGCCCGGAGACTGGGCTGGAAAATCATCAGCCGCGGTGTATTGATCGGATTATGTACATTAGGTGCGTTCTGGCTTACCCTTCAAGCCGCTCCGGATCAACCGGGTCAGCTTATTAAAGCACAGTCTGTCGCTTTTGCGACACTTGTTCTGGCTCAGCTTATTCATGTGTTTGACTGCCGGAGTTCGCGCTCCATCTTCCACCGGAATCCGCTCCAGAACAAATATCTGGTTCTTGCGGTGATCTCGTCCGTCGTGCTGATGCTGGTTGTGATGTACGTGGAGCCGCTGCAGCCGATCTTCAAAACCGTGCCGCTCGGCATGCGTGAATGGGCCATTTCCATCGTTGCTGCAGGTATCCCAACGTTCCTGATGGGAGCAGGCAGTGTCTGGGGTGGCCGTCGTAACCGTCGCCGGATGGGCCCTGGAAGCTTCGTACCGAAAAGTACAAAGTTTTCGGCATAAAATCAATAGCATTTCCTTATCGTTTTCGTTATGCTATCCTCAAAATGATTCGGGGCAAAAGCCTTGGACATTTTGCAGGATAGCTTTTTTGTGTAAACAGGCAAGAATAACGCTTTGGCAGCAGACTGCCAAAAGGAGTGGGCAAGGATATGGAATTTACAAAAATGCACGGACTTGGCAACGACTTTATCGTTGTATTTGGAGAAAAACAGCTTCCGGCTGATGCAGCAGAGCTTGCTGTGAAATGGTGCAACCGTTTCTTCGGCATCGGTGCGGATGGACTCGTTTATATACTGCCTTCAGAGAAGGCGGATTTTCAGATGCGTATCATGAACTCTGATGGTTCGGAAGCGGAACAATGCGGGAACGCGATTCGTTGTGTAGCGAAGTATGTTTATGACCATGGTCATGTGACATCGGAGCACATAACAATTGAAACCATCGGCGCTGGTGTGCAGCCGGTAACCCTTAATGTACTTGACGGCAAGGTGGCAACTGTTCGTGTAGATATGGGAGAGCCTATTTTGGACGGGCTTCAGGTTCCGACAACAGTGGATGCCAATCCTGTGGTTGATCATACGATTGAAGCGAATGGACAAGAGTTCAAATTCACGGCAGTTTCAATGGGGAATCCCCACGCTGTCATTTATGTAGATGATGCAGTGAACTTTGATCTCTCGACTTGGGGGCCGGTGCTGGAAGTTCATCCCATGTTCCCGAAAAAGATTAATGTTGAGTTTGCCACTGTGCGTGATCGCGGATTCGTCGATATGCGTGTATGGGAACGCGGTGCGGGTCCTACCCTGGCTTGTGGGACCGGAGCTTGTGCAACGCTTGTATCCTCCGTATTGAACGGACACACGGATCGTACGGCAGTTATTAGCCTCAAAGGTGGAGACCTGCATATTGAGTGGAACGAAGCCGACAATCATGTGTATATGACCGGACCGGCAGAGGTTGTTTTCAAGGGAGTCACCTCATAAGATGACAGATTAAGCCAAGAGGCCTTCGGGCCTCTTTTTTTGACTGAATTTCGTGGAAATCCTGTGTTTTTCTACGTTATTGATCGGCTTTTGTGTTACATTAGTATGAAATGATCAGCTAGGCGGGGGGAAAAGGGATGAAGGCGGATTTGCGGAGTGTCTTGCAAGAACGAGTTCTCATTGGAGATGGGGCGATGGGAACATATCTGTACCAAATGGGTTTCCCGGTTGGAATTTCATATGAAGAATTAAATTTGGTCTCACCTGAAGTGGTAGCAGATGTGCATCGTCGTTATTTGGAAGCGGGTACTGAAATATTTGAGACCAATACGTACTCTGCCAACTATGATAAATTGTCTAAGTTCGGACTGGAATCGAAGGTGACGGAAGTCAATCGTGCGGGGGCACGCATTGCCAAGGAAGTCGCCGGTTCAAACGGATACGTTCTAGGGGCTGTGGGTTCCATTCGTGGAGGCAAACGGACTAATGTATCGACAAGCGAACTGAAGCGTTTTTACGAACAGCAGATTTTTGCCCTGCTTGAAGAAGGGGTTGACGGGATTCTGCTTGAAACCTTCTATGATATCGAAGAGATGGATATTGCGCTGCTGCAGGCTCGCAAGCTGAGTGATCTGCCGGTGATTGGGCAGTTTGCAGTTGAGGATATTGGACATACGCTGGATGGATACACGATGCCGGAAGCGTTCCGAATCATGCGTGAGCAGGGTGCGGACGTGATTGGGTTTAACTGCCGCTCCGGTCCAAACGGAATTATGCGTGCAATGGAAACCGTATCCGGGCGAATCGGAGTTCCGATGTCTGTTTACCCTAATGCGGGGGCGGCAGACTATGTCGATGGCCAGTTCCGTTATGGTGCCACACCGGAATATTTTGGGCAGACCGCGGTGCAATTCGCCGATCTGGGCGCCCGTATTATCGGTGGATGCTGCGGTACGACGCCGGATCATATTGGGGCAATCGCACAGGCTCTTTCCGAATATACTGCAGCACCCATTGTCTTGCCTGACCCAACAGAAGCCAAACCGCGTATCGTACTGCATGAAAATGTGGATGAACGGTCCGGCCGTGGTGGACAGCCGACCATTGTGGATCTGGTCAAACAGCGCCACACGGTTATCGTTGAACTCGACCCGCCTCGTGACCTGGATATTGCCAAATTCATGAAAGGTGCCGAAACGCTGAAAGCCGCTGGTGCGGATGCGCTGACACTGGCTGACAACTCTTTGGCGGTAACCCGCATGAGTAATATGGCTCTGGGACATCTCGTTCAGGATCGTACAGGCTTACGTCCGCTTGTACATATTGCTTGCCGTGACCGAAATCTGATTGGGACCCAATCACACATGATGGGTTTTGACGCTCTCGGTATCAACCACGTGCTTGCGGTTACAGGGGATCCAGCGCGTTTCGGTGATCTTCCCGGATCCAGTTCCGTATACGATCTGACTTCATTTGAAATTATACGTATGATCAAGCAATTGAACGACGGTGTAGCTTTCTCCGGCAAACCGCTTAAACAGAAGGCTGGTTTTGTCATCGGAGCAGCGTTTAACCCGAATGTGAAACATCTGGATAAGGCAGTTCAGAGACTGGAGAAAAAGATTGCCTCCGGTGCAGATTACATTATGACGCAGCCTGTCTATGACCCGCAATTAATCGTAGCTATGCATGAGGCTACCAAACATTTGGAAGTGCCTATTTTCGTTGGTGTAATGCCGCTGGCAAGTGGACGAAATGCAGAATACCTGCACAATGAAGTTCCAGGCATTCAGCTGTCGGATGAGGTACGTTCTCGCATGGCTGGTCTCGAAGGAGAAGAAGGACGGGCCATGGGCGTAAAAATTGCCAAAGAGCTGTTGGATGTGGCAACAGCCCATTTCAAGGGGATCTACCTGATGACTCCGTTTATGTTCTACGGCATGACTGCCGAACTGACCCAATATGTATGGGAGAAGTCCGAGCACCAATGTCCTACTTGTTTCAACCCTAATAATCAATTACAATAGTGTAACGGATGTGATGCCGATGTCATTCAGTATGACCGGATACGGTCAATCCGCCTTTCATTTTGGAGGCTACAAGGTACAATTGGAGATCAAATCCGTCAATCATCGTTACTGTGAAGTGATGATGCGCATGCCGAAAGAATGGACATGTTATGAAGACGGATTGAGGAAAAGAGTACAGAGCCGGCTGAAGCGCGGGCGGATTGATGTTTATGTAATGAAAGAAAAAGATGAAAATCAGGCTCTTCCTGCCGTGCTTAATGAGCAGGCAGTCAGGGCCTATCTGCAGGCAGCAGAACAGCTGGAATCCCGCTTTGGGATGCAGGGCAAACCGAGCATTATGGACATGCTTTCATTGCCGGATGTCATGGTTCATTCCGATGGAACAAGTTCAATTCCGGAGGAAGAGCAGGACGAATGGGAGCGTGTGCTGCAGCAGAGCTTGGAAGAGGCCTTGACCAGTCTGGAGCAAATGCGCGCGCGTGAGGGTCTTCATCTGGCCAGTGATCTGGAACGGCGGATTAGTCGTCTGGAGTCGCTGCATACCGAGATGCTTGCTCTTGCACCTACTGTGGTATCAGATTACCGCAACAAGTTAAGACAAAGGCTTACGGAAATGCAGGAGGAAGGCTCTTTCCCTTTTGACGAGCATAAATTGGGTATGGAAATTGCTGTGTTTGCCGATCGTTCTAACATAGAGGAGGAGCTTACGCGTCTACTCAGCCACTTCGGACAGAGCAGGGAACTGCTGAAGAGTGAAGAGCCGGTAGGCCGCAAGTTGGACTTTCTTATTCAAGAGATGAATCGGGAAGTCAATACGATTGGATCAAAAGCCAACCATTTGGCTCTGGTGAACCGTGTTGTCGAGATGAAGGCGGAGCTGGAGAAAATTCGCGAGCAGGCGGCGAATATCGAATGAACGGCCATATTTCGGCAAGAGAGTCGCATGTATAGGGGGAAGAACCTGATTATGGCAATCAAACTCATTAACATTGGATTCGGTAACATCGTATCGGCGAACCGGATTATATCCATCGTAAGTCCGGAATCGGCGCCGATCAAGAGAATTATACAAGAGGCAAGAGATCGTCATATGCTGATAGACGCAACGTACGGAAGACGTACTCGTGCCGTGATTATTACGGATAGCGATCATGTCATTCTGTCTGCGGTTCAGCCTGAGACGGTCGCCCATCGTCTTTCTTCGAAAGATGATGACAACGACGAATAAAATGGAGTGTAATATGTCTAAGGGATTACTGATAGTGTTGTCCGGCCCATCTGGGGTCGGGAAGGGTACAGTATGCAGCGCTTTGCGCAAACGTGTGCCGGAGTTGATCTATTCTGTGTCTGCAACGACTCGCCAGCCTCGTCTGGGTGAAGAGCATGGTGTGAACTACTTCTTCCGAAGTCATGAAGAGTTCCTGAACATGATTGCTGAAGACCAGCTGCTGGAGCATGCAGAATATGTAGGTAACTATTACGGAACACCACGTGACTTTGTCGAGAAAACCATTAACGAAGGCCGCGACATCATTCTTGAGATTGAAGTTCAAGGCGCGTTAAAAGTGAAAGAGAAGTTCCCGGAAGGGATTTTTGTATTTCTGCTGCCTCCTTCATTGGACGAGCTCAAAGATCGCATCCAGGGACGCGGTACGGAGAGTCAGGCAACTATTGATCACCGGATGTCCGTAGCCGTAGATGAGATTAGTCTGCTGGAGCAGTACGATTACGCTGTCGTTAATGACGAGATTGATTTGGCGTGTAAACGAATAGAAAGCATTATTATCGCCGAACATTGTAAGATCAATAAATAATTTTTTTGGCTGCCGCAGGATGCAATTATTCGGAGAACTGCTGACATATATCTATAGATAGTCGGGCGAGGTTCGGTTCATGTGAACGACGGAATAGTTGCATTCTGTTAGGCGGGTCAAAGGGATTATACTAATGCAAAGAGGTGTTTTGTAAACATGCTGTATCCTTCTATTGATGAAATGATGAACAAAGTCGACAGCAAGTATTCTCTTGTTGTTGCTGCTTCCCGCCGGGCCAGACAGCTTCGTGAAGGCGAAAAAACGGATCTGAGAAATGCAAGATCCCATAAACAGGTTGGCGTTGCACTCGAAGAAATTTATGGTGATCATCTCGTTGTCATCAAAGGACAGGACGAAGAGGAAGAAGAGTAAGCCGCCTGCGGCTGCTCTTCAACTGCATACGGCGCAAGCCGGACTTATTTGACAACCGCGAGGTTGTTATTTTTTTCTCTATTCATCGTTTATACGTCGTATATATCGGGGGAAATAACCATGTTGAACGGTAAAAAAATCGTACTTGGCGTGACTGGCGGCATAGCCGCATACAAGGCGGCTACATTATGCAGTAGACTGGTGCAAAAAGGGGCGGACGTTCACGTCATTATGACGGACTCTGCCAAACAGTTTATTACCGAATTAACGCTGCAAACGTTGACCCGAAATGTAGTCTACAGTGATACATTTGATGAGCGTGAGCCATCAGTTGTATCACATATTCATTTGGCCGATATGGCCGATCTGGTTCTGGTTGCCCCGGCAACAGCCAACGTTATTGCCAAAATGGCACATGGCATGGCCGATGACATGCTCTCCACAACACTACTGGCAACGACCGCTCCGGTAATGATCGCACCTGCCATGAATGTTCATATGTATGATCACCCTGCAGTACAGCACAATATGCGTCTGCTTTCCGAGCGAGGAACACTGATGATTGAACCAAGTGAAGGACAGCTCGCATGTGGATACGTAGGTAAAGGGCGTTTAGAAGAGCCGGAGACGATTGTTGAGGTGGTTGAACGTTTTTTTGAAGATCAGGCAGCAGCTAAACCAGGCTTGAAACAACAGTCCGCCTTGTTAAAAGGCAAAAAAGTGATCGTGACGGCGGGCGGTACGATTGAGCGTATTGATCCTGTCAGATATATTACTAATGACTCTTCCGGCAAAATGGGATTTGCCATCGCTGCAGCAGCACGTGATTTGGGGGCAGAGGTTACGCTTGTTATGGGCAGTACACAAGTTCAGCCGCCAACGAATGTGGAAGTAATTCGAGTGCAGTCTGCCCAGGATATGTACGAAGCGGTCTCGAGTCACTGGGATCATGCTGATATCGTTGTTAAGGCTGCGGCAGTTGCCGATTACCGTCCCAAGGAAGTACATGAGGAGAAAATCAAAAAGAAAGGCGATACGCTATCGCTGGAGCTTGTTAAAAATATAGATATTCTTGAAACATTAGGGAAGCAAAAGAGTCATCAATTTCTAATTGGTTTTGCCGCAGAAACCCATTCTGTAGAGATGTACGCAAGGGAGAAGCTGGAGCGGAAAAACTGTGATCTGATCGTAGCCAATGACGTTGCCCAGCCGGGTATCGGATTTGGAGCAGATACCAATGCGGTTCATATTTATGACCGTGAAGGGTTGGTGGAAGAGCTTCAGGTGATGTCTAAGGAGGACATAGCTCACCGATTGCTTGCGATTGCGGCGGAGCGCATTGCCGGGAGGAATTAAATATGGAGATCGCCAAGGTTATTGTCGATGTTCCGGTGAAACAGACCGATCGGCCCTTTGATTATCTGGTGCCGGAATCGATGCGTGATTGGATTGAGATTGGCAGTCGGGTAGGTGTGCCGTTTGGACATCGAACCGTTCAGGGCTTTGTTGTTGATCTTGTACCGCGTACCGGAACAGAATCCTTCAAGTTGAAGCCCATTCAGGAACTGTTGGACATCGTTCCTCCCTTATCAGAAGATCTGGTGCAGCTCGCCGAGTGGATGAGTGAGCGATATGCCAGCAACCGCATTTTGTCGCTGCAGGTCATGGTGCCGACTGCGCTGAAAGGTAAAGCGGAACGATATATCTCCATTGGGGATGCACTGGATGGACAGCAGACCGGAGCAAAGGCGGATGAAGATGTCCTCTTCGTGTGGGGAGAGGAGTCCACCTCGGAGAAGGTGCAGCAGGACATTATACGGTTTGTTAAAAGCCGGGGACAGGTGCCTTTGCAGCAATTGAGCCGGAAATACCCCAATCATGCCGCGTTGATCAAAAAGCTTCTGCTTGGCGGTATATTGCTGGAGAGCCAGGCAATCAAGGACAAGCTGAACAAAAAAACGATGAAGGCAGTGGATTTGGCGGTAGATGCGGCTGCTGCACAAGAGGCACTTGCATCTTTCCCGGCAAAGGCACAGCGGCAGAAGGAGGTTCTTGCTTTTCTGCTGGAAATGAAGGAACTGCTGCCGATGCCGATGAAAGAATTGCTGGCCACGCTTCAAGTGTCTGCGGCTACCGTCAAAGGGCTTGAGGAGAAAGGGCTGCTTGTAACGGAAGACGTGGAAGTCTTTCGTGACCCTTATCAGGGCAGAAAATTTCGGGCCACTGAACCGCTTGCTCTTACTGCAGAGCAGCAGAACGTGTACGATAAAATTAATCGCCGATTACAGGAAAGGCGCCATGGCGTCTTTTTGTTACACGGTGTAACAGGCAGCGGTAAAACCGAAGTGTATCTACAGACGATCCAGCAATGTATTGAGCAGGATCGGCAGGCGATTGTGCTTGTGCCTGAGATTGCCCTCACACCACAAATGGTTGAGCGGTTTAAAGGACGATTCGGAGACCAGGTTGCCGTTATGCACAGCCGTCTTTCGGGCGGAGAGCGTTATGATGAATGGCGCAAAATCCGGGAAGGCCAAGTAAAGGTAGCCATTGGCGCGCGTTCCGCTGTCTTTGCTCCATTTGACCGACTGGGTCTAATTATTATGGATGAGGAACATGAGACTTCTTACAAACAGGAAGAAACGCCGAAATACCATGCCCGTGATGTAGCTGTAAAAAGAGCACAGCAGCATCAGGCTGTTGTGGTCCTGGGCTCCGCGACGCCTTCGCTGGAAAGTTATTATGCCGCACGTTCGCAGAGCAATGATGATTTTGCCCCGCTGCTGCTGGAAATGCCTACTCGGGCGCTTGGCAACAATCTGCCGGATGTGCGAATCATTGATATGCGGGAAGAGTTGAAGGATGGCAACCGTTCGATGTTCAGCCGGGCTCTGCACAAGGGACTGGAGGAACGGTTGGAGCGCGGGGAGCAGACCGTTTTGCTGTTGAACCGCCGAGGCTATTCCACTTTTGTCATGTGCCGCAGCTGCGGTTATGTGGCCGGCTGTCCCGAGTGTGATATTTCACTGACGTATCACCAGCGTTCGAACAATCTTCGTTGTCACTATTGCGGGTATGCAGAAGCTGCTCCGGAGGTATGCCCTGAATGTGGCAGCGAACATATCCGTTACTTTGGTACAGGTACGCAGCGAGTGGAGGAAGAATTGGCCAAGTTGTTCCCGGGAATTCGTGTAATCCGCATGGATGTGGACACAACGACGGAGAAGGGGTCGCATGAGAAACTTCTGAAGCAGTTCCGGGAGAAAAAAGCGGATGTGCTGCTGGGTACCCAGATGGTTGCCAAAGGATTGGATTTTCCGGATGTCACCCTGGTTGGTGTCATCACGGCAGACTCGGCACTGAACCTGCCCGATTTCCGGGCTGCCGAGAAGACCTTCCAGCTGTTGACCCAGGTAGCGGGCCGTGCCGGGCGCCATCAGTTGCCTGGTGAGGTCTTTGTGCAGTCCTATACACCGGAGCACTATTCCATTGGGCATGCAAGCCAGCATGATTATGTTTCTTTTGTGCGTGAGGAACTGCTTCACCGCCGCAATCTGCAATACCCGCCGTATTGCCGCCTGATTCTGGTGACCTTTTCGCATGAGCAATTGCCTGTACTGATCCGGCTGGCCGAAAATTACACACGTCTGTTGAAAGAACGTGCCAATGCAGCGGGCTGGCTGGGAAGCCTTGACCGTTTCAGCAACGATGCCTTCGACGTGCTGGGGCCTGTAGCCTCGCCCATTCCCCGGATCAAGAATAGATACCGATTCCAATGTATGATAAAATGGCGGGGGGATGTAGACGCTATCGGAATCGCCCTGGAAACAGCTCGGCGCATGGACGATGATGTTCAGGCGCAAAAACTTCTCATTAGTTTGGATGTAGACCCGCAAATGTTAATGTAAGCATGATGCATCGTTTTCCATGGACACTTCGTGTGATAAAAATTGGGAAAATGATTAGAGCAAAATGTGGATGTGAACAAGCGGTATAAACATAGATTAAAAACAAAGCAAATGTTAATCAAAAGAATGATACCCAACATGAGTTTGGGTTAGGAAGGTGCTTACAACATGTCGATTCGTATTATTGTTAAAGAACCAGATGAGGTGCTTCACAAAAGAGCCAAGGAAGTTACAAAAGTAACACCCAATGTACAAAAACTGCTGGATGATATGGCAGATACCATGTATGACGCTGAAGGTGTAGGTCTTGCTGCCCCTCAAGTAGGCATTTTGAAACGCCTGATTGTCATTGATGCTGGGGATGAACAAGGCCTCATCAAAATGATCAATCCTGAAATCATCGCAAGCGAAGGCGAACAGTTTGGACCGGAAGGCTGTCTGAGTATTCCTGGTATTAACGGCGACGTTCGCCGTTTTGAGACAGTTACCGTTAAAGGCTTGGACCGTGAAGGCAATGAACTGATCATTACGGGCAGCGGTCTGTTGTCCCGGGCATTCCAGCACGAGATTGATCACCTGGATGGTGTACTCTTCACGGATATCGCTGAGAAGGTGTACGAAATTGCAGCCGATCAGACTGGACCGCGACGTAATTAAGGAGTGATGGATTTGAATATTGTTTTTATGGGTACCCCGGAATTTGCTGTCCCTTCTCTGGATATGCTCATCGCTGAGGGTTATAACGTGGTGGGGGTAGTCACCCAGCCCGATAAACCGCAAGGCCGCAAAAAAGTGCTCACGCCAACGCCTGTTAAGGCTGCGGCTGAGCGCCATGGCCTGCCCGTATTTCAACCGGTGAAGCTGCGTGATCCTGAATCCGTGGCCAGATTGGCTGAATGGAAGCCTGATTTGATTGTGACTGCAGCATTTGGGCAGATTTTACCGAAGGCCGTATTGGATATACCTGTGCGAGGCTGTGTGAATGTGCATGGTTCTCTTTTGCCTAAATATCGTGGTGGTGCTCCTATTCAGCGCTCCATTATTAACGGGGAGTCCGTAACAGGAGTTACCTTGATGTATATGGCAGAAGGTTTGGATACCGGGGACATGATCTCTCGTGTGGAAGTTCCAATTACCGATGAGGACACCTCCGGCACCATGTTTGTGAAGCTCAGCGATGCAGGCTCCAAGCTGCTGCAAGCAGAAATGCCCCGTCTTATTGCGGGGGAAACCACGGCTGTCCCTCAGGATGAAGCCGAAGCTTCGTATGCCCGCAATCTGACTAGAGAAGACGAGAAAATAGACTGGAATCGAACATCCCGTGAAATCTATAACCAGATCCGTGGTCTTGTTCCGTTCTCTGGTGCATTTACAATGTGGGACGAGCAGGTGTTTAAAGTATGGGCTGCTGCTAATCCCAATCAGATGGAAGCTTCAGAGACTGGAGCCAAAGGACAAGCTGAACCTGGTACAGTGCTGCAGCTGAATGCATCCGGTATCGAGGTACAGACGGGCAACGGTTCACTCTGGCTGACAGAAGTTCAGCCCGCCGGCAAAAAAGCGATGAAGGCGGCTGACTTTGGCCGCGGCGGTACGCTGAAACCGGGCACGGTGTTACGATGAGTGAGAATAGATCCGGCCGATCCGTAGACAGTCCGAGCAGAGGTAACGCTAAACAGAACCAACGCCCGAATCCAGGGAAACCGGGTGGTTCCAGAACCGCTGGGGGCTCCCGAACCTCGGGAGAAGCTTCGCGCGCCCAGCGGCCCAAAACTTCTCCACGGGCACTTGCAGTGAAAGTGCTAAGTGCAGTGGAACAGGACGGAGCCTACAGTAATCTGGAGCTCAATCGTCGTCTGAAAGAGGCGGAGCTTAGTCCTGCTGATGCGGGGCTCGCAACCGAGCTGGTATACGGAACCATTGCAAGACTAAACACGCTTGATTATTTCTTGGAACGTTTTGTAGCCAAAGGAATGGCCAAGCTCCAGCCATGGGTACGAAGTCTCCTTCGGATCAGCGTCTACCAGATGCTGTACCTGGATCGGATTCCGGAACATGCTGTTGTCAGTGAAGCCGTCAATCTGGCGAAGAAACTGGGTCACCAGGGAATCTCGGGTATGGTCAATGGCGTTCTGCGCAACATGATCCGTAACCGGGATGAATTGCGGATTCCGGATGATCTCCCAGCTGCTGAGCGCATCGCACTGGAACACTCCCATCCACTGTGGATGGTCAAGCGCTGGATCAGTCAATACGGTGAAGAGACAGCAGAAGCGATCTGCAAGGCCAATAATGAACCACCGGCAGTGAGTGTCCGGGTAAATACGACAATGACCACACGTGAGAAACTAATGCACGAGATGGAGAGCGCGGGTGCAGTGGTGGAGCCTTCCCGGATAAGTCCTGACGGCATTCTTGTACGCAGCGGTGGAAATATGGCACTAACGTCATGGTACCGGGATGGATTGTTCTCAGTACAGGACGAAAGTTCCATGCTGGTGGCAGAAGCGGTCGCACCTGAAGAAGGTCAAACCGTGCTGGATTGCTGTGCAGCTCCCGGCGGCAAGACAGCTCATGTGGCCGAAAAAATGCAGGACCGTGGACGGATTATTGCCAATGACGTGCATGCACATAAGCGTCAGCTTATCATGGATCAGGCAGACCGGTTGGGGTTGAGCTGTATCGACGCAGTAACCGGAGATGCACTGGACCTGGATGAACGTTATCCTCATGCTTCGTTCGACCGGATCCTTCTGGATGCACCTTGCTCAGGTCTCGGTGTCATTCGCCGGAAGCCGGATGTCAAATGGACCAAATCGCCTGAAGATATCGAAGATATCTCGGGGCTGCAGCGAGAATTGCTGGACCGGGTTGCACCGCTGCTGAAGCCGGGCGGTGTTCTGGTATACAGCACATGTACGATTGAGCCGGCAGAGAACGAACTTATGGTCGCTGACTTCCTGAAGCGCCATCCTGAATACAGGGCCGTGGATTCTGCCTGGACCGGAACCGAGATGGAAAAGTGGAATCCGGTGAACGGGGGCGTGCAGATTCTACCCCAGTATGCACACAGTGACGGCTTTTTCATTGCAAGGCTGACTCGTGCAGCCGATGAGTAAATCCATAGCAAGCAAGGAAGGCCGCCGGGGGGAACTTCGGCGGATTTCTTTTGTAATGGGGTGCGGCTTGTGCGCCGAGGTGTTATAATGCATGAAGTGCAGGACTCTAGGGCATACATGGATGTAAAGTGGTCTTTGTGATAGAATAGGAAGAATGAAAAGAAAAGAAGGAATAGGTGTTGACAACAAAATGAAACCTTTTATATATGATTTTTCCCTGGAAGAGCTGCAGCAATGGGCTGTTGAGAATGGGGAACCCGCTTTTCGGGGTGGTCAGATTTTCGACTGGATTTATGTGAAACGAGTAAATGATTTCAGTGAGATGACGAACCTGTCCAAAGCATTGCGCGAGAAGCTGGCAGAGCAATTTGAATTTGTAACCCTTACCGAAATTACGAAGTTTGAATCCAAGGATGGAACGGTGAAGTTCCTGTTCGGTCTTCATGATGATCATGCCATCGAAACAGTTATCATGAAACATAACTATGGTAACAGCATCTGTGTAACGACACAGGTAGGCTGCCGGATCGGTTGTACATTCTGTGCATCCACACTGGGCGGACTGAAGCGTAACCTGACAGCAGGCGAGATTGTTGCTCAGGTCGTACAGGCTCAGAAGATTCTGGATGAGCGCGGCGAACGTGTAAGCAGTATTGTCATCATGGGTTCGGGCGAACCGTTTGAGAACTATGAAGCAACCATGACTTTCCTGCGCATCATGATTCACGAAAAGGGCCTGAATATCGGTCAGCGCCACATCACGGTGTCCACAAGCGGAATTGTACCAAACATCTACAAGTTTGCGGACGAAGATACACAGATTAACCTGGCGATTTCCATCCATGCACCGAATGATGCGCTGCGTTCCAAATTGATGCCGGTAAACCGTCGTTTTCCTTTTGACGATGTGATGGAATCCCTTCGGTATTACCTCGCTAAAACGGGCCGGAGAATCACATTTGAATATGCACTTATCGGTGGCGTGAACGATCAGCCGGAACATGCTGCGGAACTCGCAAGTGTGCTCAAAAACATGCTCTGCCACGTGAACCTGATTCCAGTCAATCACGTACCTGAACGCAAGTATGTGAGAACATCGAGAAGCGACATTTTCAATTTCCAGAAGATTCTTTCGGAGCAGGGTGTTAATGTAACCATTCGTCGTGAACAGGGACATGATATTGCTGCCGCTTGCGGCCAGCTTCGTGCAAAGCATATGGAGTTGAGGTGAGAACGTTTTGATCAAAACAGTTCATGTGAGCCATATCGGACGTGTGCGTTCGGTTAATGAAGATTCAGCCTGGATCCGCAATCTGGAGACAGGGTATATACTGGGTATTGTCGCTGATGGCATGGGCGGGCATCTCGCTGGAGATACCGCCAGCCGTCTGGCAGTTGAGACATTGGTGCATGACCTGGGAACATTGGAACCGGGGCTGTCACATGCATCCTTGTCTGCTGCCCTCAGCGATGCTATTTTGCATGCCAACGAAGTGATATATCGGACTGCATCCGGAGACGACAAATACCATAACATGGGTACGACCGTGGTTGCTGCCTTGTTGAATGATGCAGAGGGTGTTATCGGTCATATCGGGGACAGCCGAGCTTACAAAATTGCAAACAAACAAGTGATCCAGTTAACGGAAGACCATACCCTGGTGAATGAATTGTTTAAAAATGGTCAGATCAGCAAGGAAGACGTATCTCATCATCCGCGTCGCAACGTGCTGACCCGTGCTCTTGGAACAGATGCAGAAGTCAAAGTGGATCTGGATCCGATCAAGCTGGAAACAGGTGAAGTTCTGCTGTTGTGCAGTGACGGACTAAGCAATCTGGTCAGCAATGAACAGCTCGTTCAAGTGGCAGGAAATCAGGAGCTACCGCTTGAAGAGCGTGCGGATCGTCTGCTTCAGCTGGCTCTGCTGGCTGGCGGAGATGATAATATCACGGTTGCGCTGTTTGAAGTGCAGCAGGAAGGTTCCGTGGTGACGGAAACGGGGTGTGAGTCATGATAGGGCACCAGCTAGGCGGACGCTATGAAGTCATCGAGCGTGTTGGCGGTGGCGGCATGGCACTTGTGTACAAGGCTCAGGATCTGCTTCTGAACCGGAATGTGGCGATCAAGGTGCTGAGACAGCAATTTGTACATGATGAGGAATTCATCCGACGTTTCCGTCGCGAAGCGCAGTCAGCTGCATCCTTATCTCACCCCAACGTCGTCAGCATCTATGATGTAGGCCAGGAAGATGACGTTCATTATATTGTCATGGAGTATGTAGAAGGCAAAAACCTGAATGAGATTATTAAAGAGCGGGCTCCGCTGCAGGTGGATGAGGCTGTTCGAATTGCTTCCCAAATTGCAGACGCCCTGGATCATGCACATCATAATCAGATCATTCATCGGGATATCAAACCGCATAATATATTGATTGGCCGAAATGGCCGTGTGAAGGTTACCGATTTCGGGATTGCCCGAGCGGTTACCTCCACAACGATTACACAGACTGGTTCCGTAGTCGGATCGGTGCACTATTTTTCACCAGAGCATGCCAAAGGAATTGTTACTGGCGAGAAGTCGGATTTATATTCTCTCGGTATCGTACTCTATCAAATGCTGACTGGGCAGCTTCCGTTCCTCGGCGAGAGTCCGATCAGTGTTGCTTTGAAGCATCTGCAGGAAGAATTTGATGAACCTCGCAAATTCAACCCGCTGATTCCGCAAAGTGTGGAAAATGTGATATTGAAATCCATGCGAAAAAATCCGCAGGAGCGATATCAGTCGGCCAAGGAAATGCAGAACGATCTGGAAACCTGTTTGATGCCAGAGCGTCGCAATGAAAACAAGATCGATTTCCCGGATGAGGATGATGTGGATCAGACCCGTGTCATGCCTGCCATCAAACCGGAACCACGTGGAATTACTTCTACGGGCGCGGCTCCGGTCATGGAATCGGACGAGGAGAACCATAAAGGCAAGCCCAAGACGAAAAACTGGAAAAAACCAACACTATTGATCTCATTGACTGTCTTAATTCTAATTGCCATGGTTGGTGTTGTGTGGTACGTCAAAGGCATGCTCGTTGTGCCTGAAGTGAAAGTGCCAAATGTCGTAAACCAGACTGAAGAAAAGGCACGCCAGATGTTACAGGATGAAGGTTTGGTTGTGAGCGATGATGTCATCCGGCAGTATAAGGAAGGTGTCGATCCCGGTATCGTATTCGAACAAAGCCGAAACGAAGGTGATGTGGTCAAGGCAGGATCGGAAATTCAACTTAGTGTTGGAGCTGAAAAGGAACTGACCAAAATGATCAGCGTCGAAGGTGATTCCTACGAGGATGCGGTCAAGGATCTGACGAATCTGGGAATCAGTGAGGATCGGATCAAACGTAAAGATGAATATTCTAATGACGTTGCATCAGGCTTGGTTATTTCCCAGACCCCTGGGGCCGATCAAGAATTTGATCCGGAACAGACCGAAATTGTCTTAACCGTCAGTAGAGGCGCGGAAACTGTGAAGATGCCAGATTTGAAAAATCGCACCCGCAACGAAGCAGAGCAGATGATCAAGTCTGCCGGACTGGTTCTGGCTCAGGTTCAGGAAGAGCCGAGCTATACGGTTGATAAAGGGAAGGTCACCCAACAATGGCCTGTGGAAGCTGGAACCGATGTGAAACCTGGTGACAAAATTACCATTTTCGTCAGCACCGGATATCCGCCTGAGGCATTGGAGTATTCCTTCAATATCAATGTTTCGCCAAAAGAAGAGGGCAAGAACAGCAAAATCCGGATTACATTTGAGGATGCCCGAGGCAAGAACCAGGAATGGGGAACGCGTACCATTAACAAGTCCTATCAGGCCCTAACCATTCCGCTTGTTCTGGCTCCGAATGAAAATGGTGCTGTATCTGTATATCGGGATGGTCAATTTCTGGATACGTACGTGGTTACCTACGCTGAAGCCAAAAATGGCACCGTAGTCGTGCCATCCATTGAGCCAGAGATCAGTAATCAGCCACCACCAGCGAATGAGCCTGAAGAAGGCGGCGGCGGTGACGAAGGCAGCGTGGACGGCAACCAGGAAGGTGAACCTGATTCGACTCCTGCTGACGGTGAAGAAGATAATGAAAGTGAAGATACGTCTGCCATGAATAATGGTAAAGGTAAAGATAAAGGTCATGGAAAAGATAAGAAGAGTGAGGTCGTAAACGCAACAAGCCGTCCGTAAGGACGGCTTATTGCTGACGTTAGGTTGGAATGCACCGCAAATCAAAGGAGGGCGACGGAGCTATGCCTGAAGGTATCATCGTAAAAGCGCTAAGCGGTTACTATTATGTCATGCCACTGTTAGAAAACGGGGTGCCTTCGGTTGAAGGCTCCGCCGTTCAATGCCGAGCGAGAGGCATATTCAAAAAGAGAGGCGTATCTCCGCTTGTCGGTGATCGCGTCAGCTATATGCTGACAGAGAATGGCGAAGGAACAGTAGATGAGATTCGGGAACGGGAGACGGAGTTAATTCGTCCGCCTGTTGCGAACGTCAGTCTGGCTGTTCTTCTGTTCTCCGTTAAAGAACCGGACATGAACCTCAATCTGCTGGACAAATTTCTCGTACATATCGAGCAGGCGGGACTGGATGCTCTAATTGTATTAACGAAGCAGGACCTCGTAGATCCTGAGAAGGACACCAGGGACACTGTAGCTGAGGTTAAGGCTCTCTATGAACAGATTGGGTATGAAGTCATCTCGACCAGTTCGCGAACCGGTGAGGGCAATGAACTACTCAAAGAGCGTCTTGCAGGCAAGATCAGTGTGTTCTCGGGTCAGTCCGGTGTAGGTAAGTCATCCATGCTTAATGCCCTGATGCCAGGGCTGACACTCGAAACAAGTGAAATCAGTATGCGTCTTGGCCGCGGCAGACATACGACCAGGCACGTTGAATTGATCCCGCTGGATAACGGCGGATTTGTAGCAGATACTCCCGGATTCAGCCAACTGGACTTTCTCGAAATTGGTGTGGAGGAATTATCCACCTGTTTCCGTGAATTTGCCCAGTATGCGGATCAGTGCAAATTCCGCGGCTGTACCCATACACATGAGCCCCAGTGCCGAGTACTTGCTGCCAAGGAGGAAGGTCTAATCTCCGAAAGCCGTTACCGGCATTATGAGCAGTTCCTTACAGAAATGAAAGACAAGAAGCGGAGGTACTAATTATGATTAAAATTGCTCCATCCATCTTATCTGCAGATTTTGCACGTCTTGGTGCTGAGGTAGCTGAGGCGCAAGCTGCTGGAGGCGACTGGATTCACGTTGATGTCATGGACGGTCATTTCGTTCCGAATATTACGCTGGGCCCTGCCATTGTGAAAGCTATTGCACCACATACCAACCTGCCACTGGATGTACATCTAATGATTGAGAATCCGGAACGGTATGTTGAGGAATTTGCCAAAGCAGGAGCGGCTGTTATTACCGTTCATGCCGAGGCATGTGTACATTTGCACCGTGTGATTCATCTGATTAAGGAACAGGGAGTCAAGGCGGGAGTTGCCCTGAATCCAGGAACACCTGCCAGTGCCATTCAGGAAGTGCTGGATGACGTGGACATGGTTCTGGTCATGACCGTGAATCCTGGGTTTGGCGGACAAGCATTCATCTCGGGAACCATGAACAAGATCAGACAGATTCGCAGCTGGCTGAATGAAAAAGGACGCCATGACGTACACATCGAGGTGGACGGGGGAATTGCAGCCGATACAGCACCACTCGTTGTTGAAGCAGGAGCGGATGTACTTGTCGCAGGTAGTGCGGTATTCGGACGTGAGGACCGTGCAGCCGCTATTGCCGAAATCCGTAGCAGCTACGGAGGCTGATCTATGGGCCTTAAGGAGACGCTGTGGACAATGGCTGCGAGCCTTGTAACGGGATTAGTGCTTGCGTTATTTGCCGTCATTCAATCCCCATACAATGCGCTTACCTCACTGATTGGCGTGGGCGTTGTCATTATGTATTTTCGAAAGTTTGATCGTACACGATCGCGTGTTACCTTCGTCATATTCAGCATACTGTATTACTTGCTGAGCGTATTCATGATCGCTGTCTATCAATTTGTTCCTGCCCAAACGTAAATGAGCTGTTCTTCGGGCTCGTCATGTTGGAATAGGGACAGGTGGTTCCGCATAAATATGGTTACATGAGCAGGTTTCTCATGTAGCCTTTTTTGTCGTGTTTAAGGTGAAGAAGGCCCTGAAGCATAGGATACGGCGGATGCATGAGCATGATGGGGAGGGTGAAGTATGAAATTTTACACATTCAAACTGCCGAAGTTTTTGGGAGGGTTTGTAAAGGCGATCCTTAATACGTTTCAAAAGAACTGATAAGATCAAGGGCAGGCTCAAAAGGCGAATACCGCCGCTATGGCTTCAGGACGAATGGGGAATCCGACCTGAGAAGTGCCATGCGGCGGGCATTCACATGCTTGTGCAGGTATTTATGTACTTTTTTGAATACCAAAAAAGCACCTGCAAGGAACAAGGTGCTTTTTGCTTATCCGATTTATAGTAGCTTTGCGTGATTATACGCGAGTCACTTTACCGGCTTTCAGTGCACGGGTGCTTACGTATACACGTTTTGGTTTACCGTTCACGAGAATGCGGACCTTCTGAACGTTTACGCCCCAAGAACGACGGTTACGGTTGTTAGCGTGGGATACGTGGTTACCGGTGCCCGGTTTCTTACCTGTCACATAACATTTGCGAGACATAGATTACACCTCCTATCCTAAAATAACCAGTTGCCTTCGGAGAGACGAAAGTCATTCCTTAAAGGCTAAATTGTTCTTCCTGACCATAATGGCCAGGCTCCAGTAGCTAATGGCGTTGTTCAAGCCGGCATGGCCGGATCATTTCCATTACTTAACCTGCATAAAACAATACTTGAATATAATATCATACCCAAAAAAGCTTCGTCAACTGATCCAAAAACTTTATTTATTTCTCCTGCCTAATATAGTACAATGTTGAATAGTCCATAATACAGCGGTGAACAGGCTGTTGCCGCGAGAAAGCCGGAGATTTGACCGTCCCAAGAGGTCGGTGGTCTGCAATTTGGCAACGCTGTGCGCTGTGACATTTCCATCACTGGCACCAGTCTCCATGCGGCATTCATGCCGGCTCTCGATACCGGTGCATATCCGTATGCCCCGAACTAGGGCTTCAGCGGTTGCAAGATATCGGTGGCTCGGCCGCCCAGACCGTAGATCCGGATGACATGTTGAATTGTATGCCTTTGCCGGACAAGGTGTGGACGAAGAATGACGCAGAAGCGTCAACGCATGAACAGACCAGTTAACATCTTGGTGCAAGATGTTCGTGTATCAAGCTAGGAAGGGGAATTCTCACTTGAGTATACGTTCTTTAAATGGAACAGATTTCACCGCAATGGTACTTGCCGGCGCGGAACAACTTGGACAGCATGCAGAGCACGTCAATTCCCTGAATGTTTTCCCTGTGCCGGATGGCGACACGGGAACGAACATGAATTTGACAATGAGTGCGGGAGTTGCAGAGATTAAACGCAAGAGTTCTGCCTCCATCGGAGAAGCTGCCGGTATTTTATCGAAAGGCCTGCTTATGGGTGCCCGGGGGAATTCTGGCGTTATTTTATCGCAGTTGTTCCGTGGGTTCAGTCGTTCAGCTGCTCCTTATGAGGAACTGAATACGCTCCAATTTGCAGCAGCCCTCCAAAACGGCGTGGACGCAGCGTATAAAGCTGTCGTGAAGCCTGTCGAAGGAACCATTCTTACCGTGGCTAAGGAAGCAGCGAAACATGCCAGCTACTATGCAAGACGGACGAATGATATTACCGAATTAATGAATGAAGTATTGTTAAAAGCAAAAGAGGCACTGGCAACGACTCCGGAATTGCTGCCTGTACTAAAACAGGTTGGCGTCGTGGATTCGGGTGGACAGGGGCTTGTATATATTTACGAAGGTTTTATGGAAGTACTGCTGCAGACTGACGGTGTTAGCCGTGCATCCCTGCAAAAAGAAGTACAACCATCTGTGGCATCGTCCGCATTGAAACCGGCTGTACCGGCAGAAGAAGTGCCTACGAAGCCTGCACAGCAGGTCATTGCTCCAGAGATGCCGTTGTCTGCACAGGCTAGACTGGAAACGGAAGATATCGAATTCCTGTATGATATGGAATTCTTCATTAACCGCCAGCTTGGAGATAATGCAGGCGTGGCATTCGATGATGAGGCATTCCGGAAAGCGTTGTCAGTTAATGGAGATTCCATCATCATTATTGCTGACGACGAAGTGATCAAAGTGCATGTGCACTCCAAGACACCTGGTGATGTACTGAATCTGGCACTTCGTTACGGCGAAATTACTCAGATTCATATTTTGAACATGCGTGAACAGCATAGAGACTTGCTGACGGCGGGCATGGACATTGCGCCTTCTCCTGAATTGTTTGCAGAGATTCCGCCTGAAACGACGCGCAGTCATGAAGAGGCAGTACCTCCGGCAGATGAGATGGCTCCGTATGGTTTTATCGCTGTATCTTCAGGCGAGGGTATTGCGGAAATCTTCCAAAGCCTCGGAGTGGACGTTGTTCTCTCCGGCGGACAGACGATGAATCCAAGTACCGAGGACTTTGTGAATGCAGTTCGCTCGATCGCTGCGGAACAGGTATTTATTTTGCCGAACAATTCCAATATTGTTCTTGCTGCCGAACAGGCACGAGAACTGCTTGAAGACGAACGCCGGATCACGGTGATCCCGAGCAAAACCATTCCGCAAGGAATGGCAGCTGCGTTTGCCTTCCAAGAGGATGAGTCTGCTGATACCAACCGTGATCAGATGCTGGAAGCCATTGGCCGCGTGCAGTCGGGTCAGGTTACTCATGCCGTAAGAGACACTCAGTACGATGAGCTGGATATCAAGGCAGGCCATTACATTGGTATCCACAATTCCAAAATCGTTGCGACAGATGAAAGCATGCTGCGTGCGTGTGAAGGATTGCTGCAGCAGATGATGGAGAGTGGAGATGAAGTGGTTACCATCCTCGAAGGGGAAGAAGCTGACTCTGAGGTTACTGCTGCACTTGCGGCATGGTTGGAGTCACTATATCCTGATGCTGAGGTGGAGGTACATTCCGGAGGACAGCCCGTTTATTATTATTTGTTCTCTGTGGAGTCCTGATAGTACACTCACGCAAGGAGGAATCTCGCTTGAGCCATAAGATTGCGATAGTAACAGACAGTACCGCAGATATACCGGAAGAGCTTGTCCGTAAATACGGAATTCATGTGGTTCCACTGCGCGTGCTGTTTGGTGAAGAAAGTTATGCAGACGGCGTGGATCTGACTTCGGAACAGTTTTATGCCAAATTGGAGAAGGCTTCGGCGTTACCTACAACGTCACAGCCTTCGCCAACCGAATTCATGAACATCTACCAGACTCTGCTGGATGAAGACCCGGAACGTCCGATTGTCTCGATTCACCTGTCATCAGGCATGAGTGGAACCTATCAATCGGCACTATTGGGCAAATCCCTGCTGGAGCGCGATGGCGACATTACGGTGCTGGACTCCAAGTCGGCATCTTATGGATATGGTCTGATGGTTGTTCAGGCAGCTGAACTGGCGAGTCAGGGCAAGTCTGCAGCCGAGATTGCTGCAGCTGTGGAAGCTATGCAGAAGAGCCGCAAGCTGTTTTTCCTGGTGGATACACTGGAGTACCTGCAAAAAGGCGGGCGGATCGGGAAGGCAGCGGCTATCCTGGGCACCTTACTGAATATTAAGCCCATCTTGTCCATTGATGAGGAAGGTGTCATATACGCTGTTGAAAAAGTCAGAGGACACAAAAAAGCAATGGCACGCATCATTGAGCTGTTTCAGCAGGACCTTGCGGGTAAGCGTGTGAATGTGGCCGTAGGCCATACCGCAGATCCCGGATCAGCGATTGCTTGTGCAGAGCAGCTGCGTGGGCATTTTACACTGAATGAAGTGGTGTACACCAATATTGGAGCCGTTATTGGCAGCCATGTTGGGCCTGGCGTTATTGCCATCTTTATGTGGCCTGTTCCGGAATGAGGGATTAGACATGAAATTGGAAGAAATATCGGTTAAGCAAATTAACGGCGTGAGTGCTCTCAAAGAGGGAGAGCTTCACGCCTTTGGCATCTCTAGTGTTAAAGACCTGCTTGAATACTATCCGTTTCGTTATGAGGATTATCGTCTGCGCTCTCTTAGTGAAGTGAAAGACGGGGACAAGATTACGGTCCAGGGTAAGATCATGGGTATTCCGGTGTTGCAGCGCTATGGTAAAAAGTCCCGTCTCACCTGCAAGGTGATGACCGAAGAGTGGATGATTACGGCAACCTGGTTTAATCGGCATTTTCTAAAAGACCAGCTTACGCCGAACCGCGAAATTGTGCTTACCGGGAAGTGGGAGCAAAAGCGCATGCAGATGACCGTCTCGGATTCGGAGTTTCCGGATAAGGGAGATGGCCGTTCTGGTACGCTGCAGCCGGTCTACTCGGTAACGGGAAAGCTGACACAATCCTGGATGCGCAAGACGATTAATCAGGGGTTAATTCAATTTGGAGACATGATTCCGGAGATTTTACCTCCATCTCTTATGAAGAAATACGGGCTGATGCCTCGTAAACAGGCGATCGCGGGGATTCACCGTCCGCAGGATAATCGGGAAGGCCAGCAGGCCAGACAGCGCATGGTCTATGAAGAATTGTTTTTGTTCCAGCTGAAGATGCAGGCTTATCGTGCATTAAACCGAAA
The DNA here is from genome assembly GCF_015143645.1 of Paenibacillus sp. P13VS. Taxonomy (NCBI): domain Bacteria; kingdom Bacillati; phylum Bacillota; class Bacilli; order Caryophanales; family Paenibacillaceae; genus Paenibacillus; species Paenibacillus sp. P13VS. The sequence continues at coordinate 313,716 of NZ_WYEV01000007.1, read as the reverse complement.
CCGGATGGATGGGGTTGTGCATACAACGGATAATGCCACCATTCGCGAGTTTGTGCGCAGTCTACCGTTTGAACTGACAGATGCTCAGAAGAAGGTGGAACTGGAAATCCTCCATGATATGCGTTCACCTTATTCCATGAACCGCTTGCTGCAAGGCGACGTGGGTTCGGGTAAAACGGTGATTGCAGCCATAGCCCTGTATACCACCGTTCGTTCCGGTTTCCAGGGAGCTTTAATGGTTCCTACCGAGATCCTGGCCGAGCAGCATATGCGATCATTGCAAAAGCTGTTTGAACCTTTTGGCGTAACGGTGGGCCTTCTAACGGGCAGCGTAAATGGACGAAAACGCAAGGATCTGATCGCTTCATTGCAAATGGGGATGATTGATATCGTGGTAGGTACCCACGCATTGATTCAGGAAGATGTATTTTTCCGTGATCTTGGTCTTGTCGTGACGGACGAGCAGCATCGCTTCGGGGTGAACCAGCGCAGCATTTTGCGGCGAAAAGGATATAATCCCGATGTGTTAACGATGACGGCAACTCCCATTCCGCGGACACTGGCGATTACGGCATTTGGGGATATTGAAGTATCTACGATCTCGGAACGGCCGAAGGGACGAATTCCGATCTCCACCTATTGGGTTAAACATGACATGATGGAGCGTGTACTCGGATTCATTTCCCGTGAAGTGGATCAGGGCCGTCAGGCTTATCTCATATGCCCTCTAATTGAGGAATCCGAGAAGCTGGATGTCCAAAATGCAATTGATCTGCATGTGCAGATGCAGCAGAATTTTCCGAATTATCGTGTTGGCCTGCTGCATGGACGCATGACCGCTGGGGAGAAAGAAGAGATGATGCGTGCGTTCTACAGCAATGATATTCAGCTTCTCGTCTCCACCACGGTAGTGGAAGTCGGCGTCGATGTACCGAATGCTACGTTAATGGTTATCATGGATGCGGACCGTTTTGGCCTGTCCCAGCTGCATCAGCTTCGCGGCCGTGTGGGCCGGGGTGCCCACGCGTCCTATTGTGTACTCATCGCCGATCCCAAAACAGAGGTTGGGCAGGAGCGCATGAAGGTCATGACCGAAACGGAGGATGGCTTTGAAGTTTCCCGCCGTGACCTCGATCTGCGGGGACCGGGGGATTTCTTCGGGACCAAACAGAGTGGATTACCGGAATTCCGCCTGGCGGATATGGTTGCAGACTTTGCCGTATTGGAGCAAGCGAGGGATGATGTGTCCAGTTTGATCGGCGATCCAAATTTCTGGACATCTGTGGACTATACAGCTTTGCGAGAGTATTTACAGCAGCAGCAGGTATTCCAGGGTGATCTGATCGATTGATTGTGGCCTGGATGCATGGCTTTCCTGCATTTCGTGCGAAAAAGGTCAAGTGAACAAGCCCTCCCGTCATATGAATAAAAAGTGAGTTCATTTTTGGGAGGTGCTGTACGTTTTGGGTTATCAACAATATGGAATCAGTCCGCAGCTGGTGGAGCGGATCAAATTAAAGATGAAGAATCCTGCTGTCAAAGATCGCATCAAAAAGCTGATTGACGGAATTACGAAGTCCGACCTTCAGGATCGGGCCAAGGTTAGAAGATTGGTCAAGTCATCTGCTGTCATCTTGAATGAAAATTTCTCGTCAGCTCAGGAGGAGCAGTTCGTTGCCTTCGTCATCGCCCAGAAGATTGATCCCAACAATACGTTTCATTTGATTAAGCTGTGGGGGATGTTTCGGTGAGGTCGCTGTAGGTTGAGGATAATAAAATGAACTGCCATTCACAATGAGCACTACGAGGCCGCTACGATTGCAGTACCATCTTCCGATCGCTGTTATTCCCGGATTTTTTTGTACGCCCTTTTTGAATGGGGAAATCCGGGAATAAAGGCGAGCGCTTCGCTTCTCCAGATTGGTTCTGCACTCTCCGCTACTGTGTTATTCAATATTCATTTTATAAAAACTCAACCTACACCGGGGTGTAGGTTGGTTAAAGAGCGGGGCAGTTCATAAGTCAGGAAAATGACTTATGGGCTGCCTTTTTTGATGTTAGACATCAGACAAGCGTCCGTGATGCATGATAAGGACAGGTTTCACGAAAAGCTAAAAGAGTTGTAGCGAACTGAACGCACGCTATCCGGGTATATTTATCAGGTTCGGTGTCGTAACGAATTGTAGAGCTGTTATTCCATCATTTCGCGAGGGTGATTGTAGTTTTTTCTTATATAGCGTGGCATAGGTTCGTTAAAGTTTTCAATCCATATTAATTCTCGTAATAAAGTGCAACGGATTCCTTAAAGTCTGTCTGAATGGAGCAAACAACTCCCCAGTGCATCCTTTTACTTCTCATTTCCAGCGGATGACTTTGCTTTCTCCTTGGCAGAGCGGTAAACTGGTGCATACGAGCAAAAAAGGGATGAACGCAAAATGAGCATTCATAGGATCAAGTAAAATGGAACGAAAGCCGGAGACGCAATATTAAGGTATAAGGTATAAGGTATAAGGTATAAGGTATAAGGTATAAGGTATAAGGTATAAGGCATAAGGCTGATTTTTGATGGATTTGGAGGAAGCGGGCTTCATGGAAATGTTTACGATGCTGCTGGGTTTATTTGAGCGGGCGGCGCTGCTAATTATCTTTTTATTCTTTTTATCGAGGGTACCTCGTTTTAGACAGATTTTACAGAAGGGGAAACTAAGGCCGCAGGAGTATGCAGCGGTGACGCTGTTATTCTGTGCTTTTGCGATCTTTGGCACCTATACCGGGATCAATGTGGAAGGTTCACTGGTGAATGTGCGGATTATCGCCATTTTGTCAGGTGGTATTTTGTTTGGAGCACCTGTAGGCATTATTACGGGGATCGTATCGGGAGTGCACCGGTATTTGATTGATATGGATGGGATTACAGCCGTTCCGTGTCTCATAACGAGTATCATTGCTGGTCTGGTGTCGGGTTACATTCACAAATACACTCCCAAGTCGAAGCGGTGGATGGTTGGTATTGCGGCCGGGATGATCTGTGAGGCACTTACGATGCTGCTGATTCTGTTATATTCCTATCCGGACCCGCTCGGTGCGGACATCGTATCCAAGATTGCATTGCCCATGATTCTGGGTGAGGTCAATATTGGACTGATCGTACTGCTGGTGCAGAGTGTGGAAGGGGAAAAGGAAATGATCGCAGCACGCCAGGCCAAACTGGCCTTGGAAATAGCGAACAAAACACTGCCCTACTTCCGCTCCATCGATGAGGATTCCCTGCGGACCATCTGTCGCATTATTCAGGAGGATATCCAGGCTGACGCTGTTGCCATTACGGATACTCGCAATGTACTCGCCTATGTCGGGTTCGGGGAAGAACGATATCATATCGGCAATGAGATTATTAGCGAGATGACGAAACAGACGATCTCGAGCGGAGAGATTACGATCAGTAATGATGTGACAGATGAGAAGACACCGGATATCCATTCCCTGCTGATTATTCCGCTCAAGGAGCGGAGCGAGGTCACGGGAGCCCTGAAGATTTATTACCGTAAGGCTTATAAAATTACGTATCCCCTGCAAACGATGGCTGTGGGACTATCCCAGATTATCTCGACTCAGATGGAAGTATCCCGGGTCGAAGAGATTAAGGCAGCCGCCAACAAAGCGGAACTGCGGGCGTTGCAGACGACCATTCATCCTCATTTTCTCTTCAATGCGCTGAACGCGATTGCTTCTTCGATTCGAACGAAGCCTGACCGGGCACGGGAGCTGATTGTGAATTTGTCGGGTTATATGCGCTACAATCTGGAGCTGTCGGATGAGCTGATCGATATCCATAAGGAGCTGGAGCAGGTCCGCAATTATGTGGAAATTGAGAAAGCCCGTTATGGCAGCAGGCTTAACGTGATCTATGAGATTGATGAAGTAGCTGTGCATATTCCAAGTCTGGTCATTCAGCCACTTGTTGAAAATGCCATCATTCATGGTGTCCTCAAGGTCAAAGGTCCTGGAACAGTACGAATTCGGGTACAGGATTACCCTGATTTTGTACGGATAGGAGTCAGTGACACCGGTGCTGGAATTAACCCCGATATCATTGAGAAGGTCTATCATGACCGGATGCCGGGGAATCAAATTGGTCTATATAACGTTCATCGGCGGGTGAAGCTCATTTATGGGCAAGGTGTAACCATTACGCGGCTGGAGCAAGGAACGGATATTATTTTTGATGTACCCAAAGGAGATGTCGTGACAAGGTGATTGGTCTATGAGAGCCCTTATCGTGGAAGATGAAATTCCTGCAAGTGAAGAATTGAATTATTTGATCCAGGAACATAGTGAGATTGAAGTGGTTGCCTGCCTGGAAGATGGACTGGATGTCCTAAAATTTCTGCAGGAGCAGGAAGTCGACGTTATTTTTCTCGATATTAACATTCCATCCCTGGACGGCATGATGCTGGCCCATCATATTGGGAAGTTCGCCAGTAAGCCTTACATCGTCTTTACGACAGCGTATAAGGAGCATGCAGCAGAAGCATTCGAGCTGGAAGCCTTTGACTACATTCTGAAGCCATATGATGAGAAACGAATCGCAGCCATGCTGCTTAAGCTGGAGAATGCCTTCAAACGCGATCATGCGGGAGAGGGATTGGTTGAAAATGGGCAGGCTCAAGTGATGGATGACACGTCCGTACAAGGATCATCGCCCAAAGCATCTGTCGCTGGAAGTGGAATACGAATTAATTTGCTGCGAAACGATAACATTATCGTAACGGATACAGCCGACATTTATTATGCGGAAGCACAAGAGAAAGTAACGAAGGTGTATACCAAAAATGGTGAGTTTACGATGCCAGTGAGCATTTCGGATTTTCATGGTCGACTGCCTCAGGAGTCCTTTTTCCGCTGTCACCGTTCTTATCTGGTTAATCTGTCTCAAGTTCGTGAAATTGTACCCTGGTTTAACAATACCTATCTGCTCCGTCTGCGCGATCTGGAAGCGGAAGTGCCGGTTAGCCGGGGGAAGGTCAAGGAATTCAGGCAGCTCATGCGCATATAGAGGCATTTCATTCCGTCTCTGATGCAACTCATGCTTAAATCGGTGATATGAATCCCCTTTCATGTATGATTAGCTTGTGAACGCATTCAAAGCAGCATTGTCATTCACCAAATGATGGACAGTGTGCTCAGACATGACATCGGCAAAGGGGAGATCACGATGAAAGCAGCTATTTCATCAGCACCTAACTCAGCATCGACATCCATCAAAATGAATCGTTGGCTTATTGTACTGGGAACCATTATTGTACAAATGGGCCTTGGAACCATCTACACCTGGAGTTTATTTAATCAACCGCTGTCTGACCGTTTCGGATGGGACGTCAGCTCGGTCGCGATAACTTTTTCGATCACGAGTTTTGCACTCGCATTTGCTACGCTGTTTGCAGGCCGATTGCAGGAACGATGGGGACTTCAGCGCCTGATCCGTGTTGCAGGGATTGTTCTTGGTCTGGGACTGGTGCTCAGTTCTCAGGTTACTTCATTAACACTGCTCTACATTTTGGCGGGATTCGTGGTTGGGTTCGCAGACGGGACCGCATACATCACGTCGTTATCCAACTTGATCAAATGGTTCCCGGAACGAAAAGGTCTCATCTCGGGTATTTCCGTTGGTGCTTTTGGTACAGGCAGTCTGTTGTTTAAATATGTGAACTCGGCATTGATTGGTGCTGTAGGACCTGCCCAGGCATTTATGTATTGGGGTATCATCGTCCTGGTCCTGATTGTGGCCGGATCTTTCCTGATTCGTGAAGCCGTTGTTCGTGAACAGGCTCCTGTTAGCAAGACTGAAGGGGCGAAGCAGGAAGAAGTTATTCGTCATCAGTACACGGTAAAAGAAATGCTTCGTACCAAAGAAGCGTATATGCTGTTCGTTATTTTCTTCACGGCTTGTATGAGCGGCTTGTATCTGATCGGTATTGTCAAAGACATCGGCGTACAGCTGGCAGGTCTTGACGTGGCTACCGCTGCGAATGCTGTAGCAATGGTTGCGATCTTCAATACGGCAGGGCGTATCATTCTGGGGGCCTTGTCGGACAAAGTAGGCCGGATGAAAGTGATTGCCGGGGCACTGCTGGTTACAGCAGTCGCGGTGATGATACTAAGCCTCGTTCCGCTGACCTATGGCGTGTTCTTCGCCTGCGTGGCTGCAGTTGCGTTCTGTTTCGGTGGTAACATTACCGTATTTCCGGCGATTGTCGCGGATTACTTCGGACTGAAAAATCAGAGCAAAAACTATGGCGTCATCTATCAGGGATTTGGAATTGGAGCCTTGGCTGGATCCTTTATCAGTGCCCTGCTGGGCGGATTCCATCTGACGTTTATCGTTATTGCCATCCTCTGTGCTGTTTCCCTGCTGCTTGCCTTGATGATTACACCTCCGGGTCAAAATCGTCGTACACGTCAGCATGAAGGTCACATGAGTCTCAAACCTTCATCCCGGGCAAGCTGAGTGAATTCGAATTTTGAATATCGTTCATTATAATGTAATGTTCTATATTAAATAAGTGAATGGCGGTCTCTACGGAGGCCGCTTTTTTCAATAGGGTTAGGGGTACACTACTGGTTGGTAGGAGATCGCTTGGAGGCAGCGTGCATTGTATCCTGTGCTTCTGCTATACTCTAGGTGAATTAACGGACAACAACATCTGTTCGGAGCTGGAGGAGGATTTCAATGAACTTCGTTAAATATGCTGAACCTGATTTTGCAGACTATTATGCTCTGGTTTCCAATATGGAAGTCATGAAACAAATTACGGAACGTACGCTCCCGGAGGATGAGGCGAAGAACCAATTCCGGTCCATGCTTGATTATAATCTGGGATCCAGCTGCGGATATTACCGGGTATCAAATGCAGATGGAGCTGGGCTGGCTTACGCCAAACTCATTCCGGATGAATCCGATTCGTCCCGAGCAGAGATGGGCTATATGGTTATGCCTGAATACTGGGGCCAAGGTCATGGCACGTCCATTGCGTCACGTCTCATTCTAAAAGCACAGGCGGCGGGAATAGATGTGCTCTATGCGATCATTGACCCATCCAACGTGGCATCCCGCCGAATATTAACCAGACAGAACTTTGTATCGACGTGGACAGGCGATATGGAAGGACTCCCCGGCGAGATTCTGGAATTAAACCTTAGGGTACGTGGGTAACCGATCATGCCAGAAGGGTAATAATAGATACACATTCTGCTTATACCTGGCAATGGAGCTCATGCCCGGCCGGAAATGATGCAGGATGCTGCACAGAGATATGGAGGGGATGGAGATGAGCAATACGGTAATGGAGCGTCTGAACGAATTGCTGCCGGAATGGCTGGAGACCAGTCGTCTGCATACAGGGCAGGGAAAGGTTGCTTCCTATATCCCGGAGCTGGTTAAGGCTTCACAGGATGAGCTGGGCATACATATTATGGACGCCGAAGGCAATCATGTGTCTGCCGGAGATTGCGGTGTACCCTTTACGATGCAGAGCATCTCGAAAGTGTTCACACTAATTCTCGCTTTGATGGATCATGGGGAAGAAGCTGTTTTCTTTAATGTAGGAAAAGAACCTACGGGTGACGATTACAATTCGATGATCAAGCTTGAACTGGTTGAACCGGGTATCCCGTTTAATCCGCTGATCAATGCAGGAGCCATAACGGTCTCCTCCCTGGTCGCGGGAGACTGCAAGGAAGAGAAGTCACGGCGAATTCTGGAGTTTTTCCGCAAGCTCGCGAACAATGATCGGCTGGACTATAACGAAGAGGTATTCCGGTCCGAATCGGAGACAGGTCACTTGAACCGTTCGCTGGCTTACTTTTTGAAGCATAATGGTGTAATCAAGGAAGATGTGGAAGATGTGCTCTGTGTCTATTTCCGCCACTGTTCAATCGAGGTGACTTGTGCGGATCTGGCCCGCATGGCTCTGGTGCTTGCTCATGATGGTACAGATCCGATCACGGAAAATGAGCTCATTCCCCGTCGTTATGTACAGATTGCCAAAACCTTCATGACGACCTGCGGTATGTATAACGCATCGGGTGAATTTGCCATTGAAGTCGGACTGCCAGCCAAAAGCGGTGTATCCGGCGGGATTATCACCCTTGTTCCTGGTCAATTTGGCATTGGTCTTGTAGGACCGGCACTGAATCGAAAAGGGAACAGCATTGCGGGCGTGCATTTGCTGGAGCGCCTTTCCAAGGAATTTGACTGGAGTCTTTTCTGAAGATTTCCCCATATACCCACTAAAATGGCCGATGAATCACTTATCGGTCATTTTGCTTCTTTGGGCCGAAGGCAGCTTCGGCGAGAATGGGTGTTTGGATGCCATAGAGGGCCATATTGAAGTGTAGGAAAACGGTCCTGCATGCATAATTTTGGCTGCATCTATCGCGGAATATTCGCTAATGAGAGTTGGTAAAGTGATAGTTCCTATTGCCGATATCAGTTTGAACGTTGGAACTTGCTTTTTGCTGCGTCATTCATTTGCCAGTGTCACATTGGTAATCAGATTCATCTGAACGTCCCGGGTCCCGTTTGATGTCCGCAGCCTTAGCGTACGTACAGCAGGATCTAGCTTCAGCACCTGTCCAGTAAACCGGATATCGTCATGTTCATCGAACAGGGTTATGGTCACCACATCTCCAAGCATCATTGAATTGCTGAGCAAACGTGACATTTCTTCCGCTGCCTGAGCATCCAGTGATGGACGGGTCCGGGGAGCAAGCTGTTCCTGATGAAGAATGTAAGCTTCCCGGTGCTCGGGAAGCATCATACGTGAAGACTCAAAGAGTCCGTTTTGCTGCAGTTTTTTACTCATTTGTAATGACCTCCGATTTTATGGGAACGGTCCTGTGCCTGTGCAGACGAGCAGAGCGAGGAAGCCCGCATGATGGCGGTGTCTCCGAACTTGCGCTTGATGTCATCTGTGGCACGTTCCAGTTCTCTTTTGCGTTCACGATCATCGAACCAGGACAGCTGTACTTCGGAATCAGGCACCAGCCCGGTCAGTGAGATGCTGATGCGGCGGATGGGTAATCCGTCCCAATGACGAAGGAAGAGCGCCGCAGCGGCATCGTAGACTTCATCTGTAATGTTGGTTGGCTCGTTCACCTTCATCTGGCGCGAAAAGCCAGTTGGACGGTCGTAATCCTGCCCGCGGCATCCCACCGAGACAACGTTGCCCATTAGTGATTTATCTCGTGAACGTCGGCAGACGAGCTCTGCCAGCTCAAGCAGGACAACCTTGATCTCTTCCCAAGACGCATAATCTCTAGGAAGCGTCATCTGATGTCCGATGCCCTGCTGCTGATGCGTGTATGTGCCGGGTTTCACGGGTGAATCGTCCATGCCGCGGGCAATGCGCCATATGACTTCACCATTAACTCCCCAGCGTTCCCTCAGTCTGGACAGAGGTGTCTGTGCCAGATCACCTAATGTACGAATGCCCATGTTAGAGAGATGTTTCCCCATCCGTGAACCGACCATGAACATTTCCCGGACAGGTTTGGTCCAGATTGTTTTCTCCATGTCCTCACGATTCAGTACACAGATGCCTTCGGGGACTTTTTTGGCATATAAGTCACAGGCCATTTTGCTCACCACTTTGGTATCACTGATACCAATCCGAATATATACGCCCGTCTCCTCCATGACCCGGGATTGAATGCTGCGAGCAATCGTCTCCGGGCTGCCGAACAGCTCCAGGCTTCCGGTGACATCGAGAAACTGCTCATCAATACTGTAGGGCTCAACAAGGTCAGTGTAGGACTGAAGAATCCGGGTGATGTGCAGTGACACGCGAATGTATTCTGCCATCCGGGGGCGAACGACGACAGCGTCCGGGCATTTGGCAAGGGCTTCACCGAGTCGCTCAGCCGTCGTAATTCCATAAGATTTGGCAATAGGGCAGGCCGCAAGGATGATGCCGGAACGGCGCGCTGGATCTCCCGCTACGACGAGGGGACGGTCTTTGTATTCGGGATGTGCCGATTTCTCCACACTGGCATAAAATGACTGGCAGTCTGCGAGCATAATGACGCGTCCATCTTTGCGGGACATAACGGGTATCTCCTTTATTCCATGATTCGGCTGTTCACGTACAGACAGAGCTATTCAGCCGTATTTTTTACATTTCATTTACAGTTTGGAACATGTGTTCCTGTTTTATAAGCATATCCCGAATGGTCTAAAGCGGCAACCGGAATTTTTTTGCAAATTGGACACAATTATGGAATCCGAATAATAGAGTCGGAATTTAGGAAATAAGATGTACTTTTTTACATTTGATGTAAGAGATTCGTGACTTCAGGGTGATGACCCGGTGTTCATTTCGCTTTTTGTAAAAGTAATATAAATGGGCACAGTCCTATAAGGGGGGACTGATGTCCTTTTTTGCTTTTCTGCACTTTTCAGAAAACCTTGTCAGGCCGCGGGTTTTCACTGATGCGTTATCGGACTATAGTATCAATTTTGTAATCTTTATGGTTAATACTGTAAAAACGTCCGCAACTTTAACATATTACTTGCGTTTAAAGGGGTAAGTGTTCAAGCCGAAACAACTGCTGCATACCGCGTTGCATATATCTTTAACGGGTAGAGAACTGCAACAGGTCAAGGCGTTTACAATTAGGTTTTAGCCATCTCAAATGGTATCCATGAAGCAGAGAAGTCGGACAGGCTTTTAAAGCAAGTTCATGGCCATTTTTACGAATTATGGGCAGAATGTTGCATTCCACGTTTGCTTCCATCAGCCTAGTTACAAATGCAGAGTATTGGCGATATAGTGAGAACACACCGCTGGCATCTCTACCCGGAGCGGACATCCAAGCAGATGAATGGCTGCATATCTGTTAGCTTTAATTTCAGATTCAGACCAAAACAGGCAGGATGCAAAATAGAGAGGTGAGCAATCAGGAGCCATGAGCAGACGAAGAAGAAAGCGCTGGATGTTAACGATGTTGACAGGTGCGGTTGTACTGACCGGTGGAATATTGGCCGGCTGGCACTACATGCAGCCCCAGCTCGTTACCTACACAGCCGAGAATGGCACGGAGATGAAATTCAAGACCGAGGGAGACCGGTTCATGGAATACGGGCCCGATGGAACATGGAGGGAGATGTTCGTTAAGGGCGTCAACCTGGGTGCAACTTCGCCGGGATATTATCCGGGAGAATTTCCCCTGACCGAAGAGGATTACCTAAGGTGGTTCCAGCAGATTCAGGAGATGGGGGCCAATGTCATACGGGTGTATACGGTCCACGAACCGATTTTTTACTCGGCATTGGTCGATTATAACCGTGGCCGGGAGCAGCCGTTATATTTTATACAGGGTATATGGTCGCCGGAAGAAGAGTTGATTGAGAAGCAGGACGCTTATGCTGATCACATTGAACAGACGTTCAAGCAGGAGATTGAAAAAGCGGTAACCGCGGTATATGGGGATGCAGATATTCCCGAAAAGGCCGGAGCTTCCAGCGGCAAGTACAAGAAGAATGCTGGGAAATATCTAATGGCCTGGCATGTTGGCACCGAGTGGGATCCCACGATGGTAGACAACACGAATGAAAAACATCCCGATGTTCCGCAGTACAAGGGCGTTCATTTTTCCGGGACAGCAGATGCTTCGCCTTTCGAGAACTGGTTAGCGGAGCTGCTGGACTACACAGCCGTTCTGGAGAAGAAGTATGGATGGGAACATCCGATGACGTTCACCAATTGGGTGACAACCGATGTGCTGGAACATCCAGGCGAACCCTTGTACGAGGAGGACCTCGTCAGCGTGGATGCCCGACATATTCAGCCGGAGGAATGGCAGGGAGGATATTTTGCAGCATACCATGTGTATCCCTACTATCCGGATTTATTCCACACGGACAAGACCCTTCAAACGATCAAGGATGCAAATGGCGAGTACAACACGTACAAAAGCTATTTACGCAAGCTTAAAGCAGAGTATTCCGATATGCCTGTAATGGTTACCGAGTACGGTGTACCTTCTTCCTTGGGGATCTCTCATCTAGGAGTGGGAGGAAGGGATCAGGGTGGACATAACGAGGCCGAACAAGGAGCCATTGACGCTTCACTGACTCAGGATATCTATGACGAAGGGTATGCGGGAGCAATTCTGTTCATGTGGCAGGATGAATGGTTCAAGAAAACCTGGAACACGATGCCTTTCGAAATTCCTGCTGATCGGCGGGCCTACTGGCTAAACGTGCTGACCAACGAAAAAATGTTCGGTCTGCTCGCCATGGACCCGGGCAAGCAGGAGCAGTTGACCATCGACGGGAAACTGGATGACTGGGCTGCACTGAACGAAGAAGAAGTTACGGTATGGCAGGGAAAAGTGGAAGGCATTCAGGAAATGAAGCTGACCCACGACGAGGCCTACCTGTACATTGGAATGACGCTGGACCAGCCGTTTGATCCAGATAAAACGGTGCTCCGCATAGGCACGGATACACTGGCAGGTGGCAATCAGCCTGGCAAGCGGCTTCCGGAACGAACGCTAAGTGACGGTCTCGAAACGGTCATCACGCTGGGACAGGATGATGAATCCCAGGTAGAGATCGCCAAGGATTATGATTTTAACCAGCGTCTGTACGGCAAGGAAGGATACGATATGCTGCCGGACAAGCAAGGGAATGCAGCTGATCCCTTCCATCCATGGAATTTGGCAGTCAGCCTGAGGATGACGCCGCCGGATACCCGGTCTGCTCATCCGTTTATGAATGAGAAGGTGGGTATCCTCAAGCGGGGAACGACAGCTCCTGGACAATCTGACACGGATTCATTGACGACCTGGCAGTATGACGGCAATCAAGTGGAGATGCGAATTCCCTGGATGCTGCTTGGGTTTGGTGATCCAAGTTCACTGCAAGTGATCGATTATGGACCCCTGCAGGAAGGACGGGCGTTTAAAACGGTGAAGACCGAAGGCATAACGCTGGTTCCATGGTTAATGGACCGATCGACGGGCAGCGTAGCCTGGCCTGCAGGTGATCAGACCACGCTGGATTTGAAAACCCTGCCTGTGTATAGCTGGCAGCCTTGGGAACAGGTGAAATACAGTGAACGACTGAAGCTGAGTTACGAAGAAATGAAGAAAGTCTTTGAACAAATTCCTAGTTCTCAGATGAATTAAATGAGTATAAAGGAGGACCTTTTCACATGTTTTCGAGTTTGGCTTTGGCCTATCTATTTTTATACATCTGTATAGCGCTCGTCGCTCTGGGTGTGATCCTGCTGTTTGCCATGAAAGTGTCCCATAACGGCAAACGGCGTAAAATTGAATTCTACAAACAGAAGCAGCGGGATTACTTCACGTATCTGCAAACGGCACTGACTGAAGGTCGTCCGCTGCGGTTGCCTCCTGGCAAGCTTGCTCCGATTGAACGACAGGTGATTCAGAGCAAGCTCATTGAGTGGATTGATCAATTCAAAGGCGAGTACCGCGAGAAATTGATTGCACTCTGCCGCGAGGCAGGATTCGTAGAGCATGATCTGAAGGAACTGGGCCGGCTGCGTTATGGTCGGCAGATCGATGCAGCTTACCGATTGGGCAGCATGCGCTGTCCCGAAGCCGTTCCAGGTTTAATGGAATTGCTCAAGGATGAGAAGCCTGGCCCGATGGCATTCGTGATTGGACGTTCCATTGCGAGAAGCACCACCCGTCAGGGTGAATTGAAGGACATGCTTGAAGTGTTATTGACCAAAGGGAAGTCGATTCATCATCTGGCTGCGGACATTTTGCTTGAAACCAGTCTGGATACGAGCAGACTTCTGATTGAGCTGCTGGAAGACCGCAACCCGGATTTTGTGAAGGTTGGACTTGTCGCCATGTGGGGACAAGCCGTACCGGAAGTCATGCCGGCACTCGACCGGTTGGTCGGTGCAGAGCATCAGGATGTACGGGCGGAAGCGGTGAAGCTGTACCTAAGCGCAAGTCCGGCACTTCAGGATGAGACGATTCTGAAGCTGATGAAGGATGCTGACCCGGAAGTGCGGGCAGAGGTTGTTCAGGCGCTTGGTTCGAAGCATGCGGCAGGCAGCATTCCACTGCTGCGCAAAGCGCTGCGTGATGAAGACTGGCGAGTGCGCTATAACAGTGCCGAGAGCTTGAGCATGCTGGGCGAACCCGGATTCGAAGCGTTGTGTCAGGCAGCGGTACAAGGTACCGGTGTTGAGCGCGAGATTGCCATGCAGCAAATTGAGAGCACGATGAAGCAATCCGGAGCCGATCACAAAGCGGTAGATCAGATGATTGTGCATAACAAGAGAAGACTGCTTTATGACCAATATTTTGCCCCTGTACCGGGTAACCGAACAACGAAGAGACGCACCGGAGTGGCTGCGGTAGGAGGGGATTACACTGCTTAGGGATTTGTTATTGATTTATGGCATGGTAGCCATCTACTATGTCGTTGCTGTAAATGCGCTGTATTTTTCAATTCTGGCGCTATCATTCCGTAACATCTGGACCATTTTCAGACGGTCCCATTATTCCAAATACAACACATTGTCAGGATCGGAGCTGGTGCCTTCCGTATCCCTGCTGGTACCTGCTTACAATGAAGAATTGACGATTATTGAAAATGTGAACTGTCTGATGACGCTGAATTACCCAACGTACGAAGTCATCGTGGTGAATGACGGTTCCAGTGACAGTACTTTGAACGTGCTGCTGAAGGAATTTCGTCTGAAACCCGTAACGGATACCAAGATGCGCGGCAAAATTCCTTGTCAAACCATTCGCGGGATATACCATAATCCGGAATTCCCGGATCTGTACGTGATCGATAAGGAAAATGGCGGAAAGGCAGACTCGCTGAATGCGGGAATTAACCTGTCCCACTATCCGCTGATTTCTTCCATTGATGCTGACTCTTTGCTGGAAAAGGATGCTCTGATTCGCATGGCTCGCATGTATATGGAGAATCCCGAAGAGACCGTGGCGATTGGCGGAGATGTTCGCATAGCGAATGGATGCAAAATCGAAAACGGAGCTGTACAGGATGTCTCCCTGCCGCGCAAAATGTGGCCGATGTTCCAATCCATTGAGTATCTCAAAGCCTTTCTGGGCGGACGGATTGGCTGGAGCCATATGAATGGACTTATCATCGTGTCGGGTGCCTTCGGCATGTTCCGCAAGGATGCTGTTATAGCCGTTGGCGGGTACCGGGATGGTTATCCGGGGGAAGACATGAACATTATCATCAAGCTTCATCGCTATATGCTGGAAAACAAATTGAAATACCGCGTAGCCTTCTGTCCTGAAGCCGTTTGCTGGACACAGGCACCGGATTCCTACCGCATCTTGTCCAGTCAGCGCAAGCGCTGGGGACGCGGTAATCTGAAGAACATGCTGGAGAACCGCGGCATGCTGTTCAATCCAAAATATAAGGTGATGGGCATGCTGACCATGCCGTACAACGTCATTTTTGAAGCGCTCAACCCTTATTTCCGGATTACCGGTCTGATCGCTCTTGCTGGTTATGTGCTGCTCGATATGACGCAGTGGCCGATTCTTGTTCTGTTCGGATTGCTGAACTTCGTGAGTGGATATCTGCTGAGCGTAGGGGCACTGATTCTGGAAGAAATTGCGTTCCGTAGATACAACAAGCTGTCTGACCTGGTCAAAATGCTGGTTTACTCTGCTCTGAAATTTGTGGGCTATCACCAGCTTGGCGTTCTGTGGAGATTGCAGGGACACATTCAGTTCCTGCAAAACAACAATTCATGGGGAACCATGACACGTCAGAGCTGGTCCGAGGAACAAAAGGGAAGCGAAGCTGCCTGATTTGTAACTGCATCGAGCGGTGCAGGTCATTGGGCAAGATCGAATGGGACGAATGGCAATACAGCAGCAACAGAATAGATAACCAATGGAGAAGGGTGGAAGAGAACATGCCTAATACGGCAACATTGCAGCGTGAAGCTGCCGTTAATGTGTACCGAAGTGTAGAACAGGGATTGAAGGATACGGGTGCCGGAACTTGCGGCTTAATGTTCATCCATTGTGGAGGCGTACAGGCCCAGCCTGAGCAGCAGGTCCGGAATTATCTGGAGCAAACGAGCGAGTTTGCCTTCCAGCTGTGGAAGGATGGGGCAACTCAGACACTAGCGGTCCTGCTGCCTGGTTTGACGCTGAACGAAGTTCACTATGAAGGGCTTCGAATCAAGCATGAGCTGCAGGAGACGGTCCCTGGAGCCGAGCCGCAGATTACACTTGCGAGCTTCAAGGATAGTGAGCGTCCTTCTCAGGCGACGATTCAACATATGGCTGAATCCGCGAAGCTGGTTGACCCGTCGGAGATTCATATCTATACGCTGGACAAGACAGCGCACGAGCCGGGCAGAATTTTGATCGTGGATAACGATCCGACGGTTCGTGAGTTTTTGCAGCTGCGTCTGAAAATGCAAGGCTATGAGACGTATGAAGCAGTAGATGGACTGGCTGCACTTGAATTGATTGAGAAGGTGTCACCTGACCTGGTGCTGACCGAACTGAATCTGTATGGGATTGACGGCCTACCGTTCATTCACCATATACAGAACCTGGAGGTCGAGCAGCCGCCGAAGATTGTTGTGCTGACCGAGCAGCGTGTTGAACAGACGATCAGCCAATGCTTCCGCAGCGGTGTGGATGATTATATGACCAAACCTTTCTCCCCTGTGGAGCTGGATGCTCGTATTCGTCGCTGCCTGCACTAATAAGATGATCAACCGAACGGATTTACGGAACACTACAAATACATTAACCTGGAGGGAAAATCATGGAGAATCAACAATTCCATACATTACTGAATGCCATTGAAAACAAAGAAGCGGTGCTTGGCGTGGTCGGGCTCGGTTACGTAGGACTTCCGCTAGCCGTGGAAATGGTGAATCAAGGCTTTACGGTAATCGGTATCGACCTGGATGCATCCAAGGTCGACAGTATCTATAATGGGGATTCCTATATTCACGATATCTCGTCCGAGGAATTGAAAAAAGTGATGCAAACAGGCCGTTTCCAGCCTACAACGGATTACAGCATGCTGCGCGTCATTGATGCATTGAGCATTTGCGTGCCAACACCGCTCAGTGAGAATCAGGATCCGGATACTTCCTACATCGAGACTGTGGTGGATCAGATCAAGCTGCACATGAAACCGGGCATGCTGATTACACTGGAGAGCACAACCTACCCGGGTACAACGGAAGAACTGATTCAGCAAAAGCTGGACAAAATCGGCCATGAAGCCGGCAAGGATTATTTCCTCTGCTTCTCGCCTGAACGGGTGGATCCGTCCAACGGACGTTTCACCACGTACAATACGCCGAAAGTGATCGGCGGGACAACGGAAGCTTGCCTGAAACTCGGAACGGCGCTGTACAGCAAGTATGTACAAACGGTTGTACCGGTATCTTCACCAAAAGTGGCGGAGATGTCCAAACTGCTGGAAAATACGTTCCGCAGCGTAAACATTGCGTTTGTCAATGAAATGGCGATGATGTGTGACCGCATGGGCATCGACATCTGGGAAGTCATTGATGCAGCGGCGACGAAGCCTTTCGGATTCATGCCGTTCTACCCAGGCCCAGGCATCGGTGGTCACTGCATTCCGCTTGACCCAATGTATCTGTCCTGGAAAGCGAAAGGGTTCCGCTTCTACAGTAAATTTATCGAGCTGGCACAATCGACCAATGACAACATGCCGTACTATGTTCTGAACAAAACATCAACGATTTTGAACGAATACGCAAAATCTGTTCGGAACTCCAACATCCTGCTGCTCGGCATGTCGTACAAGCCGAATATTGCTGACCTGCGTGAGTCACCGGGACTCGAAGTATATGAACTGTTCAAGGAAAGCGGAGCAAATGTCAGCTACTTCGATCCATATGCCGATTCCTTCCGTGACAAGCATGACGATACGGTGTACAGCGAAGCATTCAACCTGGAGCAGTTCAAGAAATATGACTGCATCGTGCTGATTACCAACCACAGAGATCTGCCATACAGCGATATTGCCGATTTGGGTGTGCCAATTCTGGATACACGCAATGCGTTCCGGACTTACACACAGCCGCACATCTACAAAATTGGACACTCGGTTCAGCATCCTGTGCTGGAACCAAGTGAAGCGTTGCTCGTCTGAGAAACCACATGATTCGCTGGGGCAGGATGTCGGTGAGGACAAAATGGGTACTGCTCGCGCTGACCTTTTGTTTGCTGCTGCTGCCCTGGCTGTTCAAATGGTTTTCGGCAGAGGAGAAAAAAGCGACATGGCTGTGGGATGCTTCCATCATCGCAGAACAGACCCAGGATATCATCTCCTTCTCCAAGGAGCAGGGTGTAGATGTCATTTTCCTGCAGATGCAGGATGAGGTATCGGATGATACGTATCGCAAATTCATTGCGTCTGCCCGGCAGGCAGAGATCCAGGTACATGCCCTGAATGGTCATGCGGACTGGGCCTACAGGGACAAACAGGAAGAGGGACTCGCTTTCATCGAGCGCATTCGTGCGTATAATGCCGCTTCGGCCAAAAATGAGCGTTTTGAAGGCATTCAGTTAGATGTGGAGCCCTACCAACTGCAGCGCTGGGAGGATGAGCAGGACAGCGTCATTGCAGAGTGGAGCGAGAATATGAAGACCTGGACGAAAGCTGGTAAAGATGCTGGACTCTATATGAGTGCAGCCATACCATTCTGGCTGGATGCCCGTCAGGCATCCGAAGGCGAAGGAACGTTCAGCAGGTGGGTCATTTCCCAGTTTGATGCCGTTGCAATCATGGCTTATCGGGATAGCGGTCAGCAGATGTACGACCTGTCGAAGGAAGAACTGGATGAAGCGGATGAGCTGCACAAGGACGTATGGATCGGAGCGGAGCTGGCCGATACACATGAGGGCGAGCATCTGACCTTTTTCCGGAAATCGATAAGCAATATGGATGAAGAGATCGCCAAGGTGTTTGACCTCGCGGGATCTCATTCCTCCTTTGCTGGAGTCGCTGTGCATCATTATGAAGCGTGGTACGCAAAGGAAAACGGACTTCCCCTGGCTCGCAAAAGTGATGAGGAGAAGTAACGGACAGCATGAAAAAGCAGGGCAGCAAAAAGGCAAGTTTCCGGTTAATGGAGACTTGCCTTTTTCTTATGCCATTCGCTTTTTGCCGAGCTGAACCTGGCAATCAGCTTTTGCGGTTTTCGCTTGTCCGGTACCGATTGGGCGGCAGACCAACCTGTTTTTTGAACGCTTTGGAGAAGGAAAATAAATCCGGATAACCGACCGAATGAGCTACTTCCGTCAAGGTCAAAGGAGTCTGCACGAGCAGGCGCTTGGCCTGGTCCATTTTGAGCTGCTGGATGTATTGCACCGGAGACAACCCGTACGCTTTGCGAAATTGTTTGGCAAAATGGGTTCGGTCCACCCCTGCATGAGCAGACACGCCTTCTACCGTGATTCCTCCGGCAAAATGGATATCCATGTATTCCTTCCCTTTTTGCAGCCAGGGGATAGCCGCATCCGGCTGCAGTCCCTTGGCGGCAGAGGAACGGGAAACGCGATCAAACAGACCGAGAAACCGGGTGAGGCGTCCCAGGTCACTTGCTCCCCCCTGAGGTCTGCGAACTTCCTCCATAAAAGCACGCATTCCACTTGCCGTCTCCGGAGTCAGTATACCTGAACGGTGAGGAGCATCTCGCGTAAGTCCAACCCGTGAGAGAAGTTCGGTTGCATGGGTACCATCGAAAGCGATAAAGATCTTCTGGAGCGGCTCCTTGGGATCTGTCCAATACTCATGGGTCACATGCGGAAACAGACAGAATGCATCCCGGGCTCTGAGGGGATACTGCTGGCCGTTCTGTATAAATGTACCCTCTCCCTCGAGGACAAACAGCAGGTAATGATAAGGTGTTGTACGAGGACCGATATGATAATTGTTCTTGGCGATATTGCGTCCAATTCGTATGGGCCAGGCTCCACCAGCTTTCTCGAATTCGGACGGAGTAAAAAAAATAATATCCAAAAACTCGTGGTGGTCCTCCTTCATGCTCTCCGTCATCAGGAACACCTCTTTAACATAAGTTTGATTTCAATATCTGCGAGTTCTTCATATACCCTATTATACAGGTGGGTTTTGTACATATTCAAGAACAGGATGACTTATTCCTGTAAGAAGACCACAAAATGACAAAATTAAGATGTCGTAAAATGACATTGATCACAGACAAACCAATTGATATGATGTCCATACCTATTAAACCAAGTTAATTAATCGGTTTTGTGTTTTATAAATGTAAGAATGAAACGATAACGGAGGGGACAGAAAAGGCCTGGAGAAGCGAAGCGTGCGCCTTTATCACCGGATTTTCCCTTGGAAAGGGAATTCCAAAGAAATCTGGGGATAAGAGTGATCGAAAGGTTTTCTATAACCGTAGTGGGAGAGTAACAATTCAGTAGTCCAATTTATCAACAGAGAGGAATGACTTGTATGAGTGAACACGAAGAACTGAAATTCGGATGGTTTTTGCCAACGGCTGGAGACGGAAAATATGTTGGGGTCGCCCCGGAACGGGAACCGAGTCTGGATTATTTGATACAGGTAGCACAAACGGCCGAAACGGCAGGATTTGAATTCGTATTGATCCCGACCGGTGGGGCATGTTTGGATGCTTGGGTCGTCGGTTCAGCAGTGATGAGTCATACGCAAACACTTCGTCCTCTCGTGGCCATTCGGCCAGGCCTGGTTACACCGGTGCTTGCCGCACGGATGGGAGCCGCACTCGATCAGCTCTCTGGCGGACGTGCCATGATTAATGTCGTGACGGGCAGCTCGGTCCGAGATCTGGAGGAACTGGGAGATCCGCTGGCACATGCCCATGACGAACGTTATGTACGGGCGAGCGAGTATATGGAAGTGATGAAGCGTTCGTGGACACAATCGACCGGACTCAATCTGACCGAGTTTGCTGGCAGTGGTTCCAAATCGAATGCGGAAGCATCCAGTAATGAGAATCAGGAATTTAATGGTCAATATTACAGCTTTAAAGGCCCGGTAGGCATGCCGGAAACAGTACAGAAGCCTTACCCGCCATTTTATCTGGGTGGAAGTTCACCTATTGCCAAACGAGTGGCTGTAGAGCATGCCGATACGTTCCTTATGTGGGGTGAACCGCACGACTGGATCCAGGAGCAAATTGACGAAATTGAAGTGATCCGCGAGCAGGTAAAACAAGAAACAGGACAGGATCGCCAGCTGCGTTACGGGATGCGGGCACAGGTGCTCATTCGAGATACCGGAGAAGAAGCTTGGGCAGCAGCGTGGGAGATCATTAGCAAAGTTCCACCTGAAGCCATCGAGAAAGCAAAAGCGGCTTTTGCTGAGACAGACGCCACCAACCAGCGCAGACAGAATGAGCTCCGTGAATTGTCCGAGAAACAGCAGTTCGTGGTAGGGCCCAACTTGTGGACCGGTTTGTCCGTTGTTCGTTCAGGCGGGGCAATCCTCATCGTGGGCACGGCGGAACAAGTAGCAGAGCGTCTGATGGAATACGCGGATCTCGGCGTGACCACATTTATATTGTCAGGCTATCCGCATCTGGAAGAAGCCGAAATATTTGGCGAGAAAGTAATGCCGATCATTCGCAGCAAGTGGAGTACGAGAAATGTGAAGCATCAGCTTAGCAGCAATTAATTCAACTATCATCTAATAATCAACAAATATTACCTAATTCAACATTACTCAGGAGGTCGTCTTTCATGAGAAAAAATAAAAAATTCATCCTTCCCCTGGTCAGTATGCTGGTCATGTCCTTGCTGCTGTCCGCTTGTGGGGGCGGGGATAACTCTGCAGCAGGCGAGAACGGCTCCTCCGGTTCAGGCAAAGTTACCATCAGCTTTATGCACTGGCGTGGTGAAGATGCTGAAGCGCTGAACAAGACCATTGATGCTTTTGAAAAGGAAAATCCGAACATTCATGTGGAGATGCAGACGCTCCCTTCAGACCAGTATCAATCCACAGTTCAATCCAAAATCAGTGATGGCTCAGTGGGGGATGTATTTGCCTCCTTCCCTGGTGCACAGTTCAATGCTTTTACCAAAGCCGGATTGTTCACGGACCTGACTGGATCATCTTTTCTCTCTGCCTATAACTCCAAGCTGATCGAGGCATGCCAGCTGGATGGCAAGCAATATGCGATCCCGTATCAGCTCGTATACAACGATCCCATTTATAATGTGAAGCTGTTTGAAAAATACGGTCTGACACCTCCGAAGGACTGGGACAGTTTCCTGGCGCTCTGTCAGACACTGAAAGACAACGGAATTATCCCGATTGCCTTTGCCGGAGCGGACATTGGTCCAGGGCAGTTCATGAACACCATGGTTATGAATAACGCACCAAGTGACGACATTTTTACCAAAGTGGAAGCAGGAGAGGCGAAACTGACAGATGAGTTCTGGGTGAAAACACTCACGCAGATTAAGGAGCTGAACGATAAAGGCTATTTCCAGCAGGATGCACTGGGTACCAAGGACCCGGCGGCAGGAGCACTGTTCATTCAGGAGAAGGCAGCCATGCTTGCAAGTGGTTCCTATCAGCTCGCTCAGAACAAGCTGCAAAATCCGAATTTGGAGCAAAAGCTGCTTGCACCTATAACAGTAAACGCAGATCAGGCAAAGTATGAAGGGGTTCATACCACGACGTTTATGCTTGCATTAAACAGCAAGTCCAAGCATCCGGAAGAGGCGAAGAAATTTATCGAGTTTCTGAGCAAACCCGAAGTGGCTGGAGCTTATGCCAACCAGACGGGTCAGAACGTAACGGTAAATGACGTGAAGTATGATTCCGCCGAACTCCAGGTTGCAGGGGAGTGGGCAAACAAGAAGACCGTGTTCCAGCCACGGTTCACCATTCTGAACGGAGATAATCAGAAGGCAGTCACCAACTCCATTCAGGCCGTGCTTAGCGGGACTTCCCCAGAAGAAGCCGCACAGCAGGCACAAGCGATTATCGATCAGCATATCGGGAAATAAGTCATGAAGAATCGTATTCAGCTATCCCTGTTTCTGTTACCCGGGTTGCTGCTGTACGTGGGACTGTTCGTTTTTCCTACATTGACGGGGCTGTTCTACTCCTTTACGGATTGGGACGGGGTATCCCCGTCGTATGCGTTTGTAGGGCTGGATAATTATAAGGACAGTCTCAGCAGCATCGTCTTTCGCAAGGCCTTTGGCAATAACGTTGAATTCATGCTCACGGTGGTTATTGCCCAAACCTTTATTTCACTGGTGTTGGCCTTACTGCTCGTCCGAAATACCAAAACGCGGATTGTGCTTCGCGCCCTGTATTTTCTCCCGGCCATTTTGTCCTCCGTATCGGTTGGACTGATCTGGGCTTTCATGTATGATCCATCCATTGGATTGATCAACTATGGGTTAAACGGGGCAGGTATGGAGAGTCTTGCACGCAACTGGATCGGTGATCCCAAAATTGCAATCTACTCCATTGCGGCCGTGCAGGTCTGGGCTCATGCCGGGCAAATGATGATTGTGTTTATCGCAGGACTGCAAGGCATTCCGGCTGAACTGTATGAGGCCGCGCGAATGGACGGCGGCAGCAAATGGCAGGTATTCCGTACGGTGACCTGGCCGCTGCTTGCCCCTTCGGCTACCATTGTCGTTGCCTATACAACGATCCAATCGTTCAAGGCATTCGATCTTATTTTCACCATGACGGACGGAGGTCCGAACTACGCGACTGAAATTTTGACGACGTATATTTATCATACCGCCTTTGGCAGCTATTCATTTGGCCTCGCTTCTGCGGGTTCGATGATCTTCCTGGTTCTGCTGGCCTTGCTGACGTTTGTGCAGTTCAAGGCACTGCGTGCCGACCGGGTAAGCTATTGATGCCGGAACGTGCTCGCACAAGAGGCAGAAGGGAGTTCACATGTTTCTAAAATGGTTCAATCGCCTGATTTTGTTGGTGTACGCGCTGCTGATTATCGTACCGCTGTACTTCGTATTTGTATCCTCATTCAAAACAAGCAGCAACTTCTTCACGAGTCCATTCAGCTGGCCTGATCCGTTTACCTGGGATAACGTTACGGGCATGTTTCGCAATCAGCCGATGTGGCAATATTTCGGCAACAGTCTTGTCGTGACACTGGGTACGGTGGTGATTGAGCTGCTGCTGAGCAGCATGATTGCCTATGCCATTGTTCGCTGGGGCGGAAGCGTAGGGAAAATTGTGTTTGGGCTGTTCGTGGCTGGGCTTATTGTTCCTTCCCAGGTCAGCATGCTGCCGATCTACTCTCTTACACGCACGCTGGGCTGGTCGGACAGCCTAACGGGGCTGATCGTTGTATCGGCCGCCATGCTGATGCCTGTCTCCGTATTCATGCTGACGGGTTTCATGCGCATGCTGAATGCCGAGGTCCTGGAGGCGGGCAGCATGGATGGGGCAAGCGAGTGGCGCCTCTATACACGGATTGCTCTGCCGCTGGCTGCGCCTTCCCTTGCGGCTACAGCTACGTTCCTGCTGGTCATGGTTTGGAATGATCTGCTCATTCCGATGCTCATGCTCAGCAGCAAGTCCAAATTGACGTTACCGCTGGCACTTATGCAGTTCCGCGGAGAGTATGTGACGAACTATCCGATGATGCTGACAGGGGTACTGGTGACGGCCATTCCGATGATTGTGCTGTTCATTTTGCTCCAGCGTTATTTTGTTGCAGGTCTGACAGCGGGTTCACTCAAAAGGTGAGGTATTGGATGGTGACGTGGAGGAGAGCGTATTTTTCATTGATTTCTGTATCATTCTGCATAATAATGGTTTAGTGTCAGAATGACTACATAGAGATCAAGGAGCTATCGTTATGACTAAACTGGAAGTGTTGCGGAATCCCAAGCAGCGCAAGCTGCTATTCAGTGCCGGGATGAGCTGGCTGTTTGATGCAATGGAAGTCGGCATGATTTCCTTCATCGTGGCAGCTCTTGCCAAGGAATGGAGCCTCAGTCCCGGACAAGTCGGTGTGCTGACCAGTATCAACTCCATCGGTATGGCGCTCGGTGCATTGCTTGCAGGTGCACTCGCTGACCGTTTTGGCCGTAAGGCCATTTTGATGTGGACCCTGTTAATCTTCACCATTGCGAGCGGTTTGTCTGCACTGGCGACCGGCTTTGCCGTACTGTGCGTACTGCGCCTGATTGCTGGAATTGGGCTTGGTGGTGAGCTGCCTGTAGCCTCCACACTGGTATCAGAGTCCATGCCGACGGCAGAACGCGGCCGTGCCGTCGTGCTGCTGGAGAGTTTCTGGGCTGGAGGCTGGATTGTATCGGCACTCATCGCCAACTTTGTCATCCCGGAATACGGCTGGAGAATTGCATTTGCCATTGGTGCCGTTCCGGCATTCTACGCGCTGTATCTGCGCCGTGTCATTCAGGACCCGCCGCGTTACAAGCAAAACAAGACCATCCGGAAGACGACATTCCGGGAGAAAGTGGCTGCAGTCTGGTCTGCACCGCATCGCCGGACAACCATCATGCTCTGGATCTTGTGGTTTACGGTCATTTTCTCCTACTATGGCATGTTCCTGTGGCTGCCTTCCGTCGTGATGGCCAAAGGCTTCACGCTGGTCAAAAGCTTCCAGTACGTGCTGATTATGACACTGGCACAGCTGCCAGGTTACTTTACAGCGGCGTATTTTATCGAACGGTACGGACGTAAATTTGTCCTGGTCGTTTATCTTACACTGACGGCAGTGAGTGCGATTGCTTTTGGTTTGGCAACAACCGAAGCGGCCATTCTCACCGCAGGCATCTGTCTTTCTTTCTTCAATCTGGGAGCATGGGGTGGTCTGTACGCGTATAGTCCGGAACTATATCCAGATTCGGTTCGTTCGACAGGTGTGGGCCTTGCTACATCGGTGGGCCGCATCGGGGGCGTACTTGCTCCATTAATGGTTGGCATGCTGGTTCAGCGCGAGGTGGCCATCAGCCTGATTTTCACGATTTTCTTCGTGACGATCCTGGTTGGCGCAGCGGCTGTACTCTTCCTCGGCCGGGAAACGAAGGGTCAGGAACTGGCGGAGTAGATGTAAATAAATACAAGCGCAACTTTTGTGCGGGTCTGCCTGCCTACGGAAATGGAGGCTGGACAAGCGGCATAAGGTTGATATAAGAAGAGGCATAGCCCTGACATGACCATGGGCTCATGCCTCTTTTTGTTATGTTCAAGGCCCTGTTTTTCATGCTCCATCGGTCCGATAGACGGCACTTTGGCGATATCCTATAATGACACTCGGGATGTCCATAAGGGAGGGTTCAGGGGGAAAAGTGGGGTCTGGACTCAGAATAATGGAGGTTAATCGAATCATGAAAAATAGTATTAAAATGGATCAAACGAATACAATGGCTAAAAAGCATAAGGTGAGTGGAACGAAAAGTGCCAATGAACTGATCAGGGCCTATAGGTTAGAATTAAGCAAAATTGCTGGCAACATGGAACCGATCACGGTGAGTCGGGCAGTAACTCATCGGAGGGGGAAAAAGGCTGGCAAAAGAGCAGGACGAGTCAGTTTACTTCTCAGTGCCTTTGCGATTGCTCTTGGTCTCACGATGGCAGCTCCATCTGCGGGAGCCCAGAAGCTGGAGAAGGGCGTTCAAAGTGAGCATGTGCTGCAATTGCAGGAGCAATTGCGGGATCTGGGTTACTTCAAAGCCGGATTGACCGGATATTACGGTTCCATTACCAAAAGCGCTGTACGCAAATTTCAGCAGGCTCAGGGCCTGAGCGCGGATGGAATTGCAGGCCCGGCGACACTGAATAGACTGAACAAAAAGGCCAAAGCCGAAGGTGAGACGCTGCGCCAGTTGGCGAAGCTAATTCACGGGGAGGCGCGTGGGGAATCCTTTGAAGGACAGGTTGCTGTAGGGGCGGTCGTCTTGAATCGGGTGCAATCCAGTGCATTCCCGTCATCCATCCCGCAGGTGATTTTCCAGAAAGGGCAGTTCACTGCAATTGATGATGGTCAGTTCAATACAAAGCCGACGGCTACTTCTTATAAGGCAGCGCGTAAAGCTTTGAATGGTGCTGATCCGACGAATGGTGCGCTCTATTATTACAATCCGAAGATTGCAACTTCGCTATGGAGCAAAAGCAGGCCGACTCTCCTGACGATTGGGCAGCACGATTTTACGAGATGAGACAGGTTGAGGCAGTAGCTAGAGCAAATACATTTTCTTAATAAAAACAAAGAATCCCAGCTGTGTACTCTGCTCTTCTGCAGGCACGTGGCTGGGGTTTAACAATGATGTTATCGCGGACAAATGATATCTTAGTATGGAAGCAAATATAAGCTTATAAATTTATTATTACTGTTGGACCGTGATAGGAATATTCAATGAAGTAGGCTCTACGATGGTCTCTCCGGTGTCATAGTCATAGATTCTGTTGAAAACCAATTCAATGGATTCCAGCTTGTCAGGGTCATCTGTATATACGAAACCATAGCCCATATTATCCACGACTACGCCGTCATATTGATGATAAACATAAGGCTTCCTCATGAAATTACGATCTGCTGAGATGGGTTTACCCGTATTGGGATGAATGGAATTCAACCCGTAAAATCCGATATTTTGATCCGTGGTATTTTCTACACTGTAGACGATTTTGATATAAGTCATATCAGGACCGATATCTTCTTGATTCAGAATAGAAATGTTTTTTCGGGATTCCTCAGGAATCTCAAGAGCCTCTAATAATTGAACATCCATAATATGAATCGTTAATGGCCCGAATTCAATACTTTGCTTCAGAGGCACAGCTTTTAACAATTGAAGTTGTCCGCCGTAATCAAATGTACCTGTATCTCCAGGTTCGGACAGAAGCGGTGATGGTTCACTTTCAAAAAGCTTATCCTGAAGGTCACTGGCAGCTTGCTCGAATGGATTATAATCTGGCTTAAGTCCTTTGTATGTTAGTTCGGCCCGGAAAGGCTGTAAACCGGATTCCAAGACAAGCTCAGAATCAGCAGGATGAGGCTGTAACGGAGTGATTTCCAGTGGTGTAGATGTGACGTCATTGGAGCTGCCTGAACCGCCCAAAAGTGCGAGAGCGAGCAGTAAATGAAAAACAAACATAAAAAGCGGCACCCTTTCTCTTTGAAAAATAGCAATTCAAATACATCGTATATAATCATAACAAAACAGCTCATGGTGACCATGAGAATATGGGCCCAACTTCAGCTAATAGCATATTGATAAGTTCTTGCTTTGGTCTAGTAGCAAGGGCCTATGCCAGACAATGTGGGTTCGATCGATTGTTCATTTTGAAATGGTAACCTATACTCCATTCTTTTTGTTCCAAGTTATTCTACATAGACATGAGAGGAAAATATGCTTCACCATTGGATTCGCCTGTCCAATCCTGTACAATGAATAACGATAAAAACAACGGTAGATTAAGGATGGATCAGCACGATGAGAATTATCATATCACCTGCCAAAAAGATGAAGATCGATACCGATCTGATGACCAGCGCGCAGATGCCGCGTTTTATAAACGAGTCAGAACAGCTGTTGAGTGTGCTTCAAAAGTTATCCTATGACGAGCTCAAAGCGTTATGGAAGTGTAATGATGCAATCGCCGAACAGAACATGGAACGTATTCAAAAAATGAATC
Organism: Paenibacillus sp. P13VS; assembly: GCF_015143645.1. NCBI lineage: Bacteria > Bacillati > Bacillota > Bacilli > Caryophanales > Paenibacillaceae > Paenibacillus > Paenibacillus sp. P13VS. The sequence goes on along the minus strand of NZ_WYEV01000007.1, from coordinate 284,993 downwards.
TAAAAGCCAATCTTACGCCAGCCATCTATGCCTATGAGGGCATTCAGTATCAGTATATGGCAGCGGGTGTTTTTCAGCAGGAAGAACTGGCGTATCTGGAGCAGCATTTGCGCATATTATCCGGTTTTTATGGCATGTTGCGGCCTTTGGACGGGGTTACACCTTATCGGTTGGAGATGCAGGGCAAACTGCAAGGTCCGGGTTTCAGCTCGCTTTATCAATTCTGGGGCAGCAAGCTTGCAGATCAGCTTCAGTCAGAAAGCAATTGTATTCTGAATTTGGCTTCCAAAGAGTACAGCAAAAATATCATTCCTTTTCTGAGCGAGGAAACCCGATTTATCAATTGTGTATTTGGACAAATGGTTAATGGAAAGTTGGTTGAAAAGGCAACCCGCGCCAAAATGGCCAGAGGTGAGATGGTGCGGTATATGGCTGAGCGTAAGATTACAGATGTGCAGGAGATTAGAAGCTTTGATCGGTTAGATTTTGTTTTCTCCGAAGAGAAGTCGGATGAGAGTAATTATGTATTTATATATCCACAGGAGAAATAGCGAAAATTCATAAGTCAGCAGGATCTGCAAAGCAGCTCAAAAGCCCCCTTCACCAAAACCAGCTAATTTGGCTGGTATCGTGAAAGGGGTTCTTCTTTAGACGGTTACATTTTACTCCACATGTGCACTCAATATACAGATTTTAATCTAACTCAAAACGACATACCAACTACCTCGCCCCAATATTTGTACCGGATGGCGTACCCGAGCCAATCAGATCACTGCCTGCAGCAAGCTTCAGGAAATTACCCAGTACTGGCGTCCCATCGCTGCTGCGAGTTACAGATGGTACTAGGGAGACAAAGTCGTCTGCACTCGCGAGCAGGCCTTTGTCATTTACGCTCTTTTTGTTTTTCCACCAGACGTTGGTGCTGCTGACGTCCGTTCCGCTTGTTTTGTCACTGGCGCCGCCCTGGAAGGACAGGTTGTTGGTGAAAAGATGGGTGCCGACATCGAAGGCAAAATTGCTCTGGCCGTTGTTCCAGGACGTGTTGTTTTTCATCTGAATGGAACCGGGATTACTGTTGTATGTGAAGCCATGTTTTTTATTATTAAAGGCAATGCTGTTTTCCACAATATGATTCACGGCAATTTTCTCGCCGCCCAACTTGAAGCCGTTGCCATCACTGTTGGAGGTGGATGTACCATCTGATGTTGCGCCGTTGGCATATGCTATGCTGTTACGGATCGTTACGGCGCCAATAGCCCCCGTATCCGTTTTGCTGTAGAGATCCCAGCCATCGTCCACATTATAGGCAGCGATACATGCGTCGAACAGGTTGCCTGGGCCCACCGTTAATTTGGCGGCAAAACCGTCTGCATCCTCTCCATCATCCGGATCGTAGTTGTTATGGGAATAGGAGCGAATAATCTCATTGTAGGCTGGCCATTCACTCTTGGCAGCAGTGGAGGCATATCGTCCCAGCTGGATGCCCGTATCGCGATTATGGTGAGCTTCAATCTGTTCCAGGCGATTGTAGCTACCACCGATGAAAATTCCGTTATCGCCCGCGCCTTTCACTTCTAGCCCTTTAACCAACCAATAATCCCCGAACATCTGCAAACCCCGATTGGTGGATGAGAAAGCTTGGGCGGAGAAATCGAAGACAGGCTTTTCCGTACCGTAAGCGACCAGATTTTTGCGCTGTCCAGACGTGCCGCTGTTGCCTCGCTCAATCGTAACAGTTTCCGAGAAATTATAGGTTCCGCCGCGCAAAAATATGGTTTTGCCCGGAGCGATCTGGGTCAGTGCATTCGCAAGTGTAGTCGGGCTGGCCAGCGTTCCCGGATTGTTTGCTGATCCGTTAGGAGCGACATATAAATCACCAGCAGCGAGTGCAGCAGGAGTTGTTGCGGCTGACTGTTCCGACGAATTTTGCACACCACTTTCCGTAAGTTCCATCGCACCAGCTAATCCACCACCTAATAGCATTAGAGGAAAAGCGGTACTCAAACACAGATAAGCCATTTTTGATTTCCATGAACGTTCAGAGCATACGGATGGATAAGTAGAAACAGAAGGGAACCATTTCATTGTAAAACCTCCTTGGTTAATGGGATAGTGTATTTCGGTAGGGCACAGGTTCATCGTAAAACGTGTAAGCGTTATCAACAATAATCATTTCATTGGGTCACCTATACAAGCCGGTATGTCAGATGTCGAGGTCACAAGTGCTGCTATTTAAAAAGTGATGCATAATCCTTACATTGGCTGATCGCCTTCATTTAACGAGCAATCGTCTGAAATGAACGCGGGGAAGGGGGCACCAGGATGACAAAATGGCATGAAAACAAGGTTGATCGACCGAAATGAACCTCGACTACATTAAACTTGGAAAGGTCAGACTTGATTGGAAAAGTATTTGTCCATGGGTATAACTCAAAAAGCCCCGATAGCAGCTGCTTTAGGCAGATGGACTATTGGGGCACTGGCCATATCACGTCAAGATCGAAGTTAAATCTCGGGTACGGTACTACGTGTTAATCTCTTCTGTCACCAGCTGTCCTTGTTTCGACTTTTAGTAAGGATCAGCTTCATGACTGCGACGGGATGCTTCTTCCGCGCCTGGTTCATGTTTCGGCTGAACCGTGGCACTGTCATCGGTCGGCACAGACGCCAGTCCTTCAGCTACACGACGACCGTAGTCGGCATCGGCCTGAGTGAAGTGTGAGATCATGCGTTCACGAATGTCCGGTTTACATTTGGAGAGTGCACCTACCAGGTTGCTGACCAGTTCCTCTCGCTCCCAATCTTCGAACGCCCGGTATGTATCACCGGCTTGACCAAAGTCGTTAGGACGCGGAATTTTCTCCCGAACCAGTCGACCTTCAACAAGAGGTTCATGCTCCTTGCCGCGTGGAGCTGCCTCGGACAAACCACCCAGAGAAGAAGGCTCGTAGTTCACATGCGGGTTCTGTCCTGGCGCACGATCAACCTTGTACTGCATCTGACCACCGCTTTGGTTGGTAGCTACGCGATTTTTGGGAGCATTCACAGGCAGCTGAAGATAGTTCGCACCAACCCGGTGACGTTGGGTATCCGAGTAGGAGAAGGTACGCCCTTGCAGCAATTTGTCATCCGAGAAATCGAGCCCATCCACGAGAACTCCTGTGCCAAAAGCAGCTTGTTCCACTTCGTTAAAGTAATCCTCAGGATTGCGGTTCAAGGTCATTTTTCCAACAGGCAAAAACGGAAATTGCTCTGGCGGCCACAGCTTGGTCGGATCGAGTGGGTCGAAGTCCAGCTCCGGATGTTCGCCGTCTTCCATGATCTGAACACACAGTTCCCATTCCGGGTAATCGCCCTGTTCAATCGCATGATACAGATCCAGGGTGGCATGGTTGAATTCCTGTCCCTGAATCTCGCTCGCGTCTTTTTGCAGCAGGTTCCGTATGCCTTGCTTCAGGGGTTCCCAGTGATATTTAATGAGCACGCCCGTGCCTTCTTGGTTTACCCATTTGTATGTATTGACGCCCGATCCCTGCATTTGACGATAATTGGCCGGTATTCCCCATGGAGAGAAGAGGAACGTAATCATATGGGTAGCTTCAGGACTAAGCGAAACGAAGTCGAAAAACCGCTCCATGTCCTGTGCGTTGGTCAACGGATCCGGTTTGAAGGCATGTACCATATCCGGGAATTTCAGCGGGTCACGAATGAAAAAGATTTTCAGGTTGTTGCCAACAAGATCCCAGTTGCCGTCATCGGTATAAAATTTCACAGCGAAGCCACGCGGGTCACGGAGCGTCTCTGGTGAATGCCCACCATGGATTACCGTGGAAAACCGGACAAACACAGGGGTTTGTTTGCCTTTCTCCTGAAACAGACGAGCTCGCGTATATTTGGATACAGGCTCATCACCGGCTGTTCCGTACGCTTCGAATATGCCATGAGCACCAGCACCACGTGCATGTACCACCCGCTCAGGAATACGTTCACGGTCAAAATGCGTAATCTTTTCGAGAAAATGATAATTCTCCAGCGTAGTCGGTCCCCGGCTGCCGACGGTTCGGACATTCTGATTATCCGTGATGGGATGGCCCTGACGATCCGTTAAAGTCTCTGGTGACTTGTCTGGGGAATGCTCTGATTGTGAAGAATGATGATTCATGGAGCACCGCCTTTCCTTTTGATGGATTCGAATATATATTTTCCCTGGATCCTTGTTCTATACATTCCTTGTAGTAAAAAAAGCTTGTCACTTACCTCATGGCGTGAGATAATTAACTTTTGCCCAGCGGCCTTTTTTTGAACGAAAAATGTAAAGGGCTGCTTGTATAAGAATGGAGGCTGACCAAGGATTGTCTACACAACGTTATCCTTTTGCATATGACCCGGCAGAGCCCTTTGTATCCCGTTTGGGAGAGTGGGTGGCCGATGTTTTCTACGATATTTTGCCAGAGTCCGGCTTCGAGGTACGGGATGAACAGATTTTTATGGCGTACCAGCTCGAACGGGCCTATGGAGATAAAAAGACCATCATGGCTGAGGCCGGTGTAGGGACAGGCAAGACGTTAGTCTACCTGCTCTATGCGGTATGTTATGCACGTTATACGGGCAAACCGGCAGTGATTGCCTGCGCCGATGAGTCATTGATTGAACAATTGGTGAAGCCGGGCGGAGATATTGCGAAGCTGGCCGAACATCTGGATCTTCAGGTGGACGCTCGTCTAGGTAAATCACCAGATCAATACGTTTGTTTGAACAAATTAAGTGCGGTAAGATTCGCGGACGAGGATGCGCCTGTCATTGAAGAAGTGCATGAGAGCCTGCCGGATTTCGTGAATACACCTGGAACGCTTCAGGCTTTCCATCCCTATGGTGACCGCAAACAGTATCCGCATTTGAACGATCGCCAGTGGAACAAGATCAACTGGGACCCATTCCAGGATTGCTTTGTTTGTCCAAAAAGACAGCGCTGCGGACTGACGTTATCACGTGATCACTATCGCCGCTCCAAGGACATCATCATCTGTTCCCACGACTACTACATGGAGCATGTGTGGACCTATGAGGCCCGCAAACGCGAAGGACAGCTGCCGCTGCTGCCTGATCACAGCTCGGTTGTCTTTGATGAAGGACATCTGCTGGAAGAGGCAGCGCTGAACGCACTCAGCTACAAACTGAAACACCGCATCTTCGAGGAACTGGTTACCCGGCTTTTGGAGGGGGAGATTCGTGAATCCCTTGCAGAGCGTGTGGACGAAGCGATTGAGAGCAGTGAGCGACTGTTTAGACTGCTGGATACGTATACGGTGGCAATTCCAGGCTCAGAACGGAAGGAAGTTCGTGTAGAAGCGCCACTGCTGCGTGAAATTGAACGTCTGACCAGTGTGCTGGATGCGATTGGGGAAGAGCTGGTATTCGAGAGCGGATTGTTCTCGCTGGATGGGTATCAGATGCGAGTAGTGGAAGAACATCTGGATATGATTCAGACAGCATTGTCCCTGTTCCGCAAGGAAGATGGCTACATCTGCTGGGCTGAAGAGAATGAGGACGAGACGACACTGTCCATCATGCCTCGCACGGTAAAAGAAATCCTGAACGAGCGCGTGTTCAATACCGGGATTCCCATTGTATTCTCATCGGCAACCTTGTCTGTGGACAATTCCTTCCGTTATGTGGCAGACAGTCTGGGGATTGATGATTTTGTATCATTCTCGGTTGCTTCTCCATATGACTATGCGGATAAAATGCAGATGAAGATTACAGATCAAGCCGTACCCGGTCACCCGGAGAACGAAAATCGGATGCGAGAGGCTGTGTCGATGCTTCAGGAAAGTGGCGGCCGTGCGCTTATTCTGTTCCGTACCATGGAAGAGCTGTTAACGTTTAAACAGGACATCGTTCATGTTCCGGAAGCGCAGGGACTGCGATTCATGTACGAAGGCGACCGGGAGATCAGTGATCTGATTGCAGCGTTCCAGCAGGATGAGGAGAGTGTGCTGTGCTCCGTCAATCTGTGGGAGGGGCTGGACGTTCCGGGCCCTTCATTATCCAATGTCATGATCTGGTCGCTCCCGTATCCTCCGCAGGATCCTGTATTCAATGCTAAACGCAGTGCATCGACGGCGCCGTACGAAGAGATTGATCTTCCATACATGCTGCTGCGCGTGAAGCAAGGTCTGGGACGTTTGATTCGCACAAGCAGTGACTCGGGTTCTGCGGTTATTCTCGATGAATCGCTGTATACCAAAAAGGAAGCCAAAGACCGCATTGCAGCCCTGCTTCCCAAAGGTGTGGAATGGACCACGTTGACACACTGATTGGTTTAGTTGCATGTTCTTAAAATGCTTCCTTATCGAAATAAGTTCTTGTTCTCTGCAGATGAATCATCTGTAGGTGAGCAAGAGCTTATTTTTTATTTTGATATGATATTGAGGGTGCCTGAAGTGGAGTTTCCCTTCTTATTCTTTGCTAAACGTGTATCAGGTTCTTGGAGGAAGTGAACGCAAATAGGCTGTCCTCAGTCAACATAATGACTTAAGGGACAGCCTTTTTTGGGAGTACAGATTATGTTGTGTTAAAAAATACCCATGCTCAAATACCGTTCCCCGGTATCCGGCGCAATACAGAGCACTCGGTGACCTGGCCCCAATTCTCGCGCAATGCGCAGTGCGGCCCAGGCCGAAGCACCAGATGAAGGGCCGAGCAGCAGCCCTTCCCGGGCAGCAAGCTGCCGCATGGTATCCAGTGCATCCTCATCGGACACCTGGATAATGGAGTCCCACACGTCGGTATTCAGAATGTCCGGTATGAACCCCGGACTTGTACCGACGAGCTTGTGGGGACCGGGCTCGCCGCCGGAGAGCACGGGTGAACCTTTGGGCTCCACCGCATAGATCCGGATATCCGGCAGCTGCTTGCGCAGCTCTTCACCGGTACCGGTAATGGTGCCCCCTGTGCCCGCGGTTGCAATGAAGGCATCCAGCTTGCCCTCCATCTGCTGCATAATCTCGGGAGCAGTCGTAACCCGGTGAATGTCCGGATTAGCCTGATTCTCGAATTGCTGCGGAATGAAGCTGCCCGGAATGTCAGCGTGAAGCTCTTTCGCTTTGCGGATAGCCCCGGGCATCCGTTCAGCCGCAGGAGTGAGCACGACATCTGCGCCATAGGCTTTCAGAATGTTGATGCGCTCCTTGGACATATTGTCAGGCATGACCAGAATGGCCTTATATCCTTTGGCTGCAGCATTCATGGCGAGACCGATGCCGGTATTGCCGCTGGTAGGTTCGATGATGGTTGCGCCGGGAAGCAGCAGCCCTGCCCGTTCAGCCTGAACGATCAGATTGTAAGCGGCACGGTCCTTGACACTGCCGCTTGGATTGAAATATTCCAGTTTGACATATACGTCAGCAGAGTCGCTGCCTGTGAGCCTGTTCAGTTTTACAGCAGGCGTCTGTCCGATCAACTCCGTGACATCTGCGGCAATGCCTGTATATCTGGTGGATGGTTGGTTACCCGTATTCAAATTCATGAAGTACAACTCCTTGAGTAATGAGACGTCTGAGGAAATTTTCTAATCATAGAGTCTATTCGCCTTAGTATAGACGACAGGCTTTTTTTGTTTTAGAAAGAATTCATTCCACGTCTAATATAGGTTCATCGTTGATAACGATAACGTTCCATTCCATCTTAATGAACCCGGCCGCTTCGGGTCAACCTGTATTCCGGTTCAAGCTACATGCGCTGCGTCAGATCAATATGCAGATGTCGGCTGAGTTCTTGCTTGACTTCATTACGTGCGAACGTCCAGAGCATGTAGAACCGCTGCCAATATCCCCTGCACAGGTAGACGGTTTCGATGCCATCCTGTTCACGTTTTTCCTCAAGAATTTTGACACCGCGTTTCCGCATCTGCTGCCGAACTGCCAGCATTTCTTGTAGTACCTGATTTTGAATGCGGGTCAGGGATAGAACGTACACCTCGGACATTTTCAGCAGAAGTGAATCCAGGGTGTGAATATCCCGTTCAAGCACATCCAGCAGCAGGGTATGCACGACAAGGCTTTTAACCAATCGATGGTCTTCATCCGTAGGAGATGGGGCGGAAGGGGAGGATGACATACATTCACTTCCTTAACCTTGAATTCGAACATATATATTTACAGAACATGTGTTCTTATATTATAATCAATATATGCAATGATGATACGGAATACAACAAGAAAAAAATGGGACTGGGCTTTCAGCAGGCCATGTACATTCATGATGGGCATGATTGATCAGGACAAGCATACTCCAAATTTTAGGTATAATTTCTGGGTTATGCAGGAAACCTAAGAGCGTAAGAAATGGCCTAATGCAATTGCAGCACTGGATTCTTAAGCTTTCCGAGGTTAGTGGGGAGAGGTGTTCATTTCCGGTTGGTTGGTTTAATTGCGGGAGAATGGTCAACAAAAAAGCCCCTGCCTTGGGCGGCGGGGCCTGAACGTACTGCCGATTTCAGCGGCAGGATGAAGAACAATGCATAGAAAGTTAAGCTAAATATTGAGGTTTCTCGTACAGAGCTTCTTTTTCCAGGATGACCTTATAAGGTCGTTCCTTCCCCTTAAGCGAGGGGCCGATCGTGATTAGCGGGACGGCCGGTTTGTGGAAACGATCTTCTTCCTTAGGTTCCGGAACCGGTCGTGATGATTCGGGCGCAGAGCTGAGGCGTACCTTTTTTTCGCTGCCCCAGCGCTTGCTTATTTTTTTCATTTCCGGTTTCATTCCGGTTCGCCTCCTAACAAATCGTTGATGGCGTTGAACAGTTGACGATTCTGTAGGTCAATCTGTTGAAATACCGCCTCATCCGCTTCTATATGTCCAATAATATGAACCGTAATCACATACCTCTTGGCTACAGGATAGCATAGCAGATATTCTTTCTCAAGGTAATCGTCATACAGGTTAATCTTGATTTTATTTTCACGGTAAGAATCAATGACCAGAATGCGCTTTGGGTCATCTGGCTCTTTGTCGTCATTGGCAGACAACTCATATTTTCTCCCCGGTTCCCCTACATTACCACATAATTGCTCGATATAACCACTGTCATCTGTACGGTATATGGCTGTACCACGTACTGCGAATGGAGGATGGGACACAAATGCCGTACGAAGGGCATCACTCATTCGGTCGAGCATGACGGCATCCGCTTTGCGAACCCGCAGCAACTCTCTGAAGAACCTCAGAAGCTTTAGCAATTGCAGCCGTGCTTCTCCTTCAGTCACTTTATGCTGATTGATGATTTTCTCCAATTCTGGATCTACCCATCGTCCTTGTTCTTCTATACTGTCAGCAATTTTGGAGCATGCAACCGACACGGCTGGCGCCCACTTGCCATCAGAACGAATCTCATAGACCAGTGGATTCAAGCCAAGAAGATCAGTAGGCATACGCAAGCCCTCGATTTTTGCAGCATCCTTGATGTCTGTAATATCCTCCGGAAGAATGAAAAAAATACGCTTTCGTCCCAAACGGCCCATAAACAAACCCATTTCCAGCATTGTATTATCCCTGACAGATGCATAGTACTTCCCGCGAATTTTGGATATATCATCCGGATGAAAAATAAAAATGGCAAAGTCCGTCGTGCGCACCTCTGTTTCCAGATCGTCCATCGTATAGCTGCTTGGATTGAAAACACCGGAGTACCAAGGAGTAACTTCGGCTGAGAAACGCAAATTTTCGTGTACTGCGGCTGCAATCGGCTTCGCTTCCAGCGAGCAGCCAATAAAGACTCTTGGCTTCAACGTTTTCATCAATCCGCCTCGCTTAAACGGTAGTGGGAATCAATTGTTATATTATACCATAAAAAGCAGAGTAAGTCTGGAAAACGTCCGCGCTGGTCAAGAATGAGCCGATTTTCGTTTGCTATAGTGTATGTGAAAGCTCCCGAGGATTCCTTCGAAATTCGCACAAAAATAAAAAATAGCCCCAATTTGTCACGTTTGGGTGACTGACAGTTATATTCGCCATCATCGGTCATAGAATGAAGGAGCAGGTTGCACCATTAGTAAGCATTGATTGTCCTGGTGTGGCTGTTTGCCTGCTGGAGCCGCCCAGAGCATGCTTTATGCGCATTTTTGAAGGGTCTGCTGTTTAGACCCGTCCACGTCGGTGTTATATAATAGAAGAACAAGCAAGTTAGCTATAGAAGTTTAAACTGGATAGAGAAATTACATGTTTTTTATCAGACGGTCATTTACACGGAACGAAGAGTGCAGAACCCATCTGGAGAAGCGAAGCACTCGCGTTTATCACCGAATTTTTCCCTTAGGAGAAGGGAATCAAAAAAATTCCGGGGATAACAGCGATCGGAAGAGGGTACTGCAATCGTAGTGGTTAAGTGTAAATTTCATGAGTCAAACGTGTGATGTTCGCCAGTTTAATTGAAAGAGCTAACCACAAACAGACAGAAAGGATCAGGATACCATGAGTTCCCGAAGGACAATCTCCCCAAGGACGATCTGGAAACGTTACGATCTCTCATACACTTAGCGCCCCTTGTAGAGTAAACCAACCGTATTCACAAAAACGGCTGACTCTGCGAAAGAGGGGATTGGAATGAATATTCGAAGGACAAATACGATGATTTCTTCCAGGCTTGCCTTTTGCAGGGTACGGTCGGTCTAAAAACCAACCTACAAACTGCGAGGGAACCTGAATGAAGAGAACATCGTTAACCAAACAACACATTAAGGCTGAGGCGGGAAAACTCGCCATCATGCTGCTCGGTACTTTTATTTTGGCATTTGCTTACTATCACATTAATTTTCAGAATCATTTATCGGAGGGCGGATTTGTCGGTCTGGCCCTGCTCGGAAAATACGCGACGGGGTTATCGCCTGCCATTGGCATGCTGTTACTCGACATTCCGGTCATGATCCTGGCCTGGTTCATCAAAGGCTGGAAGTTCATGATTCAGGCGCTGATTGGCGTCGGCGCATTCTCCCTGTTCTATGACGGCTTTGAGCGATACTCGACATTGCAGATGTCATTCAACGGAAACCTGTGGATTCCTGCAGTCCTATCCGGCATATTGACGGGGGTAGGCGCAGGGATCGTGCTCCGATTCGGCGGAGCGACAGGCGGAGATGATATCCTTGCCGTGCTCGTTAGCCGCTGGAAGGGATGGAAGCTGGGAACCGTCTTCTTTGTCAGCGATGCGTTTGTGCTGGGCTTATCCCTTTTCTTTCTTCCGGTAAAAGAAACTTTATATACCATTCTGGCCGTGTGGATTGCCAGCAAAGTCATTACGTACGTGGTCAGTGTTCCGGTACGCCGGACCGTTACGACCTCAGCTGTGAAGGTATCCATACCTTCCGCAGCCAAGGCGGTGACTTCCCCTGCACCACGGACTTCAGTGGCGAGAGGAGTAACACAATAAATGAAAGGTACCAAAAAGTCCTTTTGACTGCCTGAGCGGCAGTGAAAAGGACTTTTTTTGTTGCTTTTTACACGGAGAAGCTGTTTTCATATGGTTCACTATCAGAGTGATGCACAAACCTGTCAGGGTTTAATGGAAGAAGCAATCTGTCCATCCTGGTTGTGAATAATAGCCCGAATGTTCTGCTCTCCGCTGATTTCCTTGGCGGCATCCACCGCTTCAGATTTGGTGTCAAACGTGGATACATATTGGGATTGACCCTCTTCCTTAATGGCCCAGCCCGATTCCGTAGGTACGACGTGAATATTGTCATGGCTTTTGGAAGAGGAGACAGGTTCTGAATGGCGACGTTTGGAAGCAGAACCGCTATCATCCGATGACCGGCCCGAATCCGTTGAACCCGATGCAGGGTGGTTCTCATCCCATTCTTCGGCTTTGGCAGTGGCTATTGCTATTGCGCGTCCTTCCTCATACCCGTCATCCAGCAGGGCATTGGCGATTTCAATCGCCTTATTTCGGATACGGGGCTCCAGATTTTTCATGGATACCGGATAATCATTCTTATTCCAAGGCATGTCTGAATCCCTCCTAGAGAGTAATCTTGGTTAGTTGTATATTACCCTGTGGGAGAAGGGATAAACGACAAAATGGACTGGCTGTGAAGGGGTAATGATTTGTCATACCGAGATGGCATTCCTATACTTTTGCAAGCTGGAGGGGTATAATGCTGTCACATGTACAAAAAGTCCAATACAGGAAAATAAAAGGAGTACAATCTAATGTTCAGTCTAAGTCTGGCTATTCCGATGCTGTTTACCATGCTTATTCATGCCGCAGACAGCCTGTCTTATGCGCTTCGTCTTGGCGGGCTAAGAACTCGCAGAATTGCGCTGGCCCTTTCCTTGTCGGGGATTCTGCTGCTGGTATCACGTACATCCAACATGGCCCAGGGACCGATGGTAGGGAATTTGGTGGATAACGCAACAAATGGAGGGAACTCACATTTTGCCGTGCAGCTGCACTGGCTGATGGGGGCGGCAACAGCAGGGACTGCCATGGCCATATTGTGTTTTCCAACGATGGTGAAGCTTGCGTCCAGAATGGTTGTGCATTTTGAAGCAGCGGGGTCCATTCCGGGGATGGTACGCGGGTTGCTGAACGGCACCAAAATCAGAAACGCAGCCTACTATATTACGCCGCCTTCCTGGAAAATGGCTAAGCGGCTAGTGCAGCATGGAATGCCGAGACGTTTGATGACGCTTAATGTAGCGGTGACAGCCATTTATACGACGGGTGTATTATCGAGTTTGTACGCAGCTTACCTGTATCCAGGGCAGGCCGTGGCTGCCTCCCAATCGACAGGGCTGATTAACGGAATTGCGACCATTTTGCTGACGATCCTGATCGATCCGCGAATTTCCCTGCTCAGTGACAAATCCCTGCGAGGCGAAATCCGTTTGGACCGAATGAATCAGATCTATGGCTGCATGCTGGTATCCCGTTTATTCGGCACGCTTGTGGCCCAGCTGCTGCTCATTCCATTTGCATACTGGATCGGCTGGGTCGTCAGCTGGATGTGAAGAAGTAAATGGAACAGGACATCAGGGGAGTGATGCTGCGCAGAACACGTTAATCCTCTGTTGTCCTGTATTTGCGCATGTGAACCCATTCGATAAAAGGCAGCGTAACCATGGAAAGTCCGAGCAACGATAATAGCAGGATGCTTGGCTTTTCATGAATCCATTGATCTATGCCAACGGCCACCAGAATGAACAGGGTCAGTATAAAATATCCCACCTTCGAGCTCTGCTCCGTAATGCGTCTGCCCAGTTCCTCATCCTCACGCACCCCATCCCGATCCTCTTTGGTCCCCCAAGTCAGGGCTGACAGGAAAAGGATCGTAACTGCACCAAGTGAAGCAATATCATTTAATCCAATGTCCCTTCCTGTTGCAGTACGATAAATAACGGTAGCTAGCACAATAAATGCAGCAGCACCTGTAAGTGTCATTTTCCAATGCTTTATTTTCATTCTGAATTCTTCCTTTCGTACTGAAATAACTGCTCGATGGTGACCTCAAGCGCCTCGGAAATGGCAAAGGCGAGCGGAAGGCTGGGGTCGTATTTGTCATTCTCTATGGCGTTAATGGTTTGTCTGCTGACGTCGCACAACTCGGCGAGTTTGCCCTGGGATATGCCCAGCTCTTCACGCAGCAGCTTAATGCGGTTTTGCATGAATCAACCTCTTTTCTTGCCCCTAGGTTGTAAAGAACTCTTTACAGCTGTATTGTAAAAGGAAAAAAGTGTAGGTGTCAAGAACTCTTTACATGTCTTATCTGATTCAAATAGGAACATGAAAAAAGCAGGAGTAACGGTGATAACCCGCTGCTCCTGCTTTTTTGGACCGTGTTTTGGTTCCACGGTCAGGCAGTCGTATTTAATTTATTTGAAGAGGACTGCATACTCGCCGTATCCCTCTTTTTGCAAGTCTTCCTTTGGTACAAAGCGAAGAGCGGCGGAGTTAATGCAGTAACGCATACCACCCGCCTCGACAGGACCGTCGTTAAACAGGTGCCCCAGATGGGAATCTCCTTCACGGCTTCTGACTTCCGTACGAATCATGAAATGGCTGAGATCTGTTTTTTCCTTCACGTTGTAATCACGCAATGGACGCGTGAAGCTTGGCCAGCCGCAGCCGGAATCGTACTTGTCTGTTGAACTGAAGAGAGGCTCGCCAGAAACGATATCCACATAGATTCCGTCACCGTGGTGATCCCAGAACTCGTTGTGGAACGCTGGTTCTGTTGCATTATTCTGGGTCACTTCGTATTGAAGTGGAGTCAGACGCTCTTTCAGATTGCTTTTATCCACATTGCCGGACCAGTTGCGCTCGATAAAGTCTTCACGTCCGGAGCCTTTGCGATACCGCTTGTAGTGAGCCGGATTTTTGTGGTGGTAGTCCTGATGATGTTCTTCCGCCTCATAGAATGGTTTGGCAGGCAAAATAGGTGTGAAGATCGGTTTATCAAATCGTCCGCTCTGCTCCAGAGCTGCCTTGGAGGCTTCTGCAATCTGACGCTGTTCTTCGTTGTGGTAGAAGATAGCCGTCTGATATGAAGATCCCCGGTCATGGAATTGTCCACCCGTATCCGTCGGATCGATCTGCTGCCAGAATAACTCGACGAGCTTCTCATAAGGGAAGATGGAAGGATCAAACGTAATTTGAACGGCCTCTACATGTCCTGTCGTTTCCGAACAGACTTCCTCATATGTGGGATTCTCGGTATGTCCTCCTGTATAACCCGATACGATCTTGTGGATTCCGGGCAGTTCCTCAAAGGGGGATACCATACACCAGAAGCATCCGCCTGCAAATGTTGCTTTTTCGCTTGAATGTTGTTCCATGCTATAGTCACTCCATTTCTGATGAAGATTAATGAATTTGGCTTACACTTCTATTATATCCTGAATTGGCAAGCCAACCAAGCCGGACAGGGACGATGAAGCTCGTTAGTCATGTTAATGAATAATCATCAGGTCTTTTTTCGCGAGCGAACACGAAACAGCAGTAAGACGAGGGCCATAATGGCAAAGTAACCCACAAAAATGACCAGACTCGTCCAGATGGAAGTTTCCGCTTGCGCGCCCGCATAGGCAAAAATTAAAATGGCAGGCATTTTGCCAATGGCCGTAGCCACCATGAACACCCAAAAAGGTGTGTAGGTAATGCCGGCATAGATATTGACCGCAGTTTGAGGCACAACGGGAAGCAGGCGAAGCGTCATAATGCCCATAAAGGGATGCGCCTCCATCCAGGTGGTAAAACGACTCAATCCACGGATGCGATCCAGGTAAGCTCTGGCCTGATTACGAAAAGCATATCTCGCTCCCGCATAAACGAGCAGTGCTGCGAGGGTGGTCCCCACCCAGCATACCCAGGCTGCTGTTGTGGTGCCGTAACTGTACCCCAAAGCTGCGATTACAAACTTGTAGGGAATCACAGGTACCAACGCAAAAAGCATTGCTATGATAATGAGAAGGGGGATGGACTGATTCTGATCGGTCCATGCCAGCAGTTCATATCTGTAAATAAACGTGACTCCGGCGAGCAAAACATACAAGAGGAGCCATAACCATTTCCGCAAATCCCCAAACGCTCCTTTCAGGTCAGGGCACTACTCTAATCTCCTGATCCTATATGCCTATCTACCCAAGTGTACCACGTTCGACCGGGAACCGGATAATTCAACCCTTCTTGCGCTGATCAACTGGCATGTTGCTGGCTGAAGGGTTACACTATAGGTCGTGGAACTTAGAACTCATCTGAAGGTGGAATGCTTATCATGGAAACAACGAAGCGAACCCGAGCTGGGATCATCGGACTTGGGGGTATTGCTCACAAAGTATACTTGCCCCTGTTAACCGCGCATCCTGATGTGGAAATTGCCGGCATTATGAACCGTTCTCCAGAGCCGGTAACGGCTGCTCAGCATGCTTATAGATTAAATAACGGAACGACGGATCTGAAAGAACTATTGTCCTGGGATCTGGATGCCGTTTTTGTACATACAGCAACGGAAGCACATTTTGATATTGTCATGCAATGTTTGGAACGGGGACTGGCTGTATATGTGGACAAACCGCTGTCCTACACCTTGCGGGAATCCGAAGAAATGACTGCTTTTGCCGAGGCGCAGGGGCTGCTCCTTGCGGTAGGTTTTAACCGAAGATTTGCACCGATGTACCAGAAAGCGAAAGCGTGGATGCAAGGGGGGCAGGGGTTTGAATCCCTGATGTTAACGAAGCATCGGACAGGCGTTCAGCATCTTCCTGCAGCAAAAACGATCTATGATGATCTGATTCATATGCTGGATCTGATGTTATGGTATTCGGATCATCATGTGGAGCTGGTTCATCAATGGGTCCGCACGAATGAGTTGGACCAGCTTCTTCATGCTGCCGGATCAGCCAAGCTTGGAAGAAAGGCCATCGGCAGATTCGATATGGTGCGCGAGGCGGGGGCTGACCTGGAGAAGATCGAACTCCACGGCGGAGGCAGATCAGTAGAAGTTGTGAATATGGAAGAGGCCAGATATACCGAGCGCGGAGAGCTTGAACGCAAGGAAACTTTCGGCAGCTGGGACTCTATATTAACGCGCAGAGGATTTAGCGGAGCCGTAGATCATTTCTTGGCTACCCTGGACACGCCGGACGATTGCATCATTAGCTCCAGTCACGTAATGGATAGCCATGAGCTCGCAGAGCAGCTGGTTCGTAAGTGATTTTTGTTGCAAAAGGGATAAGACATAACTCATATGGAGGAATGGCACAATGGACGAATATGAAAAGGAACGCAGAAAACAGATCGAGGAAGCGGTCGTAGAGACCTATAAACAGGAAGAAGAAATGATGATTTTGGTATTCGCCCAGTGGTGTGCCAATCATGGACTGGACCCCGAAGAAATGTATCGGCAAGCTTACCCGGATCAGCAGAGCAATGAACGGCTGCAGCAAGTGCTGCAGCTGGTCGTGCCGAAGGAAGAAGCCGGAGAGATTCCGGATGATACGGTACTGGGTGTGTTGTCCATGTTTGGCAACGAAGACTTGGCCATGGTGGTATCGGAGGCAATCGCCGCGCGCAAATAAGCAGAATGTACGTATAATACCTTACATCTGTTCCCGGTGAATGAGCCGGAATTCCTTGGGCGACATGCCGAACCGGGAGCGGAATACGCGGTGGAAATACGTGTAATTGTTAAACCCCGACGATTCGGCGACATGCTCCAGCGTCATTGGACTGAAGATGATCCGTTCTCTGGCCATGTTCAGCCGTACGTCCAGGGTATACTGCATGATACTTTTGCCAAACGCTTCTTTGAACAGATGAACACCGCGTGACACACTGATGCCCACATGGGTTGCTACATCTTCAAGTTTGAACAGGGAGGAAGCATTCTCCTCGATATAATTTTTTATTTCATACGCCACATAGTTGGTGTTGGTGATCGTCGGATGTTCAGAGAGAAGACGATCCACTTCCAGACATAAGATACGCATGTAGTAGCTGGATATCTCTGGATATGGATTGGAAATTCGACGCTGCTCCAGCACGAGTTGACGGAACAGGGTCAGCAGGCTTTCGGTCAATTCGACCTTAATCCGGTTTGGCCTTTTGTGGCGTTCCCACCATTCATCCACCCAGGAACCATTAAAAAAGATATGGTAGTCACCGCTCTCTACGAGTCGTTCTCCCATCGGATTACGTTCATTGTCTATTTTGAGTTCATAAGGCTCGTCCGGACTGAAAAGAAGCAGATCGCCCGCATCGACGAGTGACATCTCACCGTCTATTCGTGCCCGGCAGCGACCGTCGGTCTGCAGCCTCAGAAGGTAGTTCTTAACCCCGTCGGGATGAATACCCGCATAAGGTTTGCGATGAAATGAGAAGCCTGCTGTAAGAACCTGGCAGGAATAATCGGTCGGCATTGGCATACTCCTTGCAATTTGAAAATTATGACCAGATAGTTCATGTTTCGATCATATTATTCATTTTAATTGAACCCAAAACGGAATACCATAGTATTAAATTCAAGGCACTAAACATTCATCACAGCTTCTCACCATGCGTAAGGAGATGAACGTCACATTGGAGAAATTAAAAGCAGGCATCATCGGGTGCGGTAACATCAGCGCCATCTATCTGGAGAATCTGAAAAATAGCCCGCTCATTGAAATTGTAGCCGTAGCGGACTTGATCCGTGAACGTGCTCAGGAACGGGCAGATGAATTTAATATCGCAAACGTTTACAATGTAGATGAGTTGCTGCAAAATAAGGAAATCGAGCTTGTGCTGAACCTGACGGTGCCTGGCAGTCATGCCATGACCGATCTGGCTGTGCTCGAATCAGGCAAGCATGTCTATGCCGAGAAGCCACTGGCCATTTCGCTTGAAGACGGCCGCAAAGTCATTGAACTTGCGGAAGAAAAAGGATTGTATGTTGGTTCCGCACCGGATACCTTCCTAGGATCAGGCATTCAGACGGCACGTCAGGCTATTGTAGACGGTCTGATCGGGAAACCGATTGCGGCGACTTCTTTCTTCATGGGTGGTGGACCTGAAGCATGGCATCCCGATCCCGAGTTCTTCTACATTGCAGGAGGAGGACCTATGTTTGACATGGGACCATACTATCTGACAGCGCTGGTTACATTGCTGGGACCTATTCGGAGAATCAGCTCTTCTGCAGGCATTCAGATCACCGATCGTGTTATTGGCTCGGGACCGAAGGAAGGAACGCCTCTCCGGGTACAAACTCCGACGCATCTGGCAGGTACCATCGATTTTACCGACGGAGCTATTGCAACGATGATTACCAGCTTCGATATTCGTGGAGCTTCGGACTTGCCTCGTATTGAGATCTATGGAACCGAAGGCACGCTGAGTGTACCGGATCCTAACTATTTCAATGGGGAAGTGAAACTGCGCAGATTCGGTCAGGATACATGGGAGACGGTAACCCCTGTCTTCGAGAGCAGTCAGAATGAACGCGGAATTGGTGTTACCGAGATGGTCGAATCCATTCGTGCCGGACGGGAACACAAAGCCAGCGGCAAGCTCGCATATCACGTGCTAGAAGCGATGCATGCATTCCAGCGCTCTTCTCTGGAGGGTAAGCACGTTATGCTTGAGAGTACTTACGATCCAAATGCAGCGACCAAAGCAAATGAGGATCAGACAGAAATTGTGCAATCGAATTAAGGTTATTCAACTGATTTAAGTTGAAGTTCAAGCACCACAGGAAGATGGTTTTTCCATCTGGAATAACCAGTATTGTTACGTTTAATTTCAGGATAGAAATGCTCTAGATTTTCCACACTATTAAAACAAACTTGTGATCTGAACGGTACATTTATGCAGTTCTTGGTTCATTTAATCAGCAATTATTCGATATTTAATCCAGGGAGGAATCGCACTTGAAACTCGGCGTATTTTTGGTACTATTCGGAGGACGTAAATTGGAGGATGCACTTGATTACGTAGCATCCAAGGGTTTGAAAGCAGTAGAGATCGGAACTGGAGGTCATCCAGGCAATGCACATTGCAACCCGGAGGAGCTTTTGAACAATGAAGCAGCACTGAACAACTTTAAAAATGCAGTGGAATCACGCGGTCTGACCATCAGCGCACTGAGCTGTCACGGTAACCCGCTTCATCCGCAAAAGGATATCGCCAAAGGTTTCCACGATGATTTCGTGAAAACAGTTCAATTGGCACAAAAGCTGGAAGTTCCTGTAGTGAACACATTCTCCGGATGTCCGGGAGACCATGAAGATGCGAAGTATCCGAACTGGCCTGTTGCACCGTGGCCGAATGATTTCCAGGAAGTGTTGAAATGGCAATGGGAGAACAAAGTGATTCCGTACTGGACAGAGTGGGGCAAGTATGCAGCAGATCACAATGTGAAAGTAGGATTGGAACTGCACGGTGGATTCTCAGTGCATACTCCAGCTACATTGTTAAGACTTCGTGAAGCTGCAGGGGAAGTTATTGGTGCGAACCTGGATCCAAGTCACATGTGGTGGCAAGGAATTGATCCGGTGCAAGCGATTCACATTCTGGGACGTGAAGGCGCGATCCATCACTTCCATGCTAAAGATACAACGATCGATCCGGTAAACGTAAACAAATATGGTTTGACAGATATGCAGGATTACACAAACATGCTTGACCGCGCTTGGCAGTTCCGCTCGGTAGGTTATGGTCATGATAACAAGACTTGGGCAGATATTATCAGTGCCCTGCGTCTCGTAGGCTACGATTATGTTGTAAGTATTGAACACGAAGACGGTCTGATGTCGGTTGAAGAAGGATTCTCTAAAGCTGTACAAAATCTCCAGCAAGTATTGATTGAGGAACCGCTGGGCGATATGTGGTGGGTTTAGAGCTATACTAGGGGGAAATTGAATATGATTAACGTCACCATTTGGAATGAGTTTGTCCATGAGAAAATTCACGATGAAGTAAGGGAAGTCTATCCAGACGGATTGCACCGGGCGCTGGCAGACGGACTCGGCGGCGAAGGATTTGCGATTCGGACAGCTACACTGGATCAGCCTGAACACGGCTTAAGTGATGAGGTGCTGAATTCCACAGATGTGTTGATATGGTGGGGACATATGGCACATGATCGTGTAAGCGACGAGGTCTCACAGAAAGTTGCACAGCGAGTACTGAACGGCATGGGACTGATTGTTCTGCATTCCGGGCATTTCTCCAAACCGTTCAAGGCCTTGATGGGCACCAGTTGTGATCTGAAATGGCGTGTAGCTGACGAACAGGAGATCGTATGGTGTGTCAATCCTTCTCATCCGATTGCGGATGGGATTGAAGGCAAGATTGTACTTGAAAAGGAAGAAATGTACGGTGAATTCTTCGATATTCCGGTACCCGATGAGCTCGTGTTCGTAAGCAACTTCCAGGGTGGGGAAGTATTCCGAAGCGGCTGTACGTTCCGTCGGGGCGAAGGCAAAATCTTCTACTTCCGTCCAGGTCATGAAACCTATCCGACGTATTACAAGCCGGAAATTCTGAGAGTGATCAGCAATGCAGTAAAATGGGCGTATCCTGCCCGCAGCTTCAAGCCGCAATTTGGCAAGAGCGAACCTGTAAGACCATTTGGTGGCGTGCTGGTCTAGGCCGCAAAAAGTAGTATCTGATGGGCAAATGAAACGGTATACCTAAGAACCCTTCTCCGAGTCAAGTATGACTGTGGCAGTTGGGTTCTTTTTGGGTAAGATAGGTACATGGGCGTTATACGATATTTGCCATGGTTCATCGAATCGTCCTGAGGTATACTTGTTGTATAGTCAAAGTGCAAAAATGCCTATTTAATTTTAACTTTTTTACGGCAGACGTTTTCTTTGTGACGTAAATGTGTTATTATGAAATATACTAACTAAATGTAAGTTCAGTGATCTCTAAAGAGGTGATTAATGTGGAAGGCCAAGATTTACGGATGTGTCCGCGTTTTGAGACGGCATTCTCGTTTTTGGGCAAACGCTGGAACGGTCTGATTATTCAAACGTTGATGAGTGGGTCTAAGCGATTCAAGGATATTTCCAACCTGATTCCGTCAATGAGTGACAAGATGTTATCTGAGCGGATGAAGGATCTGGAGAGTGAAGGTATTCTGATTCGTCATGTTTATCCCGAGACGCCGGTTCGTATTGAATACGAGCTAACAGAAAAAGGGAAAGCTTTGCAGCCTGTCATGAACCAAATTCAGGATTGGGCAGAGCAATGGGTAGATTAAACGATTCATATGTCCAGGCTCAATGATGTGACCTGACAACAGAGAGCTCTTGATTTCGCTGAAATCAGGAGTTTTTTGTCTTATAGGCTTACTTAGTCAACATGGCTTGTCTGTTCAATATACAGGAAAGTAGAAAGAAACCACCTTTTTCCTGCAGGCCTTGCACATATTGACAGAAGTTATAGTATAATTTAAGAAAAATGGCCGCAGGCGGCCGGAGCGAGGAGGCCACTTGTCATGAGAGAAGAAAGCTTATCCCGTGAAGTACGCTACGGCAAACATGATATTGCGGAACTTGAGAGCGCATCCATTCAGGTTCATCTGATTTACAAAAAAGCTGCGGAACTGTTTAAATATTATGTTAATCCCCGCACGGGTAACCACCAGGACCCAGGGGAAGCAGTTCCACTCGGAAACAGCACTGGGCAGGAACTGGCCCCGGTCGTCCTGCAAAAGTGGATTCAGACATCGTCAGGCTGGAAATGCATTGGTTGTGAAATAAGATACCCAGGGTCTGTGCAGGATAAGCTGGATGATGATTTTGAACGCGGTCAGCTTATTGGAGCTGCCGGGAAACGAAAATATGTGAAACCTGAAATGCTAATTCAAGCCATTGTATGGTCTCAATATGAAAAAATCAGGCTGCTGGCACCCTGGCTTGGTGATGAAGCTTTTTATACCACAGAAGAGCTGGATGTCATCGCCCGCTACATTGTACCGACATACTTCTCAGAACGTCCCCTGCATGAACAGGGCAAGCTCTTCAAGATTCACCATCCGTACAGTCAGATCCCGCTGTATCAGGAATACGTAACAGCTCCTACATTCTGTGTACAGATGGATGGAGAGCTGCTCGAAGGGCGACTTTTGACAGGTGTATATGTGTCCGAGGAACAGTTCCATGGGCTTAATCCGTACCTGAAAAATGGGGACGGGGGCCGGACTTATATGCAGGCTTGTGTTCAATAGAGGGTAGTTAAATATAAGGGTCGAACGATCCGAACGAAGGAGCCCGCATGCGGGCTCTTTGTGCTGCAGGAAGGAATCTGGAAGAAAAGTAACGGCATTGACACTTTTTTTGGATGAATATTGTGCCATAATAGAGGTTATGGACAACAGGGTGAAGATTTTACGCAGGGTGGTGTTACCGACATGATGAAGAAGTTCCCCGGTTACATCGGTTTATGTTTGCTTATCATGGCAATTCTAGCCGGATGTACAGAGACACAGCCTTCTGAACAGCCGGTGGTCAAGGAGACCGATACTTCCAATACCATTACCGTTGCTGTCGATGGAAGCACTTTTTTGCCTGATGCAACGAAGTCAATCAAGAGGGATTTTAGTGAAGGACTCACGCTTAAGAAGGCGCTATTGAACAGTGGTCTGGTTGATTTTACGGCCGACGGCAAGCGGATTCAATCCGTAGGGGAAGTTTCACTTGATTCCTCGCTAAGCTGGGCAGTTAAGCTAAACGGCAAGGATATTGATCCGGAAAATTGGGGCATGGAGCTTCATGCCAAGGATGAAGTGATCATTTACGTAAAAGCCGCCGACAGTAAAGGAGAAGGTGTTGCATATCAGACAACCCTGCTCAAGATCAGCGGCGGCAATATTATGCCAGACCTTAATCGTCAATATGCGGGTGTCTATATCCAGGAGTGCACGGTTCGGGATGTACTTAAGTCCAGCGGCATCGTCCGAATGTCGGAAAATAACAAATACGTCGTTTCGGTTGAAAATGTTGTTCCACGCATGAATCAGCGTTGGGTGATCATGGTGAATGACAAGGAACTGATGGAAAACGGTTTGGATATGAAGTTGAATCCACGGGATGCGGTTAAATTACAGTTAACGGCATCTTAAACATAATTATAAAAGCCCGGACCTCTGCAGGAGGACGGGCTTTTTTCATGTCACTTATAGATTAAGCTCATAACCGAAAGGTGATGACTTTAAGAACTTAATGCTTAGATGCGGCAGATCTCATTGGGACATAATTCACAATGGCAGATGCCTTGGAGCATTTTCAGGTCCTTGATAACAATCATGCCGTTATCATATTCAATAGCATCTTTTTTGCGCAGATCGCTAAGCATGCGGTTCACACTTTCACGGGTAGCTCCAATCATGTTGGACAGATCCGTGTGGGTAATTTTTTTATGAATAATCACGTGATCGCCGTGAGGCTCGCCATAGGAATTGGACAACCGGATCAAGGTGGAACAGAGCGCACCAGGTTTGCCGTATAACATCAGGTCACGGAATTTGGTTTGAGTTAAGCGGTGATGTATGCCCATCCATTTCATAAAATCAATGGCGAAGTCACAATGCTGACAGATCAGCATCTCCAGGTCTTTGTGCTCCAATACACCGATTTCACTGTCTTCCAGCACTTCGGCCGAGAACGTATGCTTGGAACCGAAGAATGGATCTGCCTGACCAATCATATCACCGGACTGGTACATGTACATGATAAGCTCTTTGCCTTCATCCGTTGATTTGGTGATCTGGGCACGACCCCTTTTCATATAATAAAGCTTGTCGGACACATCACCTTCCCAATACAGGTGGGTCCCTTCAGGATAGGTACGGTCTTTCATGGTTACGAGCAGATGATTGAAGTTCACTTCCGAGAAACAGTTGGTATTGCCGCGTTTTTCCATGACACTCAGTTGTTCTCTCATAAGTCTATCTCCCCTTTGTATCCACCGGAGGGGGATTACAATCATGCTGCACTCCGCGCTCCGTGGTTCGCCGCAACCGTTACCGTCCTGACTAGGGTCATCTCCGCCGGGGAGGACGGTACAAATTGCGGTGGTTCAATTTTTAAGTTCAGTATATACCTAATCTTACCGTTTGAGGGGCATGGAAAGGGGGCAAAAATGGCGAAATTTCAAACATTGTGATTAAATTCACTTTGATGAGGGAAGGCTGCATTTGACAGCTATATAATTTAAATAGGAAGTGAAAATGCCCTGTAGAAAGAACTCCAAAAACTTAAATTAAATTTGTTATACTTTGTGAAAAAAATCACATAATTACCCTTTTCGACATGTTACGATGTGTACGTAAAGAAGAGAGACAAACCAAAAAAACAATACGAACCTTTAGGAGGATGAGGGAGATGGCTGTAAAGAACGAAGTCGCCCCAGTAAAAGAACCGACAGCAGGTCAGTATATTCAAACGTTAATTGACAAAGCGAATAAAGCACACGCAGCATTCATGTCCATGGATCAACAACAGATTGACCGCATCGTGCAAGCCATGGCACTGGCAGGTCTGGACAAACACATGATGCTTGCCAAAATGGCGGTGGAAGAAACCGGCCGCGGAGTGTATGAAGATAAAATCACCAAAAATATCTTTGCAACAGAATATGTGTACCACAGCATCAAATATGACAAAACCGTAGGCGTGATCGAAGATAACGAGTATGAGAGCTTCCAGAAAATAGCGGAGCCTGTCGGCATTATCATGGGTATTACCCCGGTGACCAATCCGACATCCACCACGATGTTCAAAGCGTTGATTTCCATCAAAACACGTAACCCAATCATCTTTGGTTTCCACCCTTCAGCTCAGAACTGCAGCCGCGAAGCCGCCAAAATTTTGCTTGAAGCCGCGGTGAAGCATGGTGCTCCGGCCGACTGTATCCAGTGGATTGATGATCCTTCCATGGACCGTACGAATGCACTGATGGATCACAACGATGTGGCGCTCATTCTGGCGACAGGTGGATCAGCAATGGTACGCGCAGCGTACAGCTGTGGTAAACCGGCACTCGGCGTGGGACCAGGGAACGTACCTTGCTTTATCGAGAAAACGGCAGATATCAATCAGGCTGTAACAGATCTGATCTTGTCCAAATCATTCGACAACGGTATGATCTGCGCCTCCGAGCAAGCGGTCATCATCGAAGAACCGATCTTCGATCAGGTGAAAAAGAAAATGATTGCGAACGGTTGTTATTTTGTCAACAAGGATGAAGCTGCCAAATTGACAGCAGGGGCCATCAATGCGGAGAAATGTGCGGTTAACCCGGCAATTGTCGGTCAATCGGCAGTAACCATTGCGCAAATGTGTGGTATCGAGGTTCCGGCTGGCACCAAAATTCTTGTAGCAGAGATTGAAGGCGTCGGCACCAAGTTCCCGCTGTCTGCAGAGAAATTAAGTCCGGTACTGGCTTGTTACAAAGTAAAAACGGCAGCTGAAGGGATTGAGCGTGCTGCGGAAGTGGTTGCCTTTGGCGGCATGGGTCACTCCTCCGTTATTCACTCGAATAACGAAGAAGTGATAAACAAATTTGCGGATCGTCTGCAAACGGGACGGATTATCGTGAATTCGCCATCCACACACGGCGCCATTGGGGACATCTACAACACCAACATGCCGTCATTGACCCTGGGATGCGGTTCATATGGCCGTAACTCGACCTCATCGAATGTCACTGCCGTCAACTTAATCAACGTGAAAAGGGTGGCTCGCCGTACCGTGAATATGCAATGGTTCAAAGTGCCGAACAAAGTGTACTTCGAAAAAGGAGCAACGCAGTATCTGGCCAAAATGCCTGATATTACTCGCGTAGCCATCGTTACGGATGCCATGATGGTCAAACTGGGCTATGTGGAAAAAGTGGAGCATTATCTGCGTCAACGCCAAATGCCGGTAGCAATCGAAGTATTCTCGGATGTAGAGCCTGATCCATCAACCACAACGGTAGACCGTGGTACAGAAATGATGCGCCGCTTCCAGCCTGACTGCATTATCGCTCTTGGTGGTGGATCACCAATGGACGCTGCCAAAGCCATGTGGTTGTTCTATGAATATCCAGACACGGACTTCAACGATCTGAAGCAAAAATTCATGGATATTCGTAAACGGATCTACAAATACCCACGCCTCGGATCAAAAGCAAAATTCGTAGCGATTCCGACAACATCGGGTACAGGATCGGAAGTAACATCATTTGCCGTAATCACAGATAAAAATCTGGGCAACACCAAATATCCACTGGCAGACTATGAGCTTACACCGGATGTAGCCATCGTAGACCCTGAATTCGTCTATTCACTGCCAAAAACAGCCGTTGCAGATACAGGTATGGACGTACTGACTCATGCTATCGAAGCGTATGTATCGGTTATGGCCAATGATTACACGGATGGTCTGGCGATCAAAGCGATCCAGCTGGTATTCCAATACCTGGAGCAATCGGCGCTGCAAGGGGATAAACTGGCACGTGAGAAAATGCATAATGCTTCGACGATTGCCGGTATGGCTTTTGCTAACGCGTTCCTGGGCATTAACCACAGCTTGGCACACAAATGGGGCGGACAGTATCACACCGCACATGGACGTACCAATGCAATTCTGATGCCGCACGTCATTCGTTATAACGCGAAAAAACCGACCAAATTTGCATCTTTCCCGAAATATTCGCACTTTGTAGCAGATGAGCGGTATGCTGAAATTGCCCGAATTCTGGGATTGCCTGCACGTACTACAGAAGAAGGGGTGAACAGCCTCATCAATGCAATTCGCAAACTGAACAAAACACTCGGTATTGAGGAATCGTTCCAGGAAATCGGATTTGATGCCAAGGACTTTGAAGCTCATGTGGATTACTTGGCCGATCGTGCTTTCGAAGATCAATGTACAACCGCCAATCCGAAACTGCCGCTGGTGACTGAACTGGCAGACGTTTACCGCAATGCCTTCTACGGTCGGTTTGAATAAACAACTATAGCAACAGCAGGGTTTAGGCAATAGGTTCAGGGTTCCCCGGGAGGGGAGCCCCGATTGCCGTTTTTTGTCGATGACGGAATCCTTTGTGGATCCGTTGAACGGTTTGGTATTCACACAATAACGGAGAGGGCAGAAAAAACTGAAGAAGCGAAGCGCTCGCCTTTATCAATGGATTTTCCCAATTAGAATAAGGAATGAAAAAAATCCAGTGATAACAGCGATCGGAAGTTGTTCTGGCCTGCGCAGTGTTTAAGTGTGAATTATGGGGTTCACCCTGATCCAGCAATGGTGGAGTGAGGAAGTTCACTAACTTTGTGATAAAAATCACAGATGGTGAAACGCGCAAGACGTATACTGAAAATGTAAGAAAAACATCCATCCCGCGGTTCCGGTTCCCATGTAGAGAGAACGTGTTCCGGCTGATATGTGAAAAAGTTCACATTAATCGCGGCTCTGGGCACAGATGAGACGATTTTGCTTGCACCCTGTCATGTGTCCGGAAATCCAAATTTGTGGAGGGATTACTATGTCGGTGATCGAAAAAGACGTAAAACAACAAACAGGCTGGAGAAACTTTACGAAAGGCACATGGACTAAATCCGTGGATGTGAATGATTTTCTGGCACACAACCTGTCTCCGTATTACGGGGATGAAGCATTTCTCGCAGGGGCAACACAGAACACCAAAGACCTGTGGGACATCGTATCTGATCTGACCAAAAAAGAACGCGATAACGGCGGTGTACTGGATGTGGACGTAAACACTCCGGGAACGATCGTGTCTCACCAACCAGGGTATCTGGATCAAACGAAAGAACAGATCGTCGGTGTGCAAACTGATGCTCCATTCAAACGTTCCATTCAGCCAACAGGCGGAATCCGCATGATGATTGATGCATGTCAGGCTTACGGCTTCGAAATGCCTCAAGAAGTCATTGATATATTTACTAATATTCGCAAAACACATAATCAGGGTGTATTCGATGCATATACATCCGAGATGCGCGCAGCGCGTAAAGCTGGCATCATTACGGGTCTGCCTGATGCTTACGGCCGCGGCCGCATCATTGGCGATTACCGCCGGGTTGCTCTGTACGGGGTGGACTTCCTGATCCGCGCCAAAAAAGGAGAACTGAACGCTCTTGAAGTGGATGTCATTGATGAAGATGTCATCCGTCTGCGTGAAGAGTTATCCGAACAAATCCGGGCTCTGCAGGAATTGAAGCAGCTGGGCGAAATGCATGGCTTCGATATTTCCCTGCCGGCTACCACGGCAAAAGAAGCGTTCCAATGGCTGTACTTCGGTTACCTTGCTGCGATTAAAGAGCAAAACGGTGCTGCGATGTCCCTTGGACGTGTATCTTCATTCCTGGATATCTACATTGAACGTGATCTGCAGGAAGGCCTCCTGACTGAAGAACAGGCTCAGGAACTGGTTGACCATTTTGTCATGAAATTGCGGATCGTCAAATTCCTGCGTACACCGGATTACAACGAGCTTTTCAGCGGTGACCCGACATGGGTAACCGAGTCTATCGGCGGGATGTCCGTGAACGGGGAAACACGCGTAACGAAAAACAGCTTCCGTTTCCTGCACACACTGCACAATCTGGGACCTGCACCGGAACCAAACCTGACCGTACTCTGGTCTACCAAACTTCCGGAAGCATTCAAAGAGTATTGCAGCAAAGTGTCCATTGAAACGAGCTCTATCCAATATGAGAATGATGATCTGATGCGTCCAATCTACGGAGACGATTACGGGATTGCCTGCTGTGTATCGGCCATGAAGATCGGTAAACAAATGCAGTTCTTCGGCGCTCGTGCCAACCTGGCGAAAGCACTGCTGTACGCGATTAATGGTGGACGCGACGAGAAATCCGGAGCACAGGTCGGACCGGAATATCCAGCCATTACAAGCGAAGTATTGGACTACAATGAGGTCATGAAACGGTTCAAACCGATGATGGAATGGCTGGCTAAACTGTACATGAATACCCTTAACGTAATCCACTACATGCATGACAAATACAGTTATGAACGGATCGAGATGGCTCTGCATGACCGTGATATCGTACGTACCATGGCCTGTGGTATTGCCGGCCTGTCCGTTGCAGCCGACTCCCTGAGTGCAATTAAATATGCAAAAGTGAAACCGATTCGTAACGAGCAAGGAATCGCCGTTGATTTTGAAATTGAAGGAGATTTCCCTTGTTACGGTAACAATGAAGACAGCGTCGACAGCATCGCGGTTGAACTGGTAGAGAGCTTCATGGGCATGATCCGCAAACATAAAGCGTACCGCAATGCCATTCCAACCCAATCCGTACTGACCATCACATCCAATGTGGTCTACGGCAAAAAAACCGGTACTACACCGGATGGACGTAAAGCAGGCGAACCGTTTGCTCCAGGTGCCAACCCGATGCATGGACGTGACAAAAAAGGAGCTCTGGCATCCCTGGGTTCTGTAGCCAAATTGCCTTACGAACACAGCCTGGACGGTATCTCCAACACATTCTCGATTGTGCCTAAAGCGCTCGGTAAAGAGTCCGATACTCGCAAATCCAATCTGGTTGCCATGATGGACGGTTATTTCGGTCAAGGTGCTCACCATCTGAACGTGAACGTGTTCGATCGTCAGCAGTTGATTGACGCCATGGAGCATCCGGAAAACTATCCACAATTGACCGTAAGGGTATCCGGCTATGCCGTAAACTTCATCAAACTGACGCGTGAGCAGCAGCTGGATGTCATTAACCGGACCTTCCACGGTTCGATGTAATAACACGGTAAACAGGAGAAGATCACCATCATAAACGCACAGCGGATGCGGATACAGAAAGGAAGAGGCAGCATGGTTAACGGACATATTCATTCACTCGAAACTTTCGGGACGGTTGACGGCCCAGGCATCCGCTTCGTGCTTTTTATGCAGGGATGTCACCTGAAATGCCAATATTGTCACAACCCGGATACATGGGCGCTTGATGGAGGCCGGGATATGAGCGTGGAGGAAGTTCTCGCAGAGATCGAGCCATACTTGACCTATTATCGCAGTTCGAGAGGCGGACTTACGGTATCGGGAGGCGAACCGACGCTGCAGGCTCATTTCGTCGGCCAGGTCTTCAAAGAAGTGAAGCGGCGCTGGGGACTGCACACCACGCTGGACAGCAACGGCTACAATGAACCTGATCGTATTCTTGACTTGTTGGATCATACGGATCTGGTCATGCTGGATCTGAAACATATCGATGATGAAAAGCATATCAAGCTTACCGGGAAATCCAATGAGAGAACACTTCGGATGGCTCGCTGGCTATCGGATCATGGACGGAAAATGTGGATTCGGCACGTATACGTGCCAGGCATTCATGATGATGAGCAAGATCTGCTTAACCTGGGGCGTTATATCGGAACATTGAATGGTGTGGAGAAGTTTGAGATTTTACCGTATCACCAGATGGGCATATACAAATGGCAGGCACTCGGAAAAGTATATCCGCTTGACGGCGTTCCATCTCCTACCGAAGAGGAAGTGGAACGGGCTTATCGTTTGATTGAACAGGGGCGGAAAGAAACGACAGACACACTTGCTCGGGCAAAATGATCCATATCCACGGGTCCGATAGAAAATGAACATTCCATAAAATGGACCCACTCTTCAAACAGTCTTTGCGACAGACGTCGCAAGGGCTGTTTTTTGTTTCATTTTACATGAGGATTACGAAAGGGCTTGTTCAGTGAAGGATTTTATCCCCTCATTGATGAATTGTCATCCTTACGATGGTAGCTCCGGCTTTTTATAATCAGAGTGTAAAACCAAATGCGCAATATCCGAGGAGGGTCAACGACGATGAAAAAAAGAATGATAATGCTGCTCTCACTGCTGCTGGTAACGTCCTGGACGCTGGCTGCATGTTCGGGCTCAGGGAACGAAAATCCGCAGGGAGCCTCAGGCTCCGAACCGGAAACGAGCAAGGAACCGGTGGAAATGCTGCTGCGTCACACCCAAGTAGGGGCGGATAAACAAAAAAGGCTGGCCATTCTGCAGGACGTCGTCGACAAAGTGGAAAGTGAGGTCCCTAATCTGACCTTTACGCTGGACGGGGTTGAATCGGATGTGAACCGGAAGGAGAAGCTTCGCGGGGAAATGGCGGCAGGCAATCCACCGGATATTTTCGAACTGTTCGGCAGCCCGGACTCCAAAGTGTATGCCAAGGAAGGCATGCTGCTGGATCTGACACCGATTTTGCAAGAGCTGGGCATTCAGGATCAGTTTACATCCCTTGAACCATTCACGTATGAAGGCAAAGTGTATGGACTGCCGATTGGTGGTTCAGGCGAAGGTTTCTTCTATAACAAAGAATATTTTGCAAAAAAGGGCTGGCAAGCACCAACGACCATGGCTGAGCTTGATAACATGCTGGCCGAGATCAAAGCGGATGGGAAAGTGCCGCTTGCCTCTGCTTCCAAGGCCGGCTGGGTCCCGCTGATGTTGACGAACCATCTGTGGTCACGCTATGCCGGTCCCGAGATTACTGCGAAGTTTGCAACTGGTGAAGCCAAGTGGACCGATCCGGGTGTGATTCAAGGTTTTGCGAAACATAAGGAATGGGTCGATAAAGGGTACTTCAAAAAAGGCGAGCTCGGCTTCGAATACGCAGAGTATACGACTCAATTCACAAGTGGTGAAGCGGTATTGATGTATGACGGAACATGGAAATCATCTGTATTTAAGGAAGGACAGAGCGGGGAATCATTGATCGGTAAGGTTGGATTCTTCAATATGCCGCCGGTAGAGAATGGCGTGGGAGATCAGACTTCCCTCATGCGTGATGTCAATAATGGATATGGCTTCTCGGCATCTGTAGCGGAAGATCCTCAGAAGCTGGAAGCGGTTAAAGCGTTTATCAAAAATTTCTATAATGAAGATATGCAGGTGCGTGGCCTTGTGGAAGATGGAGTCCTTCCTGCCATGAAGCTGGATGAGAAGGTATTAACGGACAGCATTACCGACGAGCTGATGAAGGAAATCGTCGCTGTCCTGAATGCATCCCAGACGTCATTCCCAGCCTTTGATGCGCTGGTACAGGCGGATGTAACCACGGAGATCAGCAATCTGCAGATTCAAAAACTAATTGGCGGACAGACCACACCAGAGAAGATGGCGGAGGAGCTGCAGCAAGTTCAGGAGGAAGCCAACGCTTCCGTGGAATAATGAATCAACTCTATCCAAAGCTGCAACTGAAGTTACTGAAGGAGGCTGAAAATGAATACTTCACTCCGCAGCCCACTCATCTACACGCTGTTTGTATTACCGGCATTGATTTTGTTTGTCATGTTTTTCCTGTATCCGATTGGCAGCTCACTGTACTATAGCTTGACCAGCTGGAATGGCGTTTCGACAGACCCACGATTTGTGGGTTTGTCGAACTATGCCAAGGCTTTAACCGATGAACGGTTTTGGATATCCACACGCAATAATGGCTTTTTTATCGGATTTTCCGTATTGATTCAGGTCCCACTGATTGTATTATTCTCATTGCTTATTGCCAATGTCAAACGATTAAAGGGAGTCTACAAAACGGCTGTTTTTTTACCTTCCATTATGTCGACGGCAGTCATCGGTATTTTGTGGGGATTTATCTATGAGCCCAACATCGGGCTGTTGAATCAACTGCTCAATACGTTTGGCATTCCGCCGGTGTACTGGCTTTCGGATAATCGTTTCGCGATGCTGTCGATTCTTGTGACCAATGCCTGGCAGTGGACCGGATTTTACATTGTTATGGTACTGGCGGCCATTCTCGCCATTCCCCGTGACCTGGATGAAGCAGCAGCCATCGATGGTGCGACGGCAGTGCAGCGGGCCACTCGAATCACCCTGCCACTCATCAGGCCCATTATTTCGGTTGTCATCATGCTGTCCATTGCCGGAGCGATGAAGGCGGCAGACATTGTGCTTGTAATGACCAAAGGCGGACCGGCCGGCTCCACCGAGGTGCTTGCTACGTATATGATCAAATATGCGATTACCAATTTTAAATATGGGTACGGCAATACGGTAGCGGTTCTGATCTTTGCTCTGACACTTGTGCTGACGGCTGTGTACCAACTGCTCGTGGCAAGGCACAACGAAAGGGTGGAGTATTGATGGTAAAGAATATACGAGCCAGTATTCCTCATGTATTGTTGATGTTATATTTATTGGCTATTTTATTTCCCTTTTTATTCGTTATCTTCTCTTCATTCAAACAGGATAACAATGAGATTGCTCTTCATCCGTTTGGTCTGCCAACGAACTGGGTGTTCAGCAATTACGTGGAAGCCTGGGTCAACGCCAAGATTGGTACGTATTTCTGGAACAGCATGTACATTTCCATGCTCTCTTCGGCAGGTACCATTATTCTGGGCGCCATGTTTGCTTTTGCTGTAACCCGGATGAGACACCGCAGGTGGAGCCTGTTTCTCTATAGTCTTATACTGGCCGGCATGCTTATTCCGAACAATGCGCTGATGCTGCCCATTTATTTGCTCGTCCGCAAGCTGGGCATATTGGACACGCATCTGGCTCTGATTGTTCCCTATGTAGCGAATGCAATTCCTTTTACGATTATCATACTGGCTGCTTTTATGAGATCACTTCCCGGAGAGATCGAGGAAGCAGCGGTAATGGATGGCTTGAGGGCCCCAGGGATCTTTGCTAAAATAGTGATACCTCTTACAGTTCCAGCCATCGTTACGGTATTTATCGTGAATTTCCTCGGCAACTGGAACGAATTTTTGCTCGCCAATTATTTCCTATCTACAGATAAGCTGCGCACCCTGCCTGTAGGCATGGTCCAGTTTCGTGATCAGTACCAGATGAACTATGCCCAGATGTCCGCAGGAATTGTATATAGTGTTGTGCCTGTCATTGTTATTTACGCCATACTACAGGAGAAAATCATTGAAGGTGTAACCGCAGGCGGCGTCAAGGGTTGATGGCCTACGCGGTTATTGGGGAGAACGGATATGAACTTGCGCATGAAGCTGGCCTTGGCATTTCTGCTGTTAATTATTGTACCGATGTGTGCACTGGGTATCGGGATGTTCCTGGTTACCTCACATACGATTGAGAAGAAATACAACCAACAAGCCGAATATGCCCTCCAGGCCATTAGTTACAATATCGAAAATGTTTTTCAGCAGATAAACAATGTCACGGATAACGGGATCGCCACGTCGGTATTTCAAATGGCACTCAACGCCAAAGACCCGACCAAGCAGGATCTCGGGACCGGTAATCAATTATCGCTCAATGCCAGCCAGCGCAATTTCCGATCTCTTCTATATAACTATCCGTTTATTAGCTATGCTTTCTTATATGATCTGCGTTCGTCCCAGAACAATCAGATTGTCTCCATATTTACCAAGGAAAATTTTGAAACGCTTCCTTTTCAGCAATTCAAGGTACACCCTTTATTTCAGGAAATCCATCAGCTTAATGGCGTGCCCAAATGGCTTGCCCCGCTTGAATATCCCGAACTTACCGGCAACGATCCTGTCTTTACGCAGATCAGGTTAGTGAAGGAACTCAGTTATTTTCAAAATATCGGAATTCTGGTGGTACAAATCAAAAAGGGGGAGATTGATCGCATCTTCCGGCATTTGCAGATCAGTGATTCCGCTCAAAATACGTCCTTTTTATTAATTAATGAAGAAGGTTTGGTCGTCTATGACCCATCCGGGCGGTACAGTGGGGAGAAGATGGAGAACCTCGGCGTAAACGCGGCCAGTTATGGACCCGGCTTCAGCAGCATCCGAACCATATTTGATGGCACGGAGAGTATCCTGTCCCATTATCATCTGAAAAACTACGGTTGGAGTTTAATCAGTGTAACCTCGTGGGAAGCGTTGTCGGCCGAAACCAATGTGTTTGCAGGCTGGTCGGTGATTATTATTCTGCTCTGTCTTCTTGCTGCGATGGTCTTCAACCTGTTTTTCATGAATCGGATAACCGGCAATATTGCGGTACTGGTCCGTTTCATGCGGCGAGTCGAAGATGGTGACTTCAACGCACGAGTTGAGGGTAAGGGATTCGATGAGATGCAGCTTCTAGCCCATGGATTCAATGAACTGCTGGACAGGATTGGAAGTCTGTTTCGCCGTGTGCGGGCAGAGCAGCAGCAAAAGGCCAAGGCTGAACTACGTGTGCTGCAGGCTCAGATCAAGCCACACTTCCTGTTCAATACATTGGAATCCATCAACGGGCTGGCGATGCGAGGAGAGGGACGGAAAGTCAGCGAAATGGTAAACCGTCTTGGTAATATTCTTCGGATCAGTATTCAGGATCAGGAAGAAATTCCACTGGGCGAGGAAGTAAGGCATCTCCAGAGTTATCTTGAAATTCAGCAATACAGATTCAGCGAATTGTTTACGTACGAAGTGCATATTCCTACTCATTTATATGCATCCTCCGTACTTAAACTGACCTTGCAGCCTTTAGTAGAAAATAGTATTCAGCATGGCTTCGAGGGTATTGAGTACAAGGGAGTACTTCGAATCAGTGCGTTTGAGCTGCATCATAATCTGATACTGCAAGTGCAGGATAACGGACTTGGCATTCCCCAGGAAATAATGGGGAGATTCGAATATATGGCAGAAGATCCTCCGGAACATTCACATGCAAAAGAAGGGGAGCTTTCCCTATCCTCCATGGCTGAACGCCGGGGACTCGGCTTACGAAGTGTGGCGGATCGGATACGAATTCGATACGGGGCGGGATATGGCATATTCATATGTTCTGCTCCAGGACATGGGACAGTGATTCAATGCATAATTCCACGATATGAGCAGGGGGATGCCTAGATGAATCTGACGGCAATGATTGTTGATGATGAGCTGCCGATTTTGGAAAATTTGAGACTGATCCTGCCCTGGGAGGACATGGGGATTGAAATTACGGGCACGGCCAGAAGTGGAATAGAAGCACTGGATAAGGTGGCTGATTGCCATCCTGACATTATGCTGTGCGATATCCGTATGCCTACCATGGATGGTTTGGAACTTATTCGAATCCTGCGCGAGCGGGGGGAGTCATGTGAAATTATTTTGCTGACCGGATATCAGCAGTTCGAATATGCCCGAACGGCCATCCGTTACAATGTACATGAATACATATGCAAACCCATTGATTATTCGGATCTGGAGAACAAATTACGTGAGTTAACTGAACAAATTATTCAGAAGCGAGTAACAAGTGAGTCTGAACGCCATCGAAGTATAGAAATGGAAAACTGGATCAGACACAAACATGTGACAGACTTGCTGCGGGGTGAAAAGGAAAACCTGGCATGCTTCCCCGTGCAATCCTCGGAAACGTTGCCCTCTGCTGATCGCTATGTCCTGATTCTTGTTGATGCAGAAGGTTATTTCCGCCATTCCATCGGCTGGACTGCTGACCAGCATCAGCAGTGGCATGATGAAGTTCATACCAATCTTAAAGATCTAACCGAAATAATAGAAGGAAGCATCATAACTCACGTCCGTAAGGGAGAATGGGGGATATTGCTCAAGGCTTCCCTTGGATGGGAGAGCAGAGCAGATCAACTTGCTCAGCGTATTCAAAAGAGGCTTAATGCCATCTTTGCTGTTGACTCAGCAATGAAGGCAAGGATTATTCTTGACGATACGCCCGTATGTCTGGACCACCAGATTATTGAGCGATACCGGCACTGTCAGAAACAAAGCGCCTCGCGTCCTTCGGTTTCGGAATGGATCAAGTCCGCATGTGAGTATATGGATACACATCTGGATCATGATCTTGGCATAGATGAAGTAGCGGATTGGCTGGGAATTAGTTCAAGTTATTTTTGTCAGCTGTTCAAAAGCCATGTCGGGGTTACCTTTGTTGAATATATGACCCAGAAACGAATGGAAACAGCAGCGATGTTATTGAGTACAACGGAATGGAGCATTACGTCGATTGGCGAAGCCACGGGTTATAAAGAGAGGCGTTATTTCTCCAAAGTATTTCATAAACATTTTCATATGAAGCCGTCCGAATACAGGCAAAGCCATAGAATAGCGACTTCATTGGAGGAGGAAATGCAGACATGAGCTCATGGGGACATTTCACATTGGAGCAAAAGGTGGGTCAGCTGTTTATGTGCGGCTTTCATGGACAGCAAGTGGACGAACAGATTACGCGGTTGATACAGGACTACCATGTTGGGGGTGTTATTTACTTCAGGCGCAACGTGGAAAGTGTGGAACAATTGACCCGTTTGTCTGCCGAGCTGCAGAGCTTGGCTGCAAAAAGCAGTGAGCTGCCGCTTATGATCTCGGTAGATCAGGAAGGCGGTATGGTTGCGAGAATTGATAAGGACGGGATTACCCGAGTGCCGGGAAGCATGGCTCTTGGCGCAACAGGTCATCCGGACTACACGTATCAATGTGCACGGATTCTTGGGACCGAGCTTAAGCAGATTGGGATCGATATGAACCTTGCACCGGTTGTTGACGTGAACAATAACGTTCTTAATCCGGTGATAGGCGTGCGATCCTATGGAGAAAATGCGGAGAACGTCGCCGTCCATGGTGCGGCAGCCATTGCTGGATATCAGTCCAGCGGCATAGCTGCGACAGCGAAGCATTTTCCGGGGCATGGCGATACGGCCGTAGATTCACATCTTGGCATGGTAACGGTTCCGCATGAATGGGAAAGGCTGGAGCAGGTGGAGCTGCGGCCTTTTCGCCGGGCCATTGAGGCAGGTGTGGATGCCATCATGACAGCACATGTGATTTTCCCGGCCATTGAACCTGAGCCTATTCCTGCAACGTTGTCCCGTAACGTATTACATGAATTGCTGCGCGAACAAATGGGGTTTAAAGGGATTATTATTACAGATTGTCTGGAGATGCATGCAATATCCAAACCATATGGGGTTGCGAATGCAGCTGTTCGTGCAGTTAAGGCGGGAGCAGATTTGATTCTGGTCAGTCATACCCTGGAGGAGCAAATTGCAGCTATAGATGCAGTGGTGGATGCGGTCCGCCATGGAGACATCGAAGAGCAGATCATTGACCTGGCGCTCGAGCGTGTCGTGGAATGGAAGCAAAAACGCTGCGATAGCCAATCAAGTCAACAATCAAATGATCAATCAAGTGAACAATTAAGTGTGCCATATTCGTTTTCATCCGTTCCGGAGAATATGCTGTTAGATGAAATTGCATGCAAAAGCATTACCGTAGTGCATAATGACGGTGTACTGCCATTAAAGCCGGAACAAAATGTGTTGGTTGTATGGCCTGAGGTTGTCCAGCGAACAGAGGTAGATGAACCCTGGTCCCATTCGGATTCACTTGGGATGGTGCTTGGGCAAATCAAAAATCATGTTCGTGAGCATAAGATAACAACACAGCCGTCATATGAAGAAGCAGAACGAATTGCAAAAAGTGTAATGGAGGGTGAACAAGTCATTGTATGCACGTACACTTCAGCCGGGGTTCTTCCCAAAGGTCAGCGTTACTTGATTGAACGGCTGAGTGTAAACCATTCATTAATTGTCGTAGCTTTGCGTAATCCCTATGATCTGCTGGAAATACCAAGGCCAGGAGCATACGTATGTACTTATGAAAATACACCTGCCGTGGTACGTGCACTTTCCTTGTTAATTACGGGTGAACTGAATCCGAGTGGAAGCTTGCCCGTCCGATTAAGTTAACTTTAAAGGGATAAAGACAGCCTTACTATTATGTGGTGATATTCATCCATATAATGGTAAGGTTTTCTTTATTGAATCACCAATTGAATCTTTGAATGATGATGAAATGATAACTAACTATTTTCATAGTGTTTTCGCTCTATTAAAACTTTACATTTCTAATCTATTATTTTTAGCAACTTTTCCCGGTGACAAGCGTCTAATAGTATGACTTTTTGAGGGGGATATTAATAAAATGGGAGCAGAAGGAGCCAAAGAAAAAGAATGAATTTGAAGAGGAAATTGTCTATACTTACCGCTTTAGCTGTTTTTCAGGCGTTTGCAGCCATCCCTGCGAATGCACAGGCAGCTGATCAGAGCGATTCGACACCAGTGAATACAGCCAAAGTTAAATCCGTTGAGGTTATTAAGAAAGAACAAACCATAGCGGAATCCGAAGTAAAAGATCAATCAGGTACACAGACATCCGATAACGATACAACGGAGGAGACGAATCCTGGATCCACGGATTCATCAGGTACGGACGTTACTCCAGTTGACCCTGCAGCTCCTGCTGAGTCTGAAGATGCAGAAGGTACAGAGGAAGAAGCGCCAGCACCTACACCTGTAGAGGTTGAGCAGCCTTCCACTAGTAGTCAGTCCGGCACTGCCGGTGGAGACCTGACGCTGTACATGAACAGCAATAAAATGGTGCAAGATGGCAAGACATACCTTGCTGGACAGCCGATGGCTGTCAAAAATGGTGTATCCTATGTAGCGATCCGCGCGCTGGTTGACCGAGTTGGCTATGATGTGAAATACGACAACTCGACCAAGGAAACGATTATTATTAGCGGGGAAGATGAGCTGCGTTTCAAGACCAACAGCAAAATCTATACCGTTAATGGTGAAGCAAGAACGATGAAGGGCGCTGCTTACCAACAAAAGAATACGTTTATGGTGCCGCTGACTTCAATTACACAGGCACTCAATATTACTTATACAGTGAACCAATCCGCCAAAACGGTGGTATTGAAACTGAGTACCAAACCGGTAGCCAGTTTCACGGTACCCAAAGAAGTTTTTGCCGGTGACAACGTAACATACACAACGAAATACAGTTCTCCGAAAGGACTGGACATTGTGGATGAGCGCTGGACTGGCCGTCAGGATTCGTTCGACCAACCAGGTACATATACGGTAACGTATGCTGTCCAGGATTCAAGCGGTCAATGGAGTGATCCTTACTCGGTCACAATCCAGGTCCAAAAACCGAATCTTCCTCCTGTAGCGATGTTCACTACAGACAAGGAAGAGTACAAAATGGGTGAAAAGATCACCTACATTGATCAAAGCACAGACGACGAAAATGCGATTGAGACAACAGAGTGGGACAACAACGCACTGGCATTCTTTGTTCCAGGACCGAAGACCATCACGATTACAGTTACAGACAAACACGGTCTGAGTGACAGCTATTCCAAAATTATTAATATCACGGGCGAAACGCTGTATACTCTCTCTGATTTCAATCAATTGTTCACACCGGTTGGCGGGAAGTTTACCTTCAATGGTGGAGAAGTCCCTGCCATGGAGAAAGTTCCATACACTTACTATGATGAGCAAAGCATTCTGATTCGCAGTAACAGTCCGGAAACGGTCAACAGCGAAGGAATTGTCTATAAGGAATCTTCGATTGGACAAACACGTTTTATGATTCACCACGTGAATAATACAGGCAAAAACGTAAAAATGTACGTTGTGGCTACCAACAACAATATGTATCCGGCAACATTGGAGCAGCAAAACATGGGCTTCGCAGGTCCATCTCCGTTTGCTACTGTAGCTGGGAAGCTATCGATTGACCGCTGGTTCAAATCCATGCAGGAAGGCACTGGCAAAAAGGACGTTGTCCTGCAGCCAGGAGAGAGCAAACTGGTTCTTACGGAACTTAGTGCTCTGCCGATGAAGAAGGGCCAAGTAATCTCCCTGTACTCCGATGTATTCAGCGATTACAGACTGGATTACAACATTATTATGATTGAAGAAAACAAGGATCCGCTGGAAGTATGGTCTACGCTGCCAGTACTGGATCGTGACGGTGTTCACAACCGGGGAACTTACCCGAATGCAACACGTGTCATCACGTATGATCAAGAAGTAGGTTCGAAGCCTTCCCGTCTTCCGCTTGGTGACAATGCAAGTGATCCAAACCTGGTCGGAACAGACCCGATGGCTTACACAGATGCTTCCAACGCCGGTAACTTTGGTGTGCTTTATAAAATTACACTGAATAACGTAGCACCGCGTACGCTGATCTCGTTCAACCCTCGTGGTGGTAAATATTCAGGTGTGGCACTGGTTAACGGACAGGTTGTACAAATTTCCGAGGGTAAATCCTTGAGTGCTCCTAACGAGCAAAGTGTACTCTATCGCACAGGCTCATATGGTGAGAGTGTTACCATTCTGTTTTCAGCGGCACCAGGAAGCAATCTTCCTGTAAATCTGTTGTTCACCCCGCTTCCGGCTGAGAAGTAATCTTGACCAGGCAACAAGGAACGGACGGTTTGGAGTGAAAGCTTATATGTCATATACCCGATCACCCCAAAAGTCGCCCGAAGAAATGATCTTCTGAACCGTCAGAGAAGGACTCCATGTGAATGGGGTCCTTTTTAATGATCTGACGTGAACAGTGTGCGCCAGTCGTTTCGTTGACTCTAATCCGAATTTGAGGCATTATTAGAATTATAATAACAAGCATGGTATCAGCGTTGCATCATTGTAATTCCCATGAAGTCAATGGGTAACATCTGGACGAACAAACCTTAGTAATCTGGCTTTTTGCTAATTTGGATTTGCTCTCAGGATGTATGCATAATGCTTGTATGACAGGAGGTGCTTGAAGTCATGCTGTCGACAGAACAGATAATTAATACTATGTCCTCACAGGGACTTCGCATTACGGATCAGCGGAAGACACTGGCCCGGTTATTTGCCGAATCTCCTGGGTATCTTACACCCAAGGACGTCTATGAATATATGGGTAAGACTTACAGCGGACTGAGCTTTGACACGGTGTACCGAAACCTGCGCGTCATGCAGGATTTGGGTGTGCTGGAGCAGGTCATTTTTGAAGACGGTGTAAAATTCAGAGCGCATTGCAGCGAAGACCACCATCACCATCACATGATCTGTCTGAAATGTCAGAAGACCTATCCGATCGTTTTTTGTCCGATGCAGCTGGCAGATGCTCCAGAACAGTTTCAGGTTGTGGATCATAAATTCGAAGTGTTCGGATACTGCAAAGATTGTGCGGAGTACGCTCCGGCGAAAGTGTCCACTGGGCATTCA
Organism: Paenibacillus sp. P13VS; assembly: GCF_015143645.1. Taxonomy (NCBI): domain Bacteria; kingdom Bacillati; phylum Bacillota; class Bacilli; order Caryophanales; family Paenibacillaceae; genus Paenibacillus; species Paenibacillus sp. P13VS. The sequence continues at coordinate 242,469 of NZ_WYEV01000007.1, read as the reverse complement.
CACAATCACGGGAAACACTAACCATGAAGCTATCCCGCAGAGTGGCACAGGCGCCGATTCGGGTATATCGAAATTATATTTCTCCCTTGAAACCACCTACATGTCGCTTCTATCCGACTTGTTCCGCATACGCAATGGAAGCGATCGAGGTTCATGGCGCAATTAAAGGCTCGCTGCTGGCTGCCAAGCGTATCGCAAAATGCCATCCGTTTCATCCCGGTGGTGTTGATCTGGTTCCGCCAAAGACAGAAAAAACGATTATGGTACATGATGAGGGATGAAGGTGGAGTCATGAACGGCCTGATCGGATGACAAGGTCGTAGTTGTACTGCTGCCGACTTGACAAAGAGGGCAGCAGTTCAGTATATTTTTCGTATAATGATTTCCAGTGAAGGGATAAGTACAGACACACCCCCAGTGCAGAGAGCCGGATAAGCTGAGAACCGGTCTGGGAGGAGGATGGAATATGGTCCCGGAGGAACCTCTTTCGAGCGTGCAGACGTGTATGTAGACGCTGTCGTAAGGCTGAGGCGTGATCCAGCGTTAATGGGCGGTCGAAGGACCGGCAGAGCCTGTGTTTTGCAAAAAGCACGGGGAATTTGGGTGGTAACACGTGAGATCTACTCTCGTCCCATAGGGGCGGGAGTTTTTTGTGTTCTTTTTTAGCTAAGAACGCAAAAGCAAGCATGACATATGAAGGAGGAGAAGTCTTTCATGACTGATCAAAAAACATTTTATCTGACGACGCCGATTTATTATCCGAGTGACAAATTGCATATTGGGCATGCGTACACAACGGTAGCTGGAGATGCAATGGCTCGTTACAAACGTCTGCGCGGTTATGCAGTGCGTTACCTGACAGGAACCGATGAGCACGGACAGAAAATTGAACGCAAGGCTCAGGAGAAGGAGCAGACACCACAGGCATTTGTAGACGACATCGTTGTAGGCATCAAAGAGCTGTGGAACAAGCTGGATATCTCCAATGACGATTTCATTCGTACAACGGAAGAACGTCACAAAACAGTTGTACAGGATATTTTTGATCGTTTGCTTAAACAGGGAGATATCTATAAGGGTGAGTACGAGGGCTGGTACAGCATTCCAGATGAAACCTACTACACGGAAACCCAACTGGTGGATGTGGAGAAGAATGAGAAGGGTGAAATTGTCGCTGCCAAAAGTCCGGATAGTGGACACCCGGTAGAACTTGTCAAAGAAGAATCCTATTTCTTCCGCATGAGCAAATATGCAGATCGTTTGCTGAAATATTATGAAGAGAATCCTGGTTTTATTCAGCCGGAATCCCGCAAGAACGAGATGATCAACAACTTTATCAAGCCCGGTCTGGAAGATTTGGCTGTTTCCCGTACGACGTTTGAATGGGGCGTGAAAGTCAAAGGCGATCCAAAGCACGTCGTATATGTCTGGATTGATGCATTGTCCAACTATATTACGGCTCTCGGTTACGGATCATCGGATTCATCACTGTATGACCAATTCTGGCCTGCAGATGTTCATCTGGTAGGTAAGGAAATCGTTCGTTTCCATACCATCTACTGGCCAATCATGCTGATGGCGCTTGACCTGCCTTTGCCGAAAAAAGTATTTGCGCATGGCTGGTTATTAATGAAGGACGGCAAAATGTCCAAATCGAAGGGCAATGTCGTTGATCCAGTGACGCTGATTGACCGTTACGGCCTGGATGCACTGCGTTATTATCTGCTGCGTGAAGTTCCATTTGGTTCGGATGGTACGTTCACTCCAGAGAGCTTTGTAGAGCGCGTGAACTCGGATCTGGCCAACGATCTGGGGAACCTGCTCAATCGTACCGTTGCGATGGTGGATAAATATTTTGAAGGCAAGGCACCTGCATTTACTTCAGGCGTAACGGAATTCGATGCTTCACTGGAAGAAGCTGGCCTTGCAGCGGTGGATAAAGTGGAGCAGGCGATGGAAAATCTGCAATTTTCCGTTGCACTGACTGCGATCAGCCAATTTGTTAGCCGGAGTAATAAATATATTGACGAGACACAGCCTTGGGCTCTGGCACGCGATGAAGCGAAACGGGATGAGCTCGCATCCGTTATGTCTCACTTGATCGAAAGTTTGCGTATTGCTTCCATCTTGCTGCAGCCGTTCCTGACTCGTGCTCCGCATAAAATTTGGGAACAGCTCGGTATTCAGGAGGGCGAACTTACAGCTTGGGATACGTCTAAGCAATGGGGTGTAATTCCAGCGGGTAATGCTCTGCAAAAGGGAGACCCAATCTTCCCTCGTCTCGATTCAGAGCAGGAGGTTGCGTATATTGCTGAAGCCATGACTGGAGGCAAAAAAGCGGAACCGCAAGCGGATGGCACACAAGGTAATGCTGGCGATTCTGCGCAAGCATCCGAACCCGTGACTGCACCTGAGGGCAAGGAAGAAATCGGCATCGACGATTTTGCCAAAGTGGAACTGCGTGTAGCACAGGTTATCGCCTGTGAACCAGTCAAAAAAGCCGATAAGCTGCTGAAATTGCAGCTGGATCTCGGTTATGAGCAGCGTCAGGTCGTATCAGGGATTGCCAAGTTCTATTCCCCGGAAGAGATGGTTGGACGCAAGGTCATTTGTGTAACGAATCTCAAACCGGTAAAATTGCGCGGTGAGCTGTCCCAAGGGATGATTTTGGCGGCATCTCATGGTGACCAATTAACACTGGCTACGGTACCGGACAATATGCCTAATGGTGCTCAAGTAAAATAAATTTTGCTGAACATGTAGTCAGATGCTTGATTATATGAAGAATGAAGGTGACCCGATGCTATCGGGTCGCTTTTTTTCTTTTCTCTTGATTGCCCCGCTAATAACGTAGGAAAACAAGCATATACTGTTATGAACTCTGCGCTCCAGGGGAGAATAAATAGGACCCGACCGCTTGACAACCACGTTCAGGTTACCTATAATTCTTTCAGTAATGTTTACGATTAAGAGATGCGGAGTGAAGCAATAGTGAAATGGTATAATGAAACAACACAAACCAGGAATACCCGGATACAGCATACAAGCAAACGTGGCCAAACCAGAACGAAATGGTTATGGAGCAGCTTGCTTATTCTCAGTTTGCTCATGTTGTCAGCGTGCGGACAAAGTAATTCGGAAGGTGCCAAGATCGAGGAAGGCAAAGTGAATGTGATCACGAGTTTTTATCCTGTATATGCATTTACAACAGCTATCGGCGGTGAAGACGCAAACGTTATTAATTTGCTGCCAACTGGTGTTGAACCCCATGACTGGACGCCAAAGAGCCAGGACATTGTAAACACCTCCAAAGCCCAATTGTTCTTATACAACGGTGCAGGCCTTGAAGGATGGGTACCTAACTTTCTCAAATCCCTTAACAGCGATACCCAAGTGAAGTCTGTGGCTGTAAGTGATGGAGTGAGCTTGCTGACGGCTGAAGGTGATGATGGGCATAACCATGGAGAAGAGCATGAAGACGAACACGCGGAAGAAGCAGGCACAGAGGACGTTGCAGACCATCACGTGGACCCTCACACATGGGTAAGTCCCAAGTCGGCTATCGTCATGGCTGAAAATATCAAAAATAGTTTGGTTGAAGTAGATCCTGATCATCAGGATGGGTACGAACAGCGTTATGAGGAACTTCGTACCAAACTCGAAGCGCTCGATCAGCGCTTTACGGACGAATTATCCAAAGTCTCCAATAAAGAAATTGTTGTGTCCCATCAAGCATTTGGATATCTTGCACGTGATTATGGTTTGACACAGCATGCCATCATGGGGCTATCCCCGGATGCCGAACCAACAGGTCAGGATATTGTGAATCTGTCCAAGCTTGTGAAGGAAGAGGGCATCAAGTACATTTTCTTCGAAGAGCTGGTCTCCGACAAATTGGCCAAAACACTCGCTGGCGAAGCTGGTGTGGAAACGATGGTGTTGAATCCGGTTGAAGGACTTACCAAGGAACAGGCAGCCAATGGGGATGATTATTTCACCCTGATGGAGAAAAATTTGCAAAATCTGCTGATCGCATTAAAATAAGATAGACTGAAGGATTCTTTGCAATCCTTATATATAATGAAGGGTGGCTTTGCCATGCAGCAAATCATGCCACTATGTCATGATCCAATCATTGAGATTGAGAAGTTATCTTTCTCTTACGGTGACCAGCGAGTGATCGAAAATCTTGATTTTATGGTCAAGGAACGGGATTTTGTCGGTATTATCGGTTCAAACGGAGCGGGAAAAACGACACTGCTGCGCATGTTGGTGGGACTGCTGCCTCCAGCGCAGGGGGATATCAAATTGTTCGGACAGTCGATTCGCAGATTCAAGGATTGGGAACGGATCGGCTATGTCCCGCAAAAAAATGCATTTAACCCATTGTTCCCTGCAACCGTGCGGGAAGTGGTCATGTCTGGTTTGTACAACAATAAGAATATGTTCCGCCGGATGACGCGCAAATCACAGCAGCAGTGCACGGATGCACTGGAGGTTATGCGTATCGAGGATCTGGCAAACAAACGGATTGGACAATTGTCCGGAGGACAGCAGCAGCGTGTGTTTTTGGCACGTGCGCTTATTAATCATCCGGATTTGTTGATTTTGGACGAACCTACAGTCGGGATTGACGCCGAGTCTCAAGCAAGTTTCTTTGAGCTCATTACCCATATGCATGAACACCACCGGATGACGTTCCTGATGGTTTCACATGATATGGACCGAATGGAGAACTATCTTGGTTCAGAAGCGGCTGCAACCAACGGAAAAATCAACTTTCATGTTCGTCATTCGCATGAGGTGGAGGATTGTGCCGAGACCAATTTGCAGCATACTACTGCCCTGGTACGATAATGATATTGTACAACTAGATTAGACAAGGCTGAAGGAGTCGTGTGTTTTGGAGATTTTAATGAGTGATTTTTTTCAGCGTGCACTGGCAGGGGGATTGCTGATCGGCATTACAGCTCCACTGATCGGACTGTTTCTGGTGCTGCGGCGTTTGTCCATGATCGGGGATACGCTATCTCACGTTACGATTGCCGGGGTTGCCCTCGGCTTTTTGATTGAGGTTTATCCGATTGCGGTGGGACTTGTCTTTGCTGTGCTCGCATCCTTTGCTATAGAGAAGCTGCGCAAGGCATATAAGACTTATGCCGAGTTATCCATTGCTATAATCATGTCAGGTGGCGTCGCGCTTGCTTCGTTGTTCTTTACACTGGGCAAAGGGTACAATACGGATGTAATGAGTTACTTGTTCGGCAGCATTTATACACTGGACTCGACCGACTTGAAGTTGGTTGGAGTGGTAACGCTGATTGTAGTTATCGTTGTTGCGCTGCTACATAAGGAGTTTTTCCTGCTCAGTTTTGAGGAAGACGCTGCGGCAGTTACAGGTCTGCCTGTAAAATTGCTTAACATGCTGATAACTGTGATGACGGCTCTGGTGATTAGTACTGCGATTAAGATCGTGGGGGCACTGCTGGTGTCGGCACTATTGACCATTCCTGTAGCCGTAAGTTTGCTTATGGCTCGTAGTTTCAAGTCAGCCATTATTCTCTCGGTTGTTATCGGGGAGATTGCAGTAGTCATTGGTCTGGTGGTAGCGGGAATTTGGAATTTGGCTCCAGGAGCAACGATTGTATTATTGCTTATCATGATGCTCATTCTTACGATGATTGGAAAAAAAGGGTTCCGAGCCTGAAGAAATACGCGTGCAAGTGAGCCCCAGGGAAGGGAGACCACCGCTTCATGCCTGATGTTAATGTGTGGCTGGCTTTTATCGCAGGATTGGCTTCATTTATATCACCGTGCTGTCTTCCACTGTACCCTTCGTATTTATCCTACATCACGGGTATGACAGTACAAAGGTTAAAAGACGATCGCAATCAGCGTGAAGTTCGGTTTAAAACGTTAACACACACGCTGGCGTTTATTTTAGGATTCTCGGCTGTTTTTTACTCGCTTGGACTTGGAGCAGGATTGTTTGGACAATTTTTCAATGATAACCGTGATTTGATCCGTCAGTTATCTGCTATTTTAATCATGCTCATGGGTTTATTCCTGCTAGGGGTATTCAAACCGCAATTTCTGATGAGAGAGCGTAAGATGGACTTGAAATGGAAGCCAGCAGGGTACCTGGGCTCTTTTATTTTCGGGATTGGTTTCTCGGCAGGCTGGTCGCCGTGCATCGGTCCTATTCTGACAGCAATCATTGCGATGGCTGCGAGTGAACCGACAACCTGGCTGGCCTTGATCACCGGCTATACGGCAGGATTCGCATTACCTTTCTTCATCCTTGCCTTTTTCATCGGTTCAACACGCTGGATCTTGCGATATTCGAATGTGATGATGAAAGCGGGTGGAGCGCTGATGCTGTTTTTGGGTGTGCTGCTATTCACGGATCAAATGACCAAAATCACCATTTGGCTGCAGCAGATTACACCCGATTGGATGATTATCTGAGCAAAGTATCAGTTAAGGCCATTGATCTATTTAATGTATGAAAATAAGCAAAGCAGGCTACATGAAGGCCAGAGCACATTCTGTCCCATGTAACCTGCTTTTTTGATCGCCACTATCGTGGATAAGATGTCAATACTTAAGTGAAGTAATCAATGTTTGCTAACGGGAAGTGTTCAAAAATTTGCTCTGTGATGAACTCACGCAGTGCGTCCTGTTGGTCATCCTTGTACACGTATTTATACTGCCCCCAGCGGCCCCATTTCATTTTTCTTTTCTCGATGTCCATTTCGAGTTTGGTTTTGGGGTAGCGTTTCTCAATGGTGGCTTTTGCCGTTTTGGTGAATCGATGCTGAATCATTTCAAACGTTAGATCCTTCGTGGCATCTTCCGGGAGCGTATCGGCAAGCTTCTGTAAAAGCTCCGCATATCCTTCCTGCCATCCGTCATACCACATGATGGGGGCGATGATAAACCCTAACGGGTACCCCGCGTGCGCTATTTTGCCTGCGGCTTCAATACGTTCTTCAAACCTTGAGGTAGCAGGCTCGAAGTTCTTGATGACATAATCCGAATTGACACTGAACCGGATCCGGGTATGACCGTTATGTTTGATATTTAATAATGGGTCCACGTGATGATATTTCGTCACAAACCGCAAACGTCCGTATTCCTCGTCCGCCATAAAACGGATTAGATCACTCAAATTTTCGGTAATGTGCTCGAGTCCTACCGGATCTGAAGTACAGGCTGCTTCAAATCGGGTAATTTCAGGTGCCCGCTCATCGATATAGCCTTTGGCCGCCTGAATGATCTCTTCGGTATTTACATACACCCTGACGTAAGGCTTGGCTCCAAGCGTGGTTTGAAGGTAACAATAATGACAATGGCCCATACATCCCGTGGAGATGGGGATCGCATATTCAGCGGAAGGTTTGGACTGATCAAATTTGAGTGTTTTGCGCACACCTACGACCAGGGTTCGTTTTGCCATCCGGTATTTTTCCTGCTCTGTTTCGCCAGGCAGATTGGTGATCCGGTTATGGGAAGTCGTCATCTGATATGGAATTTCTTTGGAAGTGACCCATTCCATAATCCGTTTGCCTTTCTCATATTCCAGCGCACCGGGTTCAAAATAGACCAAATCGGGAATAAAGGGTTTAGTACCTTTTGCTTTGCGAACCGGAGGCTGCGCTACACTTGTACTCACGGAATCACTCCTTTCAATAGGAACTTGCTTAGTTTGCCTCACATGGGCAGAAGTCACCCTTGCCAATACTTGCGTACCGAATCAGAAGCGCCCATGTGTTTCAAACGACATAGCGTTTGATTCGTACAAGACTTGCCAATGCGTATTGATAACATGTATCATTATAAGATAGGGATCAGGCAAGAATATTGCCGGTCAGAGAGAAGAGAGGGAAGCAGATGCCAACGCCCAGTATGGAAGATTATTTGGAGCGTATATACAAACTGATTGATGAAAAGGGCTATGCTCGTGTGTCAGATATAGCTGAAGGATTGGAAGTGCATCCTTCATCGGTGACCAAGATGATCCAAAAGCTGGACAAAGACGAGTACCTGATTTACGAAAAGTACCGTGGGTTGGTGCTTACTCCAAAAGGGAAAAAGATGGGGAAACGTTTAATGGAACGCCATCATCTGCTTGAACAATTTTTAACGACGATCGGTGTTCAGGAAGAGAATATCTACAAGGATGTGGAAGGAATCGAACATCATCTAAGTTGGGACTCCATTACCTGCATCGAGTCTCTGGTAGAATATTTCCGTCAGGACGAGAGCCGATTGCGTGATCTGCAAAATATTCAGGAACTCATGAGCAATACCGAATCCTGAGTCAGCACAGGGCCATTCACAGGGTTCTTAAGAGCTTAAATTTTCAAAAAAGCAGAGGGTGTATCTTTGTCGTTGTAAATGGCAGAGAGACACCCTCTGTTTTTTTTGTTGTCCATAATTTGGTGAAATATCGCAACTAACCAATCCTTTCAAGCGTCTATTAAACTAGCAGAATTTGCCGAGAATTTTAATGATGATGGAGGATTGTACTGATGAAGTTTCGTAATGGTTTGATCCTGCTGCTCATTTTCGTGCTGGGTTTACAAACAGCTGGATTGAGTGCGCAGGCTGCTTCACAAAAAGAGATTGATATTTATCTGGATGGTCAACGTTTGGAATCCGATGTATCGCCCTACATTTTGCCCAAGGTGAATGTGACGATGGTTCCGCTGCGTGTAATTAGTGAAGGATTGGGAGCGTCCGTCCTTTGGTCACAAGCTTCGAGAACCGTAACGATCAAGAAATCTGAATCGGTCATCACCATGACCAGTGGACGCCAGCAAGCGACGGTAGATGGTATCGCAGTCGCTTTGGATGCATCGGTTGAACTGAAGAAGGGCCGTGTTATGGTTCCGATTCGATTCGTTAGTGAAAACCTTGGAATTACAGTGAATTGGAATCAGGCAGAACAGACGATTCGTTTGACGACAGGAGACGCTCCTACGCCAGACCCGGCTACCCCGGCAAATCCAGGAGGAACAGGCAGTACGCCAAGCACGGATGATATGCGTGGTGCATGGATCTCAACTGTGAACGGTGATTGGCCTTCCTCCAGTGCCAAAGGCAATGTGGAAAAGCAAAAGCTGGAGTATACTCAACAGCTGGATACGCTCAAAGACATGGGAATCAATGCCGTATTTGTTCAGGTTCGGGCCAATGCAGACGCCATCTATCCTTCAGGTCTTGTACCATGGAATAGTGTGCTAACAGGGACTCAGGGCAAGGATCCAGGATACGACCCACTTGCCTTCATGATTGAGGAGGCTCATAAACGGGGGCTGGAATTCCATGCCTGGTTTAACCCCTTCCGGGCAACCAACTCGGCGAGCACAACCGGACTCGCAGCCAATCATGTTTCCAAACTGCATCCGGACTGGATCGTGAATGCATCTGGTAAACTTTATATTAATCCAGGAATTCCGGAAGCCAGACAGCATATCATCGACAGCATTATGGAAGTGGTAAACCAATATGATATTGATGGTGTTCACCTCGACGATTACTTTTATCCTTCTAACGTAACGTTTAACGATGACGCTGCCTTTAAGGCCTATAACACATTGAATACCAAAGACCGTGCCGAGTGGAGACGGGATAACATCAACCAGTTTGTTAAAGAGCTGGGTGAGAGCATCCACCAAGTAAAAGCTGGCGTAGAGTATGGAATCAGCCCTTTTGGTGTATGGCGCAATAAAGCTGTCGATATCACAGGTTCCGATACCAAAGCGGGAGTAACTGCCTACGACAGCATGAATGCGGACGTGCGTACATGGATCAAACAGGAGTGGATTGACTATGTCGCACCGCAAGTATACTGGAGTATGACGTTAAGTGCAGCACGCTATGACAAGGTGGTGGACTGGTGGGCAAACGAAGTCGCTAATACGGACGTTAAACTGTATATTGGGCACTCGCCTTATAAGCTGGGCACGCCTGAAGTTGGCTGGCAGACCTCCCAGGAAATTATTGATCAGCTCGTGTACAATGAGAAATACGATACAATCAAAGGCGATATTTACTTTAGCTCGCAGTATTTGACGAAGAATCCGCTGGGCTTGATTGCGAAATTAAAAGCATATTATGGACTTTAGTTCATTTTAGCGTAATATGACCAACCCTCGTTCTCATAGAGTGGCAGTAGGAATGGACTGCCTGGAGAACGGGGGTTTTTTAATATGTTAATCAATGGGGTGTTTGAAGGCGGAGGCGTAAAGGGGATTTCGCTTGCAGGTGCCGTGCAGAGTGCACAGGACTATGGAGTCCAGTTCAATCGTGTTGCAGGGACGTCCTCCGGATCGATTGTAGCTTCATTGATTGCTGCAGGATATCGAGCGGAAGAGATGAAATCCATCATTGAGAATACGCCATTTGCCTCATTGCTGCGGCGTTCACCTATATTTGATATACGCTGGATTGGACCAGCGGCAAGACTGTTTTTAAAAAAGGGTTTATATTCGGGTGAGGCACTTGAATCATGGATTGGGAACATGCTCAAGCAAAAAGGAATCCGAACATTCGCAGACTTGCCACCAGGTAAACTTCTGATTACTGCATCGGATATCTCCAATGGGACTATACTGATACTTCCAGATGATATACGGCGGTTCGGTATTGATCCTAATAAGTTCGAAGTAGCCAAGGCTGTAAGAATGAGCTGCAGTATTCCCTATTTTTTCGATCCTGTGGCTATACGCAGGTCACCTGTGATGTCCAAAGGCATGCGTTTTCCCGATCAGTTCGTGTATGTCGTGGACGGAGGATTGCTTAGTAATTTTCCCTTATGGCTGTTTGACGGGGAACGTACAGCACGCGATGGAGACATCATTCCCACGATCGGTTTCAAGTTGGTTGGCAAGACAGAGGGGGAGCCCAGCAGAATCAAAGGTCCTTTAAGCATGCTTCAGGCATTGGTTGAGACAATGCTCACAGCGCATGATGAGCGATATATTGAGCAGATTAACCGTTTCCGAACGATTAAAATACCAACCCTGGGCGTTAAGCCGACACAGTTTAATCTGTCCGTACAGGAAAGTACGGCATTGTATTTATCGGGTGTTGCCGCAGGTACAGAGTTTTTCAGTCGATGGAACACAAAGTTCTATGGTGAGCAGTTGGATAAACAAAAAAGAGAAGAGCGGAAAAAAACTCAAACGCCGCCTTTAACGCCTGTATAACTAAAAGCACTGCTTCATGTTACGAAGCAGTGCTTTTTACTTTGCATATAAGAACTAGTGAAACTTGGGAATATCGTCATCGCTTTTTCCCTTATTTCCTTGAATGACATGAAAGGGATAATCTTTCCGTTTTTTGGAGGAACCGCTGCTTTTTCTTGCTCCGGACCCGGATTGAGCCTTCATTTTAGCCATGGTGCGTGCCGAAGGTTTGATCTTGGGCTTGGTTTTGCGTGCCCAACGCCCCGGTGGGAACTTATAGAGCAGGAATATACCACCGAGTACTACAACAGGAATAATCAACCCGAGAATACCTTTGTCTCCCAGTGTGCTTATTATTCCAAATGCTGCAAGAGCAATGGCCGCCCAAAAAACGATAGTCATGACCGCCTGCTTGTTCATATCAATCACCCTTTCACAGGATCGAGTGTTGCAACAGGTACTTCGGACGTAGCTGATACATTGGCAAGCTTGGCATCCAGTTCACGCATGCGGTTAAACGAAGCGATGGACACTTCCACCTGTTCGTTGGTTGGCTCTTTGGTGGTGAGCAATTGCAGCCAAAGTCCAGGATATCCGAGATAACGCAGTACCGGAATGTCACGCACCGAGTTGGTGAGCTTCAATAGTTCGAATGAAATCCCGAGGACAACAGGCAGTAACAGCAAGCGCTGTCCCATCCGTTCCCAGAGGTTGTCGTAGGTGAAAAGGGAATATAGGAAAACACCGATAATCACCGTCAGCATGATAAAGCTGCTTCCACAGCGGTAGTGCAGTCTACTGTATTTCTGAACATTCTCAGGTGTAAGTTCCTCACCGGCTTCATAAGCACTAATGACCTTATGCTCCGCCCCGTGGTATTGGAATAGTCGTTTAATCATTGGTGTCTGTGAGATCAGCCATAGGTAGGCAAGTAGCAGAATCAGCTTAATGCCGCCTTCCAGTAAATTATGCAAAAACTGATTGTCGAATGCATTTTTAAACAAAAAATTCTCAATGACGACAGGAAGCAGCGTGAGCACGATTTTACCAAAAAGGAATGATAGAATGGCTACCGCGGTAACACCAATAATCATGCTAAGGCTCCAGCCGGAACCTTCTTTTTCTTTTTGTTTCGCCTTCTCTTCAGGTTCGAGTTCATCATCAGCATAAGCGTCAGCAGAATAATTAAGATGTTTGCTTCCTTTGACACTTGAATCTATAATGCTGACAATCCCGCGCAGTAACGGAATCCGCCGCAATTTCATGACCCAGGTCTTGTCTTGCTTGGGAACTTCCAGATACGTAATTTCGCCGTCTTTTCTTCGAACAGCTGTAACGTTGACATGTTTACCGCCAAACATTACGCCTTCAATGACAGCTTGCCCCCCGTAGCTGACAGGCTTGGATTGTTGAGGCAAATTATTCACCTTCCTATTCTGTTCTATACCCTCAGGTTCAAAGGTAGTTTGATATCCCTATTGTATCGAATTTTGAGACCGATTTCTAGTTTCAGGGACAAACCTGGAGATGTTGTTGTTAAGTTTGCCCTGTTCTGAACATACTACCCCGTAAGGAATGACAGATAAGCGGTTTTGTAGCGGCCGAGCAGATTGAGAGTGAAGGAGAATACGAATGGCAGAATATACAGACAAACATGCATCCCATCTGAATACAAGTCATGGAGATGTCGGTGATCACAGGAATCAGGGCAGAAGCTCAAAACAGCGACAAGGCCAAAAGCATTACTATACCAAGCCGTTCCCCTTTGCTGTGGAGCTTGGTTTCTTTGCGGGTTTTATATGGGGTGGCATACATTGGCTAAACTACCTGCTTCACTTCAGCATCGTCCCGTTAGGCTTTTTGGCAGAGCCCTTTTTCAAACATCAGTACATCTATACTGCTGCAGGGCATCTGACAGGCTGGCTGTTTTTTATTGTGTTCTCCATTGTGGCTGCACTAATCTACACATATACACTGAGAAAATGGAAGGGCCCCTTGCCCGGTATTGGTTACGGGATCGTTTGGTGGCTTATCATCTTTGTACTGGTTGGGCCCAAACTGGACATGGTGAAGCCGATAAACCGTCTGACCTGGGATTCCATTATCACTGAATTTTGCTTCTTTTTGCTGTGGGGGCTGTTCATCGGCTATACGGTAGCCATGGAGTACACGGACGAACGGAAACGTGAGCCCGAGAAAGCGGGAGCATAGCCGCAAAAAAGCTTCTCAATCCGGCAATGGCTGTGTTAAAATAGCAGATGGTTATTTGCAGAAAGGATGGAGCAGCTATGAAACGGATTGTTGTGATCAATGGCCCGAACCTGAACATGCTTGGTATACGTGAACCTGGCATCTATGGAACGCTTAGTCTGAAGGATATTGAGGACAAGATTCGCAGACAGGCTGAGGAGCTTGGCGTCTCCATCGCTTTTTATCAATCCAACCACGAAGGAGATATCATTGATCGTATTCATGCAGCGATGGACGATGCAGACGGAATCATGCTGAATGCCGGAGCGTTCACCCATTACAGCTATGCTATACGTGATGCGATTAATGCTGTAAAAGTGCCTACCGTGGAAGTACATCTATCCAACATTCATGCACGCGAAGCTTTCAGACATCATTCAGTGATTGCTGCAGAAACAATCGGGCAGATTGCCGGATTTGGCGAAGTAAGCTATGAACTGGGGCTGCTGGCTCTCGTGCGTCATCTGGACAAACAAACCTGAGCCGGGGACCCGGGAATGTGAGAGAAAGAAGGGTTACCGATGGAAAACAAACGAGTAAATAAGTTGCGTGAGGCCATGCGTGAGCGCGAACTCACCGCAATGCTGATTACGAACCCGATCAACCGTCGTTACATGACGGGCTTTACAGGGTCAGCGGGATATGTGCTGATTACGGAACAGGAAGCCTATCTGCTGACTGATTTTCGTTATATGACACAGGCACCGCAGCAAGCCAAAGGATTTACCGTTGTGGAGCATGGACCTAAACCGATGGAATCGGTGCGGGAACTGCTGGCATCAGCAAATATCAAAGAGGTTGGCTTCGAGCAGGATACGGTCACATTTGGCACGCACTCCGCTTATGCTGAAGCACTTCAATCTATTGAATTGAAAGCTGTATCCGGCATCGTGGAACAACTTCGCATCTTCAAGGATGAGGATGAAATCGCTGTAATGCAAAAAGCTGCTGATCTGGCCGATGCGACGTTTAGCCACGTTTTGCAGTTTGCCAAACCGGGCATGACTGAGCGTGAAGTGGATTTGGAAATGGAGTTTTTCATGCGCAAGCATGGAGCGACATCCTCTTCCTTTGACACGATTGTAGCTTCGGGTGAACGTTCCGCAATGCCACATGGCGTAGCGAGCAGCAAGGTCATCGGACAAAATGAGCTAATTACATTTGACTTCGGTGCATTGCTTGACGGATACTGTTCAGATCTGACACGCACGATTGCCACGGGTACACCTGTACCAGAGCTGCGTAAAATTTATGATATTGTACTGGAAGCCCAGTTACATACGCTTGAAAACCTGAAACCGGGCATGACCGGACGGGAAGCTGATGCGCTGGCACGTGATATCATTGCAGGATACGGATATGGAGATCAATTCGGACACAGTACAGGCCACGGCCTGGGTATGGAAGTCCATGAAGCTCCGCGCCTGTCCAAGCTTAGTGACGATGTGTTGAAACCGGGGATGGTTGTAACCGTTGAACCGGGAATCTACATCGATGGACTTGGCGGCGTACGTATTGAGGATGACGTGGTTATCACGGAAACAGGCATTCATATCTTAACGAAGTCGGACAAGAAGTTCACCGTTATCGGCTAACATTCTAGCCACTAGCGATATAAGACGTTTTTTATTTTGTAGGTACAGGTTATCTCTGATTGTTCTGGATCATTGCAAAAGTAGTGAAGGGGCGGAATCGATTCTGAAGAAGCGAAGCGTTCGCATTTGTCTCCTCATTTTCTACCTTAGTTAAGTCTAATTAAGAAAATGAGGAGACAACAGCGATCAGAGGAACGATCCGAACCCGTAACGGCCACGTAGCACATGGTCAGCAATTCAGAGATGAATCAACCTATAAAATAACCCATCGCCTTATATCGCCTACTTTTCAACCATATCAGGAGGGATTTTTCGTGATTTCAGTAAACGATTTTAAAACAGGCTTGACCGTACAAGTGGATGGAGATATCTTCACTGTACTTGACTTCCAACACGTTAAACCAGGTAAAGGCGCTGCCTTCGTACGTTCCAAATTGAAAAACCTGCGTAACGGTAATACCGTTGAGCGTACATTCCGTGCAGGTGAAACGATTGGCCGTGCGATCATCGAAAACCGTGGCGTATCTTATCTGTATGCAAGTGGCACAGAGCACACGTTCATGGACAACGAAACATACGATCAGTTCACATTGACAAGCGACCAGCTGGAATGGGAATTGAACTTCCTGAAAGAAAACATGAACGTAAAAATCGTTAGCTACCAAGGTGAAATCCTCGGTATTGACCTGCCAACAAGCGTTGAGTTGAAAGTTATCGAGACTGAGCCAAGCGTTAAAGGTAACACTGCTCAAGGCGCTACCAAAAACGCTAAAGTGGAAACTGGCCTGAACGTACAAGTGCCATTGTTCATCAACGAAGGCGATGTACTGTTGATCGATACACGTGAAGGTAAATACTCTTCCCGCGCGTAACTTTCATGGGGTGTAAGCAAAATACACAATGATTTCAACCCTTTGCCAATGATTTGGCAGAGGGTTTTTTCGAAAAAAGATTAGCCTATCAGTCACTTTCGTAATATACTGGGTTAAAGTCATTTTTCGGAGAGATTAATGGCGATGGACATAATTATGCATACTGCACAAGGTAGGGAGTGGATTTGCGTTGTCATTGTACGTCATGAAGTTTGGGGGCAGCTCGGTCGGAGATACGGAACGCATGAAGCGTGTAGCCGGACGTGTTGTAGAGAAAGCTGATGAAGGACATCAGTGTGTGGTTGTGGTTTCGGCTATGGGAGACACGACAGATGATCTGATTGATCAGGCGAAGCTGCTGAACAGTGAATTGCCTGCGCGGGAAATGGATATGCTGCTGACCACAGGAGAGCAGATCTCGATTTCGCTTTTATCCATGGCCATTCAGGCACTGGGACGTAAGGCCATTTCGTTTACCGGATGGCAAGCAGGCTTCCGTACTGAACCGGTACATGGTAAAGCAAGAATTAATAATATCCATCCGGAACGTGTGAATGAAGCGCTTGCGGAAGGCAATATTGTAATCGTTGCAGGATTCCAGGGCATGACTGTAGATGGAGAAATTACAACACTTGGTCGCGGTGGATCGGATACAACGGCGGTAGCGCTGGCAGCAGCCATCAAGGCGGATGCGTGTGAGATCTATACGGATGTAGACGGAATCTATTCGACAGATCCCCGGATTGTCAAAGTCGCACGCAAGCTTAAGGAAATTTCGTATGACGAAATGTTGGAACTTGCAAACCTGGGGGCCGCAGTGCTGCACCCGCGTGCAGTTGAATACGCGAAGCACTCTGGTGTGCCTTTGATTGTAAGATCCAGCTTTAACCATAATGAAGGAACGGTTGTGAAGGAGGAAGCAGCAATGGAACAAGGCGTCGTGGTAAGCGGAATTGCCTATGACAAAAATGTGGCTCGTATCAGTATTTTGGGAGTTCCGGACGTACCGGGAGTTCTTGCCGAGGTGTTTGGTGCACTGGCATCTGAACAGATTGATGTCGATATTATCGTACAAAGCGGTGTATTGGACGGTAAAGCAGACTTCTCATTCTCGGTGGCACTGTCTGATCGCGAGAACGCGCTGCGTGTCCTAGAGGGCCTTCACAGCCGTTTGCCATACCGTGAAGTCACATCGGAAGATAATTTGGTTAAAGTATCCATCGTGGGTGCTGGTATGGTCAGCCATCCGGGAGTTGCAGCCAAAATGTTCCAAGTGATCTCTTCTCAAGGTGTGAGCATCAAAATGGTCAGCACATCCGAAATTAAGGTATCTTGCGTCATCGATGGTGACAAACTTCATGATGTGATCAAAGCACTGCATACAGCGTATGATCTCGACACAGCAGAGCAGGCTGTCATTGGTGGTCCACAGGTTCGCAGATAATTTAATATGTATAAATGAACAAAAGGTGTTCTGTATCGCCATCCAGGCGACAGAACACCTTTTTTATGCTTTACAGCAATTTGGATATCCGTTCTCCCTCCAAGCCCCGAAACAATTCCATACGATGATCTTCTCTCATCTCTGGTACACAGTCGAGCACGTTTAATTGGGAACAGTAGGTGACATCATGCATTCTGCCCAGTTTGTCAAGCCGCCTTGCACCTGTTGATACACGGACAAGATCCGGTATAGTGTCCTCGCACTGGGTAACAGCCTGATGCAGTACCCTGCCAAGATCGTTCAGTCTGATAGGGTAATGGGACTGACGGTACAGCTCCTCAATAATGCATCCTGCACACAATCCATCTTCCAGTGCGAATTCATCCTGATCTCCTGCACATAACAACAGAACGTCCCTTCGGAGCAGGCAGAGAGCAGCTGCAACAGCCTGCACGTTCAGAAATGAACCCGCCAGCACATGTCTTGCCCTGGCAGCTTTGCTCAGCGCACGTGTCCCGTCGGTAGTGGTCAAGATCACGGTTTTACCCGCGATCTCCTGCGTCATATATTCATAGGGGGAATTGCCCACCTCGAATCCAGCGATTTTTTTGTTGAACCGCTCCCCTCCGCGAATCGAATCTTTAACGGTCATTTGCTTCGCTTGAGGAACGGTCTCCACCGGAATGACACCCGCAGCATCATAGGCCAAGGCTGTAACGATTGTACTTGTTGTACGCAGCACGTCAATTACAACGGCACTTCGCCCTGCGATATCGATTCTTCGAACTTCATTCACATTGCCTACCACGTCGACTTGCACTCCCCACAACTCCTCTCTTCATTTGGGGATAGATGGTATTGTCTTCCCTCCGGAATGGATTTCACCTGTCTGCAAGCACTATATGCATGATGATATAGACGGGTGCCTAGAAGAAGCCTGGATCTATGATATTTGACTCTCAGGCCTGTTCTGTAAGAAATGCTAGATTTCAGCGTCATAAATTGAATGTACAGGCATAGACTTGAGATAGGAACAAGCACCCGATACGCGGTAAATACGATTTTAGGGTTGGAGGGGCCTATTCATGAAGGTGAACTGGAAGGATCTCTTTCCGGAACCGATTCGAACCATTCTGGGAAGGATGCCGCCCGCTATATTGGAACAAGTGGAGGAAGTACGTATCCGCGAAGGAAGGCCGCTCGAGATCAATGCTGGGAACGCCTATCACTTCCTTACCGCAGAAGGCAGCACGACAGCGAAGCCTGAAGAAGCTTATATTCCTCAAAAAGAGGTAACACACCGGCTGCTGGATCTGATCAGCAATCATTCGCTCTATACGCTGGAAGAAGAGCTGCGCAAAGGATTCATCACCATACCGGGAGGCCACCGAATTGGATTAGCCGGCAGAACGGTGCTCAGCGGCGGCCGAGTGGAATACTTGCGTGATATTAATGGTTTCAACGTCAGGGTAGCTCGTGAAGTACATGGGGTAGCTGATCGAATCCTGCCCCACCTGTTGGATCTGAAGAGCGGACAGGTATTTCACACGTTGATACTCTCACCACCTCAGCAAGGAAAAACGACGCTGCTGCGAGATTTGGCCAGACAAATCAGTAGTGGAACCAAGCTAACAGGTGTCAGTGAGCTGATTCAGGGGCTAAGGCCACGTCTTAAGGTTGGCATTGTGGATGAGCGATCCGAGATCGCCGGAAGTTATAAAGGTGTACCCGGGTTTGACATCGGTCCCCGAACCGATGTCATGGATGGTTGTCCCAAAGCGGAAGGCATGATGATGATGCTTCGTTCCATGTCGCCAGACGTGCTTATTGTGGACGAGATTGGCCGTCCGGAAGATGCAGAAGCTGTGATGGAGGCACTGCATTCCGGTGTTTCGGTGATTGCAACAGCCCACGGCCGGGATCTGTCCGAGCTCTCTTCCAGGCCTGCACTTCGCACCTTAATCGGAGCACAGATGTTTCAGCGTTATGTTCAGCTGCAGCGGACGAGCCGAGGCATGAGCTTCAAGGTGGCCGATGGTAAAATGCGAGGTCTTCAGCAGACCGAGGCAGGAGGTGAAGCCTTTGGTTAACATGCTGGGTGCTGTAATGATTCTGCTTGCGAGCACACTTGCGGGCTTCTACCGTGCCAGACAGTATGCGCTCAGACCTAGGCAGCTGCGAGAATTGATTGCTGCGCTGCAGCGGTTGATGACGGAAATCAACTACGGACTGACCCCGCTTCCCGATGCGATGGGGAAAATGGGAGTTCAAACCAGAGAGCCTGTCAAAACCCTGTTTCTTCATGCAGCCAAGCAAATGGAGCCTCCGCTGGGTCACACGGCACGAGAGAGTCTGCAGTCCGGAATCGAACAAGCATGGGGAAAATCAGCAATGAAAGCAGATGAGAGGGAAGTCATGCTGCAATTAAGCTACAGCCTTGGCACCAGCGACCGTCAGGATCAGACCAAACACATTTCGCTAGCCATTCAACAACTTATGCATGAGGAATCCCGTGCTCAAGCCGAACAGATGAAATACGAACGGATGAGCCGCAGTCTCGGGATGCTTGTCGGAGCGTTAATCGTCATTCTGATCTTTTGAAATTGCCGCGATAGTGAGGTGCCAAGGTCATGAATCTAGAAGTGAACGCAATTTTCCAAATTGCGGGCATCGGAATCATCATTGCGATGATTCATACGGTGCTGAAACAAATGGGAAAGGAAGATATGGCGCACTGGGTGACCGTGATCGGATTTGTCGTTGTATTGTTTATGGTTGTTCGCATGCTGGACAGCCTGCTGCAAGAGATCAAATCGATCTTTCTGTTTCAATGAAAACGGTCATGAAGCCGGGATGGTGGTGACCTGTGGAAATTATTCAAGTCGTGGGTCTAGCCCTGATTGCAACAGTTCTTATTCTCATCGTTAAGGAACAGAAGCCGATGTTTGCCTTTCTGATTGCGGCTGCGACGAGCATTGTGATTTTCATGCTGCTCATTGGCAAGATTGGCGCTGTGATTGACGTGCTCAAGCGGCTGGCCGAAAATTCAGGCATGGAAAATATCTATCTGAAAACGGTGTTGAAAATTATTGGTATAGCATACATTGCCGAATTCGGTGCTCAGATTGTAAGAGATGCAGGGCAGGAGAGCATCGCTTCCAAGATTGAACTTGCCGGTAAGGTATTGATTCTCGTACTCGCTATTCCGATCATCAGCATTATTATTGAAACCGTCATGAAGCTGATGCCGGTCTAGAAGGAGGCGTGCATACAGCAAATGAACATGATGCAAGACAAGCAGCGATGGCGCCTTACAATCGTTCTGGTACTGTGTTTTCTGTTTGCCATAATGGGACAGGTTGCAGCAGGCTCAAGCTCACCCACGGATGAATGGATGCAGCAGCAGGCCGATCAGCTTCCCAAGGATCAGGTGGAGAAATATTGGGATCAGCTCATGCAGCAATATGGTGGCTTTTTTCCCGATGGGAAGACTCCATCTTTCATGGATATGCTTATTCCCGGCAATGAGGGATTTAGTCTGAAATCCGTGTTTGTGGCCATTGGCACCTTCATGCTGCATGAGATTTTATATAACGGCAAACTGCTCGTCACCATTGTGATGCTGAGTGTGCTGAGCATGATTTTGGAAACACTGCAGACCGCTTTTGAGAAAAACAACATAAGTAAAATCGCCTACTCCATCTGTTACATGGTCATCATCGTCATTGCGATTAACAGTTTCAGCGTAGCCATTGGATATGCCAAGGAAGCCATTGAAGGTATGGTCAACTTTATGATGGCTATGGTGCCTTTACTGTTCACCCTACTGGCTTCCATGGGAAACATCATTACCGTATCTGTTACGCATCCGCTGATCATTTTCATGATACATCTGGTCAGCACGCTGATTCACATCGTGGTATTTCCGCTATTATTTTTCTCGGCTGTACTGCACCTTGTCAGTTCAATATCAGACAAATATAAGCTGACTCAACTGGCCGATCTGCTTCGCAACATCAGCATTGCATTACTCGGCATTCTGCTGACGATGTTTCTCGGGGTGATCTCAGTACAGGGGGCTTCAAGCTCCGTTGCAGATGGCGTAAGCCTCAAAGCTGCCAAGTATATTGCAGGCAATTTTGTCCCCATTGTGGGAAGAACATTTGCAGATGCAACAGACACGGTTATCACGGCTTCCATGCTGGTCAAAAACGCCATTGGCCTAACGGGTGTCATCATCATCCTGTTTTTATGTGCGTTTCCTGCGCTGAAAATATTGACACTTGCCCTTATCTACAACATAACGGGCGCTATCATGCAGCCGCTAGGAGATACGCCGATCGTTGGTTGCCTGCAAGCCATAGGGAAATCGATGATCTATGTCTTCGCAGCTCTGGCTGCCGTGGGATTGATGTTTTTTCTGGCCATTACGATACTGCTTACTGCGGGTAACCTGACAATCATGATGAGATGAGCAGGTGATCTCGGGAAAGGAGCTGGAAGGATGGGGTGGCTGAGCACTTGGCTCCGGGAATTGATCATGATCGTACTGCTGGCAACATTCGTGGATATGCTGTTACCCAACCGCTCCATGGAGCGTTACGTCAAGCTCGTGCTGAGCCTCCTTATCCTCCTGACGCTCCTGTCTCCCATTACCAAGCTGCTGCGGAGTGATCCGGTTGGTGAACTGAAGCGGGCCATGACTGCCATGGAATCACCATCGGATGGGAATGTCACACTGGAACAGATCTTGGCTGAAGGCAGGCAGCTGCAATCGAATGAGCAGGAACAATCCTTGCAGTGGACGGCACGGGAACTCGCGAGTGTGATGAAAGGGCAGATCGAGGAAACGACGGGAGAAAGAGTGCAATCGGTTGAAGTCCAGTTGGTCATGTCCAAACGCCAGGCCGATACAGATGCTTCTTCCGCAGGGGATCTGCCCGTGATTCAAAGTGTCGTCGTGCAAATGTCCCCTCCTGGGAGCAGTAAGCGGAATGATGCTGAACAGCAAGGTGCAGCGGTAAACTCCAGTCCGGTGTTTGGAGCTGAACAAGCTGGGGATTCTTCTGAAGCAGCTTCATCTCCGAAGCCAATCGAGATTGGACAGGTACAGGTGCCTGAAGTACAGATTGAGGTGGGCAAAGAGAATGTTGATGAACCCCATGGGACCGTATCCGAACCTGTGAATGGAGCTTCGGGAGGCCATGATCAAGAAGAACAGGGGACGTCCCGCTCCGAGCGGGCTGTGCAAATTATTACACTGCTCACCGAAAAGTGGGATATTGATGCCACCAACGTACAGGTGAAGGAACAGAAAAGCGCTCAGGCGTTGTAAAAAAAGGAGGGTATCCGATGAAGCAATGGCTTAAAAAGATTGAAGGCCTGCTCGGTGGAGGCGAAGGCGGAGCCAGACGAAGCCAGACGTTCCGCTGGCTCATCATTCTGGGCCTGATCGGAGTAGGAATTATGCTGTTTAACTCCTTCGTCAATGTGAAAAAGATTGATTCCGAGAACATCGGACGAGAACCCCCGGATCCGGTAGCTTCGATGGCGTCTTTACCCACTGATCCGGCAGACCAAAATCCGTTTCAGGCCATAGAATTCGCATTTGAAGACAAGATCAAGGGTGTACTTGAAAACATCGTTGGTGTAGGAACAGTGGATGTCATGGTCACTGTCGACTCAACCGAGGAATTGGTCGTACAACGAAACGTAAAAGATTCGCAGCAGCTGACCGAGGAGACGGATGCAAACGGAGGCAAGAGGCACATGACCCAATATACCCGCGATGGCGAGATCATTACTTATGAAATTTCAGGGGATCAGACACCGATTGTTACGAAAAAGCTCAAACCACAGATCAGGGGGGTGCTCGTCGTTGCTAAAGGCGCCGAAAACAAGGTCGTGAAGGATTTGATAACCGATGCCGTGGAAAAAGGACTGAATGTCGCTGCATACCGAATATCGGTCGTGCCGCGTAAGCAGGACTAGTCAAGTGCAATCCAAGTGGAATGGCCCAGTTATTATGCGAATCAAGCTAATTTGAGGAGGAAGTTCTAATGAATAACAAACGCCAAACGGTATGGCTCGTTTCTATGCTGAGTCTGATGGTCATTTTGTCCGCATATTATCTGTTCACAGAGGACTCTGGTCCAGTAAATGCCCCAGTGGCGGAAAGCCAGCAAGTGGATGGTATCAATCAGGGGGAAGTCAAAGAGACAGCCGGCATTCTTGATCCTACAGAAGGTTTGGTTGTCAATGAAGTTGTGAACGAAGGTGAAGTAACCGGTTCTGATCCTGCAGGCCAGCCAGCTTCCGAGGAAACGGAGAATCCTGCGGCTGCAGAAGGACAGCAGGCTGCTGAAACAGAACAAACTCCAGCAGCAGAGCCAGGTGAGAACAAGCCTGAAACGAATGAAGAAGCAGATAAAGGAACGGCCGCTACACCTGATGCGAGCAGTCAGACAGAGGGAACTGCAACCAAAACGGATGAAGAAGTGCTGAAGGAGATGGAAGAACAAAATACGGCGGCATCCGCGAGCAGTCAGTTCCAAAATTATCAATGGCAGCGTGAAGAGAGCAACAATCGCAAGTATGAGGAACTTATGACCATTGCTGGCGATCTGAGCAAAACGCCAGAGGAAAATGCGAAAGCAACGGAAGAGCTCCGTGCATTGGAGGAAAAAGAAGCCAAAATTAACGGCATTGAAGAGACGCTGTCTCAACAGTTCGCCAATGCGATCGTACAAGAAGATGCTGACAAGTATAAAGTAGTCGTGCTTAGTGAAAAACTGGACGTTAAGCAAGCCGTTTCTATCGTGGACTTGGTCATGAAAGAGCTCGCGGTTACGCAAAACAGAATCAGCGTGCAATACGTGACAGAACAGTAATCTGATCCATGGAGAAGTGCCCCGGGAGCTTGTTCAAGTCTCGGGCTCTTTCCATTTTTAACGATTATGATATAATACATAAAGCCATATGACCGTCCTAGTGAGACTGGCATGATGCCGAAGGAGTGAATAATGGAAATGTTTAAATTGAGTGAGATCAAAGAACTGATCAAACTGGTGGATGAAAGTTCCGTTCAAGAGTTGGAAATTGAAAATGAGGGGTCACGTCTGTCGATCCGTAAACCGGGTAAAACCGAATACGTTCAGGCAGCTGCGGTTCAACCGCAAGTCATTGCTGCTCCACAGGCACAACAACCTGCTGCAGTCGTAACAGAAGCTGCTCCGCAAGTGGATACTACAAGCCATTTACATAAAATTGTATCCCCGATGGTGGGTACTTTTTACAGAGCTTCCTCACCGGAAGCGGGTCCTTTTGTAAGCGTTGGTGATAAGGTTGTTGATAAAACAACGGTATGTATCATTGAAGCGATGAAGCTGATGAACGAGCTTGATGCCGACATCAAGGGAGAAATCGTTGAAGTACTGGTTGAGAACGGACAGCTGGTCGAGTATGGACAGCCCCTGTTCCTGGTTAAACCGGAATAACGGTAAATCGCCGGAGAGCGGCAACCGCTTGAGCTTCGAAGGAGGACAATAACGAAATGAAATTTCA
Organism: Paenibacillus sp. P13VS; assembly: GCF_015143645.1. Classification (NCBI taxonomy): domain Bacteria; kingdom Bacillati; phylum Bacillota; class Bacilli; order Caryophanales; family Paenibacillaceae; genus Paenibacillus; species Paenibacillus sp. P13VS. The sequence goes on along the minus strand of NZ_WYEV01000007.1, from coordinate 217,550 downwards.
AAAAATACTGATTGCGAACCGTGGAGAGATTGCGGTACGCATTATTCGTGCCTGTCGTGAGCTCGGTATTTCGACAGTCGCGGTTTATTCGGAAGCGGACAAGGACTCGCTGCATGTACGTCTTGCAGACGAAGCCTATTGTATTGGACCTACGTTGTCCAAAGACAGCTATCTGAATTTCACCAACCTGATGAGTGTGGCGACATTAACGGAATGTGACGCCATACACCCTGGTTATGGATTCCTTGCGGAGAACGCCGATTTTGCGGAAATTTGTGATTCCTGCAATATCACCTTTATCGGTCCTTCCCCTGAAGCCATTACCAAGATGGGTGACAAAGCTGTCGCTAAGCAAACGATGAAAGACGCGGGCGTTCCTGTTATTCCGGGGTCCGATGGTCTTGTCGAAAGCATGGAAGAAGCGATTATGCTTGGCCGGGATATTGGCTACCCTGTTATTATCAAAGCTACTGCAGGTGGCGGAGGTAAGGGTATTCGTATCGCGGAAGATGAAGAAGCCCTGATCAAACAGATTACGGCTGCTCAGCAGGAAGCGCAAAAGGCTTTTGGCAACGGCGGGGTGTACCTGGAGAAATTCCTGACAGGCATGAAACACGTCGAGATTCAGATTATTGCCGACAAGCATGGGAACGCAGTACACCTTGGCGAGCGTGATTGTTCTGTTCAACGCCGTCGTCAGAAGCTGGTGGAAGAAGCGCCTTGTCCAGTGCTGAATGAGGAAGTACGTACACGGATGGGTGAGGCTGCAGTTCGTGCAGCACTGGCTGTGGATTACTCCGGTGCAGGAACCCTTGAGTTTTTGCTCAGCCCTAACGGTGAATTCTATTTCATGGAAATGAATACGCGTATTCAAGTGGAACACCCCGTTACCGAAATGGTGACAGGTGTGGATCTGATTCGCGAAATGATCTCGGTAGCTGAAGGCAACCCGCTGTCATTCCGTCAGGAAGATGTTGTTATCAACGGATGGTCGATCGAATGCCGTATCAATGCTGAAGATCCGGATCGCAATTTTATGCCTTCACCAGGTAAAATTGGTTTTTATCTTGCACCAGGTGGTCCAGGTGTCCGCGTGGATAGCGCAGCTTATCCGGGCTACACGATTTCTCCGTTTTACGACTCCATGATCGCTAAATTGATTGTGTGGGGTGCGAACAGGGAAGAGGCGATTGCCAAGATGAAACGTGCGCTCGCTGAGTTTGCCATTGAAGGCATCTCTACGACGATTCCTTTCCATCAGAAATTGCTGGAACATCCAACGTTCATTCGGGGCGATTTTGATATTAAATTCCTCGAGGAAAACGAGATTTAACAAGCATATTGGGCTTGTTTGTCATAATCTAGCCCAAATGATATAGTATGTAATAATAAGAGCGCATGTCTCCTGCAAGGGATAAGCCCACACGTTTCTTGGTGAAGTTTGCTTGCAGGGGTTCCGGAAGTTCCCGGACCGGCAGGGTGTCCAAAGCCATCAAGCCTGTAGGACAGCGCCCTGACGGATGGCCGCAAACTTATTACGCGAAAGGTGTGTTGAACAGTTATGAGTACACTACCGACAGAATTTGAACGAACGGATATCGGTGAAATCCAGATCGCACCTGAAGTCATTGAAGTAATCGCTGGGCTGGCTACGGTAGAAGTTAAAGGAGTAGCGGGCATGAGCGGTGGTTTCGCTGGCGGATTTGCTGAATTGCTTGGTCGCAAAAACCTCTCCAAGGGTGTTAAAGTCGAAGTGGGCCAACGCGAGGCTGCTGTGGATGTATCGGTTATCATCGAGTATGGTTATCGTCTTCCCCAAGTAGCTACTGAAATCCAACAAAATGTTAAACGCTCCATTGAGAATATGACTGGATTGAATGTGAACGAAGTCAATGTGCACATTCATGACGTTCAGTTCAAAAGCACTGAAAAAGTGGAAGAGATTGACCTGAACAGTCAGCGTGTAAAATAAAAGAAGACAGATTCCCCCGGCATGACTGCCGGGGGTTATCCCGTCTTGGACATGTCTTCATCTTCCATTGAGACATATGGATAGAACGTGTTGACATGATATGCATAGGTTCAGGTTACAGCAACGTTAGTGAGCAAGGGAGGCTGTGCAGTTCGTGGCGAAAATACTGGATCGGCTTCTGTTGTTTATATACAGCATAAGCGTTGGAGCAATATCGGCAGTTGTCATTCTACTCATTAGTGGAGTACTGCCTTACGAATTGAATTACCAGCAGGAACAGAACGTCATTGTTGCAGCCGTTGTTGCAGCGGCGATCTTGTTTATCCTGAGTTTGCGTTTTTTTTACATCTCGGTACGGCGTGGGCGGGCTTCGTTGCCATCTGTAGATCAGCGTACGGAATACGGTGATGTGCAGATCTCAATGGAGACCATTGAAAATCTCTGCCTGAAAGCCACTTCCCGCTTCCGGGGAGTACGCGATGTTAAGGCACGTATTCGTGTGGTTGAGTCGGGATTGGAGATTATGATCCGTGCAGTGGTCGATGGCGAGACGCCAATTCCAACCCTGAGTTCGGATTTGCAAAAGGCCATACATGATCATGTACACGAGATTACGGGGATCCCGGTTTCGAATGTAACCGTGTATGTTGCCAATGTTACCCAGTCGCCTAACTACAAGAGTCGAGTGGAATGAGGTGAGTTTCACTGATGCTGTGGAGAGAGATTTGGGATAGTCACAGAGGCCGGATAACCGGAATTGTGGGCGGCATCTTTTTTGGATTTCTTTATTTGTTTACCGGGTTTTGGGATATGTTGTTCTTTGCACTTTTGGTGTTCATCGGTTATACATTAGGCAGACGAAGCGATTCGAAGCTGGGCTTGTTCATTCCCTGGAGGGAATGGGGACAATGGCTTGGAGAGCGCTGGCGTCCGTTTAAGTGAGCCACCTGAACCCTGCAATATGTTTCTTCCGAAAAGAGCTTAGTTTAATATGCCCGTTTTTTGGAGGAAACGTACTGCAGGTTTTTTTGTGAAAAGGGATAACAATAACCATATCGTAAAGGCTACTTCATTTCGCATCACAAACATGATGCGTGGATGGTTCTTTTATTTTAAAATAAGCATGATGACGCTCGGATGAGCGCTGCAGGAGGCAGGACATGAAAAGACGTTTGGCAAGGGAAATTGCGGTACAAAGTCTGTATCAGATGGAAATGAATGAAGTGGGTGCAGCTGAAGCTGTAAATATGCTGATTAACGAAGCGGCCGAGGAAAATGAAACGGAAGTCGTTATTCACGATGCAGATGTCATGCGCAGTTATGTAACGGAAATTGTTCAAGGAGCATGGAATCAGAAGGAAGCGATCGACGGATTGCTGGTGGATTATCTCAAGGGCTGGCAAATTAGCCGTCTGTCTCGGGTAGACCGTCAGATCTTGCGGCTGGCTGCTTATGAAATGGTATTTCGTGATGATGTTCCGGCGAAAGTATCGGTTAACGAAGCGATTGAGCTGTCCAAGCATTTTGGCACAGAAGAATCGGGGAAGTTCGTTAACGGTGTGCTTGGACGCATGATCCAGGAAGTTGACACGATCAAAGCGAAATTGTCCTAAAATAGCGAGTTACTTATTAAATGTTCACATAAGGGAGAGAGAGTACAATGACAGCATCTATTATTAACGGTAAAGAAGTGTCCCAGGAGATCCGCGCAGGCATAACTGAAGAAGTAAAGCAGCTTAGCGAACAGGGGGTTGTGCCTGGTCTGGCTGTTGTGCTCGTCGGGGAAGATCCGGCATCCCAAGTCTATGTGCGAAATAAGGAAAAAGCTTGTCACGATCTCGGTTTTTACTCTGAAGTACATCGTCTCGATGCAGGTACGTCCCAAGAGGACTTGCTGGCTCTGGTGGACAAGCTGAACAATCAGAGCTCCATTAACGGGATTCTTGTTCAACTCCCATTACCGAAGCATATTGAGGAAAAGGCTGTTATTGATGCAATAGCGGTTGAAAAAGATGTGGATGGTTTCCATCCGGTCAATGTGGGTAACCTTGTGATCGGCGATGACAGTTTGCTGCCATGTACACCTGCCGGAGTGATTGAACTGATCAAGCGGACTGGATTGGAAATGTCGGGTAAGCATGCTGTTGTGATCGGACGCAGCAATATTGTGGGCAAACCGGTATCTTTGCTGCTTCAACGTGAGAATGCAACCGTAACAATGTGTCATTCACGTACGGCAAACATGAAAGAAATTACACGTCAAGCCGACATATTGGTCGTAGCAATCGGTCGTGCAAACTTCGTGGATGCCGATTATGTGAAACCGGGTGCTGTAGTCATCGATGTGGGTATGAACCGTTTGGACAATGGTAAATTGGCTGGAGACGTGGATTTTGAAAGTGTGAAGGAAGTTTCCGGTCCGATTACTCCAGTTCCGGGTGGCGTTGGTCCAATGACGATCACCATGCTGATGCAAAATACACTGATCGCTGCCAAACGCGCTCACGGATTGGCCTAGGTACGTCTGTGGCAGATCGACAGATCTACTCCATCAAAGACCTGAATCGGTACATCCGAATGAAACTGGAATCCGATCAGGTCCTGTCGGACGTCTGGCTGCGCGGGGAGATATCCAACTTCACACATCACTCTAGCGGCCATATGTATTTTACATTGAAGGATAAAGACAGCCGTATTAAGGCTATCATGTTCGCGTCCCATAATCAGCGATTGCCCTTTGTGCCAAAGGAGGGTGCAAGGGTTATTGCTCGTGGTAATGTATCGGTTTATGAGCGGGACGGTCAATATCAATTTTACGCTACCCAGATGCAGCCTGACGGAATCGGAAGTCTCTATCTGGCTTATGAGCAATTGAAAAAGAAGCTCGAGGATGAGGGGCTTTTCTCTTCGGCCAAGAAACGTGCTATTCCGCGTTATCCCAAAACGATCGGTGTAGTTACGTCTCCTACAGGAGCAGCGGTACGGGATATCATGATTACATTGCAGCGCAGATACCCTTCTGCGAAAGTGCTTCTATATCCTGTTCTGGTTCAGGGAAAAGGCGCAGCACCTTCAATCGTAAAAGCCATTCGAAACCTGAATCTCCTTGGTGAAGCGGACGTGCTGATTGTAGGCCGGGGCGGGGGATCACTGGAGGAGCTGTGGGCTTTTAATGAAGAGATGGTTGCCAGAGCCATAGTTGATTCAGATATTCCTGTGATCTCTGCAGTCGGACACGAAACCGATTTTACCATTGCAGACTTTGCTGCAGACCTGCGGGCTGCGACGCCAACAGCGGCTGCTGAACTGGCTGTGCCAAATCGTGCAGAGCTGCTTGACCAGATTGCGCTAAGACAGCGTCAGCTGCAGCATAGTCTGCGTCAACGGGCTGCACATAACCGTGAACGACTTGCCAGATTACAGCGTTCGCCGGTACTTGTTCACCCAAGACGGACATTGATGCAGCATACAGAACGATTGGACATGCTGCATCAGCGGCTGTTAAGGACAGTGGATACACGGATGAAATGGACCGCGGAGAAACAAGAGCGTCTTCGTGCTGCTCTGCAGCGGTTCAATCCACGTGAACAGGTGAATGCGGCTCAACGGGAAAATGCCGCAGCACGGCGTCAGCTTGTACTTGCGATGAGGTCTATCGTCAGATCGAAGCAGCAGCAATGGAAATCTTCCGTGCGCCACCTCGATGCTCTAAGCCCGCTAAAAGTCATGTCTCGCGGATATAGTCTGGTGTATGACGAACAGGAGCAAAGACTGATCAAATCGTTGAAGGAAGTGCAGCCTGGAGATTCAATTAAGATTAAATTAACAGACGGACAGCTGGACTGTCAGGTTTGGGGAATGAAGGAGGATGACAACATCCATGGCGAATGAACCGGAACTGAATTTTGAAGAGGCAATGGCGGCACTTGAAGATATCGTAGCTCAGCTGGAGCATGGGGATGTTCCATTAGAACAGGCCATTGATCTGTTTCAGCGAGGAATGAAACTTTCCCAGTTATGCGGAATCAAGTTGGAACAAGTGGAACGCAAGATTGAAATGATCGTAGAAGAAGATGGGGAACTTCGGAAGAAGCCGTTCGGAGCTTCGGAAGTTGAGAGCGGTGAAGGCAATGAGTAGTCGTCCTTCCTTTGAACAGTATCTCCAACAGACAACAGATGAGGTTACGGAAGCTTTAAAAGAGATTCTCCCAGTTCACTGGGATGTACCTCAGTCTCTGCGTGATGCGATGCAGTATTCACTTATGGCTGGAGGCAAGCGCCTCCGTCCTCTTCTGGTCGTCGCTGCGGCGGAAGCCCTCGGAGCACAGCGTGCAGCTGCGCTGCCGGTAGCCTGCGCCGTGGAAATGGTACACACGTATTCTCTTATCCACGATGACCTGCCTGCAATGGATAATGATGACTATCGTCGGGGAAAATTAACGAATCACAAGGTGTATGGTGAAGCCACGGCTATTCTTGCAGGAGATGCTTTGTTGACTCATGCTTTCTATAGTGTAGTGCAAGCAGGCCGCAAGAACGGTGTGCCGGCAGAAGCCTTGCTTTCTATTGTGGAGGAGCTTTCCGAACTGGCTGGCGCCCGCGGCATGGTTGGTGGGCAAGTGGCTGATATGGAAGGTGAGCAAGGGATGACGGATCTGGAACAACTGCAGTATATCCATTTGCATAAAACCGGTGATTTGATCGTGTTCTCCTTGCTGGCTGGCGCTCGTATTGGTGGCGCAACTGAAGGACAACTTGATGCACTGCGTGTATTCGGGCGTGATCTTGGTCTTGCTTTTCAGATTCAGGACGATATCCTTGATCTGACTGGGGATGAGCAAAAAATGGGCAAGAAAACCCAAAGCGATGTCAATCAGCAAAAGGTAACTTATCCATTTTTCATAGGCATGGAAGCGTCTCAAAAACAGGTGAAGTCCTTGACCCAATCTGCAAAAGAGGCCCTTAGCAGAGCGGAGTTGTCAGATTCATCGCGATTGATGGAGATAGCAGATTATTTAATGCGCAGAGATCATTAGTCTAAAAAGTAAATGAAACGGCCCTGCGGCTGTTTCGTAAGATTCAGATCGGTGTAATAATGTTAATGTGCTTTTTGCACGGTGATTACATTTGACATAACGGATACATAATAATGGTTCAATTCATTTGTCTTGCTCGCGAAAAAGCTCGCAATCTGGAGTATGAAGCCGTAAATTATGATTCCTGTTCTTTTATGTTATAATGATTTAATGTGATTTAATAAAATTCAGTTTAAAAAGTGTTATCCACTTAATCAAACAATCTAGGAAAGCGGGGAGATTCTCGTGCTGCTTCCACAAATTAAACAACCCAGTGATCTAAAATCGATGTCTCCGGATGATCTTGTTTTATTATCCGCAGAGATTCGGCAATTTCTGATTGAGAAATTGTCCGTAACGGGGGGGCATCTGGCACCGAATTTAGGCGTGGTTGAGCTCACGGTAGCCCTGCACTACTGTTATAACAGTCCGGTAGACAAAATGATTTACGATGTAGGGCATCAAGCGTATGTGCATAAAATTCTTACAGGGCGCATGGACCGTTTTGATACATTGCGTCAGCACAATGGATTGTGCGGGTTCGTCAAGCGTAATGAGAGCGAGCATGATGTATGGGAGGCTGGACACAGCAGTACATCCTTGTCTGCTGCCATGGGTATGGCGCTTGCACGTGATTTGAAGGGTGAAGATAATCAGGTTATTGCCATGATTGGTGATGGAGCTCTTACAGGTGGTATGGCCTTTGAGGCACTTAACCACATTGGCCATGAGCAGAAAAAACTGATGGTCATTCTGAATGATAATGAAATGTCCATTGCGCCCAATGTTGGGGCGATGCATAAATACTTAAGCAAAATCCGTTCTGATCGCCATTATCTAAAAGCCAAAGATGATGTGGAAGGAATGCTCAAAAAGATTCCTGCCATTGGAGACCGTTTGGCCAAATCGGCAAGCTGGATTAAGGATAGCGTCAAATATATGATGGTTCCGGGTGTTTTGTTTGAAGAACTCGGCTTCACTTATTTGGGACCCATCGATGGACATGACATTCCCAAATTAATTGAGACGTTCAAACAAGCGGATAACGTGGAGGGACCCGTTCTCGTTCATGTTCTCACAACCAAGGGCAAAGGATACCAGCCAGCGGAGGCAGACTCACACAAATGGCATGGTATCTCACCTTATAAAATAGAATCCGGTCAGGTACTCAAGGCCGTGGGCAAACCAATGTACACCGAAATATTCGGGCAGACACTGGTTGAACTTGCGAAAGAAGACCAGCGTATCGTTGCTGTAACGCCTGCTATGCCGACAGGATCGGGGCTTATTCCATTTAGCAAGGAATTCCCGGACCGCATGATTGATGTAGGGATTGCAGAGCAGCATGCGGCAACCATGTGTGCTGCACTGGCCATGGAAGGCATGAAGCCTGTCTTTGCCGTATATTCTACGTTTATGCAGCGGGCATATGATCAGATCGTGCATGATATTTGCCGTCATAATGCCAATGTGATCTTTGCCATTGACCGTGCGGGATTTGTTGGACCTGATGGAGAGACGCATCAAGGCGTGTATGATGTGGCGTTTATGAGACACATTCCTAACATTGTACTTATGATGCCGAAGGATGAGAATGAACTGCGTCACATGATGAAAACAGCACTTGATTATAACGAAGGACCTATTGCTTACCGGTATCCTCGAAACAATGTGGTAGGCGTTCCAATGGATGAGCAGCTCGTACCGATTCCAATCGGAACTTGGGAACAGCTGCGACCATCTGAAGGTTATGCCATCATCGCTTCGGGTTCCATGGTTCAAATTGCTGAAGAAGCAGCTGAAACCGTGAAAAAGGAAGGCATTACAGCCGGAGTGATCAATGCACGCTTCCTCAAGCCACTGGATGAACAAATGCTTCGTGATCTCGCGATTCGTGGTACCAAACTGATTGTGCTTGAAGAAGCTTCTCAAGCAGGCAGTATGGGCAGCGCAGTGCTTGAGTTCTATGCTGAACAGGGTCTGCATGATGTACATGTTGATCTTATGGGGATTCCGGATCGCTTCATTGAACATGGCAGCATCAATGAACAACGGGCTGAAGTTGGGCTTACGGTGGACAACGTATGTGTGCAGCTGCGCAGTTTGGCAGCTCAAACCTCTTACGGCATGTCCAGAACCCGCTTTCCTTCTTGATCAATGGAATGCTTTACCTAAATAAATGAATTAACTATATGATAGGAGAAAGACATGTCACTCCCGAAAGAACGAATTGATGTTCTGCTGGTCGAGCAGGGTTATTATGAAAGTCGTGAGAAGGCAAAAGCGGCAATCATGGCTGGACTGGTGTATGCCAACAATGAACGAATTGAAAAGGCAGGCATGAAAATACCGCGGGAAGCTGAACTAAAGGTTAAAGGCTCGGTGCATCCTTATGTGGGACGGGGTGGATTGAAGCTTGAAAAAGCGATTAAACACTTCGATCTTGACATGAACGGTCTGGTCATGCTTGATATTGGTTCGTCAACGGGTGGATTTACGGATTGTGCATTACAACATGGTGCATCGCATGTTTATGCCATTGATGTAGGATACAACCAGCTGGACTGGTCATTACGCAATGATGACCGGGTCACCGTGATGGAAAGAACCAATTTTCGTTATGTGACGCCTGAGGATTTAATTGGACCTGAGCCAAACTTTGCCAGCATTGATGTATCCTTCATATCGCTGCGAATTATACTGCCGCCCTTGCTTGCTCTTCTGAAGCAGCCGGCAGATATTGTAGCATTGATCAAGCCTCAATTTGAGGCAGGACGTGAGAAGGTAGGTAAGTCTGGTGTTGTTCGAGATCCAAAAGTGCACAAGGAAGTACTGGAAACCATGCTTCACTTCGCGAATGAACTTGATTTAAATCTTCGGGGTTTAACCTTCTCGCCTATTACCGGTGGAGAGGGCAATATCGAATTTCTCGCTCATTGGCGTCTGGAAGAACCGGATGCATCACAACAAGAGAAGGATCTGGCTTCACTCGATGCACTTGCCCATCAAGTTGCTATGGAAGCCGCTCATACTTTTACGGGAAACTCATCATAGGATGAGTTTCTTTTCGCTGGAAAGGTGATCCTATTAACAGGAGATCGACTGCCGGACCTCGAATAAGTCTTCGAGGTGAACGATGATGAATGGGCAATCCGACACAATCGTTATTGGTGTACTTGCTGTCATTTTAATCATATGGCTCTTTTACGGTTTGCGTAATTGGCTGAATCGACCGGTACCGGTAAGTTTGTCAGGCATGCAGCTGAATTCCGACATACCGCATTCCCCGGTTGTTGATCTGCTTGAAGCAGAGGGGTATGAAGTCATCGGAGGCAAAATGAAGATACCGCTCGCCTTTGAGGTCAATGAATCCGTTTATTATAGTCGGTTGTTCGTTGATTATGTTGCCGAGCGTGATGAGATCAGGTATTTGGTCAAGACGGCAAGGCGCAGACAGCCGGTGGAATTCACAGGTCCTGGCATTCGGGATCGCTTTTTGTACTATTTATTGTTGTATCCAGGTTGTGAAGGTATATTGTACGTGGATACGGAAGAATCCAGCGTAAAGATCATCCGTTTGATGGATTATGAGGAAGATGTATATGATGGGGATGATCTGAGCTAGGGAATCAATGGTAACTATTTAAACTGGAGGCATGTATGAAAGGACAACGACACATTAAGATACGTGAAATTATTAGTCAGAATGAAATAGAAACCCAGGATGATCTGGTTGAAGCACTGCGTCAAGCTGGTTTTCAAGTGACACAGGCCACGGTATCCCGTGATATTAAAGAATTGCTATTGATCAAAATTCCAATGGATGATGGTCGTTACAAGTACTCATTGCCAACAGACCAGCGTTATAATCCAATCCAGAAGTTGAAACGGGCATTAGTGGATAACTTTCTCCATATTGACCATACCAATAATCTGGTTGTAATGAAATGTCTGCCAGGAACGGCAAACTCCATTGCGGCCTTGCTGGACAATATTGAATGGACTGAAGTTATGGGGACGATCTGTGGTGACGATACGATTCTCATCATCTGCCGTACTGAAGATAATAGTGTGACGGTTATCGATCGAATTATGGGTTACATTTCTTAAGGTCCGATTTTAAACATAATTGCTGAGTTTGTCATCCGGAGGTGCTTTGGCCAATGCTAGTTACATTATCGATTCGTAATCTGGCTGTTGTAGAAGAAGTGGATGTAGTATTTCACGCAGGGTTTCATGTGTTATCAGGGGAAACCGGTGCAGGAAAATCAATTATTATCGATGCGCTCGGTTTGATCGCAGGTGGTCGCAGTTCGGCCGATCTGATCCGTTACGGTTGTGACAAAGCGGAGATGGAAGCATTGTTCGAGATGGAACAGGGTCATCCGGTGTGGGAAACACTGGAGAAGCTTGGGATCCATTGTGAGCCTGAAGAACACCTCGTTATTAGACGGGAGCTGAATACACAGGGTAAGAGCACATCCCGCATCAATGGTCAGTTGGTCAATCTGACGATGCTGCGTGAAGTGGGAGAGAAATTGATCAATATCCATGGTCAGCATGAGCACCAAAGTTTGCTGCGTGCTGAAAGCCATCTGGGCTTATTGGATACCTACGGAGCAGCTGTCATTGGTCCAGTGAAGTCGGAATATCAGGAAAGGTACAGCCGGTTCATTACTGCGGAGAAAGAACTGCGTGCCCTTCAGGAGTCAAGTCAGCGCGCTTATCAGCTGCTGGACATGTATCGTTTTCAGCTGGAGGAGATTGCTGCTGCCGGGTTAACAAGTGGTGAAGATGAATTACTTGGTGAAGAACGGGTCAAGCTATCCCATAGTGAGAAAATGATGGACAGCGTTGCCGGTGCATATGATCTGCTCAGTGGTCAGCGTGGACTCGAGGCAGTAAGCATCGCCCTCTCCCGGATAGAAGATATCTCCGGTTACGATAGCAAAGGACTACAGCCAATCGTGGAACAGCTGCAGTCGGCCTTTTATCAATTGGAGGATGCTACATTTCAATTAAGGGATTACCGTGAAAAAATAGAGTTTAACCCCGGTCGACTGGAGGAGGTTGAGCAGCGCTTAAACTTGATTTCTGGTCTAAGACGAAAGTACGGGGACAGTGTTGACCTTATTTTGAATTATTATGAGCAGATTAGCCATGAAACAGACCAGCTGGAAAACAAGGACGAGCGCCTGGAGAAACTGCGCGCTGAGCGTGACAAGCTTCTGGTTCTGGTGATGGATTCTGCAGAGGATCTGAGCCGGGTACGCAAGCAGTGTGCCGATGAACTTGCTGCTCAGGTGGAGAGTGAGCTGAAGGATCTTCAAATGGAGCGTACAACGCTGCGTGTACAAATTACGCCTTCAGAAGATCCGAAGGGGATTGAATGGAACGGGCGCAGGCTCCGGCTCAGTCGTCAGGGAGCCGACAATGCGGAATTTCTCATCTCCCCGAATCCGGGTGAACCGCTTCGCCCATTAGGTAAAATTGCATCAGGTGGTGAGTTATCCAGAATGATGCTTGCCATGAAGAGTATTTTCGCTCGTCACGATCGAATTCCCGTCCTCATATTTGACGAGGTTGACACAGGAGTTAGCGGACGGGCAGCACAATCCATTGCAGAGAAGCTGTTCCGTTTATCCTCAACCTGCCAAGTATTTTCGATTACACACTTGCCACAAGTCGCTTGTATGGCAGATCATCAGTACCTCATTGAAAAACATGTCGTTGACGGGCGTACAATGACGCAGGTGGAATCGCTGTCAAACGAGGGCAGAGTGAAGGAATTGGCACGTATGCTCGGCGGTGTTGAAATTACAGAAAAAACATTGCATCATGCACAGGAAATGCTGAATTTGGCGGAAGCCAAAAAAGGAGGAAACGAGCGACCGGCGTAATGATTGACAGTAATAAAAGCCTGGGGGCAAGGTTATCTTATAGGTACGCAATTGGCGACCACCTTTCGTCAAGCGAAAGAAGCAAAGGGAGTGTGACAGCCATTGAATTCCCCCCTCAGGAAGAAATTGCTAGGTCTTTTATTTGCCTTCTTTCTATGTGTAATCAGCCAGGCCATTCAGCCTGTGCAGAGTTATGCCTCCTTACCTGACGAATTACAGGTATTTGCAGGCAGGCAAGCAGATGTACGACTCGCTGTACCGGCTTCCTCCAGCGCCGTTGTAGACCGACCGGATATTGTTGGTCTAGATGGACAGGAGCAAGCAGTGCATGTCACGAAGCAGCAGCCATTGCATCTTCATCCCCAGCAGACAGGACAAGCGAAATTAACCTTGAAGCTGTGGGGCAAAATTCCGGTCAAAACGGTTAATGTGAACGTGATTCCGGATTTGCGAGTTGTACCCGGGGGTCAAACCATTGGCGTAAAAGTAAAGTCCGCTGGGATTTTGGTTGTAGGTCATCACTTGGTCCGTGCTGAAGGAGACCAAAGAGTCTCTCCAGGAGAAACAGCAGGCATTAAACTTGGGGATCTGATAACCCATATGAATGGCAAACATCTGGATGGCGTTGCAGGCGTTGCTGAAGCTGTAGAGCAAGCAGGAAAAAGCAAAAAAGGGATCGATGTGGTATTGCAGCGTGGGAAGGAAACCGTTAAAACACGACTCACACCAGCATACGATGCCGAAGATCAGGCCTGGAGGCTTGGATTGTACATTCGTGATTCTGCGGCTGGCGTAGGTACTTTAACGTTCTATGCACCAGACCAAGGCGTGTATGGAGCTTTGGGGCATGTGATTACGGATATGAATACTCAAACATCCATTGTCGTAGGCAGTGGACAGATTGTTCAGTCGAATGTGACATCTATATCCAAAAGTGAATCCGGAGATCCGGGTGAAAAACGTGCACATTTTCTTAAAGAAAGCAAAATATTAGGCAATATTGAGCGTAATACGGCTTTTGGCATATTTGGTAAGATGTCTGACAATCCCGATCACAGTTTATACACCAAAGGAATTCCTGTCGCTTTCTCACATGAAGTGAAGGAAGGACCGGCAGAAATTTTGACTGTTGTCGAGGGTCAGCAAGTTGAACGTTTCGCCATCGATATTGTGCATGTGGCCGATCAGTCGGAGCCTGCAACCAAAGGGCTTGTGCTTCGCATTACAGATCCTAAGCTGCTTGATAAAACGGGTGGGATCGTTCAGGGAATGAGCGGCTCCCCAATCGTTCAGAATGGCAAGCTCATTGGCGCTGTAACACATGTGTTTGTTAATGACCCTAAATCAGGTTACGGCTGTTTCATCGAGTGGATGTTACAGGATGCCGGCGTGATGATCAAAAAGGAAAAAGCGAAAAATCTTAAGGCCGGGTAAACCGCCTTAAGATTTTTTTGTCGAATGGAAAAGATAATTATCACATAATGAAATAAAATATTTATTATATAGCAATGCGAAAAAAAAATAAAGAAAAATAATTTTCGACAGAAGGAATTTCCTCGCCTGTGTCGAAAATTTAACCTGTAAGGAAATGTACGAAACAGTGGTTAAACCAAAGGAGGATACCGTTTTGCAAAAAATCGAGGTATTGCTGGCTGATGATAATCGTGAATTTACGAATTTGCTTGCCGAATATATATCCGAACAGGAAGATATGGAAATTACCGGAATTGCCTACAACGGGGAAGAAGTACTGCAGTTGTTGGAGCAAAGCCGTGATGTGCCGGATGTATTGATTCTGGATATTATTATGCCTCATCTGGATGGGCTGGGTGTATTGGAGCGTCTGCGCAACCTGAACCTGAATCCACAACCGAAAGTGATCATGCTTACGGCATTCGGTCAAGAGAACATCACACAGCGTGCCGTGCAGCTCGGAGCTTCTTATTACATCCTCAAACCTTTTGACATGGAAGTGCTCGCTAACCGGGTTCGCCAGCTTGTAGGATCCCAGACAACCGTCTCTTCAAACACGAACAGTGGTTCATCCATGTTTATGACCAACAAATCCAATGTAGTGCCAATGGGCAAACACAAAAATTTGGATGCCAGCATCACGTCCATCATACATGAAATCGGCGTTCCTGCGCATATTAAAGGATATCAGTATTTGCGTGAAGCCATCACCATGGTATATAACAATATCGAAATTTTGGGTGCGATTACCAAAACGCTGTACCCTGCCATTGCCGAGAAATTCAAAACAACACCGTCCCGCGTTGAACGTGCGATCCGCCATGCGATTGAAGTGGCATGGACACGCGGAAACATCGACAGCATCAGCCACCTGTTTGGTTACACGATCAACATCAGCAAGTCGAAACCGACGAACTCCGAGTTTATCGCAATGGTTGCCGACAAGCTGAGAATCGAGCATAAGGTGTCTTGAAAGGACCGGGAGTAGTTAGGTAATTATGAAAGCAACAGCATACTGAATGCCGTGATTTACAGGTCGATTAGCGTCCTATAGATTGCGGCATTATTTTTGTTTTCATAAAGTTTGGAACAGCATTTTCGCTGTGAAAGAAGGTCGGCTGATCGAGATGGAATGTAACTTCTTCTATTATTCAGATATCTATAAAAAAATTGTTTTGTTTTTATCCATTGTATTTTGATAACATTCCCATTAAACTATGAATTAAGTGATAATGAGAATCGATATCAAATACTCGATGTTATGGATCGAATTAACGGAGGTAACTTTAATATGGATCAGCAGTTGGAACTATATGATGTAACCATTATCGGCGGAGGTCCCGCCGGGATGTACTCTGCCTTTTATAGCGGTATGCGGGATATGAAAACGAAATTGATTGAAGCGCGGGACAGACTCGGTGGACGCATGCTCTTTTATCCGGAGAAGATGATCTGGGACGTGGGTGGTGTAACACCGATTTTATGCGCTAATCTGATTAAGCAGCTGGAAGAACAGGCGAGAACGTTTGAACCTACGATTGTGTTTGAACAGCAAATTGAAGGGTTTGAACGTCAGCCGGACGGTACGATTATTCTGACGGCTGCTACTGGTGAGAAGCACTGGACTCGTACCGTCATTATGGCAATCGGTTATGGAATATACAAAATGGCGAAGCTGGAACTTGAGGGAGCTGACCGTTACGAGGTAACGAATCTGCACTACACAGTGCAGGAGTTGGAACCTTTTCGTGGCAAACGTGTGCTTATCTCTGGGGGAGGCGATTCTGCAGTCGACTGGGCCAACGAGCTTGAAGCTCTGGCAGAACAAGTGACGGTAGTACATCGACGGGATCACTTCGGCGGACTGGAGCGAAATGTCATTCGTATGAGAGAATCCTCGGTGGATGTTCGTACACCCTATGCAGTGAATACGCTGCACAGTGCTAGTGGCGAAGTCATTGAACAAGTGACGATATCCCACGTGGAAACCGGTGAAAGTGAACTGCTGGAAGTCGATGCAATTATCGTTAATCACGGCATGAAGAGTGACTTTGGCCCCATTCGGGACTGGGGATTGGATCTTGGAGAGTGGCATGTAACCACAACAGAGAAGCTTCAAACCAATATTCCGGGTGTATTCGCGGCAGGCGACTTTGTGGATTATGGCAGCAAGCTATATCTTATTGCGGGAACTTTCACGGATGCTGCCCTGGCGGTCAACAGTGCCAAACTATACATGGATCCTGAGGCAGAAAAAGTAGCCTATGTATCTTCTCATAACAGCCGATTCAAAGAGAAAAACAAAGCCCTCGGTGTTGTAGAAGAATAAATGCCAAAATTAAAAAACCATAACCTTAATTACCTTGAGTGAATACCAGGTATTAGGGTTGTGGTTTATTTTTGTGTGTGTTCTAAATTTATTAAGCTAAAATGTCAATTGATGTATTAGGGTTTATCATTGTCAGAGAATTCGAATGTGGTTTGTTGTCCATAACCTCGTTGTTAACCGAAAGTTTATCGTCTTTATTGTCCTTTTCCGCTTTCACCTCTTCGGTAGAAGCTTTCTCAACAGTCGGTTCATTGCGTGGAGCTGTATCGTTTATATCTTGGAGTAATTCCCCAATTTTCTTGTCCGTACTTCTAATGTGGGATTTAACTTCCTGAACCATTTCTCGCTTCATTTGAAAAACAGTATGCTCTGCATTTTCAAGCATCGCCGATTTTCCGTTATCTGCATGAGGATTACTATCTAATAAGGTACGATCAAAACGAACGCCGCCCTCCAGCGTGTTGATTGAACCTTGCATTTTCTCGCGGGATCCAACCAGCTTTCCCAATTGATCGTATGTATTGCTATTCTTGATTACAGAACCGAGTGAGACCGTATCTTCAGGTTGAGGATCAGAACTCTTGGGCTGTTCATTCTCTTTTTGACGTGTCTTTTCCTGAATCTCTTCTGCTTTAATTTGAGCAATTTGAGCGTCAATTTCCTGAATACTGGAGTTCAGGGTTTGAATGCGCTGCATTTTCGTTTTTGTGTCCAGTTTTTCATTGGATCTCACCGTTTGTATTTCTTCGCTTAGTCTTGCCTTTTGTTTATTTAAGTCCTGAATGATCTTGTCCGTCTTGGTAGCTGTATTACTGCTCTGATGGGTTCCGGTGCTTCTGTTCGAAGATGAAACGGATAACATAAGGGATTCCTCCTGGGTGTGATAGTTGCGTGATTTTTTTATCATACTTATTATAATATCGGAGTTTTGGGTTATTCTGTTAAGAGACACTGAAACATGCAGCAGCTAAAATTGTATGGCCGTTTGATCCGTTCCGAAGTGAAAACTATAATATGAAATTAGACGAATAAATCTGACAGAGTGGAGAATACGGGGTGGGGTATGTCTAAAATGTTTCGGAGTTTCATTTCCTCTGTCCTCAGGGTTACCAAAGGAAAGAAACGAATCAAATACGCAGCCATTTATCTTGCTGTTGCCGGTGCTTTGCATCGATTACTGGTGGAGAGCAGGCGTGAGCGATCCGCAGCCAAACGGCTGCAGCAGGATCTTCCTGTTGCAGAACTGGGGCAAATGAAGCTGGAACCGGGAGATATCGTGTACACGCCAAGTTCGGAATCGACCTATTATGCAGGACATATGGGGATTATTGGGCTGGACGGCAAAGTGTATCATGTTCATCCTTATGGACCCGTGTTCGCCGATTCCCTGGAGTGGTATCTTACCCGGTTCTATGAAGGAGATCGTTTCATTGTATTTCGTTCACGTTTAAACCAGGCTGGACAGCGTGCGGCCGAGTGGGTGCATGAACACTACAAGCAGGTTAAGTTTTATCGATTGCAGACCAATTTGCGAAGCATTGAACGAAATTATTGCTCCAAATTTGTATATCAGGCCTATCAATTTACCTCGGGGCTGGATCTGTGGAGCAGAAGGTTTACCCGGTTTAATCAAGGGTATATCTATCCGTTCCGAATTGAGCGTTCACCTGCGCTGGAAGTATTAGGTACCTTTTATAAATAAAGATTCAATACTGACACGGCTGTCCTTGACCCTCCCTCGATAGGGAGGATAGCTTTTGTCGGTTTTTTTTGATATGTGTACCGATTAAAGACAGGAAAAGGCTCTAAAACGTCGAATAGATTATGAGATAGACGTGCACAACTGGGAATTGTATACATAATACCGGCAGGTTCAGTTTGACCGGAGAACGACGAAGAATGGCTGCAATCTAGTCTAGAGAAAGAGTGAGAGTGAGATGAAATGGCTGGGCTTCTTACACGGATTCAGACGCAAACAAAACGTAGTGAAGCTATCGGACTACACACCTAAAAAAGAAAGGAGGCACTACTGCTCCATTTGCAAGAAAAAAGTTGAATCAGTCGTTCATTACGCAGCGCCTCAGGGAAATGTTACAGGTGTATGCAGTTCTTGTAAGCTGTTGGCGGATGAACGTGGAATGTACCCCATTTAATAGGAAGAATCATGCTCAGGAAATAACATTGCTTTGATTTATGAGCATTTTTGTAGTACATTAGCAAATGTATTCGAAGGAGGATTCTAATGTACTCAGGTAGACAAGACGATACTTTATACATCATGACCTACACCTTAAACAGCGGTATCAAGGGTACGGTTCCACTGTCTAATAAGCAGATTGTTGAGTGGCTGGATTGCTACAGAAATGAGAAGCGCTTCGTGACCGAGATTGGGAAAGAGTTCTTTGGATTGAATGCAGGCCTCGTGGCCGATTTCAAAGTTCAAAATCATTTATCCGATTATCAACAGACCATCATGCCCACACAGCAGCAGGATAGTCTGGAACGCTTATCCAGTGCATATAAATCAACCGAGCTATTGATGAAAATTGATTGCAAGTGCGGTACGGCATATGTAACGGAATCTCCATATAAGCGAACCAAATGGTATTGTACGAAGTGTAAAGAAATCGTATTTCTGGACGCCAAAAAAGGAATGGTAGAAACGTCCCGCGGTGACGCATACTACATGACCAACAAATATTTTGTCTCCCGCGACTAGTGGGAGACTACGAATTAGAGCATCGCTTTGAAGCGGTGCTTTTTTGTAATGAATGTTGAACCGGGTAGAGCGAATGCGGTGGTCAAGCAAAAAAAGCCCTTCAGGGCTTTTTAAGAACAGGCAGGTCTGACTCTGAGTTCTGCTTCAGAGAACCTGCCGAATATATAATAAAAGCTGAACTAGCATTCTACTTTGTGAGGAGGAATGAAACAGCAGCGGCAGCGTGGTTCGTAGGCTTCCGAATCGCCAATCATGACAACCGGACCAAGAGTGACTGGTTCTCCGTTCACAATACGTTGAGTGAAGGCAGCATCAGGGCTTCCGCAAACCGCACAGAATGCGGAGAGCTTCTCAATGTCATCTGCCATGGCGAGCAGACCCCCAATATATCCGAATTCCTTGCCACGATAATCCATATTAAGACCATCTACAATCACGTGTTTGCCGCAATAGGCAAGCTCGGAGACGAGGTCCATTATGGCACTGCTGAAAAATTGCACTTCATCAAAAGCAACCACATCAGCATCTTTGGTCTGAGCAAGAATCATCTCCACGGATTCCGGAGTTAATTGCCGGGGGATGGAATGGGCAGGAAGACGATATCCGATTCGGCTGACAATCTCGTCCTGAGCAAACCGATCATCTTCGGCTGGTTTGTAAGCAACGACCTTTTTACGGCCAAATTGAATTAATTTCTGACAACGGCGAATGAGTTCACCGGATTTTTCACTGAACATCGGTCCAGTAATTACGGTAATACGTCCTGTTTGCACGGTGCTGCTACTCCTCTCACATACGGATTCAACAAAAAAAGCGACCATTACAGAGTACCACGAAATCTCCGGTCAGAGCTAGAACTAATCCAAGCTGCTTTGTGTTACTATATGGATTATTACACTGTTGGTAACGGCAGTTGTGAAGCTGTAGTATTGGAAAAGAGGTGTTTTACAAGTGAGTGAAGCAATAAATGAAATGCAGCAGCGGTATGAGGAATTAAAGGGACAAGCTGTCCTTCATGAAGGCACAGAGGCACTGATTGCCGATCTGTTTGCGGAAATAGAGCGGCTGCAGGCCAGCAATTTAACCCTGCGCAGAACCATTCTGAAGTCTTCTTCCAAAGAATCCCGCATGTCAACGAAGCTGAGGGATGCATTATACGAATAACCCGGAGATTACTCCGGGTTCTCTTCTGTCTGCAATTTGCGAGGAAATAGAATACCTGCTGTAATTCTGGCAATCATGGCAAAGGTAAGGCCAATGCCGGCATACATGTAGATTACGGTAAATGCTTTGCTGAATCCGGTGGTAGGCACAAATTCAGGATGCCCCACCGTCGTCAAAGTCACGGCGCAGAAATAAAGCGCATCGATCCAGTGCAGCCCTTCAACACGGGTATAGAACAAGGTTCCTGACAGCAGTGTTGCTGCAGTCAAGATAAAAAGTGCGAGAAACTTGGGGTCCTTGAACGCGTGGAAAATGCCCTTGAGCAATCTTTTCAGCGTTATGAGAAACGATATCATGTTAAACCATCCTGTCTTTTTTGAAGTCGATCATTCGTATCATCTTCTTCCAGTCACGAGCGGGAAGATGCTGAGATATCCATGAGAAATCCATGTGAATAAATAAGCATTATACCCGATCCAGATTGAATGATAAAGCTAGGGAGAACAGCAAAAAGCCCGGACTTAGGAAAGCTTGCCGGGTGTCTCTGCCTGTTCGGTTGTGTTTTTGGAACGGAAACGGGGACCCACATAATTGCGTTTACGGTCACGGAACAAAATCCAGCCCCCCAAGAAACTCATGCCTGCAGCAAACAGGAGAAGCCCGCCTCCAAAGGAAAGCCACTGGAATCCTGGTGAGATCTGATCATTCCCGTGCTCAGCATAATATAGGAAAAGGGCGTCTTTCATCATCAAAAAACCTTTCATGGCCATTAGTCCAGGAATAACCAAGACCAAAATCGCCAAAAACCGTGCAAAGACCAGTCTAGTATTCATCACCATTTAACCCCTTCTGCCAAATGTCGACGTAAAATAAAGGTTGCGCTTACAGGTCATGCCTGATTCCATCATAGCTTGGTTTGTGCACGCTGTCCATGTGTTAGGACAAACTTTGAGTTGACTGCCCAAGGGGAGTACAATGGAATATAGTAAAGTTCTGCAAAAGGCTTTTCATCATCATCAACATCGTTCCATTCATAACTAATCATATTGATAGAGGAGAACATAAAAGATGCCAATTACATGTGATGTTGCCATTCTCGGAGGAGGGACCGGAGGTTACGTTGCCGCAATTCGTGCTGCCCAGTTGGGTAAACAGGTTGTCATTATTGAGAAGGACAAGCTTGGGGGTACCTGCTTGCATCGCGGGTGTATTCCAAGCAAGTCGCTATTGAGAAGTGCCGAAGTGTACGCTGAGATTCAAGAGAGCGAATCGTACGGAATCGAAACAGCAGGAGCAACGCTGGTATTTCCCAAGGTACAGGCGCGCAAGGACGCCATTGTGGAGCAGCTGCATCAAGGTGTTCAATATTTGATGAAAAAAAATAAGATCCAGGTTGTATACGCCAAAGGCCGTGTAATCGGACCGTCCATATTCTCACCTCAGAGCGGAGCGGTAGCTGTGGAGTTTGAAGATGGGGAGATGGATACGGTTGTGCCAACCAATCTCATCATTGCTACCGGGTCACGTCCGCGCGTACTTCCGGGCCTGGAGCCGGATGGCCGGTATATCATGAGCAGTGACGAAGCTCTGCGGATGGATGAATTGCCAACATCACTCATCATCGTGGGTGGTGGCGTGATTGGACTGGAATGGGCATCCATGCTGAATGACTTCGGGGTGGACATTACGGTTGTCGAGGCTGCCGATCATGTATTACCCGCAGAAGACGAAGACGTGGCAAGGGAGATGCAGCGGCTGCTTGGCAAACGCGGAGTACGCTTCCTGACAAAGGCTAAAATCATGCCAGAATCATATGAGGCTGGTCAAGAAGGCGTTCGAATTAATGTTCAGATGAATAACGATCAGCAGGAGACGCTCAGTGCGGACAAAATGCTGATATCAGTGGGGCGGCAGGCTAATGTCGAAAATATTGGACTCGAAAACACCGATATCAAATTGGACCGCGGATTCATCGCAGTAAACAAGCATCTACAGACTGGTGAAGGACATATCTATGCGATCGGGGATTGCATTGGTGGATTACAGCTTGCACACGCTGCGAGTCATGAAGGCATTCTGGCCGTGAATCACCTCGCAGGTGAATCGGTTCATGCCGTCGAATCCCACCGTATTCCCCGGTGTGTGTACACTCGTCCTGAAGCAGCAAGCATTGGTTTCACGGAGCGTGAAGCGAAAGAGCGTGGTTTTGATGTCAAAACCGGCAAGTTTCCGTTTCAGGCAATTGGCAAATCACTCGTTCATGGAAACCGGGACGGTTTTGTGAAGGTAATCGCCGATGCCAAGACGAATGATATATTGGGTGTACATATGATTGGTACCCATGTAACGGAACTGATCGCTGAGGCTTCACTGGCACAAATGCTGGATGCGACGCCATGGGAAGTGGGACAGACGATCCATCCGCATCCTTCATTGTCCGAAATTATGGGCGAAGCCATGCTGGCCGTAGACGGAAAAGCCATTGGAATGTAGGTCTGGACAGACTTATGAGAAAGGTTCTTTCCTTTTTTGGGCAAAAGGGATTATAATAAGGTTAAGCCAAGTCTTAGTACCAGGTTATAAGATCGGGTTGTAAGACGGGCACAGGCTCTGATTAAAAGGAGGTACCTCATATGAGTTCACAAGGTACTGCAGATGCGGTCCACCGGCATGAACAGCTGGGACTTAGCGATGGAGAAGTATTGGACATGTACAAATACATGCTGCTTGCGCGCAAGTTCGATGAACGTTGCTTGCTCTTGCAGCGGGCCGGCAAAATTAACTTTCACGTATCCGGTGTAGGTCAGGAAGCTGCACAAGTGGGTGCTGCTTTTGGACTGGACCGGGATCACGATTATTACTTACCTTATTACCGCGATTACGGCTTCGTATTGGCGGTAGGCATGACGCCTCGCGAGCTGATGCTCTCTGCTTTTGCCAAGGCGGAAGATCCGAATAGCGGCGGCCGTCAAATGCCGGGGCATTTTGGTCATAAAAAGCTGCGAATTGTTACGGGCTCAAGCCCGGTTACTACTCAAGTACCGCATGCCGTAGGTTTTGCACTGGCGGCAAAAATGCAGAAAAAAGAATTTGTTTCATTTGTTACGTTTGGTGAAGGCTCAAGCAACCAGGGAGACTTCCACGAAGGAGCTAACTTCGCTGGAGTTCACAAGCTGCCTGTCATTATTATGTGTGAGAATAACCAGTACGCCATCTCTGTTCCGGTCCATAAGCAGCTTAGCGGCAAGATATCGGATCGTGCACTGGGATACGGCTTCCCTGGACTACGGGTTGATGGCAATGATGCGCTCGAAGTATATGCTGCCGTCAAAGAAGCGCGCCGCCGTGCAATTGCCGGTGAAGGCCCTACCCTGATTGAAGCCATGATGTACCGTTTGTCTCCTCACTCCACTTCCGACAATGATCTGGCTTACCGGACCAAGGAAGAGGTTGATGAGAATTGGAAGAAGGACGGCGTTCTTCGGATGAAAAATTATTTGATTGATTGCGGCATCTGGGACGAAGCCCGGGATGCGGATCTGGCTTCCCAGCTCGCGCTGGAAATGAAAGAAGCGACTGAATATGCAGACAACGCGCCATATCCGAAACCTGAGGACACTCTGACGCACGTTTATGCGGACAGCGAAGAAGGGGGACGGTAATCATGGCGGTTATGGAATATATAGATGCGATCCGTCTTGCGATGAAAGAAGAGATGGAGCGAGACGAGAATGTCTTTGTACTGGGTGAAGACGTCGGTGTCAAAGGCGGCGTGTTTACCACAACCAAAGGCTTGCAAGAGCAATTCGGCGAGATGCGTGTGATGGATACACCTTTGTCCGAATCAGCCATTGCAGGAGTAGCCATTGGGGCGGCTATGTATGGCATGAAGCCCATTGCGGAGATGCAATATTCAGACTTTATGCTGCCGGCAACCAATCAGATCATTAGTGAAGCGGCCAAAATCCGTTATCGTTCCAACAATGACTGGAGCTGTCCGATTGTTATTCGTGCGCCGATTGGAGGAGGGATTTTCGGAGGATTGTATCATTCACAATGTCCGGAATCCATTTTCTTCGGTACACCTGGTTTGAAAATCATCGCTCCTTACTCGGCATACGACGCCAAAGGTTTGCTCAAAGCTGCCGTCCGTGACCCGGATCCGGTATTGTTCTTTGAAAATAAGAAGTGTTACAAGCTGATTAAAGAAGATGTACCAGAGGATGATTACATCGTTCCGATCGGCAAAGCAAATGTGCTTCGTGAAGGTGCGGATATTACGGTTATCGGGTACAGCCAGCCGCTGCATTTTGTAATGCAGGCAGCGGAAGAACTGGAGCGTGAAGAAGGGATTACTTCCCACGTTCTGGATCTGCGTACACTGCAGCCGCTTGACCGTGAAGCGATCATCGCTTCGGCTCGTCAGACAGGTAAGGTGCTTATTGTTCACGAGGACAACAAAACAGGTGGTGTTGGTGCCGAAGTTGCGGCTATTATCAGCGAAGAGTGCCTGTTCGATCTGGATGCACCTATTCAGCGTCTTTGCGGACCGGACGTACCGGCAATGCCAATCAGCCCTACACTGGAGAAATTCTACATGCTTAGCAAGGATAAAGCGAAGGAAGCCATGCGCACCCTTGCGGAGTATTAATTCGGTTGAATATAAGTTTCGACAACCTATTCGAAAAAAGGTTAAAAGCAAAGTTTGGAGTGATATAACAAATGGCTGAACGTATGAAATGGATCGAGGTCATTATGCCGCAGCTGGCAGAATCGCTGGTCTCGGCTACCATTGGAAAATGGTTAAAAAAACCGGGCGACCGGGTTGAACAATACGAGCCAATCTGTGAAGTAATTACCGATAAGGTCAATGCAGAGATTCCATCGACAGTTGATGGAATCATGGGCGACCTTCTGGTGGAAGAAGGTACGACGATTGCTGTTGGTGAAGCCATCTGCCGTATGCAGGTAGCAGCTGCGGATGATGAACAAGTTGCAGAGCAAGTGACACAAGTATCCCAGCAGAACAATGCACAGCAAGGATCAGTAACTCCAGCAGGTCATGATGCCAATCAGCCTATGCGTAATCGCTACTCTCCTGCGGTACAGTCACTTGCAGCAGAGCATGGTCTTAACTTGCAGGCCATTCAAGGCACAGGAGCAGGCGGACGCATCACACGCAAGGATGTGCTTGCTGTAATCGCTCAAGGTGGCCAAACAAGTATACCGTCAGCACAATCTTCCTCTGAAGCTAGTCCATCTGCTTCACCGTTTAGCGGTTTGAACAAAAGCGGTGCAGAAACGGGAATCTCCGCAAGAGAAGCGGTTTCTGCGGCGGATGCAGGCGTTCCCGTGAGACATTCAGGGATTCATTTGACGGAATCTCCGAAAATCCCGCAGATTGAAGTAGAAGGTGGCGGCCAGGGAAGATCGGAATATTTTATCGATGTTACTCCTGTGCGTAATGCCATTGCCCGAAACATGCGTCAAAGCGTATCGGAAATTCCTCACGCATGGACCATGATTGAAGTGGATGTTACCAACCTTGTTATGCTGCGCAATAAGCTCAAGGATGAGTTCAAGCGTAAAGAAGGTATTAATCTGACATACCTTTCCTTCATGATGAAGGGTGTTGTAAATGCGATTAAGGATTACCCGATCATGAACTCGGTTTGGGCTGTTGACAAAATTATCGTTAAACGGGATATTAACTTGTCCATGGCGGTAGGTACAGAAGACTCTGTACTAACACCTGTGATCAAACATGCGGATCAGCGTAATATCGCAGGTTTGGCCCGGGAAATCGATGATTTGGCACGTAAAACCCGTGAAGGTACTCTGAAGCTGGATCATATGCAAGGTGGTACGTTTACAGTCAATAATACCGGTTCGTTTGGTTCAATTCTTTCGCAACCGATTATTAACTATCCACAAGCGGCAATTCTCACGTTTGAATCGATCGTGAAGAAGCCTGTAGTCATTAATGACATGATTGCTGTTCGTTCAATGGCCAACCTGTGTCTGTCTCTGGATCATCGGATACTGGATGGCGTCATCTGCGGCCGGTTCTTACAGCGGGTCAAGGAAAACCTTGAAGGTTATAATATGGAAACAAAAGTGTATTAATGAAATAGAGTTGTCAAGGGAAAGTGTATGTGCCACAGGCCGTGCACTTTTCCCGCTGTCTGCGGTTAAACGATCAAATATGGTTTGGACAATGAAGCGGAAGGGTGTGGGGAAATCATGAACAAGCCGCTGGATGTGACATACATACCGATGCTTGATTATGAACAGGCTTGGAACCGCCAAAAAGCAATTGTACAGCAGCTGGACGAAGGTGAGGGAATCGAGCAGATGCTTCTGCTGCAGCATCCTCCCACATATACAATCGGATCTCAAAATCACCCGGAGCATCTGCTTCTCAGCAAGGAGGAGCTCGAGGCAAAGGGGATTACCTTGTTTCAAATTGATCGTGGCGGTGATATTACATATCATGGTCCAGGTCAGCTTGTTGGTTATCCGCTGCTCGTTCTCGGCCGTGATGAAGCTCTTGATTTACATGGATATTTGCGCAATCTGGAGCAGGTCATCATTGATTACCTGGCAGATGAGGGTATTGAGGCTGGCCGGAAAGAAGCATACACCGGAGTATGGATCGGGGATATGAAGATCGCTGCCATCGGGGTAAAGTTTAACCGTTGTAAACATCGGCGAGGATTCGTGACGAGTCATGGTTTTGCTTTTAATATTACTTCAGGTATTCAGGATGAAGGGTTTCAAGGGATTATCCCTTGTGGCATAGAGCAGTACGGCGTGACCTCTCTCGAGGACATCACCGGCAGAACCTACACCGTGGAGCACGTTGCCCAGCAGATTGTCCCATATTTCGGACGTATTTTTCCATATGAGATGACTTGGAGAAACGAAAAAGAAGCCATTGTCCGTCTCTAGTTCAGACAGTCAAGGGCTTCAGATTCTATCCAAATAGTAGGGGTTCAAGAGCGATGAAAAGGGTAGACCCGATCATGGCAATCAGCATGAGATAGATCACGATTTTGAACCATTTCTTTTTTTGCATGAAGAGAGAACTCCTTTCAACAAATGAAAAATAAACAAGCATATTAATTGTATTGTACCGTATCCATGAGAGGGAGGAAAGTCCTATGATTAAACAGGAACGTGTCATACATCAGTTTATGGAACTGGTGCAGATCGACAGTGAAACGAAGAATGAACATAACATCTCCAACGTATTGAAGGAACAGTTTACCCAGCTGGGTCTCAGCATATATGAGGACGATACCTTGGAGAAAACCGGGCATGGAGCAGGTAACCTGATTGTTACCTGGGAAGCGGATGGTGCACCGGAGGCAGCGCCGATCTTTTTTACCTGCCACATGGATACCGTAACTCCTGGACAGGGAATCAAACCCGAGCTTGGAGAAGACGGTTGGATTCGCAGCGATGGAACAACGATCCTCGGAGCAGACGACAAGGCAGGTATTGCTGCTCTGCTTGAAGCGATTCGGGCGATTCAGGAGAACAAGGTTCCACACGGGAAAATTCAGTTCGTCATTACCGTTGGCGAAGAATCCGGTCTCGTCGGTGCCCGTGCAATGGATCCAAAAGATATTGAGGCTGAATTCGGTTATGCACTTGATTCCAATGGTGCAGTGGGAACGATATGTGTGGCTGCCCCGGCGAGAGCCGAGATTCAGATGAACATTTATGGGAAGTCGGCACATGCAGGTGTGAACCCCGAAGATGGCATCAGTGCCATCCAAGTGGCGGCGAAGGCCATTGCAGCAATGACACTGGGACGGATCGATGATGAGACTACGGCCAATATTGGCAAGTTTCAAGGCGGATCTGCACTGAATGTTGTATGTGATTTTGTACAGATTGAAGCGGAAGCACGCAGTATTGTGCAGGAAAAAGTGGAAAAGCAAATTGCTCAGATGCGTGAAGCTTTAGAAACAACCTGCCGCAAATATGGTGCCACAGCCGAATTCCGCAGCGAGATTTTGTATCCTGCCTTCGGGTTCCACGATGAGCATGAGGTTGTGCAGCTTGCGCAGCGTGCGATTCGCAGCCTGGGTCTGGAAACAAGTACGTTTGCTTCAGGTGGTGGCAGTGATGCCAACATCTTCAATGGCTTCAACATTCCGACCGTCAATCTGGCGGTAGGTTATGAGGATATTCATACGACGAAAGAGCGCATTCGTGCGGAAGATATCGTTAAACTGTCCCAGGTTGTCGTAGCCATCATTCAGGAGACGGCTTCTGGCAGCAAGTAAGCATATATAGAGGTGTTACTTGGAAGGAAGCGCCTCTCTACGTAAAAGTCCGAAACCGGTTAGCATCGGATTCGGACTTTTTGCGAATTCATGTTATATTTTATGGGAGAAATGAAAGTCAACAAGGATTACTTTCGTCCCGCTATCAGTTCACTCAGCTTGGCATCAGGGCCCCATTCACGCATCCATTGCTTGAGTATAAGCTGGACTTGCCTTGCTTGTCCGACCACATGTACTGATTGAGATGTCACATAACTGTTCATTGGATATCCCCCTGATTTGTTTTTTTATTTCTCGAAAGGCTATAGGCTCACGATATGCCAAAAAACGGGGGATTATACGTATTGTGAATATAAAATCTTGAAAAAGTGGAGTTGATCCTATATGAATCCTACCAACCAAACGGGTACTAACCACCCGTCTAATCCCAAGCTCGATGAAGTAACAGTCTCGACGAAGCCAATCTTTGAAGGAAAAGTCATTTCTCTTCAGGTCGATACGGTCAAGCTGCCTAATGGTCAGACAGCTTCACGTGAGATCATCCGTCACCCTGGTGCGGTAGCAGTACTTGCTTTGAACGGGGATCGCATGCTGGTGGTTGATCAGTATCGTCAGGCGATGGGGCGTACCGAGGTGGAAATACCTGCAGGCAAACTTGATCCCGGAGAAGAGCCGGAGGTTGCGGCCGCTCGTGAATTACGGGAAGAAACCGGCTACGCAGCCAAGTCGCTCCGTCATCTGCGTTCATTCTATACATCACCCGGTTTCGCAGACGAGATCATTCACTTGTACATTGCCGAGGAGCTCGAAGCCGGAGACATGGCACTGGATGAAGATGAATTTCTCGAAGTATCCGAAATCACGCTTGAGGAAGCGTATCAGCTGATGGATCAGAACCGGATCAGTGATGCCAAAACGATGATGGCTGTGTACGCTTGGGATCTGTACAGAACGACAGGGCGGTTTTAATGATGCCAGATCAGCAGACAACGTCTAACACGTGGGATTCCTGTTACGCAGACCTGCATATCCACATTGGGCGTACGTCCCGCGGTGAAGCTGTTAAAATTAGTGGCAGCCGGGATCTGACCTTCGAGAATATTGCCCGTGAAGCGTCAGAACGCAAGGGAATTCATCTGCTCGGCGTCATAGACTGCCATTCACCAGTGGTACAGATGGATATCGAGCAGCTGCTTGAGAATGGTACGATGTCCGAGCTGAAGGATGGGGGCATTGCCTACCAGGACACCACGATTCTGCTCGGTACCGAAATCGAGCTGCGCGAACCGGAGATGCGGGAATATCACATGCTGGCCTACTTTCGTGATTTGACAACGATGAAGTCATTCACGGAGTGGATGCAGCGTTATATGAAAAATGTGAATCTCAGTTCACAACGGGTATATGTCTCATCCCTCGAAATGCAGGACGAGATAAAAGCCCGTGGCGGGCTCATCGTGCCCGCACATGCCTTTACACCTCACAAAGGCATCTATGGCAGCACGGCTCCGCGTATGGCGGATGTACTGGATACAAGCCTGATTGATGCGGTGGAGCTGGGATTAAGCTCAGACTCATCGATGGCCAGCTACATTCAGGAGCTTGACCAGCTCCCTTTTCTAACCAATTCGGATGCACACTCCCTTGGTAAAATTGGACGTGAGTATAATGAGCTGCAGATTGCCCATCCTTCATTTGACGAATTCAGCATGGCATTGAAGGGGCAGGCTGGAAGAAGTATCAAGGCCAATTACGGCTTGAACCCGAGGCTTGGCAAATATCACCGCACGTATTGCGCAGCCTGTGGCAGCATCATGGATGAACAAGCGATGTCAGCAGACCGCTGTCCCTATTGCGGCAGTATGAAGCTGGTGCAGGGCGTTCTGGATCGTATACTGGCCATAGCAGATCGGGAGAGCCCTCACGTACCAGAATTCAGGCCACCGTACCACTATCAGGTACCGCTTGAGTTTATCCCGGGACTGGGCAAGGCAAAGCTGCGTCAGCTTCTGGAACACTTTGGCACCGAAATGAATGTCCTACATCGGACAATTGAAGAGGAGCTTGCGAGTGTTGTGGGACCCGTTCTGGCCAGTCTTATCGTTGCTGCTCGAAATGGTCGACTGGAGTTGTCATCCGGAGGCGGGGGAACCTATGGCAAGGTCTCTGGTAAGGAAAAGGACTAAGACAAGCAGGAGGGAAGGATAGGGCGCGTATCGGGACAAGGAGTCATACCCACGTATTTCGGTTCATAGAATGACTGTGTGGATTTCTTAGAGATCCTGCAGCATGATAACCGGAAAGGGGACCCGTACCTGTATGCGTTCTTCCTACTTCACGTTCAAAGGTCAAACTTCGTTATATGTATTTGTAGCTGTCTTGTTTCTGGTCGGTGTCATTTTTGGCGCCTTGATGGTGAATGCCCTGTCTCTTGAGCAGCGTCAGGATCTGGAGGGGTATCTGGGCAATTTTTTCATGACAGTCCAGCACAGCGGGCAGATTGTCGAGTCCGGAACCTATTGGGATATAGCGATACTTCATCTGAAATGGGTTGGCCTTATCTGGATACTTGGCCTGTCCGTCATCGGATTGCCGGGGATATTGGTTTTGGATTTTCTAAAAGGAGTGCTGATCGGATTTACCGTTGGATATCTCGTCGGACAGTATTCCTGGAAAGGGCTGCTGTTTGCCCTGGTATCCGTCGCGCCGCATAATTTGTTCGTCATTCCGGTATTACTGATCTGCAGTGTGTCGGCTATGACCTTTTCCTTATATATCATTCGGAATCGTGTACTCATGCAGCGGGCGCCAGGTGGGCAAAGGCCTTTTGCCTCTTATGTGCTGCTGACGCTGGTTATGGCTGGACTGCTGTTAGGCGTCGCGTCTTTTGAAACATGGGTAACACCCGCGATGATGCGCTGGGTAACGCCAATGCTGCTCCCGGCGTAGCGCCGCAACGGACAGTGTAAAATGTTGACTTTAATTACGCACTCCCCCTATAATGAAAGAAGTGGGTTAAGTTGCAGTGTGCAGTGATTTCCTAGGGGGAGGGAGAAAATGGAAGCACGGATCGATAAAATTAAGCAGCAACTACAGTCCCAAGGTTATAAATTAACGCCCCAGCGGGAAGCCACCGTAAGAGTACTTCTTGAGAATGAAGAAGATCATCTGAGTGCGGAAGACGTATTCATGCTCGTTAAAGAAAAAGCTCCCGAAATCGGTCTGGCAACCGTGTACCGTACCCTCGAACTGCTGAGTGAGCTGCATGTTGTAGAGAAAATCAACTTCGGCGACGGTGTAGCGCGTTATGATCTGCGCGGAGATACATCCAAGCATCACCATCATCACTTAATTTGCGTTCAATGCGGAAGTATGGATGAAATACGTGAAGACTGGCTTGGACCGCTTGAAGAGCGTCTGGAGCGGGAATTTAACTTTTCGGTAGTAGATCACCGACTGGATTTTCATGGGATTTGTTATCGTTGCAAAGCTAAAAATGACCAGAAGCCCAAAGATGAAGAATAACATAGCATATCTTCAAGCTCTCACCGGCGGTTTTGACGGGAGAGCTTTTTTGGTCCAGTACATGATGTAAGGTTATCTCTGATGGCATCTCAAATGTCATATTCCTGTGTTTGTCGTCATACCCTGATTCTAGATGAATTGGATTCAAACCAGGAGGGGGACAACCCATGATTATTTCACTGCGCCGAGGGCTTCGTTTTATACGATTTATTATAGTTTTTGCAGGATTGGTTTATCTGTTCTATCATGTTCTGGATTTGTTCAACGGCTGGATCTCACCTGTGGATCAGTATCAGATGCCTACAGGAAATGCAGTCAAAGTCTTTCAGGAGACGGATTGGCCAGGCAATGGAGAAGCACGTCTTACGCTGGCGGAGAGACTCCGTTTGTTTTATTGGTATGGAGAGTAGTCCGGACAGCCAGGGATGCAAATACGGAAGCAGGTTGCCAGTTCGGCAATGCTGTCAGATGAGGAGCGTTGTACATGAGACAGACGATACACCCCTATGCCTTATACTTGGAAGAAGATAAAGGGATGTCAAGCAGTACGCTGGAGTCGTATCTTCGAGACGTGGACAAGTTCATCGAATTTGCAGATAAGGAATACGGTATTCGTGAGGCAGGGCAGGTGCGTCGTACTCATGTTATTTTGTTTATCGGCAAACTGAAGCAGGCGGGGCGTGCCAATGCGACTATTGCTCGCAGCGTGGTATCCTTGCGTTCCTATTTTCATTTTTTGATGCGCCGTGGCGAGATTCTGCAGGATCCAACGTTTGATGTCGAGGCTCCGAAAGCGGATAAAACCCCGCCACAGGTATTAACGGTGGATGAAATTGAACTCCTTCTGGCCTCGCCCGATACTCGCTCTGCCCAAGGGGTGCGTGATCGTGCCATGCTTGAGCTTTTGTATGCTACCGGTATTCGCGTCTCGGAATTGATCGCACTGGATATACGGGATGTTCAACCTGGCATGCGGTTTATTCGCTGCGGAGGTGCAGGCAAAGAACGAATTCTGCCGATTGGCGCACCGGCAGCACACTGGGCAAGTGTGTATGTTAACGATTTTCGTAACCACCTGCTCAAAACAGACTCGGACGAGCAGGCCCTGTTCGTCAACGTGTCCGGAAGACGTTTAACCCGCCAGGGCTTCTGGAAGCTGCTCAAGAAAGCGGCGATGGATGCGGGGATTTCAGGAGAGATTACGCCGCACACGCTGCGCCATTCCTTTGCGGCCCACCTGATTGCAAGCGGGGCAGATACTCGTGCCGTGCAGGACATGCTGGGTCATGTGGAGCAGGCAGGACAACAATATGGGAATCATGGCCGCAAAACGATGAAGGAGATCTATGAAACGCATCATCCGCGAGCAAAATAATGGGCTTTAACGCTAAAAGTTCAATAATAGATGCGGAACATATCGCTGATTTAGGATAAAATAAACTGTACACATTTAAACGCCGTTATACATAAGCGAGCGCGTCGTCAGAAGGAATATACCTGAACGATGCAGCTAGCTGACATAGACGGAAGTTTCAACTCAAGGGGGAACATTTGAAATGACACCATTAAATCAACAGATGATTCAGGAAGCTGCTTCTTACATTCAAAGCAAAAGCTCCATCAAGCCGGAAGTCGGTTTGATTTTGGGTTCCGGTCTTGGCATTCTGGCCGATCTTATTGAAGATGGCGTAAGTATTGCCTATCAGGATATTCCTCACTTCCCGGTCTCCACGGTAGAAGGGCATGAAGGGGAATTGCTGGTCGGCACCATCAAAGGCCGTCCGGTTGTTATGATGAAAGGCCGTTTCCACATGTACGAAGGATACGGACCTGAGCTTACAGCGTTTCCTGTACGTGTCATGAAAGAACTGGGTGTATCTTCACTGCTCGTAACCAACGCGGCTGGCGGTGTAAACACTTCGTATGAGCCAGGCGATCTGATGCTCATCTCCGATCACTTGAATATGACGGGCAAAAATCCGTTGATCGGGCCTAATGACCCGGCTATGGGCGTGCGCTTCCCTGACCTGTCTGAAGCCTACAGCCGCCGACTGCGCGCACTGGCGAAAGATACAGCGGCTTCACAAGGCTTTAACGTACGTGAAGGCGTATACGCAGGCTTGCTGGGTCCTAATTATGAGACACCTGCTGAGATCGTCATGCTGCGTACGCTGGGTGCAGACGCGGTGGGTATGTCTACAGTATCCGAGGTTATCG
The DNA here is from genome assembly GCF_015143645.1 of Paenibacillus sp. P13VS. NCBI lineage: Bacteria > Bacillati > Bacillota > Bacilli > Caryophanales > Paenibacillaceae > Paenibacillus > Paenibacillus sp. P13VS. The sequence goes on along the minus strand of NZ_WYEV01000007.1, from coordinate 182,879 downwards.
TGGCACGTCATGCTGGTCTGAAAGTGCTCGGCATTTCCTGCATCAGTAATATGGCAGCCGGAATCCTAGATCAGCCGTTGTCCCATGATGAGGTTATGGAAACGACCGAGCGTGTTCGTGAATCATTCCTTGCGCTTGTTCTGGCCGTGATTCCACAAATGTAATTCAGAAGCTACAGTAAGACAACCTATGGTGATCCTTGGGATCATTCAAGAGGTTGTCTTTTTTTTACAAAGTGGAACATCCGTATATCTGTCGTATTAACTTCTTTTCTTGTCTTCTGGAATATCTATTCATGGGATTTTGGGGGTTAATCCCCTCTTTACAGTATCGTGTGTAATTACGTGTTCTCTTTTCAATTAGGGGGCACGTTTTTTTGTGCATTTGTTTGAGAATAGAAAAAGTTCGGGAAATCATTCATGGGATGGAATAATTTACTGTAAACGCGCCGACAATGATTAGCAGTACATGCATGGAGCATGCAGTAAGCAAGTCATTTGAGGAGGTTAACCCTAGTGAAGAAACGAATAATGGCATCGTTCATGACCCTATGTATTTTGCTACCCCTTATGGCGACAACAGCGCTGGCGGAGGAAGCACCCAAAACGGCAGGAGGGACAGATCTTGCCCCGTCGGCTCGTTCTGCCATTTTAATGGATGCCGATACGGGAACAGTTATTTTTGAGAAAAACAGTCATGATCAGCTGCCTCCGGCGAGTATTACAAAGATTATGACCATGCTGCTGACGATCGAAGCCATCGATTCCGGCAAGCTGAAGCTGACGGATAAGGTGAGAACGAGTGAATATGCTGCATCCATGGGGGGGTCACAGATTTTCCTCGAACCTGGCGAAGAGATGACTGTCGATGACATGTTGAAAGGAATCGCCATGGCTTCCGGTAATGATGCATCTGTTGCGATGGCAGAGAAAATTGCCGGATCAGAAGAAGCTTTTGTGCAGCTGATGAATGAACGGGCCAAAGAGCTCGGCATGAAAGATACGCACTTTGCCAATTGTAATGGACTTCCAGTGGAGAATCATTATTCTTCCGCACATGACATTGCGCTGATGAGTCGTGAACTGCTGAAACATTCAGGGATTACGAAATACACGGGAGCATACCAGGACTACCTTCGTAAAGATACGGAAAAGCCCTTCTGGCTGGTGAATACCAATAAACTGGTCCGTTTCTACTCAGGCGCAGACGGTCTGAAAACGGGTTATACATCAGAAGCCAAATTCTGCTTGTCAGCTACCGCTTTGAAGGACGGTCTGCGTACGGTTGCGGTAGTGCTGGGTGAACCGAATACGAAAACCCGAAATGCTGAAGTGGCTTCGATGTTCGACTATGCGTTCGGACAATACACGATGAAACCTTTGTACAAAGCAGGGGATCAGCTCGGCAGTCTGAAGATTGAAAAAGGGGAAGTGGCTGAACTGCCGCTGACGGCTACGCAGAATTATAGTGTGCTGATGCGCAAAGGCGCCAAAGCCGATGAGTTCCGCCATGAGCTGTTAATGGCAAAAGAAGTGAAAGCACCCGTCAAGGCTGGTCAGAGCGTAGGTAAACTTGTCGTTTACCAAGAAAACGAGGTCATCAAGGAGTTTGATATCCAGGCCCCTCAGGATGTGAATAAGGCTGGCTGGTGGAAGCTGTTTAAACGAACAACATCGAACCTGTTTGATTAAATGCCGATTTGCGCGTTCTGCATACATTCTTTGAACGTATTTTGTAGTTAATTAGGGGTTTTCTTCTAGTTTTGTCGGGGGGCAGGAAAAGCCTTCGGAAACGTAGAAATCCTTGTTCAAGACTGGGAGGAGAGTGAGCAAACGTGAACTTGCATGTGGAAATGGAACATCACCGTGGGATTCTGATTGTGCGATTATCCGGGGAGCTGGATCACCATACAGCCGATATGGTTCGAATGCAAATGGATGAGGCCATCCAACGCAGACAGTGTGAACATCTGGTGCTTAGCCTGAAAGATCTTCAATTCATGGACAGTTCGGGTCTGGGTGTCATTTTGGGCAGATACAAACTCATTAAAAATAAAGGCGGCAAGATGGTTGTATGTGATGTTAATCCGCCGGTCTATCGTTTGCTGGAAATGTCGGGCTTGTTCAAGATCATGCCGATTTACGAAAATGAGGGAACAGCTCTCTCGGGTCTGGAGGTCGTCTCATGAGTGAAGGTACGGGAACAAATTTCATGAATCTGCAATTTGCGGCCAAGTCGGAGAACGAATCGTTCGCAAGGGTGACTGTCGCTGCGTTCATCTCTCAGCTTGATCCCACAATGGACGAGCTCAGCGATCTGAAGACGGTTGTCTCGGAAGCGGTGACGAACAGTATCATCCACGGGTATAACAACAATCCCGAGGGTGTCGTGTCCATTCAGGCGCAAATTCGCGAAGACATGATTACAATTATTGTGGAAGATCGCGGAGAAGGAATCGAAGACCTGGAACTGGCCAAACAGCCGCTATATACGTCCAAACCCGAACTTGAGCGGTCGGGCATGGGCTTCACCATTATGGAAAACTTCATGGATGAATTCGAAGTCAGCAGTGAGCCCGGCAGAGGCACCTCCATCAAGATGAAGAAGAGGATTGAATCCAAGAAAGCAATGTATAATTAGGGGTTGGTCTAATGGATGCTGAAGTGAAACCATCTTCACAGACCTATTTGGACGATGCCGAGGTCAAACGGCTGATTGCGCTCAGTCAGTCGGGTGACCATGTCGCACGGGATACGCTGGTGAACTGCAACATCAGACTCGTCTGGTCTGTCGTTCAGCGTTTTATGAACAGGGGATATGAACCGGAGGATCTGTTCCAGATTGGTTGTATCGGCCTGCTCAAATCGGTGGACAAATTCGACCTTAGTTATGATGTGAAGTTCTCTACCTATGCGGTACCGATGATCATCGGAGAGATTCAACGTTTCCTGCGGGATGACGGAACCCTCAAGGTTAGTCGTTCCCTGAAAGAAATGGCGAATAAAGTCCGCAAAAAAAGGGACGAACTGTCCAAACACCTTGACCGTCTGCCAACGATCAAGGAAGTGGCTGAACAACTGGGGGTGACCCCGGAGGAGGTTGTTTTTGCCCAGGAAGCGAACAAACCGCCGACGTCTATTCATGAGACCGTGTTTGAGAACGACGGGGATCCGATTACATTGATGGACCAGATTGCCGACGAATCTCAGGAACGCTGGTTTGATAAGCTGGCGCTCAATGAAGCGATCGGAGGCCTTAGTGAGCGGGAACGACTCATCGTTTATCTACGGTATTACCGGGATCAGACGCAGTCGGAGGTCGCGACGAGGCTGGGGATTTCTCAGGTTCAGGTTTCCCGGCTGGAGAAAAAGATACTTCAATCGATTCGCGATCAGATCGCGCAGTAGATGGTGGAGTACGGACTCCAACACAGGTGCTGAATCGCCAATATACGACAACTAACAACCTTTCATCGCGCTCCTAACGCGAGTGAGGTTGTTTGTCGTTCAATCGTTTAGATGATCCTGAGCGATTGAATTGCATGATCAGAATCAACCCGATAATACAGGCAGTACCCAGCCATTGATAGAAACCAAAGGGTTCATGGAGCCATACGACGGTTGTACCAACGGCAGCCAGAGGTTCGGCACTTCCAAGCAGGCTGGTCTCCTTGGGTGTAAGGCTTTTTAAACTCGCAATGTAGAACCAAAAAGCAATCATCGTCCCAAAGATAATAGTAAATATTAAATACCCGTATGTTTCAGTCGAGATGCTGGCAAAGTCCGCTTTCCATGGCGGGTGGATCAAGCTAAGTCCCAGACCACCAATAATCATGGCCCAGCCGACGATAACAAGTGAATCGAATTTCTTAATCAGCTGTACAGCATAAAGGGTATAGAATGCAGCGGCTACCCCGGATAATAATCCCCATATGACGGCAAGCCAGGAGACAGATAACTGCGTAACCGAGCCATTTGTCAGCAGTAAAAAACAGCCCAGGAGTGCGAGGATGCCGCATGCAAGGTCCTTGCGCGTGAGTACAGCCTGCTTCCGCAGTGCGATGTAGATCATGATCATGATGGGGGAAAGGTACTGAAGGAGAGTGGCAACCGCGGAGTTACCGTGTTTAATGGAAGCCATATACGTATACTGTACAGCGAGCATACCTGCTAATCCAAATAGGATCAGTTGTACAGCTGTCTTTGTATTTCTCCATACATCCATAATCTGTGATCTACCGTGTGTAGAAGATTGAATAACCAGAAGCAGGGTACCAGCGCTCAGCAATCGAACGGTTACATACCAATTGACTTCAATACCATCCAGTTGAAACAGTTTTTGCGATACGGTTCCTCCGATTCCCCAGCAGATGGCTCCTGTTAGAACAAGGAGGATACCCGATATCTTGGAACTTGCAGAAGTTGTCACTCTTGATCGCCTCACCTTAAATATAAGAATAGTGCTATATTAAGGAGAAATGCGATATATTAATATCAATATCACACGTAAAAATATAAATATATTGAGATGAGGCTTATGCAAAAGACTGAATTTATCATTGATCAAAATTTGAAGGAAATGACGAAGCATCGGACCGATACTTTACCTGTCGCCTGTTATGAAACGACCATTGTGAATAATATACATGGACACATCCCCCTGCACTGGCATGATGAATTGCAGTTTGTTGCGGTTCTCCAGGGCACAGCGTTGTTCCATATCAATGACCAGAGAATTAGTGTAACCAAAGATAATGGCATTTTTATTAACAGTGGAGTCATGCATATGGCCGAAGATCATGGAGGGAATAGTAACTGCATTTATCTATGTCTGAATTTGACGCCCCAACTTGCAGCGCCTTCAGATCTGTACGTAAAGTATGTGCACCCCTATATAACGGCTACCAATTTGCCTTTTCTCTATATAGATGGGGGCATTGCCTGGGGAGCACAGATTTTGGAGGTCATCAGGTTAATTAGAACGGAGCTTGTAAGTCAAACCCCTTATTACGAATTGAAAGTGGCTTCAGCACTGCTGGATATGTGGACACTTTTGATTAAGAACGGATATGCGTTAGAGTATGATGCATCCGAGATGACCAGGAGCAGAAGAATGAAGGATATGCTGCAGTGGATTCATCTGAATTATGCCGACCCGGTCAGGTTGGAGGATATTGCAAGGACTGGACAGTTAAGCCGATCGGAGACATGTCGCTATTTTAAGCAAATCCTGCGAACTACACCCATGCAATATGTTATGGATTACCGGATCCAAAAAAGCATTGAACTTCTGCGGTTCTCGGGCCGAAGCATCACCGAAATCGCGTATGAGGTGGGTTTTAACAGCACGAGCTATTACATTAACCAGTTTCGGAAAAGCATGAAAAAGACGCCTTTACGATACAAAAGAGAGCTTGCCGAGAAGAAGCCAGAGGAACGAAAAAATTAAGCGTTTTTCTGCCAGGTTATCCAGTCTAGTCGCCACATGGCGGCTTTTTTTTGTTGTGGAAAAGGCTAGTTTTTAAGTGTTGTTAAATGTAAAACAGTTTTTCTCTCGACTACCCACCCGCCAGCATATTTTTTCAGTCTTTTGGAAAGCGGGGACACATGCAGCAGAGGGATGGAATCGGTCGAAGGAGAGAACTGCAGGGGGTTTGCATCATACTTACACTAGCAACGCAGGCGGCAGAATAAACCTGAAGAAGCGAAGCGTTCGCCTTTGACTCCGAATTTCTACAACATAAAATTGAATTAGGGAAATTTGGAGTCAACAGCGATCGGAAGGTTGGTCTGCCGCCGAAGTGCCCGCGTGTAGGTTCTAATCTGTAACATTCGAAGAACAGCGGCCAGTGACCGATCCATCCCGGAGCATCTGCTTGTCCCACGACCTTTTTCCAACCGGAATGTAATAAATTTGCACATTCTTCAAATACTAACCTAAATTACGCAGTAAAGGAGTGTTTCGGATGTCTCTGACACCCACTCCAACGGTCTATATTCGTCTGCGCAGCCGTATCCGCATTCAGAGGGGCAGAGGCGTCAAGCTTGGTGATATCGCTCATGTATTAACCTCTCCGGAAGAGGGAGAAAAAAGGCTGCTTGAGCTTGAACTGCTGCGCCCGGGACCGGAGGACGGCAATCTGATCCTGATTGACATTTTGCAGATCATTCCTCAGATACGGCGCATGCTGCCGGAAGTGACCGTCGAACTTATTGGTTCGGGGCATACGCTGGTTGAGGTCGTTGCGGGAACGGGCAAACCTTCCAAATCTCTATTCATCCTGGTCTGGCTGCTGTTGTTCTTTGGATCGGCCCTGACCATCATGAATTTCCATGCAGATGTGAACATGCAGGAAGTTCAAATTCGAATCGTGGAAATGATAACGGGTCGCCGGGACGAGCATCCTTATCTGTTTCAGGTGGCATACTCCATCGGAATCGGGTTTGGTATGGCTGTATTCTTTAATCATTTATTCAAGAAAAAGTGGAATGAAGAACCTACTCCGCTTGAAGTGGAAATGTTTTTATATCAGCAAAATGTAGACAAGTTTGTGGTCATTGAAGAAACCGAACGAATGCATGAGCAGGAACGCGGGGAGATGAATGCCGATGAGCGTTCTTAATGGTGCGATCAGTATTGTACTTGGAATTGCGGGAGGAGTTGCCGTAGGTAGTGGTGTGATCGCCCTCATTCTCGTGCTTGATATGATCCCCAGATTGGCACAGCTGACCCGTTCTTATGACAAAACGCATTGGTATGAAGGGTCACTGATCGGAGGGTCGCTCGTCGGAACCATCGCGGATTTCTGGCATTGGAAGGTACATGGGATACTGATCCTGAGTCCGATTATTGGGTGCTTTTGCGGTGTGTTTATCGGCTTGCTTGCCGCGGCACTGACCGAGGTATTGAATGTGCTGCCAGTACTTGCTAAACGTCTGGGTATGAAATCGTATTTGTTTGGACTGCTGCTGGCCATGATTTTGGGCAAAATGACAGGTTCCTTATTTGACTTTTTTGTATACCAGCGTTAGGCCAAGGAATCGAAGGAGGAAAGAAAATGGATGTGAGATCTGATAATGCTGGACAGGGTTCAGGTGAGGGAGTACCCGAAGAGCTGATGCATAAGAGTCCTTATGAGATTCAAAAGGAAGAGGAGCGCAGGGCATACGAAAAAAAGAAGCAGGATGAGATGTCCGATAGTGTTGAAGAATCGGTACAGTACTGGCAGGACAGGGATGATATCTCCGCTCGTATGAGTGAGAACAAGTATACACTGAAGCAGGTTTTGGGTCTCGGGGAGTCCTTTGATGTCAATATGAGAGAGATGGTCCTGGGAGGCAAAAATGTCGGATTATTGATGCTGACGGGATTTGCAAAAGACGAAATTTTGCTGGAAGTGTTGAAAAGACTGACCTATCTTACCCCTGATCAAATATCAGGCCATGCGCTTAAGTCGTATTTCGATTGTTACATTCCACATATCCAGGTTGAGAAAGTCGATAAAATGAGTGCTGTCATCAACAAGGTTCTTACGGGGATGAGTGCTTTGTTTGTTGAAGGGGACCGCTCCGTATTAGTGATGGATACACGGAGTTATCCGGTACGATCACCCGAAGAACCTTCTCTCGAACGCGTAGTCCGTGGGTCAAGGGATGGCTTTACCGAAACACTGCTGACCAACGTGACATTGGTAAGACGCAGAATTCGCGACCCTGGATTGAAGTTCGAGATCATGCAGGTGGGCCGAAGAACACAAACCGATGTTTGCGTAGTGTACATCGACGATATCGTCGATAAAGTGCAGGTGGACTCGGTCCGCGAAAAAATCAAACGGGTAGATGTCGATGGCATACCGGCAGCAGATAAACAGCTGGAGGAAGCGATTATCAATAAGGGATGGAACCCATTCCCTCTGGTGCGCTACTCGGAGAGGCCCGATGTGACAGCATCTCACCTGCTTGAAGGAAGAGTCGTCGTATTCGTTGATACATCGCCAAGTGTCATGATTTTGCCTACAACCTTCTTCGATCTGTGTGAGCATGCAGAAGAGAACAGACAGACTGCGTTTATGGGGACTTACTTGCGTTGGGTCCGCTTTGCCGGCATATTAATTTCGTTGTTTTTGCTGCCGCTATGGATGCTGATGGTGATTGATCCTGCGCTCAAACCGATGGGGCTGGATTTTATTGGTCCCCAAGAGAATGTGAAGCTCCCGATTATTTTGCAGTTCCTTCTGATTGAACTCGGGGTCGACTTGCTGCGTATGGCGGCAGTTCATACCCCTACACCTCTTGCATCGGCGATGGGCTTGATTGCAGCCATATTGGTCGGGGACATCGCTGTAAAAACAGGATATTTTGTCAATGAGGTCGTTCTGTACATGGCTATTGCTGCCATCGGTATGTTTGCGACACCAAGCTATGAGCTGGGGCTTGCGAATCGGCTGGTGAGGCTGGTCCTGCTGATTGCTGTTGCCATGTTCAAGGTGCCGGGGTTTGTCGTGGGTACAACTTTACTCATTATAGCGCTGACCATACATCGGTCCTATAATTCCTCTTACTTATGGCCGTTTATACCGTTTAATGCAAAGGCTCTGGGAAACTTTCTGTTCCGTATGCCTCTGCTTGAAAGTAAGAAACGTCCATCATTTAACAAAACAAGAGATAACACCAAAATGTCCGATGATCCGGACGGTGAAAAGCGAAAAAGTAAAAAACACAAATGATCTGCCTAAAAATCCATTCTTCTCGCTGACGAATTTGATATACTGGTGTAAAATCATTGGAATAGAAGAAGCTGTTCCAGTATATAAAAAAGTGAGGAATGCTGATTATGTATTTACATGGTACAAGTAAAATAAATGCTCAAGGCCATCTGGAAATTGGCGGAGTAGATGCAACGGACTTGAAAGAACAATTTGGAACACCACTGTATGTTGTGGACGAGCAATTGGTTCGCGATCGCTGCAGAGAATACATGGATGCATTCCGTGCTTCTGGACTTGGTTTCCAAGTGGCATATGCAAGCAAAGCTTTTTGCGTTATGGCGATGTGTGCTCTCGCTGCGGAAGAAGGGCTCTCCCTGGATGTGGTTTCGGACGGTGAACTGTTTACAGCACTGCAAGCAGGATTCCCTGCTGAACGCATTCATTTCCACGGCAATAACAAAACATTGGAAGAGATTGAAATGGCACTTGATGCCGAGATCGGCTGCTTCGTTGTGGATAACTTCAACGAATTGCACTTGCTGCAGGCTGTAGCTGCAGAGAAAAATCGTCAAGTGAACATCCTGCTTCGTGTGACGCCTGGTGTTGAAGCGCATACGCATGAATATATCTCCACTGGTCAAACAGATTCGAAATTCGGATTTGATATCGGTAACGGAACAGCATTTGAAGCGATTGAGCTGGCTTCCAAACAGTCCAACCTCGTATTGCTGGGTGTTCACTCCCACATCGGTTCTCAAATCTTTGAGGTGGAAGGCTTCCAAATGGCGATTCAACGTGTAGCTGAATTCGCTGCAAGCGTATATGAGCGTATCAACGTAGCGTTCAAAGTGGTTAACCTGGGCGGTGGATTCGGTATCCGCTATACAGAAGGGGATACTCCGCTTGAAGTTGCACAATACGTTAAAGCCATCACAGATGCTGTCAAAAATCACTTTGCCCAAATTGGATATGACGTTCCGGAAATCTGGGTTGAACCAGGCCGCAGTATCGTTGGTGAAGCAGGTACAACGCTGTATACCGTTGGTACGAGCAAAGACATCCCTGGTGTACGCAAATATGTCGCAGTGGATGGCGGCATGACGGACAACCCGCGTCCGGCACTGTATGAATCCAAATATGAAGCTGTACTTGCCAACCGTGCAAATGAGTCGGCTCAAGAGACCGTATCGATTGCCGGTAAATGCTGCGAGAGCGGCGACATGTTGATCTGGGATCTGGACCTGCCTAAAGTTCAGAGCGGTGATCTGCTTGCCGTTGCCTGCACAGGTGCGTACAACTACTCCATGGCAAGCAACTATAATCGGATTCGCCGTCCGGCAGTTGTGTTTGTCAAAGACGGCCAAGGTGATGTGGTTGTACGTCGTGAAACGTATCAGGACATCATTCAGAATGACCTCGTGCCTGAGCGTATCGCTAAACAGCCTGTAACCCGTTAATGTTGAGGAATACGAAATAGTAAAAAAGACAAAAAGGAACATTCCTTTTTGTCTTTTTTTTGCCTTTAAGCCCAACATTGCAGAAAAAATTGAGGTTTATTTTGCGGTTGGACTCATTTCGGTGTACACTAAGAAAAGTGCTGTAGAGCTTGGCCCAGGGTCATGCTGAATGGCACCACTAACGATGGTCAATACGAAAGGAGTCATTTACATATGGCGAAACAAGCGAAAATCAAAATGGCAAACGGCGGAGAAGTTCTAATCGACCTGTTCGATCAAGAAGCTCCAAACACAGTGGCAAACTTTGAGAAACTGGCTAACTCCGGCTTCTACAACGGTCTTGTGTTCCACCGCGTAATTCCAGGCTTCGTTGCACAAGGCGGTTGCCCTAACGGAACGGGTGCAGGTGGCCCAGGATACACAATCAACTGTGAGATCAATCCTAACAAACATGAGCGCGGAACACTTGCAATGGCACACGCAGGCCGCAACACAGGTGGAAGCCAGTTCTACATCTGCTACCAGCCACAGCCGCATCTGGATGGACAACATACCGTATTTGGTAAAGTAACCAAAGGTATGGAGTTCGTAGATGCTTTCGAAGGTCGCGACAAAATGGAAACTGTTGAAGTTGTAGAAGTTTAATCGTTATCCTTAGTGATAATAATGACCGTTTCGTTGATAAGACGAAGCGGTTTTTTTATATCCTTTTGCTTATTAAAAGTTAGTATGTGACAAAAAGGAACAAAAAACAATTGATTTTTCGGCGTTAAAGTGCTAACATCCAATTAATAACGAAAGCGATCCTTCAGGGCAGGGTGCAATTCCCTACCGGCGGTGATGCACCTGTGTGAGGATATCTATCCAGCACTGTTGCAAAGTCCGTGACCTGTCTGCCTGTGGCAGATGGCTGATCTGGTGCAATTCCAGAACCGACAGTATAGTCTGGATGGGAGAAGGAGAGGGTGCAGCCCTAATTGGACTGCATTCCGCAGATGCGTTGCTGCACAGCAGACGAGGTTTATTTCTGTGCAGGGAAAGTCGGTTATCCGGCGGTTTCCATACATATGCCACATCATAGAAGCTCTTTACCTGTAATTGTGTTCTTTAGGTATGTGTTTGCTTTCACTTGCCTGAAATGGAATTATGGCGGAGTGCTGTTGGCAATCGTATCAACTTCATCCTGCTGGTGACACATGTCTCTCATCATCCCTACCCGAACGATTGTTCGAGTGGGGATTTTTTATTTGGATATGGTATAACCGCCTCTCTGCTCGATGGGAGGCCTATAATTTAAGATTCTAACCGTGGGGTGACCGGACTTGGAAATGATTAATGATGAATTTTATATGGGGCTTGCGTTGGATATGGCAGAACGTGCACAGGGGCAAACGGGGATTAACCCTGTCGTCGGATGTGTTGTTGTAAAAGAAGGCCGGGTTGTAGGTCTGGGAAGTCATCTCAAGCGGGGTACGGGCCATGCGGAGGTACACGCATTGAATATGGCTGGCAGCGATGCTGAGGGCAGTACGGTCTATGTTACGCTGGAGCCTTGCAGCCACTATGGCAAGACGCCGCCATGCAGCGAACGTTTGATTCACGAGAAAGTGAAGCGTGTCGTGGTGTGTTGTGAGGATCCAAATCCGCAGGTATCCGGCAGAGGAATCAGTATGCTGCGTCAACAAGGCATTGAGGTTGAAGTTGGCATTCTGCGTGAGCGCGGAAGACGTCTGAATGAAAAATTCATTAAGTACATTACCACCGGTTTGCCGTTTGTCACCTTAAAAACGGCATCCACGCTGGATGGTAAAATTGCAACCCGCAGTGGAGACAGCAAATGGATCTCCAACGAACCCGCACGGGAAATCGTACATGCACTCCGCCATCGTCATCAGGGCATCATGGTTGGTGTGGATACGGTTATTGCAGACAATCCGGAGCTGACCACCCGCCTCCAAGTCGAAGGGATCAGTCCTGTGCGAATTGTTGTCGATTCGAAGCTGCGTCTCCCGGTTGGAGCCAAGATGGTCAAGGATGGACTAGCACCGACATGGGTACTTACAACCGATGAGGCGAGCCCCGAGGCGGCCGAACGTCTGGAAGCCTACGGTGTAGAAATTATCCGCTGTGGTCCCGGGCCACGTGTGGATCTGCTGAGTGCGCTTAGCAAGCTGGGAGAACGGGAAATCGGCTCCATCCTGCTTGAAGGCGGAGGTACGTTGAATGGTGCTATGCTGGAAGCCAAATTGGTTGATCGGCTGTTGATGTTTATCGCTCCAAAGATTGTGGGCGGATACGACACACCAGGAAGCTTCCGATTCGAAGGAGTGGAGCGCATGAGTCAGGCCATTCAATTGAATCAGCTGGAAATTGAGCAAGTTGGAGATAATATCAGTATTGGTGGAATCCCTGTTTGGCCTGAATAACGTAGCGAATAAGCAAGGCAAGATATAAGCATAAGGAGGCGGCAGCATGTTTACCGGTTTGGTGGAAGAGGTCGGTCAGATTCGGCGTATCGGTCGAAAAGGCGAAGCATTGGTCCTGAATATCGGAGCTTCCGCCATCATGGACGATCTGAAGATTGGTGACAGTGTATCTGTAAACGGAGTATGTCTTACGGCAACGACGCTGGAAAGCGGAGGATTTACCGCAGATGTAATGCCTGAAACCTACCGTCATACTAATCTGAGTCAGCTGCAATCAGGCAGTAAAGTGAACTTGGAACGGGCGATGCAGTCGGGTGGGCGTTTTGGTGGACACATCGTACAAGGACACGTGGATGGTACGGGGGTCATTGGCGGGATCACACGTGATCAGAATGCGGTTGTTTTTGAGATCAAACCTGACGACCACGAACTGTTCAAATATTTGATTCCAAAGGGCTCGGTAACCCTCGATGGCATTAGTCTCACCGTGGTGAAGACAACAGAAGCCTCGTTTACCGTATCCATTATTCCTCATACCATTGGAGAAACGGTGCTTCAGGTGAAAAAGTCGGGGGATACCATCAACATTGAATGTGACATTTTGGGGAAATATGTGGACCACCTGCTCCATTACGGCAAAGGGCATCCCGAAACGGGGGCTGGCAAATCGAAAAGCATCAGTGAAGAGTTTTTGGCCAACCATGGCTTTGCATAAGGAACATAACCATTACAAAGAGAGACTGGAGGGGAACTTATGTCAGATCAATCCATACTAGATCCCATAGAGGAAGCGATATACGATTTGATGCGCGGCAAACCCGTCATTGTTGTGGATGATGAGGATCGGGAGAATGAAGGGGACTTTATCGCGCTGGCAGAGAAGGCTACACCTGAAGTAATCAACTTCATGATTACCGAGGGCAGAGGCCTGGTCTGTGTTCCCATTACGCAGCAGCGTGCGGATGAGCTCAACCTGAAGCCGATGGTTCAGCAAAATACGGACTTCCATGGAACGGCATTTACAGTTTCCGTGGATCACAAGGATACAACAACAGGCATATCTGCACATGAACGATCCATTACGGTGAAAGGTCTAATTGATCCGGAAGCCAAAAGCAGTGATTTCCGCAAGCCGGGGCATATGTTCCCACTCATTGCCAAAGACGGAGGCGTGCTTCGCCGCGCCGGCCACACGGAAGCTGCTGTTGATCTGGCGATCATGTGCGGTTCCTATCCGGCTGGTGTGATCTGTGAGGTCATCAAGGAAGATGGCACAATGGCGAGACTGCCTGATCTGCAGGAGATTGCCCGCAAGCATGACCTGAAGCTGATTAGTATTCAGGACATGATTCGTTACCGTAATGAGAAGGAACAGCTGGTTCAACGCGAAGTGGCTGTCCGCATGCCTACGGATTTTGGCGAGTTTCAAGCAGTGGCCTATACGAATGCAGTGGACAATAAAGAGCATGTAGCATTGGTAAAAGGTGAAATCGACTCTTCCAAGCCCGTATTGGTTCGTGTTCACTCCGAATGTCTTACAGGCGACGTATTCCACTCTCATCGCTGTGACTGTGGACCGCAATTCGATGCAGCACTCAAACAAATTAATGATGAAGGCAACGGCGTTCTGCTCTATATGAGACAGGAAGGCAGAGGCATTGGACTGATTAACAAGCTCAAAGCCTACAAGCTGCAGGAGGAAGGGCTGGACACCGTAGATGCCAACCTGAAACTCGGGTTTGCCGCTGATCTGCGTGATTATGGTATTGGTGCACAGATTCTGAAGGATCTCGGCGTTCGCCAAATTCGTCTGTTAACGAATAATCCCCGCAAAATCAAAGGCCTTGAAGGTTATGGTCTTGAAGTGGTGGAGCGTGTTCCAATCCAGATGGAAGAGAACGAGGATAATACGCTTTATCTGCATACCAAGCAGGCGAAGCTTGGGCATATGTTGAAGTTCGATGATATCGAACAGAACGAAGAGAAAAACTAATCTTTTTGATCATGTAATTTATGGAAAAATAAATGCTCACAATCGGTTAATTACATTACATTATACATTAGAGGAGATGACTTAAATGCCGAACTATTTTGAAGGACATTTGGTATCGGAAGGTTTAAAATATGGAGTGGTTGTAGGACGTTTTAATGAATTTATCACAAGCAAATTGCTCAGCGGAGCACTCGATGCGTTCAAACGTCACGGCGTGCAGGACAGTGAAGTCGACGTAGCCTGGGTTCCAGGAGCTTTCGAAATCCCGCTGATTGCACAAAAAATGGCGGAGAGCGGCAAATATGACGCTGTCATTACACTGGGAACGGTTATTCGTGGCTCAACGACACATTATGATTATGTGTGCAACGAAATGGCAAAAGGAGTGGCAGCCATTAACCTCAAAACGGGCGTGCCTACGATCTTTGGTCTGGTGACAACGGAGAATATTGAACAGGCGATTGAACGTGCTGGTACGAAGGCTGGTAACAAAGGTTGGGATGCTGCCACGGCTGCAATCGAAATGGCGAACTTGACGAAACAGCTAAAATAGTGCTTATTTAATGTAGTGCCCTGCTCTGCGCAGACGAATTCGGGAGATCGGATTCGGCGGCTTAGCGGGGTTTTGTATTTTTCTGGCGGGAGGATTCGTCTAGTGACGGTAGTTACATATAAACTGGAAACTTTTGAAGGGCCTTTGGATCTGCTGCTTCATCTGATCGATAAGGCAGAAATTCATATCCAGGATATTCCCATCAGCGATATTACCGATCAATATATGGCGTATCTGCATTCGATGCAGGAATTGGAGCTGGATATTACGAGTGAGTTTTTGGTAATGGCAGCAACGCTTCTGTCCATCAAGAGCAAACTTTTACTGCCCAAACCACCGGTGATTGAGGACTTTGAGGATTATGATTATATGGAAGAAGAAGATTATGATCCACGTGCGGAGCTGATTGCACGTCTGATAGAATATCGCAAATACAAAGGAATAGCCCGTCATCTGCATGAGCGGGAATGGGAACGGAGCCTTATTTTCTCCAAAGAGCCTGAGGACCTCAGGCCGTATATGCCTGTGGAGACCCAATCCAATCCTGTAGAGGGTTTGCATACTTCGGATCTGATTGCCGCTTTTCAGAAGGCACTGCGTAAGGCAGAGAAGCGTACAACGGTTACACGAATTCAGCGTGATGAGATCTCGGTGAAGGATCGTATACGTGATGTCGTTGGAGCTCTGGAGAGTATGGGACCGGGAGGAAGGCTGTTATTTTCCAAACTGCTGGATGATCAGATTTACCGGCATGAAATTGTAGTCACATTTTTGGCTGTACTGGAACTGATGAAGATGAAACAGATTGTCTGTTATCAGGAGCGGATGTTTGAGGATATCGTTATGGAGTGGAGAGGGGAAGCAAGGAATCATGGATTTTCCGAAATTGAAGTCGATTATTGAGGGGCTGCTCTTTTTGTCCGGAGAGGAAGGTCTAAGCATCAAACAAATTGCCGAGATCGTGGATCAGCGGGTGGAGCTGGTATCAGATGCCGTAGAGGAAATGATCGCCGACTTCATGAACCAGGGGCGAGGCGTTCAAATTCTCAAAATTGCGGGAGTGGTCCAGTTGGGAACACTGCCGGAGCATGCTGCGTATTTTGAAAAGCTGGCTTACTCTCCTGCGCGGACTTCGTTATCTCAGGCTGCACTTGAAACACTTGCCATTGTGGCGTATCGTCAGCCGATTACACGGATTGAGATCGAAGAGATTCGCGGTGTGAAATCCGAACGGGCCATCCATACACTGGTCAATAAGGATTTGATTGAAGAAGTAGGACGAGCCGAGGCGATTGGACGACCTATATTGTATGGAACAACCAAATCGTTCCTCGACTATTTTGGACTTGCTTCACTTAAAGATCTTCCGGAGCCAGGTTTGTTTGAAGACTCTGAGAATCTGGAAGAAGAGACACAGCTGCTGTTTAACAAGCTGGATGGACAACAGGTGGACTCGGGAAGCACGAATCTCAATGATCTCAATGAGTTTGACCACGAAAATATGGATAACCATGATGAGGTACATGACGAGGATCTGGATTCGTAAGATCGAATGGTTCATAGGAAACAGTAATAAACAGTAATAAACCGGTGCCTGATAAGGTACCGGTTTTTTGCATGCCATGAATCCTTAGCAAACGCGGGAATTTCAACTCCTGAATGGAATTTTCAGGTCAGCCGTGAATTATTTCCTATATAGAGTGTCATACTAGACGTGTAAAGAATTGAGGGCTTGGAGGTAAGGCCTGTGTGGATTTGGCTTGGAGGAATCGGCTTGTTCGCCGCACTGCTGCTTGCCGCTGTTCTCATCTCGAATGTTCATGTGCATTTTACGTTCCGTAAACATAAAAGCGATGATTTCGCGCGGATCAACGTCCGCCTCTTCTACGGAATTGTACGAATTAACTATGAAATACCAAGTATCGTCTTTCGTAACATGAAAGAAGGTTTCCTGGTGAAAACCGAACAGAATGTGAATCATACGCATGGAAAAGCAGAGGGGAACGAGCGTGTTAACAAACGCAAAGTCAAAAAGTGGGCAAAAGACGTAAAGATCATGATGAGGGCTACGGATGCACTCAAAATCTGGGCAAGACAGACGCTGAACCGTCTACATATAACTCAGCTGTCCTGGTCGACCCGAATAGGTATCGGAGATGCAGCACACACCGCTATTCTTACGGGCTGGGTATGGAGCATCAAGTCGATTATCATCGGTTTTTTATCGTATCAGATGCAATTTAAACGTCCGCCCATGCTTGAAGTGGTTCCTGTTTGGGAAGATGAAATGGAGTTTCAAACAGAACTGAACTGCAAAATGAAAATTCGTATTACGGCGGTTATGCTCGCTGGAGTGAGGCTAATGACACGGGTACTAGAAGTGGATGGCGGATGGCGGATGTGGCTGAAAATACTACGGGAACAACGACGCAGACACAAGCAGAAATTGAAGGAGCAACAAGGCTAATTGGGATACGTGCAGCTCGTTACTGTATCTTGGTTGCAATTGGTTCTGACATCGTGAAAGTGTCTCCATAAATGTTGGGTGCTGTTTCCTTGCTTGTTCTGCTCTGAGACTTACATAGTCTGTTCAGGTTTGGGGATGATATGGTTAGATCAAACCTAGTTCAAATTGAAACTGGAGGGAATTCAAATGTCAGATCATCCAATTCAAGGCTTAATGGAAACCGCAATGGAGAATATCAAGGCCATGGTGGATGTTAATACCATTGTTGGCGATGCGGTAGAAACACCAGACGGCACGGTTATTCTGCCGATCAGTAAAGTCGGTTTTGGATTCGCCGCTGGAGGCAGCGATTTTCATGTGAATGATGGAAAGAGCAAAGAAGGCAGCTCGGTCCCTGGTGCAAAGACTGAAAGTGCTCATTCAGCCAACGTTGCTTCACCATTCGGTGGAGGTAGTGGTGGTGGCGTATCCATTCGCCCGATAGCCTTCCTTGTTGTTGGAAAACAAGGCGTGCACATCGTGCCACTGGACAACTCCACTCATCTGTTTGAGAAACTCATTGATTCTACACCTTATGTTCTTGACAGATTACAGGGGATGTTCCAGCGTAATACCTCTCAAAATGATGACTCTGGCGTACGCGTTACACCGGATCATACCACTTACAGCTAAGCCGCTTTATCTGGATCCCTTATCACAGATCTTTGTGAGAGGGATTTTTGCTGTTTGGAAAGATGGGACATACTTTAGGTTGTCCGAACATAAGTTAGTACAAGATTCCAGTGACCCGGAGGAATGAATTGATGCGAATGTTTAAGAAAGTAATGATTGGTTTGCTTGTACCGCTGCTGCTGCTGCCTTTCATACAGGTGGCTGGAGCTCAAGGAACGATCCCTAGCCCATCAACCCATGCGCAGAGTGCAGCGCTTATTGACGTGACTTCTGGAAGAATCCTGTACAGCAAGGACGGAGATAAGGAACTGCGTATTGCCAGTCTGACCAAAATCATGACAGCCATTGTTGCCATTGAACAAGGGAAACTTGATGACAAAGTAAAAGTATCCTCAACCGCTTTTGCCAAGGAAGGGTCATCCCTTTATCTCAAATTGGGAGAAGAAATGACACTGGAAAACATGTTATACGGTTTAATGCTGAGGTCTGGCAATGATGCCGCTTCTGCTATTGCAGAGCATGTTGGTGGATCAGAAGAAGGCTTCGTCCTGTTAATGAACCAAAAGGCAGAGGAAATTGGACTTAAGCATTCGCATTTTATGAATCCACACGGTCTTGATGCAGATGGACATTATTCCACAGCCAATGACTTGGCCCGTTTAACGGCTTATGCACTGCACAATCCTGTTTTCAAACGAATCGTTGCTACTGAGGACAAATCAGCGCCTAATCCGAATGAGAGTTGGGAGTACTCTTGGCACAACAAAAATAAAATGCTGCGATTGTATGAAGGCGCTGACGGGGTGAAAACCGGATATACCAAAAAGGCGTTTAGGTGCCTGGTTAGCTCCGCAACCCGGAATGGTCAGCAGCTGGCTGCCGTCACGTTAAATGATGGAGATGATTGGAATGATCATGCACGCATGCTTGATTTTGGATTTGAGAATTTCCCTTTGGTGGAGATTGCTCAAAAAGAGCAGCCAGTGGCTAACACGGATGTTATTACGGGACGTGGATTTACTTATCCGCTTGCAGAGAGCGAGAAGTCGGGCGTAACCAAAAAGCTGGTGCTAACGACCAATTCATCAGAGACCAGAAGCGAAAAGAATGAGGAGCAGCTGGATCCGTCCTTCGGCCTCGCTGGGCGCATTGATCTGGAGCTCAAAGGGGAGTTCATTGGTTCAATCCCGGTGTATCGCAAAGGCAGCTATATCCCACCTGAGCCGAAGTCAGAAGAAGCAGCACTTGGCGAGATTGGTGAAGTTTCAACATGGGCAACGGCATGGCGGGCGGTGCTAGGTCACTTGTTATCTCCATAATCATCAGGAAGCATGAGTATGTCATTCATGTGGTACAACACGATGTACTGTGCTTCCAGAGGAGGTTTTAACGTCTTGATTAACGTAATCTGGCTTATGATGATTGTTGTCGGGTTTGGCTTTGCAGCCGCGAAAGGAAATATTGAAGTTGTTACCCAGGCTGCTTTTGATGGGGCGGCAACGGGTGTAACCGTATGTTTTGGATTAATTAGTGTGCTTGTCTTCTGGATGGGGATGATGAAAATGGCAGAAGATGCAGGATTGCTTGGCAAAATAGCCAAACTGCTGGGTCCGGTTGTTGCCTTTTTGTTTCCTGATGTGCCCCGGAATCATCCGGCTATGGGTTATATTTTGTCCAACATGAGCGCTAATCTGCTTGGTCTCGGCAATGCGGCAACGCCAATGGGAATCAAGGCCATGCAGCAGCTGCAGGAGCTGAATCCCGATAAACAAACGGCTTCCCCTGCAATGTGTACATTGCTCGCACTAAATACGGCAAGTATAACCATTATCCCGACCACTCTTATCGCCATTCGTTTGAACTATCATTCAGCCAATGCAACAGAGATTGTAGGCACCACGTTGATGGCAACGATTATCGCCACACTCGCCGCCATTATGGCAGATCGCTGGTATAGGAACAGGACCTTAAACAGACCGCCACGTGTTATAAAGAGCCGTAATTCCAGCATGAAAGGATGAATCCATCATGTTAACCTTCATCAACTGGATTTCCGTCTGGGCCATTCCGGTTATTATCGCGTTCGTTCCCTTATATGCGTTTACTAAAAAAGTTCCGGTATATGAATCCTTTGTTGATGGAGCAAAAGATGGATTTTCCACAGCGATCAGCATTATCCCGCATCTGGTGGGAATGATGGTAGCCATCAGTGTTTTCCGGGCTTCAGGCGCACTGGATTATGTTATCAGTCTGTTCGCTCCGCTTGTATCCTGGATGGGCGTTCCCGGAGAAGTACTGCCACTCGGCATATTACGTCCATTAACCGGGACAGGCTCTCTTGCTTTTACAACGGATCTAATTAAAACATATGGCCCGGATTCCATGATCGGACGTATGGCTTCCACAATCCAAGGGAGCACAGATACAACCTTATATGTACTGACCGTATATTTTGGAGCCGTTGGCATACGAAATGGCCGATATGCTCTCAAAGTTGGGTTGTTTTCTGACTTGGTCGGTTTTATCGCCGCACTGGCTATTTGTTTGATTGTTTTTGGTTAAAATTTATCGACTCTCCTTCCGATATAATAGATATGCTAGAATGGTAGCGGAGGAGGAGAGTGACACATGCATAAAAGGATAAAACAAATGCTCCGCTTAGGTATGTCAAGCATCATTGCTGTTTCTTTGCTTGCTGGACAGACAGGCATGGCGGCTGCTCAGGCGGTCAATACGATTCATTTTACAGGTTACTTTGACAAACAACTGCGTGCACAAATGGCCGTTACTGCAGATTCATTCCCTGTGGTGAACGTCCGTCTGGTCAAACAGGATGAGCCGGATATGGTTTACTATGACGTGGGGACTTCCATACTGATCTCCAAGGATGAAGTTCTGACCAACTACCATGTCGTTCAGGAGTTTGCCGAACTGAAGGATGGCGACGAAGGTACGTTAACCGTAGCGAGTCCAGGTCACTTGGAACGCCCCATCAAAGCAAAGATTATCAAAACAGACCCCGTCACAGATATGGCCTTGCTGAAGCTGGACAAGGACATGGATGCAGAACCGGTTACGTTTGCAAGCGCGAGGGATAACCAGATTGTATATACGATTGGATTTCCGAAAAATCCTGCCGGTGATCTAGTGCTGCTGGACGAAGAGTTTCCTTCAACCTATAATACGATTGCCAAAAGCAGGGTATACAGCAGCCAAGCTTCGGATGTGCCGGGCAAAAAGGGAATTGGCAGTATTGTGAAAGCCATGGCACAAGGCAATTCCGGGGGGCCAGTTCTCGATCAGAATAATCGGGTCATTGGTATGATGACGTTTGTATATGGCGGGAAAACCTATTATATTACGTCGAAAACATTGCAGTCTTTCATCAAAGAAGCTACATCACCTGCCAAGAAACAGATTGCTGTCGCAGGCAAGGTAACCAGTTAACCCTTGTCGTTAACGTCAAGTGAATATACATATTCACAAAAACTAAACATGCTCATCTTCAACGTTCCTGTCACGGTGCAGGAATTGGGAAGATGGGCTTTTTTAATTAAATATGCACGAGATCTTGGCTGAAAAAGGGCATTATCGCCTCCTGTTTACATTTTCCTTGGATTATCCTTGTGATTTCCCGCCTTGATGGGTATCATTAGTGTGAGGTGACATGACAAACATGGAAAGATTACAAAAAATTATCGCACAGGCAGGTATTGCATCGCGCCGCAAGAGCGAGGAACTGATCCTGTCCGGCAAAGTGGAAGTTAACGGGGAGGTCGTAACCGAACTGGGTACAAAAGCGAACCCCGAAGAGGATATGATTACGGTTAATGGAAAACCGATTCGCAGTGAAAAGAAAGTGTACTTGATGTTGAACAAGCCCAAAGGTGTGATCACGAGTGCATCTGACCCGGAAGGACGGAAAATTGTATCCGACTATCTTAAAGGTGTCAAAGAACGTGTATATCCGGTGGGACGACTGGATTACGACACAGAGGGTCTGCTCATTTTGACCAATGATGGTGAGTTCGCTCACTTGCTGACGCACCCTAAACACCATGTACCCAAAACGTACCTGGCAACGGTTAAAGGCGTTCCGCATGGTACTGCCCTGGAGAAATTAAAGACAGGCATTATGCTGGATGACGGGATGACGGCTCCGGCAGAGGTGGAGTACAAGGATGTGGACACAGCTAACAATGAAGCTGTCATTTCCATTACCATCTACGAAGGTCGTAACCGCCAGGTAAGACGTATGTTCGAGGCGATTAACCATCCGGTAACGCGCTTGAAACGGATCTCCTTTGGTGGCATTTTGCTGCAAAACCTTAAACGGGGACTGACGCGTAATTTGACCAAAGAGGAAGTCAATAACCTGATTACCCTCGCAAAATCGGAACCCGCCAAAAAAATGAAAAAAAGGTAATCTGAGGACACATAATTTTCATAAAACCGCCGCAGTTTTGTGACGAAATTCGCTATAATTGTTCATAGGATGTTCACAGTTGGGAGAGACAATGAACAATTACGAATCAGTCACTGCAAAGGGGAGCAGCACATGGGGAAATCAAGAAGAACGGTGCAAATCGTCATTTTGTTATTGATCCTGGTGTTGGGCGGATATGCGATCACCACATCGGTATCCGGCTCGAATGGCAAGCCGAAAGAAGGGGACAAGGCTCCTTCTTTTGAATTGCTGGGCCTGGATGGTCAAGTGCATACGTCTGAAGAATATGAAGGTAAGGCCATGGTGATCAATTTTTGGGGCACTTGGTGTGAGCCCTGTGTGAAAGAGATGCCAGCGCTTCAAGCTCAAGCAAACAAGTGGAAAGATCAGGGTGTTCAATTTATCGGCATTAATGCTGGAGAAGATCAGATGACCGTGGATAATTTTGTTCGTCAGGTGGGCGTCAATTTTCCGATTATGCTCGACCGGGACAAAACTTCGATTCGGGATTTCGGAATCTCGCCGATGCCTACAACCTTTTTCGTATCAAATACAGGCAAAATCTCTACCATTCATATCGGTCAACTTGATTTGGATACGCTTGACGCTCAAATTTCACAACTGGCGAAGCAGCCCTGACAGGAGGTCTAGTCGTGTTCCAGAATACCAAATGTGAATGTGGACATCAGAACCCGGTCGGTACCGTACTCTGTGAAGCATGCGGTAAACCGCTGCTCGAAGCTGAGGCTAAATCGAAAGAAGTTCTGGAAATGCGCTATGATGGCAGGGCCCGTCGTTCGCAGCGCAGCAATCCGAATATCATTGATCGTGTGTGGAACTTTTTTTCATCCGTGAAGATTGCAGTCTATCTGATTGTATTTACCCTTGTAGGGTCCATGTTGGGAACCATCTACCCTCAAGAGAGTACGTTTCTCAACATTGATCCATCTGTGTATTACAAAGAAACCTATGGACAGTTGGGCCATATCTATTACCTGCTGGGTCTGTCCCATACATACGAATCCTGGTGGTTCATCCTATTGCTTGTTATGATCGGGGCTTCACTCGTCATATGCAGTTTAGATCGGGTGCTTCCGCTCTATAAGGCACTCAACAAGCAAAAAATCCGTAAACACATGCAGTTTCTAACGAGGCAGCGTCTGGTATACCAAGGTCCCATTGAAGAGGGGGCAGAAGAATGGATTACGAAAGCGGTTACGCCGCTTAAAAAGAAAGGATATCGAGTGCATACAGAGGGAGGTGCGCTGCTGGCCGAGAAGCAACGATTCGCCCGGTGGGGACCCTATGTCATTCACATCGGTTTAATTATTTTTCTTCTGGCTGTGTTGGCCCGTGGCCTTCCCGGACTGAATCTGGACGAGCATGTTGCCTTTCCGGAAGGCGAGATCAAGAAAATCCCTAATACCTCTATGTACTTGAAAAATGAACAGTTCAATGTTGAATTTTACAGTGAAGAGGAAGTTCCAGAGCAGTTTCGCAATTTGAATAAAATTGTTCCAAAACTGTTCGAAACCAAAGTTGTGCTCTATGAATGCACCGCTGATTGCTCGGATCTATCCAAGAAGCCTCAATTAAATGAGGTTGCCCGGCATGATGTAAGGGTGAATCATCCATTAAACTATCATGGGTTGAAAGCGTATCAGTTCGATTATGACCTTACGCCTACGATTCGCTCGGTAACTCCTGATTTGGTCGATGCCAAAACAGGGGAGAAGTACGGTTCATTCCAGATTGACATGGTCGATACAGAGCGATCCTTCGAGGTAGGTCCATACTCACTTACCGTAAAAGACAAGTTTATGGATTTTGGACTTGATGAAAACGGTCAGCCCAAATCCTTATCGCCTTCACCTAATGCACCAGCCTTTTTATTTGTAATCAAAGGACCGGAGCTGCCTGAGGAAGGCATTCAATATCTTTATTTCGCAAAACAGGTGGATAAACAGCGTT
Source organism: Paenibacillus sp. P13VS (assembly GCF_015143645.1). Taxonomy (NCBI): domain Bacteria; kingdom Bacillati; phylum Bacillota; class Bacilli; order Caryophanales; family Paenibacillaceae; genus Paenibacillus; species Paenibacillus sp. P13VS. Next base: position 158,186 of record NZ_WYEV01000007.1, on the reverse strand, counting down.
TTCGCCAGGATTCAATAAACCAGCAGCTGATAGGGGGAGAAATTCCTCTGCAGCTTGAAGTGGACAGCATGGATAAGGTTGATATCATCCAATCCGTAAGTTATCTGAATATACGTGTAGATAAGGCAATGCCATTTGTCTGGGTTGGAGCCGGAATTGTGATGTTGGGATTGGTCATGGGCTTCTACTGGCATCACCGTCGTATCTGGATCCGAATTGATGATGGTCAGCTCACGCTGGGAGGACACACCAACAAAAACTGGTTTGGCTTCAGGCGTGAAGTATCAGCCGTGTTAAAACAGATGAATCTTGAAGTGGATGAGAAGTCGTTGGATAACGGGGGGAACCAAGGATGAGTTTATTGGATTTCAGCAGCGACGCATTTATTGTATCTTTTTTTCTCTATTGTGCTGCATTTTTGTTATACGGTATTGCTGTTATGGGCAAGAAGTGGAGTAATCGAGATCCTCAGGCTCATGTAGCCAGATGGGGGAAAAGAGCATTTATCGCTTCAATCGTTGCACTCGCGGCGCATTTCGTTTTCTTTTTTACGCGCTGGGCTGGAGCAGGCCACATCCCTGTCAGTAACATGTATGAATTCATGACTTTTTTATCCATGATGATCATGGTCGCATTTATTGTGGTATATGCCATCTATCGAAAATCATTGCTTGGACTGTTTGCATTACCACTTACCATTATTATTATGGCATATGCCGCCGTATTCCCACAGGAAGTACAGCCTTTAATCCCCGCATTGCAATCGATTTGGCTTAAAATTCATGTAACGCTTGCTGCCCTGGGTGAAGCCTTCTTCGCGGTTGGATTCGCAGCAGGCTTCATGTATTTGCTCCGTACCGTTGATTTCAGCGGGAAAGACAAATCGTCCAGACGTCAGCGGGGCTGGGTGGAGTTTACCTTCGTTACGATTGTCGTTGTAATCGGGTTTATTGGAACCGTATTTGCCTTTCGTGCGACGGGGTACGAGGCGGTTTTTGTCCAGAAAACGGCCAGCATTGACACAGAGGTACAGGAAGATAGTACAATAGAGAAAGTGATTTATCGCATGCCTCCAATTTTTGCACCTTATCAGAGTGAAGTGGAGAGTATGACACCGTTTCTTGGGATGAAGGAACCTCTACTTGAGACGCCATCCTGGATGAACGGAGTTAACGCCGGACGCAAATTGAATACGGTAGTCTGGTCATTGATTGTAGGTTTGATTCTCTACGGAATTATACGATTAATCGTAAGAAGACCGCTTGGACAGGCACTACAACCTATGCTGGACGGCATTGATGCTGATGATTTGGATGAAATCAGTTATCGTGCGATCGCCATCGGTTTTCCGATATTTACTTTAGGGGCATTAATTTTTGCCATGATTTGGGCTCAGATTGCCTGGAGCCGTTTCTGGGGCTGGGATCCCAAAGAAGTGTGGGCATTGATTACATGGCTTTATTATAGTGTGTACCTGCATTTGCGTTTATCCAAAGGGTGGCAGGGCCGAAAATCTGCCTGGCTTGCCGTGCTCGGATTCCTGGTTGTCATGTTTACGCTGGTAGGTGTGAACTTGATCATTGCTGGACTGCACTCTTATGCAGGAGCCGACTAGGATAGGCAGTTAAGCTAAAGTATTGGTGAAAAATCCATGAAACCATGCATGGCCCCTGCATTAAAAGTGGGCATTCAAATATTGTTCGCCAGATCGAACATAATAGAAGTGATTGGAGTTATTGCAAAGGGGCTGGAGTGGAATGGCAGAACATGAGAACCGGATACTGGTCGTGGACGATGAGGAACGGATCCGCAGACTTTTGAAAATGTATCTTGAAAAAGAAGGATATGAAATTGATGAAGCGGAAGACGGCGAGACAGCATTACGAAAAGCAACAGCTGGAGATTATGGCCTGATTTTGCTCGATGTGATGCTGCCTGGCATGGACGGTGTCGAAGTGTGCACTCGTCTTCGTCAGGTGAAATCGACTCCGGTATTGATGCTTACTGCAAAAGGTGAAGAGATTAATCGTGTTCAAGGATTTGAAGTAGGCGCAGATGACTATGTGGTGAAGCCTTTCAGCCCTCGTGAAGTGATTTATCGGGTAAAGGCAATCCTCCGTCGTTCTTCAGCAACTGCATATCTGTCCAAAGAAAGTAATTCAAGCAACAATATCGTATTCCCTCATCTGGTTATTGAGCATGACGCTCATCGGGTAACCGCTGGTGGGGAAGAGATAAGTCTTACACCAAAAGAATATGAGTTATTACATTACCTGGCGACCTCTCCGGACAAAGTGTTCTCCAGAGAGGAATTGCTCAAGGATGTTTGGAATTACGAGTTTTTCGGTGATCTCCGCACCGTGGATACACACGTCAAGCGTCTTCGTGAAAAGCTGAACAAGGTGTCGCCTGAATCGGCGGCTATGATTACGACAGTTTGGGGTGTGGGTTATAAACTGGAAGTACCGAAATAGTTTCAATTTCTGGAGATCACTGGTCGGGAAATTATGGATTACGATTATATGTCTCGTGGGCTGTGTGCTCATCGCGCTGGGTCTTTTTTTGCTGCCGTATATCGATACAAACTTTGCGGAGTCGGAGTCCAGAGACATCAAACGCCTGTTCACGTATGTCTGTATCATCGGGTTCAGTTTGACGACATTCTTCGCCCTCTTTCTGTTCACGAAGATCACGCAGCCGATGCAGCAGCTGATTCAGGCAGCCAATGCAATTCGCAAAGGAAATTACGGGACTAGGCTCTCTCTCGTGACTAGCGACGAGATTGGTGAACTGGCTAACACATTTAATCACATGGCTGCTCAACTGGAGGACAACATTCGGAACCTGAACCATGAGAAGGAGCATTTGGCAAGTGTGCTTCGTAGCATGACGGATGCCGTTGTTACTTTTGATGGTGAAGGTAAGGTTATTCTGACGAATCCTCCAGGGGAGAAGATCATGCAGGCTTGGTGTGACCTGGATTGGGCACAGGACGAAGAGGGGCAGGAAGTAAACAATGGGGATGTGTATTCCCGGGATGTTCCTGAACCGCTGATTCCTTTGTTCAAACTGGTTATGGAGCATGGCGGGGATCAGAGCTCGAATGTGCATGTTCAGCAGGGCGTGTGGTCTGTTCAGATGACACCTCTATATGCAGATAGTGTTGTTCGAGGTGCGGTTGCCGTTCTGCGTGATGTGACAGAAGAGGTTCGTTTGGAGAAAATGCGTCGTGATTTCGTCGCCAACGTGTCTCATGAAATACGAACGCCGTTATCCATGATGCAAGGTTACAGTGAAGCTCTCCTGGATGGCATGGCAGCTTCCCCCGAGGAAAGCGAAGAATTGATTCAGGTCATTCATGATGAGTCACTGCGTATGGGTAGACTTGTCAAGGATCTGCTTGATCTGGCCCGGATGGAAGCGGGGCATACCGATATGGCGATGAAGGAAGTCGATTTGGTTGAACTTCTGGAACGGGTGTACCGGAAATTCTCCGTACGCTCCAAAGAACAGGATATCCGGCTTCATTTTGAATGTAGTCAGTCTAGCATTATGCTTCAGCAGGCTGATGAGGATCGTCTCGAACAGGTATTTACCAATCTGCTTGATAATGCATTTCGTCATACACCACCCGACAAAAATGTCATTATTGCGGCCACATTGGCTGGAGATCATCGAACGTCTATGGCTAAAGTGTCGATTAAGGATGAGGGTGCGGGTATTCCTACCTCGGATCTGCCATTTATCTTTGAAAGATTCTACAAAGCGGATAAGGCTAGGGTTCGTGGAGAAAGTGTGGGTACTGGACTGGGTCTGGCGATCGTTAAAAATATCGTTGATGCACATCATGGTATCATTCATGTGAACAGTACGCTTGGCGAAGGTACAGAGTTTATATTACAATTTCCGGTGAATTCCCCGAAATAGCCGGATTTCATACGAAAATTGTGGAAACACCCTCCTGAGGAGGGTGTTTTTTTGTTGAAGTGTACCGTTTAATCTTGTTCAACGTGGAACATATAAAAGTTGATAAATTAACGAAACAATTATATTGTCCAAGATAATTTTCCCTCCAACGTGACATAAGCTTGAAAAACAAGGTAGTCAAAGGAGGATTGGATAACGCATGTCCGATAGGCGTAAACGGGTAAATATCAAAGCTTTTTTGGAAGGTAGATCGTTCAGGGCGGGATCGCCCTTCATTCCCATAACAACAAGTGAGCAGGAGCAATTTGAAACGTTACTTCAATCTTTGGCAATCACAATTCCCGCTGCAGTTAGTCAGCCTACAGCTGCTAATATCCTTGCGCTGCAGTCAGGATTAAGGAATGTACTTACTTTTGTTAACGAGTCAGGTTTTCGTGCTGGCGTAAAAGCCGAGCTCCAAGCGGTATTGGAATTAACCATTGCAGCTTCGGAGGTCGTACCTGTTGCGTTAATCAATTTGTCTGGCAACTTGCAGAATCTGCTTGATGATCTGTTGAGTGTGACTTTGTTGCTTGAGGTGCCCCCGCCAGAGAAAGATAAGCTTGTAGGATTGATTAGGGATACGTCTATAGCACTTAGCCGTGCAACCATAGGAATTAGTTCGTCCGGGATAACCGGACCTGCTGGTCCACCGGGGGTGCCCGGAGTACCCGGAGTGCCCGGTGTGCCTGGAGTACAGGGGCCGGCAGGGCCTCCTGGAGAGGCGGGCTTAGCGGGTCCAGCAGGCCCGGTAGGTCCAGCAGGTCCCGTAGGTCCGATTGGCCCCGCTGGACCACAAGGTGCTCAGGGTCCAGCAGGACCAACTGGAGTAGGGTTTAATAATGTAACGACGTATGATCCGGCACAAGGGCCAAGTTATTCTCAAGGCCAAGTCGTCAGTTATGATGGGAATTTATATGCAGCTAATGTAAATAGTCCAACGGGTATCCCGGGAAGTTCGCCAGATTTTACGTTATTGTTATCGGGTGGAACAACTGGTGCTACGGGAGCAACGGGTGCAGGTTTAACAGGCGTTGCTCCTTTTGATCCAGCGCTTGCTCCGTCGTATGCTTCCGGGCAAATTGTAACCTATGCAGGTGGAACATATATTACGGATGTGGCATCTCCAGCGGGGACACCAGGAACTTCAGGGGATTACACATTACTTGCGAGTGCGGGAGTAACTGGCACGACTGGGGCAACAGGCGTAGGGCTGGAAGGATCGGTGCCATTTGATCCCGCTGCAGCGCCGACATATCCATCGGGACAGGTGGTTACGTTCAACGGTAGTACTTATATTACCAATGTGGCATCTCCGACAGGAACGCCAAATACATCTCCAGATTATACATTGCTTGCGGGGTCAGGGCCTACTGGTTTAACAGGACCTACGGGAGCAACAGGAGCAGGTTTAACTGGAATTTTGCCATTTGATCCGGCCGTTGCGCCGACATATCCAGCCGGTCAGATCGTTACTTTCAACGGAAGTACGTATATTGCTACTGTTGCATCCCCAACGGGAACACCAGGGACATCTCCGGACTACACGTTGTTGGCTGAAGCAGGGGCTGCAGGAGTTACTGGTGCAACAGGCGTAAGTATAACAGGAAGCACAGGAAGTCCCGGAGCTACAGGACCAACAGGATCGACAGGAGTAGGACTAAGCGGGATTTTGCCATTTGATCCAGCCGTTGCACCGACATATCCAGCCGGTCAGGTGGTCACGTTCAACGGAAGTACGTATATCGCTACTGTTGCATCCCCAACGGGAACACCAGGGACATCTCCTGACTACACGTTGTTAGCAGGAGCAGGGGCTACAGGAGTTACTGGTGCAACAGGCGTAAGTATAACAGGAAGCACAGGAAGTCCCGGAGCTACAGGACCAACAGGATCGACAGGAGTAGGACTAAGCGGCATTTTGCCATTTGATCCAGCCGTTGCACCGACATATCCAGCCGGTCAGATCGTTACTTTCAACGGAAGTACGTATATTGCTACTGTTGCATCCCCAACGGGAACACCAGGAACGTCCCCGGACTACACGTTATTGGCTGGAGCAGGGGCTACAGGAGTTACTGGTGCAACAGGTGTAAGTATAACAGGAAGCACAGGAAGTCCCGGAGCTACAGGACCAACAGGATCGACAGGAGTAGGACTAAGCGGCATTTTGCCATTTGATCCAGCCGTTGCACCGACATATCCAGCAGGGCAAGTGGTCACGTTCAACGGAAGTACGTATATCGCTACTGTTGCATCCCCAACGGGAACACCAGGGACATCTCCGGACTACACGTTGTTAGCAGGAGCAGGGGCGACAGGAGTAACCGGAGCAACGGGTGTGAGTATAACGGGCAGCACTGGGGCAACGGGCATAACCGGGGCTACAGGAGTGGGTTTGGGTGGAATTTTACCATTTGATCCCGCTGTGGCTCCAACGTACCCTGCCGGTCAGGTGGTTACGTTTAACGGAAGCACGTATATTGCCAACGTTGCTGCACCAACGGGAACACCGGGTAGCTCTCCGGATTACACATTACTGGCGGGAGCAGGGGCTACTGGCGTTACTGGTTTGACTGGGGTCACCGGTGTTACCGGAGACACAGGTATAACTGGGGCAACAGGGATTACGGGTATCACGGGTGCGACAGGTGTTGGCTTGAGCGGCGTGGTACCATTTGACCCAGCTGTGGCTCCAACGTACCCAGCGGGCCAGGTAGTTACGTTCAATGGCAGTACGTATATTGCGAATGTGGCATCCCCAACCGGAACACCAGGCACATCTGCAGACTACACGTTGTTAGCCGGTGCAGGAGCAACTGGAGTGACAGGTGTTACAGGTGAAACTGGAGCAACAGGTATCACGGGAATAACGGGTGCAACGGGTATTGGTTTGAGCGGCGTGGTAGCATTCGATCCAGCTGTGGCTCCAACGTACCCAGTGGGTCAGGTAGTTACGTTCAACGGCAGTACGTATATTGCGAATGTTGCAGCCCCAACTGGAACACCGGGGACATCTGCAGACTACACGTTGTTAGCTGGTATAGGAGCTACCGGGGTGACCGGAGTTACAGGGGCTACCGGACTTACAGGCATCACAGGTACTACAGGTGAGACAGGGGCGACAGGAATTACAGGTATCACGGGTGCGACAGGTATCGGTTTGAGCGGCGTGGTAGCATTTGATCCAGCTGTGGCTCCAACGTATCCAGCAGGTCAAGTGGTAACGTTTAACGGTGGTACGTATATTACCAATGTTTCTGGACCAACTGGGACACCGGGGACATCCCCAGACTATACGTTGTTGGCAGGCGCAGGAGCAACTGGAGTGACAGGTGTTACAGGTGAGACAGGAATTACAGGTATCACTGGTGCGACAGGTATCGGTTTGAGCGGCGTGGTAGCATTTGATCCAGCTGTGGCTCCAACGTACCCAGCGGGCCAGGTAGTCACGTTTAACGGCAGCACGTATATTGCCAATGTTGCAGCCCCAACCGGAACACCGGGGACATCTGCAGACTACACGTTGTTAGCCGGTGCAGGAGCTACCGGGGTTACTGGAATAACTGGAGTGACTGGAGTTACGGGAGGTACAGGTGAGACTGGAGCAACAGGCCTCACGGGGATAACCGGGGCGACCGGAGTTACAGGCATCACAGGTTTTACGGGTGAAACTGGTTCGACAGGAGCAACAGGTATCACGGGTGCGACGGGTATCGGTTTGAGTGGAGTGGTACCTTTCGATCCAGCTGTGGCTCCAACGTATCCGGCAGGTCAAGTGGTTACATTCAACGGCAGTACGTATATTGCCAATGTTTCTGGACCGACCGGGACACCAGGAACCTCCCCAGATTACACATTACTGGCAGGTTTAGGAGCAACGGGTGTTACCGGAGCAACAGGAGTCTCAGGTGCAACTGGTGAAACCGGAGCCACAGGGCTCACTGGAGCGACTGGAGTTACAGGGGAAACCGGACTTACAGGTGTCACAGGTATTACAGGTGAAACTGGAGCGACAGGAGCAACAGGTATCACGGGTGCGACAGGTATCGGTTTGAGCGGAGTGGTACCATTTGATCCAGCCGTGGCTCCAACATATCCAGCAGGTCAGGTAGTTACGTTTAACGGCAGTACGTATATTGCGAATGTTGCAGGACCGACCGGGACACCAGGAACCTCCGCGGATTACACATTACTAGCAGGTGCAGGGGCAACGGGGGTTACCGGATCAACTGGAGTAACGGGTGGTACAGGTGAAACTGGAGTAACCGGAATAACCGGCGCGACTGGCGTTACAGGGGCTACTGGACTTACAGGCATCACAGGTTTAACAGGTGAAACTGGTGCGACTGGTGTAACAGGAGCTACTGGCTTAGGTATAACCGGAAGTACCGGAGCGGCAGGGATAACTGGTGCAACAGGAGAAACCGGTATAACAGGAGCTACTGGAGTAGGCATAACGGGAAGTACCGGGGCAACAGGGGCTACTGGTGCAGGTGCCACTGGAAGTACCGGAGCGACAGGTATAACTGGTGCAACAGGAGAAACCGGTATAACAGGAGCTACTGGAATAGGTATTACGGGAAGTACTGGGGCAACAGGGGCTACTGGTGTAGGTGTAACCGGAAGTACCGGAGCGACAGGGATACCTGGAGCAACAGGAGAAACCGGTATAACAGGAGCTACTGGAATAGGCATTACGGGAAGTACTGGGGCAACAGGGGCTACCGGTGTAGGTGTAACTGGAAGTACCGGAGCGACAGGAACAACTGGAGTAACGGGTGCAACGGGACTTACAGGTGCAACTGGAGAGACAGGTGCGACAGGTATCGGTACCACTGGGGCAACAGGTGCCACAGGAACTTCAGTTACAGCAGCATCTTCTTATGCAGAGAATACAAATGGTACAATACTTGTTATCTTGGGCGGGACGGCTGTACCTCTGCCTAATAATCAAAACATTGGTACCGGAATTACCGTAAATGGAACTAATGATACGTTTACTCTCGCTTCGGCAGGACGTTATTATATTAGTTACAAAATCAATCTTACTGCAGCGCTCGCTGTCCAATCTCGGATACTGCTGAACGGTGCTGTGGTTCCACCAAGTGTAATCTCGCCCGTACTTTCACTTAGTCAGTTAGGAACAGACTTTATTATTACCGTCACAGCTGGATCGACCATTCAACTGCAATTGTTTGGTTTGGTTGCAACAGCAGTATTATCACCTCCAGGTGCCACACTTAACATTATTCGATTAAGCTAAGTACAACAAAAGAGACGAACCCTTCTGGGTTCGTCTCTTTTGACTATCTATGCACGATGTGGCATCTATTCAAGAACAATTTCAACAGCTGTATTAAGCTCAGGCAGACCTGTAAGCTGGACAAGGACATCTTTTGGAACTGCTTTATCCACGGTCAGAATCATGATGGCAGCACCGCCGATAATTTTCCGTCCCACTTGCATGGATGCGATGTTGACATCATTTTGACCAAGCAGTGTACCTACCCGTCCGATGATACCTGGCTTATCGTTATGGGAGATCAAAATTTGGTGACTTTCTGGAGCGATATCAACCGGGAATTTGTCCAGGCGTACGATCCGTTCTCCGTAACCTGCAAGGAGCGTTCCGGCTACACGGCGTTCCTCCGCTTCCTGTGTCGTTACCAACGTAACTGTAATGAGGTTAGTAAACCCTTTAGTTGCAGATGTTTGGCTTACAACTACATTCAGATCACGAGTTTTGGCCAGATGCATGGAGTTAACGATATTTGCTTCTCCGCCCAGATGTCTGGCGAGAATACCCTTAACAATGTAACGCGTGAGTGGCGACGTATCCACTTCTGAAAGGTCCCCTGCATAGTCAATTCGAATCTCTTGCACGGCATTTTGTGTAATTTGGGCTGCAAAGCTACCCAGGGTTTCACCCAGCTTAAAATACGGCTGGAGTTTATTCATCACGGTTGGTGCAACGGCTGGCATGTTCACAGCATTTTTGAACGGTTCATTCCGCAAAATATGAAGTACCTGCTCCGATACATCAATCGCAACATTTTCTTGTGCTTCCACGGTGGAAGCTCCAAGGTGTGGCGTAACGATGATACTTGGGTGGTTCAGGAATGGATGATCCTGTGCTGGTGGCTCGCTTTCAAATACGTCAAATGCAGCACCTGCAACAATACCTTCATCAATTGCTTCCACAAGGGCCATTTCATCAATGACTCCGCCACGAGCACAGTTGATAATGCGCATACCTTTTTTCATGATTTCAAATTGTGCACGGGAGATCATGTGCCGAGTTTCAGGTGTCAATGGAGTGTGTACGGTCATAAAGTCAGCATTGCGAATGATGTCATCCACGCTAGCCAGTTTAACTTGCAGTTTCTCAGCACGTTCTTGAGTCAGAAATGGGTCATAAGCCAGAATATCCATACCAAAGGCTTTGGCGCGTTTCGCTACCTCACTGCCGATTCGTCCCATTCCGAGTACACCCAGAGTTTTATTTCTGAGTTCCACACCCAGGAAGGTCTTGCGATCCCATGTACCTTGAATGGTTTTGGCGTATGCCTGTGGGATGTGACGTGCCAATGCCATCATCATGGCAAATGTATGCTCACATGTCGTGATGGTATTACCATCCGGCGCATTAATAACGATGATACCGCGTTGAGTGGCAGCCTCCAGGTCAATGTTATCCACCCCAACCCCTGCACGGCCAATGACCTTGAGATTGGTTCCAGCGGCCATAATACGATCAGTGACACGAGTTTGGCTACGAACAAGAAGGGCGTCATAATTACCAATAATAGCTACAAGCTCATCTTCACTAAGACCGGTATTTTTCTCAACTACAACATCATTTGCATCCACCAGTTGCTGAATACCCAGATCACTGATTGGGTCCGATACTAACACTTTGTACATGGTTTCTTCCTCCTTAGTATGTGTATCTATATCGTCAAGGACTTACCTCTGCAATGAGGTGTTCCTTAAAACCGGATTCATCCTTCCGCCCAACAACGCGGTGTCGCAGCAGAGGAGAGGGGTGTAATAATAGGGTGAACCCACGTATATTCCTAAAAATAAATCAAAAAACTCTCAATCCACATACTGCTTGCGCAATAAGGGACGAGAGTTGTCGTGGTACCACCCTAATTCACTGCCGCTTCGCAACGACAGTCTTCACGGTCAATAAAGACCGAAGAGGATAACGGCTCTAAACCGATTGCACCTACTCCAATTTCAATGCAATAACTCAGGAACGCTCAAGATCCATTGCCTGCCACCGATTTGCACCATCCATCGGCTCTCTGTAAGAACAAAGCAACATCTTTTTTCCATCATCGTGTTTAACGTGACTAATTTTTTCATAATGTATCATGGCTAACATGACCATGTCAATAGGCATAAAAGTTTTAATGCAGATGACTGGGATTAGGTTCATTTATCAGCGGTTTACTATGAAAAATGCTTAATTCATATAATTGAAAGTCGTAAAAAAATTCAAGATTCAAAAAATCAAATCAGACGTTACGATGAGAGTGAAATTCGGGTAACAAAGGGTAGGGAACCAGGACCTGAGGCAGGTCTTGAACCAATTTGGATTTTTGGCTATCATTTAGTATACTATCCGATTGGGCAGCCAAGTAGGTTATCCATCAAATATCTAGTAAGAGGACAGACGCAGGCAATGAAAAAATCAAAATTTTCCAAGTTCAAGATTCAGAGGGCTGAACCGCAGCAGCTTACCGAGCGCTTGCTTCTGATCAATCTATACTTTACACAAGGTTTAACTCTGATCATTGGAGTTGTGTGGATTTTATTGCAGAAGCGCAATCTGTTCGACGTGCTTGCTTGGCCTGAAAGTGTTCATTTTATTTGGTGGGGGCTTGGTCTTGCAGGCATTATGCTCGTCATGGATTTGGTCCTGTCTTATGTTATTCCTCAGGAGAGCATGGATGACGGAGGAATCAATGATATGCTGTTCAGGTCACGCCCCATCTGGCATATCGTATGTATAGCAGCTATTGTCGCTATTTGTGAAGAATTATTGTTTCGCGGAGCCATACAGCATGCCATTGGCCCTTACTGGACTAGCATATTGTTTGCAGTAATTCATATTCGATATCTTCGCCACTGGATTCCTACAGGTTGGGTATTTGTTTCTAGCTATGGATTGGGTTGGATTTATTTGCAATCCGGCACATTGTGGGCGCCGATATTATGTCACTTTATTATTGATTTGGTGTCCGGATTAGCGATACGTTTTCGGAGGGGATCATGAACCAGCAATTAAGCAGAATGAAGACATATGGCAGTCAGCGCCACCGCCACTCGGACAAAACAGAGAAGACCGAGCGGACTACGGCACCTCAAGTCAACTTGGTTGCTGAGCCGGCTGCTGCACTGGAGGGGGCGGGGGCTTCATTGTCCACCGTATCCGTACCAAGATCACAACGCAAGTCGTATGCATCAGCACTGGAAAGCCCAGTGCTCCCCAGCCGGGCTCCGGCACGTTCCAAATCTCCGCAAAAAGCGACCGATGAAACGGTCACGGAAGCAGGTTCACTTCCTACCCGGACTGAGCTTCATCCTTCTCGCCGATTGCGGTTAAGTAAACGGTTTGTCAATTCGCTCATCATAATTTTTGTTTTACTCACGATCAGCCTGGTCTGGTGGGGCATAAAAGGGGCTCCGCCACTAAACACATTTCTTCCTTGGCCTTGGTAACGATGGTCTGGTTCGCATATGTGTTGATGGTGGTTTTCATATTGATCGTGCATATGTGGCGTGAAGCGCACCTTCACCGGGTCGTGGAGGATGATGTTGAAATAAACGCCTTACCCCATTCGTTCGATGGAAGCGTCATTTTGTATATATCTGACCTCCATAAGAGGAGATTGAGGGAGGAGCACATTAAACCACTATTGGGCCAGGTAGACTGGGTTCTGATAGGTGGAGATGTGGCGGAAAAGGGAATTTCATGGTCCATCGTCAGACGCAATATGCAACTGCTGACCAATATCGCACCTGCATATGCGGTTTATGGAAACCATGACAAACATGCAGGGACGGCTCAGTTGGCACGGATTTTTGAGGAAACCGGGGTTCGGCTTCTGCAGGATCAGGTTGTGTTTCTTCAAAAGAGGGATTCCAGTATTAAGCTGGCTGGAGCGGATTATCGGTCTCGTGAACTTAGCAATCACCTAACGGAGAAGGACAGAAATGATTGCTTGATTGTATTAATTCACGATCCGCTTCAGGCGAAGAGTGTTCATGATTATGCTGATCTTATCTTAAGTGGGCATACACACGGGGGACAACTTGTGATCCCGTTTCTTGGACCGATTTTCCTTAACCAAGCTTACCGTAATGTGTCGAACGGATGGTACACCTTGAAACGGATGAACGGTGATCCAGATGGCAAAATGCTCGTCAGCAGAGGTTATGGAACGAATCATTTGCCGCTCAGGTTATGCTGTCCAGCTGAGATGCACAAGATTACTTTAAAATCGATAAAAACAAAATAAAACAGCCTTGATCTATATGGATCAGGGCTGTTTATCTATATTTTCATCTGGCTTCGAGCTCTATCAAACGAGGGTCAACAAAAGAATAGCCCTTGTTCTCCAGCTTCGTTAACAAATCATCTAGGGCTTCTACCGTCCAAGGAAGTTCGTGCATCAATATATTGCTTCCGGGGTTTAATTGATCAAGCACATTCTGAACGACTTTATCGGGTTTATTCTGAGTGCTCTTGTCCCAGTCCAGTGAACCGTTGGACCAAGTCATGTATAACATGCCATGTTGTTTAACGGTTTCCTTCAAAGCGTCATTACCAGAACCAAAGGGAGGACGGAAGAATTCAGGCTCCACACCAATGGTTTCTTTGACGATGTGTTGAACATCCGTTACCTGCTTGGCAGCTTCTGCAGCGGACATTTTTTTGAGATCCTCGTGATCCCAAGCATGGTTACCAATAATCTGCTCACGTTCGTAGATAAGCTTTAGCAATTCCGGATGACTCTTGACACGATATCCATTAACGAAAAATATAGCTTTGGCATTATGCTTGTCAAGTGTATCAATTAATCCATTAATCATTTCTGCTTCCTTAGGGCCGTCATCGAATGTCAGAAGAACGACCTTCTTCTCTCTGTTTTCATCATTGGGTTTGATGTAATAATTTTCATTCATATGATACGTCTTTTCAATTTGTTGTTCTTTTTTTTCCTCAGTTGTTTCTTGATCTGTTTCTAGTTCTTGTGTTTGCGCTAGGCTGTCTTTAGTCGAAGGTTGGTCATCTTCCAATGCGTTTGAAGTGTTGCTTCCTTCGCTTGGTCCAGTGGAGACCGTTTCATTTTCAGAAGCGGTGTTTTCGGTAGCAGGTGTTTCTTGCTCCCCACATGCTGACAACAGGAGACATGCGGCAATAAGGATTGCGGCAGTCGTTTTAAACATAATTTCAACTCACTTTCCTGTATTTATGCGGAATGAGATGTCGTTCTTCCGCAAACACTAGTTGTGATCTTAACATAAGAGGAGGTTGGTGTAATGAAGGCGTCATCCTTTTTTTGGGGGATTGTAGTTGGTGTTGCTGCCAGTTCATATCTGTCCAAGGGCAAAATTCCCATGTTGTCTTCACTCTCATCCGGCAACATGATGGGTCAAGCCAAGCACAAGATGATGGAAATGACTTTTCCAGGCATGGATGGATTCAGCCCTAAGAATAATGAGCATGGTGAATCCCACAAAAGTGCATTGAAAAAGACAGCAAGAGCCATTACCCCGCAGGAAAAAGAAGAAAACATGAACATGCTTAAAGATTTTATTCGCACCAATCCGGATGTTAAACGTGAAGTTGAGCAAATTTTGACTCAAACGAACACAACAGTACCTGGTTTATAAACCAAAACTACTGGATAGAATCAACCACAGTCTTGTTTGATGTGGATTGATTCTTTTTTTGTCGATTTTACTTCGTGCATTTGCAGGTATAAAATGATAACATAACTACATAGATTTATTTTCAGCACATATTGTTTTGTGCTTCATAATCTGTTATAAGACTTGCTTATAAAGGGGAGATCCTGTATGAAAATAGAACGATTAAGTCACGATAAGATACGGATTTTCCTGACCTTTGACGATCTGAGCGAGCGCGGAATACAAAAAGAAGATATGTGGCAGGAAATACCTAAAGTTCATGAACTGTTCACTGAAATGATGGATCAGGCATATTCCGAACTTGGGTTCGATGCTACAGGTCCGCTTGCTGTCGAAGTATTCGCACTTCCCGCTCAAGGAATGGTGGTCATTGTTACGCGTGGGAAATATGATCCGCAACAATATGGTTCCGGTCATGAGGATGATCTGCCTGAAGAAGTATACGAGATGGAAGTTACACTGGAGCAGAGCGATTCCATTGTATATGCCTTTAAGGATTTTGAAATCTTGATTGAGGCTGCACATATGCTGCGCGAACATGTTACCAATGCGGGAAGACTCTATTCCTATAAAGATAAGTGGTTCCTGCATCTGGAACCGGACGAAGTCGATAGCACCAAACATGCTGCTCTAATCGCACTGCTTGCTGAATTTGGTGAGGGTTCTTCGGTTACGCCAGCGGTAATGGAAGAATACGGTAAAGTGATTATGCCTGAACAGGCCATTGAAGTGATCTGCACCCATTTCAAACGTCAGGATTAAATTCAATTGCAAACGCGTCTTAGTCAGAGGAGGGAATTTCGGTGCTTTTGTTTTCGGTTTTAGCGGCAGCAGTAGCTCCGGGTCTCGCCTTGTTAACATATTTTTATCTGAAAGACCGTTATGATTCCGAGCCACTTCATATGGTACTGAGAGTATTCGTCATGGGTATTTTGATGGTGTTGCCTGTGATGATCATTCAGCGAGGTATGATGCTGTGGCTCGGGGATAACCCTTACGTTGAGTCTATTCTCATTTCCGGCGGGGTTGAGGAATTCGTTAAATGGTTTGTGTTATACCACATCATTTATAATCACACGGAGTTTGATGAGCCATATGACGGTATTCTTTACGCTGTTGCTGTTTCGCTTGGTTTTGCAACGGTGGAGAATGTATTGTATGCCTTTGCGGGGAATGCCTCCGTCTCAGCTATGTTTCTCCGTGCATTACTTCCTGTGTCAGGACACGCCATGTTTGCGGTAATTATGGGATATTACATGGGGCGGGCCAAGTTTACGGATGGCAAGAAAAAACGTTGGTTCCTGATGCTATCGCTGTTGCTTCCGTTTTTCTGGCATGCACTGTACGATGTCATCATGAACACAATGGTAAACTACTGGCTGTGGTTCATAGCACCGTTAATGGCGGGATTGTGGTATGGAGCCATGGGCAAAATTACACGGGCGAATAACCGCTCTCCTTTTCGATTTGTGAAACGGGAGGAAGAGGTTAAATTATAGAAATACGGACACACTGGTGGACATGGAGCGCGTACTGCGCCTGATGCCCGGTGTGTTTTTTTTGTTTTCGACCTAAAGAATCCCCGGGGAATGAACAACAGAAACGGGGACAGCGTAATGAGGATAAAAATAAAAATCAGATGCAAACAGTGCGGAGAGCGGTTTACGCTGCGCGGCAAAAAAGAAAGAGGGCGAATTGAGACCGGATTCAAGCAGTGTCTGTGTGATAATCGGGATCAATTTGAGATTGAGGAAGATGGCGGTACGTCTTGGATTCAAATGAATTAAACAGCTCGTAAAGAGTCAAACATTGTGCCAACTGGAAAACCGATGCATAAGAGGACTTTCTTCGATCCACAATATAGATAGTGGTTCAGATGAAAGGAGACTCTACCGATGTATAAACGTTTAAGTTCAGTCATGTTTCCGATATTTGCAGTACTGCTGATCGGTGCCCTAGTGTGGGGATACCAGGAGAACCAGGAGAAAAATGCGATTTTGATCAAAGCGGAGAATCAGTATCAGCGTGCGTTTCATGATTTGTCTTTCCATATGGACAAGCTGCACTCTGAAATCGGTAATACACTGGCTGTCAACTCCACTTCCCAAGGCATGCACCGTAAAGGTCTGATGAATGTGTGGCGGCTTACCAGCGAGGCGCAAAATGAGATTAACCAACTGCCACTAACCATGCTGCCTTTTAACGAGACGGAGGAATTTCTTTCTCGTATCTCAAACTTTGCTTATCAGGCATCCATGCGTGATTTAACCAATGAACCACTAAGTGAGAAGGAAGTGGGCAACCTGAAAAGGCTGTACCAGAATTCCTCCGAGATCACTAAAAACCTACAGGAAGTCCAGCAAAAAGTACTTTCGGACCGCTTGCGCTGGATGGATGCTGAGACGGCTATGGCGACAGAAGAAGAAACGATGGATAACACCATTGTCGATGGATTTCGCACAGTGAACAAAAAAGTACAGGAGTATCCTGAACTGGATTGGGGCCCTTCGGTATCCAGCATTTATGCAAAGCGTTCAGTCAAAAAGCTGGATGGTATTCCGGTGTCAAAAGAACAAATTCAAAGTAAAGCTGCGAAATTTTCAAATGCGGACAGCAGCAAGATCCAGATTCAGGAGAATGGTAAAGGTACGGACTGGGAGTCCTATACCGCTACAATCAATCAAGGCAAAGAAAGCAAGCTGATGATGGATTTTACCCGCAATGGGGGCATGCTGATTTCATACAGCGATACTAGACCGATTGGCGCGAAAAAGGTCTCACGTTCAGATGCGATGGCCAAAGCGGATCAATTTCTTGTCAATAAGGGCTACAAAGATATGAAAGCAGTAAACTACGATGAGTATGGTAATTTAGCAAATTTAACGTATGTGCGCAAACAAGGGGATACCCTGCTTTATCCGGAGAAAATGTCCGTACGCGTCGGTCTGGACACAGGAGACGTTACTGGCTTCCAGGCAAGCGATTATGTCTATGAGCATCAGAAACAACGGCAAATACCAAAAGCGGCTCTTACCGAAGCACAGGCTCGCAAAAAGCTTAATCCTGAATTTAAGGAGACCTATGCACGTAAGTCATTAATTAAGAATGATTACAGCAAGGAAGTATTATGTTATGAATTCGGTGGACGCATCAACGGGACGAAATACCGAATTTATATCAACGCGAATACAGGAGTCGAAGAAGCAGTTGAAGAAATTAAACCTGTGAATGCGACTTCCTAGAATTTAAACGGAAAACGAAACTCAAGAATTTTACCAAACAGACCACTTCGTGGTCTGTTTTTTGTTATCCGCTATGAGAAAGGTCATGGTATAATAGTCCTTGTACATACGATGATGAATAGTAAGGTGGCGGTGAAGAGCTTGTATCCGAAAATTAATGAAATTTTACACATCCAAATTGCCTCAGCAGATGAAAAAGAAGAGAGCAAGGAATACAAATCCCGTATAGCAGACATGGATGATCACAGTTTTTTGATTGAAGTACCGATGCAGCAAGGTAGCAGTCGTTTGAAAAGATTGTATTTCGGCGAAGAACTGTCCATCTCTTATATTACCGAAGATGGCGTCAGACATTATTTCAATACGTACGTAACCGGATTTGAAGAAGATGTGGTAAGGCTTGTGCGTATACGCAAACCGCTGCCTGATGATATCTCGAAAATACAACGACGCAGCTTCCTGCGTGTTCATGCGAATCTTGAACTAGCCATTCAAGCAGAAGATCTGACTCGTGCGGTAGGATTGACCGAGGATATAGGTGGCGGGGGATTGTCCATATACGGAGAACCCAACTTCCCGATAGCGGAGGGGCAAAAGTTGAACTGCTGGCTGCTCGTTCCTTATCGGAATTCAACGATTGAGCATGTGGCTTTCGAAGCTGAAGTGGTTCGCATTAAAACCCTCGAGTCGGGAAGACAGCTCTGCATGTTGAAATTTACACAGATCACAGACTCGGAGCGGCAAAAAATCATTAAGTTTTGCTTTGAACGGCAGCTGGATTATCGTACGAAGTAAGAGCAGGTTTTTTGAATAAAAAGGAAATATGGCGGGAAACGTAAGGGGAAAAACGGAGGTGCTTGGGTATCAATCACCGACGTACATCCCGAAGATATGAGCGTCTGTATTACGTGTTCTCCAAACGAATGGAAAGAAGACTTTTTCAGCTTATTGCCGTTTTATTTTTGTTGTTGGTGGTATACCAAATGCTGCTTCAGGTTCCATATTTCAAACAAAATGTGACCCGGATAGACCGAATGGAGGGGACACCAATTCATATGGAACTTTCAACGAAAAGGGAACATCAATGAATTGGCTGTTTTTGCATCCATGTGTATAGTGTGGTATAATTTTCACGATGCAGGCAATGCCTGTTTTTTTATTGAGGCTTATCGTTTGAGGAGGAATGCCCCGTTGGCAAGCCAGAACACATCAGAGAACGGGAAGATGAACGTTGCAATTGACGGACCTGCCGGTGCCGGGAAAAGTACCGTGGCCCGATTGGTTGCAGAGGCGCTCGGTTATATTTACGTCGATACTGGCGCAATGTACCGTGCGGTTACCCTACACATGATTCGGAAAGGGATTTCTCCGGATAATGTATCAGAGGTACTTCAAGAAGCCCACAAACTGGTCATTGATTTACAGCCGGACCCGGGCGGACAGAAAGTGTTCTGTAACGGGGAAGATGTAACCTTGGAAATCCGCTCCCGTGAAGTTACGGGGATCGTGTCCCGATATGCGCAAATCGAGGGGCTGCGTTCGCAATTAGTGGATACTCAGCGGCAAATGGCTTTGCGCAAGGGCGTCGTCATGGATGGACGCGATATCGGAACGACAGTATTGCCCGATGCGGAAGTGAAAATCTTCATGACTGCCAGTGTGGAAGAGCGCGCACTTCGCCGCTTCAAAGAACTGGACCCCTCTGAAGGACTGACGTTGAAGCAATTAGAGCGAGACATAGCCACACGTGACAAATTGGATGAAGAGCGGGAAATATCCCCACTTCGCTGTGCCGAGGACGCAACTGTTCTTGATACAACCAAGATGAGTATTCATGAAGTGGTTGACAAAATCGTATCTTATTGCACAATGGTCAGAGGAGAGGTTGGTCTATGATTTACACATTTTGCAGCACAGTACTGCGGATCATTTACACCATTCTTTTCCGCCTGGAAGCAGTTGGACGGGAGAATATCCCCCAAGAGGGCGGCGTACTTTTATGTTCCAATCATATCAGTAACTTTGATCCTCCAACGGTAGGTATTAAAATTCGCCGGCAGGTACGTTTCATGGCCAAAAGTGAATTGTTTGATGTTCCGGTACTTGGGAAGATCATTAAGGCTGTGGGCGCGTTTCCCGTTAAGCGTGGAGGCGTTAGCAAGGAATCCATCAAAACTTCACTAAACATTTTGCGCAATGGTGAAGTGCTCGGCATTTTCCCATCCGGGAGTCGGCACAACGATGGAGGCATCGGCAAAAAAGGTGCAGCGAGCTTTGCTCTTCGGAGTGGTGCTACCGTTATCCCTACTGCTATTATCGGCAACTACAAGCTGTTTCGTAAGATGAAAGTGGTGTATGGAGCACCGGTGAATTTGGACGAGTTTAAGGAAGATCCTTCTGGTGATGCACTAGAAAGAGCAACTGAAAAGATTATGTCCAAAATTAATGAGATGGTGAAAACAGGTGTACCGAGCAAATAATTTGCTCTTCACCGAAAGTCTGAATGCATTATTTCCATATTTTTGAGGGAAACTAATCCGAGCCATTCAGCGTTGAAAGTGTTTTGAACTCTGCTACAGGCAGGTTTGAATATAATGGGGTTTTTGAATTGAGGAGGGTATTTGACATGTCGGAAGAAATGAAAAATCAAGAAGCAACCCAAGATGAGTTGGATCAATTCGTTTCCTTGAAAAAAGGAGATACTGTAAAAGGAACCATCGTCAAATTGGAAGATAACCAAGCCTATGTGAGCATTGGATATAAATATGACGGTGTAATTCCAATTCGCGAACTGTCCTCATTGCATGTTGACAGCGCGTCTGATGCAGTAGAAGTTGGACAAGAAGTTGAAGCTAAAGTACTTAGCATCGACGACGAGAAAGAAAAACTCGTTCTGTCCAAACGTGCAATCGACAGCGAAAACGCTTGGGATCAATTGCAAAAGCACTTTGAAGACCAAGATGTATTCGAAGTTGTTGTAGCTGACGTTGTAAAAGGCGGTCTGGTAGCAGACGTGGGCGTACGCGGATTTATCCCGGCTTCCATGGTTGAGCGCCATTTCGTAGAAGACTTCAGCGACTACAAAGGACGCACACTGCGCGTTAAAGTGAAAGAGATCGATCGTGAGAACAACAAAGTGATCCTTTCCCAAAAAGACGTTCTGGAGCAAGAATTCGAAGCTAACAAAGCTGAGGTTATGGCTGGTCTGCAAGAAGGACAAGTTATCGAAGGTACAGTACAACGTTTGACTCAATTCGGAGCATTCGTTGATGTAGGCGGAGTTGACGGTCTGGTGCACGTTTCCGAGCTCGCTTGGACGCATGTGGACAAACCATCCGATGTGCTTTCCGAAGGTGACAAAGTCAGCGTTAAAGTGCTGAAAGTTGACCCTGAAAAAGGCAAAATCAGCCTGAGCATGAAAGCTGTTCAACCAGGACCTTGGGAAACAGCTGGCGAGAAATTCAACACTAGCGATATCGTAACAGGTGTTGTTAAGCGTCTGGTTGATTTCGGAGCATTTGTTGAAATTGCTCCTGGTGTTGAGGGACTTGTGCACATTTCACAAATTTCCCACAAACACATCGGTACTCCACACGAAGTATTGAAAGAAGGTCAGGAAGTTCAAGTTAAGATTCTCGACATGAACCCTGCTGAGCAACGTGTAAGCCTGAGCATCAAAGAAACAGAAGAAGCTCCTGCCCAAGCGCCAAAGGCTGAAAGACCTGCTAGAAACAACGCTCCGCGTGAAGAAATCAACAACCCGAACGTTTCCTTGAGCAATCAAGGTATGAGCATCACACTCGGCGAACGTTTCGGTGACAAACTCAGCAAATTCAAATAAGTTATTCATGCATGGTTCTAAGTTATACTGCATATTTTGCTGAACAATAAAAGCAAGATCGGCGAGCCCCAGCGGGTTCGCCGATTGTTGTTATTGTGAGCATTCTTGGCATGAAAGGTTAGCCAAGACATGTGTTTTTTGCTATGATGAGTAACGTAAGTATGGACAGGAGGAGTGGAATGTATGGCAAGACCCGTTGTGGCAATTGTCGGGCGACCGAACGTGGGTAAATCCACTATTTTTAATCGGATTATCGGCGACAGACTGGCCATTGTGGAAGACAAGCCGGGTATTACCCGTGACCGGATCTACGGAATCGGTGAATGGAACGGTAAACCATTCAGTATTATCGATACAGGTGGTATCGAAATCGACGGCGAGGATGTCATTCTTAAATCAATTCGGATGCAGGCAGAGCTCGCCATTGAAGAAGCGGATGTTATTGTATTCATGTGTGATGCAAAAGCAGGGATTACGCAATCTGACGAAGAAGTCGCAGAGATGTTGTACCGCTCAGGCAAGCCCATTGTTGTAGCCGTTAACAAAGTGGATAATATTGGGCGCAGTGAGCTCATTTACGAGTTTTATGGATTTGGATTCGGAGATCCCATCGGTGTATCCGGAAGTCATGGTACGGGTATTGGTGATTTGCTGGATGCGATTGTTGAAAAATTGCCTGAGCTTGAAGAAGAAACATATGATGAAGACGTCATCCGTGTTGCTCTAATCGGACGTCCAAACGTGGGTAAATCTTCATTGGTGAATGCCATCTTGGGTGAGGAACGCGTCATTGTAAGTGATGTAGCCGGAACGACGCGCGATGCCATCGATACCCCGTTCGAAAAGGATGGGCAGCGTTATGTGCTGATTGATACAGCAGGTATGCGTAAACGTGGTAAAGTGTATGAAACTACTGAGAAATACAGTGTTATGCGTGCTATGCGTGCCATTGAACGTGCTGATGTCGTTTTGATCGTTATTAACGGCGAGGAAGGCATCATTGAACAGGACAAGCACATTGCAGGTTATGCCTTTGAAGCCGGTAAAGCTTCCCTGTTCGTTGTGAATAAATGGGACGTGGTGGATAAAACAGATAAAACGATGAATGAGTTTGAGAAAAAAATTCGGGATCACTTCCTGTTTATGACTTATGCTCCCGTAGTCTTTTTGTCAGCCAAAACAAAACAACGCTTACAAAAATTGCTTCCTGTGGTAACTCGTGTAGCTCAGCAGCATGCTATGCGTGTTCAGACGCATTTGCTTAATGATGTTGTATCTGATGCCGTGGCTATTAATCCACCGCCTACAGACAAAGGACGCAGAATGCGGATTAACTACGTGACACAGGTTGCTGTCAAACCGCCGACCATGGTTATTTTTGTAAACGATCCGGAATTGATGCACTTCTCTTATGAGCGTTACCTGGAGAATAAAATCCGTGGAGCGTTTGATTTTGAAGGTACGCCAATTCGCATATTTACTCGGAGGAAGTCCGACGAAGGTTAGGGGAGAAGTTTGTGATTTTACCAATCGCAGCGATTGTACTGAGCTATCTGCTCGGTTCAATCAGCTTTAGTGTCCTCCTTGCAAAGGCAATACGGGGGATCGACATTCGTCAGCATGGCAGCGGAAACGCAGGCGCTACCAATACATTGCGGATATTGGGTAAAGGACCGGCTATTCTTGTGCTGCTGTTGGATGTACTTAAAGGTATTGCGGCTGTATGGATTGGAGTTTGGTTCAGTGACGGCTCCGAGTGGATTCCTGCAATTTGCGGTGTTGCAGCGATTGCAGGACATAACTGGCCGCTCTACTTCCGATTCCGTGGGGGAAAAGGAATTGCAACAGCAATTGGCGTACTCGCCACTCTTGCATTCGTTCCTGCAGTTTCTGCCGGAATTTTTGCAATCCTGTCCATCGTTTTGACACGTTATGTTTCGCTCGGTTCTCTAATTTTTGTAGCATTAACACCAATCTTCATCCTTGTGTTCCCGGGATATTCCATGAATCTGTTCTGGGGAAGTCTGATTATTTGTCTGTTTGCTTTTTGGAGACATCGCACCAACATTGCGAAGCTTGCCAGAGGACAGGAAAATAAATTAGGAGCTAATAAACCTGGGGGTGGAAAACGCGTTGTCTAAAAAAGTTGCCGTCCTGGTCGCAGGCAGTTGGGGGACCGCTCTCGCAAGTGTGCTGGCCGCCAATGGGCTGGAAGTGACGATGTGGACACGTGGTGAAGAGCAGGCCGCCGAAATTAACAACCAGCATCGGAACAGTCGTTTTCTACCTGGTGCAGAGTTATCACCTCGCATTCAGGCAACGACTAACATGGGGGATGCCGTTCAAGGGGCTTCGGACGTTTTGATTGTTGCGCCTTCCTCAGCCATGCGTTCGGTAGTCAACCAACTCAAGGCGTATTATACGCCAGACATGTTAATAATCCATGCAACCAAGGGATTTGAAACGGAAAGCCTCAAACGGATGTCGACGGTGATCTCCGAGGAACTTGAATGCGAAGAAGGGAATATCGTTGTACTTTCGGGTCCGAGTCATGCGGAGGAAGTGGTCAAGCGCTGTCCTACAACGGTCGTTGTGGCTTCACTGGACAAGGCCGCAGCAGATGCTGCTCAGGCATTATTCATGAATGCCTATTTCCGTGTATATACGAATCGGGATATGCTTGGTGTGGAGCTGGCAGGAGCCTTCAAGAATATTATCGCACTTGGTGCTGGGATGTCGGACGGCCTGAACTTCGGAGATAATGCAAAAGCTGCTCTATTGACTCGTGGCTTGGCAGAGATCACCCGGATTGGCGTGGAGATGGGAGCAAACCCGCTTACGTTTGCGGGCCTCGCAGGAATCGGTGATTTGGTCGTTACGGCAACAAGTCAACATAGCCGGAACTGGCGGGCCGGTTCCATGCTGGGACAAGGACAAAAGCTGGAGGATGTGCTGAATTCCATGGGAATGGTCGTAGAAGGAATTCGTACGACAAAAGCAGCCTATTTTATCTCCCAGAAATACGGGGTGCAAATGCCGATTGCGGATCAACTCTACCATGTTCTCTTTCAGGATCGTGAGCCGCGTGATGCGGTTGAGGCACTTATGGGCCGAGACCCAAAGACCGAAATGGAAGTTATGAAACTGGAAACATGGGAACAGTGGCACTCCTGAATCTCCATTGCTTTACTCACCAGAAATTAAGAAGCTCATTCACCTTTTCATCGGTACACTCATACTATACACATGAGTATTGCCGGAGGAGGGGAGACGAATGGGTAACAACATTTCTAAGGATGCACTAAAAGCGATCAATAAAAAAACGGGCAAAACAATTACAGAAGGTGCTGTCAAGAAATTGGCGAGCACAGTAAAACCGTCCACCATGCAAAATGAAGCTCAGTTGCGCCAATTGATTAAACAAGTATCCGCCATGGCGAAAGTTCCGGTATCTGAGGATACGGTTCAGGATATTGTAAGTGCGGTCAAAAAAAGTGGACTGAATCCAAACAGCATGGAATCATTAATGAAAATGATGATGAAAAAATAATAGATCGTTTTTGCTTCTATAACGTGGGCAAGCAAGACAAAAAGATGAGTCAGCTAAGGCTGGCTTTCTTTTTGTCTTTTTTTTGGAAAAGTCCTCTGAATTTCATGTTATAATAATTTCAATTGTCACCGTGTCAGTGATGAATAACGGATTGAAGGGGAGACTGCTGGATTATGAGCGCAATGGACAAGATGTGGCTGTCATTGGTTGCAATTCTGATTATGGGATTGTCTGTATTCCTGATAACCTTCGCGAGAGCCAAAACCAAGGGCTTCGTGCGAGGGATTCTGTCATTAATCGCGTTTCTGATTATGCTTATTGGTTTTTTCGGCGGAATTGCATCGCTTACTTGATCTTATTCTTGCGTGCAGCTTAACATCCGCATAAGTACACCATAGAACTGACACAATGAAAACGGATGAAGGGAAGGTGAGCCGGTTGGGACCACATGGAACAGAGGGCCTTACAGAGCGCTATCCGGAATTGCACGCTGCGTTGCTGGAAACGGCAAAAACCTGGAATACAGTACCTTATACTTGGCTTCTTGGGGGAAGCTGTGGACTCCTGCTGCAGCAGGTCGAGTTGCAGCAGGCTCCCAGAGATATTGACGTGTACGCCGATCTGGCTGCTGCACGTGGGCTGCATCATGCTGCCCCAGGAATTGCCCTGGATGAACCGGTGATCGATCGAACAGGGCCATATGCTTCATTGCTAAGTCATTATCAAGTCGGAGAGTGTGCGCTTGAACTCGTAGGTGGCTTTGAAGTATGGTCCAGGCAGAGCTGGTACCGGATTGAGATTGAACAACTGCTGATTCATCATGCGCCTCAGGCTCAAATAGGTTCTTACACGTTAAGATTGATGCCCCTCGCTCATGAGCTGCTTTTTAATCTGCTGAGAGGTCGAGCTGACCGATATGAGGCTATTGCCGAAGCAATCCGGAAGGATCCACAGCTTCATCAGCCCTTACTGGCTTCATTGGGCAAGCATAATGTGTGGACAAGCCGATTCTCCGCTGAGGTAGAAGCGTTGGTTGGTTTTACATGGACTTCATAGGTGGGGAGGCAAGAGGATGGAGCACACGATTACATTTTTACCGCAAAATAAGAGCATTCGCCTAAAAGCGGGAGTGAACCTGCTGAGTGCCGCACGCCGTGCAGGAGTGAAGATTGCAACCCGTTGCGATGGAAAAGCCGCTTGTCTAATGTGCAAAGTCAAAGTAGATAGTGATCAGCTGCAGGCTCTGCACCCTCCTACAGATGCTGAACAACGGAAACTGGGTTCCCTGCTGGAAGCAGGAACTCGTCTTGCTTGTCAGGCCAAGGTGAGGGGATCCGTGTCTGTTCATGTTCCGGAGGATCCGCTCAAAGCGGCAATCCGTAAGCAGTTGGAACGCCAGCAGCAGGAGAATGACGACTGGTTCTGAAACTAACCTGAATGGAGCTCAATTGGGAATGGGTTTTCCCGTTGGACTCTTCAGATTCAAGGAGGATGCGGATGAACGAAAACAAAGATAAACTCTTCATTAGTTCGGGGCGGAGGTACTGGATTCAGGGAGTCCGCTGCCTTCTCTTCATTTTAATGGTTGCTGCATTAAGTGGCTGCATGTATCCGTCCCAAGGTAACGATGACCCCAAGATAGCATACAGGGAGAGTGTGAACCGGATACAGAGTGCTGTAGAGGCATTTCAGAAGGATCAGGGGATTCTGCCCATGATTAATGCGGAAATGGATACACCAAAATATGAAAAATTCAGAGTGGATCTGTCGAAGCTGAAACAGCAAGGTTATTTGGACGAGATTCCGGGTACGGCTTTTGAAAGTGGTGGGAGCGCTTACTTCCTTATTCAAAATGAAGAGACAGCACCCAATGTAAAAGTAATGGACTTGCAAACGGTACAGAAGGTCAATGATGTACAGCGCATGGTTAACCAGTATAAATCAGTACATAACGGCAAACTGCCCGCCGGGGAGGAAATGTACACCGGTCTGTATGCTGTAGATATGAAACAAGCCGCTCAGGCAGGTGCTACAGAGGTTACTTTAAACAGTGTATATTCGGGTCAGGAGTTACCATTTATCATGGACGGTGAAGGTAAGGTGTACGTAGATTATGCCTTCGATATCATGCAGGCAGTAGAAAAATCAGATCGTTCTCCTGTGGAGGGGAAAGATGTGCGCGAGTATTTGCTGGAGCACTCCTATTTCGTTCCTGTAAAATCGGTTAGTTATACTTGGGAGAATAATGCCCCAGTGGCACAAGACAAACCATAGATGAAATGCATCAAAAAAGAGATACTTCTCATCAAGGAGTATCTCTTTTTTATATTTGCATTACGTTCTCAGGAACTTCAAAGAAGCGGATTAGGTAATACGTCAGACCTCAACGTTGTAGTTCAACTCAAGTTCATCGCCTGGCAATCCACGAATGCCCCAGTGAGCACGTGGTGTCTCGAAAATGGTGATCTCCAAATCATGGACAGATAACAGGAGTTTTTCATGTATTTGTTTATATAATTGCTGGATTAAATCTTTCTTTGTTTCCATGGATCTTCCTTCGAACATGCTGATTTCAATAATGGTGTATGCTGCTGATCGATCTGGCGGGTACTGAAAGTCCTCTGCATCCATGGGGAAATAACGTTGGAATTTTTTGTTCTCTGGCAGTCCCAGCACATCCATCAGAACGGAATGAATCACGATAGAAAGCTGTACTTTCATTGGATTTAACTGTTCACGCATGCCGAATACTTTAATCTGTGCCATGCTCATCTCACCTTTCTCATCTCGTTTTCAATCGAACTCAGCTCGGCTCTAAAACGATGTTTCCTTCACAGTATACCTCTAACTCCGAGTGTCCGGTACCCCAAATAGAAATGAATGAAACCAGCATAATTGCGGCCTGGTGTTCATAAAGTAGATTGAAATAATGACGCGCAGTCCGAGAGCGGAGCAACTTCCCGGAGCTGAAGACCTGAGAAAAAAACAAAAAAACGCGTCATATTGCTGCATACGGATACATAAGATGATACTAGTCCAATTGCATGTACGAGTTAACGCCGCTTTCGCCGGTTTCATCAGAATGCAACGTTCGGCGGCGGACGACTTCCGGGCACTCACAAAGGCGGCTCTACCGTTGCAGGGATTTCAGTCTTCTGATTGAAAAAACGAAGCGGATGCTCTTTAGCATTTTTCCTTCGGAGTAATTTAGGGAGGGGATTTCATTGGAGAAAGTGGACATTTTTAAGGACATAGCTGAGCGGACCGGAGGGGATATCTATCTCGGGGTTGTCGGCGCAGTCCGGACGGGGAAATCAACATTTATTAAACGATTCATGGAAACGATCGTACTGCCTAACATCGCAAGCGAGGCCGATCGTGCCCGTGCAGTGGATGAACTTCCACAGAGTGCAGCAGGCAAAACGATTATGACCACCGAGCCAAAATTCGTACCGAATAACGCAGTCCAGATCAAAGTGGCTGAAGGGCTCGATGTTAATGTACGTTTGGTGGATTGTGTAGGGTACGCTGTGGAGGGTGCGAAGGGCTATGAGGATGAAAATGGTCCACGCATGATCTCCACACCGTGGTTCGAAGAGCCGATCCCGTTCCAGGAAGCAGCGGAGATTGGCACGCGCAAAGTCATTCAGGAGCATTCCACATTGGGTGTGGTGGTTACCACAGACGGCACGATTGCCGAAATTGCCCGTAGTTCCTACGTGGAATCCGAAGAACGAGTCATTGCCGAACTGAAAGAGGTTGGCAAACCGTTCGTACTGATCATCAACTCTACCCGTCCTCGCAGTGAAGAGGCTCTTCAATTGCGAAGCGAATTGGCAGCTAAATATGATATTCCGGTAATGACATTAAGCGCGGCCACAATGACGGAAGATGATGTGACAGGCGTGCTGCGTGAAGTCCTGTATGAGTTCCCAGTTCATGAGGTGAATGTGAATCTGCCGAGCTGGGTTATGGTCCTCAATGAAAACCACTGGCTGCGTAACAACTACGAAAATTCCGTGCGCGACACGGTGAAGGACATTCGTAGACTGCGTGACGTGGACCGGGTTGTGTCCCAGTTCATGGAGTATGAGTTCATTGACCGCGCAGGACTCAGCGGCATGAACATGGGCCAGGGTGTGGCCGAAATTGATCTGTACGCACCTGATGAATTATACGATCAGATCCTCGTGGAAGTGGTCGGCATTGAAATCAGAGGCAAGGATCATCTGCTGCAGCTGATGCAGGAATTCTCCCATGCCAAGCGGGAATATGACCGCTTCGCTGAAGCCTTGGAGATGGTCAAAACGACCGGATACGGCAT
Organism: Paenibacillus sp. P13VS; assembly: GCF_015143645.1. NCBI lineage: Bacteria > Bacillati > Bacillota > Bacilli > Caryophanales > Paenibacillaceae > Paenibacillus > Paenibacillus sp. P13VS. Next base: position 128,313 of record NZ_WYEV01000007.1, on the reverse strand, counting down.
TGCGGCACCTTCGCTTGCTGAGATGGCATTGGATGAACCAGAGCTCATTCGCCAAGGCACCAAATTCGGTGTGCGTTTGAAAGCAACTGCACCTTCCATCCACATGATCCGGGTCGATGTCGAGTCCGAATTCGCACCGATTATCGGTACGGAGAAGCAAAGTGAGGAACTGGTGAGGTACCTGATGCAGGACTTCGAGAACGACCCAATCAAGGTATGGGATTCAGACATGTTTGGTCGTTCACTGCATTCCATTGTGCGGGAAGGAATTCAGGGCAAGATCGCCATGATGCCGGACAATGCAAGGTACAAATTGCAGGAGACATTGGGACGGATCATCAACGAAGGTTCAGGCGGCTTGATTGCCATCATTCTGTAAGACAAAAGACCACAAGGCTATCCTTGTGGTCTTTTTGCTGTATGATTTAATTTCATATAAATGGTACTACTGGATGCATACTACATGTCTTGCGAAAAACTTAGCGAGTTTTAGCTTTAAATTGTTAAAACCTATTTACATACTAGGGATTAGCCTTTATATTAATATTCAACTATTGTGATTAAGGTCACTGAGAGTGCACGAATAGGGGGAGACAGAGATGAAAAAGAAAGATACGAAATGGGTATGGTTAAGTGTTCTGCTTGTATTTACATTGGCACTGTCCGCTTGCGGGATCAAAAAAGAACCGGCAGCAGCTCCAGCTTCCGGAGCATCAGAGGACAAGCCCAAGACGGAGGCGGTGACGGGCCCGCTTAGTGGTAAACGAATTGCCCTAATCATGGAATTTAACACGGGAACATTCTCACAGCAGTATGTTCAAGGCGTAAAAGAGGAAATTGAAAAATTCGGCGGTGAGCTAACTACATTTGTCGCTGATAATGATAAAGCCAAAATGGTTTCATTGCTGGACAGCGCAATTAACCAGAAGTTCGATGCAATCTTAACGGATCACGGGGACTCGCTTCTGGAACCGGGTGTGAAAAAAGCAGTAGAACAAAACATTCCGGTAGTAGTCTTCGACGCTGCTATCCAAGTACCAGGGGCAACTGTACTGTCTCAGGACGACCAGAAGATGGCTGAACTTACACTGGAACAAATGAAAAAGGATATTAACGGCCAGGGGAATATCGTGAAAGTATGGGTGGCCGGATTCGCTCCTATGGAACGTCGCCAGATTGCCTACGGCGAATTCATGAAGGAGAATACAGACATCAAGGAGATTGCCACATTTGGCTCAGCTCAAAACCCGGCTCTGGATACGCAAGCCAAGATGGAAGCGATCCTGAAACAATATCCGAAAGGCGAAATCACAGCCGTGTGGGCTGCGTGGGATGAGTTTGCCAAAGGGGCTGCACGTGCAATCCAGCAAGCGGGTCGTGACGAAATTAAAGTTTACGGTATCGATATGAGTGATGAGGATTTGCAAATGATTCAGGATCCGAAAAATCCTTGGGTTGCTTCTGCAGCAGTAGACCCGACAGATATTGGACGTGTTCAGGTACGTTACGCTTATCAGAAACTGAACGGCGATGAGACTGAAGATCAGGTGGTCCTTAATCCGGTATATGTTCAACGCGAAGCGCTTCCTGAGAACCAAATCTCTACTTCGGAATTGTCCCAATATGTTGAGGGTTGGGGAGGAAGTACACAGGGCATCAAGGATTGGATGGCGGAATACGGAATCACTGCTAAATAAAGCAGCGTTAGAAGGCGCGCCGCAAGGTGCGCTTTTTTCGCAGGCAGATCTGTAAAACAAAAGAATCGTAGGATAGCATGACTCCCTGAGGAGGGATTGGAGGTCTACATCATGACAACTGCACCGATTTTGCTTCAAATGGAACATATTCATAAGCAGTTTGCAGGCGTTCCTGCGCTGAAAGACGTTGATTTCTCTGTAAAAGGTGGAGAGATTCATGCCTTGCTTGGCGCCAATGGAGCAGGAAAAAGTACCTTGATGAAAATTCTGTCGGGTGCCTACCAACTGGATCAGGGCCAGATTCGTTTAAATGATCAGCATCTACGTCTGAATTCACCGGGGGACGCTAAGGCAAACGGGATTCACTGTGTCTATCAGGAGGTCGATGCTGCCCTGGTACCGCAGCTGACGGCTGCTGAGAACATTATGCTGGACCAGCTGGCTTCTCCGGTTGGTGGATGGTGGAAAAGCCCGCGTAAGCTCCAGCAGCGTGCTCTTGAGGCACTCAAAGAATTGGGAGCAGACATTGCCGTTCAGAAAAAGGTAGCAGACCTTACACTTGCAGAGAAACAGATGATTCTGCTGGCACGTATCCTGATTCAGGATGCCAAGGTCATTATTTTTGATGAACCGACGGCTCCGCTGAGCCAGGAAGAAACCGATGCCTTTTTTCGGATTGTTCATCTGTTAAAAGAACGGGGAGTAGCTTGCATTTTTATAACCCACCGGCTTGCTGAGGTGACTGGACATTGTGATCGAGTGACCGTCATGAGGGACGGGCAGCATGTATTTACGGGTGAGGCGCGTGGATTAACTGTCAATGATCTGGTCACACAAATGCTGGGCAAACCATTTGAAGAGGAATTTCCGAAGACGGAAGCACCTATAGGCGAGATAATCTTCGAAGCACGTGGACTGCACCGGGGGATCAAGGTCAAGGGGGTTGATTTGTCTGTACGCCGTGGTGAGGTGCTGGCTGTAGTCGGTCTGGTCGGTGCCGGCAAAACGGAATGCTCCCGTCTTCTGATTGGAGCAGATCAGCTGGAGAAAGGGGATATTCGTTTAAACGATAAACCGCTTCGCTTCGCTCAGCCCGCGGATGCTGCAGCTTCAGGCATCGTTTCCGTACCCGAGGAACGTCGCAAGCAGGGGATTCTCATTCAGGAAAATGTGGAACGGAATTTGAGCCTTCCCTTGCTCGGACGTCTTAGTACATTCGGATTCGTGAGTCGCAAGAAGGAGCGGGAGAACGCGGAATCACTGGTTCAACAGCTTGGCATTAAAACATCTTCGGTACGCCAGGAAGTGAAGTATCTGAGTGGAGGTAACCAGCAGAAAGTTGCTATTGGCAAATGGCTGAATGCGGATGCTGATGTCTTTATATTTGATGAACCTACCAAGGGCGTGGATATTGGAGCCAAAAGTGACATCTTCCGTATCATTAACGAGCTGGCTTTGGCAGGCAAGGCGGTCATCTATTTCACATGTGAACTGGACGAGGGGCTCGGTATAGGAGACCGCATTGCAGTGATGTGTGAAGGGAAAATCGTAAAAGAATTCAAGCGTGGCGAGACTAACCAAGAACAGCTGCTATACTATGCAAGCGGTGGACAAGAGGTGCAGGTATGAAGGACAAATCTATGGATTTTGCGTTCCGTTACGGGGCGATTATTGTTATTATCGGAGTTATTGCTTTTTTTGGCATCAAATTGCCTTACTTTTTTACCTACAGTAATCTGACTGACATTCTGGGATCGATATCGATTGTGACCTTTGTTGCTATCGGTGTAACGTTATCTCTCATTGTGGATGGTTTCGATCTCTCGGTGGGGGCTACCGTCTCATTGACGACCGTTGTAACCGCCTCGTTAATGATCTGGTATCAGCAGCCGCTCGCTGTTGTTATTATTGTTCCGCTCGTGATCGGTGCAGTCATTGGTCTCCTGAATGCTTTGTTGATTGTAAAACTGCGCATTCCTGATCTGCTCGCCACGCTGGCGACCATGTACATTATCGGAGGTATTCACAAAACGTACGCGCAAGGGTACACGATTTATAATCATATGCAATTTCCTGATGGCAGCAAGGCAGCCGGAGAGATGGATCCTACGTTCTTGCTGATTGGTCAGGGGAAATGGCTCGGCATGCCTATATCGGTAATCCTGCTTCTCATTGCAGTCATTGGTGTTCATATCTTTTTGACGTATACGAAATACGGACGCCAGATGTACGTTACCGGAGGCAATGAAGAGGCGGCGCGTTTGTCTGGAATTAAGGTGAAAAAGGTGCGGACGCTTGCTTATGTGGCTGCTGGCGTGTTTGCTGCAATCGGGGGCATTATCTACGCCTCCAAAGTCGGATCAGGACAGATTGATGCAGGTTCTCCGTTGTTAATGGAATCTGTGGCAGCTGTGTTTGTAGGGTTCTCAGTCTTCGGAGCGGGTAAACCAAATGTTATCGGAACCTTCATTGGTTCGGTCCTGATTGGGGTACTGGTGAACGGTTTAACCATGATGAATGTTCAGTATTTTACTCATGACATTGTAAAAGGTGGCGTGCTCGTGCTTGCCCTGGCAGTGACATTTTACGTGCTAAACCGCAACCGCACTTGAAATTGTGTGCTGTCTGTATTAGTATAAAATTTGTTCCGCGTCTGAAACGCGCTTGGTTTCAGGCGGCATTCTGCCGGAAATGACTGTTGACCGCAGGCGGAGAATTGTGTTCATCACGCTCAAGATGTACGTAGATTTTTTGCGTATGAACGTATATTTCGCTTTAAAACGGAAACACAGTATAACATTCAGGACATTGATTCAGGAGGTGAAAACAAATGAACAAATCAGACTTGATTACACACGTGTCCGAAGCGACTGAATTGTCCAAAAAGGATGTAACGAAAGCGGTTGATGCCGTATTCGAAGCAATCTCTGAGGCTCTTCAAAGCGGAGACAAAGTACAATTGGTTGGTTTTGGGAACTTCGAAGTTCGCGAGCGTTCTGCACGCAAAGGACGTAACCCGCAAACAGGTGAAGAAATCGAAATTCCTGCGAGCAAAATTCCTGCATTCAAACCAGGTAAAGCGCTCAAAGACGGAATTAAATAAGATTTCTACATATTCCATATGTCAAAGAAAGGACCGTGACTCGTTCACGGCCTTTTCTTTTGTCTTCTAATGATGTGCCTCGCTGTTTTTTGCGTCCTCAGGGTCGTCCGGTTGCTTGCTGTAAGCGATCAATATCAGATCTTCTCCTGCTGATTCCGAAAGGTGCTGTTCAATGTCCTGTAGCTGATGAATGTGCTCGTCTGTCAAGGTTGCAGGGGTGTACTTCATGCAGAGGCTCCTTTCTATGGAATGTACCAGTAGTATGACCCGGTTCCCATAGATTATTGCAGCTTTACAAGCAAAACTCAGTTGACAAATGAATCAATCTTAATCATCATTAACGCTATTGAACAATTAGGAGAGGGGACGTTACGTAATGGACCATCCAACCGGCAGTGATTACATTGTCATTAAGGCAGAGGAAAACGGAGTTCAGGTGATCGGTTTGACGCGAGGACAGGACACGCGTTTTCATCATACCGAGAAGCTGGACAAAGGTGAAGTCATGATTGCCCAATTTACGAATCATACTTCCGCGATCAAAATCCGCGGCAAGGCTACCATGATTACAAAGCATGGCCAAATAGAATCAGAATAAAAGACGAGTTAAGCATCTGTTGCATCAGAGCTAAGCGTCGTTTTACGGAAATCTCCTGCCTGTTCACGAAGTGGATTGGGGTAGAGCCAATACTTTGGGTATGAACGAAAAATTGCAGGCATAGCCTGCTTTTTTTCATTGTACAATGAGGTATGAGCCTTTACCGGACAGACTACACTAACATGTAAAGGCAGGGAGGCATTTATGAAACCGCGGATGATCGTGACGGCTTCGCTGCTGGCAACGGTTGCAGCAGTTTTCCTGTTGGTTGCTGTGCAAACCTTACATATGCGAACATTGGGCGGAGAGCGGGTACAGCCGGTATCTGCAGCTGAGCAAAAGCTGGAACTGTCTGACGAGAATTTGGTGGACGTGCTGAGCTCCATGCATTTGACTACACCGATTGCAAAAGTGGAGTGGAAGCAGTCCATTTTGAAACTGGATCTGAAGGTGACAGGTACCGGGACAAGTTACACCGAAATCTATGACAATATGGCAACGGTGGCCGAGCTTGGATTTCATGGTCTTGATAACGTTGAGCAAATACTGCTTCGTGTCATGGCAGAAGATGAGTGGCTGCACAAAAGACATCTGCTGCTCGCTGCTGATATACGAAGAAATGAGTGGCCAACAGATGCAATTGAAGCACTTCGAAATTGGAAAAGCCCCGTCCTATCCGGTGAAATAAAAGAATGGTTTCACATCATGGAGACCGATCTGTGGAAGAAGCAATTCGAATTGTTGAACGAAGGGTAATAGAATAGCAGGATTCAGTGCGTGTCTGTTCAACATATGCTATAATATATAAGATTGTAGTGCAGAAATGGTTTAACAATGCAAAGGCTCGGAGGCTGAGAATGAATTCATATCGCGTACCCCAACTAGCAAAAAAATATACGGATTACGACATGATTCGACAACATACGGAAATACCACCGTTTCCGGATAGCCGGGCTCGTCTGCTGCAGGCGTTTGTGGGCCGTACAGATGAAAAGGAGCATGATGAGCTCTATGCTCTGGCTACCTCGCTCGTTCAGCTGGCCATGGATACGCATGATCGAATCGATACGATCTCCGGGGATCGGAAAGAGCAGGAGATGCGCTCACGCCAGTTGAACGTTCTTGCTGGTGATTACTTGAGCAGTCGCTTTTATCAGCTGCTTGCCCATGCGGGTCGCATTGAGATGATCGGCAAGCTCAGCGGTGCCGTATCTGAAGTCAACGTACGCAAGATGACGCTGTATGATCGGATGAAAAAGCTTCTCGTTTCGGCTGAAGAATACTTGCATGAAACGGTACAGCTGAAGATGCAGCTGTTTCTTTCTTTTGCGGACATGATTGGATCAAAGGATCAGAAGCTATGGGAGAGTCTTCTTGCTGAATTCAGCTTGTGCGAGACCGTTGTGGAAGAGCTGCAGCGAATGAATGACGCGAAGAAATTCACTCATAGCTATGCCTTCTGGCATATATACAAGCAAGGTACAGCCGATGAGCGGAACCTGATTGGCCAGCCGGAGCCAGATATGCGGGCATGTGGGGCTATGGCAGTCAAGTATCAAATTGATGGGCTCCTGCTGGACAGGCTTCGCGAAAGTACAAACCGCATAAAGCTTTTGCTGCAGGAAGAACAAGACCAGCGGGGATTAGCTGAGCTGCATGCCATCTTGGAAACCTATTTGGGTTATCTGGAGCCTTCACACGCAGCAGTAAGGGAAGATTGAGGGGGAGACAAATGGGGAGCGCAGAGTCGAAACCGAAAGAAGAGTTTGTCCATTCGGTGTTTCAGAGTATAGCCGGAAAATATGATGTCATGAATGACATTCTGAGTTTCCGCAGGCACAAAGCCTGGCGCAAATTCACAATGAAAAAAATGAACATGTCCAAAGGGGATACAGGTTTAGATCTGTGCTGCGGTACCTGTGACTGGACGCTGGCGATGGCCGAGGCAAGTGAAACAGGTCACATGCATGGACTGGACTTTAGCAGCAACATGCTTGAGGTGGGACAGAACAAGGTCAATGCCGTAAACAGACAAAAGCAGATTACGCTTGTTCAGGGGAATGCCATGTCACTTCCTTTTGAAGATAATTCATTTGATTATGTTACCATTGGATTTGGCCTTCGTAATGTTCCTGATCTGAGACAGGTTTTGTCGGAGATGAAACGTGTAGTGAAACCAGGTGGCATGGTTGTGTGTCTGGAATTGTCCAAGCCGACCTGGCAGCCGTTTAAAGGTATTTATTATTTTTATTTTGAACAAGTACTGCCGAGACTTGCCAAATTGTTCGCCAAACGTTATGAGCAGTATAAATGGCTGCCTGATTCATTGGCATTATTTCCGGGAAGGAAGGAACTGGCTACCATTTTCGAAGAAACCGGATTGAAGCAAGTGCAGGCCTATCCTCTGACCGGAGGCATCGCGGCATTGCATATTGGAATCAAGGAGAATCAGCATGTTTAGGAAAATTCGCATCTTTTTAGAAATGATCAAGATTGAACATACGCTTTTTGCTTTACCTTTTGCATTCATGGGTGCCATTCTTGGGTCTATGGTCGTGAACGGAACGTTCCCAACCTGGATGCAGATTATGTGGGTGCTGCTGGCCATGGTTGGTGCACGTAGTGCGGCATTTGGACTCAACCGGATGATTGACCAAGCGATCGACGGCAAAAATCCGCGGACGGCTATGCGTGCCATCCCAGCGGGCCTGCTCAAAAATGGCGAGGTTGTTATCTTTATTATTGTCTCGTTTATCCTGTTATTCTGGGCTTCATCCAATCTTAATGTGTTATCCATGCAATTACTTCCGATCGCAGTGTTTATGCTGGTATTGTATTCATACACCAAACGATTCACATGGCTCTGCCATGTTGTTCTCGGAATGACTATTGGCCTTGCTCCACTAGGAGGCTGGGTTGCTGTTACGGGGTCCATGGATTGGACAGCCATTGTGCTGTACGTTACGATTGTGTTCTGGACCGCGGGCTTCGATATTATTTATGCATGTCAGGACCTGGAGTTCGACCAGGAAGAGGGGCTTCATTCCATTCCATCCCGTTTCGGACTTATCAAATCGTTGAATATTGCCAAGTTCTTTCACATTATTACAGCCATCGGATTTTTGGCGCTTCTGTTGATGACGGACCTAAGCTGGTGGTATGGTGCAGGTATGCTGATTACATATGGTATTCTTTTCTATGAGCACTATATTGTATCGCCTAACGATATGAGTCGTGTACAGACGGCTTTCTTTACCATGAATAGTGTTTTGAGTCTGGTCGTATTTACCTTCACTTTGATAGACCTGGCGGTGAAATAAACATGCAGCAGCTGGACAATAAACGACTTGTTGTCGGAATTACCGGAGCCAGCGGAAGTATTTATGGCATAAGACTTATTGAAACGCTGCTCTGCCTGGATTTCACTGTCCATCTGGTGATATCTAATGCCGGCTGGCGGGTTTTAAAAGAAGAAATGGATTGGGATGTCACGAATCGTGAAGGTGTGCTGGAAGAGAAATTCGGCGGCCTCGGCGGTTCGCTGGTCTATCATCCCGTTAGTGATATAGGGGCTTCGATTGCAAGCGGATCTTACCTAGCTGATGGCATGATTATCATGCCATGCTCCATGGGCACACTTTCCTCCATCGCACAGGGGTCGTCAGATAATCTGATGTCTCGCGCTGCGGATGTCATGATGAAGGAGGCAAGGCCGCTAATTCTAGTGCCACGGGAGACTCCGCTGCATGCGATCCATCTGGAGAATATGCTCAAGCTCTCTCGCTTGGGTGTTCGAATGATTCCGGCCATGCCGGCTTTTTATCACAAACCTCAGACGATGGAAGAGTTGATTTTGTTTCTGGTTGGTAAAGTGCTGGATAGTTTGCGCATTCAGCATCAATTGTTCGCAAGATGGGGAGAACCGGATCAACGGGGCTAGCCGTTTTTTCTATAACGGTTTGAACTTCATATGCAGGTTTATGACCTGCTAGCCCCGGTATCCCGGGGTATTGGTGAGCGCTGATGGTAGAGTTTCGGTGAAACCACAGCCTTGACCCATGCTCCGGCAACTTCTGGATTTGTTTCAGAACAAGTCGAAGAGTTTAATTCCCGGATGTCAGCCATGACATTCGAAGAAGTAAGTACGACTTAGTAGAACACAAGCAGGAACGGCAAGCCCTGGTTTTTCGTTATGCCTGCAGGCCCGACTTGCTGGAGGGGAAGGTAAGCATGGATTTTTGGACTGATAATACGCTGACACGGGTGAACGAATGAAACTATTGGATATTTTCGGGTTGTTAAAAAAAGACATGGATTACATCGAAAAAGAATTGTATCGCAGTGTGCAGGGAGATCAGAAACTGCTAAGTGAAACCTCACTACATCTGCTCAAAGCCGGCGGGAAGCGTTTGCGCCCGGTATTTGTACTGCTCGGCGGTAAATATGGTACATATGACATTGAACGCCTGAAGTTGATTGCGGTACCGCTGGAATTGATTCATTCTGCTTCACTGGTACATGACGATGTTATTGATAATGCGGAGACACGGAGAGGCAAACCTACGGTAAAGTCCAAATGGGATAACCGTATTGCGATGTACACCGGGGATTATATCTATGGAAAAGCACTTCAGATGACAGCTGGCCTGTCCGATCCGGACATCCATCGTATTCTGGCGAAGGCCATGGTGCAGATGTCTATCGGTGAGATGGAGCAGATTCGTGACTTTTTCAATACAGGACAGAGTGTTCGCAATTACCTGCTGCGGATCCGTCGCAAAACAGCGCTGTTGATTGCAGTCAGCTGCCAGCTTGGAGCTCTGGCTACACGCGCACCAAAACATGTTTCTTCGCTACTGTATACTTACGGATATAATGTGGGCATGGCCTTCCAGATTCAGGATGATGTACTTGATCTGGTGGGAACGGAGAAACAACTGGGTAAGCCTCCAGGTAGTGATATGAAACAGGGGAATATTACGCTGCCTGTCCTGTACGCTCTGCAGGAACGTGATCTTCGTGAGCCGCTGCTTAACGAGATTTCGCGTGTTCAGCGTGAAGATGGACGGGCAAGTGCCTCGGATGCCATTGGAATGATTCGCCAAAGTCAAGGAATCGCTAAAGCTGAAGCACTGGCTGACCGATATATGAAGAAAGCGCTCGATGCTCTGGATCAGCTGCCCAATATCAAGACAAGCAAAAATTTGCGCGATATTGCACATTTTGTTGTCAAGCGGACTCATTAACGTGCAGTGATATGATCATGCTGCTTATTGCTCGGGTTTACTCCAAAGACATAGATGTGAGATTCCTCATTGGGAGGAATTGGACATGTATGTTACAATCAAAGTGATTGCGTCTACATAATGAACTAACTTTGAACCGTGAGTGAGGAGTGAGCGTATGGATCGTACATTTTTGATGGTGAAGCCGGATGGTGTGCAGCGTGGTTTGATTGGGCGTATCGTTAGCCGTCTGGAAGACAAGGGGTTTAAAATGGTGGCTGGGAAACTGGTTCAGATGACAGAGGAACAGGCCAAGCGCCATTATGCGGAACATGAAGGAAAGCCGTTTTTTGATGATCTGGTGCAGTTTATCACATCCGGGCCTGTATTTGCCATGGTCTGGGAAGGTGATGACATTGTGGCACTTGCGCGGATTGTTATCGGCAAAACCAATGTAAAGGAAGCGGCTCCCGGTACGATCCGTGGAGACTTTGCGAGCCACACACCGCATAACCTGATTCATGGAGCAGATTCGCCGGAGTCTGCCACTCGTGAAGCAGCAAACTTCTTTAGTTCAGATGAGTTGGTGACGTACGACAAGAGCATCGCAGCCTGGTTGTAATTTATTAGCCAGAAGGGTGATACGATGCTGGAGCAGGAACAACTAGACCCGGATTATGCCGGTTTTATTCGGAAAATCAAAGAGAGCACAGGCATTGATCTTGCTCAATACAAGGAAGGCCAGATGAAAAGACGGCTGACCACACTTCGAAACAAAAACGGGTTTCATACATTTTCTAATTTTTTTGATGCCATGCAGAAGGATAAGTCGCTATTTTACGAATTTCTTGATCGGATGACGATTAACGTTTCGGAATTTTGGCGAAATCCTAACCGCTGGGAAGTGCTCCGTGACGAGATCCTTCCTGAGTTGATTGGTCCGAAGCGCCGTGTAAAGGTATGGAGTGCAGCTTGTTCAACTGGTGAAGAGCCCTATACACTTGCAATGATTTTGGATACGATGGGAATTCTTAAGGACAGTTCCATTACGGCGAGTGATCTGGACGAAGGCGCACTGGCCAAAGCCAAGGAAGGGCGTTATATGGAGCGTTCGCTCAAGGATGTCCCCAAAGAGACAGCCAGTCGCTATTTTAAACAGGACGGGTTGGTTTACCGGATCGATGACAAGCTCAAAAGCTCAATCAAGTTTATGAAGCAGAATCTGCTGCTGGACCCGTTTGATGATGGGTATGATCTGATTGTGTGCCGGAATGTGATGATCTATTTTACCGAGGAAGCCAAAAATCTGTTGTATCATAAATTTGCAGCAAGTTTACGGCCAGGCGGCATTCTATTCGTAGGCAGCACAGAACAGATTTTCTCCCCTGGACAATACGGTCTGGAGACAGCGGAGACGTTCTTCTATCGTAAAAAATAAATAAAGTTAACGGATTGGCTGACCGTCTGGATTACACACGAACATGTGTCCAGACGGTTATTTGTATTTCCGTGTAAAGAAGAGCGTAATTTCAGCTGCGAATTGTGTCAGCACAAGCTGACCAAAGCTTCGTTTTTGGGCAGGAAACGACGGGCTTTCTTGTCAAAGCGGGTCAGCTATACTATAATGAGCAAAGAAATTATGGGATTTTAGCAATGTGCAGTTTAACAGTTTAAAGGGGGAACGTATTATGAGTTTACGTTATTTAACCGCAGGGGAAACGCACGGACCCCAATTGACAGCGATTATCGAAGGATTGCCAAGCAATCTGAATATTGATTTTGAGGAACTGAACTTCCAGCTCCACCGTAGACAAAAAGGATATGGCCGTGGACGCCGGATGCAGATTGAGAAAGATCAGGCCAATTTTGTAGGTGGCATTCGTCACGGATATACAACTGGAGCTCCGGTAGCTCTGGTCGTTCAGAATAATGACTGGAAACACTGGCAGAACATTATGAATATTGAGCCTATTGAAGGCAGTGATGAAGAGAAACGCCGCGTTCATCGTCCTCGTCCTGGACATGCGGACCTGAACGGCGGACTCAAATATAATCTGAAAGATCTGCGCAACGTTCTGGAGCGCTCCAGTGCGCGTGAAACAACGGTACGTGTAGCTTGTGGAGCGATCGCTCGTCAGTTCCTGGCCGAGTTTGGCATTAAGGTAGCGGGGCGTGTACTGCGTATCGGAGAGATCGAGGCACCTTACCAAGACCTGCCTATCGATGAGCTGATTGAAGTAACCGAAGCTTCCTCGGTTCGAGTTACGGATGCAGAGACAGAGAAGAAGATGGAAGCCTACATTGATCAAATCAAGCAGGAAGGCGACTCTATCGGAGGAATCGTGGAATGCATTGTTGAAGGTGTTCCTGTCGGTCTCGGAAGCCATGTACAGTATGATCGCAAACTGGATGCACGGATTGCTCAAGGTGTCATGTCCATTAATGCCTTTAAAGGTGTGGAAATCGGTATCGGATTCGAAGCAGGAACAATTCGCGGCTCCCAGGTACATGATGAAATTCTTCATACCGAGGAACGTGGTTACCACCGGGCAACCAATCGTTTGGGTGGATTTGAAGGCGGTATGACCAACGGAATGCCGGTCGTGGTTCGTGGGGTTATGAAACCTATCCCCACACTCTACAAACCACTTCAAAGCGTTGATATCGATACCAAAGAAGCCTTCACTGCCCAAGTTGAACGTTCAGATGCTTGTGCCGTTCCGGCAGCAAGCGTAGTCATGGAACATGTGGTGGCATGGGAGATTGCCAAGGCATTCCTTGAGAAGTTCGGTGGGGACTCCATGGAGGAAATTCGCGCCAACTACAACAACTATAACGCTCAATTGGAGAGCTACTAATATGCGTCAGCTGACAGTTCAGTTGGAGGAACGCTCATATCCCATTCTGATTGGCAGTGGTCTGCTCGCTGAGGCGCCTCGATTTTTTGAACAATATGGATTGACCAAAAAAAGTCCGCTGCTCATTATTACCGATGAGAATGTGGCTCCCAAGTATTTGGCTGGTCTAGAACAGACCCTCCGGGCGTCTGACTATAATGTCGTTTCGGCAGTGGTTCCTTCGGGAGAGACATCCAAATCCCTATCGGTTTATCAAGACATGATGACAGCTGCCATTGAGGGTAAACTGGATCGCAGTTCCGCCATTATTGCGTTGGGCGGAGGCGTTGTGGGAGATCTCGCAGGATTCGTGGCGGCTACATATATGCGTGGAATCAAGTTTGTACAAGTACCGACAACAATCCTCGCACATGACAGCAGTGTTGGTGGCAAAGTAGCCGTTAACCATCCGCTGGCCAAAAATATGATTGGTGCATTCCATCAGCCTGAGCTTGTGCTCTATGATGTGGATACACTTCAATCCTTGCCGCCGCGGGATGTTTCAGCCGGACTATCGGAAATGCTGAAGCACGGACTGATTCGCGACGAAGCGTTTGCACATTGGTGTGAAGAGCATGCCGAAGCGCTGCTCGCGCTTGACCCGGAAGCACTCGGATACGGTCTGGAACGCGGATGTGGCATCAAGGCTGAAATTGTGTCTCGTGATGAGCGGGAAAACGGCGAGCGTGCACTTTTGAATTTGGGCCATACCATTGGTCATGCAATTGAAGCGATAGCTGGATACAGGGAGTTTTTGCATGGAGAAGCCATCTCTATCGGGATGGCCGGATCGGCTTTGCTGGGCGAGAAGCTTGGTGCACCTGCAGGTCTATATGATGATACGGTACGGATGCTTCGTTCCCTGCGTTTACCGGTCACCATGCCGAAACATCTGGATACGGATGCGTTGATGGATGCCATGATGCATGACAAGAAATTCCGTGAAGGACATATGGTGTTTATTATTCCGGATCGGATTGGAGCAGCGCGAATTGTGAAAGACGTGCCCGTATCGGCAGTTCGGGATGTCATTGAATTGCTTAAGAAGGGAGCAGAATAACGATGGTAACACGTGGAATTCGCGGGGCTACAACAGTCACGCAAAATAACGAAGAACAGATTTTGAAGGAAACAGCAGTATTGCTGCAGGAGATTGTGGACCGCAACGATATTCAGCCGGAAGATATCTGCAGCGTCTGGATTACGATGACAGGTGATTTGGATGCAGCCTTCCCAGCGAAGGCTATTCGTCAACTGGAAGGCTGGGAATTGGTACCTTTGATGTGTGCACTGGAAGTACCCGTTAAGGGTGCCCTGCCGCAATGCATTCGTTTCATGGTGCATGTGAACACAACCAAAGACCAACATGAAATCAATCATGTGTACCTGAATGGTGCACAATCCCTGCGGCCTGATTTGGCTGCACCTTCGAATTCATAACAAATAGAGTGGTTGTCAAACCATTCTGAATGCTGTATAGTGAGAACCAGTTGAGTAGAGTATGAGTTGAGCTGAGAGCAGCTGAGATAGTGGAGTATATAGCAGAGTCCAGCGGGTGGTAGCCGGAGTAACAAGGTCGGCCAACTGATTCGCGGTACGTCGTGCTACAGGATTGATAAGAACAGGAACCTCATATTGTGAAACGTGTCCATTGACACCGTTTTGTTTTGGTATATGCTCATTTTTGTTTGCTGAGATCCCATTTTGTTTCTGTGATGGTATGTGCAAGCGGAAGAGCTGGTGAACCCATATTCAAGACGTGCAGGTTGGTGGATGTAGGACGTTCATTCATGAGACTGGTCTGATGATCCAGCATGGAAGTATAGGGACGTGTTATTTATGAAGCACCAAACTGTTGATTACAGCTTATAAACCCAGAACCTCTACCTGATGGTAGAGGTTTTTTTGTTATATATAACCCATGACTTTCTTCTACCTAATCTGAAAGGACGTGATCTGATGATAACACCAAACGTTAATCAAGTACTGAAAATGTCGAATGAATATAATCTGATTCCGGTAGTCAAACGGATTTTGGCTGATATGGAAACGCCTATCCGGATTTTCCGCCGTTATGCTGAGAATGACCGGGCATTCCTGCTGGAGAGTGTGGAGGGCGGTATTCAGTGGGCAAGGTATTCTTTCATTGGTACGGATCCGTTTCTGATGATTTCGGCCAAAAAGGGCCGGATGGAAGTGGAAGAAGCTGGCCAGAAGCGCGAGCTGCCAGGCAAACCTATTGAAGAACTAAAAGCGCTTTTGCGCAAGTACCGTAGTCCCAAAGACGACGAACTGCCGCCATTTACAGGCGGAGCGATTGGTTTTTTTGGATATGATCTGCTGCAATATTACGAGAAGCTTCCGGCTCATGCGCTGGATGATCTGAATATGGATGATATTCGTTTCATGTTCTGTGACCAGATTATTGTGTTTGACCACGTGAAACAGCAAATGCTGCTTGTCGGCAATGTTCATGTCAAAGAAGGAGCAACGGATGAAGACATCCGGAAAGCTTATGAAGTGACATCAGAGAAGCTTGAGCAGGCCGCTGAGCGCTTGCAGCAGCAGGGACCCGGGGAAAACCTGAATCCGCGATCCATTCCGGGAGACGTTGATCTGGGCGATATTCGTTCCAACCTAACGAAGGAACAATTTATCGGCAATGTGGAGCAAGCCAAGGAATATATCCGTGCAGGTGATATTTTTCAGGTCGTGCTGTCGCAGCGCTTCCACATCGATACTGAGGTTTCCCCGCTTCATGTGTATCGTGTACTTCGGACCCTGAACCCATCGCCCTATATGTATTATTTGAAAATGGATGATGAAATCATTGTCGGGACCTCGCCAGAGGCTCTGGTAAAGGTGGACGGCAATCGTGTGGAGACACGGCCAATTGCCGGCACACGTCCAAGAGGTGCAACGGAAGCGGAGGATCGTGCTCTTGCAGCCGATCTGCTGCAGGATGAGAAGGAGCGGGCGGAACATCTCATGCTGGTTGATCTGGGCCGCAACGATCTCGGCCGTGTATCGAAATTTGGCAGTGTGAAGTGTGACATGTTCATGGAGATTGAGCGTTATTCTCACGTCATGCACATGGTATCGAATGTGACAGGCGAGCTCAGAGAGGACAAGGATTTCTTCGATGCATTCCTCTCGTGTCTCCCTGCTGGAACGGTATCGGGTGCACCGAAGCTGCGTGCGATGGAGATTATTGCCGAACTGGAAAAAGAAGCTCGCGGTGCTTACGCAGGCGCGATCGGATATCTCGGGTTCTCCGGTAACATGGATGCCTGCATTACGATTAGGACCATCATTTTCAAAAAAGGAAAAGCGTACGTGCAGGCCGGAGCAGGCATTGTATGGGACTCTGTACCTGAAAGTGAATACGAGGAAACCGTCAACAAGGCGAAAGCATTACTTAAAGCAATCCGTACAGCGGAGGCCATGTTCCCTCCCAAAGAAAAAGATAACCACCTGACACTTGCGAATGCAGATTATTTTGTAACGCCAGCCACGGCTATACAGAACTGAGAGAGGAGAGACCGGATATGAATATGAACCCTGTGATGAATGAAGATTCCATGAGATCCGCATCTGCCCTAAGCCAGAACGAAGGAATGAAGGACGGACTTGCCAAAATTTTGGAGGGTAACCATCTCGAGCAATCGGAAGCACGTAACTTAATGTATTCCATCATGAGGGGTGAAGCGACTCCGGCCCAGATTGGCGGATTGCTGATGGCTCTCCGAATGAAGGGGGAAACGGTGGACGAAATCACCGGTTTTGCAGAGGCGATGCGTGGGCAGGGCGGCCGGATTCTTACTGATGGCAGCGGGCTGCTCGATACTTGCGGGACTGGCGGATCGGGGATTCACAAGTTCAATATCTCGACAGCCTCAGCCATCATTGCAGCAGCAGTCTCTGTTCGTGTGGCGAAACATGGCAATCGATCTGCTTCAGGTAAAGCTGGCAGTGCGGATGTTCTTGAAGCGCTGGGGGTTAACATTCATCTGGATGGAGAACAGGCGAGACAATGCCTGGATGAGATCGGAATTTGCTTCTGTTTCGCTCAGGTGTACCATCCGTCCATGAAACATGCGGCAGCACCACGCAAAGAGCTTGGTGTACGTACGATCTTCAATATGCTTGGTCCTCTCACTAATCCTGCAGGCGCTGATCGGCAGCTCCTAGGTCTGTACGACCGCAGTCGTACGCCAATGATTGCAGAAGTTCTCAATCGTCTCGGTCTAAAGAGAGCGCTCGTCGTTGCAAGTCATGATGGACTGGATGAGATCAGCATATCCGCACCGACTCAGGTATCTGAACTGCGTAATGGTGAAGTTCAGACGTACGACATTGACCCGCGTGATATGGGGTTGTCGCTCCATCCGCTGGAGACAGTTCTTGGAGGAGATGCTCTCCAGAATGCTGAAATCATAAAACGAATCTTTCACGGAGAACGGAGCGCGTATCGTGATGTCGTTCTGTTAAATGCTGGAGCGTGCATCTACCTTTCGGGTCTTGCAGAGACCATTGCGGAAGGTGTGACCATGGCCGCGAATGCTGTGGATTCCGGAAAGGCAGCGATGAAATTGGAACAGCTAATACACACAACGGAGGCGTACAGTCATGTATCTTGATCGAATTGTAGCAACGAAACAGCAAGAGGTTGAAGTATTGGCCCAAACCTTTCAGATGGAAGAGGCATTAAAACAGATTGAAGCATTGCCGATGACCCGCGGGTTTGAACGGGCGCTATCGAAGAATCGTA
This sequence comes from Paenibacillus sp. P13VS, assembly GCF_015143645.1. Classification (NCBI taxonomy): domain Bacteria; kingdom Bacillati; phylum Bacillota; class Bacilli; order Caryophanales; family Paenibacillaceae; genus Paenibacillus; species Paenibacillus sp. P13VS. Next base: position 110,022 of record NZ_WYEV01000007.1, on the reverse strand, counting down.
ATCGGAGCCTGGGACTTATTGCTGAAGTGAAAAAAGCATCACCATCCAAAGGGCTTATACGTCCTGACTTTCATCCGGTAGAGATTGCATTAGCCTATGAACGGGCAGGAGCAGATTGTATTTCCGTATTGACGGACGTCTCCTACTTTCAAGGCAGTGGAGAATATTTGCAGGCCATTCATCAAGCAGTGAATATTCCTCTTTTGCGTAAGGATTTTATTATCGATGAGCGCCAGATCGCTGAAGCAAGATTGCTCGGTGCAGATGCCATTTTGTTGATTGCAAGCATCCTGTCCCCAGAGCAGATCCGTCAGTATCTGTCATTTGCCAAAAGTATAGGACTGGACGTCTTAATCGAAGTCCATGACCGAACGGAACTGGAGCAGGTACTGGAGATTCCGCAGGCAACTCTGGTTGGAATCAATAACCGTAATCTGAAGACGTTCGAAACCAGCTTAAGTACAACGCTTGATCTGATGAAGCTGATTCCGGATAGCGTAACGTTAATCAGTGAAAGTGGAATTGACGGTCCAGAGCGTTTAGGATCACTAATAGAGGCCGGAGTACAAGGAATCCTCGTCGGTGAACATCTGATGCGCAAGGATGATGTGGAAGCAGCCGTTTACGAACTGATGGGGCCAAGAGGATGAATAAACTCATGAATGACGGTATAGGCGGCAGAGACAACAGGAGGCCTAGAGAATCGGCAGCGGCAGTAAAAATTTGTGGACTTCAGGACGTTGAAGTGCTAAAATCGATGATAAACTTGCCGATTGATTACATTGGTGTTGTCTTTGCCGAGTCCCGTCGTCAAATTGATGCGCATAAGGCTGCCGAGTTGAGAACGGTCCTCATGGACTGGAATACATCTCATCGTCCGAAACTGGCAGGAGTATTTGTGAATCCTTCAATCACAGCGCTGGAGAGTGTCATGGAAGCAGCTCACCTGGATGTTATTCAGCTGCATGGACAGGAGTCTCCGGAATTTTGCGGACTGGTGAAGCAGCGTTTCGGAACCGAGGTGTTCAAGGCTCTTTCTTTTCCCAAAGATGAAACAGCTGCAGAAGTGAACGATACGGCCAAGAAGGCACTTGATCCCTATCAAAACGTTGTGGATGCCATATTACTGGATACCTATGATCCGTTATACGGAGGAGGTTCCGGCAAGACGTTTGCGTGGGATCGTATTCCCGCTTATGCCGAATGGGCCATTCAACATGGAATTGCTCTGTTCGTAGCAGGGGGGCTGCATCCGGATAATGTAGAGCAACTGATACAGACCTATGCACCAGACGGCGTCGATGTATCCAGCGGCGTAGAGTCTGACGGCGTGAAAGATATTGCAAAAATCACAGCATTTGTAGAAAGGGTGAAGCAGGCATGACACATCAATTGCCGGATCAAAACGGGCGATTCGGTCCCTTCGGAGGCCGGTTTGTTCCTGAGACACTAATGAACGCTCTAATCGAATTGGAAGAGGCGTATGATCGTTACTCTCAAGACGAGGAATTCAATAAGGAATTAAATTATCTGCTAAGTGAGTATTCCGGACGTGAGACGCCGCTGTATCATGCGGAACAGCTGTCTCGCCATCTGGGAGGACCGAAGATCTATCTGAAGCGGGAAGATTTGAATCATACCGGTGCACACAAAATTAACAATGCGATCGGACAAGGCTTGCTTGCCAAACGTATGGGTAAAAAGAAAGTCATCGCCGAAACGGGTGCTGGTCAGCATGGCGTTGCAACGGCAACCGTTGCCGCACTGCTTGGTCTTGAATGTAAAGTGTTCATGGGCGAAGAAGATACAGAGCGTCAACAACTGAACGTATTCCGGATGAAGCTGCTGGGGGCGGAAGTGATTCCGGTGACGTCGGGCACACGGACACTGAAGGATGCAGGGAATGAAGCTCTTCGTTACTGGGTCAGCAACGTGGAGGATACATTCTATGTGCTTGGATCAGTCGTTGGTCCTCATCCATATCCGATGATGGTGCGTAACTTTCAACGAGTCATTGGGGATGAGACGCGCAGACAGATCCAGGAGATTGAAGGGCGTCTTCCTGATGTGATCGTTGCCGCTGTCGGTGGCGGAAGTAATGCAATTGGCATGTTCTACCCGTTTATCGGGGATCAGGATGTGAAGCTGGTTGGTGTTGAAGCTGCCGGCAAAGGTGTGGACACTGAATTCCACGCAGCGACGATGAGTAAAGGGACACATGGCGTATTTCAGGGTTCCATGAGTTATTTGCTTCAGGATGAGTATGGACAGGTCCAACCTGCACATTCCATCTCGGCGGGTCTGGATTATCCAGGCGTTGGTCCGGAGCATTCCTATCTGAAGGACATTGAACGTGCGAAGTATGTACCGATTACGGATCAGGAGGCGCTGGATGCTCTGCAGCTGCTCAGCCGTACAGAAGGTATCATTCCTGCACTGGAATCTGCACATGCTGTGGCTCAAGTCGGTAAGCTTGCACCTGAACTTACAGCAGACGATATTGTTGTCATCTGTCTGTCCGGTCGGGGAGACAAAGATGTTGAATCTATTATGAAATATACAGGAGGGAACTTGTCATGAATCGGATGGACCAGACCTTCCTGCGTTTAAAGGAACAAAATCGTACAGCACTTATTCCGTTTCTGACCGTTGGTGACCCTGATGTGGAGACGACAATTGATATTATCAAGGAGCTTGAACAGGCAGGAGCTGACATCCTGGAGCTTGGGGTTCCTTATTCCGATCCGCTTGCGGATGGCCCTGTCATCCAGCGTGCATCGGAGCGTGCGCTGAAAAGCCAGATCTCCATTCGTACCTGCATGGAAACAGCGGCCAAAGCACGCGAGGCTGGGGTACAGCTTCCGTTTGTTCTCTTTACGTACTACAACCCTGTACTGCAAACGGGACTGGATTTGTTCTTTGATGAACTTGTGAAACACGATATTAGCGGCATGATTATTCCGGATCTTCCCATTGAGGAAGCAGAAGAGATGCGCCGCAGAGCGGACGCGGCAGGTGTACATCTGGTTCCGCTGGTAGCTCCTACGTCCAACGCGCGGATTGAGCGTATTGTTAATGGAGCGAGAGGCTTTATCTACTGCGTATCTTCGCTAGGAGTAACGGGGGAAAGAGCCTCCTTCTTTGACGGAGTAGAGCGTTTTATTGAGACTGTGAAAAGTTTGACAGATATTCCGGTAGCCGTAGGGTTCGGCATTTCGAGCCATGAGCAAGTAGAGCGTTTTTCCCGCATCTGCGACGGAGTGGTTGTCGGGAGTGCCATTGTTCGTCAGGTGGAAGAAGCCATTCCTCTTCTTGGGAATCCGGATACCCGTGAGGCAGGGCTGTTGCAAATTCGCAACTTTGTGGCACAATTAAAAGGATAGGGAGATAACGACGTGTTATTGCCCTGCATGTTTCGGCATGTAACTTATAACTTAACTACAGGAGGCGGTCGGGTTGAAACCGAAATCCCAGATTGTCAATCTGCCTGTGTACCAACCGGGCAAACCGATTGAAGAAGTGAAACGTGAACTGGGGCTTGAGCAAGTGATCAAGCTGGCCTCCAACGAAAATCCATATGGCAGCTCTCCTGCCGTACTGGAAGCCATTACGAAAGAGTTGGCCCATGTTAGTCTGTATCCTGACGGCAGCGCCGTTGAGCTGACAGGCGTGCTGGCAAAGCATTTGGGCGTGGAACGAAACAACATTATTTTTGGCTGCGGATCAGACGAGATTATTGCATTAATTACCCGTGCCTTCTTCCTTCCAGGCGATGAGACAATCATGGCGGATCCGACGTTCTCCGTGTACAAAAGCAATGCAGACATTGAGGGCGCAGTGACAATTGAAGTTCCGCTTCAAGATGGAACGCATGACCTGTCCTCCATGCTCGCGGAAATTAGTGATAAAACCAAAGTCATCTGGGTATGTAATCCGAATAACCCTACAGGCACGATTATCTCAGAACAGGAACTTGTAGCATTTATGGATCGGGTACCTGCTCATGTAATGGTAGTGGTGGATGAGGCCTATTATGAGTTTGTAACGGATGAGGCTTATCCACAAACCATTTCCATGCTGGATCGTTATCCGAACCTGGTCATTTTACGGACATTCTCCAAAATCTATGGTCTAGCATCACTGCGAATTGGATATGGCATTGCACGTCCGGAGGTCATCGACCTGATTAACCGTGTGCGTGAACCGTTCAACACGTCGCGCTTTGGCCAGGTGGCAGCAACCGCTGCACTTTTGGACCAACCATTTGTTCAGGAATGTGCGAAGCAGAATGCATCTGAACGTGATTATCTGCAAAACGAGTTTACCCGTCTTGGATTGCCGTTCTTCGCGTCGCAAGGAAATTTCATCTTGGTCGATTTGGATATGCCATCTAAGGATGCGTTCCAATCCTTGCTCAAACAAGGGATCATTGTCCGCCCTGGATTCCAAGTCTATCCAACATACATCCGTGTGTCTGTAGGCAAACCAGAACAGAACCGTGCTTTTGTGACGGCATTGGAGAACACGCTGGCTGAGAAGGCGACAACAAGCCACTAAAACCGGCGATGAAAGAGTGAGGTCTCATGAAATTAAAAATTGCAATGATTGGTGTGGGGCTCATTGGAGGTTCTCTCGCGCTTTGCTTCAAAGGCAAGCCGGGAGTAACTGTAATGGGCTATGCACATCTACCTGAATTGAAAGAAAAGTACATAGCGAGTGGTGTAGTGGACGATGCTACACTCTCTCTGGAAGAAGCGGTGCAGGATGCCGACTTTATTTTTTTGTGCGTTCCGGTAGGTTTGCTTGAATCATATTTTCAACAACTGGCGAAGCTGCCCCTGAAAAAGGGATGCATCATCACGGATGTTGGCAGCACCAAAGCTTCGATTGCGGCTTGTGCTGATCATGTACGCATGACCGATGCCTACTTCATTGGCGGTCATCCGATGGCCGGATCTGAGCGTGCAGGTGTTGACGCTGCTTCGGCCGTACTTTTCGAGAACGCGTACTATGTGCTGACTCCGTCTGCACATGTTCCTGAAGAGGCATATGCCCGATTATCCGAGCTTCTGGCGTATACGCGGGCACAGATCGTCAGAGTTGAGCCATTATTACATGATGATATTGTGGGAGCTATCAGTCATTTGCCACATGTCATCGCGGTAGCGCTCGTGAATCAGGTGCGTGAATATAATGAATCGAATCCTCTGTATAAAATGCTGGCGGCAGGCGGGTTCCGTGATATTACACGTATTGCATCCAGTGATGCGATTGTATGGCGTGATATTCTGCTGAGCAATCGTGAAGTACTCCTTGGACTATTGAAGGACTGGAACAGCCAGATGTCTGCTTTTACAGATATGCTGGAGAACGAGAATGGCCCAGGAATTGAAGATGCATTCCGTCAGGCCCGTGAATTCCGCAGCGTATTGCCAGAACGGCGTAAAGGCATGATCTCGCCGCTGTTTGACCTGTATACAGACGTTCAGGATGCTCCAGGAATGATTGGTAAGATTGCAACAGAGCTCGGGACACATGATATCAACTTGAGCAACCTGGAGATTATTGAGAACCGGGTCGATGTGCCAGGCATCATGCGTTTGTCATTCCGACAGGAAGAGGATATGGAACGTGCGAAGTCTTTATTGGACTCCCTGGGATATCAGGTCTGGGTATGAGGGTGGAAAAAAAGAGGGCGAGAGCCCTCTTTTTTTGTGTTGATAAACAGTTGTTACGATACGTCCTTAAAAAAGGGCAAAAAAAAGACCGCTTACATAAGCGGCCATTGCTCACGTGGAGCAATACAGTTATTGGATAGGAGTGGAGAGAAACCATACTGTACTTTTATTATATGTATACGTTTTCATTTTGTCAACACTTTATAAAAAAATGTTAAACCAAATTATAACTTACGTAAATTTAGGAAATAAAATCCTCCAAAAAAGAAGCTGAAATAAAAAGATTAAAATTTTGAAACCTTTTTGAATCTCTCTGCGTCTAATGAGTGTGCAATGTGCAATTTTGCCAATTAGATTCTTATGTAGTCATACTCGTGAAATAAGCGGCATAAGAATGACAGGTCGGGCTTTTGTAAATCGTAAAGAATTTGCCAGGAGGCTGCTGACCGTTGTACAATAAATACTGTTAATGTAGAAACGTTGGGGAAATTGCCATTACATAGGGGAATTTGGCGTAGAGGCCTGATATGGCTTTACGCTGTTTTATGCGGTGAGAACCGCAACTTTTTTGTGCCTGTTCGGTAATACATGGATAGAGTCGAACGGGGAGAAGCACATGGATGGGCGAGGAGGGGTCGCACTCAAATGACGGATTCCCAGTTGATTCGAGAGATCAAGGAAGGTAACCTGGAGTTATATTCCGAGCTGATGCGTCGTTATCAGCGTAAAATACTGGCTTTCGTATATCATATGTTGAAAAGTTCCAATATGGAGCTGCTTGCGGAAGATCTCTGTTCTGAGACTTTCTATAAGGCGTTCCGCAGTTTACACTCATTCCGCGAGGTGGATGCCTCATTCTCGACGTGGTTATATACCATTGCCAGAAATACGGTACTGAGTGAGCTGCGCAAACAGCGCAGTGGCAGTGTTCCTCTAGAAGAGAGCGGGGTTGTACCTATTGCTCCTTCCGAGAACGCTCCAGAGCATGCTGTACTGCGCAGTGAGCGGGTCATGCTGGTTAGAGATGCCATTAACAACTTACCGGAGAAGCAGCGTTCTGCCATCATACTCCGTGAATATGATCAACTAGACTACCAGGAGATTGCGAATATTCTTGGGCAGAGCGTCAGTTCTGTAAAATCGTTATTGTTCAGAGCAAGATCAAGCGTAAAAACCCAATTGGAACCTTATTTCTTCGAACCGGTGTACGAGCCATATGAAGGGATGAAGAACAGATGAATTGCAATGAAGCCCAGGACTTGTTTGCACTGATCTGGGACTTGCCGGCAAATCATCCGCAGCGGCTTGCTTTTCATGCACATCTGGATGGTTGTGAGGAGTGCTCCCAGCAGTTTGAAGTTTGGGAAGAAGCCCAAGTGCTGCTGCACAGCATACCGGTACCGGTGACAGAGCAGCAGGCAGAGAGAGTCAATCGCAACGTAATGGACCGCATTTATGCGGAGTCCCCGTGGCTTTTGCCTGAAGAGGCAAAAGTGAATCGATTCTCTGCTGCGATCCGCAAACACATGACGTTGTGGATTGCTGCGTTTCTGGCCATTTTTTTATGCAGTTTCTTATACATGGCGATGTTTAAGTCTGGGGTATCAGAAGCTGAACAGCAAAGCGTCGTTTCTACGGGGATTCTCGAAACAGCTGTTGCTGGAAGCGATCTGACTGCTTCAGGTATGTATCAGTACGACATGCCTGGGGCCGACAGAGGAAGCATTATTGAACCCTTTGTCGTAAGCATGGGACCTACGTATCCGGGATACTGGATGGCCTTGTCACTACTTGCCATTGGCATGGCTTTGTTTTCGCTGGGGCGGATGCATCGAACGACCAACAAACGTAAACAAGGTGCGCGTGCGTAGTTAAACAGACGTTCGCCGTATAGAAAAGAGGGATGAGATGCGAATTGGGCTTATTCGTCACGGTCTTACCGATTGGAACGCTGCAGGGCGTATCCAAGGGCAGACAGACATACCTTTGAATGCCGAAGGGCGTCAGCAGGCAGAACGTCTGGGACACCGTCTGTTGACAGAGGATTATCAATGGGACTATATCATTACCAGTGGTCTATCGCGGGCCCAGGAGACAGGAGAGATTATCTCTGGATTGCTAGACGTGCCTATGCTTGAGCCGGATGCGCGTTTGAAAGAAAGAGGTTTCGGTCAGATCGAGGGTTTGACCTCGGAAGAACGAATCACCCGCTGGGGAATGGACTGGGAGACGCTGGATCTGGGGCAGGAGCAGATTATGGATATACAGACTCGCGCTTTAGCGTTTCTCGAAGATTTGTGGGCTGCATATCAGGACAAAAATGTTTTGATTGTAACTCATGGCGCTTTTCTCGCAAACCTGTTGTCTGCCTTGTTCAAAGACCGCTATACGGAACGAATTGGAAACCTGTCACTTACGATCCTGGAAAAAGAACAGGATGACTGGAGTCCCTTGTTATATAATTGCACACGACATCTATCATTGGATGCGGCTAAACAATCTGAGTAATTGGACTCAGGTTGTTTTTTTGTTTTGAAACAGCGAAACTGTCGTTTGCTATCATTCTGTGCCTCTCATTTTTCTTCTGAGCAGACAAGTTCGGGCATAGGATGAATAAAAAGATAAAAGATTTGGTAAATGAGGTTTAGATCATGGGAATTCCGTCAAACATGTTTACAAAACCAAACTACTCCGGCCCCGAATCAGTAGCCCAATAGTAGTTAACGGCGAGGCGATGGACCCATGAATCTAGCGGATATGCTAACTTTTGCCGATATCGGCCAGCTTAATCGAATAGCGGACTATTACCAGTGTGAGTGCAAACCCAATTCCAAACATGAACTCATCCAGAGTATTCTCACAACGTTGGGCAGTAGACGATTTTTTGAGCAACAGGTCAGCGAACTTAATGTGGCGCATCTGCGTTTCCTGAACAACCTGCTATTTGATCCTCGGCAGTACTTTGGCATGGAGGAGCTTGTCGCCATTGCCCGTCAATCGATGGACAAAAAAGAAAGCGAGTCCGGCGCCAGTCCGCGAGATCTTATCGTTCGGTTCACCAAGAGTGGATGGTTATTCAATGGGACAACTCAGCATACGAAGTACCTGTACCAGGTACCCCAGGATCTGAAAATGAGGTTCCGGGATGTGTTATCCGCTCACCTGAAGGCAGGTATTACAACGACAAATGAACCACCGATGTACCGAGATGAATACCATCTGCTGGTAGACGATCTGAAGTTGTTCCTGCAATTTGTGCAGCAGCATGAAATTACTTTGAACGCAGAAGGCATGATGTACCGACGTTCTCAGCAGCAGGTGATGGACCATCTTCATGTCAGTGAAACATTGGTAGGAAAAGCGGGATGGAGGTTTGGCTACGGTCGTTCCTTCAAGGATTACCCTGACCGGTTTGCATTGCTATATGACTATGCATTCCATCACCGGCTTGTTCAAGAAGAACAGGGGCTGCTGAAATTGACTGCAGCTGGCGAGGAAAAACGGGGTGCAGAGAATACAGCCGAGATGATACAGCTATTTCGGTTTTGGTTAAGACTTTATAAAGGTGCTATTCCAAACTTGTCCTCCATTGTGTATTGGACAGGAGAATGTGCGCCTGGGTGGTCCACCGCAGAGTCCCTGTTCCGACAAATTGGCCCGTTAATCCAGCCGTTTTATTACGACACACCGGAGACGATCTATGAAACGAGAGTTGTCAAAATGATGCTGCATCTGGGGATGCTTCGCATCGGAGAGCAGGAGGGTGAGAGTACCGTGCAAATGACAGCATGGGGCTTGCGGCTCGCTGCAACCTGCCGATCGCTGTCTGGTGACACGACTCCTCTGGTGTTTGACATTTAGGGGACAAGTTGCTAAAATCACTCCCAAATTAAGGAGTGATACTGATATGATAATCCCATTCAAGGGTCAAGAACCACAGCTTCATTCTTCGGTGTATGTAGCTGAAGGGGCCAAACTTATAGGTGACCTGAAGTTAGGTGCAGATTCTACGGTCTGGTTCAATGCCGTATTACGGGCCGATCTGGCGCCAATATGGATCGGACAACGTTGTAACATTCAGGACAATGCTGTTGGACATGTAAATACGAATCAACCTTTGATTCTGGGAGATGACGTTTCAGTGGGACATGCCGCCATTATTCATGGTTGTCACATTGGAACAGGCTCACTGATCGGTATGGGAGCCATCCTTCTCAATGGAGCCGAAATTGGTGAATATACACTGATTGGGGCCGGTTCTGTTGTAACTGAAAATACTAAAATTCCGCCCTATACCCTGGCTCTGGGAACACCAGCCAAAGTGATCCGTGAATTGACGGATGCCGACCTTGAGCGGATGTCGAGGACTTCACTTGGTTATGTTGCCAAAGGTAAGGAATATAGGAGCTCTTAAATCCGTTTTGGAGGTGCATCCTATTGGATAAAATGAAAGTTACGTATGAAGTCATGTTGGGGCTGGCTGCTGAGATGGTGTGGGACGAAGCGCTTCGTAAACAGCGTAGCGAGAAGCTGTATATGGAAATCGACAAGGCGTTGGCTACCGGAGACGAAGTAGCTTTCCGGAGTCTGACGGATGAACTGAAAACCATAAACTGATTAACTGATGATTAAACCATATGAGAAGGAAATGCGTGATTACGCATTTCCTTTTGTGTTTTTAGGGAGAGATTTTACGAATAACTCTATAGATTTACATCGTTTGCTCATATATAATATGGGAATAAAATGGATAGAGAGGGGAAATAGGGAATTGAAATTCAGTGAGATGACTCAAGACAGCTGGGCTGAACTGCAACTCTATCTGGATACATGCCTTATTCCATTCACCGGTCTTACGGGAAATCATTCGCCGGCTGAAGCCACGGAAGCACTAGAGAGGCTTAGAGATTTTCTGGATCTAATTGAAGTCCCGTTTAAAGGGAGGGTCATGACATATCCAGCGTTCCATTTCGCTTTTCCGGAAATGTCAATGACATTAAACACCATATGCGAGCAAATGAAGCGTTCAGGATTCAAATATGTGGTGATAATGACATCAGATGGTTTTTTGGAAAAAGATAAAATCTCATCTGCAGATCTGGTTTTTAATCGTTCTCAACTGGTTGAGGAAATAGATGAAGCGAAAATAGCAGGGTATGTCGGGGAAAAAGTACGCGAGATGTGGAAAAATTAACATCGGGCTGGAAATGTGACATTTTATCAACACTTTTTTAATAACGCTTACAATTGAAGCTTAAAAATGTGTGACAAATTCTTGACGGTGTTCTAGGGCTACTATATGATTATGTATGTTCTAGTAAGTCGTGGAATTTCTGATAATGAAAACGTATGAGAGAGTTGGTTGAAAAAGGGGGGTGGAGACAGTATGAGCAGTGAGCATGACCAGCACGAAGCCTCGAACAAACCACCAAGCCGGATGGAGATGTCGCGCAGGCAGTTTTTAACGTACACGCTTGGTGGAGCTACAGCCTATATGGCCGCCGGTGCGATTCTTCCCATGGTCCGTTTTGCGGTGGACCCAATTTTGCAGCACAAGGGAGAAGGCACTTCTGTCAAAGTAGCTGAGATCAGCAAAATCACCAACGAACCTCAAGAGTTCACATTTGAACTGCAGCAGCAAGATGGTTGGTACCTGAGTAATGCTTCGCTTGTGGCATGGATTCGTAAGGATGAGCAGGGTAAAATTTATGCGCTTTCACCGATCTGTAAACATTTGGGTTGTACAGTCGGCTGGAACAGTGACAAAAATTATCCTGATGAGTATCATTGCCCCTGCCATGGCGCGCACTATGACAAGGAAGGAAAAAATCTTGCCGTAGCCCCGAAACCGCTGGATGAATATGTGGTCAAGGAGGAACAGGGCTGGGTATACCTGGGCGAGATTGTTCCGAACACCCGAGTGAAATAGGAGGCGTGAACGCAGATGTTTAAAAATGTCTATGACTGGATTGACGAGCGTCTCGATATCACGCCAATCTGGAGGGACGTTGCGGATCATGAAGTTCCAGAGCACGTAAACCCGGCTCACCACTTTTCCGCATTCGTCTACTGCTTTGGTGGCTTGACGTTCTTTATTACCGTAATTCAGATTCTCTCAGGAATGTTCCTTACGATGTATTACGTACCTGATATTATCAATGCTTATGCCAGTGTCGAGTATCTGCAGACCAAGGTAGCTTTTGGCCAAATTGTGCGCGGCATGCACCACTGGGGAGCCAGTCTGGTAATCGTAATGATGTTTTTACATACGATGCGTGTATTCTTTACAGGCTCTTATAAAGCGCCCCGTGAGATGAACTGGGTTGTCGGCATGTTGATCTTTTTCGTCATGCTGGGTCTTGGATTGACCGGGTACCTGCTGCCATGGGATAACAAAGCCTACTTTGCAACCAAAGTTACCCTGGAAATTGCCAATACCGTCCCATGGCTCGGACCTATTATTAAAGAATTCCTTCAAGGTGGAACCATTGTAGGTGCACAGACGCTAACACGATTCTTTGCCCTGCACGTCTTCTTCCTTCCCGCTGTGCTTCTAGTGCTTCTGGTCGGACACTTCATCATGATCCGCAGACAGGGCATTTCGGGACCGCTATAACTTGAGAAGGGAGGAATCGCAATGGCTCACGGACACAAGCCTGATGATCAGGAGAAGATTATTTTTGTCGGTGATTCACGCGTCCGAAAAGGGGCAGGTTTCATTACCCCACCGGACTATACAGCGTATCCAGGCAAATCAGAAGCATTTATACCTAACTTTCTGCTGAAAGAATGGATGGTTGGTGTTGTAGTGCTGGTGGGTATCCTGGTACTGACCATCTCTGAACCTGCGCCGCTTGGTTATCCGGCCAATCCAAGTGCATCCGTTATTCCGATGCCGGACTGGTATTTCCTATTTCTGTACCAATATCTGAAATATCCTTATGCGTCAGGCGACTATGTCCTGCTCGGTGTATTGGGTGTCAGTGGGGTGGCTTTTGGAGCGTTACTGCTTGCCCCGTTCTTGGATACAGGCAAGGAACGACGGTTTTACAAACGTCCAATTGCATCATCGCTCATGGTTCTGTCCATCCTTTCTGTATTCTATCTCACGAATGTGGCTTGGACACACTACAAGCACGAGCTTGAAGCGACGGGCCAGAAGCCTGAACACATTCAGCGTGAGGAAGAGGCTCTCGAGAAGCATGAACAAGGTCTGCCGACGTCCAATGCACCGGGCCAACAACAAGAAGTGGCCATCGTTGAGAAGGATGATCCTGCAATGGAAACGTTTAAGAAGGCAGGTTGTGTGGCATGTCATGCTGCAGATATGAAGGGAGCTAGTGGTCCTTCGCTACGCGGTGTTGGTGACAAACATAGCCAGGAAGAGATCTTAACCATTATTAAAGAGGGATATAACTCTATGCCTGCAATGTATGATCAAGCCATCGCCCAAGGTCTGACAGACGACGATATCAATCACCTGACGGAATGGCTTGCGAAACAGAAGGCAGAACAGTAAAATCAAATTAAGCCAAAAACCTGACTGTTGTTGCGGTCAGGTTTTTTTGAGTGTTTAACCAATTAATGCTTCATAAAGACAATAGAAAGTATAAGAAGGAAGGGGCAGCGAACGTGTCTTTATCGTTTTTCTGGAGCCGGGAGTTTCTGACCAATCGGTATTTTCTGTGGCTTCTGTTTTGGTGTAATGCAGTGGGTACCGTGTATGGGTACATATGGTACGGAGATCAGCTGAAATTAACACTGGAGGAACAGCCCCTATGGCAGGTTGTATTTGTTCCGGACAGTCCCACAGCGAGTTTGTTTTTTACCCTTGGTCTTCTATGGATTCTATATAAACCTAAGTCTGTGGTGCTCAACCGAATCGGACATGTGATTCAAGCACTCGCTGTGGTTACATCCGTGAAATATGGGGTCTGGGCCGTTTCGATTATTTTTGCGGGGTGGATGCAGGGTGGTTCGCCGCATTGGCAGGACTGGATGCTCATCGCCTCACACAGTGCCATGGCCATTGAAGCGTTGATTTATGTCAGGTTCTTTGGTTTCAGATGGTTAGCGCTGCTGATTGCCAGTCTATGGACGTTATTGAATGATACGATGGACTATACATATAATATTTTCCCTTGGCTGCCTAGTGCTCTCTATCAGCATCTGGATGGCGTGCGCAATTTCACTTTCGGGCTTACCCTGGTTAGCATTCTGTGCGCGTGGCTGGCATTGAGACAGGCGAAACGAGTCTGACTTTGCAAGCTTGTTCTAAGTGGTCGTGCCCTGCCATACATTGGTATGGGGGGGATGTCCATGAAGAGAATGTTCTGGAACAAAACCGGATTATGGGTAGTATCGTTCATGGCGCTGTTGTTTTGGACGAACTTGTCATACAGTGTATCTGCGCAAAGTGAAGGGAATGAAGGGGAAGCGGATCAACAAGCCCTTGTTAACAGTTCCATTCAGCAGCTTAATCAGGAAGCGACATCGCTCTACAGGCATGCCTTGGATCATAATATCGAAGAAGTCAGGAACGGTATTATGCAGATTAGCGAACGGCTGGAGCATATTTCGTTTGAGGGTCAGACGACGGTCGAAGGCATTCATGCCTTATCCGAAACGATTGTGGAAGTAAAACAAGCAGCCGTTCGCGTCAAAAGTGATGACACCGGTCTTCAGCAGGCTTCTGCCAAACTAAGGCTCGCTGCTGATAGTCTTGCAAATCCAGCCAAACCCTTATGGCTCCAATATTATAAAATTGTAAAAGATGACCTTCAGGCCATATCTACTGCTGTAAGTCAGCATGAGAAAGCTGCAGTACTCACGAACCGATATGCTTTGCTTGAGGAGCATTATGAAACCATTCGACCGGCAGCGATGATTCGTCGTGAACCCTATGAGATCGCTCAGCTGGACGCCTGGTTATCCCATACCAAAGGGCTGACTGGAGCTAAACAGCCAGATATCACACAGCTGCAAAGCATGATATCCCAAGGCGAAGAACTGGTTAATCAATTGTTTGGTCGTGAGAAGGATGAGAGTGCCTTTGTTCCATTTGTTCAGGGGCCGAACCGGAGAGCGGCAGGATTATTCATCACATCTGTGATTGTGGCCGCACTAACGTACGCAGGGTATCGTAAATATCGTGCACAGCAGAAAGGCATCTTTCCATTCCGGCGCTGATCATCAACTTCGAACCAAAGAACCTCTATACCGCAAGGAAGCGAACAGGCTTGTCCTTGGATTAGAGGTTTTTTTGCATATATTTCAGTTGGTTTTTAGGATTCCTTGAAGCCTTCTCCATGGACGTCATGAACATCGCTGATGATAACAAAGGCTCGGGGATCAACAGATCTGACAATGGTTTGCAGTCGCCTGAATTCCTGACGTGAAATAACGCAGTAAGCAACATGTTTGGCTTGTTTGGAGTAGGCGCCAATGGCTGGAATCAGAGTTACACCGCGGTCCATTTCCCGGGTAATCAGATCGGCAATTTCGGGAGCGTGGTCACTAATAATCATGAATGCGCGAGCTGAATAAGCCCCTTCCTGAATGAAGTCAATGACCTTGGAAGCGATAAAGACAGCAACCAGCGTATAGAGTATTTTTTCTTTTGGAATGTAAATTAGTGAGATGCCGATAATAATAAAATCGATACCGAGTAATATTCGGCCCATGCTCCATCCATATTTTCGATTGAGAATCCGTGCAATGATATCTGAACCACCTGTCGTACCGCCTGAGCGGAATACGATACCCAAACCAGCCCCGAGAGTGACACCTGCATATAGAGCTGCCAGCAGGAGATCATTCTCCGTGTGCAGAGGCTCAATCCATCCCGAGTGAATCATTTTCTCAAACAACCACAGAAACGCCGTAAGGGCACCAATGCCCACCCCTGTATAGACCATCTGCCTGCCGCCCAATATCTTGAGCCCGATCAAAAATAACGGGACGTTGATAACAAGGGTCGTCAGAGACGGAGAGAGGCCAAATGCATAATTGAGTAGAACGGTAACCCCGGTGACGCCGCCCTCCATTAGTTGATTAGGGATAATGAAGTACAGCAGTCCAAAAGCATACAATGCAGTACCTAGCAGAATAGGGAGAATCAGTTTGATTTGAATCCAAGTTTTGGCAGTGCTCATTAGATCCCACTCCATATGTAAATTAATGATGAAGCAATACTTGCCATCTTAGTATACCTATTTATTGATTCTTTAAAAATGATTTGTGCCTCAGGATGGTGGAAGTCAAACTAAATAACTGATATATTAGGAACAAATACGACACAATTTCAAAAGGAGAATCCGTTCTCATGGAGAAAAGCATCGCAGAAATGCAGCGCGAGGTTGACCTCTACATTTCCCAGTTCAAAGAAGGCTATTTCAGTCCGCTGGCCATGCTGGCACGTATGTCGGAAGAGGTGGGAGAGCTCGCTCGGGAAGTCAATCACGAGTTCGGTGAAAAGCCGAAGAAGGCTTCTGAAGCAGACAATTCTATTGAGCTGGAGCTTGGGGATATTTTGTTTATCACGATTTGTTTTGCCAACTCGCTCGGGATTGACCTGGCGCAGGCACACGACAAAGTCATGCATAAATTTAATACACGCGATGCAAATCGGTGGACTCCAAAAAACACCGATTAGGCGTAGATTACATATGCTGTACCATCACCCGATTGGGGAGGGACAGCTTGGATGATGAAGCCGGAAGATTATATGCAGCAGGCTTACCGCTGCATTTTGCAAAATGATTTTGAGCAAGCGATCCGTTGGTTTGAATCGGCTATTCTTGCTTACCCGGAACATGCGGAGCTTCACTACCGTTGTTCCATTACACATGCCCGCAGCCAGCACCTTGGTCCGGCACTGGAACATGCCCGTAAGGCAGCTGAGCTGTCCAATGGCACTGAAGAATATGTTCTGCATCTGCAGACATTGGAAGCCAAACAGCTAAGTACACAGGCGAAGGCTTTGCTGGAACAGGCAGGCAGCGGCACACACGAACGTTATGTTTCGGCTGCTGCTCTGCTGAAAGAAGCGGTTAAGCTTGATCCGCTGTCTGTCGAAGCGCATGTGATGCTTGCACTGGCCTATAGCGATTTGAATGAATTTGATCGTGCAATCAAGGCTATTCGTGATGCGATATCGCTGGATCCGCAGAACGCACAATTGCATCAAATGGACCAACAAATCAAGCAGCGTAAGAATTCTATTCAATAAGAAATTCATTTCATCTGAAGCGAAAGCTGACGAAATGAATTTTCTAGCGACTGAACCAACATATAGTGAGGAGATGCAGCCAAGATGAGTGAAGTAATAAGAGTTGCCGTAATCGGAGCGGCTGGCCGGATGGGCCGGGAAGTGGTGAAGCTGGTTCTTCAAGACCCGGAACTGGAGCTTGCTGCCGCGGTTAACCGCTCCGGCGCAGGTATTGATGCCGGAACCCTGGTCGGTCTTCCGGAATGCGGAGTGCTTGTAACCGACGATATCGAAATGGCTTTTGCAGAGACGAAACCGCAGGTCATGGTTGATTTTACAATACCTCAATATGCTTTCGCTCATACAGAACTTGCAATCCGTTATGGAGTCAGACCCGTTATGGGAGTTACCGGCTTCACGACGGAGCAGATCGAACAACTGGACAAGCAGTGTCAGGACAAAGGGATCGGAGGTCTGATTGCCCCGAACTTCTCCATTGGTGCCATTTTGATGATGAGATTCGCGGCACAAGCGGCCAAACATATGCCTAACGTTGAAATCATTGAGTACCATGGGGATCAAAAACTGGATGCGCCTTCAGGAACAGCAATTAAAACGGCTGAGCTGATTGCAGCCAACCGTGAGGAAATCCGTCAGGGCAACCCTAATGAAGAGGAAACCATTGAAGGCTCCCGCGGAGGCTATTATAACGGATTCCGGATTCACAGTGTTCGTTTACCAGGTGTATTTGCACAGCAGGAAGTGGTATTTGGCGATTATGGCCAAACGCTTAAAATTCGTCATGATTCATACGAACGTGCAGGTTACATGCCCGGTGTAAAAATCGGTGTACAGAAGGTTATGGAATATACAGGACTCATCTATGGATTTGATCACTTTATCGACTAAAGGAGATTGTCATGTTGAAAATTGCATTTATTGCCCATGATCGCAAAAAAGAAGAGATGGTTAACTTTGTTACAGCTTATGAACCGGTGTTTACAGATCACCAATTGTATTCGACAGGCACCACTGGACTTCGCATTATGGAAGGGACTTCCTTGAAGATTCACCGGTTTGAATCAGGTCCGCTTGGAGGAGACCAGCAGATTGGTGCTTTGGTAGCGCAGAATGAGATGGATCTGATTATTTTCCTGCGTGATCCGCTGATGGCTCAGCCACACGAACCGGATATTAATGCATTGCTACGTTTGTGTGATGTACAGGGCATTCCGCTCGCAACCAACATTGCAACGGCTGAAATTCTGGTTAAGGCATTGGATCGCGGCGATTTTGCATGGAGAGAGCTCGTGCATAAATATAAACCGGAAGCTGGAGTCACAACAGGTGATTCCGAATGAGTCTTGATATTCTGATTTTCGGAGCACACGCAGACGATGCAGAGATTGGAATGGCGGGAACAATCGCCAAACATACTGCAGCTGGAATGAAGGTGGGCGTGTGTGATCTGACAAAAGCAGAAATGTCGTCCAACGGGACTGTAGAGCGCAGAGCCGAGGAAGCGGAGGAAGCCTCCCGCGTCCTCGGTCTTTCGTGTCGAACCAATTTGGGCTTGCCAGATCGTGGTTTATACATAACCCCTGAGCATATACAGGCAGTGACGGCCGAGATTCGCAGGCATGCCCCGAAAATTGTATTTGCACCTTATTGGGAGGATCGTCATCCGGATCATGTCATGTGCAGCAAGCTTGTGCAGGAAGCGGTGTTCAATGCCAAGCTGCGTAATTATATGCCGGACATGCCTGCCACCCAAGTGAAGGAGCTGTATTTTTACTTCATTAACGATATGGGACCGGTGGATTTGATTGTCGATATTACGGAACACTATGAGCAAAAGGAAAAATCGCTGCTCAGTTATCGTTCCCAATTTGAAATAGGGGCAGGAACGGTGTCTACTCCGTTGAATCAGGGGTATATCGAACGCGTAAGAGCTCGGGACTCCCTGCTGGGTCAGCGGAGTTTGATTTCTTTCGCAGAAGGATTTGCGAGTATTACACCTTATGTCGTTGGGCAGTTTGGCACAGCAGCTAGGTAATACGTTGCTGTGCAAGCTCTTAGACTACTATAAATATAAATTCCGTTGCATTACATCAACTCGCACACGCGGGAGATTAAAGGAGCGTCCACCCGATGGATCAAAAGCTAAAGATTGGTATCACCTGTTATCCGTCCCTCGGAGGGTCTGGCGTTGTCGCAACGGAGCTCGGCAAATTGCTTGCCGAACAGGGTCACCAGGTTCATTTTATTGCGAATAGTATTCCGTTCCGACTGGGTACTTTTCAGAAAAATATTTTTTACCATGAAGTTGAAGTGAACGATTATTATGTATTTCGCTATCCGCCATACGACCTGTCCTTGGCAACCAAGATGGCTCAAGTGGCCAAAGCCCAGCAGCTTGATTTGCTGCATGTGCATTATGCAGTTCCGCACGCAGTATGTGCTTTCCTGGCCAAACAGATGGTGGGCGACGATCTGAAGGTTGTCACGACGCTGCATGGTACAGACATTACCGTACTGGCACAGGATGAATCCCTGAAAGATCTCATTCGGCTTGCGATCAACGAAAGTGATGCGGTAACCGCGGTTTCACAGGATTTGATTCGAGAGACGGTTGAGCTTCTGGACATTCAGCGTCCCATTGATTTGACATATAATTTTATTGATAAACGAATTTATTATCCTCGGGATGCGGCAAGTCTGCGCAGGGATTTTGCGGCTCCAAACGAGAAAATATTGATGCATATCTCCAACTTCCGCCCGGTGAAGCGGACACAGGACGTTGTTGAAGTTTTCCGTCAGGTTCAGGAGCAGGTTCCAGCCAAATTGCTGTTTGTTGGAGAGGGACCGGATTTGCCTAAAATTCAATGGAAAATTAATGAATTGGGCCTGAATGACAAAGTTCATTTCCTCGGTAAACAGGATGACATTGCACAAGTCATTTCCATGGCAGACATCCTAATGCTTCCTTCGGAGAAAGAGAGCTTCGGACTTGTGGCCCTGGAAGCGATGGCCTGCGGTGTGCCGACCGTTGGATCACAGGCAGGAGGAATTCCTGAACTCGTATTACACGGGAAAACCGGGTATTTATCACCGATCGGCGATACACAGTCCATGGCTGAGAACGCCATTCGCTTGTTGACCGACGATCGACTGGCAGCAGATTTCAGAGAAGCCTGTCTTCATAGGGCACATCATGATTTTTGCAATGATGCCATCCGTCATGAATATGAACAAATATACTATCGTGTACTGGGACGAGAAGTTCCCAATCTAAAACCCGTTTGCGGTTGAACTTCTATTGATTCGATAGAAGCAGCGATACAGAATGATCAAGCAACAGGCAAGCAATGAGGTGATTGGTTTGGTGCAATGGACAAGGGTTGATCTCGAGATGGCTGAGCAGAGTGAACAGGTGCTGCTCAAGTTGAATGAAGAGGGCTATGATGCCTTTTGGGTTGGTGGCTGTGTTCGGGATGAACTGCTGGGTCGCAGTGTAGATGATATGGATATAACAACCTCGGCATCTCCGGAACAAGTAATGGAACTGTTTGCAGACTGTATTCCGACAGGACTCCAGCACGGGACGGTTACTGTACGTTCAGGGGGGTATTACTTCGAAGTCACAACTTTCCGTACGGAATCGGAATACAAAGACAATCGAAGACCGTCTGAAGTCCAGTTCGTCAAGGATATCAAAGAAGATTTGCAGCGTCGCGATTTTACGATGAATGCCTTGGCCATGGATAGAAGAGGGACAATCGTTGATCCTTTTGGTGGACAAGTGGATATTCGTGAAGAACGAGTCAGATGTGTGGGCGCAGCGAGTGAGCGGTTCGGCGAGGATGCGCTTCGCATGCTTCGGTGTGTCCGGTTTGCTTCGGTTTTTGACTTCAGCATTGCCTATAACACGTGGAAGGGTCTCATGAGGCAGAGAGACTTGCTGCAGCATATTGCCATGGAGCGTGTCCGTACCGAAATGGTGAAGATGATGGCTGGTCCTCATCCGCTGCGAGGTTTGGATTTGCTGCTGCACAGTAAAATACTGGAATATATCAAGGCTCCGGTGCAAGGCAGCCGATTCAATAGGAATCTACTACTCCGAATCGGGGAACTGAAAGAACATGATACCTTACTGCGCTGGTCGCTCCTGCTGATCGCAGGTCAATATAAGAAGGATGAAGCTGACGCTTTACTGCGCAAGTGGACGTTTTCCAACGATGATCGTTTGCGCATTACCGGGGTTTTACAGTTTGACGAGTTACTGAAGACGGTTGTTCAGAACGACAAGGATCAAGTGTTATTGCGAGCGGAGTGGATTAGCGCTGAACTGACGTGCGGAAGTCAAGCCGCTGCGGATTGGCTCAAGATTCAACGTATACTCCCCGCTGGCCATTTCCTATCCGCTTCAGCAGAGGCGTCATACCAAGCGATTCTTGCTAACGCAGCGGAGTGGAGTCGATCCATGCCGGTTCATGAGCTGAAGGAACTCCATATTACCGGAGAAAATGTTCTAGCACTACTCGAGCGCAAGGGTGGGCCTTGGCTGGGCCGGTTGATGAAGCATTTGTTACGTGAAACAGCGATTGGAAATATAGCGAATCAGCATGAAGCGCTGACCGCTGAAGTGAAACGGGTGGCTGCAGATGACCAAGCATGAAGAACTGTTACATATGCTCATGAATGCGGATGGACGATTTGTATCAGGGGAAGAGATCAGCCGGAACCTGTCCATAAGCAGAACAGCAGTCTGGAAACATGTGAACAAGCTGCGCGATCTCGGATACGAATTTGAGGCTGTCTCCCGCAAAGGGTACCGCCTTCTTACGAGACCAGACAGTATTGATGCAGCAGGCCTCCAACTGGCTCTGCAAACGTCTGTGTTTGGCCGTAAAGCACTCATCCTGGATTCAACCTTGTCTACGCAAGGCGATGTTCAGCAAATGGCCGAACAGGGTCAGGCAGAAGGTGCGGTAGTTCTTGCCGAGGAACAAACAGGTGGACGGGGAAGATTCGGGCGTAAATGGTTCTCACCTCCTGGCAAAGGAATCTGGATGAGCATACTGCTGCGTCCGGAGCAGCCGCTTCGGAATACGCCACAGCTGACACTACTGACGGGTGTAGCGGTTTGCCGAGCTGTAAGGGCCCATACGGGGGCCGATGCAGGCATCAAATGGCCGAACGATCTTCTGATTAACGGTCGCAAAATGTGTGGCATCCTGCTTGAGTCAGCAGTAGAAGATCATGAACTGCGATACTGCATTGCAGGTATTGGGGTAGATGTGAATTTTGATCTTACGGATTATCCGGAGGATCTGACGTCCATAGCGACTTCAATCAAAGTCGAGACCGGACAGCAGGTGGATCGAACGAAGTTGGCTGCTGCCATATTGAATGAGATGGAACATCTTTACCTTTTGTATCAAAGGGAAGGTTTCGGTGTAATCGCGTCATTGTGGGAAGCTCTATCCGTCTCGATTCATCGGGAAGTGAAGGTTTCGAACCCGCAGGGAGATATTGAAGGAACAGCCATTGGTCTAGATCCTTCAGGAGCTTTGATTGTAGAGAAGAGAGATGGCGAGCGCATAACCGTGGTATCCGGAGAAATATCATTAATCGATTAAGGAAATTGTCGAATTTCCACTAAAATAATGAACATAACACGTGAAGTTTGGGCTGATCTTTGGTATACTGTGTTCGTGAGGCGATATCGGCTATTGCAGACCGAATTGCACTCCGGCAACAGTATGCCTGATTGGCTTGATCATGAACAGATGCATAGCAAAATGGAAAATGTGTTAAGTGAGTTGTTGGATTCTGCTCTGAGCCGAAGAGGACCGAGACAGAAGGGACGATCGCAAGTGACTCTTTTTTGACTTTTCGGGACTTTTTAGTGGAAAACTAAAAGGTTTTTTTGTTGCGTTCTGAATTGAAAAGGAGAAAGGAGCCATAAAGAAAATGGCTAACAAACAAGCATTGAATATTGTGAAAATGAAAAAATACAAGCAGGATGGCGTGCCGCTCAGCATGATTACGGCTTATGATTATCCCACGGCTCTGCTTGCGGAAGAAGCAGGCATTGACATGATTTTGGTCGGGGATTCGCTCGGCAATGTAGTGCTGGGTTATGATTCCACCCTGCCTGTGACGATAGACGATATGGTATATCATACCCGCTCCGTTGTGAGGGGTGCAGGAAGTACATTCATCGTAGCGGATATGCCGTTCATGACCTATCACGGCAGCGTGGATGAAACGCTGAAGGGTGTTCGTCGTTTGATGCAGGAAGGTCATGCGCATGCAGTCAAAATGGAAGGCGGCGTGGAGATCGCCGATACCGTTAAGGCTGTAGTGCAAGCCGGCGTACCGGTTCTGGGACACATCGGACTGACACCGCAATCGGTGAATCAGATCGGGGGATATCGGATCCAGGGTAAGGATGCAGCAGATGCCAGAAGACTAATGGATGAAGCGAAGGCACTCGAAGCTGCGGGAGCCTTCGGTATTGTGCTTGAACTCGTTACCGAAGAAGTGGCAAGAGCTATTTCGGAGGAACTATCCATTCCCACAATTGGTATAGGCGCAGGACGTGGATGTGACGGTCAGGTTTTGGTATTCCATGATGTGGTTCAGTATGCCTCTCCTTACATGCCGAAACGCTTTGTCAAAACATACGGTGATGTGGGTACGCTGATTCGTAATAGTATTGGAGCTTATGTCAAGGAAGTCAAAGACCGTTCCTTCCCTGCGGAGGAGCATGTATTTACTGCCGCAGACGGCGTTGTAGAGCAGCTGTACGGACATCGCAAAGAAAAGGTGGAGAGCAACTCATGAAAGTGATTCGGACCATCACAGAGCTTAGACAGGAAATTGGTTTGAAGCGTCAAGCTGCACCATCCAGAGAGTCTATTGTAGGTTTGGTGCCTACGATGGGTTATCTGCATGAAGGTCATGCAAGCCTGATGCAGGCCGCCAAACAGCAAAGTGATATTGTCGTATTAAGTATTTTTGTAAATCCGATTCAGTTTGGGCCAAATGAAGACTTTGACAGCTACCCTCGGGATGAAGCCAGGGATGTGGAGACGGCCCGTGCGCAGGGAGTGGATATCGTATTTATTCCCTCGGTTGAAGAGATGTATCCACAGCAGACACAAACAACAGTATCCGTGTCGAGTTTGACTGACCGGCTGTGCGGGGCTTCCCGTCCAGGACACTTTGACGGAGTAACAACAGTGGTATCGAAGCTGTTTAACATCGTGCAGCCACAGCGCGCATTTTTCGGAATGAAAGACGCACAGCAGGTCGCAGTCATCCAGCAAATGGTCATTGATCTGAACATGCCTGTTGAGATTGTTCCATGTCCGATTGTACGGGAGCAGGATGGCTTGGCACTTAGTTCACGTAATGTCTATTTGAGTGCTGAAGATCGCCAGGAAGCTCTGGTTCTGTCCAAGGCGCTGCGTGCGGCTCAAGAAGCAGTGGATACAAGTGCTGACATGACTGCTGCAGATATACGGCGTATTCTGCGTGAGAACATCGGGCGTTCGTCCCGTGCTGTTATTGATTATGCCGAGATTCAAGCTTTTCCAAGTCTGGTGCCGCTTGCTGATCAGGAAAAAGTGCATGGACGAGATGATATCCTGATTGCGCTGGCTGTGAAATTTGGCAAAACGAGACTGATTGATAATACAAGATTGCAAAGAGCGGAGGTACTGTCCCATGTTTAGAACATTGATGAAATCCAAAATTCACCGTGCCACCGTTACCGAAGCCAACCTGAATTATGTGGGAAGCATTACCATTGATGAAGATCTGATGGAAACGTCTGATCTGATGGAAAATGAAAAAGTGCAAATTGTAAACAACAACAATGGTGCGCGGCTCGAGACCTATGTCATTCCCGGACCACGCGGCAGCGGAGTAATCTGTCTGAATGGTGCAGCTGCACGGCTTGTGCAGCCAGGAGACACGGTTATTATCATTTCATATGCAATGATGTCTCAGGAAGAAGCAAATACACACAAACCTACGGTGGTCTTTGTGGACGGTCAAAACAAACCTGTGCAGACCATGAAACAGGAAGTTCACGCGACAATTATGTAATCCGCTGGTAAGGGGAATGAAATCGGTCCACCTTGCAAAAAATGAGTACAGGTCACGCACTAATCCATTTTTTCAAGGGTGGGGATGCATCGATGTTCCAGCATGTTTTCGCCGAAATGAACGACATGTTAGATGAAATTATCAAGCGCTACCCTTCCGCTGAAGGTCTGAACAAACAGGAACTGCTGCAAAAGTGGAACTTGCTGAAGCGGATGAGTGACGGGATGATTGATGAGTGGCTGATGTTTGAGGAGAAGATGAGTCAGTTCAGGGATATGGAACAGCCGGTGGCACTCCAACCGGAACAGGAAGCCGTCACGGCTCTGCCTGAGATCCACTTGGAATCCTTTAGTCGTGGTCAGGGATACTTCAAGTTACAGATGTATCCGCAGGCGATTATGCAATTTTCACAAATTATTGCCGAATATCCGGACAGTGCACTGACTCGATACTATCTGGGACTTGCGCATATGAACCTCAATCAAACCGCGGAAGCGGGAAGTCACCTGCGGCTCATCGTGCACCTGAATGGTTCTCCGAGGTTGAAGGGGTTAGCCTGTAATGCGCTGGGCTGCCTTGAAGCCAAGATGGCGAATCCCAAAGGAGCATGTTCCTTGTTTGCTCAGGCACTCCAGCATGACCCGACGTTGACCGAACCGTTGTATAATATGGAAGCCTGCAGGCTGAACAGCGGACAACTGCAATATGGAATAAGCTGACCGTACTTAAAGTTCAAGTGCAGTGCAGCGGCATCAAGACGGTGTTTTCTCCTTTAAGAACATGGAGGGAACACCGCCTTTTTTGTCAGTTAATTTTCAAATGCCCGTTTTTTTGCTATGCTGTAACATAGACTGGAATGGAAGGGACTTGTACATTGCAATGAAATTTGCCGTATTGGATTTCGAAACAACCGGCACGCAGTCCGACGGTGAGATTATACAAGCCGGACTTGCCATCATAGATCATGACTACAGCATAACTCAAATATATAGTTCTTATGTAAACCCTGGTGTGCCTATTCCTCCGTTTATTACGGGATTAACCGGGATTACTGACGAAGACGTGGCGGACGCTCCTTCACTTGAAGAAATGATGATGGAGATGGTTCCGCTGCTCGACGATGTTGTCCTTGTGGGACACAACGTGGCTTTTGATTTTCATTTCCTTCAGAATGCGCTTGACCGATGCGGCTACCTGCCGTTCACCGGACGTATTCTGGATACCATTGATTTTCTCAAAATCTCATTTCCTTCACTTGGTTCTTATCAATTGGGGTATGTATCTTCCGAATTCGGATTCCAGCATGACCGCCCTCATCAGGCAGACAGTGACGCCCTGGCAACGGCCTATGTGCTCCTGAAATGTCTGGACGAACTGCGTCAACTGCCATTAATAACGATTCAGCGTCTCAGCGACCTGTTTGCACCTGAGGACAGTGATCTGGGCTGGTTCTTCGACGGCATGCGCAGTGAGAAGGAAGCAGAGCCTATACAGGATCTGGATGGACATACGTATTACCGCCAATTGGCCTTGAATGTAAGTGACTGGACCGAGATCGGTGCTCCGCGCGATGAACGGGAAGCTAACCCACTTGAAGGTGTAAGTTTTGAGCAGTACATGGATCAGGTACGGGCCAATCTGCAGGATACACTGGATCACTATGAAGAACGCGAGGCACAGACACAGATGTTCAGCAGTGTAAGGCAAGCGCTGGACGAGGAAAAGCATTTGTTAATTGAAGCAGGTACGGGTACAGGGAAATCCCTCGGGTACTTGCTGCCCGCCATATATGAAAGTGTGAAGCAGGAACGAAAAGTAATGGTTAGCACGCATACCATCAACCTGCAGGAACAGCTTCGGGAGCGGGATATTCCGCTGCTGACCAAAGTGGTACCTTTTCCGTTTAAGGCCGCCGTATTCAAAGGTCGGGGACACTACCTGTGTCTGCGGAAGTTTGAGCACAAGATCAACAAGCGTGAGTTTGCTACACCAAAAGAAGATTATTTTACAGCCGCTCAAATGATTGTATGGCTCACCCAGACAGAGACTGGAGATGACGAGGAGCTTAACCTCAGTGCACGCGGTGGGGACTTCTGGGAAACGGTACAGAGCGAATCGGAGTCGTGCCTTGGACGTTCCTGTCCGTGGTTCAGGAAGTGCTTCTACCACCGGGCGAAGCATGAAGCAGGATTGTCCGATATCGTCATTACGAATCATTCCAAATTGTTTACGGATGTAAAAGCAGCTCATCAGCTGCTCCCTGCTTATGACAGTCTTGTTATTGATGAGGCTCACCATCTCGAGGATGTGGCGGGTAAGCACTTGGGTCTTCACATGAAATACTTCACGTTGGTTCATACCCTGACCCGATTGTTTAAGGATAGTCGGAACGGTCAGCTTCCCATGCTGCGTACACAGCTGGCAGGGCATGAAAATTCGGTGCAGTGGGGCTCGGTCATTGACCAGATGTTCCCGCTTGCTGTTGAAGTCAAAGAGATGTGGGATCGTTTGAGCGATGCCTTGTTTAGCCTGCTGCCTGAGCGTAGTGATGCTTCTCCAGGAGAAACGGGGCAATTTTCCCTCAGACTGAAGCCTTCAATGAAACCGGCGAAGTGGCAGGAGCTTCAGGATTATGAAAACCAGATTTATGTTACACTGGGGGACTTGATCCGCAAGGGAGACAAGCTGCTTCTTGAAGTGAAAGAAGACCAGGACGACTATCAATCGGATAGCTTGATCACGGACATTACAGGTCTGCTTAAGGATTTGGCGACGCTCAAAGAAAACCTTCGTTTCTTCATGCGAATGGATGATGCCAAAACCGTATACTGGATGGAGGCAAGCGGCCAATTTCGCAGCAAATCACTGCAGCTGTATGCCGTTCCTGTCGATGTCAGTGCACAGTTGAAGGACATGTTCTTCGATAAAAAGAAAAGCGTTGTCCTTACTTCGGCTACGCTCTCGGTTGATAAGTCATTTCAGTTCATGATTGAACAGCTTGGCTTGCAGGAAGCAGCCGATAATAACCGTTTGCTGACGTCCATGCTGCCGTCGCCATTCCGGTATAGGGATCAGGCTTTGCTGGTCATCCCTCGTGATTTCCCAAGCGTAAAAGGCAGTGTGGGGGATGCACACTTTGTCGACATGCTTGTACGATCTCTGGCCGAAACGGCTATTGCGACAAGGGGCCGCATGATGGTGCTCTTTACTTCATACCGAATGCTGCGCCAGGTTTACGACCCATTAAAAGAAGCGCTGTCGGGTAACGATATTTCGCTGCTCGGTCAAGGCGTGGATAGTGGCAGTCGTTCCAAGTTAACACGCAGGTTCCAGGATGCAAAAGCAACCGTTCTGCTGGGCACCAGCAGTTTCTGGGAAGGGGTAGATATCCCTGGCGAGGCGCTAACCTGTCTGGCCATTGTGAGATTGCCCTTCCAGCCACCGAATCATCCGCTTGTCGAGGCGAAGAGTGAACTGCTGCAGGAACAGAAA
This sequence comes from Paenibacillus sp. P13VS, assembly GCF_015143645.1. Taxonomy (NCBI): domain Bacteria; kingdom Bacillati; phylum Bacillota; class Bacilli; order Caryophanales; family Paenibacillaceae; genus Paenibacillus; species Paenibacillus sp. P13VS. Next base: position 81,522 of record NZ_WYEV01000007.1, on the reverse strand, counting down.
AAGAATCCGTTTATGAAGCTGTCTGTTCCACAGGCCGTCATTCGTTTCAAGCAGGGATTCGGCAGGCTTGTTCGTACGGCCAAGGATCGGGGCATTGTCATCGTTTACGATACGCGGGTGATTGAGTCTTATTACGGAAAGTATTTCCTATATTCATTACCCGGTCCCAAAATGGAACATATGCTGACTGAACAGATGGTTCCACGGATTAGCGAATGGCTGGAAACACCAGCACAGGATGAAACTACGGCGAATTAGGGATGACTTCGTTGCGTAATAAGGGCTTCTCGCTGTAAACTTTATTAGAGTGTGATTCATTCTTGTAGCACTTTTAACTTTATATTTCATAAGGCATCTTGCATAATTTCATTCGGAGACGAAAACGGTTATGCGGGATGCTACATTTTTATTTATCTATCGTGGCCTTGGTAAGGGGGAGCAATGTAATGAAATCAGATAAAATTTCGGAAGCTGTGGTACGCAGATTGCCTGTTTACTTACGTTATTTGAGTGAACTGCATCAACGTGAGGTAGGCACGGTGTCATCACAGGAACTGGGACTACGCCTGGATCTTAATCCTGCCCAGATTCGCAAAGACCTTGCATACTTTGGGGACTTCGGTCGCAAAGGCATTGGATACGACGTATCGTATCTCATTGAGAAAATCCGTCATATCTTGAAAATTGATCAGCAAATTAATGTTGCTCTGGTCGGGGCTGGTAACTTGGGACATGCATTGTCCAACTACAATGCCTATCTGAAAGACAACATGAAAATTGTTGCTGTTTTCGATGCATACGGCCCTAAGATCGGCAGTCAGATTAACAGCTTGAAGGTACAGCCCATGAATGAACTAACGGATTCGGTCAAGAAAGATAATATTCGTATTGGCATCATCACCGTTCCGGATACCGAAGCTCAGAACGTAGCCGATCAGCTCGTGGAATCCGGCATTGAAGCGATTCTGAACTTTGCACCAACCATCTTGAAAACACCACCGCACGTCCGTATACATCATGCTGATTTTACAACGGATCTGCTTAGCCTGGCTTATTATCTGGAGAACGGAAAGGACGACGAGGAAGATGACGACAAATAGATGGGTAATTCATAACGGCAAATTTGCTGTAAACCGTGGTACGGAATGGACTGTGGTTCAAGGGTATATGGTCGTTGAAGACGACAAGATTGTGCATATTGGTGAGACACTGCCGGATGGAGATGAGAGCCTGCCAAAGGTTGATGGCAAAGGACTGGTCTTTTTGCCGGGTCTGATCAATACGCATGGTCACGCAGCCATGTCGCTTCTGAGAGGCCACGGGGACGATCTGGCCCTGCAAGTATGGCTTCAGGAGAAAATGTGGCCTATGGAGGCGAAAATGACGTCTGAGGACGTGTATTGGGGCACATCCCTTTCTGTATTAGAAATGCTGAAAGGCGGAACGACGGCATTCCTGGATATGTATGATCATATGGATCAGGTGGCAAAAGTGGTTGAACAATCTGGTATTCGTGCCGCATTGGCACGTGGTGTCATTGGTCTCTGTTCCGAAGAAGAGCAAATGCGCAAACTGCAGGAATCGGCTGCGTTTGCACGTGAGTGGAACGGACAGGCTGGTGGTCGAATTACGACGATCATCTCACCGCATGCGCCGTATACTTGCCCTCCGGATTACATAGAGAAGCTGGTACAGGTTGCACATGATCTGGATCTGCCGCTGCATACCCATATGTCGGAAACCCTTCGCGAAGTCGAACAGAATGTAACGGATTATGGTCTGCGTCCGGTGGCACATCTGGAAAAGCTCGGTTTCTTCTCTCGTCCTTCTCTCGTAGCTCACGCCGTGCATTTGAATGATGAGGAGATTGAAATTCTGGCACGCCATGATGTAGCGGTCTCTCACAATCCGGGAAGCAACCTGAAGCTTGCTTCGGGTGTTGCACGTGTTCCGGATCTGCTGAAAGCTGGAGTAACCGTATCTCTGGGAACAGACGGGCCTGCAAGCAACAACAACCTGGATATGTTTGAAGAGATGAGACTGGCTGCTTTGATTCATAAGGGCGTATCCGGTGACCCAACAGCGGTCCCAGCGGGAGAGGCGCTGCTGCTCGGAACGGGGTATGGTGCCAAATCCATCTTCCTGAACAATACGGGAGCACTTCAAGTAGGCATGAAGGCAGATTTCATTGCGCTAAATATTGAACAAGCACACTTCTATCCGCATACGGATCTGATCTCACATACCATTTACTCGGCTTCGGCCAAGGATGTGGAGCATGTATGGGTTGACGGCCAACAGCTGGTGAAACATGGTGAATGTCTTACTATGGATGAAGAGCGCATTCTGCGCGAGTCTCAACTTGCATTTGACGGACTGCTCGCCCGTTAATTTCAGAATAGCAGCAGCGTCATAGGGGAAAGGAAGTTCGGCTTTTGAAAAGAAAAAAGAAATGGATCTGGATCTCGCTGCTCATCCTGGTTTTGATTTTGTTTGGACTACAGCGATTCTACATCTATGTTACCCAGGACCAGCGCAACGAAGAAGCGCTAGCTATTCAAGCGGCGCAGGAGCAGCTCGGGATCACTTCTTATGAGGATCTTCGAAAATACGTCTGGGGTCAAAAAGAAGGCGAAGATAACATTTACTGGACGATGATGGCCAAAAATAAAGACAATCAGGACATCGCCGTCTGGGTTAAGTTCGATGCAACCAATAAACCGGTCACAGGAAGCAATGCTGTGCACAGTGAATTGCTGCAGAACGGGTTATCGGAAGCGCAAGTTCGCAATCGATTCAGCTCTGAAGTACCGGGCGGAGAGATCAAACGAATTATGCCTGGAGTCGTCAATGGCGTCTATGTATGGCAAGTTTATTACAATGATGATACGCACAACTATTATCGATTCTATCGCTTCAGCAATGGAGAACAGGTTGATTTGGTCTATACGATTCCAAACAGTTAAATATATTCAGAGATTCTTTAGGTAAAATCTTCAAAGAACCGGCAGACGGAACCCCGCCTGATCCGGTTTTTTGGCGTATCTCGAAAAATATTCTGGATTTGAATAGTTAAAATTAATAATTTATTCATATTTTCGCCTTCGAAATTGTATATACGATGTGATATACTCAAATATGTATTCAAGGTTACATCAAACAGGAATAAAACCTGTTGGGCAAATCACAGGTCATTCGTACACAATTCATAATATGCCTATAAGCCATAGGATGGGCCAAAATTTGGGAGGGGAAACTCACTTGAAGCTAAAAGTATTGCCTATTGCTTTAACTGCCGTCATTTCAGCCGTTGTGTTGTTTGGAGGTTGGTTTGTGTATCGTCAGGTGGCCATGCAGAATCCGATTGAAAAAATGGTAACCCAGTATGAAGGGGTAAATGATGTTCAGTTAACTATTAACCGCAATGATGTACAATTGAAACTTGATTTGCAGCCAAATGTAGATTTGGGCAGATTGGTTCAATATATTCAGAAAGAAGGACAGACCCTGATTGGCTCGCGCTCATTGAAACTTGATGTCGTTGATCATTCGAATGAAGCCCTGGAGAACTGGTGGGGCGATGCGATGTTTACCGTTGCTCAGGCAATGGAGAACAAACAGTACACCGAAATTACACCAACATTATCCAAGATGGCGACCAATGGTATTCAAGTGAATACAGCCATGGATGACAATAACGTATATGTAAGTCTTAGAGACGGAGATGCCAGCAAGTTTATTATTCTGCCGCGTGTACCCGGCCAGATAGGAGTGTGGCCTAATGCCTAAATGGACGAAGGAAGTTGCCATTGGTTTTGTCCCCGTGTTGATTATCTTTCTCGCTTTTATTGGTGTGAATATCTTTCCGATTCTGATCGCAGCTGCGGTTGTGGGCGGATTGCTGCTTATGATGCAGATGCGTGGTGGCATTACGGTCGGAGCGGGTCAGGAACGTAAGCGTAAGAAAAAAGGACCTACCAAGCTGACGTTTGAAGAAATTGGCGGCCAGGATAGTGCAAAGCAGGAGCTGCGGGAAGCTCTAGATTTTCTCATCAAGCATGAAGAAATTCAGAAGTTCGGGATTCGCCCATTGAAGGGGATCCTGCTTACGGGGCCTCCGGGAACAGGGAAAACATTGATGGCCAAAGCGGCTGCTCATTATACCGATTCCGTGTTCGTTGCTGCTTCAGGCAGCGAGTTTGTAGAAATGTACGTCGGCGTAGGTGCAGGAAGAATCCGTGATTTGTTTCGTGATGCCAGAACACGTGCAGCCAAAGAGAACAAAGAGAACGCCATTATCTTTATCGATGAGATTGATGTTATTGGTGGTAAACGTGAAGGCGGGCAGCAGCGTGAGTATGACCAGACGCTCAATCAGCTGTTGACGGAAATGGACGGAATTTATACATCCGATACACCTCGCATTCTAGTTATTGCAGCAACAAACCGTAAAGAAATGCTGGACAGCGCCTTAACTCGTCCGGGACGTTTTGACCGTCATATTCAGGTGGACCTGCCTGACAAGAAAGGCAGAAAACATATTCTAGAGCTCCACGCGGTAAATAAACCTCTTATGGAGGGTGTAAGCCTGGAGAAAACAGCAGAGGAATCCTACGGCTTCTCAGGTGCACAGCTGGAAAGTGTCATGAATGAAGCGGCAATCTACGCCATGAGAGATGGATTGCTCAATATTGAACAGCGTCACTTGTCTCTGGCGATTGATAAAGTCATGATGGGTGAGAAGACAGATCGTGAATCCAGTGTTGAAGAGAAAAAACGGGTAGCCATTCACGAATTGGGACATGCCATCATGGCAGAGCTTGTACGTCCTGGCAGCGTAAGCCAGGTTGCTCTCAGCCCGCGTGGACAGGCACTCGGTTATGTACGTCACAATCCGCAGCAGGAGCAATTCCTGTACACCAAGCGTTTTCTGGAAGAACAGATCATGATTGCACTTGGCGGTGCAGCCGCTGAAGAAATGTACTATGGTGGTCGCAGTACCGGTTCACGCAATGACTTTGAACAGGCGACCAATGTTGTACAGACCATGATGGCTTCCGGTCTGACCTCTCTTGGTATTGTAAACATGGATATGGTTACAACAGAAGAGCTCATGCGCGAAAATAAAATGATTCTGCAGGATCTGATGGATCAGACCAAACGTCTGCTCGAAGAACAACGGACAATTTTCGACAATTCATTGGATACGCTGATGAGAGAAGAAGTTTTGTCTGGGGAGCAATTTCGTTGTCAATTTCGTGACAGCGCCCTTTTACCGGCATAATTTATTTATGCCGGTTATTTTTTTTTACTTTTCACTCGTGCTAAGATATTATTATATGTTGGGTCGAAATTTGTAATTTTCGGCGAACAGGGTACAATAGAGAAATAGAGAACCGAAAGGATGGAGCAGAACCATGTTTTTTAAAAAAATAGGAGTTGTCGGCGGCGGCACCATGGGACAAGGCATTTCCCAAATGCTTGCAGCCAAAGGACTTGATGTGCTTCTGGTTGAGCACACAGCGGAGAAGCTTAATCATGCATATGACATGATTGAAACAAACCTCGATAAGCAATTAGAGAAATGGGCTATTACCAAAGCCGAGAAAAAATTGATTTTATCCCGTATTACCAAAGTAGCTCATCTGGCAGAACTGGGATCATGCGATATGGTTATCGAAACGATCTCGGAAGATCTGGAAGCCAAAAAGGCGGTATTCAGCCAATTGGATCAGGTTTGCCCAAGTAACGTTATTCTTGCAAGTAACACATCCACGCTGAGTTTGACCGAGCTTGCAAGCTCGACCAAATACCCAGAGCGTGTTATTGGTATGCACTTTATTCACCCGGTTTCCCGGGTTGACCTTGTAGAAATTATTCGCGGTTTGAAAACATCCGATTCCACTTTCGATGAAACAAGAAGATTTGTGGAAGAGGTTGTAGACAAAAAAGGTGTAATGATCTATGAATCCCCTGGATTCGTTACGTCCAGACTGATCTGCTTGCTGATCAATGAAGCTCTTCATGTTCTTCAAGAAGGCGTTGCTTCTGCTGAAGATATTGATGATGCAATGCGTATCGGATACAACTTCCAGCATGGCCCGCTTGAAATGGCTGACCGTTTCGGATTGGACTCCGTTGAAGCTGCACTGGAAAGAATGTTCCGTGAATTCGGAGAACTCAAATATCGTCCTTCTACTGTATTGAAGAAAATGGTACGTGCAGGGCATCTCGGTGTTAAGACGGGCGAAGGATTCTTCAAGTACGACAAGGATGGTGACCGGCTGTGAAAATACTCGTAATCAACGCGGGGAGCTCCTCGCTTAAATATCAATTGTATGACATGACAGATGAGTCCGTACTCGCTAAAGGACTGGTTGAACGGATCGGGATGGATTCCTCCATTCTTACGCACAAACCGACTGGCCGTGAGGATGTTACAGAAGTCAGTGAAATTTTGGAGCATACTACGGCAATTCGTAAAGTTATCGATATTTTGACAGATAAAGAAAACGGCGTGCTTGGTTCAGTCGATGAGATTCAGGCTGTTGGACACCGTGTCGTTCACGGCGGGGAAGCCTTCAAGGAATCCGCGCTCGTTGACGATGCAGCGAAGGCTGAAATCCGCCGCTTGTTCGATTTGGCACCACTTCACAACCCAGCAGCAATGATGGGTATTCGTGCGGCTGAACTTAATATGCCAGGTGTACCTCAGGTCATGGTATTTGATACAGCATTCCATCAGACGATGCCTGAGAAAGCATATCTATACGCGATTCCGCGTGTACTGTACAAAAAATACAAAGTGCGTCGTTACGGTGCCCATGGTACTTCCCATGACTACGTAAGCAAGACTGCGGCTGAGTATGTAGGCCGTCCAGTAGAAGATCTCAAAATTATCACTTGCCACGTTGGTAACGGTGGTAGCGTAACGGCAGTAAAAGGTGGCGTATCCGTAGATACATCCATGGGTATGACTCCGCTTGAAGGTCTGATGATGGGGACGCGCAGTGGTGACCTTGACCCGGCGATCGTGCCTTACGTGATGAATAAGGAAGAACTGAGCGTGAGCGAAGTGAACTCCATGTTGAACAAACATAGCGGACTGCTTGCAATCTCGGGCATCAGCAGTGACATGCGTGAGATTACGGAAGGAATGGAGAACGGTGATGCGAACTCCACCCTTGCATTCGAAATGTACGAATATCGTTTGCGTAAATACATCGGTTCGTATGCAGCAGCAATGAACGGTGTGGACGTGATTGTATTTACAGCTGGTGTGGGCGAGAACTCGGTCGTTCTTCGTCAAAAAGTATGCGAACAGCTGACTTACCTGGGTGTGGAAGTGGATGAAGCTCTCAATGCCATCCGTTCCGGCGAACCACGCCGAATCACAACAGCAAACTCCAAGGTTGAGGTTCTCGTTGTACCTACCAATGAAGAATTGGTGATTGCACGTGATACACACCGAATCGTATTGAATTCTAAGTAATCTAATTGTAAAGTGAATATAGCATGTCAAGGAAGTGCAGGGGACAGGCTGAGGCCTGCCCGCTGCATTTTCAAATTTAGGAACCAAGGGGAGATATGGGCATGAGTACGGATTGTGTAATTCGTAATGTGAATGAGCATGTGGGCGAAACCGTGAAGATCGGTGCCTGGATTAATAACAAACGTTCCAGCGGTAAAATTCAATTTTTGCAGCTGCGCGATGGAACCGGATATATTCAAGGGGTTGTCGTAAAGAGTGAAGTTAGCGAAGAGGTATGGAATGATGCCAAAAGCCTCACGCAAGAAAGTTCCTTGTATGTAACAGGCATTATTCGTGAAGAACCGCGCAGCGCATCCGGATATGAAATGACGGTTACGGGCGTGGAGATCATTCATTTGACTGAAAACTATCCGATTACACCGAAAGAGCATGGTGTGGATTTCTTGATGGATCATCGTCATCTATGGCTGCGTTCTACGAAGCAGCGTGCTGTGATGGTGATTCGTGCAGAGATCATTCGTGCTGTTCAGCAGTTTTTTGATGGTAACGGATTCACTCAGGTTGACCCTCCGATTCTGACACCTTCATCCGCTGAGGGAACCACTAACCTGTTCCACATCAAATACTTTGATGAGGATGCTTATCTTACTCAAAGTGGCCAATTGTACATGGAAGCTGCGGCGATGGCGCTGGGTAAAGTATATTCCTTCGGACCAACATTCCGTGCCGAGAAATCCAAAACACGCCGCCATCTGATCGAGTTCTGGATGATTGAGCCGGAAATGGCATTTGTGGATCACGAAGAAAGTTTGCGAGTACAAGAGAAGTTCATTGCACACGTGGTTCAGTCTGTCGTGAAAAACTGCCGTGCCGAACTGGAATCCATCGGACGTGACGTATCCAAACTGGAAGGGATCGTAGCTCCATTCCCGCGTATTACGTATGATGAGGCGATTGAATTCCTGAATGGACAAGGCTTTGATATTCCTTGGGGAGAAGATTTTGGTGCTCCTCACGAGACAGCGATTGCGGAGAAGTATAATACGCCTGTATTTATTACGCATTACCCCGCTGGCATCAAGGCATTTTACATGAAACCGGACCCGAATCGCCCAGAAGTGGTTCTCTGCGCGGACATGATCGCACCAGAGGGTTACGGCGAAATCATTGGCGGATCCCAACGTATCGATGATCCCGAGTTGATGCAGCAGCGCTTTGAAGAGTACAAGCTGTCTGACGAGGCGTATCAATGGTACCTGGATCTGCGTAAATACGGATCAGTACCTCACTCCGGATTCGGTCTGGGATTGGAGCGGACAGTAGCATGGATCTGCGGGTTGGATCATGTACGTGAGACAATTGCATTCCCGCGTATGCTCTACCGTCTGTACCCTTAATGATTAATCACGAGTCTATGGAAGAAACCGGCTCCAAAGCGTGGCTCAGTGGCGTAGCTTACGGGTTAACGTCTGGGACAGCACAGCTCCCGTATGCTTTGTTGCGTTTTTATCACCAACTCGGATTATCAGATGCCGAAGTGCTTTTGCTGATTCAATTGCTCGGCTACCGTCAGGCAGAATTCAATGAGTTTCCTACCCTGGAAGAGCTGGCGGGACGAATGGGACTTGCCCCCGAAGGTATTGCCCGAATGCTCCAACGGTTGATGAGGGATGGGTATATATCCATTGATGAACATCGGGACGAAGAGCGGGATATTCAGTATGAGCGTTACGATCTGCATGGATTGTATGCCAAACTCGCAACATGTGTTGCTGAAGATGCAGCAGCCGCAAGGCAGCAGCAAATGAGCATGACAGCACGTCCTAATTCGAACAGTGTTCAAATAGAAGAGGAAGAACGTAATATGTTTTCCATCTTCGAGAAAGAATTTGGTCGTCCGCTTTCACCGATGGAATGCGAAACGATCTCCAGCTGGCTGGATCAGGACCGTTATCAGGAAGAACTGATATTGATGGCCCTGAAGGAAGCGGTATTTGCCGGTAAAGTACATTTCCGCTATATTGACCGCATCCTGCTGGAGTGGAGCCGCAACCGGGTGAAGAATGTTCAGGACGCGAAGGCATACACGCAGCGTTTTCGCAGCGGTGGACGCTAGTCTGAGTGCAAAGGAAAATCAAGGAACAGGCCAGAAACATTCTGAGCCTGTTTTTTGATGCTGGAAGGAAATAAGGATGTCTACAATGAAGTGATTGATGAACTCATCATCTATTCAGGCACTGATATGATAAGAATTTTTAAAAAATTTAAATAAATACGCAGGGGCAGCCCAGAACGTTGTCGTCTATTGTAGTGGAGAGGAGGGGAGAGTCATTGACGAAGCGCGCTTAATCGAACAAATCCGTCAAGGAGATGCATCCAAATTTCGCTTGTTGATCGATAAGTACAGCCAGCATGTATATCATGTGGCATATTCCGTACTCAGGAACGATCAGGAGGCGCAGGATGCAGCTCAGGAGGCGTTCATTCAGATGTATAAATCTCTCCCCGAGTACCGTTCCGAAGGCTTCAAAACGTGGCTTACCCGAATTGCCTTTCACAAAGCCATTGATGCAAAACGCAAGCTGGGCCGGCGAAGCAGTGAAGATCTGGGTGGAGAAGAACGAATAATCAACCTGCCTGGAAGCGAGGAAGATATTTTGGCCCGGCTCGTTCGGGAAGAGCGCAAGGAAACCCTGCGTGAACGAATCAATCAACTGCCTGCCCAGCATAGGGACATTATTACTGCGTATTATTTAAGCGAAAAAAATTATGAGCAGATCGCACATGATGCCCAGGTGGCTGTCAAAACCGTGGAATCCCGTTTGTATCGTGCCCGGCAGTGGATCAGAAGTCATTGGAAGGAGGATGAGTGGCGTGAGTAAAAACGAGATGTACAGTGTGCAGGACTGGATGGATTATATCGAAGGACGAGTTACCGGTGACCAGGCTGTTACCATGGAAAAGGCTATCATTGAAGATCCGGAAGCCATGGATAACTACTTGGAAGCGATGGGGATTTATCAAACATGGCCACAACTTGAGAATCCGGCCCACTTTGCCGATTCCATCATGGAGCGTATTACGGATCTGAACCCGTCAGGAAGCAAGCGCAAATCACGTTCAGGACGAAGCAGACGCTGGCTGGAGCACAAGGTGTTTCATTATGCTGTAGCGGCTTGCCTGACGCTGATCTTTCTCTCCTCCGGAGTATTTGATAAGGTAGCGCCCTATCACAAGTTCAATGACGGCGAGCAGCGGGGATCTTTTACACAAAAATGGACGGAAGCCGCCACCAATTGGCTGGATAACTTCAAGCCTAAACCATAAATCATACGCATTGCCTGAAAAGAAAGGATGACGACTGTGCAATCAGATCGCAACAAAATATTTGCATTTTTATTAAATGTGATCCCGGGTCTTGGTTTTCTCTATTGGGGTCGAACCGCTAAGGCGATGATTTACCCATTAATCGTGTTTGGCTCTTTGATAGGTGCCTTCATGTTGGCAGTAATTGGGGATGAACGGGACTTGATGATATTCGGAGCACTCGCTGCCTTTTTCTTCTGGTGCATCAACATGCTGGACATCATCATTGTTCTGCTGCGTACCCCTTCTGCACGCAATGCTCATTACAGGGGCTACGAGGCTCAATATGGTCCATATCCAGGAAGTCCATATGAACAGGGCTATCCGGATCCAAATGGCGTTATGGAGCCAATGAATGGGGAAGAGATACGTCAGCATTCTGCCAATGGCTATGGTATTCCTGAGGGTACATACGGCCAACCCGTTTATCGCAAAGGCAGTGAAGGTGAACGATTCTTTACCATTTTATTGTCATTCATCCCAGGTCTGGGACATCTTCATCTGGGGCTGCTTCATCGGGGACTATCCTTTTTGATCGCATTCTTTGGCTCTTTCGCGATGATGGTCTTTGTTGCTTCCATTACCAATGAAGAGACCTTTCTGATGTTTCTGCTTATTCTGCCAGTCATTTGGGTTTACTGCATGTTTGACGCTGTACAGCATGTACATCGAAAGCAGGCAGGTGAAGTATTGCAGGACCGTACATTGTTCGAAGAATTGGAAATGGGCAGAGCATCTGGACGACGCAGCAAGGTGTTAGCTACCCTTTTGTCGGCTTTTCCAGGGGCAGGTCATCTGTACCTGGGTCTTCAGAAACGAGGAATGCAATTAATGTTCCTGTTCCTCGGCAGCATTTATATTTTGGACCTGCTGCATTTGTCCGTTTTCCTGTTCATGATTCCGCTGGTTTGGTTCTACAGCTTCTTTGATGGGCTGCAGTGTTCAAGCCGCTATGGCCGGGAACCGCTGACGGATCAACCGATATTTAAGGATTGGGCTAGACATCAGCGTCTGATTGGATTCGGAATTGCAGCACTTGGCGTGTATTATCTGGCAATCCGGCTTGTCATTCCACAACTGAACGAAATGTTCCCTAATCTGTTTATGACGTATGAAATCCGTTCCTATGTGAACACGGTTATTGTTTCGCTATTGCTTATTTTTGGCGGATTGAAGCTTCTCTTTGGCAAGCAGCGTGCAATTGCGCAGCATAGCGGATTACACGGAAAAGAAGACGATTCGTCTAATCTGGTCCTGTTCAAGGATCGGGATAATTGAGTATAAATTAAGGTGAATTTTGGACTTGTAGGAGCCCCAAACCAAAAAAACACGCTATGACTGATTGCTCAGCTCATAGCGTGTTTTTGATTTGCTCCTGAATAACAGTGAGAAAATGATGGCTATTTCGAAATACCTTTCAGCAGCAGCTGACGATACATCACTTCGAACAGAAACTCGAATGCTTCCAGATGCCTTTTGGCTTCAAATGCATCTTTGCCCCAGGCATAAATACCATGATTGCGCAGTAAAATTCCCGGCACTTTTGAGTCAAGCACACCTGGAACCAGTTCAGCAATGGATGGAATATCAGCAAAGTTTGGCAGTACCGGCACACGAATCTCGGCATTTTCTTCCCAAATGTTAAAAGCTTTGATCAGTTCGATGCCTTGGATCGGCACATGACCTTCTCCGCCAAAGAACTCGCTGATCAGGTTGTTAAATACAGTGTGTACATGGAATACAGCCCCGCAGCCAGTCAAACGATAGATTTCACAATGAATCAGCGTTTCTGCACTTGGTTTCAGAGTTGTTGTTTCGATCGCTTTACCATGCTTGTCCACAAACAGGAAATCTTCCGGCGTGCGAAGCGATTTATCCTTGCCTGAAGCCGTAACGGCAAAATAAAATTGCTCGGGATCAAACTCTCCCACACGCATCGACAGGTTGCCGCTTGTTCCAGGGAACCAGTTGCGGCTGGCAAAGAGGGCTTTAATATCAGCAAGTTCCTCCAGCACCTGACGTTTGTGTTCCAATGTAATCTTCTCAAACCCCATTTTTACAGCACTCCTTGTGTTTGCTTCTGTTTCATGTCTTCCATAATATCGTAAAAGGTAGCAAAGGGCACATGGTCTACACCAAGTTCTATGCACTTGTCCGTCAGGATGGAACGGGAGTACACCAGATCGGCAATTTTGGCACCTTCAAAATCGGTTAGACTGTCTCCGATCAGAATGCGATTATATTGTTCTTCCGGGAATGTGCGGATTACCGTCGTTTTGCACATACCACAGCCGTTCTCACAAGGGGGCTGACATGGATTAGGCCATTCAATGCGAATGAAATCACCTGTAAAGTCTGCACCGTTACAATAGACGTGATCTTGTGGAATGTTAAAGGGAGCAAGCAGTGGTTCGATAAAAAAGTCCATCCCGCCACTGGTGACATTGAATTCAATGCCTTCGTTCCGAACATATTCCAGAAACTCGCCAAATCCCTCGCGGATGCCTGCTTGTCCAAGCACAAATTCAACAATTTCATCCTTTTGCGATGCAGGCAGCAGAGCAAACATGGCTCCGACCCCTTCACGCAGGGTAATGTTTTGATCCACCGTATCTTTCATGATCGCCTCAAAACCTGCAGGCTTAAAGTGCTTCATGATCGCGACAATATTGTCCGAAAGGGTAATCGTGCCATCAAAATCACAGAAAATGACCGTTTTCTTGTCACTTCTCATCGTTCACCACCCCACAGGTCCAGGGCACTTTTCAACTCGGGGTGCTCAGATGCATACTCTGCAAGCGGAATTCCACGCTGTGCCGCCTCAATAGCTTGCAAGAATGCACGCCCACCTGCCTCAGTACCCATTGGATGTCCGTGGATACCTCCACCGGCGTTCACGATAACATCCGTGCCAAAATCACGGAGAATTAATGGCACAAGACCTGGATGAATCCCAGCGGATGGAACCGGCATGCTGGTTCTGACCGGGAGCTCTTTGGAGAGCAGCTGCTCCGTAATGGCCATATTTTCTTCTTTTGGCATAGTCACCGATCCGTAAGGCGAAGGGAAGAGAACGAGATCCGCTCCGGCAAGACGCATCAGTTGACCCAGCAGCACCGAAGCGGATATTCCGTAATGCGGTGAAGGGTACAGTGCGCCAGCAAGGGCGGGATGCGCCATGATTGGCACATTAATGTCCGGATCACTTGTAAGCTCGTGCAGAACATCATATCCGTACGACAAAACGTTAAACAACAGGGCATTGGCACCCGCATCAATCGCTCGTTCAGCCTGCTTCTTCAAGCGCGAAGTTGGGCCGGTCAGGTTGGCCGCATACAGCAATTTCTTGCCAGTCTCCTGGCGGGCCTGCTCCGCAGCCTTCATGCAAACCTCGACTCTTTTCTCAATAGGTGTCAGCTTATTTTCAAACAGAATTTCGTCATCCTTGATCAGATCAACTCCGCCAAGAGCCTGACGGATAAACTGTTCGCGCAGCTCATCTGCATCCAGACCAATGACCGATTTGAAGATGCTCATTAACAAAGGACGATCATGAACACCAAGCAGATCACGAACCCCATTCAGTCCAAATTTCGGACCAGGGAATGCACTTAGGAATCCGTCCGAGAAGCCCAGTCTTGTCAGCTTGATCCGGCCATCCATCGAAATTTTGCCAAAGACGGTGACGAGTAAAGCCGGAATATCGCGGCTGAAGTTCACATCCGGATATCCGATTGTAATATCTGCATATCGTTCTCCTGGAGCCATGCTCTCATGTTCATGTACCTCTACGCTTATCACTTCGCCAAGATGTTTCTGCATGGCTTCACGCTTGGCTTGCGGCAATTCAGTCCAACTGCCAACAGTCATGCCGACCGCAATGGATTCCGCTTTTTTGCGAAAATCTGCACGATCATCATGCAGACGATATGTGGCAGTACACATGTTGTTCATTTTAAATCTCCTTCCAAAGCAGCTCCCATCTCCCGTGAGCGCTCTGCGCAGCGGTTGACGGCTGCAATCACGTTTTCGAAGAAATCGCCCTCATCCAGTGTTTTGAGTGCTGCCTGTGTGGCGCCTCCAGGTGAGGTCACATCACTGCGAAGCTTCATGGGCTCCGCTCCCGTTTGCTGAACCATTCTCGCCGCACCAAGTACAGTCTGAACAGTCAGGTCGCGGGATTGCTGGCTGGACAGCCCGCCGCGGATCCCCGCCGCAATCATGGCTTCCATCAAATAGTATACATAAGCCGGGCCGCTTCCGGAAATACCCGTGAGCACTTCCAGTTTCTCTTCCGGAACAATGGTGACAATGCCTACCGCTTCAAACATCGTCATGACCGTACTGCGCTGCTCATCGGTAATTTCGGCGGAGAAGGCAAGTCCTGTTGCACCAAGTCCGATCGTACTGGATGTATTCGGCATGGATCGAGCGATCGGTTGTTTGCGGCCGAGCAGGGTCTGCATCGTGCGGATGGATAATCCGGCGATGACAGAGACGATAAGCTGGTCCGGTGACAGGAGGGGACCAAGCTCACGAAGAGCTGCCGCAGCGTCTTTTGGTTTCATGGCAAGTACAATAACGGGAGAAGCGGAGAGCACTTCTGATGATTGGGAGGCTGTTCCTGTACGAACGGCATAACGAGTACTCAGCTCTTCCTGACGTTTCTGGTTGCTCCGGTTCAGCATCGTAATATCCTGCGGGCGTACAACGAGGCGGGAGATCAGTCCGCGCACAATGGCTTCTGCCATGGCACCTGCTCCGTGGAAAGTAATCTTTTGTTGTAATAACGTCTGTTGTTCTTGACTCATGGTTATCGTTCCTCCTATATGGCTGTAGCTGCGATATTATTGCCGAATTTGTCCATTGCCGGTAACGCGGTATTTGGTAGAAGTAAGGGCAGGCAGTCCCATTGGACCACGAGCATGCAGCTTCTGTGTGCTAATTCCTATTTCCGCTCCATAACCGAACTCGAATCCGTCCGTGAAGCGTGTGGAAGCATTGTGATAAACTGCGGCAGCATCCACATCATGCAAAAAGCGTTCCGCATGAGCTGTATCACGGGTGACGATGCATTCGGAATGTTTGGTGCCATAAGCTGCAATATGCTGCATGGCTTCTTCCAGACCCTTCACAACTCGTATATTCAAAATATAATCATTATACTCTGTAGCGTAGTCTTCTTCTGTAACGGGAAGGGCAGTAGGGACCAGACGACGAGTCGTGTCACAACCCTTCAACACAACGTTTGCCTCACGGAATTGTTCGGCCAAGGCAGGCAAATGCTGTTCTGCATAAGCAGCATGAAGCAGCAGGGTTTCCATGGAATTACATACGGATGGGCGCTGTGCTTTTGCGTTGATCGCAATTTCTGCTGCCATGACAGGATCCGCCGTTTCATCCACATACGTATGGCAGATGCCTGCGCCTGTTTCGATGACGGGTACCGTTGCATTGGCCACCACGTTACGAATCAGTGAAGCACCGCCTCTTGGAATAATGACGTCCAGTAGTCCATTCAACTTGAGCATTTCATCGACGGAAGAGCGGTTAGCGTCTTCCACGAGCTGCAGCGCATCCGGCGGCAGGTCTGTTTTGGCTAGTGCCTGATGGAGTACTTCTACAATACGACGATTGGAAGAGAGGGCAGAAGAACCCCCGCGCAGCAGAACGGCATTGCCGGTCTTGAGACATAGCCCTGCTGCATCAACCGTAACGTTAGGACGGGCCTCATAGATAATGCCAATCAGGCCAATCGGCACCCTTAATTTTTCAATGTGGAGTCCATCTGGACGCGTAAATGATTCCAGTACTTCACCAACAGGATCTGGGAGTTCAACAATCTGACGCAATCCCTCTGCAATTCCCGCGATACGCTCGTTGTTCAAAGCGAGACGATCAAGCATGGATTCTGGCGTCCCTTGCTCTCTGCCACGTTCGAGATCTTCTGCATTGGCGGTAATAATGGATTCCGATTCCGTAATAAGCGCATCCGCCATGGCAAGCAAGGCTTTATTTTTCTGGTCAGTACTCAAACGGTTCAACTGTGGAACAGACGATTGAGCTTTGCTGGCTTTTTGTCTTACTTCACTCATCTGAAATTCCTCCTTCATTTATGCAAGTCCATGCTCTAACCTATACAACCAATTACTTGTTATTTTAACGTAATCCATTCGTCTCGATGGATGACCTCAAGCCGGTGGATGGCATTCAGGGTCTTCATGACTTCTCCACTTGGCAAACCTGCGATAAGGCGAAGCTGATCATCATCATAATTGACAATGCCTCGGCCAAGTAGTGTCTCGTCCATACCCATGACCTCGACAACGTCACCTGCGTGGAATGTGCCAAGCACACGTCTGACGCCTACGGGCAGCAGACTATGACCGCCGTGAACAAGAGCTTCTTCGGCACCAGCATCCACGACAACTGTACCGAGAGGTGTTGACATGAAGCCTAACCATTGTTTCTTGCGCGAGAGTGCGGCCAGACGAGTTTCGAAATAGGTCCCCTTGCCACAGCCCTCCACCGCGTTTTGCAAGTCGCCGGGTTCCTTGACGCTGCCTACAAAGACAGGGACGCCTCCGCGTGTTGCTACTTTGGCTGCATCGACTTTGGACCGCATGCCACCTGTACCGACCGATGAACCTGAACCTCCGGCATACGCATAGATTTCTTCAGTAATTTCAGGGATTCGATCATAGCGTACAGCACTCGGATCCTTGCGGGGATCTGCCGTATAGAGTCCGTTGGTATCCGTGAGAATAACAAGATGTTGGGCTTTTACCAAATTGGCAACGAGCGCAGAGAGCAGATCGTTATCCCCGAATTTCAACTCGTCTACTGAAACCGTATCATTCTCGTTGAAAATGGGAATGACGCGTTGTCGGAGCAGCTCTTCTACGGTCATGCCTGCATTTCCCATTCGTTTCCGACTGTGAAAATCGGTTCTGGTTAGCAAAATTTGTGCTGTAGTAACGCGGTGCGCTGCAAAAGCCTGTTGATATGCCTGCATCAACAATGCCTGACCTACTGCGGCAGCCGCTTGCTTCTCATGCAGCATTTTGGGACGCTGAGGGTAACCAATTTCACGGAATCCGGCAGCAACGGCTCCGGAAGTGACCAGGAGAACTTCATGGCCCTGTTCATAGAGCGAAGCGATCTCACTGGCGTAAAATGATATGGAACTGCGGTCAAGGCCGCCTTCCTCGGTGGTAAGCGAACTGCTCCCAATCTTGACTACTATTCGTGAAGACATGCTTTCACTTCCTTAAACATAATGAATGAGATACGAATGGGCTGTTATCCAGGTACAAAAAAAACTCCCGTCCTTTGTTGTAAAAAGGACGAAAGTTTGTTACTTCCGCGGTACCACCTTTATTGATGAATGCATCATCCGGCTCTCGCCCTGTAACAGAAGGCACTGTCCTGCATAAACAGGCCGCTCAGGGGTAGGTTTCGGAGAGAAGCCGCGGTAAATTCTTGCAGCCCGGTGGAATTTACTCTCTGGGCGCGGCTTGTTCTCTCGTACTGGTCCCGTCATCACGTTTCGTTCGATATTTGTTAATAACATACCATGGAAACTTGGCAGATGCAAAGGGGTATGCGGCCTTTAATTACTTAAACAAGTTCAGCTTGCCAATCCTTCTGGCAGCTTCCTCCAATCGCTTCTCGTCACTCAGCAAACCTGCGCGGACGTAGCCTTCTCCATGTGTGCCAAACCCGATACCCGGTGCAACAGCGACTTTGGCTTCCCGAAGCAGTAAATCTGCAAATTCGGCTGAGGTAAACCCGGAAGGAACAGGCAGCCAGCTGAAGAAAGAACCCCCGGGCTTCGAAGCCTGCCATCCGATGGAGGAAAGTGCTTCATGTAATGCATTACGGCGGGATTCATACCGCGCAACCAGATCGGTAACACATTGTTGGGAGGAGGTCAGGGCTGCAGCTGCCGCAGCCTGAATGCCGCCAAATAGGCTAACGTAAATGTGATCCTGGAGCAGGTTGATTTTGGAGATAATCTCCGTATTACCCAGGGCGAAGCCTACCCGCCAGCCTGCCATATTGTAGGTTTTGGATAATGTATAGAATTCAATTCCGACTTCCTTGGCGCCAGGCGCCTGCAGGAAACTGACCGGACGATGTCCGTCAAACCCAATCGCACCATATGCGAAGTCGCTGGCAACGACAATCTTGTTCCGTATCGCGAATTCCACCGTATCTTCATAGAATGACAGCGGGGCAGTCGCGGATGTTGGATTGTTGGGATAGTTTAAATACATCAGCTTGGCCTTATTGCGAATTTCATCCGAGATGGCCTCATAATCAGGAAGGAATGCATTCGACTCCAATAGAGGCATAAAGGACATTTGCGCTTTGGCAAGGGCCACCCCGGACCAGTAATCCGGATAACCTGGATCAGGAACGAGACATACGTCCCCGGGATTAAGCAGCACTTGCGGCAGCTGTACAAGCCCCGTTTTCCCACCGAACAAAATCGCAACTTCAGTCTCCGGATCCAGGTCAACGTTGTAATCTTCTTTATAACGTTTGGCGATGGCTTCCTTCAGGAAGGCGTGTCCACTAAATGGTGAATATTTATGATAAAGCGGATTTTCGGCAGACTCCTGCAATGTTTTTACGATATGCGGTGGTGTAGGAGTGTCCGGGTTCCCCTGACCAAGATTAATTACGTCGTGACCACTTGCGATTTCACGGTTCACATTTTGCACGAGTGTTGCAAAAAATTGCGTTGGCAGCTGTGTCATGACGTCTGAGGTAGGTATATCAAAGGCGGAACGACCCGAATTTTGCTGTAGATTACTCATTAATTTCATCACTCCGGTTCATATAAATGGGAATAGTATTCATTAATTTATCACGCTAATCCCGAGCTGTATAGAGGGGATAAGTGATTTGAGGTCTTTTTGTCTACCATGTAAACAGGTTTTTGTACAAAACCGAATGGACCAGATTCGTGTTTGTCCATTGTCGAAGAAGATGCTTTATCTTATGATCGTTTACGATAATGATAATCAATATCATGGATAGGATCGTATCACAGGAGAACCGAGGAGATGTGGAGCAGCATAAAACCGTGGATTCAGCTTGGCGAAACGGCTTCGGTACTTGTGCATCATCGAGGTGCCCGCTTGTTTGTCATGGGCAATATCGGACTGGCTCCGTTTTTGTATCACCCTCAGGGGTTTACGCCTGTAAGCAAAGTGCAGGAAGCTCTAGCTGCCGGAGGGCCTACAAGGAGATTTCAACAGAGTCGATAAGCCAGTATGCGGGGGATCATATTTTTGTCATGCTGCCAGAGAGCGATGCGGCCAGGACAGCAACGGAGAAGCTGTTTGAAAGTGATGAGTGGAAGGAGCTGCCCGCTGTAAAAAAAGGAAAAGTGTACACGTTGGATGAGCAGGTGTGGAATATGGGAGACGCCTTATCGTACAGCCGATTGCAGAGCTTGTTCCCTGAATTGCTGAAACGAACTACCCCATCCTCTATAATCGTTAATTAGAAGGAATTGAAGTCATAAATAAGGTTGATCAAAACGTTGTTGCAGGCTTCGCGCGAATCAAGCTATGATAACAGGTATTACAGTTCGGAGGAGTGCACGTCATGACAAAACAACCATTGGGGGAAATGCGTGTTGCCCTGATTCAAGGTGACATTCAGCTTGGTAATCCTGAAGCCAATCATCAACATATGCAGAATCTGCTTGAGCAAGCAGTTGAACAATATCCGGATCTGGGGCTGGCCGTACTGCCGGAAATGTGGAATACTGGTTACGCTTTGGAGCAAATCCATGAGCTCGCTGACCCGGAAGGGCAAAAATCACGGGAGTGGTTATCAGCATTTGCCGAGAAGCATCAGATTTCAATTGTCGGTGGATCTATAGCAGAGAAGCGAAACGGACAAATTTTTAATACCATGTATGCCTACAACAGTGAAGGTAAGCAGGTTACACGTTATGATAAATTGCATTTATTCCGCCTGATGGATGAGGAGAAATATTTGCAGCCTGGAGCAGACCCTAAAATTTTCGAACTGGAGAACGGTCTGACCGCAGGGGCGTCCATCTGTTATGATATCCGTTTTCCAGAACTAGCCCGTACGCTTGCATTGAACGGGGCCAGAGCATTGATTGTCCCTGCAGAATGGCCGAATCCACGTTTGCACCACTGGCGCACACTGCTGACAGCACGAGCGATTGAAAATCAGATGTATGTGATTGCGTGCAACCGGGTCGGTAAAGGGGGAGATACCGAATTTTTTGGACACTCTCTTATTATTGATCCTTGGGGCGAAATCGTGGCTGAGGGAGGAGAAGGGGAAGAGATCGTGACAGGATTGATTCGTCCTTCCCTTGTTGATGAAGTGCGGGGACGCATCCCTGTTTTTGAAGACCGCAGACCTGGTATTTATTTTGGTGCAAAATAATAAAAAAATAATTCCAGTAAAGTGTTTATTCTTCCAGGAGGCGGGTAATGATAACTATCCCGTCACCAAGGAGGATGATCAATCAATGGACAACCATGTGAAAGATACGCTCAGGAGACTGGAACAGGAAAACACAAGGGAAGATCACTTGAGGCCATTCTTAGAGAATGGAGCAGGAGGGCTATCACCGCCTGAACAAACCGTTCAGGACGAAGGCCGACTGGTCAATCAACAGAACAGGCTGACTAGTGAACGTAATTTGCGAAAATAATCAACAAGACATGAATATCTCTTATGTACGTTTCTACGTTAACTTTAGATCATGATATCAGCAACATTGTGATGTAATGATGTACTGCGATTTCATGCAAGAACTTGATCCTGC
This sequence comes from Paenibacillus sp. P13VS, assembly GCF_015143645.1. NCBI lineage: Bacteria > Bacillati > Bacillota > Bacilli > Caryophanales > Paenibacillaceae > Paenibacillus > Paenibacillus sp. P13VS. Next base: position 59,836 of record NZ_WYEV01000007.1, on the reverse strand, counting down.
TTATGCGGGAGAAGAGTATAGAACAAAGGCTTGACCCATATGGGTCAAGCCTTTGTTTATTTTGTTACCTATGAAATGACTAATTTACAGAGGCAGGATTCTCATAGTCTCCTTCGGAAAGCTTGGCGACCGTCTGTTTAAATGTCTCAATAAAAGCTTCTGCTGCTTTGGACAGTACACGTCCCTGACGGTAAGCGACCACAAGAGTACGACTTGGGACAGGTTCAGCAAGTGGTACATAGACAGGCACAAACTCACTGCGTGGTGCCCTGGCTATAAAGCGCGGAACAAGGGTGATGCCCATGCCTGTTGCCACAAGGGATTGCACGGTTTCAATGTTATTGCTCTCAAATACGACACTCGGATCAAATCCTGCCTGCTGGCACAGATCAAAGGTCAGCTTGCGGAAGCCTTGTCCTTTTTTCAATACAACAAACGACTCGTCCCGAAGCTCCTCCATATGCACAGGAATCGGATGATCCGGATTGCCTCTGACGGCAAGGGGGTGCTGAGGAGGTACGGCCAGATCGATTCGCTCTTCGCCGATGGCAACGTACGACAGGCTTGGTTCCTGCAAGGGCAAGGAGAGCAGGCTGAGATCAGCTTTGCCGCTGGCTGTCAGCTTCTCCAGCGTTAGGCCGGCGTCTTCAAGCAATGTAACCTCGATATCCGGATACGCTTGCTGGTAAGCGGGGAGTACATGCGGCAGAAGGTGGGAACCGGTAATCGGCATGCTGCCCACAACGACTTTGCCTTTGCGCAGCTGGGAGATATCTGACATTTCCTGTCTGAGCAATTCCACAGCATCTACAATTTTTTGGGCTTGTTCTACAAAGGTGACCCCAGCATGGGTCAACTCCACCGTGCTGGTATTACGCTGAAAAAGCAAAACGCCAAGCTCTTTTTCAAGTTTAGACAATTGCTGACTGAGCGAAGGCTGAGCAATATGAAGTTTCTCTGCGGCCCGGGAGAAATTCCGTTCTGCAGCAATCTGCAGCGTATATTGAAGTTGTCTGAATTCCATAAGCACTTGTCATTCCTTTCGTTATGCCACCATTATATCATTGTGGATGAATAAATCATTTTTCTATAATGAATATAGATAAAAAGCATTGACACTCGTGGTGAAGCAACGTAGTATAAGCATTGTATGATAATGATAATTGTTATCAATTAAGAGCCGCTGTGGATACAGTGGTTTATTGTCGTTTAACTCATTATAGGTTAAACCTATTACATCTATAGATATTATATCTTGGAACAATGAAGGACAGGGTGATATATTTATGTCATTCAAGAGCTTCACCGTTTAAACAAAAACAGAGGCTCTTCCAAGGACCGAACTTATGATGAGGTGAAAATGATGAGTAAAAAAACGATGTTTGAGAAAATTTGGGAAAACCACGTAATTCATCAGGAAGAAGGAAAACCGAGCATTCTGTATATCGATCTTCACCTTGTACACGAGGTAACTTCTCCACAAGCATTTGAAGGCCTGCGTTTGTCAGGACGCAAGGTACGTCGCCCGGAATTAACGTTTGCGACAATGGATCACAACGTTCCTACCAAGGATCGTTACAATATTACCGATCCAATCTCCAAACAACAAATTGATACACTTTCTCAAAACTGCCGCGACTTTGGCGTAAAACTGTATGATCTGGATACGATTGACCAAGGTGTTGTACACGTTATGGGACCAGAACTTGGTCTGACTCACCCGGGTAAAACCATTGTTTGCGGTGACAGCCATACGTCTACACACGGTGCATTTGGTGCACTGGCATTCGGAATTGGAACAAGTGAAGTAGAGCATGTCATGGCTACACAATGTTTGCAGCAAGCAAAAGCAAAAACTATGGAGGTTCGCTTCGTCGGGAAGCGTAATCCGGGCGTAACAGCAAAAGACATGATCCTCGCAGTGATTGCCAAATATGGCACAGACTTTGCAACAGGTTATGTTATTGAGTATACGGGCGAATCGATCCGTGAACTCAGCATGGAAGAGCGTATGACCGTATGCAACATGTCTATCGAAGGTGGAGCAAGAGCAGGTATGATCGCTCCGGATGAAACGACATTTGAGTATCTGCGTGGACGTGAATATGTTCCTGCTGGTGCGAAGTTTGATGAAGCTGTTGCAGCTTGGAAAGAGCTTGTTACAGACGAGGGTGCCGAGTTTGATCGTGTTGTAGAGATCGATGTGGAGTCCCTGATTCCGCAAGTAACTTGGGGCACCAGCCCGGGTATGGGAACGGATATCTCATCCAAAGTGCCTGTTCCGGCAGAACTGCCAACTGAAAATGAACGCAAAGCAGCTGAAAAGGCGCTTGAATATATGGGTCTTACACCTGGAACACCGATTTCTGAAATTCCTGTAGACTATGTATTTATCGGTTCTTGTACGAATGGACGGATTGAGGATTTGCGTGCGGCAGCCAAGGTTGCCAAAGGCCATACCGTGTCCAGCAATGTTACGGCAATCGTAGTTCCTGGCTCAGGCCGTGTTAAAATTCAAGCCGAAAAAGAAGGTTTGGACAAAATCTTCACAGAAGCAGGATTTGAATGGCGTGATGCAGGATGCAGCATGTGTCTTGCGATGAACCCGGATGTATTGAAACCAGGACAACGTTGTGCATCAACATCCAACCGTAACTTTGAAGGACGTCAAGGACGCGGAGGACGTACCCACCTGGTATCTCCGGCAATGGCTGCAGCGGCAGCGGTTAAAGGTCACTTCGTTGATGTACGTGACTGGAATTTCAAAACGGAAGCAGTTATCTAACAGGTAACGGACAGAAGGGAGAACGGATCACATGGAAGAATTTAAAACACTGCAAGGCATCGTGGCACCGGTAGACCGGGTCAATGTAGATACAGATGCGATCATTCCAAAACAATTTTTGAAGCGCATTGAACGTACCGGATTTGGACAATTTTTGTTCTACGAATGGCGTTTCGATGAAGAGGGGAATAACAATCCTTCCTTCGAAATGAACAAATCCCGTTATGAAGGAGCATCCATTCTGATTTCCCGTGCAAACTTCGGCTGCGGCTCATCCCGTGAGCATGCACCTTGGGCAATTATGGACTATGGATTCCGGTGTGTCATCGCACCATCTTTTGCAGATATCTTCTATAACAACTGTTTCAAAAACGGCATCCTGCCAATTAAATTGTCTGAAGAGCAAGTAGAAGATCTATTCCAGCGCACAGCTGCTCATGAAGGCTATGAACTGAATGTTAATCTGGAAAACAAAACGATTACTGATGCACACGGACTGCATATCGATTTTGATCTGGATGAGCACCGTCGTCAATTCTTGCTGCAAGGTCTGGATGATATCGGTCTGACATTGCAACATGATGATGAGATTACAGCGTATGAGCAGCGTCATGCCGCAAAATTGTTTGGATAATCTCTGACATATCGAATAAAAAAGGCTTCTGCTTCTCCGTAGGAACGTTGTTCCGATCAGAGACAGAAGCTTTTTCTATTATTCAGTACTGATTAATCCTGCTGCCTTGTTAGAATTACACATTTAAATCAAGTGATCTATACGTAGAATTCCTGATTGTTTTTTGCTGAATGCTTCAATATGTAATCCCCGTCATTTTTTAGATCTCTTGATGCGATTTTGATCCGAGTATAGTCCAGTCGCGACTCTCGGAGCACACGCTTAACTGCTTGAATTCCAAGTGTCTCATCCATTACAAAGCAGTAAATATTCAAAGCGTACTGAGTGACTGGATTTGCCGTTTGGCCCATATCATGTCCATCTACAATGCCGAGCCCTTTCCATCCCAGCTCACTTGTCAGTGCCTCAGTGGCTTTATCCTTAAGCCATAGATCACGTTTGCTGCCCGTCAGACTCTTCATCGGATATTGAATAATCAGCATGTAACCATCGTCTTCAGAAGCTTGTTTGTAACCTTGGTCTGAGTAGCGATGAAGAAAATCAACCTTGAATTCGTCCTCATCGCTAAACGAGGCTGGAAAATCCATTCTGGTCGTTGTACCCACAGTACCGACTTCGCCGATATGCTCCACAATCTGATCCTCTTCGATCCAGTATTCTGCGTAGAGCAGCTTGCCATGGGAAGCCTGTTTATACAAAGTGATCACTGGTTTCCCTCCTAAGAATAAAATGACTTTCATTCTTTCTTTACAACATTAAGTAGATTGAACAATTGGCTATGTATGAGGATTTTCTTGTGGTGCCTAATCAAATATAATAGCATCAATGATGATATTTTTGACAAAATATTCAATTCGTATGGACTAAAAAGAAGATATTTCTCCAATTTGATTTCTTTTTTCATCGTGGTTCCGACTAAATATGACAACGTTGTAACCGGATAAAAAGCCATTATCTGATAAACTGATTAGTATATTATGGAAGGTTACATAGAGGACAATACGTAGGTACAGAACTCAACAGAATGGTGGATGATCTATGAAGAAATGGTCGGCTGCAGTCGTTATCTTTCTGTTCATGTGTTTATTTCCAATTGCAGCCCAAGCTGGCGTTGTGCCTTCAATTGTTCTTGATGGAGTAACCCTTGATCAGCGATCAAGTGCACCAGCAGAAAATGTCGGAAATACCGTGATGGTCCCGATCCGCATCGTTTCAGAGAACCTCGGTTATCAGGTGAAGTGGGAAAAGGAAACCAAGTCTGTTCTGGTTCAAAAAGAAAGCCGAAGTATAGCAATGACCGCTGGTAAAGTTACAGCAACAGTCAATGGAAGGCCTGTAGAATTGGAGTCCCCACCTTTGGTCAAACAAGGAACGACGCTGGTCCCCTTGCGCTTCGTCGGAGAAGGCATGGGGCTTGAAGTAGGATGGGACAATGGAACCAAGACAGTTAGCCTACACACCGCACCGCCAGTGACAGAACAAGATGAAGAGGATGACGCTGCCACAACTCCTTCTCCCAGCTTGAATGCTGAGCTTCAGAGTATCCGTTTCAGCAGTAATCGATTGATGATAACGGCAAGTGGAGAAGTCAAGCCGAAGCTGTCCACTCTAGGTGCACCGGATCGGATTATTGTGGATATGCCTGAAACCACGTTCTCTGAGTCTTTCATCCAAGGACAGGATTTCACTTCGGATGGCAGTGGCACCATTGTTGTTACAGATTCCGCTGTGGTATCCAAGGTGCGATACGCCATGTTCAGTCATTCACCATCCACGGTTCGTATTGTGTTTGATCTGAAACAATCGGCTACGGCTAAATGGTCACTTGGAGATAACCATGTGCTGCTCGTTGATCTGACAGCAAGTAATGAAGAGTCTGCCAGTCAACCCGCCTTACCAACAGATGACGGCAAGAAAATCGTGATTATTGATCCCGGACACGGCGGGAGGCAGTCGGGAGCAGTGAGTATTTCCGGAAAGTATGAGAAGGACTTTAATCTTGCAGTGGGTTTGAAAGTACAAGCACTGCTGCAGAAGCATGAAGATATTCAAACGATGATCACACGTCAGGATGATACTGAACTTTCCTTGCAGCAGAGAGTCGAGATGGCAGAACTTAATCAGGCGGACCTTTTCATATCCATTCACGGGAACAAATTTACGACTCCTGATCCGAACGGGATAGAAACGCTCTATAGTCTGATAGAGAGTAAAACGCTGGCCGATATGCTTCACACACATATCATGCCAGTTGCAGGCCTCAAGGATCGCGGTGTGAAAATGGTCAGCCTGCATGTAACTCGTGAGACGTCCATGCCAGCCGTTCTGCTTGAGCTGGGTTTTATGAGTAATCCAACAGATGAAGCACTCATGCTCACAGCAGATTATCAGGACCGCTGTGCAGAAGCAATTGTAGATGGAATTATAGAATTTTTGGGGCTTTAAGTCCGATTATTCGTAAATACGCAGTTTAGCAAAACTCGTTGTTTCCAGATGTTTAATTGATAAAAAAGGAAATAAAAAGACATTAAAATGTAGAAAAAGCTTGATTTGACAACGTTTTTTTTCTGTTATGTTGGAATATATTCGCAACTTTTGAGAGTACGGGGCGTCTAATAGGTGTCTGGTAATGCCCACGTGGTCAGTCGGAGCTGTAAGTCACAACATGCGGCGAAAAAATATGAGAATGGTAGGGGTGAAGGATGAAGAAGTTCGGTTTTTTGGTACTGTTATTTGTCTTTGGGCTCGTTTTCCCGGGCTATAGTCATGCAGCTGTGGATACGAAAATTATCCTAGACGGGAAAGAAATTGTGCAGCCATCGGATGCCAAAGCGGAAATCATCAATAGCAAAGTGATGGTGCCGATTCGGGTTATTTCCGAGAGTCTGGGGTACGGTGTGGAATGGAAGCAAAGTACAAGCACCGTGACGATAAGCAAAGACAACACTGCCATGCAGATGATTGTAGGACAGAAGACGGCAACGGTGAACGGCAGTAACGTGAACCTGGATGCCCCGCCACTCGTAAAAAATGGTACGACTCTTGTGCCACTCCGATTTATCGGTGAACAAATGGGTCTTAAGGTGGGTTGGAACAACACAACGAAGACGGTAACATTAGTTACCCAGAATTCAGGTTCCGGAAACGGGACTACAACTCCTCCGAACTCCGGCAATAATGGCGGGAGTACAAATGAGGAAGGTCTTGTACTGGTGAACGGCATCAGCTTCAGTGACAACCGCTTCTTTATTGCAACCAGCGGAGAAACGAAGCCGAACGTCTTCACGATGACAGGACCGAATCGGATTGTTATCGACTTACCTAATACAGCATTTGCTGATTCTTTCAGTGAGGGACAAGCTCTTGACAGCAACCAGAATGGACAGCTTGTAGTCAGCGGTTATCCCGATGTTTCCAAGATTCGGTATTCGTTATACAGCAACAGCCCTTCTACTGTTCGTTTTGTCATTGACCTTTCCAGTGCCAAAGGTTATGACGTTCAAAACGATTCGGGTTTGATTATGGTTGATCTGAACAAACAAGGCTCGACACCTACTCCTCCAGTTGGAGATAATGGCAAGAAAGTTGTCGTCATTGATGCAGGACACGGGGATCATGATCCTGGAGCAATTGGTGTTACCGGTAAACGGGAAAAGGATTTTAACTTGGCAATGGCTTTGAAAGTGGAAGCACTGCTGAAAAAAGAGTCTAAAATTGACGTTGTGTTAACCCGCAGCGATGATACTTTTCTGGCTTTGAGTGAACGTGTGAAAATTGCCGAAAAGGTAAACGCAGATATTTTCATTTCCATTCATGCCAATAGTGGACCTGCTGCTGCGAACGGTGTAGAAACCTTCTATACTCGATCCACCAGTAAGGAATTGGCTACCATCATGCACAAATATCTTCTGCAATCTTCGGGATTAAAGGATCGTGGCGTGAAAACGGCAAGCCTCCATGTTACCCGTGAAACGACAATGCCAGCTGTTCTGCTGGAGGGCGGTTTCCTGAGCAATAAGAGTGATGAAGCAGCTCTGTTCACTGAAAGTTTCCAAAACAGTGTTGCCAAGGGTATTGTTGCAGGAATCAAGGAGTATCTGGGAATTAAATAAGGGTTTCCCTTATGATCAGGAGGCGGAGTTAGAATGAACAAAAAAATATGGATTGCAGCACTGCTGGTAACGGTTATGGCAGTTGCTGCCGGATGCGGAAGCAAGCCAACAGCAGCTCCTGCTCCAAGTCAGACTCAAGGGTCAGGTACGGAAGTTAGTGCCCCTGAGGATCAAACGAATGAGAATGAGACAAATGATACAGAAATTACTGATCCTGTAACTGTGGAAACAGAAGGTACGACATCCACACCGGATTCAACACCTTCCAGCTCAGGTTCGGAAGGAACAACTTCTTCGGGAGGAACTTCTACGGATTCGAGCAGCACTTCACAGAGTACAGAGCAAAAAACGATCAAGGTGTTTTATACCGATCCGGAAGAGCTGGATCTGCATGAAGCCACTGCGAGTATCTCCTATGCAGCAGATGATGATAAATACAAGGAAGCATTTGCGGCTCTACAACAAACGTCTGATGACAAACTTGTTCCACTGTGGGCCAAAGATATTGAATTGAAGTCCGTAAAATTTGATGCAGGTGCACTTACATTGGACATTCATATGCCTGATACTGCACGTCTTGGTGCAGGTGGAGAAGCCTATGCAATTGATGCCTTGAAGAAAACATTCTTCCAGTTTGATGAAGTTAAATCGCTTGATTTGCTGGTGGACGGGCAGCAATCTGAGAGCTTGATGGGCCATGTCGATCTTGAGCATCCAATGACAAGATCCGAATAGTTTCGCTGCAGCATGTTGTTTTACCGTTTTCCAATGGATATCGACCGTTTTACATGAGAGGGGAAATCATAGGTGACTTTTAAATATAACAATCCATCACACTCTAAAAAAGTAGTATCAGCCGTGCTTGCAGGCATGATGGCCCTTAGCGCTGGCGGAGCTGCCATGGCAGCGGAATCAACAGAAGCGGAGCAGAGCCAGACTGCGGCTGTAAGCAATACGACTGCACCTGCAGGTTTGTTCAGTGATATCAAGGTTGGATACTGGGCTGAGAAGCATGTCTATAAGCTGGCAAACCAAGGTATCCTTCTCGGTAACAATGGTCTGTTCCGTCCTGGAGATGCGGTAACACAACAGGAAGCTGTAACTATGGCGATCCGTTTTATGAACCAGGAAGGCCAGTTGAACGACAGCACGGCTACGGCATTACCGACAAATATGGAAGTGGGGAATTACTTCAAGCCATATGTGGCTTTGGCACTTCAACTGGGACTGATTGATAAAACGGAAGAAGCTACAGCAGACGTATCTAAAACAACATGGGGACAAAAGCCTGCATCGCGTGAGTGGATTACCAAGCTGCTGATTCGTTCATTGGACAAAGAGGCTGAAGCGAAGGCTCAGAACAGTCAGTCCACTGGCTTCGCCGATGATGCAAGCATCTCCACAGATGGCAAAGGTTACGTCAATCTGGCCGTGAGCCTGGAGCTTGCGAAAGGTGTGGAAGGCAACAAGTTTAATCCAACTGGTTCGGTAACCCGTGCCCAATTAGCGACATTTTTCAGCAGAGGAGAAGCGTTAACAGATACAGCTTATCCGAACACGTACACGGGTTATGTAACTGGATTAAAAGATGGTCAGATCAGCTTGCTGGTTAATGGTAAAGTAACAAACTTTACGGTGAACAGCAGCACACCATATTTTACAAAAGATAGTGAGACACGTGCGGCAGAACCGAATGTTCAGCTCTATACCAAAGTACAGGTAGTTGGATCTGCTGGAAATGCAGCTTATGTGGAAGTCATCGATGCGACGCCGCAGGTGGAGAGCGTCGAAGGTACATTTGCGCGTTCGTTGTCAGGCAATAAAATTGGGATCTTTGTTGGCGAGAACTATGAAACTTACGGGTATGATGAAGCAACGGCATTTATCGACCAGAACGGTAATGCTATCAAGCTTGCTGATATTACAGCTGACAGCATTATTGAAGTACAGCGCGAGACCTTCTCCGCTGACAAAAAGACGGTTGCCATCCGCGTGAAGTCCGGTATTGTCAACAAAAGTGACAGCGGTGTGATTGCTGAAGTGAGCACAACCGGGAAAACGATCAAGTTCACGAATGCAGCAGGAACCACAGAGCAGTTTACGTACGGTGATAACCTGATCATTCGTTATCAGGATCGAATTCTGTCTCTAGCAGAGCTTAAAGCAGGCAGTACCGTGAAATACACAGTGAAGGATAGTGTTCTGCAAACCATTGAATTGTCTCAGGGTGTAGAGCAGTCTGTACGTGGTACTTTGGTGGAGATTGGTGGCAATCAGTCAACATTGACGTTTAAACGTGAAGGTGGCTCGCTTGAGGCAAAACTGCTGGCTGAAAATCCCGAGGTAATAATCAACGGAATCCAGGACGCATCATTGTCAGATCTGATTACAGATGCAACGAATGGTGACCAGGTTGAGCTGACGCTAAATGGTGAAGATCGTGTAACACGAATTCAGGTTATTGGACGTCAGATGGAACCGATGAACGGTGCTTCAGTAGTTTCTTACAACAGCAAAACCAAAGTGTTGACTGTACTGGACAGTAACAAAAAACCATTTGTATTTACACTGGATGACAAAACGAAGCTGGACTACAATACAACCAAGCCTACGCTTGCAGGATTGGAATCGCTATTGAACGAAGGACGCAAACTTGATCTGACGTATGTCGGAACCAGAGCGTTGTCCGTAAAAGTCATTTACAAATATGAAGGTACGTTTAGCGGCTTAGATACAAATAAAAAAACCATCAGCATATTGTCTGGTAATCAAACGATCACGGTCCCTTATTCTACGGTTCCGGCAGTAGAGATCTACAACAAGTCTGGAGCAAGTCTGAGTGACCTGAAGATTGGTGATAAAGTAACCGTTACGCTTGGTTCCAATCAGGATTACGTTCAAAAAGTGTCATTGAACACCGTGGCACAATTTGAAGTCGTATCTGTAGAGACCAATGGTCGTGTTCGTGTAAAATCGGACGCACTGACAAGCCAGTTTTACGTGGATCAGGCTGTTTTGACAGGTGAAGGTGGACAAAGTATTACAGCTTCACAACTGACTGCCGGCAATCTGATTAATGTGACTTTCGAAGGAACGACTCCTAAAGCGGTTCAGGTCGTGAAACGGACTTTGGCAGAAGTGACTTCTGTTGATGCGACTTCGGTAACGCTGAGGTTGTTTAATGGACAGAGCGAAACCGTACCTGTTAGCGGTGCTGTTAAAGTAATCAAGTCCGGCTCTACATTAACGACGTTAAACAGCCTTACCGTGGGTGACCGTGTTGAGATGACCAAGGATACGGATAATTCCACTCGTTTCAGAGTGATGACCATTATGAGTAAGCAGTTCTGGTCTTATGATGGCGTTGGTAACCAAATCCTGGTTAAACGTGAGTCCACTTCAGATACAAATTACCGTTTTGCACTTGGTACAGGCGTATTTGTTCACCAGGGTGACAACACTTTAAGCGTGCAATCTCTCAAAGATAATGATAATATTGTATTGTATCTCCTGAATAACGTAGTCATGGAGATCCAAAAACAGTAATCGTTTTTTTCGAGGATCAAAAGAATGACCGTCTTGATGCGGGATCTTTCCCCCATCAGGACGTTTTTTTTGCAAGCTTTTTGGCGTCCCATCAGAGCACTCGAAATAAGCTTGGAAAGTAAGTCTCCACACCGTGTGGTGATTTTGTGGGAGGTAGCTCTTCATGAATGCAGCGACGGTTAGGCACATACTCGATACGATGGAAGCGATGTTCCCTGATGCACATTGCGAATTAAATCACAGCAATGCGTTTGAATTGACTGTAGCTGTCCTGTTGTCTGCCCAGTGTACCGATGAAACGGTAAACAAGGTGACCGCAGACTTGTTCCAAAAGTACACCAGTCCTGCCGACTATCTGGCGGTTCCGCTCGAAGAGTTGGAACAGGACATCCGGCGTATTGGCTTGTACCGGAACAAGGCCAAGCATATTCAGAACATGTGCCGTATTTTAATAGAGCAGTATGGCGGTGATGTACCGATGGAACATGATCAGCTTGTTACGCTGCCAGGTGTAGGGCGGAAGACCGCGAATGTGGTTGTTTCCAATGCATTTGGTGTACCAGCCATTGCGGTGGATACGCATGTTGAACGTGTATCCAAACGGCTTGGACTGGCAGGCTGGGACGACTCCGTACTTGAAGTCGAGAAAAAACTGATGAAGCGCGTACCCCGGGATGAGTGGACTTTAACTCACCACCGGATTATTTTCTTTGGACGCTACCATTGCAAGGCGCAAAATCCCGCTTGTCATATTTGTCCATTGCTGGACGTATGCCGGGAAGGGAAAAAGCGTATGAAAACGTCCCAAATCAGGAAAGATAAGGAACGTGCTACAAGCCCAAAACGAAAAATAAATTAATGACCAGAAGAGGATGAGTAATGATGAAATGCATTTCCGTGTACACTGACAATTTTGAGGCCTTCTCCGATATTTTTGAGCAAATCGTAGAACAGGAAATGGCTGAAAACGAAGAAAAAGAAGTCGAAGGCATCACAGTAAGCCACTCTGGCGACGTGCCTGAGCACTATTTGGAGCGTATGTCTACCAAACCGGAAGTTGTGGTTATGAGAGATAAAGGAAGAGACATCACAATTTTGCAGCATGGCCAAGTATTCGAAATTTTGCTGCCTTCCCTGGAGAATGCTGTTTCCTAATTCTCCTGGTATATGCAAGACATGCTGCATCAATGCTGGCGTTGAGCTTATCACATAAGTTCATGCGGGCATTGAATGCAGCATACATAGCTACGCACAGTGAACATCATTGCGTAATCAATAGAACGATAATTCAGATAAAACCGACAGATCGGTTTTATTTTTTTTAAGTAAAAATGATGTTTTCTTTCTGCAACACTTAGCTTCAAATGAACGAAACCGTTCAAATTCGGTTCGTCTAATGTTAAAATACATGTATTATGAGATAAAGACATGACAGGTACAATTAAGAGGAGCCAGGGGGAAGGCCAGACATGACCAGAACAGATTACCCAGTAGAATTGGCTGAACCACTGCTTTCGCTGCGCAAGGCAATGGAGCAGACAGAGGACCATACTGCTGTACAGGCGTTAACAGATCTGATGAGCAAAGCAGAGATGAAGCAATTGACGATCGCGTTTTGTGGACACTTCTCTGCAGGAAAATCAAGTTTGATCAATAGTTTATGTGGTAAACGGGTGCTGCCATCAAGCCCTGTTCCGACAAGTGCCAATGTGGTGTCCATTCGCAATGGCGCGCCGCGAGCGCTGATCTATACGGCAGCTAACGAAAGCGCTGACAATCAGGAAGTAATCGCAGATCCGCTTGAGGTCTCTCCTGAACAATTGGAAGAGTACTGCAAAAATGGCGGTGCATATCGCTCCATTGAAGTGTGGGATGACATCCCGTTGCTGGCAGATGATGCTGTGCTGCTGGATACACCAGGTGTGGACTCGACTGACCGGGGACATGGCTTGGCAACACATTCGGCGCTTCACCTTGCTGATGTGGTCTTTTATGTGATGGATTATAACCATGTTCAGTCTGAGAGCAATTTGTCTTTTGCCAAAAGCCTTTCGGATTGGGGGAAGCCGCTGTTTCTCATCGTGAATCAGATTGATAAGCATAGGGAACGGGAGCTGGCGTTTGACGAGTATGTGAAAGGTGTAGAGGCCATTTTTGACGCGTGGGAAGTCAGATATGATGGGCTCTTGTTCACTTCGCTTCGCGATAAGGATCATCGTTATAATCAATGGCATGTGCTCCCTGATTTAATTCAACACATGTTGAACGAGAAGGAAGCACTCATTCGTCATAGCCTTGCAAGTTCGGCGAGCCATATTACCGAGCAGCACTTAATCAGACAGGCTGAACAGCGAGAGGACGAAGAGGCAGCTCTGCTGGAGGAAATCGGAGGACAGGAAGGCATTGAACGACTTGAACGAGAGTTGGATAAGTTAAAGGCTGAAGAAGACGAACTTCGTGCAAAGCCCTCACGGGAGCGTGAGAAGTTTCGGGGGGAGCTGGAGTCCCTTTTATCGAATGCCAACCTCACTCCTGCAGATATCCGAACTTCGGCTGCAGCCTATCTTGAGAGCCGGAAACCTGGTTTTCGGGTAGGATTGCTTTTCTCAGGTGGGAAGACCGAACAGGAAAAGCAGCGCCGTGCTGCTGAGCTCGTTAAAATGCTGCAGGATCAAACTTCGGGTCAAGTGGAAGTGCATATTCGTACGATGCTTCGGAAGCTGGGAGAAGCTCATCAGCTGTGGAGCCCGGACTGGGAACAGGCATTGAATACCGAACTGCCTGTTCTGGATGAAGCACTATTGGAGATGAAACGGAGCGCTGGCGCAGAGCTGTCTCCCGAGTATGTGCTTCAATTCAGCAAGGAGGTGCGGGGCGAAATTGAGGCCCGCTACCGCAGGTCGGCCATGATGCTGGCCGACCGGATGCTTGAAGCGCTGGGCTCGCAGGGCGAAGCCGCGCTTCAGGCGCTGGACGCCAGCCGCGCAGCGGTGCTGGCGCAATCCGCGGCGGCGGCGCGCTATACAGCGCTGCAGCGCAACGCCGCCGCCGAGGCAGCAGGGCTGCGCAGCCTGCTGCCTCCTGCGGGCCCTCTCCCCTCCGGGCTGTTGCCGGAGGTGCAGGGCCCGCATGTGCCCGCGCAAGAGCCGAGCGAAGCTCACGGCTCTGACCCGGGCACATCCGCGTCTGTGGCTGCGCAGCCACAGACGGAAGCGCCGCCGCGCAAAGCTGCGGCGCACAGGCAGCCGGCGGCTGGCGCACAGCGCCGCCGGCGCCTCGACGCAGCTGCGGCACGGCTGGAAGCCGCAGCTGCGCTGGTAGAGCCGTACCCCGCCATGGGGTCGGCGGTACGGGATCTGCGTGCACGCGCGGCTTCGCTTGCGGGCGGCACGTTTACCCTGGCGCTGTTCGGAGCCTTCAGCGCCGGCAAATCCTCCTTCGCCAACGCGCTGCTGGGCGAAGCTGTACTCCCTGTATCGCCGCATCCAACGACAGCGGCGATTAACCGGATCATGGCTCCGGCCGGAGGCGCGGAGCATGGAACGGCCCGGGTCCGCATGAAGACCCTGGTCGCGTTTCAAGAAGATCTGGCCTATTCCTTCCGTTTGCTTGGATTGGGCGAACCGGGAGCGGATTGGCAGAAACGGGTCCAATCCTTATCGCCACAAGATGTACATCCCGCAGGACGGCCGCACTACAGCTTCCTGCAGGCAGCAGCTGCAGGCTGGGATGACACAATGGATCAGCTTGGTCAAGATGTTCAGGTAGACCTTAACGGATACCGGAATTTTGTGGCCAATGAACGGAAATCCTGCTTTGTCGACAGCATTGATCTGTACTACAGCTGTGACGTTACCGAACAAGGCATTGTGCTGGTCGATACACCTGGGGCCGATTCGGTCAATGCCCGCCATACGGGTGTTACATTCAATTATATGAAGAATGCGGATGCGCTTATCTTTGTAACCTACTACAACCATGCTTTCTCCCAGGGGGATCGACAGTTTCTCAACCAACTGGGACGGGTAAAAGACAGCTCGGCCATGGACCAGATGTTCTTTGTGGTGAATGCCAGTGATTTGTCATCATCTGAAGAAGAACTTGAACAGGTACTGGAGCATGTCAGTACTCAGCTTCGAACCAATGGGATTCGGGCCCCGCGGTTATTTCCGGTTTCCAGCCTGCTTGCCATGGAAGGTAAAAGCACGGGAGATGCGGATATGCTTGAGCAATCGGGTTTCATTCGTTTTGAGGAAGAGTTTAATCGGTTCGCTGGCACAGAACTTGCTGACCTTGCCGTAGGAGGTGCTGCCGAAGAACTGTCGAGGGTTATCCAGCGGTTAGATCAGCGTGCGCACGATGCCGTTCAGGGCGAAGAAGTGCTGCAGCAGCGGAGACAGGAACTGCATGCCGTCATGGATCAGTCACTCGTTCGAATCCGAACCCTTGCTGAGCGCTCCATGAGAGAAGAGCTTGCTCAGGAGACGGCTGAACTGCTCTTTCATGTCAGACAGCGGCTGGGTTACCGACTGGGTCTCTTCATGGCAGAAGCGTTCCATCCTTCCGTTCTGCGGGAAGACCGAGGTAATCTAAAAGGGGCATTTGCAGCATGCGGACGTGAACTGCTGCGTATGATCGCTGTAGAGCTGGAACAGGAATTGCTTGCGACGACACTCCGACTGGAGCAGGCAGGGAAGAGCTGGTTAATGAGGCAGATCGATGATTGCGTTCAGGAACTTAAAGAGAGATCAGGCGGAATGGATCTTTCGCTTGCTTTTAATGAGAACTGGAGTACACCTGTGCTCGAGGAGATTCGGCTGGAGGAACCGTCAGGATGGAAAACGTACCTCAGTTACTTCCGCAACCCGAAGCAATTCTTTGAAGGAGAGGGGAGACAACGACTCCAGGAAGCGCTCGATCCGGTCATCAAACAAATGGTGGCTGGGGTCCTTCCAGCAGCACAGGAAAAACTGGTTCAGTTCTATGATGCCCAACTGCATCAGTCATTGCAGCATCAAGCCAGCCAGTTGGAAGATCGACTGAAAGAAGCCGTTGCCGCATTGAATGAAACACTGACCAGTGGCGTTCCAGCCGAGGAATGGCACAGTCTTTCAGCACAAGTGCAGCAATTCGTACACGAATAAGTATACACGTAGAGTGTATGCATATGTATCTGCAAAAAGGCTCCTGACCGACCAGGTCAACCAGGGAGCCTTTTTTTGTCCGAACAACCTGAAACAAAGAGAATATTCAAACATTTGATTGATAGGTGGTCTTTTATTCCTGTTAATGACGCATTAAGGAGAAAGTAGCCTGAATATGGTCAGTTATTCGCTTTGCCGCGAATGGGGGACGGTGATAAACTTCATAAATGTTCATACCGTTTTTGAACGAGACAAGAGGAGGAGAAACATGGATGTTCTCAGGCAACTGCAAACCTTTTTTTGGGAAAAGCGCACGTATTTATTTGTATCAATCTTGTTCCTCGCCATAGCGACTGCGCTCGGACTGGTGTATCCGAATTTGCTCAGGGTACTGATTGATGATGTCATTATACCGCGCAATTTTGAAGACGTTCCCATACTTGCTTTAACCGTGTTAGGTGTTGTGATTTTGAAAGCAGGAATGCAGTTTTTACACGGTTTCTATGGAGGACGCCTTGGTAACTTCCTGGCGTACCGACTGCGTAACGCATGTTACGAAAAGCTTCAGTTTTTATCCTTCCGGTATTATGATACGGCCAAGACGGGTGATCTGATGTCCCGCCTCACGGGAGACCTGGAAGCCATCCGCAACTTTATCGGATTTGGCTTTGCACAGATTCTCAACATGGTTTTGATGGTCGTATTCGGCGCAATTATGATGATGACGATGAGTTGGCAGCTTACCTTGCTGACACTCATATGTATTCCTCTGCTTGCCTTTGTTGCGCTAAGATTTGAATCCCAGATCCACCCTGCATTCCAGGAGATGCGACTGGCGCTCAGTTCATTGACGACAGCCGTACAGGAAAATATCACTGGCGTGCGTACCGTAAAATCCTTTGCACGTGAGCCTTACGAAGTGGAGAAGTTTTCCACACGCAACGAGCGTTACAAAACGAATCAGATTCATGCTGCAACGTTGTGGAGTCGCTATTTTCCCATCATGGAAATTCTTGCTTCTGTAAGCGTTGTACTCCTTCTGGTCATCGGAGGAAGAATGGTTATCAATCAAACGTTGTCCCTTGGTCAACTCGTTGCCTTTTTCAGTTTGATTTGGTACATAATCGGACCTATGTGGAACCTTGGATTCCATATCAACAACTATACACAATCCAAAGCTTCTGGCGAACGGGTGCTGGAACTGTTGAATACACCGGTGGACGTGCAGGAGACAGAAGATCCAATCATTGTTGAAGCTGATCAGGTTAAGGGACATGTAACGTTTGATTCCGTAACCTTTGCGTATGGCAATAAAATGCCGGCCGTAACCGATATCAACTTTGATGCACCTCCGGGTACGGTTATCGGTTTCCTGGGAGGCACAGGTTCCGGTAAGTCGACCATTATTCAGCTCTTGATGCGTGCGTATAACGTCAATTCGGGAACCATCAAGCTGGATGGTAAAAATATTAAGGACATGGGGATACGCAGCTTGCGCAGCCAGATCGCTTCTGTTTTTCAGGAAACGTTCCTGTTCTCTTCCAGCATACGCAACAATATCTCTTATGGTCTCAAAAACGTAAGTATGGATGATATTATACGGGCAGCGAAGCTGGCCAAAGCACATGATTTCATTATGGAGTTTCCGGACGGATATGACACGGTTGTTGGTGAACGAGGCATGGGTCTGTCCGGGGGTCAGAAACAGCGGATTGCGATCGCTAGAGCATTGCTCAAAAATCCGAAAATTCTGGTACTTGATGATGCGACCAGTGCAGTCGATATGGAGACCGAGCATGAGATCCAATCCGGTTTCCAGGAAGTTATGCGAGGAAGAACAACCTTTATCATTGCACACCGGATTTCCTCACTGCGACATGCAGATGAGATACTGGTACTGGATGAAGGGCGTGTCGTTCAGCGCGGTACACACAAACGTCTTATTGAAGAACCTGGACCATATCAGGATGTTTACAAAATTCAATACGCAGACTACATCGCCCGCGGCAAGCGGGAGGCTGGGGAGCAGGTGAACTCATGAGTGCCGAAACGGTAGCAGACAGGCGCGAGGTCAAAGGGACCTCTGAAAAGAATTTAAATGAACGATTCGTCTATCAGGACGATGAGATCATTGAGAAACCGTTTAACTGGAAAGAATTTGGACGTTTGTTCGGTTATATGAAACCTTACGCAAGGCAGCTTCTGCCGCTGATCATATTGATGATGATTTTGGGTACGATTACGAAATTATCGGTTCCTTTCTTGATCAGTCTGGCAATTGACAGAGCCATAGCACCAGAGAGCGGACTGCCAAGCATGACCCTGTTATATATTATTGGGGGTTCGGTTCTCCTGCTCTATCTCATTCAATGGGCTGCCAATACGTACCGGATCAAATTAACCAACATTATAGGACAGCGGGTCATTTATGACCTTCGCTCGGATCTGTTCAAACATATTCAGAAACTGTCCTTTAACTTTTTTGACAAAAGACCGGCGGGGTCCGTACTCGTTCGTGTCACGAATGATATCAACTCATTGCAGGATTTGTTCACCAATGGTGCGGTCAACGTCATGATCGACTGTGTGCAGTTGTTGGGAATTATCGTCATATTGATGCTCATCAACTGGAAACTCGGCCTTGCCGTTATTATCACAGTACCGATCATGTTTATTATTTCCACCAAGCTGCGGGTATTGATCCGCCGTGCCTGGCAGGATGTACGCATGAAGAACTCCCGCATCAACTCCCACTTGAATGAATCCATTCAGGGGATCCGCGTGACTCAGGCGTATACACAGGAAAAAGAAAACATGAAGTACTTTGACAACATGAACATGTCCAGCAAAAAATCATGGGACAAAGCATCAGCCATGAACCAGGGCTTTGGACCGCTCATTGAAATTACCGGCGGTTTCGGTACATTGATCCTGTTCTGGTTTGGTGCGTACTTGATTCAAGATGGTCAGTTAACGGTTGGTTTGCTTGTAGCCTTCGCCAACTATGTCGGTAACTTCTGGGATCCGATCAACCGTCTGGGCCAGATGTACAATCAATTGCTGGTAGCCATGGCTTCCTCCGAACGCATTTTTGAATTCATGGATGAGGAACCAAGCATTGCGAACAAACCGGGTGCGAAGCCGATTCCTTCTATTAAAGGCGATATCGTATTTGACAATGTCGTTTTTGAATACGAGAAAGGCAGACAGGCGCTTAAAGGAATCAGCTTTAAGGCCGCAGCAGGTGAGTCCATTGCACTGGTTGGTCACACCGGCTCGGGAAAAAGTACAATTATCAACCTGATCAGCCGCTTCTATGATATTTCCGGAGGAAGACTGACGATTGACGGCCATGATATACAGGATATTACGGTTGAGAGTCTGCGTAGTCAGGTAAGCATTGTCTTGCAGGATACCTTTATCTTCTCCGGAACGATTCGAGACAATATTCGATTTGGCAGACTGGACGCAACCAATGAAGAAGTGGAGGAGGCTGCGAAGGCGGTCAATGCCCACGAGTTTATTATGAAGCTGCCTGGTGGATATGATACGGAGGTTGAAGAAAGAGGAAACGTGCTGTCCATGGGACAACGGCAGCTGCTGTCCTTCGCCCGTGCCTTGCTCGCGGATCCACGGATTCTTATTCTGGATGAAGCAACAGCAAGTATTGATACCGAGACAGAGCTCAAAATTCAGGAAGCACTGAAAGTGCTGCTTAAAGGCAGAACCTCTTTCATGGTCGCTCACCGACTCTCGACGATCCGGAATGCAGATAACATTATTGTGCTCGATCACGGTGAAATCAAGGAAGAAGGAAACCATGAGCAACTTATCCAGAAACAAGGAGTTTATAATGGATTAATAGAAGCTCAATACAGATTTTTGTAAAAATTGATCGAAAAAACACAAAAAATCTTGTAAAATTCACAAGAAAAATAGGGAGCACCCTTGCAATCTTTAACCAAAACCCCGAAAATAGAGAGACAGATATAGAAGATTTCTCTTTGGGAGGATTGGAAAGAACATGTGGGGTGCTCCTTTTACGGCTCAAGCCAAAAAAATGCTACTGCTGGGTAGCGGAGAATTGGGAAAAGAGGTCGTTATTGAGGCCCATCGACTGGGAGTTGAAACGATTGCTGTTGATCGTTATGACAATGCACCTGCCATGCAGGTAGCACACCGGTCTTACTGCATCGACATGTTAGATGCCGAAGCTTTGAAACAATTGATTCGCAAGGAAAAACCTCATTACATCGTACCAGAGATCGAAGCGATTGCGACAGAAGCGTTGTTGGAGCTTGAAGAAGAGGGATTTTGTGTTGTGCCGACGGCACGTGCTGCCCGTTTAACCATGGACCGCGAAGGCATCCGGCGGTTGGCGGCAGAACAATTGAAACTTCCGACAGCAGCCTATCTATTTGCGAACAACTTGGAAGAGCTTCAAGAAGCCGTTCGTGAACTGGGTACACCTTGTGTGATCAAACCATTGATGAGTTCTTCCGGTAAAGGGCAGAGTGTATGCCGCACGCCGGATGACGTGGAGAATTGCTGGAATATCGCTCTGTCTGGAGCGCGCGGCAAATCTGTACGTGTCATCGTGGAGAGCTTTGTGAAATTTGACAGTGAAATAACGCTGCTCACCGTAAGATCTGTATCAGGAACTGTATTTTGCCCTCCGATTGGTCACATTCAGAAGGATGGAGATTATGTCGAATCTTGGCAGCCGCATGCAATGACTCCGCAGCAATGGGAGCAAGCTTGTCATATTGCCAAGTCTGTGACCGATGAGCTAGGTGGTTATGGGCTGTTCGGTGTCGAACTCTTCTTGACTTCGGACGGAGTTGTGTTCAGCGAGGTATCACCTCGTCCGCATGACACAGGTATGGTTACCATGGTAACGCAAGATAGCTCTGAGTTTGCGCTGCATGTGCGTGCAATTCTGGGTTTCCCTGTGACAGATGTACATCTGCTTACACCTGGAGCTTCAGCTACGCTGAAAGCCAATCATGAAACATCCGACTTTACTATAGGCGGGATTGAAGAAGCACTGGCTCTTCCACGTACGCAGGTTCGTGTGTTTGGCAAACCTGAGGTCAAAGTGGGACGCCGGATGGCTGTGGCGCTTAGTGCAGGCCACGATGTGGAAGAAGCTCGAAAAACAGCGGTTCAAGCCGCAAATATGCTGAAAGTGGAGGTAAATCATGTCCAATAATGCCCAGGCCCCTGTACTGACGATCCGAGAGTGTGAACTGCGAGATGCTGAAGCGGTAACGGGACTGATGCGAGAGGTCAGCTATCCGACAACAGCCAATGTTATGAAAGAGCGCATTGAAGGTTTGGAGAGTAATCCAAACGCGTGCATGCTTGTTGCCGAAGTGGATGAACAAATTATTGGTATGATCGGCTTGCAATGTGTGCAAAGTCATGCCTATCCAGAACCTGCCGCCCAAATTACGTCCTTGATTGTAGGGCAAGAGTACCGTGGAGGCGGAATTGGCCGTCGTCTGATGGCTCGTGCTGAGGACTGGGGCAGACAGCAAGGTGGGAAACAATTGTTTGTCACCGGTGCGAATCGTGAAGTTGCTTCATCAACGTATTCTTTCTATGAGCACATTGGCTTTCAGAAGAGAGGATATCGTTTCAGTAAAGTCCTTCTATAGAAAAGATTCTTCAAAACAAGGTACCTATTCCTCAACCAGATCGTTGATGTACAGGTAACTCGAGACATTCGGACCAACATTCCGGATGTCTTTTTTTTGGTTAAATAAGGACGCCCCTTAAAGGATGGTTTTCATATATGATAGTGTAGTAGGCAGTTCACATGAATAAAACGGTTAAGCTTTATACCATTGATACAGGTAATAAGGTTAACATTTCGAAACTATACAACTACTACTGCACTTACGGATATAGGCTCATGTCTTAATGCATGACTTAATCATTTAAACCGATTTGATGCTTTTGAAACGCTATTAAAGATTACAAAAAAGTAACTTTTCCATAATTTATAGGTTCACATCACTCGTATGAATTGGTATACTGCTAGAGTATTCATTACAAAGTTGTAACTAATTAATTTTCGAGGAGATGAATGAATTTGAAAAAGAACTTGTTGAAAACCGTCGTCACTGGAAGTCTGACAGCTGTACTGGCTGTAGGAATTATGCTCCCTGCTTCTGCTTCAGCGGCAGAGGTGTCCACATATAAAACTACAATTAAACTTACGGATGCAACTAGCCTGAAAACATTGCTTGAAAAGTGGATGAAGGATAACGGAATTACGGTATCGAATGGTCAGGTTGTCCAGAAACCAGCAGCACAGCCTGAAACAACGAAGCCAGAAACAACAAAACCGTCAACAAAACCAGAAACAACAAAACCGTCTCAACCAACGCAAGAAGAGAAACCAGCTGCTACGCCAACGAAAAAGCCTGAGAACAGCAGCAACTCTGGTAATGCAAACAACACGGGTAACACAGGTAATAACACAAGCAACAGTGGTAATGAGTCAACTCAATCCGATTTTGCAGCACAGGTTGTTAAATTGGTGAACGCTGAGCGTGCCAAAGCAGGTCTAAGCGCACTGGCATCCGATACACTTCTGGATAAAGTCGCTCTTGCCAAAGCAAAAGACATGAGCAACAACAACTATTTTGATCACCAATCACCAACGTATGGTTCTCCTTTTGATATGATGAAACAATTTGGAGTAACTTACAGCTACGCTGGTGAGAACATCGCCAAAGGTCAAAAAACGCCTCAGGAAGTAGTTACTGCATGGATGAACAGTGAAGGACACCGGGCGAATATCCTGAGCAAAAACTTTACTCAAATCGGTGTTGGATACTACAACGGTTACTGGGCTCAAGAATTTATCGG
Organism: Paenibacillus sp. P13VS; assembly: GCF_015143645.1. Taxonomy (NCBI): domain Bacteria; kingdom Bacillati; phylum Bacillota; class Bacilli; order Caryophanales; family Paenibacillaceae; genus Paenibacillus; species Paenibacillus sp. P13VS. The sequence goes on along the minus strand of NZ_WYEV01000007.1, from coordinate 36,736 downwards.
CAAATAAGTCATTTGAATGAATAACGTTCAGATTTAATTCGGAAAAAGGTTATGTCAGCACAGCGAAATCTGTGTGAGGCATAGCCTTTTTCCATTTATAAAACTTTTAAAAAGAAAGAGCGGCAAAATTTGCAAATTAACGACAGAACATTTATGTTATTTAGAAAAAGCGTCATCTTAAAGTCAAACCATTTTAACTATAAGCACCCAACCAGGTGTACATGAGCGGAGATGTGATGAATGAAAAGAAAAACCCTTGATTCAGCGCCATGGATCTGGAGAACAATCAGTACGGTGTCCATTTTGGCAACGCTTCTGCTATTATTCGGTTTTGGTTATGCCATAAAAGACGTCATTTATCCTGAGGGGGATTCAGCTTTAGGCACGGGGCAGTCGACGAAAACACCAGCCGATGAGGCCAGCAAACCTGAAGCTCCAGTTGATGATGGTAAAATTCGAATAGCCGTTATTGGTGATTCTCTGGCTAGAGGCACGGGAGATGATGAAGGACTTGGCTTTGTAAGGCGTGCAGGCAATATTTTAAAGGAACAGGGACATGATGTTCAGGTTCTGAACAACCTGGGAGTCAATGGCCTGAGAACGGATGCATTACTAAGTAAACTGGATGAGCAAGGTGTACGTTACGTACTCCAGCAATCCAACTTTATTTTATTGTCCATTGGAGCTAACGATCTCTTTCAGGGTGGTCAGGTATTGCAGGGTGAGGATCCGCCGACTGCCGAAAAGCTGGCTGCAGTATTGCCGGAAACGTCCAAGCGTCTCCAGGAAATTTTGAAGAAAGTTAAAGAGATCAATCCTGAAGCACAGATCGCGTACATAGGTCTTTATAACCCGTTTGGGGACGTCAAGGAGCTGGAGGTACCCGGCAATGCGGTCGTAGCTGCATGGAATGATGCTGCGCTCCAAATCTTGAACCAAGAGGATAAGATGACACTTGTACCCACCTTTGATCTGTTTGAAAATCACCTGGGCGAATATCTCTCTTCCGATCACTTCCACCCAAATGGTGCAGGATACGAGGAGATTGCGGTTCGGATCGCTCAGGAATATCAGGCTGAAACAACGGCAGAAGGGAGCACGAACTAATGGGAGAACCGCAGAGCGATTATGTACTGTCTGTGCAGCATCTTAAGAAAAAAATAGGACGTAAATGGATTATCAAAGATGTCACTTTTGAAGTGAAGCCTGGAGAAATTTTTGGTTTTCTGGGACCGAACGGAGCGGGAAAAACAACAACCATTCGCATGCTCGTTGATCTGATCAAACCGACAGAAGGCAATATTAAAGTCTGTGGTTATGATGTGAACCGTGACCCAGAGCGTGCTCTGCAATACGTCGGTTCCATCGTGGAAAATCCGGAGGTGTATACTTACCTGACAGGTTGGGAGAATCTGGAGCATTTTGCCCGGATGCAGCCTGGTGTGGATCATGCCCGCATTCAGGAAGTGGTGGATATTGTCCGTCTGGATCAACGAATTCATGATAAAGTGAGAACCTATTCGTTAGGCATGCGCCAACGGTTGGGGATCGCCCAGGCCCTGCTTGGACGCCCACGTCTGCTGATTCTGGATGAACCTACCAACGGACTTGATCCCAAAGGGATTAAGGAGCTTCGGGTGTTTATCAAACAACTTGCAAGCGAAGGGATGGCTGTATTTGTCAGCAGTCACCTGCTGAGTGAAATTCAGCTTCTGTGTGACAGGGTCGCGATTATAAGTGCAGGTCGCGTTCTTGCCGTTGGCGGTGTAGATGAATTAATTGAAGATCACTCCAAATTCGCCATATGGCATGTTTCACCTCTGGAGGAGGGCAGGAAAATGCTGCTTGACGCAGGTATTGCGTTAGTGGATCGGCCAGCCGAGGTGATGGATGATACCATTATCGCAGGGCTTGGATCCAATGCCGTTGTGGCTGAAATGCACGAGGATCGAATAGCCGGTCTTGTGAATCAGATGGTCCAGGCAGGGATTCAGGTTGAAGGTGTACAGCGGGTTCAGCCAACACTGGAACAATTATTCTTAAAGATGACTGAAGGTGAATCCATTGAGTAATATCATGCCGCTCATCCGAAATGAAACGATTAAGATGGTGAAGAAGAAACGTCTTTATATTATATTTATTGTACTTGCGGTACTGGTTCCGATGTTTACGTATGCCCAGATGAAATCTGCGGAAAATAACCGCGACAAGTTTGGTGGCGACTGGAGACTTGAACTTCAGCAGGCAATCACGGATAATCAAAATTCACTGGGCAGCGACCGGGTGCCTGAGGAATACAAAAAGTACCGTACGGTTTATATCCAGCAGATGCAATATTATCTGGAAAATGACGTGAATCCGAAGGAGCCCAATGGCGTAACTTTTACAAGGGAATTCATGAATAATGCGGTTGGCTTGTTTATTCCGCTGCTTATTATGGCCATTGCCTCGGATCTGGTGTCGGGTGAGCGCACAACTGGTACCATCAAGATGCTGCTGACGCGTCCGGTCAAACGCTGGAAAGTACTGCTCAGCAAACTGGTCACCCTGATTATGTTTGTGTCTATAATCGTCGTATCTGCGTATATTATCTGTTACGTTATATCAGGTGCAGTATTCGGTTATAAAGGTTTCGGCATGCCGATCTTTACCGGATTCAAGGTTGTGGGTACCGATGTGGATCTGTCTGCCGTACACGCTGTGGATCAATGGCTGTATCTTCTCATGCAGGCAGGATTGATATGGTTTGTGAGCGTCATTGTGGCCATTCTGGCTTTCATGGTTTCCGTACTGGTTCGCAGCACGGCAGCAAGTATTGTTATTATGATGGCTGCACTGATCGCAGGAACCATTCTCACGAATATGGCTGCCTCTTGGCAGTCAGCCAAATACCTGTTCATGGTTAATCTGGAACTTCCGGATTATTTGTCCGGTGGATTGCCACCGATTGAAGGAATGAATTTGGGTTTTTCCCTTATTGTGCTTAGTGTTTGGGGCATTGCCTCACTCATTGTGTCATTCCTTGTCTTTACGAAACGGGATATCTTGAATTAAAATGGACAAGGATAAGAAAACATCTGTTTGCATTTTAGGTATTTTTTCAGTTGCAAGTTAAGAAGGGGGAGCATGAATGGTCGAGCAAATCGATATGTCGGCAGGTTCGACAGGCGGAGGACAGGGGTCTTCAGGCTACGACGCGGACGACATTCAAGTACTTGAAGGACTGGTAGCGGTTCGGAAACGGCCCGGGATGTACATCGGCAGCACCAGTACTTCAGGTCTGCATCATTTGGTATGGGAAATTGTGGACAACGCTGTCGACGAGCATCTCGCCAAATTCTGCTCCAAAATCGATATCACGCTGCATAAGGACGGTTCTATTACGGTTCAGGATAACGGAAGGGGAATTCCGACAGGTATACATAAAACAGGGATTCCTACTCCCCAGGTCGTGTTTACGATTTTGCACGCAGGCGGAAAGTTCGGTGGATCAGGATATAAGAAATCAGGCGGACTGCACGGCGTAGGTGCTTCGGTAACGAACGCTTTGTCGGAGTGGCTTGAAGTCGAAATCTTCCGTGATGGCAAGATTCATCGTCAACGTTTCGAATATTGGCAGGACAAAAAGGGTGTCGAACATGTCGGAGAGCCGGTAACGGGACTCGAAGTACTCGGGAATACCAACCGGACAGGGACTAAAGTAACGTTTAAACCCGATATACGTGTCTTCCAAAATGGCATTCAATTGAATTATGATACACTGGCAGAACGGCTTCAGGAAATTGCTTTTCTGAACTCGGGCCTGAAAATTGTTCTGAAAGACGAACGTTCAGGCAATCAGGATGAGTACATGTATGAAGGCGGAGCAAGCCAGTTTGTTGCGTATTTGAACGAAAATAAAGATGTGCTGCATGATGTTATTCACTTCTATGCGGAGAAGGATGACATCGAGGTTGAAGTGGCGATTCAGTACAACGCAGGGTACACCGAAACGCTGGCTTCGTTTGTTAACTCGATCCCGACCAGGGGCGGCGGTACACATGAGACCGGATTCAAGACGGCGTATACCCGTGTGATGAACGATTATGCAAGACGCACCAACATGATTAAGGAAAAAGATAAAAACCTTGAGGGTAATGATCTTCGCGAAGGCATGATGGCTGTCATCAGCGTAAAAATGTCCGAAGTCGAATTCGTTGGACAAACGAAAGATCAACTCGGTAGCGCTTCCGCTCGAAGTGCGGTCGATTCGGTCGTTTCGGAGAACATGCAGCGGTTCTTGGAAGAAAACCCGCAGGTGGCTCAGACATTGATTCGCAAAGCGGTTCAGGCCTCCAAGGCAAGAGAAGCTGCACGCAAGGCCCGTGACGAGATGCGTACAGGCAAAAAGCGCAGTGAAAGTTCCAACCTGAATGGTAAGCTGACTCCGGCACAATCCAAGGATTTTACCCGGAACGAGCTGTTTATTGTTGAAGGGGATTCCGCAGGAGGCTCGGCCAAACAGGGACGCGATTCGAAGATTCAAGCGATACTGCCTCTGAAGGGAAAACCGCTCAATCCGGAAAAATCAAAGCTGGCGGATATCCTCAAAAACGAGGAATATCGTGCAATTACGGCTGCGATCGGAGCGGGTATTGGGACTGAATTTGCCGTTGAAGACAGCAATTATTCCAAAATCATAATCATGACCGATGCGGACACGGACGGTGCACATATCCAGGTGCTGCTGCTGACTTTCTTTTACCGTTATATGAAACCTCTGATTGATCAAGGTAAAGTATTTATTGCACAGCCGCCTTTATATAAGCTCACCCGCAAGTCCGGCAAAATGGCAAGTGTTCGCTACGCTTGGACAGATGATGAGCTGGCGAATTACATGAAGGAGTTTGGAAACAACGTCGAACTTCAGCGGTATAAAGGTCTGGGTGAGATGAATCCGGATCAGCTGTGGGAAACGACGATGAATCCGGAGACACGGACGCTGCTCAAGGTGGAGATTGTAGATGCTGCCAAAGCGGAGCGACGTGTGTCAACACTTATGGGTGATAAGGTCGATCCGCGTAAACGCTGGATTGTAGAGAACGTCGACTTTACAGAGTACGAAGAATAGAAGGTGCTTGGAATGAGTCTATCAGAACAATTTTTGCCGGCCTTTCTCGAAGAGGTCGTCGGTGACCGGTTCGGTCGCTACTCCAAATATATTATTCAGGATCGGGCCATTCCCGATGTTCGGGATGGGTTAAAACCCGTGCAGCGTCGTATTCTATACGCCATGTACGATTCCGGTAATACGCCTGAAAAGCCTTATCGTAAATCTGCAAAAACCGTCGGTGATGTGATGGGTAACTACCATCCCCATGGTGACTCATCCATCTATGATGGTATGGTGCGGATGGCACAACCTTGGAAAATGGGCCATGTGCTCGTCGACGGTCATGGCAACTGGGGATCCCAGGACGATGACCCGGCTGCAGCGATGCGGTATACAGAGGCCCGTTTGTCGCCGATCGCGATGGAGATGCTGCGAGATATCGAGAAACGGACGGTTCTGTTTAAGGACAATTTCGATAATACAGCCAAAGAGCCGGTTGTGCTTCCATCTCGTTATCCCAACCTACTGGTCAATGGTGTAAGTGGGATTTCTTCCGGCTTCGCAACCGAGATACCAACGCATAATCTGCGTGAAGTCATAGATGCCTGCATCGCGGTCATGGAAAAACCATCCATTGAGCTGGACGAGATCATGATGTTCATGAAAGGTCCGGATTTCCCTACAGGCGGCTTAATTATGGGTGGCGAAGGTATTCTGGATGCTTATCGGACAGGCAAAGGAAGAATTTACATTCGCTCCAAAACGGATATCGAGAATATGCGCGGTGGCAAGCAGCAGATTGTCATTACCGAGATTCCATACCAGGTGGTAAAATCCCGTCTTGTTACAGCCATGGAGAATATCCGACTTGAGAAAAAAGTAGAAGGTATTGCCGAAGTTCGCGATGAGAGTGGACGTGACGGTCTGCGTATCGTGGTTGAATTGAAAAAAGAAGCGGATGCGCAAGGTATTCTTGCTTATTTACTGAAAAAAACCGATCTTCAGGTAACCTACAATTTCAACATGGTTGCCATCGTGAACAAGGCACCTCAACAGCTTGGGTTGAAATCCATCCTGGAAGCCTATATCGCCCATCAGCGTGAGGTTGTGACGTTCCGGACGAAGTATGAGCTGGAGAAAGCGGAAGACCGTGCACACGTGCTGGAGGGTCTGGTCAAAGCGCTGAATATTCTTGACGAGGTCATCGCAGCAATCAAGGCCTCCAAAAATCGTCAGGACGCGCAAAATAATCTGATGTGGATGTTCGGATTCTCGGAGCGCCAGGCGGATTCCATCTTGACGCTGCAGCTGTACCGTTTGACCAATCTGGAGATCACGTCCCTCCAGAAAGAGCTTGACGATCTGATGAAAAAGATTGCCCAATTACGCTCCATTCTGGATAGTGACCGCAAGCTAATTGGTGTCATCCGCAAAGAATTGATGGAGATCCGGGAGAAATACGGGATCGACCGTCGTTCGGCCATCCAGGGCGAGGTGGAAGAGCTTAAGGTTAATCTGGAAGTCCTCGTCAACGCGGAAGATGTATTTGTTACATTATCCAAAGAGGGCTATGTGAAACGTACGGGAATGCAGTCCTTTACTCGTTCTGGCGGAGAACGCAACGGAAGCGGTGTAAAGGAAGGCGACTATATTTCACAGGTGCTTGAAGTCAATACGCTTGAAAACCTGCTCGTGTTCACGCAAAAAGGCCAGTACTTTTTGCTGCCTGTTCACCAGGTGCCGGAATTCAAGTGGAAAGACCCTGGAACGGCCATTGTCAATGTCATCCCGTTAGCGAAGGATGATCGTATCGCGAGTGTGCTCGCAGTCAAGTCCTTCGAAGAAGAAGGTCACAGTCTCGTCTTCGTTACACGTAAGGGACAGGTGAAGCGTACCGAGCTGAAAGAGTACGTCACCAAACGTTCCGGAGCTGTAGCTGCTTGCAAAGTGGGTAAGGACGATGAGGTTTTATCGGTACATCTGAGCACAGGCGGCAAGGATATTATGCTGATCACCAAGGAAGCGATGGCGATCCGTTTCCGTGAGGATGAGGTCAATCCAATGGGACGGGTATCCGGAGGGGTTCGTGGTATTCAGTTAAAAGATACGGATGAAGTCGTTTCCGCCCTATGGGTGGAAGGAGATGAGGGCGAGATTGCCGTGCTGTCCGACTTGGGCTACGGTAAACGTTCGCTGCTGCTGGACTATGCATTGCAAAGTCGCGGAGGCAAAGGTATTGCCACATTCGAATTCAAAGAAGGCAAGCGTGTGAAACCGAACGGAAGCCGCATAGCCGGGGCTTTCTATTGCAGGGAGCAACGAAACGTAACGGTAATGACCAAAGAAGGGCAAGCGTATCCGATTTCCTCTGAAGGTGTACCAATTACGGAACGCAAACATATCGGCAAGCTGCTGGTTCATGTGGAGAAACAGGATGAAATCGTGGAGCTTCTCATGAATTTTGATGAGAATCAGCCAGCATCAACATCGTAAAATGAGTAAAAAGACTTTTTGCACAGCAGTTAACTCTGTCGTGCAAAGAGTCTTTTTTTGTTGTTCAAACTCGGATTAAAAGAGGCTGTCCATGCGAAGTTTAACAACCTTCGTCGATTACGGTCGATCGCTGGGAAATTGAAAAAATGCAGCAGGAATGCGGGTTTTTAGCGCGAAAAGTTAAGCTAGTGAAGTGAAAAACCGGGTTGCAGAGAGGAGCGATTCAAGATGTATAATTCCGATTTTGCCAAGTGTTGGTCAAGGCTCACCAAGGACTATAAGCTGCATATGGATCAGGAACTGGCCCCCTCTTTAACAGAGGCACAGCTGGCTGTATTGGAGGTTCTTGAGGATCATCAGAAAATGAAGCCATCCGATCTGATTCCTTTTTTGGCTACAACACCTGCGGCCGTAACGATGCTGCTTGACCGTATGGAAAAAAACAATTTGATTCGTCGAGATCGGGATGACAACGATCGAAGAATCGTGTGGGTTTCCTTATCTGACAAGGGACGCATGGAGACGGAACGTGGCGTTGCCATTCGAAATGATTTCATGAATTCCGTACTTAGCAATATATCAATGCACAACCAACAGCTGCTTGTCTATCTGCTGGGTAAGATGACAGCCCCCAAAACAAAGGAACATGCGCTGTCCTCCACATCCTAATGAACAATGATGGACAGGGGATAATTCATGATGATATGATTTGAAGTTAATGGTATACCATAGCAATCCTGAGGATACAAGCAGGAGTGCTATGGTATTTTATTTTGGCTGGAGTGAAACGATTTGTCTGTTTCATAGAGCAATGAATAATTTCAGAAAATTTATATGTAAAGAGTTGACTATGTCATTATTTTTGTTATAATAAATAATTGTTCCCCTGATATTTCGTGTGCGAAATATTATATTCCAAAAGTAAAAAGGGTGAATTAATGATTGATACGTATGAAGTATTCTACATTATCAATTCGTTCCGGCAAGTGAATCAAATGCTGTTTCGGGCATTCTGGAATGAAAACAAGCAGATTGAGTTAACTTCGATTCAATTTATGGTGTTATCCATTTTGAAGGAGCGTCCTTCCATTGGCATCAACGAGGTGGCTGAGCTGTGTCATATGGGCAGCAGTTCCATGAGTGCTGTGGTTGAACGTCTGGTCAAGGGTGAATACATAGTCCGGACACGTTCCCATTCTGATCGCCGATCCGTCATGCTGCAAATTACGGATAAAGGAGATAAGGCACAGCAGGAAACCCACCAGTTGTGGATGGAAAGAGTATCTCCCATATTGGATATTCCAAAAGAAGATCTTGAGCATCTGCTAAGAATTCATACTCAAATGATTGAAAAGTTAGAAGGAAGAGAGATGAACAACCCATGAGTACTACCGCTGCAGCTCCATCCTCTGCGATGGACAACATTAAGAAGGGACCGATTGTAGCCGCGCTGCTAATTGGTGCATTTGTAGCCTTCTTGAACCAAACCCTGATGAACGTGGCTCTTCCTAAAATCATGGAAGATCTCGGTATCGGGGCGAATACAGCCCAATGGCTGACAACGGGATACATGCTCGTCAATGGCGTGCTAATTCCGGTCACGGCTTATCTGATTGCCAGATTTTCAACACGTCAGATCTTTATTACGGCAATGACGTTATTTACATTAGGGACGCTGGTCTGCGGAATTAGTCCGAATTTCTCCGTTCTGATGGTTGGTCGTGTGATTCAAGCGGCAGGCGCAGGTATTCTGATGCCTCTGATGACTGTCGTGTTCCTGACCATTTTCCCGATTGAGAAACGCGGTCAGGCCATGGGGACAATGGGGATCGCCATGATCCTTGCTCCAGCCATTGGACCAACGCTTTCCGGTTATGTGGTAGAACATTATTCCTGGAGACTGCTGTTCTATATCATCTTGCCATTCTCCGTGATTGCAACAGCAATCGGTATTGCATTTGTCAAAAATGTAACCCGTCAATCCAAACCGAAACTCGATTATCCAGGCGTTGTTTTGTCCACACTTGGATTTGGTAGCTTGTTGTACGGTTTCAGTGATGCTGGTACAGATGGATGGGGAAGTGCAGTGGTTATCAGCTGCCTGGTCGTAGGTGCCATCTCGTTGATCCTGTTCGTTGTTCGTCAACTGACAACCGATCATCCATTGCTCGAGTTCCGTATTTTCAAATACAACATGTACACATTAACTACAATTATTAATATGCTTGTGACAATGGCGATGTTTGCCGGCATGATTTTGCTTCCGATTTTCCTGCAAAATATTCGCGGCTTCTCACCAATTGAATCAGGTTTGCTCATGATGCCTGGTGCGATTCTGATGGGGATTATGTCTCCAATCACTGGCCGTATCTTTGACAAAGTTGGTGCTCGCTGGCTGTCCGTTGCAGGTCTTGCGATTACTGCAATTACGACATGGGGGCTCAGCCGCCTGTCCATTGATACAACATATGGCTACATGATGTTTATCTATACTGCACGGATGTTCGGTATGTCGATGTTGATGATGCCAATTCAGACTGCCGGCTTGAACCAACTGCCACAGCGTTTGAACGCACACGGTACAGCAATGTCCAACACACTTCGTACGGTTGCTGGTGCAATTGGTACAGCCATTCTGGTTACGATCATGAGCAGTAAATTGAAATCCCACCTGGCAGATACACTTGCCTTGGGACAGATTAATCCTGAGGATCAAGCTGCTATGCTCGGTGCTACGGCAGATGCAACCATCTACGGGGTAAACTACGCATTTACGGTGGCTACCTGGATGACCGTTGCCGCAATGCTTCTGGCGTTCTTTATCCGTAAGACGAAGCCGGCAATTGAACCGACACCGGTGGAACAGCATCAAAAAGCGAATGCAACAGCTTAACTTTATTACGGGTATCATCGTTTAATATTCATACGAGTTACGCTTGTATACAAAGCGATTGAATGAGAGAGAGCCTCAGCAGTTTGAACTGCTGAGGCTCTTTTTGTATTAGAGATAGCGAACAAGAATTATTCCTGGTGTTATCCCTCCGATGAATCGTCAAGAAATACCGGTCCAGGATCATATCCAAACTGCTGGAGGTTAATGGTCCCATTCAGCTGAAATTCAACACCTTCGCTGATGAGCTCGGTCTCCTGCATCATGCGAGCGTGTTCGTCCGGAATGGCAATCTCTCCTTTGGCGTTAACGACACGATGCCAGGGAAGTCGCTCCTTGCGGCTCAAGGAGTGAAGAATGCGCACAACCTGCCTTGCAGCACGGGGGCTGCCCGCAAGAGCAGCTATCTGGCCATAGGTCATGACTTTGCCTTCCGGTATAGATGCAATAATGGCCACGACTTGTTTAGTGAACGGTGTCATTGGAATGCAAACTTCCTTTCTCCATCCCAGGAGTATTGGCTCTGTTCTCTAATAGATCTTCATCTTGTAGTGAATCGTCATGATACTTGTCGTTTCGAATACATTGTTAAAAAACCGTGTACCCAGAATATAGATTCGGATACACGGTTTGTCCATTATTCTTTAAACGCATCCTCATACACGCCAGATGGCCATTCCGCCCATGGGAACTCGCGGGGAGGCAGCGATCTTAAGGTGATCTCTTCTTTGGTTACCGGGTGAGGAAAAGCTGCGATGGCAGACCAGAGAGCGATCTGCTGGCCGGGCTTGTTCACACCTGCACCGTACTTCTGATCTCCAAACAAGGGACAGCCAGATTCTTTCATTTGAACTCGAATCTGGTGCGATCTTCCGGTGTGAAGTTCGATGTGTACGAGACTGTATCGATCCGTTTGACCGATAACCCGGTAATCCAGAACAGCGTCTTTACCACCGGGTGTACCTTTCGGTACAGCTGTTACTGTGTTGGTTCGCGCATCTTTCAGCAAAGTATGCCTCAACGTACCCTGCTGCGCAGGTAGTTTACCATGAACAACGGCCGCGTATATTTTGCGGAAATGTCGTCCACGGACCGTTTCAGACAATCTGGACGCCGCCTTGGAGGTTTTGGCGAAAATCATTGCACCTCCAACGGGGCGATCCAGCCTGTGAACCAGACCGAGATATACATTGCCGGGTTTATTGTACCGTTCCTTCAAATCCTGTTTCAGGAGCGTGAGCAGATCGGGATCTCCCGATGCATCCTCCTGGGTAGGGACATTAACAGGTTTCGTAATGCCTAACAGGTGATTATCCTCGTATAGTACAGGAATATCACCAGGTGACTGTACATGATCAGACATCATGACTCCCAGCGGCCCAGAATGCCGCAAGGCAGGTCCAACCCACTGCGTGTAATCGGCAGACCGATCTCACCTGCAGTAATGCTGCCTCCGTATTGAGCTGACATCGTCATCGTCAGCATGTTGCGCAGAACTGTGGATGAGATGCCAGTAGTGTAGGAATTAACCAGCATGAATAGTGGGTTATCCGACAAAACACTCATGCAAGATTTCAGGAAGGGGTAGAGATTCTCTTCCAGCTTCCACGTCTCCCCATTAGGTCCCCGGCCGTAGGACGGAGGATCCATAATAATCGCATCGTAACGGTTACCACGGCGCTGCTCCCGCTGTACGAATTTAAATACATCGTCCGTAATAAAACGAACAGGTCGGTCTGCAAGACCGGAAAGTTGAACGTTCTCTTTGGCCCACTGCACCATGCCTTTGGCTGCATCCACGTGAACAACCGAAGCGCCGGCATAAGCTGCAGCAACCGTCGCACCGCCCGTGTAGGCAAACAGGTTGAGTACGGAGATGGGCCGTCCTGCATTCGAGATTTTATCCATCATCCAGCTCCAGTTGGCAGCTTGTTCAGGGAACAAGCCTGTATGCTTAAAGCTGGTCGGTTTAATGTGAAACTTAAGGTTTTCGTATCCAATGGTCCAGCGTTCCGGAATTGGTTTCTTCATATCCCAGCTGCCGCCACCGGAAGAGCTGCGGTGATAGTGACCATGCACCTGGCGCCATTCATTGGTTTCTTTTTCGAGAGGCCAAATAATCTGGGGATCGGGTCTGCGCAAGATGACATCGCCCCAACGCTCCAGTTTCTCGCCGCCTCCTGTATCGATTACTTCATAGTCCTTCCAGTTCGATGCTACGTACATAGTCGTTTATCCATCCTTCAAAAGTCATTTGGATACTATTGTACAACAAAAAAGGGCCTGTACGCCAGTTGGGGTGGGCAGACGGGGCTTTTGTTGTTTTGATTTTGCTGTGTAATCATATCCTGAAAAAGAAGAAAAGATAAAATTTTATTTGACAATGATAATCATTATCACATATGATTTTAATAATTCAGATATCCTTATGAACTGCATGATCTAGATGACTAAATTAAAGTGAGGGAAAAATAGATGGCTAAATTGTTGGTGGCTTATGCGAGCATGACTGGAAATACAGAAGAAATTGCAGAACTGATTGTAGAGGGTATTACACAGGGAGGGCATGAGGCAGTCCTCAAGGATGTAGTGGATTGCAATGCAGCAGATGTGCTTGAATATGATGCTTTCCTCATTGGAGTATACACATGGGGAGACGGGGAACTGCCCGATGAATTCCTTGATTTTTACGAAGAGCTGGATGAACTGGACTTGAGTGGCAAAAGAGCAGCAGTCTTCGGCAGCGGTGACACATCTTATGAACAATTTTGCGGAGCGGTGGATCTTGCAGCTGCGAAGCTGCAGGAACGCGGGGCGGAGGTTTCTCCAGAGATGTTGAAGATTGAGTACAGTCCGATGGAGCAGGAGAAGGATACATGCCGTGAATTCGGTAAACGCTTCGCTGCTGCCGGATTACAGGTGTCCTAGAACTTATGTTGAAACCTAATGTTCAGGCAGCCGTTCAGCCGAGAGGGTCGTACCATTCGGAGCGACTGCTTGAGGATTATAAATTGGAGGAGATGCTTCGCAGCCCGCATCGATTCATTCGCCCAGAATCGGAGGCTGCAGAGCGTTCCCCGCTGCAATGGAGACACCGCGTTCAGTATGCGGTCAGTCATGCGGTTAATGCCTTTTATAGTATGGACCCGGATGTGCGCAAGGAGGTTCCGGTTCAATATATGCTGGAAAAGTGGTGGCCGAAAAAGGCAGCAGGTTTCGAATCCATCCTTCATTACTGGGATGTGAAAAATAAAGTCATTGATGAACTATCATTGGCGATCGCCATGAACGATGATTTGAAACATCCCATGATCCTGTTTGAACAGTGGAAAACCGAAATTCCTGCACTTTCCATGCACTTATCGATGATTTTTCAGACAGCTTGGCAACCGGAAGGGTGGGACTCTCTGCTGCTTCAAAAATTCTTGGTGGTCCACGATCCAAACGTAGTTGAAGCTTTTCAGCATATGGCCAGTGTGTTTTGCTGGGAAGCCTTCGGGAAGCTGCCTGGCATGATTGAAATTTACTGTTTACTCGAAGGTCGTATAATTCGATTCATTCCGGGACGTCAATCCCTGGTTCGTTCAATGGATTACATCAGGCTTGTACGTGACAGTATCCCGCAAACGGAAAATTCGGAAACGGAACATTTCACCTCCCGTGACAAAGCCCGGATACATGAGGAAGTGGACCGAAGAAAAAGTGAAGTGGAGCCCAAGAAGAACTGGCTCATGTAAATCTGCATGAAGAGTGTCTGAGATAGTGAAGATAAAGGAGGAGCGAAACAATGTTAACCGGTGTGAATCAATTGGGGAGTGGCAAGAAGCGTGCAGGAAGCTGCGAATTCAGCCCACTTCCAGTACCACAGTCGGTGATTGGACGTTTGCTGGATGAGGCAGATCCTTCCTTGTACGTGATGAGTTCTAAACCCTGGCGATTTATGCTTTTTGCTGGAGAAGGGCGCCAGCTCTATCTGGAAGCGGTCAGACAGAGCTATCCTCCTCACTTGGCAGACCGATATGGTGACTGGGCCGCATATCAATATACAGAAGCCATCCCTGCGCATCTGATTGTCGTTGCACCAACGGGCAGTCAAAAGGATCATATGCTGCCTGCCAAAGCCTGGAGCAGGCGATTCACCATGCTGGCAGCAGAACAGGGACTGCATGCGGTTTGGAAAATGAATGATTATCAGCAGCACCCCGTATTTATGAATCTGATGGGCTTAACCAGTGAAGAGCAGGTATTAGGAGTCTTTCACATCGGTTACGGAGACCAGCCTGCATTAAGAGATGTGGATATTAGCAGACCAGCCTCTGAACTGATGACAGTCTATGACCATCTGGTTTGAAACGTTGCCTCTTAGGCGAACAGAAATTAATGATGCGTGTCTGCCAGGAAATTGTTAACGAGCTGACGATACGTGTCTACGCCAGAATAGGTTGAGTACAAGCGGTTGGATACGGTAATACTGTTCCCGAAGAAAAAACGTTCGAATTGGGTCTGTCTGCCGCCGAATGAACCTGCACCGAGCTCCCAGATCAAACGGAAAAGGGAAGTGCGCTGATGTGCTGTCATATCGGT
Organism: Paenibacillus sp. P13VS; assembly: GCF_015143645.1. NCBI lineage: Bacteria > Bacillati > Bacillota > Bacilli > Caryophanales > Paenibacillaceae > Paenibacillus > Paenibacillus sp. P13VS. Next base: position 21,677 of record NZ_WYEV01000007.1, on the reverse strand, counting down.
TCCTCTCAGGTAGATGTCCAAATGCGCTGCTGCATCCGTTTTGAATTCTTCCTCCTGAGGCACCATAATCATCCCGCTTGAAGCCATTAACTGGATAATTACAATCATCTCGGGATACAGCTTCGGATATAAAATATTGGCAGCCATCAGTGGCTGTGGTGCAGGCAGTATAAAACCTCTACCATCAGGAATGGCACCAGCTTCAGCTGCGATGGCCAAGCCTTTAAGAGACTCAAGTCCGGCTAATACACGTGCTGTCTTTTCAACGACGTGTGCTTCAGAGGCAATGTCAAGCGTATCGGTGAGCAACTGAAGTGTTCCCAGAATGAATTCAGTTTTGGCTATATATCGGCATAACACTTGATGTCCCGCGTGAATGTGGAAGTTGCTTCCGCTAAATAGACGCGAGGACATTTCTTCGTTTCCGGCAAAGAAAATCCGATCATGAGGAACTAAGACATGATCAAAAATGACGATGTTATCCATTTCTTCGTATCTGGAGCTGAGCGGAAAATTAAAGCGTGATTCAGATGCATAGGTATCCCGGCAAACGAGGGTGATGCCTGGCAGATCATTAGGTACGGCAAACGCAAAGGCGAATGGATTCTCGTCGTCAAATGGGGCAGGTGAGGGGGACGGGTATACAAAAATTTCGTCACAAGTTGCTCCCTGTGTAGCCATCATGAATGCCCCAGTGATAATAAGGCCATCTTCGGTGTGCTCAACCACCTTGGCTGCGATTGCATCCTCCGTAGCATCTATTTGCCCGGATATTTTGCTGGCGTGTGGTTGTATAAAGGCATGAGAGAGGGTAATATCATTGTCACGACAGAAGGCATAGTAGTTCCTCAGATTTTCAGCGTACTGCGGAGACAACTCGTTAAGGAGATCCGCTGCAGTATAGAATGACATGATGGCCGTGTTCATATAATCGGGTGACCGACCCAGAAATCCGTGATGAGCGTTTGACCAGACACTCATCGCTTCACGGCGTTTCCGCAGATCATCCACTGTGGTGGGCGGCAGGAATGATAGTCCCACCGGTTTGCCGTCCGCGGGGGATTCGTACGTCATCTTGCCTGCAAGCAGCGGATCTGACTGCATGTCGTAGAGCTGCGCTTGTGTCTCCATAAGCCCTTTGAAAGCAAGATGCTCGGATCTTTTACCCGTAACGAGTTCTCCCTTATACCAGCAGGGGACAGTCTGGGCATTGATTCGTTCAATGTACTGCTTGCCACTTTTAACAGGCATCGTTATTCACCTCTTGGATCTAATCGTTCATGGGCAGATTGACTGCTCTCGTAGTTTACGTGGGCAGCAGCCATTATGTGCATCCTGACAGAGGAATAACGAACTTGACAAAAGGGCTTGATAATAATTATCATTCTTGTTACAATACAAAAAGAAAAAGGAACCGGCCAGGGCTCCTTTAACTTAAAACAATGGTCAAGTTTTTATTTTACTTCAAAGGTTTTGCAGTCTGTTTCAGCAGACTTGCTTGCTTCTTGGGAACTGTGGCTCACGATATAAATCGAATCAGCATTACATTTGTTCTCTTCAGCCCAGTGAACACAGGAATTCACTTCACACAATACGTCTTTTGCCATGATTAATAACCTCACTTTGAGTTAGATTACATTCGCTGGTATAAAGATAAGTTCGACTTTTCAAGTTGCCGCTTGAAGTTCGAAACTTTTTTGTCCTCTTAATAAAGAGGGCTTATTTGCGTTATACACAACGATGCACTTTCAGAATAGCAAATTTGGGCAGAGCATGCAACATGTGCAATTGTTATACAAAGCTTTTTGCGCGAGCGTGGAAGACTGACTTTGCAAAAAGGCAGTCGTATGCTATGATTAAATAGTAATTATTACGATTAATCAGAAATGCAATAAGAAACTCACCACTAACTCACGACAATCTTTTTTTAAGTCGTTTAATGTGAGGATTATAAAACTTAGTTGATCGTGCCTTTTATTCCACTTCTCAAACATCAATTAATTTAGGCTTGGAGATTCGCAGTACTCTCCTGGCATGAACGAAGGAGAGTTATCCAAACATGAGCAAAACAAATCATATGAATCGTATTCCCCGTGCCAAGGGAATAGATATGGCTGCTTTTTATTCACCAAAAGAGTGTACACGCAAAGTGAAGCACATCGTCTTCTCACAGGAGAACGAGCGTGTCATTGAGGAATTCCTGACCATTCTCGGCATGAAGGAACGCTTTGTGGAGCATGATGTTTCCATGCCGAACAAATTGGTCATGTTTGGTCCTCCCGGCACCGGGAAGACATTAACGGCATCATACCTGGCCTCACGGCTTAATCTCCCACTGGTTTTGGTACGTCTGGACGCCATCATTCACAGCCATTTGGGAGAGACGGCTACGAATGTACGCAAACTTTTTGAGTATGCACGCCTGAATCCCTGTGTCCTGTTTTTGGATGAGTTCGATGCCATTGGCCGCACCCGGGAGAGTAATGATGAAGTGAAAGAGATGGCCAGGGTAGTTAACACCTTGCTGCAGTGTCTGGATGAATTTGAAGGCTATAGCGTACTGGTGGCAGCCACCAATTTGGAAACCCAACTGGATCATGCCGTATGGCGTAGATTTGATACCAAAATAACGTATGGCATGCCGGATGAAGAGAGCAGGCAGCGATATATCAACAAACTGGTTGGACAATTTGAGCATCAGCCAGACCTGAAAACCTATATGTGCAAGCAGTTAAAAGGATGCAGTTACGCCGATGTAGAGCAGATTGTGCTCAAAGCCAAACGGAAAGCGATTATTACGGACAGTCCATTGCATAAACAATTGATAACGGATGCATATGATGAGTATATGCCGCGATTATTATCTACATAGAAGCTCAGCCGAAACATTACTGTTCGATAAACAAAATTAAAATGATATAACGAAACAGCCCTGCCAGGAATCCATTCAGGAAACCTGGCCGGGCTGTTCTGCTGTTTAAGATGATCTAAGCATTTACTGGTGAACGGTACGCTTTTTCCGGAGTTGTTGCATCAGGTGTCTTCCAGCGTGGCAATTTCAGCGTAAATAGACTTCCTTTTGGGCTGCTTGAGGTGAGGGTCAGATCTCCACCTTGTGCTTGAGCGAGAAGGCGGCTGTAAGTGAGCCCAAGTCCCAATCCACGAGACCGACGCTTCTTGAGCTCGCCACGGTAGAAACGTTCAAATATTTTGGATTGATCTTCCTCGGCAATGCCTGTTCCGTTGTCCTGTACGTCTACGTAGAGATCGTGTTCTTCAGCTCGCAAGCGAAAGTCAAACAACGCGGTTTGCCCCGAAGCTGTGGCCTGCAAACCATTATTCAGCAGATTGACGATAATTTGCTGAATCCGCAATGCATCACCGATCGTATACAGTGCCCCCGCAGGTACATGCATTGCCACTTCCGGTGATTGATCCTCGTAAGCGATTTTCCACTGGTAAATAATCTCCCCAACCAGCAGACTCAGATCAACGCGCTCATGGCGTACGGCAACACTGCCTGCACTCATGGCATTATAGTCCAGAAGATCAGCCACCATGCGTTCCATACGTTCCGATTCTTTTAATGCGATATCGAGAAATTCCTTGCCTTCCTGAGGGCTAACGATATCATCTCGAACGGCCATAACCAGTCCTTTGATGGAGGTAACCGGGGTTTTCAGCTCATGGGTAACGCCTGCCAGTGAGAGATTACGCCATTCCTCCAGCTGCTGTAATCGCAGGGACATTTCGCGAAAAGAATGGACGAGTTCATTCATTTCCTGCTCCCTGGTGTCAAGATTCAGGTTTACATCATAATTACCGGTTCGAATCTGCTCTGCAGCATGTGCAACCTGGCGAATGGGTTTGGACAGCTTGCGGGACAGAAGGTAGATCGTAAACCAGCCACACAGAATGAGAGCAGCAAACAGCAGACCTACGATGAGCAGAGTGTCTGGACTGTAAGTTATGGCTTTTTTGGACTGCAGTACCCATACTTTACCCAGCGTCTGGTCGGCATCCACTACATTGACCGTCACACCCGCAAATTTGTGGTTTCGCGGCTCGGACAGATCATCCGACAGTCTAGTATAGACTTCCTGCTGGGTCATTTTCGGGTTCGAATAGATTAATTGATTGTTGTTGTCGAGAATCATGATGCAAAAATGATTATCGGTATTAAAAAGCTGGGTACGCTTGTCCACCAATCGATCCAGATCAGGAGGGATGTGCAGTTTGTTTTCAGTCCCTGAAACCTTCTCCGCAATTTCAAGCCCCAGAAGCTCAGCGGTTTTGAGACCTTTCTCCAGGGAAGTGGTTCTGATCCAGTAGAGTGCCCCTGCCACAATAATGATGAAGCCGATACAGAGGATCAGAAAATATTGAAGCGTCCAATAGGAGAGAATGGATGTTTTTCGTTTAGGAGTTTTACGGCTCAGTTTGCGATCCAAAATTGATACCCCATTCCCCTTAAAGTCCGGATCTCTCCTGTTTCTGGCAGCCAGTGGGAGAGGGCCTGACGCAACCGCTTAATGGAAAGATCCACAGCCCGGTCACTTCCGTCATAGTCCATGCCCCATACCTGCTCAATGAGATGCTCCCGGGTGAATGTTCGATTCGGATATTCAGATAGGAACATCAGCAGCGACAGGTCGCGAGGCGTTAATGCCACTTCTGCACCATTCAGCAGTACCTGTTTGGCTGCCAGATCAATGACCAGATTGCCAAAATAACGTTTACCTTCCCCTTCTGCTGTCCAATGTGGATTGCGGCGAAGTACGGCGTTAACTCTTGCAACCACTTCCTCCGGCACAAAGGGTTTGCTCATATAATCGTCGGCACCGGCATTCAGCCCGTTGAGACGGTCCTGAATGTCGTCCAGTGCCGTTAGCATAATGACTGGGCAAGGGCTTTTTTCACGAATCACCCGCAGCAGATCCCAACCATCCATCCCTGGCAGCATGACATCGAGCAGAACGAGGGCGGGTACGTCAGAATTAAACAAAGTGAGAGCAGTGGGTCCATCTGCGGCGTGACGGACCTCAAAACCCGCCTTTCTCAGATAAGCAGCCAGCACACGCGCAATTGCTTGCTCATCCTCAACGATAAGTATGGATTTCAAGAAGGTGTCTCCTTTCACGACATAAGCTTGTGTACTGATTTTACATGAGCCGGAGCTTAAAGCCAATTAGGCAAATATTTTCAGAAAAAGAATGAAGCTTTCATCCATTTTGACGTCATCCTGACACATTGGGTTGATAAGATTCTTGCAACAACCAACATATACAATGACCAATTGGAGGAGATAGAGATGAACAAAAAGACAAAAACATGGGTGATATCCGGCGTCGCAGCAATCGCAATTCTTGGGGGCGGAGGTTACTATTTCGCTAACAGTTATATGGGAAACAACGTAGATATTGAGCAGGTACTACCAGCAAGCACCGCAGCATCCACAACGGAAGCAGGCACAGGTACCACGGTTGCTAATGAAGCAGCGGGCGCGGAGCAATTAAACGGGGATTGGACCATCAGCGAAGGCTCGAAGGTGTATTTCTCGGTAACGACATCACAGGAGACCGTCAATTTTGTGGACGAGCAGGTAAGCGGAACCTGGGCGATTAATGTAGACGATGCTTCCCAGATGAAAGCGGAAGGTCAGATTGAGATGAGCGGAATTGATTCGGGTAACGGTCAGCGCGATGGTCACGTGAAAGAAGCTGATTTCTTCGATGTTAGCACACATCCGCAAGCGACTTTTACGGCCACTTCTTTTGAAGGCATGCCAGCGGAATGGACTGCAGGACAAACCGTGGATTTTAAAATGAACGGTACCCTTACAGTGAAAGGCGTCGAAAAAGAGGTTACTTTTGATGCAAAGGCTGCCTATGAAAATGGTCAGGTACTGCTGTCTGCCACGACGACAGTAACTTTCGAAGACTTCGGTATGGAGAACCCTCACTCTGTTGTGTTATCCACAGAGAATGATATTCAGGTCCAACTGGAACTGAAGCTTGACAAATAATTGATTTGTTCATGAAATGAACGAGACACGGATCCTGATTTCAAAATAGAATTACTATTGATCCGGTCCCATCGGAAGGAATAATACAAATAGTAAACCTGTCCCAGATGCCGTAGGCAAAGGGGCAGGTTTTTTTGCGTTACGGCGTTGTTCTAACACAGGAGAAGCAGAGAGACTCAATGGTTCGAATGGTTCGGCTAGCAGCAAATGATATTAAACTGTTTGAAATAACTGCTGTTTCCTTTGGAAAATGCCGTGTTCCCGCTTGATCTAAAGCGCTTACAATAGTATAGATTTCATCATTGATTCAATCATGTTCAGTCAATCGAAAAGGGGGAGATCAAGAGTGAACAAGAAATACATAAGCGGCTGCCTCGTCTTACTCATGCTGTTCTGTGAGTTGGGCTTCTGGGTACGTCCGGCTGGGGCAGCAGGGGTAAACGTTGCATTGAATAAACAGGTTACCGTGAGTGCAGAGGATCTGCAGTACAATGGCAACAAGGAAAATGCCGTGGACGGCAGCGCCGACACCAAATGGAGTGCAGACAGCAGGAATGAAGCGGAGCAGCCTCATTGGTTAATGGTCGATCTGGGAGGAACGTACCAGGTATCGGGAGCTGAAGTGACATGGAAAGATAAAGGCCAGGTGGTACAGTACCATATTGAAGTGTCAGCAGATGGCGCTCTATGGACAACGGCTACGGATCACCGAACGAACGAAACAGCAGAAGACATCGCGAAGGTGAGTTTTCAGGCTAACGACGTGAGGTATGTGAAGGTTACGATTCCATATTATGCTGGAACAGATTGGTGGCCAGGCATTGCCGAATTGAAAGTCTGGGGGCAAGAAGAGGGGCTTACGCCAGAACTTATTACATCGTATTCTCCAATTACTGTTTCCACCCTAAAAGGTATTGCACCCGTAATGCCTGCTGAAGTGCAGGCTCATTATGCAAATGGAAAGACGGCAGATGTTCCCGTGTCATGGAACGCGATAGATCCGATTCAATATTCTTCCGCTGGAAGCTTCACGGTTACCGGGGATGTATATGGAGCGCCTACTCAACCGGTAGCTAATATTCAGGTTGGGGGATACCGGAATGATTTTGTACGTGGGGTAGACATTTCAACCTTAACGGCAATTGAAGACAATGGCGGTAAATATCTGGACAGTAATGGGACGGAAAGGGATTTGCTCGACATCCTTAAGGACCGCGGCGTGAACTATGTTCGTCTCCGACTGTGGAATGATCCACAGAAGTCAGGTGGATACAATGATAAAGATGATGTAATTCGACTAGCTAAACGTGTCAAGGAAAAGGGAATGAAGATCCTGCTGGATTTCCATTATTCCGATGAGTGGGCTCATCCAGGTCAGCAGCTTCGGCCGAAGGCATGGGAGGGCTTATCCTTTGAAGAACTGAAACAGGCGGTATTCAATTATACTTCTGAAGTCGTAGGTGAGATGAAATCATCCGGTGCCATGCCGGACATGGTTCAGATCGGGAACGAAATTAACAGCGGTGTTCTGAATGGCCTGAACAGCAATGTGAATTTTGATGAGAATGTTGCCTTGCTGAAGAGCGGTGTAGATGGGGTGCGCGCTGTTGATGGTGGAGATCAGGTTCAGATCATGATTCATCTGGCTGAAGGCGGCAAACCGGAGCTGTTTGATTGGTACTTTGGAGAAGTGGAGGAGCGCGGACTGGATTATGACATCATTGGGTTATCCTACTATCCGTTCTGGCATGGAACCTTCGCAGACGTACGGAAGACAATGAATACAGTCTCCGACAAATATAAAAAAGATGTAATCATTGCCGAGACCTCATATCCGTTTTCCTACAAAAATGGAGATGCCCACGGCAACATCATTGGCAGTCCAGAGGCACTGAATGTGGGAGGTGCGACTTTCCCGGCTACGTTGCAAGGTCAGCATGATGCCATCGCCGGCATTATGGATATGATTGCAGAAGTTCCAGATGGCCGCGGAGCGGGATTTTTCTACTGGGAGCCGGCATGGATTGCCGCCAATGTGGGTTGGATTGCTTCAGAGGGAGATGCGTGGGAGAACCATGCCATGTTTGACTATGATGAATACCCTGCCAATGGAGGGTACTCGTTCGAAGGTCGTGCCTTGGAATCACTGAATGTGTACAAACGAGGGATGGATACCCTGCCTGTAGACCGCCAGCAATTATGGGCAGCCATTAAACGCGGAAGTGAAATGGTGGCTTCTGATTATACGCCGTCTAGCTGGATAACCCTGGCACCAGCCATTCAGACAGCGAAGGACACATATCACAAAGCCTATACCTCAGAGGTTCTGACACAACAGGAGACTGATGAAGCTGCAGCAGCACTCGAAGCCGTTATGCAGCAACTTGAAGTTGTTCCGGCTGATCGGAAGGCGCTTGAAGACAAAATTGCAGAAGCTGAATCATACCATGAAGCAGATTGGTCAATGGCAACATGGGCCGTTTTTAGCAAAGCACTCGCCAAGGCTAAACTAGTACTTGCTGATCCTAGAGCGACCCAGACCGAAGTTAATCAGGCAGTGATTCATTTGGAGAAAGCCATTCAGGGATTGTCCGATGTAGACAAAACTCTGCTTATACAGCTCATCGAAGAGACTCAGCAGCAGAGTGAATCATCGTATACTTACCGAAGCTGGAGCCTTTTGCAGACGGCGCTGCAGGCAGCCATTGTGGTTAGAGACAAACCTGATGCCATCCAGTCTGAAGTCAATCAAGCACTGGAACAGCTTCAGCAAGCCGGTCGTGACCTTGTTCAACTCGAAGCCTTAACAACAGGGAAGACAGCAACAGCCTCCACGAGTGCAGGAACGGGCGGCGGACAGAGCAATTCACCTGACGGTGCGATTGACAGCAACCCGAATACATCATGGGGAACGGATCAAAGTGTAGGCAGCTGGTGGCAGGTGGACCTGGGCACCATTGCCAATATTCGTAAGTTAGAAATGTCCATGTGGAGTGGAGGCATCAAATACAGAATCGAAGTCTCTGAAGACAATGAAAATTATGTCACGGTGGTGGATACCACAAGTGATGTCGTTGTATCCACCAGTCCAAGGCACATATTGCCGGAAAACACTCAGGCACGTTACATTCGGGTTACCATCACAGCTGGTTCGACATGGGTAGGATTCATGGATTTTGAGGCATATGGAACATTCCCTGCAGACAAAACTGCTCTTCAGATGACCGTGGACTCAGCGTCCAAGCTTCAGCAAAATCAATACACGGCTGCGAGTTGGAGCAGGTTGGCGGAGGCGCTAAAAACAGCCAAGGAATGGATGGACGATATCGAAGCTTCAGTTCAGAATATCAGTGATGCTGACAGCGCATTAAAAGAAGCCATTCGTCAGTTGGTCCGGCAGGAGTCAACCCCTGGACCGTCGCAACCAGTCCAACCGTCACAACCATCCTCACCAGGAAGTCCAGCGGTTACAGTACCTGGATCTGAAATGGAATATCAGACCGAAAAGGGTTCTATCCTAATCAAAGGAGTTTTGACCGGGAATGATCAGTATTCTGTTTCGCTGAACGAACAGCAGCTGGTTCAGTTGGTTAAAGGGCTGGAAGCTGGGAACCATCAGCTGCGTTTGGTTACAGACATTGCTGAGCCATACCAAGCAGTCACATTCCAATTGCCTGTCGGAGCATGGCTTCAGACACAGGCGTTACAGACACTGGATCTGAGAGTGGGCCAGACATCGGTACGCATACCGATGAAATCACTTCAGGAGATCCATGCATCGACTGCCAAAACACTGGATGTGGTGATATCGAAGGGATCCACTGCGAATCTATCCGAGCAGCAAAAAGCAGTGATCGGTAATCACTCCGTTATCGACGTCAAACTATTCGTGGATGGCGAAGTGCTGCCTTGGACCGATCGAGCGATTGAGATCGCATTTTTGGGTATAGCTACACCGGCGACAGCGAATACAGTTCCCGTTGTTCAATCCATATCGCCAGATGGTCAGATGCAGACAGTCTTATATTCCGCATATGATGATTCTGCACAGGTCATGACGTTCAAGCCGCTTCAATCCGGTTCATTCGTTATTGTAGAGGTGAATGTGCCTCTGACGGATATACAAGCACATTCTTGGGCAGTGAATGAAGTAAAGAGTTTGTATGCTAAAGGAATTGTCTCCGGGATGTCTGGTGACCGTTTCGATCCGTTGGGTGAACTGACCAGAGCCCAGTTCTTGCATATGGTTGTGCAGGGAATTGGTGAGTCTCATGTTCCGAACCAAACCGGATACTTGTTAAGTGATGTATCCGAAGGACAATGGTATACGGATTCGATTCGACTTGGTTTGGAGTTGAACATTATTCAGGGGCGCCCTGACGGATCGTTTGGAGTGCATGAACGGGTTACCCGTGAAGAAATGGCGGTTATCCTGGAACGTGCCATGCAAGCGGTGAAGCAGGATGCAACATCCGATTTGGATGTATCCACTGGTGCTGATTTCAGGGATAACGAAGATATCGCAGATTATGCGAAGCAAGCCGTGTCATTTATGCAGCAGTTAGGTTTATTGAAGGGCATGGGCGATGGAAACTTCGCTCCCAAACAGACGGCTAACCGTGCACAAGGTGCTGTTGTCGTCGCCAGAATGATGGAACTGCTATATTAAAATTGTGAAGCAATAAAATAAAGACTTGTCTTAAGGCTGCGGCCGAGAGACGGGTCTTTTATTTTTTCAGGAAATCATTAATGTCATATTGACAATATCAATATTGTTTGTTATCATTTCGATAATATCATAATGACAATATTAAGAAATGGGGAATGAACGATGTTTGGATTCCGATTCGTGAAGTTTCAACCCAGTGAATATGTAATGAAAATTAAAAATGGCAAGGTGCAGCGCGAAGGTGTAGGACTGTCCTTTTATTATTATGAGCCTACAACGTCGGTTGTTGTTCTGCCTGTATCATCCGTCGATGTTCCGTTTATGTTCGAAGAAATTACTGCGGATTATCAAACGGTGACGGTTCAGGGCCAATTGAGCTACCGCATCGTGGATTACCTGGAAATAACGCAAAGCTTAAATTACACGTACAACTTACGCAAAAACAAATATATCTCGGACGATCCTGGCAAGCTTGATCAACGTGTGATTACGACGGCCAAAGTATTAACCAAGAAGCACTTGGAGCAGATGCCATTGAAGGAGGCCATTCAATCCAGTGAACGGCTTGCAAGCAGCATGAAGCGCGAAGTGGTGCAAAGTGAGGAGCTTGAGAAATTGGGCGTTGAGCTGATGAGTCTATCCATACTGGCCATTCTGCCGAATAAGGAAACGATGCGGGCGCTGGAGGCACAGGCACGGGAGGAAATTTTACGTCAAGCGGATGAAGCATTATATGTGCGACGCAATGCCTCCATTGAGCAGGAGAGACGAGTGAAGGAAAACGAGCTCAATACGGAAATAGCCGTGGAAACGAAAAAGCAGCAGATCAGGGAGACACAGTTACAGGCGGAGCGTTCGGTCAAACAGAAAGAAAATGAAATGGAGCAGGAGCAGCTTCAATTCAACACGGCCATGGAGGAACGGAGACAGCAGCTCATTGAATTGACCATTGCCAACCAAAATGCTGAAGCGGATGCGAAAGCCTATGAAATTGCTGCCGTTATGAGATCTTTGCAGGATGTTGAACCGAATGTGCTTCAAGCAATGGCCAATATGGGAATGAACTCGGATAAGCTGATTGCGCTGGCATTTCAGGAATTGGCAGAGAATGCAGGGAAAATTGGTCAGCTCAACATTTCGCCTGATCTGCTGCAGGGCTTAATGTCGACACCTGGAAGAGAGAAGGGAGGCCATGCACGATGAGACTGGGGAACTCCAATAAATCTTCACGTACACAGCATGCTGACCAAAACCATCTTGGTGATGCCAAGCTGATTCTGGTCAAACGGAGAACAAGATTGGAAGAACTCGTGGTGCGTTATAACACGGTGCAGCAGGCTCAATTTTACATTGAACGTCTTGGTGCCGATTTCAGTGATTATATTGAGGAGGATCGACGTTATCGACATGCCGTGCAGCAGGCCCAGCATCAGCTGGGTCAGCTCGGCCGGGTGCAGACCATTGACCGGGAACATGTGCCCAATTTTATATTCGGAGAACAGGACATCGTTGTGGTTGTAGGGCAGGATGGACTGGTGGCGAATACGCTCAAATATGTGACGGAACAGCCGCTCATCGGCGTGAATCCCGATCCCATGCGATGGGATGGCGTACTTCTTCCTTTTACGGTAGAGGATCTGAAGATGATTATCCCGGATGTCATGCGCAGGCAGCGTTCCTTGAAAGAAGTAACCTTGGCAAAAGTGGAACTTAACGACGGACAGTTTCTGTACGGGGTGAACGATCTGTTCATCGGACGGAAGACCCATGTCTCAGCCAGGTATGAGGTCCGTCTGGGCTCCTCGGTAGAACAGCAGTCATCAAGCGGTATTATAGTTTCCACAGGGCTCGGATCGACAGGCTGGTTCAAGAGTGTGCTGGCTGGAGCAGCCGGCATTGTGGGCTCCGAAGCTTGGAAGCATATGCACATCAATGATGATGTTAACGCTGTTAGTCCGGTTACCCGCGGGAATCAAGGAGAGAACTTTGGGTGGGATGCGCCCTATTTGTACTTTACAGTTCGTGAACCGTTCCCGAGCCGGACAACAGCAGTTAACCTGGTGTTTGGTCAGGTTCATCCGAAACAGCCCCTGCGCATCGTATCGCAAATGCCTGAAGATGGGGTCATTTTTAGCGATGGTGTGGAACAGGACTTTCTAGAATTCAACTCGGGGGTGGAGGCCACCATTGGTCTGGCAGAGAAGCGGGGGCGTCTCGTCGTTTAATCGTTTATTGCCATCAAAGACTGTTCAAGTATCGCGTAAATCCTTTAAGGCCTGAAGATCATGGATAATGATCTGTTTTCGATCTACTTCAAGCTGATTCTCCTTCGTGAGCTGATTCAACAAACGATTGGCTGTTTCCCTGGTCGTGCCAATGGAATTGGCGAATTCCTGATGTGTCATGGGCAAGTTGATAATGATTTTGTGACCGGAAGGCTGACCGTGCTGCTCAGCTAACATCAGCAGGAAGGAGAGCACACGATTACGAACGTCCTGACCGGATAGCACCTGCAGTTTATCCTGCAGTTCGCGAATTTTATCACCGAGCACCCGCATGATTTTGATCGCAATGGTTGGTGTATTTAGCATAAGGCGTTCAAACAGCCTGACCGGGATCGCAATCAGTTCCACAGGCGTGATGGCTTCTGCTGTAGCAGGATAAGGATGGGCATTGAAGAACCCGGTATGCGGAAACATATCTCCCGTTTTCAAAAAGGAAACGATCTGCTCATGCCCATTCTCATCTGTTTTAAACGCTTTTACGATACCCGTTCGGATAAAAAATACAGCTTCCTTTTCGGTGCCTTCGGAAAAAATAACCGCTTTTTTATGAATGGATCGGGAAATGGCGATATCCTCCACCTGCTTCAATTCCTCAGGACTTAGATCCTGGAAAATGGGGAACTGTTGAAGAAACTCTGCCGCCGTATCTTTGTTTTCCCTGCTCATCAAGATTCATCCTTTCTATAATACATGGCCAGTGGCTGCATCTACTGCTATTCATAGCAGCACTTGGATAGTTGAGATGATGCAGTTCGCCTATGAATGATTTAAGGTACCATGTGCATTTGTTTTCTTTTCACATTGTACAGGAAGTCTGTTCTTAGTGAAATCAGTCTTACTCTATCTTACGGGTGGTCTGCCTGATGTTTGTGGGGCTACAACCCAGGTTAATGAAAGGATAGATGTGATATAGACTTGAGAGGGGATGACCCGGATGTGGGCTGCATTCATGTGGGGAGGCATCTCCGCTTCAGCCGTAGTTATTGGTGCTCTTGCTGCACTTTTTCTCAAGATCCCTAAACGGGTGATTGGCTGGATTATGGCCTTCGGTACGGGAACTTTGATTGGGGCAGCTTCATTTGAACTGATTGGCGATGCCCTGAATGACGGAGGGATTATACCGACAGCAATAGGATTTACAGCGGGTGCTGTTGTGTACACCTTGTTCGATCTGCTTATTTCCAGCAAGGGTGGTGGCGGGCGCAAACGTTCAGCACACTCGAAGACTGGAGACAGCAATCAGAGCGGGCTCGGCATTTTTGCAGGTACGGTGATGGATGCCATTCCTGAATCCATTATGCTGGGAGCAAGTTTACTGACCGGCAAGGGTGTGAGTGTGGTGCTCATCGTTTCCATATTTGTAAGCAATATTCCTGAAGGGTTGTCAAGCACCGTGGGTTTGCGGGGCAATCACTATTCCAAATCTAGAATCATCGTGATGTGGCTTGGTGTACTGTTGATTTCTGCGCTTGCGGCCCTAGGTGGATATCTTTTTCTGGAACAGCTTCCGGATGAAATGGCTGCGGCCATTGGCGCATTTGCAGGTGGCGGCATTATCGCCATGATCTGTTCTACCATGATGCCTGAAGCTTTTGAAGAAGGTGGTCCTGTCGTAGGCTTCATTGCTTCCATGGGGCTGCTTGTATCCCTGCTGCTTGATCTGTAAGAAAGCAGCATGCCATAAAAGAGTATTCGCTCTCATACATTTTGAGATGCGGATACTCTTTTATCTCAGCAGAGAATAAAACAGCCTGCGATGATGGCCATATTTTATTTTTTAAAGTGAAATTATTCACAAACGATACAAGACCATGCCGAAACCATGTCTCGTGTACCACAGCCCGATGCGGACAATTGTGACTGAAACAGACTCTCCCTAACGCCTCAAGATTCAAAATTCCCGTAAATAGTCACGTTTCTTGTACTACGCGATGGAGTTACTTATAATTTTAGGTAGCGCCGGGTGGTAAATATTGAGGGTTGAAATTTTTGTTTACTGCCATGCGGATGAAAGCCAAATAAAATTCCCTCGAAGAAAGGAGTCGGTTTATTAATGAAGCGATTTGTGGACGAAGGGGCCTATAAATATAATTTTTATTGGGTACTCCGCCGAGGTGAGCGTGTGGATGTCACATGTCAATCCTGTGGTGGTCATGCGTATATTGAAGAATGTCAGGATGAAATCACGTGGAAGTGCTCGTCATGTTATGCGCATGGGGTGGAGAAACAAGTGTATCAATATCATGCCAAGGGTAATTGTACTCTCTGTGAACGATGGTTCAATGTTGAGGTAACAGATGAGAAAAAAGTATCACATAAATCAACGCACATCCATTGCCCGCACTGCGGCGCAGTCAATCAGGCCGAGCTGCATAGCAAGCCGGTTTGCAGAAGATATATTATGGACACCCGTGACGGGAGAGACCCCGTTTTTGGGATGGAGTTATATTTCCTGGACCACGTTCGAGAAAAATTGGTATGGGCTGTTAACAGGGCACATTTAAATTATCTGATTTCGTATGTTTCCGCCGATCTGCGGGTACGACGTGGAAATGTGCCGTTAAAAACAGCATCACATTATCTACCTGTATATATGAAGGAAGCAAAAAACAGGGATCAAATGGTGCGTACACTCACCAAGCTTCAGCACAAAACGGGCTAAGGATGATGCTGTACATGTTTGAAGGAGGAAAGGAATGAAATTGCGCGGCAAGCTGCTTACTTTGGCTATTATTTTAGGGATACTGATGATCCCGGCCTTTTTTATTTTACAAACGTTTGGTGTGTTCCAGAAAGAAAAAGTTTTATCAGACTATGCGCTCGCGATCGATGTGGATGGAAAACCGTATGATGCATGGCCGCTGATCAACAGTTTCGCTGCCATGGATAAGAGCGGAGATCATCGCCAGCTGTATTACCGGGTGGATATGAGCGATATTAACTACCTTTTTCAATTGGCTTATCAGGAGTATGACATTACACCCGACAACGAGAATCCCTATTTGGCAGGGAAGGTGGACTACCATAGCCTTGAAACCACGTATGTGAAATCGGAAATGGAATATTCCAACGCCAAGGATTACACCACCTTCCTTCATTTTTACAACAAAGAAGGACAGGAGATTTATACTTATGAATCTACGGGCAAGGGCGATGGGAGTCTGGTACAATCCATTATTCATCAAGGGATGACTCGCTCTCATAACGGAGGAAGTGAGCCGGCACGTGACCCGTACCTGAACATTACGGCACTATTTCACGATAAGCTGCATGTGGATGTCAACCTGACCGTAGATGAAGAAAAGAAAATTGTATGGATACGAATGAATAAAGCGGAGGCGAGACCATGAATTTGTTTGGCGTGCATAATGGACCTGCATATCTGGAAGGGATCGTTAAGAAAGTAACGGACGGGGAGAACGAGGAAGTGGAGTGGAAAGGCAAGCTGCAAATGAGTGATGGCCATGACAAGTTCCATATCTTTTATTATGGTGACTTGATGGAAGATGATCTGATAACCTGGCAGGATTCGACACCGTTAATTGTATATGCCGAGCACACGGTAACCGGAGAGCGTTACCTGCTTATTGATGCAGCCAAACATGGTTATGATGCGATGCTGTGTGAAACTTATCCGGAGGAAGAGCTGAGCAAGAGGGCGCTGCGTCCTTATCTGGACGTAGAAGGAGAAGATACGTTTGAAGTTCACTTGTCTGCCTTTTATAACGTTCCTTGGGATGAGGAGTTCGGAGAAGATGTGGATGAAGACGGAACCTACGAATTGATTACGGGTGAACATATGGATTTTGAGCAGGTTAAACGGGATGGATATGATGCATTCTCGATTCGTATAGTGAATCGTAAAGGCGTAACTACGGAAATTGTTCAGGAGGAGCTTGCCTGATTGTTCATTTGAATTATAGGACAGAGATCGGATTGGAAGATAGGAGATGTCGTTCATGTACGTGGTAAGTCATAGGTTAAAACCGGTATCAGCGGAGGAGCTTGGACATTTTGAGCAGCAGTATTCTGTATCATTGCCTGCATCCTATCGTCAGTGGCTTGAACAATATGGAGAAGGAACCTATTCGGGTTGGATGAATATCCAGCGGCCCGATCAGGAGGTATTGAAGCCTTTTGCAGAGTATGATTTTTGGATGCATACCGAAGATACGCCTGTCAGTCAAGATCAGTTGAAGGAGTGCATTAGTATTGGCAGTTCTGTGGATGGAGATTTTCTGGCCATTCATCCGGAGATTGACGGTCTGCTGTGGCTCCCTCGCCACGATGAACAGATTACGTTGTGGGAACATACCGAATCCGAATTTGGAGATATGCTGGATAAGATCTATGCTGGATACTACCGCCAAGCTGCTCCAAGCACGCTAAGGTATTATGAACCGTGGAATGAGCTGAGGAATCATACCTTTTACCACTTGCAGGATAACGGGGAAGAGCTCTCCCTCCACCACTTGTCCAAGTTATGCCAATCGCAGTTCAAGTGGGATGCCGTGATGGAAAATGAATATACCTGTAAGCTGTTTATGGCTTCAATCGGTGGATACCTGCGTTTTAATTACGCGTATGGGAGAGAAGTTGCTCTTTTCTATGAGGAAACGGACGGCAACCGAGGTACAACAGATTACGACATCGAACAATTTTTGCTCGCACATCACTGTAAAATCATGAATTGACACGGAGTGGAGGACTCACGGATGAGTTGGTTAAACGAACAGATCGCGAAGCAGTGGAGGAATGAAGGGAGACGCTATGCCCAGAGTGTAAATGATTTTGTGCGCAGAGGTATGGCGGGAGAAAAGCCGGATGAATCCGAGCTGACAGACGACGGAAGAGCCGGAATCAGTGCGCAAGTGTGGGACATGGTGAAGAAGGCCAATGAGCAGAACGATCTGCAAAGACTGCGCACGGAGTTGCCAGCAGCGACTTGGCCTTTCAATGAAACCTTCCAGTCATCCATGCAGGCCGTGCGTGTAGCCGGATATCTGAACAACAGTACCGTTGTGTTTAATAGTGGTTTTCATACAGATCAAGGGTGTGTGTATACTGCGGATTCCGAGCAAGTACTTTCTTTTCCGCAATATCAATTTGCGGGCCAGTCCCCGGATGCTGCACAGTATGCTCTGGCAGGCAGTGAGGGGATTCGGGTGATAACGCATCCAGATCGTCATCTGGAAGGAAAAGAAGTGGCCATGTTCCGCTGGGACGAGATTCAATCGGCTATTCACCAGGCGCTGCCTCGAATTGAATCTCTTGCAGACTGTGAATACCCGGAGCGTACACTTGAAGGGCTTATTCCATTTGATGAAGGTCAGGCCCTCCTCATTTTGTCCACTTACGGAATTTATCTGGTGAAACATGGCAAGGTATCTCCAATTCATCCCGATCCTGCAGAGGTGGAGGAGCATGAATTGGAGGATACACAAATTTCCATGGGTCATGCTGCGGTATCACAGGATGGGCGATGGATTGCGTTTGGCAGTCAGGTCAGTGACCATATGCTTCTGGATCTTGAACGTAATCATACTTATTCTCTCTATCCGGAGTCCAGCTATCCGCATCATGCGTTATTTACCAGAGATAGCCGGAAGGTATGGTTTAATGCATGTCATTTTTATAATGGAGTTACAATGCAGGTGGAATTGAGTGAAGTGGAAGGCAATGAATCCAGAGAAGATTGGCCGATAATGGATGAGATTGCTCGTGTCTATACTTCGGTAGAAATACCTGAAGGCATGGTTCTTGGTGATGCTTACGGCTATCTCAAATGTATAGATAAGAAGGGTCAGGAAGTTTGGAGACATTTTGTAGGCAGCACCATCTATTCACTGGCACTTTCGCCTGACCAATCCAGACTTGCAGTAGGTACGTTTGGAGGCATGGTGCACATTCTTGATCTGCATGCTGACCAGATGGATGACTATAGTATAGGAACAGGAACGCTCTGTGAAGTAGAGCGCTTTATGGTATGGCGTGGAAAGCAGCCTTTACGATGGTAAAGTGGGGGATGTATGACATGCAAAAAGAAATGGGGAACGCTCATTGAGAATTGAAGAAGCTGTGCTTTTGTTGAAATGTCATGCCTTTGTTCATGACAATCTAGAGCACCCCAAGATGGAAAGCGGCTTTCTGGGAAGCCTGCGCCCTTACCGCGGGCAATTAATCGAAGAAAACTTTCACGAGTTAATGGAAATTGTCCGCACGTTGGTACCACAACTTAAGCAGCCCGCACTAAACCGGGAAGTGATGTCCTGCTTATGGAGCATTATGCATTTGGCGCGTGCATGGGCGATATCGGCTGATGGTATGCTGCGCAGGAACCAACTCATTTCGGATGAGCAAATTGCCTTAATGGAAGAATGGCTGGACCTCCTCTCTTACGCCGTCATGATTCTGATTGAAGATGGCGGTGAAGAAGAAGCGTTCTGGGGATATAAGGAATATATGCGGGAACAGGCAGAAAATGGTGAGAAGGGGAGAAGGTTGTGAAATCGGATATTCACGAAAGAATGCATGAACTGATGAATCATTTGAATGAAGTATTGGATGTTAAAGTGAAGGATGAAGAGATTAGGCAGCTATACAATGAGTATCAGGAGAAGAAAGGAGCTTCCGAGGATCGTTTGGCTGCTTTTGAAACCGAGATGCATGTCCGGCTGCCCGAAGATTTTCGCGAGTTCTACAAATGGAAAGATGGTAGCGGCTATGCCTTTCATATCCTGTATCCCGGAGATGCCGAGAGAGAGGAATGCACCCCGTTTTACATGATGTCACTTGATGAGATAAGGGAAACCAAGCAATATTTCTGTGAGCGTGATGAGAAGCTGAGTGAGTATTATTCCGCAGAAGAGATCAGCAAACTTGACCCCGAGATCAAACCTTATTTATTTCATAAACCGTGGATTCCCTTTGCGACAATGGCTGGTGGTTCCCTGTATTTGATGCTGGACTTTGACCCGGCAGAACAGGGGAGTTATGGCCAGATTATTATGTATGTACATGATCCCGATTTTGTTTATTTTATTACAGACACATTCACTAACCTGCTGAAAGATTCTAATCGTAATCTGGAGATTATGGATGAGATTGAGTACTAGGTAACTAGTGAAGTCGTAAAATCATAAATAGCAGGAACTGCCTGTAGCAGCTCCTGCAAGATTCCAAATGTTATCCCTGCTGGAAAAAGCGATGACCGTGAAAACCTCCGGGACCTCCACCTGGAGGACCACCAGGACCTCCGCCATGTGAACCACCGGGATAGCCGCCTCCAGGGAATGGTCCGTGATGTCCGCCTGGGTATCCGCCTCCCGGATGCCCTCCATGCCACCAAGGACCGCCATAGGGAATGGGCAAAGGCAGTGGGTAATATGGCGGGTATGGATAGGGGTATGGATAAGGGTAAGGATAAGGGTAAGGATAAGGGGATGGCGGTGTTGGTGGATAATATGGATAAGGATACCCCGCAGTGGACGGAGATGAAATCGAACCAGGTCCGTATGCCATGTAATCAGCCTCCTGTTATCGAATAGATGATATCAGCCTATGCCACAATGCAATCGCATGACACTGTAGAAATAATCAGAAATATTGAACATGTAGGGGGATTGACATGAGAATAATACCTTTTCATACGGCTCCAAGCGGCGATGCCTATAGATATTTAATTGACGAATTGATTGATAGGACGGGTCGCTTTTTCCTTGTGGACAGACGACACGACATAGGGGACATTCCAGCGGAAGTGGCTAGAGTTTTCGAGAGATTAAAGCCATATCTGATTGAGCGTTGTACCACGGAAGAAATGATGATGAGGACAAGAGCATTCTACACAGAAGGAATCTATTACATATATGAATGTACGCCAGCCGCTGGACAGATTCTGAAGGAAGAAGCCGATGGTTTCCTCGATTGGCTGTATCCCTCTTTGCCAGAGGATCTGTGCTTTCTGAATGAAGACGGAAGCGATCATTTGTATACGGAAGCACATGAAGATGGATGTGGAATGCGAATTACAGAACAAGAAGCGAGAGATCTAATGAAGCGTATTCCTGGTTTAATGTTTATTATGGAAAGGTTCCCTTCCTAATGAAGCTAGAGACTGAAGCCAAAGGCAGATTGGGGTTTTGGCAAATTGCAGTTCTTTGCAGTTCAACTTGCTTAAAGTCCTGGAATAATTTACAACTAGCTAGTTAGCTAACAAAATGATATATTATTCTTCCGGCCGCAAAAGGCACGGAAAACTCTCGAAAAATATTTCGAGAAATAACTTTACAAGATATAATAAAATGTGATATATTCTAATTCCGGCCTTGATAGAGTCGGAAACGAAGTTTGATCTTTGAAAACTGAACAACGAGTGAGTAATGATCTTACTTTGTAAGATCGATGCTGAGAAATGGGTACAAGTCATCTGACTGTATGATTTTGAAGCGAAAATGAGATTTTTAATCTCGTCAGATTCAAAATGAGCTAATCGCTCTTTTCAATACTGGCTGCAAGACATTCATCCACTCAGCCGAGTTGGACCGGATGTCATGCAGGACGATGTTGCTCTGCAACATCTTTATTGGAGAGTTTGATCCTGGCTCAGGACGAACGCTGGCGGCATGCCTAATACATGCAAGTCGAGCGGAGTTGATAGGAAGCTTGCTTCCTTGATGCTTAGCGGCGGACGGGTGAG
>NZ_WYEV01000006.1:0-423971 GCF_015143645.1 Paenibacillus sp. P13VS | reverse complement strand
ACAGAGGCTTGTTTTCCAAAGAATCGACGCTTTTTTCGAATGACAGAACAGATGCCTAATTGTTTCATTAATCGGTACACCTTTTTGTGGTTGACTCGAAGGCCTTCCCGTCGTAAAGCTACGGTCATTCGAAGATAGCCAAAGTAAGGATGCATGCGATGAATGGCAAGCAAATGGGATTCTAGTTCAAGTTCCTTGTGTCTACGCTCTTTTGCCGCTGCTATGCTTTTTCTCCACTTGTAATAACCCGAGCGAGAAACCGCAGCTAACTTCAAGAGTCGAACCAGACCGTGGCGTGCCCGTAAGTCCTCAATGATTTGAAATCTGGCCGCTTTACTTGTCACTCCTTGTGTAGATTTGGATACTGCTTTTTTAAGTATTCAATCTCCGCCCGCAAGTACGCCATCTCTTCTTCCATACTGGAAAACTTGGTTCTAAAGCGTCCCCGTTTGGGTGTAGCAGGTTCTAGACTCATTCCTTGTCTCGCTTTGGCTGCCCACACTTGTACCTGAGATTTATTTTGAATATCTAAACGTGTCGCTACTTCACGTATACTCATATGTTCTTCGTTGACCAGCCGGACTGCCTCCAATTTCAAATCCAAAGAGTACCGCCGGAATGTTTGACCTTTTTTAGCCATGAAAAAATCCCCTTCGTTTACATGATTAAGTTCATCTTAACAGATGTCTTTTTTCTCATGTCTACTAAAAGGGGATAATACCATTTTGGCGGCTTTTTTGCGTTAAGGGAGGACATCAGCCACATGGACCGTCTCACCCTTTGGAAGCCTGGCGTGGCCCTTTTCATTTCAAAAGATGAAAAAAGAACAGCTCTCCTCAGGGAGAACTGTCCTTCATTAAGAAAGTTAAGATGAGTGATGATGTGCACACGCTTCGAGTGGAACAGTCAAATGGCTTAAACTTAGACTACGCCTTGAGCGAGCATGGCATCGGCTACCTTCAGGAAGCCTGCAATGTTGGCACCTGCCACAAGGTTTCCAGTACAGCCATATTGATCCGCTGCCTCTACACAGCTGCTGTAGATGTTCCGCATGATCTCATGCAGCTTCGCGTCCACTTCTTCAAATGACCAGGACAGGCGCATGCTGTTCTGAGACATTTCAAGAGCGGACACCGCAACCCCACCAGCATTGGCAGCTTTCGCCGGGCCGAACAGAACGCCCTCTTTCAGGAAAAGCTCGATTGCAGCAAGCGTGGAAGGCATATTAGCTCCTTCACCGATGGCTTTGACGCCGCCTTGTACGAGCAGCTCAGCAGACTGTTCATCAATCTCATTTTGCGTTGCGCAAGGCAGCGCGATATCGCACGGGATGGACCAGATGCCTGCACAGCCCTCGGTATACACCGCGTGAGGATGCTCTTTGACGTATTCGCTGATCCGCAGACGATCCACTTCTTTCAATCGTTTTACGGTATCTAGGTTAATGCCTTCCGGATCATATATGTATCCTCCCGAGTCACTGCAAGCCACAACCTTGGCACCAAGCTCCTGAGCCTTTTGGATGGCGTAGATGGAAACATTGCCTGAACCGGAAACAACCACGGTGCTGTCCTGGAAGCTCAGCCCTTTCGATTTCAGCATCTCGTTCACGAAGTACACACAACCGAATCCAGTAGCTTCCTTGCGTGCAAGGCTTCCGCCATACAGCAGACCTTTCCCCGTTAATACCGCTGCATCATGCCCGCCGTTAATGCGTTTGTATTGTCCGAACATGTAACCGATTTCCCTCGCGCCTACACCAATATCGCCTGCAGGTACATCCGTATCGGAACCGATATATTTATACAGCTCGGTCATGAAGCTTTGCGTGAAACGCATCACTTCCAGATCGGATTTTCCTTTGGGATCGAAGTCGGAACCGCCTTTACCGCCGCCGATCGGCAGTCCAGTCAGGGCATTTTTGAAAATCTGTTCGAAGCCCAGGAACTTCACGATTCCGGAATAAACGGAAGGATGGAAGCGCAGTCCGCCTTTGTAAGGACCGATGGCGCTGTTGAACTGTACGCGGAATCCACGGTTCACTTGAACCTTGCCTTGATCATCGACCCAAGGTACGCGGAATGTAATGACACGTTCAGGTTCAACCAGCTGTTCGAGCAAACTGTTGTTCATGTATTTCGGGTGTGCTTCAATCACAGGAATGAGTGAGTCCAGAATCTCTTTTACAGCCTGATGGAATTCATGTTCTTGCGGATTTCTGGCGATAACCGATTCATAAACGGAATGAACATATTCTGCAGCAGTGACTTGAGTTGATTCATGAGTAATAGTGGACACTTTTTCGATGCACTCCTTTATTGTGTTAAAGTCTTTGGTTGGCTATTTGCATAAATTGCATAAAAGTTTGTAGTTAAATATACAGGAAAGAAAATAAAAATACGAGATGAAAACCCATAAAATGTTTTTTATGACGTTATTAAAATGTTCTATGGATCTATCATGTGGTGTAAAGGTTGGATTCTAAAATTGGATAATATAGCCGATTCCCCATTTTGAACGGGAAGTTAGCTGAATAGACTGGATTAAAAAATTAGTTTTGGTAAGATGGTAAGAAGGCCCCGATTTCCGGGGCTTTTATCTAACAGAAGGAGGAAAACAGGATGATGAACAGCAGCATGCGAATTCATGTGGAGAACAAAGCTTGTATAGGAGGTGAGATCTATTATGAACCATAGGTCTAACCTTCAACCTTGCAGAGAAATACTGGTGAAACAGCTCATTACATTGGGTGAAGAGAAAAGGACATTTCTCGACGCCCATTTTGACGTGCGTGAACCCGAACGGTTACAGATGGAGAAATTATTGTCTGCTTACACCGAATATGTCCAGAAGCTCCTGCTCGGCCCGGATGAGCTTCTCCATTCCGTCGTGCTTATTGGGAGCGAGATCCGATTCGATTACATTGATTTCCACACGTCGGATGCATTCACGATTGTCATGCCTGAAGAGGCTGATCCGGATGCAGGGCGCATCTCCTTTCTCTCGCCTGTAGGACGTCAATTGCTGCTTAGCAGCAAAGGGGAAACGAGATCCGTTACAATCCCGGCTGGTTCCATGAGGGTGCGTATTACGGAAATCACTTGGAGTGGTCCAACCTTGAATCCGGTGTCTTCAGGAGGTGTGGATCATGCACTTTAAAGAGACGGATTTACCGGGAATTGGACGCAAGTATTGGCTGCATACCCGTAGCGGAGAGCATTTGATTATCGTGATTCATAATGATGAGCGGCGCGATCTGTTTCACATGGAATCCGGAGACACGCCTGAAGAGGTGGGGGATATGGTATCCCTTGTAACCTTGGATGACGAAGAGGCCCGTGCAGTCGCTGCCGTCGTGGGAGGCATGACTTATAAGCCGAAATTCCAGGATGAACGGGAAGTTATGCTCGATGGCTTACTGATCGAATGGTTGCGAATCGAACCTCATTCACGAAGCATTGGAAGAACGATTGGGGAACTGGATATTCGCCAAGCGACGGGGGCTGTCATTCTGGCGGTGGTGGAGAAGAACAGGGAGAAACAGTTTAATCCGGGTCCAGAGTACACATTTGCCTCAGGGGCTACGATTGTCGTGGCTGGAGAGCGGGATCAGATCAGGCAATTAAAACGGTTATTATCCGATGGACGGTTGTAGCCTATGGATATGCTCATATTCGAAGTGGGAATTGCTGTTGCGCTGATTACACTTACGGGGCTAATATCTGCACGATTACGATTTTCGGTCATTCCTTTCTACATTCTGATCGGAATGGCGGTTGGACCGCATGCACCACAGATCGGTATCGTGGATTTGCGTTTCATCGAAAGCTCGGCATTTATTGAATTTATGGGCAGGCTTGGCATTTTGTTTCTTTTATTTTATCTTGGACTTGAATTTTCGGTCTCCCGATTGATGAAATCGGGCAAAGCCATATTGACCGGAGGCATGTTCTATGTAGGGCTTAATTTTGCTTCCGGTCTGCTGCTGGGCTGGTTCATGGAACTGCCGTTAAAAGAAACACTGGTGGTGTGCGGCATCATGACCAGCTCTTCAACAGCGATTGTCGCCAAAGTACTCGTTGATCTGAAGCGGACGGCGAATCCTGAAACGGAGATTATTATGGGCATGATCATGTTTGACGATCTGTTCATTGCCATTCATATCTCGATCCTGACGGGCCTTGTTCTCAGCGGGGCGACCTCGTTCCTCAGTGTACTGCTGGTATCCTTGTCTGCGATGCTGTTCATTGTGCTGTTTCTGATCATTGGCCGGAAGAGCATCAAGTATATTGACAAGGCGCTGAATATCAAGTCATCCGAACTGTTTTTGCTTACTGTGATGACGCTGCTCTTTCTGGTCGCTGGTTTCTCGGAGACGCTGCATGTTGCCGAGGCGATCGGTGCATTAATGATGGGGCTGGTACTCGGTGAATCGAGGCATGCGAACCGAATTGAGCATCAGGTCATGCCGTTCAAGGACTTTTTTGGTGCGATCTTCTTTTTCAGTTTTGGACTGACCATTGAACCCTCCTCCCTTGGGGGTGCGGTCGGGATGACGATCATTGCGGTCATTTTAACGATTGCGAGCAATTATGGCGCAGGAATGATTGCAGGCCGCATGTCCGGAATGACGCCCAAGGCTTCACTCAAGGTAGGATTCACGCTGGTTTCCCGAGGAGAGTTCTCCATCATTATGGCGAACATTGGCAAGGCCGGAGGGCTGATGGTTTCAATCCAGTCCTTCGCCGTGCTGTACGTGCTGATTCTGGCGGTACTGGGGCCAATCCTGACGAAGGAAGCACCGTGGATCTATGGGCAATATGAGCGTCTTAGAAATCGATTACGAAGGAAAGAAACAGGTTAGATTGAATTCTGGTAGCAGCGTCACACCGGGAGAGACTTTATCTCTCGGGTGTGACGCTTTTTTTGGATTCTATGCTACCAAGTACGGTAAGTGAGAAGGCGAGCATCGCGGGATATTTTTTGCTTAAGGAAGATGAATTCCAATATTCTCGATATGCACGGCGACGCCGCCGATCTGAACTTGAGTGATCTCGTTGGAAGGGCCGAGCGTTATTCTGCCCAGGATCCTGGAAGGACGGTTCATCGTGTATCCTTCATGCTTAATGGCTGGTTTTTGATCGAACGAGTCGGCGAGCGATTGATGATACAAGGTCAAGTGAATGGCTGCACAGGGTAATGAAGAAGGAGAGCACGTGATAATCCAATGGGAAGGCAGGGATATGTAATGAAAGCTATTGTTATTGATACGTTTGGTGGAGCGGACCAATTGAAGGAACAGGAGGTACCCAAACCGACATGCGGAATCAATCAGGTGATCATCCAGATTCATGCAACCTCGGTGAACCCGGTCGACTTCAAAGTCAGACAAGGACATATGGAAGAAGCGGCCGACTCATTCCCTTTGATCTTGGGCGGGGATGCTGCGGGTATTGTGGCAGAGGTTGGATCCAATGTTACACAGTTCAGGGAGGGTGACCGTGTATTTGCCCGTCCGCGAAGCTTCGGAACCTATGCAGAATATGTGGCGGTAGATGCAGATATCATATCCCGTATTCCGGACAATCTGAGTTTTGAGGAGGCTGCGGCTATACCGCTTGCGGGCATGACAGCCTGGCAGGCTCTTGTTGATCATGCGCACCTCGCCAAGGGGCAAAAGGTATTGATTCACGCAGGAGCAGGCGGTGTGGGAACATATGCGATACAGATTGCCAAATACATTGGTGCTGAAGTGGCAGCAACGGCGAGTGAGTCCAATGAGGAGCTGCTGCGCTCCTTGGGTGTGGATCATTTTATCAATTATAAAAAAGAAGACTTCTCGGAGATTCTCTCCGGGTATGACGTCGTACTCGACACAATGGGTGGTGACATTCAGCGGGACAGCTTCAAGGTGCTGAAGCCCGGCGGACATCTGGTTTCGCTCGTGGAGCAGCCAGATCAGAGCCTTGCCAAGGAGGCAGGCGTAACGGCGAATGTATTCATGATGGAACCGAAAGGGGATCAGCTCGACCAACTGGCGAAGCTTGCCTCGGAAGGCAAACTTAAACCTGTGATTGACGAGACGTATGATTTAACTGAACAGGGATTGCGGGAAGCGCATGAGAAGAGCGAAACGCATCATACACGTGGGAAGCTTGTCATCCGTGCGCAATAGGTGTCAACTCGCATACGAAGGTTATATATTACATTGAAATTAGGAGTCTCGATACTGGCCATCTTCCTTTTGGGAAGGTGGCTGTTTTATTGTTGATGGCAGCAACAGAACTGCATTCCCATAGATGGAGGTTTAAGATATAATAGTAGAAATTTATTCCATTCTGTGCATGAGGTGATCCAATTGTCCAACGAACTTATTCAAGCCATTCAAGTGTTAAAAGAAAAGAAGTGGGTTGATCTGACCCATACATTCGGCCCGGAATCGCCGCATTTCTCTGCTTTTGATGCAGCCCAGTTTGAACCGTTGTTTAATCACGATCAAGGTTTTTTTGCTCAGAGCTTCAAATTCCCCGGCCAATACGGCACCCATCTGGATGCACCGATTCATTTTGTGCGTGACACGCGATATCTGGATCAGCTAGGGCTGAAGGAACTTGTGCTGCCGCTTGTGGTCATTGACCAGTCTGCTGCCGTGGCGAGCAACCCGGACTTTACGTTGGATGTCGAGCACATTCTAGAATTCGAAAAGGAATATGGGCTCATTGAAGAAGGAAGCTTCGTGGCACTTCGTACAGATTGGAGCAAACGCTGGCCCAATCATGAAAAGTTCGACAACAAGGATGCAGAAGGCAACAGCCATGCACCCGGTTGGTCGGTTAGTGCATTGATGTTTTTGTTCGAGGAACGCAAAATCAAGGCCATTGGTCATGAAACTTTCGATACCGATTCAGCTGTGGATTATCAGAAGAATGGGGCACTTCTTGCGGAATATTACGTGCTTGCTCAGGATACATATCAGGTAGAGTTGTTAACCAATCTGGATCAGATGCCAGCAAAAGGTGCAGTGATCTTCAATATTGTACCCAAGGCCGAGAAGGCTTCCGGATTCCCGGTTAGATCCTTTGCCATTTTGCCTTGATGCAGCAGCTCTCAACTGAAATTAAGTTCTATACAAAATAAGTGTCCAATTAAAATGCAATTCCTAACTACTAGATCAATGCTCATATGTAAACGTAAGGGAGGCACGTGTTGCCTCCTTTTTTATGTCTTACTTTTGATCCGAGTGGGTATTCGGATTGAATCGTTGTGAGATTTTCTTCTCGGCTTTCTTGCGCCGAATCCAGCGCTTAAGTATGTTCTGCTGCTTTCTTTCTTCCAGTGTTTCTTTCATGCCTTGAATCATGAATTCGGATCTTCGTCTATCATCCCGACTAATCTCGCGTAATTCTTTAATAAATTTGTCGTCCATATCTGCCTCTCGCTCATTCAGGATAACACCATTATACCGAACGTACGTTCTTTTATCAAGTTTTACCATTAACCTGCCGTGCAATCTGCATGATATGAAAACGGCTGCCGACAGAACCCTGGAGCGATTCTGTCAGCAGCCGATTATGCTTTTATTTACTTGGATGCGTTGTAATTGCTCAAGAACTCTTTTACTTTGGCCGGATCAGCCTTCAATTCATTCCCGGTCTGAACGAGCGGGCTTACCGTAGAGTAGGCTTTGAGCTTGTTGTTCTTATAGAACTGCAGAATCTCATCCTGATTGATGGAGTACAGCACGGCCTTTCTCAGGTCACTGCTCTTCGCCACATCTCTATTCTTGGTGTTAAACAGCAGATAGGAAACCCCGTTGCTCGGAATGCTCTGCAGCTTCAGCTTGCTGTCACTTTCAATGATGTCATACTTCGTTTCCGGTACCCCGTAATACAGATGAATCTCACTGCTGCGCAGGGCAGACAGCGCACTGTCAGCATCCGCGATGAAGCGCACGTTTACCTGTGAAATTTTCGGAGCATATTCAGATCCTTTGCGGTATCCAGGGTTTTGATAGAATACGCCCTCATAGTCGTTTTTGTAAGCCAGAATGTAAGGTCCGCTTGCATACAGCGTGTTGTTGTACGAAGCCCCCTCTGTTACCGTGTTCTGGTCACCATAAGGAATATCCTTGTTTACGTCAAAAGAAGCTACGTCATAGGTGTTGATGCTCTCCACCTGTTTCTTGGACACGATCCCCGCGGATTGGTGAGCCAGGTAATTCAGGACTTGAGGGAAAGGCTCTGTTGTGGTCAGTTTCACGACCTGATATTTACCTGCATTATTATCCGCTTTTGTTTTGTCTGATACGAGTTCGGTGATTTTGGAATCGAGTCCTTGCTCGAGAGCGTCTTTGATGGTTCCGTTACCGCCAGATTGCTGGATGGATTCCAGGGTGCTCAGGTCGGTTACCAGCTCAGCCTCTTTGATATGCTCGTGCAAGCTGTATGTCCGGTGATCCGGAACAGAGTCTTTATTTTTGGCACGGTCCAGAGAGAAGATGACGTCATCGGCACCAACGCGCTCCCCGGTATCCACTGCCTTTTTGTTTTCAATCTTTGCAAAGTTAATATCGTCTCTCAGTATGAAATAATACTCGGAATTCCCTTCAGCGATGCTGAAATTGTGGGAAAGTGATCCTTCGGCTGTCAGTTGATCATCATCCGTCAGGTTTACAAGACGAACATACATGTTGGTGTTCAATTGATTGATGGAGCCGTCGTTGCCTTTGATCGGATCAAGGGAAGTCAGCACGGATGCACTTTGAGTCAGGATCAGTGGATCTTTCGTATTCTTCGAGCTGTCTTTGAATTCGATCGGTTCCCAAGCCAAGGCACGGGATTTGGACAGGCGCACCGTATCCGGATTCAGGATGTCCTGATTGACGGCCTGACTTTTCAGGGAAATGTACAACGGAGCGATGTAGGCTTGATCGGTTACCAGGTGGTCCTCCAATTGTTTGTACGTATCCTTGTATTCTTCGGGTGTTTGGGTAGCTGCGTCGTCAATGAGTTTATCGATCTCTTCATCCGCCAGAATGCTGTAGTCACCACCGGTTTTGAAAAGGGAACGAACGGCATAGTCCGGGTTACCGGTTACTGTTGTCCAGCTGGAGAGCGCAATATCATAGTTGCCTGCGTCCTGTTGGGATTTGTAGCTGCCGTAATCAGGCTGCAGATTCAGCTTTACATTGAAGCCGTTTTTGGTCAGCTGATCACGGATGATATTAACATCATTTTCGGAAGAACTTTGGGCGAGCAGCTCAATGTCGACTGGAGCCTGATTCTGAGTGTTCTCAGCTGGCGAAGTTGGGGCCGTCTCCGATTGGGATTCAGACTTGGTCTTCACGCTGCAGCCCGAAATCACGATGACGAGAATGAGCAGCAAAGAGATCAACGAACGTTTTTTCATGGGATTACCTCCTGGATAATTTTGAATGGAAAGATTGGTTTTGAATTAAGCCTTTACCAATTTCGGATCAAGTGCGTCGCGCAGACCATCACCGAGAAAGTTGAATGACAGAACGAGCAGAATGATAGCCAGCCCCGGATAAATGGCGAGATACGAGTGCGTTTCCAGATATGTACTGCCCAGCTTGAGAATGTTGCCCCATTCCGGGATATGTGGTTCAACACCCAGTCCCAGATAGCTCAGGCTGCTGGTCGCAATGACCGCTCCGCCAATCGTAAGCGTGGATTTGATGATCATTGGTGCAAGCGAGTTGGGAATGATGTGTTTAAAAATGATGGAACGATTGTTATAACCGAGTGCACGCGCAGCCTCCACGAATTCAAAGGTGGAAACATACAGAACACTGGCTCTCATGGTACGCGCATAAGTCGGGATCGATCCCAGACTGAGGGCCAGAATCAGATTAACCGTATTGGCGCCAAATGCCGCAATGATGGCAATGGCCAGCAGGATGCCCGGAATGGCATAGAGGACATCGAGCAGCCGCATAATGATATTGTCTGTATGTCTTCCATAGAATCCGGAGAAGGCTCCAAGGACTCCACCAATGATTACAGGAATAATGGTCGACAGGCAGCCTACGATTAACGAGATGCGGGCACCGAATACGATTCGGGAGAACAGGCATCGCCCGAAGTCATCCGTCCCGAGTGGATAAGCCAGAGATGGCGGCTGCAGCAGAGCGGAATAGTTGTTCTCGACCGCCATGCTGTAATCAAAGGTGAAGAAACTGCAGATCGAGATGGAAAATAGAAAGATGATAAAAAACATGCCGGACATCGCTGTTACATTAGAAGCCAGACGGTCCCAGAGGTCGTTCCAGAAGTTTGATTTCTGTTTCCCTTGTCTACGGTAGCGCCCAATGATGGAAATGCCGAGTAATAGTGCAAATACGTTTCCTGTGACCGAGGTCAGGATCAGCAGGATGCTGACAGCAACCATCCAGCGCGGGATGACTGAAGCAGCAGTATACTGGGCTACAATCGTCAAAACGACCAGGTCCATGACCAGAATGAATAGCAAGGCGGCCATGGCTGGCAAAAACGTATCCGATACATAGGGTTTGAACATATTGAGTGCCGATACGCCTATAACGAATAGCTGTGTCAGCAGCATATAGACTGCAAAGGTGTACTCCACTTGCTTTGCTTTTTTGATCAGATGAAATGCCGCTGTGACGATAAAAATATTGCCAGAGCAGATGGCCAGCAACTGAACCCAAGCCAGCCTGCGGGTTAATGCTGAGATATGTCCGTGTCTGGTCAAGTCTTTTCGGATGAGCAGCATCAGAATACTCTGAATGATCGTGAAAAAAAGATAGATACCAAGTGCAGTCAGCACAAAGGGTCTGAATTCTTGTCTGCCCAGGTCATAACTGTTGAACAGCAGTAATACCGTCAATAGGAGAGAAGTAACCCAGGCAAAGCTGGCCTGACTGTATTCTGATGAAGACTTAAGCCGGAAACGCGCTTCTTGTGTTAAGGAACCCGAATTTGTCATATTGCACCTGCTTTAATATTGTTTCATCTTGGAACGTACTCTTGGATCGATAAATGCGTACAACAGATCTACGATCACATTAATGATAGAGATGGTAATCGCTGTATACACTACTCCGCCCATGATACTCGGAATATCGGGAATAAACTGTTTATCTACAATGTAACTGCCGAGTCCGCTAATATTAAATACCTTCTCCGTTACGGCCGCTCCGCCGAGCATCCCTCCAAATTGCAAACCAACGACCGTCACGATCGGAATCAATGCATTACGTACCGCATGTTTCAGCAGAACACTTCGTTCGCTGAGTCCTTTGGCACGAGCCGTCATCACGTAATCTTCGTGAATAACCTCCAGAGTGGAAGAACGGGTCATCCGGGCCACTGCAGCCGTTAATCCTGTTCCCAGAACAATGGTTGGCATGATGATGGACAGCCAGTTCTGAGGATTGAAGGTCGCGGGAAGCCACTGCATTTTAATAGAAAAGTTCAGGATGAAGATGAGTCCCTGCCAGAAGTTCGGAATCGACAATCCGATCAGAGCGATAAACATAAATGTGTAATCAAACAGCGAATTGGGCTTGATCGCCGAGATGATCCCGATGGGAAGTGCGATGACCAGGGCAAGCAGTAGAGAAATGACTGCGAGTGTCAGTGTAATCGGAAACTTTCTGGCTATGGTCGCGGTCACATCCTCATTTCCCGAGAAGGATTTGCCCAGATCAAACAGCGCGATTCCCTTGATATTGTTCCAGAGCTGAACGAGATAAGGCTGATCCAGACCGTATACGTGATTAAAGGCTGCAATCTGCTCCTGTGTCGCTGTCTCTCCGAGAATGTTGGCTGCCGGGTTGAATGGAGACAGATACAAGATGGTAAATACGAGGGTAGCTACACCCAGAATGACGAACAGAGTCATCAGTATTCTTTCGAATATGTACTTTAGATAAGGATTGCCATAGATCCATAGTATGACGTACATCAGACAGCCTGGAATGATAGATAGAGCCACAAACCAGGGTTTATCCAGCAATGCACGGAACGTGTCGGCCATGGTCAGACGCTGTTCTCCATGTTCCTGCAGCCTGCGTGACGTTCGTTCATACAACTCTTTCTGATATGTTTCCTCCAGCCACTGCTCCGTCTGACGCTTAAATTCGGTTTCGCTCACCTGCTGCTGGAAGAAGCGATGTTTGCGCCTCAGCTGTTCTTCTACTATGGTTCGAAGCTTATCCCGGTAAGAAGAGTGCATCTCCTGTTCTACAGCTCGCTGAGTGGTTTGCCATCCATCCTTTTGGCGTCTGGATTGCCACACCAGCAGCACAATCAGATTGATCGGCAGCCCGAGAATAAACAGCACATATCGGTAGGAGGGATGAAGCAGCATTTTGCCATAAATGAAACTCAGATGCTGTGCAAGCCGTGACATTTTGCCGCCTACTGCAAGGTTCAAACCGAGCAAACCTCCCTTCATTCAGGTTTAAATTGCATTATTCCGATTGATATAGTATATATTATTTAGGGTCTATTCAATTGTCAAGGTATGGAATTGTGTACATATTATGAAACGCGTAAATATGAAGGAAAGCAGGTGTTTGCATGCAGCCTTTACTGAAAGTTAGTGATTTGTCGGTCTCTTTTCATTCCGGAGAGAATGAGTTTCAGGCGGTACGGGATGTCAGCTTCGAGGTTCGGAAAGGGGAAACGCTGGGGATTGTTGGAGAGTCGGGAAGCGGCAAAAGCGTAACAGCCCGTTCCATTATGAGGCTGCTTGCTTCTCCTCCATCTCAGATGAAGCAGGGAGAGATTTTATTTCGCGGAGTTAACCTGGCAACCAAAACGCAAAAGGAGATGGAAAGCATCCGCGGACGTGACATCGGCATGATTTTCCAGGATCCCATGAGTTCGCTTAATCCGACCATCAAAGTCGGAAAACAAATCTCTGAAAGTCTGATCAAGCATCAGAAGCTGTCCCGCAGGGAAGCGAAAAAGCAAGCCATTGCGATGCTCGAACTGGTCGGCATATCACGGAGTGAAGTGCGCTACAATCAGTACCCCCACGAGTTCTCGGGAGGCATGCGTCAACGGGTGATGATCGCCATTGCACTTGCCTGCCGCCCGGAGCTGCTGATTGCCGATGAACCAACGACTGCACTCGATGTGACCATTCAGGCGCAAATTCTGAATCTGATGAAAGACATGCAGGAACGGCTGGGGACGTCCATTATACTGATTACCCATGATCTGGGGGTTGTGGCCGGAATGTGTGACCGCGTCGTGGTTATGAAAGAGGGACAGATCGTGGAATCCGGGACAACGGCAGAGATCTTCGCGAATCCGAAACACGAATACACGTCCAGACTCCTGAATGCCTTGCCGCGGCTGGATGAGAAGAAGAAACCCAAACCGGTTTCACTGTTCCCTAGGGATCTAAAAGATGATCAGCCTCTGCTTGAGGTGAAATCCCTGAAGCAGCATTTTAATCTTGGCAAAGGCAATACACTGAAGGCAGTGAATGATATCAGCTTTTATATCCGCCAGGGCGAGACACTGGGGGTCGTAGGAGAGTCTGGCAGCGGCAAGTCCACGACGGGGCGTGCCATCTTGAGACTGCATGAACCGACTGGCGGGGATGTCTTGTTCAAAGGAGTTCCACTAAACCGGCTGTCCGCTTTGGAAATGAAAACGATGAGACGGCATATGCAGATCATCTTCCAGGACCCCTACGCCTCATTGAACCCGAAATTGAGAATTATGGACATTATCGGGGAGGCCCTTGATATTCATCAGCTGACCAAGACAACAGCGGAGAGAGAGAAGCGGGTGGAAGAACTGCTGGAAATGGTGGGGCTTGATCCATCGCATGCGCTGCGGTACCCTCATGAATTCTCTGGTGGTCAGAGACAGAGAATCGGGATTGCGCGGGCACTTGCTGTGGAACCGGAGTTTATTGTGTGCGATGAGCCGCTGTCTGCGCTCGATGTGTCAATACAGGCGCAGATCGTGCAGCTGCTTGAGGAATTGCAGCAGCGGCTTGGTTTGACGTATCTTTTTATTGCGCACGACTTGTCCATGGTCAAACATATCAGTGATCGTGTGGCTGTGATGTATAACGGTAAAATCGTTGAGCTTGCTGAGAGTGAAGAGCTCTATTCCAATCCACAGCATGCGTATACGAAGTCGCTTCTCTCTGCAATCCCGGTCCCTGATCCGGCTGTGGAAGCGAAGAAAAAACGCACGGTGTATGAAGAAAACAGCAGGGAGCAGGTAGCCGATCGTTACAATCTGGAGCAGTCCAAGTGGGTCGAAGTAACGGAAGGGCACTGGGTGGCCGTTTCTGGTTAGCATTGAATCCGAGTGACAATCAAGCTGGCACAAAAAAATAACCCCGTCAGTGATCTGTGCAAGATCAACTGTGCGGGGTCCTTTATACGTTTGTTTTAGGTTGTGGACTTTATTATTTGAATTGAACGGATTTCTTGATGTTGTCAATCTCGGCTTTGCTTGCATCATCCAAATACGTGAAGATGAAGTTGAAGGCATAACCTTCAATGATGGTGCTGTAGTAATCTTGTGTAATGGTTGTGCCGTCACCAGCATCCATTGTGATTTGCATAACGTCCATCTCTTTACCGCCGATCGTTTCAGTTGCGATATCTTTATATTCATAAGGGAACTGGCTGTCGACCATGAATTTCTTGGTTGCTTCCAGGTAGTCTTTACCTGTGCGAATCCCTTGCAGAAGGCTGACTTTCTCGGCAATGGCCATAGCGGAAGGACCTACTTCCTGACCACCCAGTGGCAATTCCGAAGCCATCAACAGGTTCAGTGTTTTGGTTTGGGACAGTTCAAGCTGTTTTTTCTTCGTATCATCGTCACCGGCAATGGCATCCGAAGAAGCGCTTGTCAGCTCGTTCATTCCTTCTGCATCCTGGAACTCCCATTCCTCAGGGAATTTCAATGATACACCGAAGTAGTCATTCGTGTAGGAACCTTTTTCGGTTGTGCCCAGTTCCACGTTAGCTGAATTGTCTTCCTCAGCAGCTGCGTCAGTCGACGTTTCTGTACTTTCAGTATCCTCAGTCTTGGCGGTATCCGTGTCTGTAGCGGCTGCAGTTTCTGTTTTAGTCGTGTCTTCCGTTTGAGCGTTGTTATCTGCCTTGTCACCGCAAGCGGCTGCAACAAGCATCATCATGATGAGCATAGTGAATAAAGACGTTTTTTTTGTGATAGACATAAAACCCTCCTGAAATAAATGTGTGTGTGTGTTCTCTCTCTGTAATGTTGCGTACTCCAAAATTGTAGCACGAACGTTATTCTTTACCACCTATAGGAAACTATAGGGGTCCCTCTATAAATAAGACAATCGGCTTGCAATTGAAACAGCTTCCGTGCTGGATTGCACACCTAATTTGTTGAAGATCACTTTTTTGTGGTGATTTACGGTGCATTCCTTGATTTTTAATTTCAGAGCAATAGCCTTAACGGTTAACCCTTTGGAGATCATTTCAAGGATGGTTAACTGACGCTCCGTGAAATCCACAGAAGGTTTCTCGGAAGGAACGGATGACATCAGGCTCTGATAGCTGTTCTGCATATGGGCAGGAATGAGCTTGGCAATGGCGATTAATTCACTTTGCATATCTGCGTTAATGGTGGACACATCCAGATAACCGGAATGGTTGAGTCCGACAGATAGAGGCGTCGCGTAACAGTGCCATTGCTGAAAAAGAGGGCTCTCATGCTGCTCTGGTGGCAGCAATACCGGTTCGTTCTTTTCCATGGTGGCCGAGATGGCGTTGACTCCGCAGCTCTGTGCAGTGAAAACCATGCCTGGACGAATGGGTGAGTGCTTCACTTCATCTTCCAGATCAGGGCTGTAATCCATGGCGAGCAGCACGCCATCCGCATCCGTAAGCAGAAACAGATAGGTGCTTGACAGGTTCTCCCGGATGTCCGATAGACTGCGCTGGAAGGCACCGATCAGGAAATGATTGATTTTGCGCAATCTTTCCAGACTGGTCCTGGAAATATATTTTATATGAGCCATGCCGGATCTAGGTGCACTGCTGTGAGACCAATGCTCCAGCAAGGCCGAGGTGGTGACAGACATGATATGACCTCCTTACATTTAACCGATGGTTTCTACAACGCGACCTTCCTGGTCGGTAATTTCAGTTCGGACTATTCGGATAAGCAAACCGGGAAGGGAAGGTATCTCGAATGTCATTTCCGAAGGTTTAAGATGAGCTGTTAGTTCATTTACTGCCTGTTCATTCACGGTTACGGTGATTTTGGTTTCTTCTTCATAAAAAGAAGCATTTTCTCCAGCCTCGAAGGTGATATTCACTCCTGAACCTACAAGTGATAACGGAGCATTTTTTGCAATGCGGCTGCGCAGTATTTTTCCAATCAGAACCGCCTGTTTGGCTCCAAGCTGGAGTTCGGCGGGCGTATTTTTTTGCAGCAGTCTTTTGCGGGAAGGCGTCCAAGCCAGTTGTTGTATGAATAAAAAGGCTGTGCTGGAGCCTTCAAGCTCAATTCCACGCTGAACAGCCTGCCCTACCGATGGAATATCCACATAGGAGTTGCGCATGAGATCCGTGACATATTTGGGCATGAAAGGTTCGCATGATTTGAGGAATCCGCGAGTATTCCACGTTTGCATCGTTTCCAGTTCACGTCCGGTAATTCCGACCATTTGAATAAACTCCATTGTGCCATTAGGGGTGGACAGCGGCTTCAGATCCGGGTCTTCTATGAAGGAAAGGGCGGTCAGCAAGGTATCAGAGCCCAAACAGATCGGTCCATTCGCATCCAAGTAGTCGCCTGGGCGAAATACGTTTCCGCTATTGAAGACATATCGTCCCATGTTCTGTAACAAATTCAGAGCCCAAGCGGGAGGTTCAGTTTCATCCTCTGTTCGGGTAAGCCGAAAGGTCAGTTCGAATCCATAGCCGCTGTGCTCTGGATCATTGGTTTCTTTGTCATATAGTTCGGAGAAGCCGTACGTTACAAAATGCCAATGAGGCGTTGGGTGTTCCACTTTATAAGCACTGATTCCATCCAGAGGGTCAGGTCCTCCGAGCGCATAAGGGATGGCTGTGCCGTAATGTTTGGGTTCCTGCTCCCCATAAAGTTCGTTAAATGCTGTATCAATGGCATCCCAGCCGGCTGTGCTTGCTTCATCAGTCATGATGGGTTCCTCCTTCGGTGTTCAATCTCCCAAAAAACATGTAAAATTAAGTTTACCTTTCTCAGTTATCGTTTCAAGCGGCTTAAGGCTGAATTATGTCAGATAGGACTTCGGGGTACCAAATCGCATTTCAGGGAGGTATTTTACATGAGTATGAAAGATATCTTTCTTGCTGAATTCAACCAGGAGAGTTGGGACTCATTTGTTATGTGCTTTGCCGATTGGTTTTTGCAGGTTGATCCCAAACTGGTGGAAAGCGCGAAACAAAAGGGAATTCCGGCAGATATATGTCAGGTGCTTTTATGCGAAATGGGAGAGTATGCACTGGAATGGGTGTGCAAAAAGGTGCCTGCTTTAGGCGACCAAAGTCCTGCAAGCTATCTGGGACATACAGACGGATGAATTGGGTATCACGTGGTGAAGTTGATTTTAAAATATAGATATGTTACGCTTACATCACGAGAGAAAAACAACAGAATAATCAATACATCGTTTGATGGATTGTTACTGCGAAGACAGGCAAAACCTAAACTGATGGTGAAATGAAAGCTCCTTTTTTGGCGCTATTTTACCTTGAGTTTAGGTTTTTCTTGTTTTCTGGCCTATTTTGGGTCCATAAATCAGGAACAATCTCAAGTTGAATCTATTGATTACCGTGTTGGTTTGCTCGAAATAGGACATTCTATCTTTCTGACTTGTCATTACAAAATAAATTGTTGAAAAGAGGTTGTTGTTCATGACGACGGCAAAAAAAGGTTTCCCTGAAAACTTCCTATGGGGCGGCGCTACTGCTGCCAATCAATTGGAGGGTGCATTTGATGAGGACGGCAAAGGTCTATCCACAGCAGATATGATCGCCCATGTTCCCAAGGAGAAACGTACGGGCGGACATGCGATGGAAATCTCCTCTTCCCGCATCGAAGAGATTCTGTCAGGCAAAATTGAAGAGCGGTTCCCGAAACGCTTTGGTATCGATTTCTATCATCGTTTCAAGGAAGACATCGCCTTGTTTGCCGAAATGGGCTTCAAAGTATTCCGCTTGTCCATTCACTGGGCGCGCATTTTCCCGAACGGTTATGATCAGGAGCCAAACGAAGCAGGTCTGAAATTCTATGACGAAGTCTTCGATGAACTCTTGAAATACGGCATTGAGCCGCTGGTAACCTTGTCTCACTACGAAACTCCGCTTGGCCTGACACAGAAGTACAATGGCTGGGCTGGCCGTGAAGTTATTGGGCACTATGTAAGATATGCAGAAACGGTATTCAACCGTTATAAAAATAAAGTGAAATACTGGCTGACTTTCAATGAAATCAACGTCATGCTGTTCAGCCCGTACACTGGCGGCGGCATCCTGATCGATAAAGTAGACAATAAATTGCAAACGACGTATCAAGCGCTGCATCACCAATTCGTAGCAAGTGCAATCGTAACCAAACTTGCGCATGAGATCATGCCTGGTTCCCAGGTGGGCTGTATGCTCGCTCGCATGGAGACATATCCGGCGACTTGTAACCCGGTAGATGTGCGTCTGGCTCAACACGAGAATCAGATCAACCTTTTCTTCACGGATATGCACGCTCGTGGTAAATACCCGAACTACATGGCACGTTATTTTGAAGAGAACAACGTCGTGATTCAAAAAGAAGCTGGCGATGATGAAATCTTGCTGAACAACACGGTCGATTTCATTTCCTTCAGCTACTACATGTCCGTGACCAAATCAGCTTCTGCTGACCTGGAGGAAACTGCAGGCAACTTGGCTGG
Organism: Paenibacillus sp. P13VS; assembly: GCF_015143645.1. Classification (NCBI taxonomy): domain Bacteria; kingdom Bacillati; phylum Bacillota; class Bacilli; order Caryophanales; family Paenibacillaceae; genus Paenibacillus; species Paenibacillus sp. P13VS. Next base: position 405,041 of record NZ_WYEV01000006.1, on the reverse strand, counting down.
CGGTGTGAAAAATCCTTATTTGGAGGCTTCCGACTGGGGTTGGGAGATCGATCCAATCGGCCTGCGCATAACGCTGAACAACTTCTGGGATCGGTACCAAAAACCATTGTTCATCGTTGAGAATGGTCTTGGAGCTTATGACAAAGTAGAAGAAGATGGTTCGATTCATGACTCCTATCGTGTGGATTACCTGAAAAAACACATCGAACAAATGAAGGAAGCCATCAAGGATGGTGTGGATCTGATCGGATTTACGGCTTGGGGTCCAATTGACTTGGTGAGCATGTCCACTTCCGAAATGTCCAAACGCTACGGCTTCATCTACGTGGATCTGGACGACGAAGGTAACGGAACCCTCGAACGTTCCAAAAAGGATTCCTTTGACTGGTACAAAAATGTGATTGCAAGCAATGGTGAACAGCTGTAATACAGGTTCGGATAGCTTGAACGCTTCTGACAAACAATGAATAGATACGATAAGAGAGGGATGATTGAGATGACAACACCATTTCCTAAGGATTTTCTATGGGGCGGCGCGGTAGCCGCCAACCAGCTTGAAGGAGCTTATAATACGGATGGTAAAGGCTTGTCAGTTCAAGATGTGATGCCTCACGGGATCACAACGCCAAGAACAGAAGGACCTACGGAAGATAACCTGAAATTGATCGGTATCGATTTCTACAACCGTTACAAAGAGGACGTAAAACTGTTTGCCGAAATGGGCTTCAAAGTGTTCCGGACATCCATTGCCTGGTCCCGAATCTTCCCTAAAGGGGACGAGCTGGAGCCAAACGAAAAAGGGTTGCAATTTTACGATGACTTATTCGATGAATGCCACAAATACGGGATTGAACCCCTGGTAACGATCTCTCACTATGAGACGCCGCTGCATCTGTCCAAAACGTATGATGGCTGGGTTAACCGTAAAATGATCGAGTTTTACGAACGTTATGTAACCGTTCTGTTCAACCGGTTCAAGGGCAAAGTAAAATACTGGCTGACGTTTAATGAAATCAACTCCATTTTGGAGGAGCCATTCATGAGCGGCGGGATCTATACGCCAAAAGATCAATTGAGCAAGCAGGATCTGTATCAGGCAATTCACCATGAGCTGGTGGCAAGTGCACTGGCTGTTAAATTGGGTCATGAAATTATGCCGGAAGCCAAAATTGGCTGTATGGTTCTGAGTATGCCAACGTATCCGCTAACTCCGAATCCGGATGATGTGGTTGCAGCGATGCATGCAGAGCAACGCAATGACATTTTTGCCGATATCCACGCACGGGGTTACTATCCAAAATACATTAACCGTTATTTCAAAGCGAATAATATCAATATCAAATTCGAAGACGGAGATGCGGAAATTCTGAAGCATACGGTCGACTTCATCTCGTTCAGCTACTATGTAAGTATCTGTGAAACTGGCGATCCGCAAAAACGCATTGAAGGAAAAGGAAATCTGTTTGCAGGGGTTCAAAATCCTTACCTCAAAGCAAGTGAATGGGGCTGGCAGATCGATCCGCAAGGTCTGCGTGTGACGCTGAACAAATACTGGGATCGATACCAAAAACCATTGTTTATCGTGGAGAACGGGCTGGGTGCCGTGGATGAATTGATCACGGACGAGAACGGCAATAAAACGGTAAATGACGATTATCGCATTCAATATCTGAATGATCACTTGGTACAGGTAGGTGAAGCGCTTGAAGATGGTGTCGAAGTTATGGGCTACACTTCATGGGGCTGTATTGACCTTGTAAGTGCATCGACTGCAGAGATGAAGAAGCGTTACGGATTTATCTATGTGGACCGCAACAACGACGGAACAGGTTCATTGGAACGGTATAAGAAAAAATCCTTCCATTGGTACAAAGAAGTTATTAGTACTAATGGTGCAAGTTTGAAAGGCATTAACGAATAATAGTGGTTCAAAAGGCATAGTTGACAAGCATCTTCTCGTGTCACAATTAGCCGCATTAACCGCTTTCACAAAAACATTGTCATATAGATATTTATATGGTAAGATGGGCCTAAGGCTAATGAATAACTGGATTGTTACTGTTCAATCAGGCAAAACCAGAAGCAGGGCATCTTTCGTGACCTGCTTTGGTTTTGCCTTTTACTACTTTGACGGTGCAAGGTGATGTGAGGAAATGAAAATTGAGAAGGTGCTCAACAACAACGTAGTTACCGTGATTGATTCGGGCGGAAACGAACTGGTCGTCATGGGGCGGGGAATTGCCTTCAAAAAACATGCTGGTGAATCAATCGACGAAAGTCTTGTCGAAAAAATATTCTCATTGGAAAGCAAGGAAGTATCGCAGAAACTGAAAACGCTTCTGTCCGATATTCCAGTTGAATATGTTGAATGCTCGGATGAAATTATTCGTTATGCGGAGACGGTGTTAGGTGAAAAGTTACATGAGAGCATCTATATTTCACTAACGGATCATATTCATTTTGCCATTGATCGACATCGTCAAGGATTGCAGATCCGTAACGCACTGTTCTGGGAGATCAAGCGCATGTACCGCAAGGAATATGCCATTGGACTAAAGGCACTTCAGATTATTGAAGAAACGCTGGGTGTACTGCTTCCCGAAGACGAATGCGCATTCATCGCCATGCATCTGGTCAATGCCCAGATGAACGGTGAGATGAGAGAAACCATTAGTATTACGAATATTGTCAAGGACATACTCAACATTGTAAGGCGCAGTTTTGTCATTGAACTGGATGAGGATTCGCTGAGCTATTATCGCTTCTTAACCCATCTGAAGTTTTTTGCTCAACGTGTGCTGCAAGGTACAGCCATTGAAGACAAGGAAGAAGATAATCCGCTTCATGATCTGGTGAGTAAGCAATACCCTGAAGCATTTGCTTGTGCAGTCAAGATTAATGATTATACGCGGAAGATCTATAATCGGGTCTTGTCTAAGGAAGAAATACTGTATCTTACGATTCACATTGAGCGTGTTGTAAGAAATGAACAACCAACTGAATAATTTTGGGATTGTTACTGCTAAAAAGGCAAAACCTAAACGTTGAATAATGATAAGCTGAAACCGCTTTGTCATTATCCAGTGTTTAGGTTTTTTTTTAACCTTCATTACACATTAAAGGAGCAAAACACAATGGATAAACAACAATTGTCCAAAGATATTCTGAAATTGGTCGGTGGAGAAGAAAACATTGATCAAGTCACGCACTGTATGACAAGACTTAGATTTAATCTTAATGACAATGGCAAAGCTGACAAAGCGACGCTTAAAAATACACCTGGCGTAATGGGCGTTATGGAGAATGGTGGTCAATTTCAGGTCATTATCGGGAACGATGTGCCAGTGGTGTATAACGCGCTGGTAGGAAACATGTCCAAATCTCCTGATGCAAAACCAGCTGCTGCTGCTGCAACAGGCGGCAAAAAGAAAAATCCGCTGAGTGCCGTATTTGACTTTATTTCAGGTGTGTTCACTCCAATCCTTCCTGCCATCACTGGCGCGGGTATGATCAAAGGGATCGTGGCCTTGCTGCTTACCTTTGGGTGGATTGATGCAACAAGTTCAACATACATCATCTTGTCCGCTATTGGTGATGGTGCGTTCTACTTCCTGCCAATCATTCTCGGGATTAGTACAGCACGTAAACTCGGAAGCAATATGTATATTGGTGCGGCCATTGGTGCATCGGTTATGCATCCAACCATTACGGCTTTGTTAGCACCGGGTGAGAATGTATCTTTCATCGGTTTGCCTGTTGTAGCTGCAACCTATGCATCTTCGGTTATTCCGATTTTGATTGCAATCTGGCTGGCGTCTTATGTGGAAAAGGCGATCGACAAAGTTACACATGCTTCACTTAAATTGATTGTTGTGCCTACAGTGACTCTGCTTATCATTGTTCCTGTTATGATGATTGCCGTAGGACCACTAGGGGTTATTATTGGTAACGGCTTGACGGACGGTATTAACTGGTTGTTTAATAATGCTGGTTTGTTTGCAGGATTGCTTGTTGGTGGAGCGTTCTCACTCTTGATTATTACAGGAATGCACTATGCACTCGTTCCAATCATGATCGGTTCCATTGCAACATTGGGATACGATTACTTGATTCCGCTTATGATGGTAGCTAACTTTGCACAAGCAGGTAGTGCTCTGGGTGTTTCTCTGAAATCCAAAAACAAACAAATCAAATCCTTGTCTGCATCGACTGGTGTTACCGCACTTATGGGTATTACAGAACCGGCCATGTACGGGGTCAACATGCGATTCAAAAAACCGTTTGTGGCAGCACTGATTGGTGCGGCAATTAGCGGAGCGTTCATCAGCTTCTTCCAAACTAAAGCGTATGTTATCGGTGGCCTGGCAGGTCTTTCAGGAATTCCAATGATCATCGGTCCGACATTTGTATATGCTCTGATCGGAATTGTCATTGCGGTTGTAGCTTCAGCAATTCTGACCTACATCCTTGGATTCGAAGATGTTCCAGAAGCCGTTCCAGCAGCAGCGACTACCGCTTCAGCTGAGCCTGTTACACCAGTTGCCGCTGATGTAAACAGTTCCGCTTCCGCAGTATCTGCGGTTGAAGAAGAAAAAGCCCAGGATCAAGAAGTATTCAGCCCGATGACAGGGGAAGTAAAACCGCTGAGCGAAGTCCCAGACCCTGCATTCGCTGAAGAAATTATGGGTAAAGGATTTGCAATTCAGCCGACTGAAGGTCGTGTGGTTTCCCCGATTAACGGAACGGTGTTCTCCTTGTCGAAGAGTGGACATGCCATTGGTCTGGTCAGCGACAACGGTGCCGAGATGCTGATCCACATCGGAATTGATACGGTGAAACTGAAAGGCCAATTCTTCTCGCCTAAGGTTCAGGCAGGTGCAAAAGTTGCTGTGGGTGATGTGTTGATGGAATTTGACCGTAAAGAAATCGAAAAAGCCGGTTATACAACCATCACACCAGTCATCGTCACAAACATGCATCAATATGAGTCGATTGTATCTGCAGGTCGCACTGCAATCAAAGAACAAGAGCTGCTCTATACAGCCAAAGCCTAACAATAAGAAACAGCAGAGTTTCCAAACATACTGGAGACCCTGCTGTTTTTTTGTTTTATAGCTGCGCTAATCGCCTGTGTTTCATTGCAGCTGAATAGCTGTTGCTTTCAATTAACACCTCATCCGTTATGTACTATGGGAGCATCTCCCGAACCAACTGCACGAATTGCTGGGCCGGCTTGGACAGATAACGATGGTGCAGCCAGACGAGCGCCGAACCCACGGTGGAGTTCGGATCAAGGATCCGATAGATATGGAATGATTGTTCGTGATGGAGCTGCAGTACAGTGCCAGGCACGATGGAATTCGCGAATCCGAGCCGGACCAGCTCTAGCAGCATGGCCACATCTGAGCATTCGCCCATAATCGAAGGCTTCACCTGATGTTCCCGAAACTTCTCGAGAATCAGTTCAAACATGCCGAGTCCTTCTGTACTGGGAAGCAGGAGTGGAACTTCGGCCAACTGATCAAAGTAAGTGCCATTTTCCCCCTTGGTCTCCAGCGGCCCCGGCGATATGTAGTAGAGCGGCTCCTGCGGCAGATGCAGTACTTCGTAGTGTTTGGTTTTTACCGGCATGCGTACGCAGGCCAGCTCAATCAGTCCATCATCCAGCATGCTGCATAGTTGAGCGGATTCATTCTGCTGAATTTTGTAGGTTACTTGAGGATGGCTTGTACGAAACTGCTGGAGTGCCTTCGGGATCAGACTATCGGAAATGGTATTCATGCCCAGGGATAGCTTGCCCCGGATTCCGTAACGGAAGCTCTGCATCTCCATAACGGCTTCCTCCATGTATTTGGTCATCGTGACGGCATAATCATAGAAGCTGCGGCCTGCTTGCGTTAATTCCATCAAGCGTCCTTTGCGTTCAAAGAGTGCTACGCCCAGCTCTTCTTCCATCAGTTTTAATTGCTGGCTGAGTGGAGGCTGTGCCATGTGCAGTCTACGGGCAGCTGCGGTAATCTGTTTCTCTTCGGCAATGGCAATAAAGTAGCGACATTGTTTGATATCCACTTGTTTTCACCCTCGTTGCAAGTATATGTATTTCGTATAGTTAGCCAACAAAACATGTATTTTTAATATACTATCCTCCTATGGTACCATACATTAGATTTACGCACCTAAATAGCAAGATTCGATCTCCATTGGAACGCTGATCCACAAGGTTAACAACGAATTGGAGGATGAACACATTGATTATTACGATACATGCCGCTGCTGAAGCTGGACATACAGATGAGGTGATCCGGTTTATTACACAAGGTGCCGGATTGAATGAACGGGATGCGCTTGGGAGAACTCCGCTAATGGCTGCAGTGCATGGCAATAAGGTACAGACCGTTAGCATGTTGATTGATGCCGGAGCGGATATTAACATTCAGGATAAACGATTGGATAATCCGTTGTTATATGCCAGTGCTGAGGGCCTCAAGGACATTGTTGAAATGGCCATCGCGGCTGGGGCAGATACAAGATTAACGAATCGCTTTGGCGGAACCGCACTTATCCCTGCAGCAGACAGGGGCCATGTGAACATTGTGGAATTCCTGCTGACTTGTACGGATGTGGATGTGAACCATGTCAACAATCTGGGCTGGACAGCGCTGCTGGAGGCCGTCATTCTGGGAGACGGTGGACCCCGGCATCAGCAGATCGTGGCATTGCTTCTGCAATATGGTGCCGATAGAGAGATCGCGGATCGGGATGGCGTTACCCCGCTAGCTCATGCCAGACGGAACCGTTTTACCGAAATGGAACGGTTGCTATCGAATAGCTGAATGAAGGTGCCTAACTCTATATTGAGGCGCGAAAGGACACGAATTAAATCATGAACAGACACCAAGAGCATTTCATTACAAAATATATAAGTCAGACATCATCTCTGGTTTTGGCAGGGATTCAATGGTTCTTCTTCCTGTTTACCAACACGGTCGTGGTACCATTATCCATTGGTCATAATTTTCACATGTCACCGGATGCCATCGCTGCATCCATGCAGCACGCTTTTCTGCTGACCGGAGCCGTGTGTATTCTGCAGGCCTTGTTTGGGCATCGCTATGCAGTCATGGATGGACCGTCCGGTCTCTGGTGGGGATTGACCCTCAGCCTGACCGTCTCGGCATCTTCCGCCGGCATGAGTCTGGAGCGGATCGGGGGCGGACTTGCTGCCGGCTTCCTGCTCGCAGGACTGACGATGGCCGTTCTTGGCCGATTGGGCGCAGCCCATCTGCTGCAGAAGCTGTTTACACCCATGGTTAAGAGCGCCATGCTGTTTCTCATGACGATTCAGCTGACCATGAATTTCTTCAAAGGCATGATAGGGTATACCGAATTCGGTACATTTAACCTGCCGGTTGCAGCTTTGTCTGTAGCTATTGCCTTTCTGGTCGCCCTGATCCAACTGAAGGGAAGAGGTAAACTGGGCAACTACTCCATCCTCATTGGCATTGTGACAGGGTGGATTGCCTACAGTCTTGTGTTTCCAGGCCAGCATGCAGGGTTATCGGGCAATTCTGGGGGGAGTTTGTTTACGCTGTTTCCATGGGGAGTACCGACGTGGGAGCCAGGCATTGTTGTAACGGCGTTCTTCGTGGGATTGGTCAACATGACGAATTCAATTACGACATTAAGCACAGTTGAGAAAATATATGAAACACAGACGACAGACCAGCAATATAAACGTTCCTATGTACTAACCGGATTGTTCAGCATGCTATCCGCATGTGTGGGTGTGCTGCCATTTGGTTTATTTGCTTCGTCCATCGGTTTTCTAGAAAGTACTCGGATTTTGCGGCGTGCTGCTTTTATTATCGGGGCTGCCATGTTATGTATTTTGGGACTCACCCCTTCGGTGACGGCCTTTTTTGCGCAAATACCACCGAGTGTGGGCAGTGCCGTGCTGTTTGTAGCCTATCTGCAAATGTTTGGAACGGCTCTCCGCACCATTGAAGGTACTGCATTTAATTCCAAGACGATCTACCGCGTGGCGCTGCCCGTGCTAACCGGTGTTGCCGTGATGAACATCCCTGCTGAAGCCTTTCAGGCATTACCGATTTACCTTATTCCGATTATTAGCAACGGTCTCGTGATCGGAGTTATGGTCTCGCTTATTCTGGAGAAAAGTGTGAACTGGTCCAAAATGGAGAGTGCTTCTACCGCAAGTAAAACCGTTACTTCACCATAATTCTCCCCTGTCCAGCAAGCATGCGCAGTTCTCTGGACAGACGATCATGGTTCCCGTCTTGTATTTCAAGCTGTACGCCGTAGTGCCAGGTTTCGTTCTCCTCGTTGCCCCAGCGCAGTGTTCCTTCCAGATCTAAAGGATCTTCAAAAAGAAGCAGATTCATTCCGATCCGGATTTCATTGGACTCCACATGCAGGCTTAGCGGAAATGAAAGCTGGCACCCCGATCGGCTGATATCGATCAATTCGGCCTGAATGGGTTTGTGCGGAGCAGAGACTCCGTTAATGCTGATAATGTAAATTTCAAACGTGATGGGTTCCTTCAATGTATAACGAAAAGGCTCTCTTCTAAGGTTGATTGACATAGTTTCCTCCACAAAGTTCAACAGATTCATGTTATGGATATATCGTCAATTTGTACCCAAAAATGAAGAGATACGGCCCTGTTTGCATTGAAGGGGATCCAACACCATATCAGGTAAAAGTGATCCCTATGCTCGCACTCGCAGACCGTGGATCATAGCTGGAATATATCGAGCCCCAGGGAAGCCTGTATTCCATGTAGGGATAGGGTTTGGAGCGATTAATTTGCGGTGCAGCGGCAATCTGCTCACGAAGCCACTCATCATGGGCCAGCTTGCGCTTCGTCTCACCTGCCTCGGTCCAGTCATCCCATGAAGAGGGGAATTCTTCGCCGTCCAGTGCCAAACTGGCCTGAACCAGCCTAGACTGATGGAAACACAAGGCGAGGTAAAATGCCTTACCATCTGCAGAGGCATCTGATTTGAATTTGTACCACGTATATCCCGTAGTGAGCTTCTGAACCTCCGTGCTGTTCTCCCGATAAAACGAACTTGCCTTCAATTCCTCCTCCGTAAGTCCAGAGTACAGTTTCAGGCTATCGTGAACCCGAATGACGCCGCTTTCCCATCCGTCCATATTACAGTCCTACCCTCATTGCATTTTTCTCACAAGTATAGCATACACAGATATAGCCCCTGAGTTCCTTTAACCCTGTTGCTTGGCTTGATATAATGGTTGGATATGGTTCTGATTCCTCACCTGAATCAGATGGGAAGGAGCGGATGAAATGCGGCAATTAACTTCAGAACTACGGCTTAGATTGGATCAGCTCGGGACGGGAACGGTTCAGGAAACCGACGAGCAGCTCCGTCATCTTGGTCAATCCGGAGAGTATATCTTGATCCCAAGTCTGCTTCGACTGATGGATGACGACAGTCTTGTTATCCGTCAGGCTGCGGAGCAGGCAGTAGCCCGTTTAATAGAAGCGTGTCCAGTATTCGAGCTGGTGTGGCTGAACGAACATGTGAGGGAATGGCGTCCTTCACCCGTCATTTGGAAGCGGGTCGTGGAACGTGAGGTACTTAAGATAGATCAGGCCAGTACAATCCGTTTGTCCATGCTGACGATGCACTGGAGCGGCTATATCAGAGAGGCTGCGGTTAGAAGAATGATTCGGGAGGATGAGTCCTACAGCTTTCCTTATTTGCTGCTTCGGTTGAATGACTGGGTGTCCGAAATTCGTCAGTTGGCGAGAGCTGCACTGGAACTTAAACTGAAGCCCGAGCATGCCAGGCTGTGGATGGAAAATATCCTGCTTGTGGAGCGACTTCGGATCTGCGGACGGGATCAATTCGAGCCTTTTATCGGATCCGTACATCACCTGCTGCGTCAGAAGGAATGCAGGTTTGTCCTTCATAACGCACGGGTATCCCCTGAACCCAGCATCCGTCAGTTCGCTTTTCGGATTTCACTCGAAGCAGAGGGAACGGATACTAGCATGATTATGGAGCAGGCATTACGGGATGAGAACCCTGCCATCCGGCGATGGGCAGCACAGCGGGTAGATCGTATGTTGTCTGGTCAAAAGCTGAGAGAAGCCCTACTTGGCATGCAGCTGGACAGTGTTCCTTCAATCCGCCGAGAAGGTCTGGCTGTACTTGCCACGAGGTATCCTGATGATGCGAAGGCCCTTATAATGGATCGGCTTCTGGATTCAAACCTGTCAGTGCGGGATACAGCACGGAGGTATGCCAAACGATGGATGAATGTGAGCTATGCGGAGTGGTATCTGGATGTCATCTGGGGCGATGATCATCATCATCTCGCTGCAGCAATTTCAGGACTGGGAGAGACGGGGGACAAGGCAGACGCAGAAGTGGTGTATGAATATGCGAAGCATCCATCGATTGCCGTACGAAAGGCAGTTATCCGCGGATTAATGCGGCTGGACGCTTCTTCATACGGAATGCATTTTGTACATTCACTAACAAGCGAGCAACCTGGCATTTCCCGGGAGGCCTGCCGCGCGCTTATGCAGCATCCCTATCTTATACAGCCTGATGAAATGGCTGGTCTGTTGTTGGACCCTGATGCCCTGCCTCATGTCGTTCGCAATGTGCTGCGCATTATTTCTTCCATGAGCAAGTGGAATCAGGTTGGACTGCTGCTGCAGCAGCTTCCAGCGGCAAGACACGAATGGGTGAAACAAGCCATTCATCGCCAGTTGTATAACTGGGCCAGATACCCGAACCGCAGCTACGGCGGGAGATTGTCCACGGCAGAACGGGAACGTCTGCATAAGCTGCTGTCGTTATGCGGGCAGGAACTGGACAGTGATCTGCTGCATCGCTTGGAGTGGCTAATGCAATAAATCATGACAATCAGAGAGGAAGATAAGAATGCGTGGGACATTTCAATTCGTGACGGGAACGGCAACCATGTGCCTGTTCGATCTGGCTTCGTTAAAACATCGTGTAGAAGAACCTTCCGACTGGTGGTCCATTCCGGAAGATGAACTGGCTGAGGTGAATGGGGGCAATTGCCTCTTTTTCAATCTCGGCGCCGATGGATTGTACGAAGTGTTATGGCGTGTGGACATCTCGAATTCAACGAGGGCAGTGCAAGAAACGGATGGTGCGCAGGTATTCTATCTGCAAGTTCCAACCGGCAGCGTATTTCTGGGTGCAGCTGAAGATGTCAGCGGGGGAGAACTCGAGCCGGATGAGTCATGCGATGGAATGATCCTATCGCTGCAGCCGGGAAATGTGGCTTGCATCGTCTCAAGAGAAGGCAATCAGATCTCACTGACGATTCAACCAGGTGCTCAAGGACACAACGATCTGGATAGTTTGATCCGGATTTGAAGTGTTTTTATAAGGGTAGACAGGACTCATATAACTCGAACTCAAGAAATGAAGAAAGCTGAAGCGGGAGGAATCCACATGCCGAATTGGAATTTCACAACGATCACGGATTCAGATAAACTGCACCAACAGATGCGGATACTTGCTGCACTGGATATCATTCTGTCCGAGGAAGCATGGCTTCGTGTACATCGCTATGAAGCAGAGCTGCAGCCTGGTGTAGCTTGGGGGAGTATTGACAACGGGGCAGGAGATCACCTGCATGTGCTGTTTACCCCATCGGGTACCTTAATCAAGGGGTTTGATCATGAATCTCCCTTAAGTCCCCATGCTCGTGACGATGGGGAAGTCTATCCGGGCATGTATGATGAAGTGCCGAAGGCATTGCGAGCAATCTTGGCGGACCAGGAAGAGAGAATGGAACCCGAAGATGTTACCTTTTGTATTTGGCAGGAAGGAAACGACCCGGAGTGGAAGACTGGAAGCTGGATTCAGCAGGCGTTCATCGAAGAAAGCGAAGACGATGCCACAGGCGGTGCCGATTTTTTGCTGGGTTATATTGAGGAAACACCGGAGGCGTTCGCTGATTGGGCAGAGGGGTATTACGAGTCACATGAACTGCCGCTGTCTGCGATCGCTGAGGTATATGAAGGAAAACCAGTAACGGCCAGTATAATCAAGAAGCTATGTCCTGAACGTGATGTAGAAGCAGCACTGAATGAGCTGCATCAACGTGGATATGTCGTAGAACGAATGGGATAGAGGGTGAGGGGGACAGCAGTCGTGTATAAGCAGCAGCTGGAACGCATAAGCGAGAAGTTGCAGGATCTTCGCAGCTTGGATGCGGAAATGAGCTTGTTTGGGGCAGAAAATCATGAGTATGTGATGGAGCGGGTATGGACACCGGAAGAGATCACAGGGTTCGAACAGAAATGGATGATTACTTTGCCAGAGGAATATGGGGCTTTTTTGCTGCATATCGGGTCGGGAGGAGCTGGTCCATATTACGGACTGGAGAAGCCGGAAGATGGGGTGTATGCCTTCATTGGATATGACAATGAGCTGAATGCTATCTCGGATCCATTTCCCTATGTAGAAGCTTGGAACTGGGAAGTTGACTGGTATGATGACAGCAAGGAAGAAGAGGAGTGGGAGGCACTAGACCATGATTATCTGAATCCTAAACGGTCGGCTGGCTTGCTGCGCATCAGTGATTTTGGCTGCGGCATTTCCATGAATCTGGTCTTGAATGGACCATGCAGCGGGGAGATCTGGACCGATGATCGGGCAAATCGCGGCGGCATCTATCCGGATCATTATTTCGGCAATACGGAACGTCTGCATTTTCTGGATTGGTATGAGTTATGGCTGGATCGTTCCATCCATGAACTGAATGAAGAGTAGGGGATTCTTGATGGTGAAAAAAATGAACAGGATTGCATTGCTGCTCGTGCTCATTTTATATTTCATTACGTTTTACTCATTATATGCCAATATGCATAATCAATGGTTGATCGCTCCGCCTGTCTATGTGCTGCTCGTTACTTCTATATTTGTTCTTGCTCTAGCCTTATTTGGTATTCAAGATCGATCGAACAACTTTGCGAAGCTGAGAAGCTGGATCTCGGTGATTCTCTCTTCAGTCCTCATTGTCCTACTACTTGTCGTTGCATCATTTACTGCGATGTTCTCCGGAGCAAAAGTATTACTTACGACGACACATTCGCCAGATCAGCACTATACACTGAAATTATATAAAACAGATGCGGGTGCAATGGGGACATTCGGTATTGTAGGGGAATTACAGGGACCGCTTTGGTTTCGAAAAGTAGTGTATTCGGAGCGAAAAGCAGATCAAGTCCAGTTGGAATGGAGCAATAACTACACCGTTGTCATTAATGAGCACCAAGTGAATTTATTGCTAGAGAAATCCTGGATTCCACAATAATACTCATTGAGAATAAATAAGCTTTCTAGAGATCCCGTTGTAACTCATGCAGATCAGTAATAACCCTTTAACGTGAGTGGAAATCGCCCATTCCACATTACATAAATAAATAGAGTTTATAGAAAACGTACGAGGATCGATAAAGCACATTTTAATAAAGAACAGTACGGATTAATGAATGATCTCTGCCTTAAACAGGGGTCATTCTTTTTATCGTTTAACTCAAAAGAGCTCCAGACAGCAGCCCTGAGCCTTAACGGGCCAGTTTTAATCTATTTTACAATCCGGCTCATTTGGCATGTGGGCAAATAATAAAAACCGTTTGGTGCAGTTGCCCGTCTTATACCACAGAAAGAGAGAGAAGGAGGGAACCGGGGTGGAGACCAAAGCCGAGATGAAGAAGATGATATTCGTGCAAACCGAAGATGAGACGGTGTTTGTCCAGTCCATCATGGAGCATCAGGATACACTGATCTCCATTGCCTACAGCTATCTCCGCAATCGTCATGATGCACTGGAAGCTGTACAGGAGATGACATGCCGGGCTTGGACGAAGCGTCGGAGTTTGAAAAATGAAAAAGCGTTCAAATCCTGGATCATTCGAATTCTGATCTATGTCTGTATTGATGAACAGAGACGCCGCAAGCGGACCACACCGCTGTCTAATGACGGTTTGGAGGAAGTGGTAGCAGATTTCACTAGTGCAAGCCTGGAGGATAACCGAATCGCCATGTGGTCATTGCTGCAAAAGATAAAACCAAAATACCGCCATGTATTATTGCTGAAATATTATAACGACATGACCCTAAGCGAAATTGCCTCGATCCTCGGTAAACCCGAAGGCACCATCAAAACCTGGCAGCACAAGGGATTGGAGCACTTACGCAAACTGATGAAGAACAGGGGGGATTGGCATGAGAACTAGTCCGGAGGAAAAGGTACTACTCGCAGACGCCTATCAGGTCAAACTGGAGAAACAGCAGCTGAACCCGGCAGATACGGCGTTTGCTATCCAGCGAGGGCTTGCAAAAGCAAGAGCGAGGCGAACGACAAGCGGTATCCCAATAAAATGGATTACTGCTGTGCTCATAACAGCAATTACTGCAGCGTGCCTCCTACTCGGGCCATACCGAGGGATTATGATCCCCCAGACAACAGCTGTTGAACCCATTCAGGATTGGGGAGTGCTGGAGCCTTTTCGTAAATTAGCTGAGACGGATATCGATAGAGAGTCAATGGAATCCGCAATAAATAACGGTTATGTTCAGTTTGTAAACCGTAGCGTTAGAACGGGGGTTTATCAATTGAACATTGATGCAATTATGGCAGATGAGAATCGGATCACCGTGTTATATACAGCGAAAACAGATGATTCTCAAGAGATCTATAATGTTAACAGTGCTCGAATTACGGATGGTGTAACCCATCGTAAGTTGGATAATGGCAATGTCGGAGGAACGCAATTGGGTAAAGGCATGCACACGCTTCATGGGCGTGAAACGATAGACATCGACCGAGCCAACCCACTTCCGGAGAAACTATTGCTGGATTTTCAGATCGCCTCTGTTGACCCGGGTAAGTTGGATGATCCCCAAATCGGGACGAAAGTTTCTGAAATGCATTACTCGGATCGTCTAAAAATGACTCTTGATCTGGATCCCAAATTCTCGGTTCCACAGACGGAAGTCTTGGAACTGAATAAGGTATTCACAGTTGGTGGATATGAGGTGATGTTATCTGAGGTAGAGATATCACCACTTGTGACTCGTGCCAGATTCATCTACGAACCTGAGAAAGAGATTGATTACCAAACCAAGCTTAAGATCTCCGATGCGGTGAATCCGGTTAAAATCGTTTCAACTACCAAGGATGGTAAGCAGATAGAATTATCCTCGGTAGGAGGAGCGGGCACCGAAGACGGCATGATCTACTCGTTCAGCAGCAACCTGCTGGATGATCCACAATCGTTAGTATTAAAGCTGCGTGCACCAGGCAAAGTGTACAATGATCTTCAGGAAGCAGAGCGCGAGATGATTAAGTTGAAAATCAAATAGGATGGTCTGCCAACATCATATATTGAGCTGAATCAAACTGGATTGGCCTGCCTGTACGCGTAGCGTTCAAGGCGGGCTTTTTGTCTGATCTCTCAATGGATAAAGAAGCATTTTATTTTGCAGATGCATATAAAATTTACATTTAGTTTACCGATATACATAATGTAGCGCTCATTTCATGTTTATGAAGTTAATTTGTACTATGCTACAGCGCGGGGGATTTGCGGATTGCGTATAAGCAGGACCATAGACCAATGGAATGTAGTACAGAGTTGCCCTACAACACCACATTTACCTAGATAAAGGACGGGGAACGGATGAATCGGTATGATGAGATTATTTGGAAAAGGAACAAGCTAATCAGTATCATTTTGTGGGTTATTCTTGCGATTGGTGTGAGTCTGAGCTTCATGCTCCCTAAGCTGCTTGTTTCCAATGGGATTGCCATTTTGTTTGCAGCTTGGGTTACATACGCTAATGTGAAAAGAAAACATATTCATTTAATTCCTTGGCTGTTTACCATTTTGATTACCTTATGTGGGGTCTATGTCGGTTGGGGTACGGTTAACCTTACGATGAGTCTGGTAATAACCGCTGTTTTGCTGCTCATTCCGAACAAGAAGTTTTTTATGATTGGTTTTTTTGTTTTGCTCGCCCACAGTGTGCTCCAGCTATTTGTTATCAACACAGCTCATGCTGATGAACTTATAGAGAACATTGTTAACGTTGGACTGTTCGCTCTTACTGGAGCAATCCTGATGTTAGTCTCCCATTTGAATCAAAGGCTTTTCCTGGACAGCGAAGTTCGCTGGCAGGAAGTAGAGCAATCCAAACAAAGAGTTGAGACCATGATGGAACGTGTCAAAGCTTCGGTGGAAGGCCTGTCTCTGTATACGGATCAACTGAAACAAAAGGTGGACGCGACCGGGTCCATCACGCATGAAGTGACGCTTGGATTCAGTGAAGTGGCCAAAGGTGTGGAGTTCCAGGCGACCAGCGTAGCGGAAATTTCGGAATCCCTGTCCCTGTCGGATCATCATATCCGTGATGTTGCTTCCTATTCGTCTCAAATGAAAGAACTGTCTGCCAGTATGGCATCCAGCACGGAAACGGGAAGTGCACGGATGGACCATCTGAATGTGCAGATGCAGGAACTCTATGAGACGATTGATACCACAGCATCCGATATGAGAAAGTTCAATGAGGAAAGTGAAGCGATGTCCCTGATGTTGAACAGTATCTCGGATATTGCGAACCAGACCAACTTGCTTGCACTCAATGCCGCGATCGAAGCCGCTCGTGCAGGCGAACATGGACGCGGATTTGCCGTGGTATCGGAGGAAGTTCGCAAGCTGGCAGAGCACTCTGGTCAGTCGGCAAGTGAGATTGGCACTATTTTGACCCGGTTAAAAGGACAAACGCAGGCTCTGACGGATCGCTTCGAACGCATCCGCCTTGCTCTTCAGGAAGGAAGAGATAGCGTGCAGACGGCAGAAGTTGTTTTCCGTACAATTAATAGCAATTCCCAGGAAGTGCTGAATCAGGCCACGGACATTGAGAGCAGTTCGGCCACGATGAAGGAATCCTCCACCAAAGTCGTGAATGAGGTTTCCGAGATTTCAAGTGTGACTCAGCAATCCAGTGCAGCTACAGAAGAGATTCTTGCCAGTATGGAGGAGCAGCGTAACCTGACTCAGAAGATGGTGGACAGCTTCGGCGAGCTGGAGCAACTGATTCTGAACCTGAATGAACTGGTGTCGGATCATCAGTTGTCCGCTCCTGTCACGGAAGAGAAGGCAGATGATCGCCCTTCGCCGAGTGTCGTACCGATCGATACGCTGTCAGCTAAGAAGGCAGGCTAGCTTTTAGTAGAAAATGTTGAGACCGCCCTTACGTTCATCGTGAGGCGGTCTTTTTGCTGCCAATTGGTGACTTGAACCCCATGTATATCTCCTTTACAGTGTAATGTAGAATGAGAGTTGCAAGGGGGAGAATGGTTAATGAATTGGCTTGAAATCAGTAAGTCCAAAGATGTGGAGCAAGCTTGCGCAGCAGTACATAGCCTGGATATCAATGAGCGGGATGAACGGGGACGTACGCCGTTAATGCTTTTCTTGACGTATCGCATGCCAGCTGAGGCTATTAAATGTCTGTTGGAGCAGCAAGCAGACTTGGACGCGGAAGACAAACTCGGCGATACCGCTCTAAAAAAAGCTGTGAAGTTCAAGCAGATCGAAGCCATCCAGCTATTGCTTGAATATGGGGTGAAGCTGGACTCTACATATGGAATTCAGGCGACGGCCTGGAATGCAGCTAGACGGGACCCGGCGATTGCAGATATGCTGCTCGGTACCACGGGCTCGGTAAGACTTCAGCTGACCCAGGCGGAACAAGCCATCGTGGATGACATTTTGTACGAAGAATCTTCAGAGAGGGCAGCCGCGAAGATCCGTGATCTGGACTCAGCTGTACTTCTGCATGCTGTCGTGGACGGGTACAACTGGGATGACAGTCCCGAGCCTATGCTGGCTGCTTGTGAACATCCTGCCTGTGCGGAGATCACACTGCTGGACATGATAGATCTACTGGATGCCGATTATTGGCTGGAAATGGACGAAGATGAAGTGAACCAAAGCGAAGATGGACCGGGATATCGCCGGCTTGCCGAGCTGCTAAGAATGAAGTGTCCGAGAAGTTCCTCAAATGAATTGTGAATACAAAACAAGAGCATGTTCTAGGCACAACTAGAGATGCTCTTTTTTTGTATAGTTGAAAATAATCTCATTATCTAGACGAGCGTTTAGTCTGCCTCTATATTAAGCGGTCCATGGTGAAACTGGAAAAAATGCAAAGAGGACTGAATTACCTCGTCTTCGATAGAGGGAACTTGTGCTAGGTTGAATTCCAGCAGCCGGAATACATAATCATTGCTATCTTCTTCGTAATAAACGACACCTTCTTGGTAGTAACCGTCTTTCAATGTCGTCACATATGATGCTGTTCGGTGATTCTCTCCCTCCGAACCGCCAACGTTCCATTCGTGAAAAGACATAGGATCATAGACAGTGAAGCCCTGTTCATCTGCCCAGCCGGCCTGATCGGGAACATATGTTCCAATGTTGTTTATGGCACAGCCTTGACAGGCCCAGGCGTTATCCGAATAATGCAGATTCTCTTCTGTATTATCTGGATTCATCAGTGTGAGTCCATATGAACCGTTCGCACCGACGCTTCCCGAAGCTTCCCAGCCTGCTGGCGCTAGTAACAGGTAGCCGCCTGGCATGTCTGGTCTATACACCAGCACGGCTTGCAGCTTGTCTTTAAGATCCGGTGAGAGTTCATAACTCATCTCCGGAATTCGGGGAGGTGCAGATCTGATATAACTTCGATCACTGTCCACGCTGAGATCTGCTTCCGTCAATTGAAGAGGCAATACAACCTGACTTCCATCTGTTCCTGGAAAAACGATAGTATCCTTCGTCACTTGAACAGGTGCTGAATATTGTTCAATCTCTTCTGAAGCAGGAGCCGATGCATTGCCAGTTCCCCAGGTGGCCGTGGTAAAGCCTGCATACATTCCACATACTAGCAGAGGAACGGCAGCGATTGCTGCGAACCAACCTATTTTGCGACGGGGTTTGACGGATGGTTGCTGTGCCACGTTTTTCCCCATTCCTTGCTCAACTCCTTATCTAATAGTCACTAGCTTAGCGTTCGGTTCGTGGCAGTCTTGATTGGGCGCATATAATGAGAGAGCAAGTTATTGGCACTGATGCACCTTGTCACATCAGATCATGCATGTTCGGCGAGCTGTACCTCGAAGCCGTCCGGGTCGGCAATGTAAAGGAAGCGTAGATGTGGATTCGGCTGAATGGGCCCGCGAACAATGGGAATATTCAGTACTGCCAGTTGTTCCATGGCTTTTTTCAGTGAACTTACCTCGTAGCCGATGGACACACCAGAGTCCTTTTTGAGGACGGATTCACTTCCCTCAATCAGCTCCAGCATGGTTTCATTTTCAGTGCCCAACATGGCAATTTGCCGCCCACGACTTTCGAATTGACGCTGAATTGGAAGCCCGAGCAGGTCGTGGTAGAACCCAAGCGAGGCTTCCAGGTTGCGCACCCGGAGCGTGATCCAGTTTAGTTTCATCAACATGGGTGAATCTCTCCTTTTTGTCTCTATTTATCAATGTTACGTCCATTATACGACAAGCAAGGAGGGGGAACCCATCCTTGTCTGGGAAACAACAAAAATAGCTGCCGATAAATTTCGGCAGCCCAATGATATAATTCCGGTTGAAACGTTGTAAACTGCTACGCTTTCCCATTATGTGTTTGGTTTATAAGCGCAGACTATCTTTCAAACTTACTGAATCAGATCAACTGCACCTTGTGGTACAAAGGCATCTACGCCGTTATACACGATTACGCCTTCCAGCGCAGTCTTTTTACCGTTAACCAGCGCAATGTTTTTGTAGATTTGCAGTTCGACTTTAGTGCTGCCTTTAGTGACCAGGATTTTCGGGTTTTTGGCATCTGTCAGGTCCAGCTTGTACGTTGCGCCTTTGGCTGTGAAGGCTTGTTTGGCAGGAACAAACAATTGTTTGCTCACGCTGTCCAGATCCAGATCCAGTACACGTGCCATGTATTTAGCCACATCCGTATTGTCGATTACGCCGAATGGACGGTCATTGTTCGGAGCATACGTGTACAGCACAACGTCTCCACCTGTGTGACCACCAGTCGTCCATCCAATGCCTGCGCGTTTGCTGATCATTGGTCCGATGGCGTAGTTCAGACTGCCTGGCTCGGCTGCCTTAATGGTAGCAATCTCCTCGGATGTCAGGTCGGAAATGCCATAGTATTGTTTCATGACCGCTTTGATATTGGTGCGTTTGGCATTCAGCTTGGCTTCCACGCCTTCGCCTGTCAGCTTGGCCTTTTTCAAAGGTCCGATAAAGGTGGACAATGGTTCTTTGTCATAGGTGCCCGTTGTTGCATTGTTACCGATCGTGAGACCGCCGTTACCGTGGTCCGTTACTGCCACAACAGCTGTCTCTCCATCGGCTTTGGCAAAATCCATGGCTACTTTTACGGCATCGTCAAATGCCAGCACGTCACTGATAATTCCGATCGGATCGTTGGCATGCGCGGCCCAGTCCACTTTGCTGCCTTCAACCATGAGGAAGAAGCCGTCTTCGTCTTTGGACAGAACATCAATGGCTTTGGAAGTCATTTCAGCAAGGCTTGGCTGCTTGGCAGGGTCACGGTCCATATCATAAGCCATGCCTGCAGGTGCGAACATTCCCCACAGCTTGCCGGAGTTTGAGGCTTTCATGGCAGCCGGTGTGGTCACGTAATCGTAACCGAGTGCTTTGATGGAAGAGACCAGATTCTCGCCGTCTTTGCGGCCCGCTGGCTCAAGGTAGCGACTTCCCCCACCCAAAACAACATCGAGGCCGTTATATACTTGCTGTTTGCTGAGTGCGTCGTAATTTTTGCGATCCGGATAGTGGGCAGAGAAGTCTGCCGGTGTAGCGTGCATAATCTCGGAGGTGGCTACAATACCGGTTGCCTTGCCTGCCAATTTGGATGCCTCCAGCACGGAAGCAATCGGTTTCTTGGCATCTCCGGGCGCGATCGCCTTCTGTCCAGGCATGGTTGCCTTGTCTGGCAGTACACCAACATATCCTGTATGTGATTTATAACCTGTAGCAAAAGCCGTTCCCGCAGGAGCCGAGTCCGCAATCGGAGCATCCGCGGAGTGTGTGCGAACCATACCGCTTGCCATGGAATCCAGAGTCAGGGAAGACCCTTTGTACCAGCGGGCCAGTGCAGTGGCGTCGTTAGCCATGCCGTCCGGAATCAGGATAATGACATTTTTGATCGGTGATGATGATGCGGGTGCAGCAGTGTCCTCAGCAGCCCATGCTGCGCTGCTTCCTCCCAGCGTAGCTGTAACAACTGTTGTAACCGCGAGCATCATTTTGGCCGCACGGGCATTGAACCGGTTTAACATGAATACATCCTCCTAAAATAGATATGTATAGTTTGGTATCCCAAAACCAGTGTATACAACAATTGCTAAACGAACGTAGGGAATGGGTTAACTAAATGTAAAATTTACGATTATGATGCATAATTAGGAATGAGAGGGTGCAAGCCCTGGCTGAGATGAAGAGGTTTACAGCGGAACCTCAGTTCGGTATGATTTTTGTATTAAACAATGCTGCGTTGGACAAGGGGATGTGAGTGCATGTACCGAATCGGAATTGTAGGACCGAAGCCGTCCATTGAGCGGACCATGCGTGCTGTCGAGGGGCAGGATCTGGAGGCTCATTTTGAGCTGTATCCCTATGAACACGCACGCGAGACGGGCGAAATAATTACGAGGAACCGCGACAAAGTACACGGGTGGGTGTTTACGGGCCCCATTCCTTATCTGACCGCCCAGGACGTCTTGCATGAAAAAGAACATGCCATCTACTGCCCGCCTACCGGGGCGAGCTTGTACAAAGCCATGCTGCAAGCCATTTATACACTGGGCAATCCGGTCAAGGAAATCTCCATTGATATGACGGGAAATGAGAGCTGGGGGCTGATGGACAGTCTGGAGGAATTGAATTTCTCGGATGAGCAGCTGCGAAAATACGTTTTTTCCACCGATTACGATGTCGAAGACATGATCCAATTCCACGTTCGTCACTGGGAGGAAGGGCAGACCAAGGCAGCCATTACCTGTCTGTACGCTGTATATGAAGGATTACTTCAGAGAGGAGTACCTGTCTTCAAAATCGATTCCACCAAGCTGGAAACGGTGCAAGCGGTACGAATGCTGATTGAGCAGATTCGCAGTTCTGCATTCAAAGACAGCCAGATCGGCGTGTTAATGGTTGAGATTGAAGGGTGGCATGCAGCCGGTGATCAATCAACGGAACGGTATCAGCTGCAGCATATGGAGCTCAAGATCAAAGGCATCCTGCTGCGTCATTGTGAACAAATCGATGGTTCCCTCCACCAGGATGGTACAGGACGATATCTGATGTATGGTTCCAGGGGTGGAATGGCCCGCAACATGGAATCGCTGCATACAACATTGCACCAGCTTGAGCTGGATACGGATCTGCTATCCTTTGCGGGGATCGGTTTTGGTGAGACGGCATTTGATGCAGAGCGTAATGCCCGGAAGGCGATTCAATATGCCAAGGACGATGAAGCTGGACGTGTGATTGTCTATGAGACGGATGGGACGATTGTGGAAGCAGCGGGTGAGGATCAGGAATTATCCTATGAGATGTATTCAAGTGACGCTGAATTGCTCGAACAGTTGAATAAAGCAGGGGTAAGCATCCGTACATTTCAGAAATTAAAGGCATACATACGCCGAATGGGCAGAGAAGAATTTACGGCCAGTGAACTAGCCTCGGGATTATCAATGACCATCAGGCACGTACAGCGAATTCTTGGCAGTCTTACGGCATTCTCCCTGGCTGAAATCACGGGGAATGAGCTGAATACCCGCAGAGGAAGGCCAAGTAACCGATATCGGCTGCTGCGTTAGATTTACGAACATAGAAACAGAATAAGGATACCGATGATGCAACCTTAGTTCTCATGTCCACTCCTGGCGGACACGGTGGACCTGGTGGCAGATCGGTATTTTTTATATTTAGTGTCAAAATACATAACATAAGTATTGAGTTTTGTGTGGAGTTAATTATATAATGTCCTAAAATTACGACATTTTCGTTAAATGTACGTTAATATCACAGTCAGGGGGTATTTGCATGGTGAAAGCGGAAAGGCAGGAGAGTACAGGACTTTTTGGTTGGGTAGAGAAAGTGGGGAACAAGCTTCCCAATCCGTTTTTATTGTTTATCTATCTCATTGCTACCCTTGTACTGTCGTTCTTTAACGCGACAGCACATAACCCGATTGATGGGGAGAAGGTTCAGGTCAAAAACCTGCTGAGCCGAGAGGGAATACAGTGGCTGCTGCCGAATGTGGTAAAGAACTTTGCTGATTTTAAACCGCTCGCTTCGATTCTGGCATTGGTACTCGGAATTGGTTTGGCTGAGAAAGTAGGGCTTCTGGAAGCAGTCATGCGCAAAATGGCTGTTCGGGTACCCGCCCGCTATGCCAGTTATCTTGTCATTTTCATTGCATTCTTCAGTCATGTATCTTCAGACGCAGCGCTTGTCATCATGCCTCCGCTTGGAGCCTTAATTTTTCTCGCTGTAGGCAGACATCCGATTGCCGGATTGATCGCAGCCATTGCCGGAGTTGGTGCTGGTTTCACCGCAAATATGCTGATTGTGACGACGGATGTATTATTGTCAGGCATCAGTACCGAAATTGCCGCCTCGGTAGATCCAAGTGTGGGTGTTACGGTCTTGGATAACTGGTACTTCATGTCCGCCTCTGTCATTGTGTTGACACTGGTCGCAGGTTTTATGACCGACAAATTCCTGGAACCGCGACTAGGCACATATGAAGGGGAACGTGTGTACAAGCTGGAAGCTCCAACACCTGAAGAAAACCGGGCACTTCGTGCGACTGGTATAGCCGCCCTTCTTTTTATCGCTGCTATCGCGTTTATGGTGGTGCCTTCGAATGCTATTCTTCGCAACCCGGAAACTGGCAGTGTGATGGGTTCGCCTTTTCTTGCAGGGATTGTGCCTGTCATTTTACTATTCTTCTTCACCGTAGCACTGACTTACGGCATTAAACTGAAAGTGATTCGGAACCAGAATGATCTGCCGAAATTGCTGATTGAACCAATCAAAACGATGGCTGGCTTCATCGTGATGGTCTTCCCGCTATCGCAATTCGTGGCGATGTTCAACTGGAGCAACATGGGTAAGTTTCTGGCACTGACTATCACGGATCTGCTTGAAAAAACAGGCATTAACGGCATCCCGGTGGTGATCGGATTGATCTTCCTGTCTGCGCTGCTAACAATGTTTATCGCAAGTGGATCCGCGATCTGGTCCATTCTGGCTCCGGTGTTTATCCCGATGATGATGCTGCTTGGATTCCATCCGGCATTCACTCAAGTCATTTTCAGGGTATCCGACTCCGTTATTATTCCACTTGCCCCGGTATCGCCTTTTGTACCCTTGTTCGTCGGATTTTTGCAGGAGTACCGCAAGGATGCCAAGCTCGGGACGTATTATTCCTTGATTTTGCCATATTCCATTGCATTCTTCTCCGTCTGGGTCGTCATGGTCATTCTCTGGTACGTCTTCAACCTGCCACTTGGCCCGGGAGTTCACGCCAGATTATAGAAGATGGACTGATTCGGAAATAAGAGAGTTGAGAGAGGGGAACCGATATGATCGACATTATCGCACTTCGCAGAGAGCTGCATCAATATCCCGAATTGGGATTCACTGAATTTCGTACCGCTACCAAAGTTGTACAGATGTTAACGGCATTAGGCTATCGTGTGACGTATGGAAAAGATGCCATTGATGACGCGTCCCGGCGGGGGCTGCCCAAACCGGAAGTACTGGAAGATGCTTATCAGCGTGCTCTCCAGGAAGGAGCGGAGCCCGCTATAGTGGAACAGATGCGCGGCGGATTTACGGCTGTTGTCGCCGAGCTGGATGGAATTCAGGAAGGGCCGACAACGGCATTTCGCTTCGATATGGATGCACTGCCGATTCGTGAAAGCGGACAGGACAAGCACGTACCGCAGTCCGGGCAGTTCCGCTCAACCCATGAAGGCATTATGCATGCATGTGCACACGATGGTCACACCAGTATCGGTCTAGCGCTGGCAGAACGATTAAGCGACAGACAGTTTGCCGGGAAAGTGCGGCTGTTATTCCAGCCTGCAGAAGAGGGAGTACGCGGTGCGTACGCCATGGTGGAAAAGGGCATGCTGGATCAGGTGGATCGCCTGTTCTGCATGCATCTCGGCACGGACGTACCATCCGGTCATGTCAAAGGGGCCTCCGCCGGTTTCCTGGCGACGACGAAGCTGGAAGCGCACTTTACCGGGGTATCCTCTCATGCGGGAGCTTCACCTGAAGAAGGGCGGAATGCACTGCTTGGTGCCGCAACGGCCATGCTTAACATTCATGCTCTGCCAAGATTCAGTACAGCCGATACACGGATCAATGTAGGCATTTTGGAAGGAGGAACTGGTGCGAACATCATTGCCGAGCACGCTCGCATGGTGATTGAGACGCGTTCCACGAAGGAAGAAACGAATCTTGAACTGGAGCGGCGTGTGCGTCAGATTCTGGAGCATAGTGCAGCCATGCATGAGTTAAGAGTTACCGTTGAGACTGTAGGCGGAGCTATTCCGATAAGGTGCGATATGGAACTTGCGGAGCTTGCTGTGAAGAAGGCAGAAGGGATATCCGGAATAAAACATGCTGAAGCAATCTCGGATGGCGCTGCCCTGGGAAGCGAGGATGCGAGCTATATGATCAAACGCGTACAGGAGCAGGGTGGACTTGCCACGTATATGATTGTGGGCAGCGACCTGCCTGCACCCCATCACCATCCTGAATTCGATATCGATGAAGCGGTTCTCGCTCCGGCGGTGGAATGGCTGGAACGATTGGCTCGCAGCGTGTAAAGCAGCAGAGATGGTGCATTAGCAGGCAGGAAAAAGGACATGAGAGCGTGATGCTCTCATGTCCTTTTGAGATTTCATAGACTCGGTATGCAGCAGGCAGCTGCTGGAACAGATGCCTGCTGCGTACAGGACTATTTTTTCTCGAAGAAGCTAAGGGTCCCTGTGCTCTCATCCGCACTGACAAATAGGCTGCGGCTGTTAACCCGGTGGATTCCTTCCGGTGACTCACCAGCTGTCGGAATCAGGCCAAGGTAGGCCGGGTTCACCGGGTCAGCCAGATCGAAGAACAAAATGGCATCGGCCCGTTCAGAGGCTACGGCAGCATAAGTAGTGCCGTCTACAGTGGATACCGTCAGATTCTCGACCTCACTGCCTTTGCTCGGACTGCGATCATCCGGGTATAAACCTGCTTTGGCCGTCGCCTCATCAATGAGATTTTGGCTGTCATATACCCGCTTGCCCTGCAAATCCCAGACGGCGATATTACGTCCGCCAGCTTTGACACCATCGTCAAACTCATCTTTGCCCAGGTCGCCTTCATTGGCAGTCAGCACGTATTTACCATCTGCAGAGAACGCAATACCGTCTGGCTCATAGCGGGCTGTCAGGCTCTCAGTGAACTGAACGACACCGTCATCGTTCAGATCAGCTTGATGTGAGGTAGTACCGAGCGAGAAGATCGAGCTGATCTGTTTCGTTTGCAGGTCGATGATGGCGATGACATTGTTCTCCTGCATTGTAACAGCAGCGGTTTTGCTGTCCGGGCTGATGGCAACATACTCTGACTGCGGGTCATGCGGATAGCTTGCTCCGCTCACATCTTCCAGAGACACAGGCAGGTTGGTTACCTCTCCTTCAAGGACGTTTCCGCCGGCAAACGATACGATCATGATGCTGCCAGGGCGTTTGGCATTAGGATAATCGATCTCGTCCGCAGCTTTGTTCAGTTCCTCATCTTCAATGGCAATCACGGCGTGCAATCCATCCGGGGACAATGCAATGGAGTCTGGCCCGATGCCGAGCTCATATGTTTTCACGGTTTTGTAGCTTGCAAGATCAACAATGGCCAGTAGTCCCTTGTTCGCCTCGGTATCTGTATCGCCGGTACGAATAACAGCGAGGCCATATTTGCCGTCCTTGGATACAGTTACACTAGTTACCTCTGCTTTGTCAGAGAGATCATGGAAGCTGACGGTTTTCAGAACGTTCACGTTGTTCAGATCCGCAATATCCAGCACGGAAATGCTGCCATGGTCTGCTTCCGTTACGAGGAGGCGTTGACCGTCCGGGGTAGAGGCCGCGATTTCGGCTTTGCCGCTTGGCATCTGGAAGGCCGCTGTCTGTTCAAATCCGGTTTTATTTTGGCTCAGGATCACCTGATCCGTAATCTGTTTCAACGTTTGCGTGGAAACGTATGTCGTTCCTTTCGTAACATAACTTTTGCTGTCCAGCTGCGTTTGCACCCCGTTAATGGTAGCTGTAGCTGTTCCGACCGGTAGCTGCACGCTGACTTCACCCAGCTGGATGTCGGCACTGCGGCTGCTGCTATCCCAAGTGATGGTTCCCTGCATATTTTGGATGGCTGTTCGCAGTGCGACATGGTTATTAGCAGATTCGGATGCGCTGGCCGCATGAATCATCGATGCGTAGCTGGTTGCGCCTGCGCCGAGTATAGCTGTCATGGACAGCACGGCGAGCCATTGTTTTCTCTTTTTCACAGTTCCAGATCCCCTTTATCGTTTCATGGTTGATCGTATGTATAATTGTTTTAGTATAGGGGCGAATTGTTAAGCCGAAGTTAGCGAACTAAAGCAGTTTTGTAAAATATCCAGTATCTATATTTAAGTGAAAAAAGCCTACTGGCAGAGCAGAGCTCTGTCCAATAGGCTTTACTTGGTATATGGAAACCATGTGGAAATGTACAGGCTTAGAACCAGCGGCTCAGATCTGGATAGCCGGTCGTTGCCCAAGCTCCATCCACGATGGATAGCGTTCTGTTCATTCTCTAAATGAGTCTGAAAAAGCAGGAAGGTCAAAAAAGGTCAAATCAAAAGAAACAAGGATCTATTTTCAGGCAGCGGGTCATATTGAAGAAAAATCATTTTTTTTCGGCCCTTACGTATTTTGAGCATCATCCATAAGAGGATTATAATAATCCATGTAAGCAACAACAAACCAATCACATATAAGGAGATGATGTTCATGTTTGATCTGATCCCGTTTCGTAAACGAAATGAAGACCTGTTCGGACACATGCTGAAATCCTTCAATGATATGGTTGACAGCCCGTGGCTTTCTCCCTTTGGAACCGGCAGCCAGCCATTCCGGACGGATATCCGTGAGGAAGATGGGAAATATTTGATTGAAGCGGATCTGCCTGGTATCGCCAAGCAAGATATCGATATTCAGGTACAGGGCAATGAACTGGTGATCCGTGCGAAACGTAATGAGTTTCATGAACAGAAGGATGATTCCAATCGAATTATTCGGCAGGAGCGCAGGTCCGGTGAATTCCTCCGGCGTTTCTATGTGGAACATATCGATGAGGAGAACATTAAGGCCCGATTGGAAGATGGTGTGCTGAAGCTTGAAATTCCGAAACGTTCCGGAGACGATCATACGCACAGACGTATTCAGATCGATTAATGATTTTAACAGTAACCCGCATTCCTAATACAAAAGGTATCCCTCAAGGTAAACAGCATGGAGAGACATCCGTCAACATATTCCTCCATGCCATCCCTTGGGGGATTTTTTCATGCCGAAGTTCTTATAATTACTCTGCCGCAGCCAGCATGAGCTTATAAATTTGGCGGGTCGTGTTGACGTTTCTGACCGTCATATATTTGTAGACAGAGGAGCCGACAAGCTTGTTCATCCCGCTGCGCGCAGCATCTTCTCTGCTTACTGAATACAGGATGGCTCCGGTAACGTATATCAGGGTGCCGACTTCCGGTTTGAGGGGAAGCTTGTCCAGCACTGAGACGTCATTGACTTCATCCCACAGAAACATCACGTCACTCTTCGCCTGCTCGTCATTCGTCCATTCCTCCGGCAGCGCCTGAAGCACGGTCTGCATTTCATTCATATTGCGTACCACGACACGGATCTCCAAGCCGAACTCGGCCGTAATGGCTTGCTCCAGTATCTTGGATATCTCCGCGTTAGCTTGAATGCGTTCCTGATGATCGGCGAAGATAATGTTGCCCGTGTTAATGTAAGTTACAACATCCTGCATGCCTGCTTGTTCAAATGTTTCTTTCAGCTGCTTCATATTGATCTTATTGTTTCCGCCTACATTAATCCCCCGAAGCAAAGCAACATAAATCATGGTCTTCCCCCTTGTTCATCAGAGATAAATTCTTCTGTACACAAATTTCAATGCAGGTCCTAATTCGTTAACGAAGCCATCGTACTTGGGAATAGCTGCAACCATCATCTTCAATTTGCTTATTCTCACTCCGATGATTTAACGAAGTGATAAATATTCAACCAGATGTGCGGTGTACTCAGCGCCGAGCAGATCAATCAATAGAGGTTCTATGTGCTCCAAATATTCAGGTTTGGTTTCATAGGTCTCTTCATCCTTCACTTCTCCGCCGTAAGCGCGTGCAGCTTCAATCAGGATGGCGAGTGCAGTGAACAGATCGGACAATGAATCGGCAATACGCCGGGGCTCTCCGCCTTCGAAGGCCGCATACACAGGTGAGTTGGCTGCGCTTGTATCCACGATCAATGGATCATCATTGAAGTTGGCAATAACGACATGATTTGCTTTCCAGGAGGGCGACTCCTCATACGGCTCATTCATGCCAATCCATCGGTAACCCTGCTGCTGGCGGTGCAGGTGCTCGGGGGCAACAAACGATAACAGGGCTGCATCGCCGATTTCCACGGCTGCATTTTTCATTTTGAGTGTCCCTTCAGCGTTTGCATCTCTCATCTCATAATGGGTGTACAGATACACAAGCTCAGGTGAGAGAGGTATACGCTTGTCCACTTCGGGCTGGCTAGGTTGTTCACGAGGGCGCAGATCATGCTGCTTGAAAAGTCCGTAAGCTTCATTGTATAAATCCTGCTGTTCAACAAACTGCTGTAAGGCAGCATCCAATTTTTGCATGGTTTTAATTCCTCCTGATGTTATGTATGTCATGTTAATACGATGTATAGGATCGAGTCACCATAGAAATTATACTATATCAAAATGGGAAAAGCTTACAACCTGTTATGGTGTGAGTTGTTGGATGATCCCTGAAATCATAGTGATCTTGTAATGAATTTATTGCAAATGGGCCGGACCTCAGCCTTCTGAAATAATCAAGACTGTCGAAGAAGTGAACAGTTGCAATGAGACAGGATTATCCAAGAATGATCATTCTGGATGGCCATGGCAAGCTCGTAAGTCAGATTGTAAAGGGTTTTATCTTTTGCGAAAATGTGAATCCAACTCATCTTTCTATCAAGGAAATTAATATTTTTAATTCATATTCCAGCAATTTCCGATATAATAACCACATATGAAGTGAATGGAAAATACCTCAGAGAGGTGAGTGTAATGACGGTTGACGTCCTTGTACGCAACAATGTAAAAGTGTTTGGTTCAGGCAGCAGAACGATGGTATTTGCCCATGGATTTGGATGTGATCAGGACATGTGGCGCTACATCGTTCCGGGATTTAGTGAGAATTATCAAATTGTTTTGTTCGATTATGTTGGCTCAGGGCAATCCCAGATCAATTATTACGATGCGCATAAATACAGTGATTTGCGAGGATATGCTACGGATGTTCTTGAGATCATGGAAGCGCTCCAATTGAGAGATGCCATATTCGTTGGGCATTCTGTCAGCAGCATGATTGGCATGCTGGCATCGATTCAAGCTCCCCAATATTTTAAAAGCATCGTGATGCTGGGGCCTTCTCCGCGATATGTGAACGACCTGCCGAATTACTATGGGGGCTTCGACCGCCGTGACATTGATGAACTGCTCGAGATGATGCAGCTGAATTTCATAGGCTGGGCAAGTTATTTGGCACCGATCGTGATGCAGAATGCAGAACGGAAAGAGCTCACGGATGAGCTGGAGAAGAGCTTTTGCTCCAGAGATCCGCATATTGCTAGGCAATTTGCCGAGGTAACATTTTTGTCCGACTGCCGTGAGGAGCTGGAACAGGTTTCTGTACCTACTTTGATTCTTCAATGCTCCGATGATAGCATTGCGCCGGTTGAAGTGGGTGATTATCTGCACGCTCATCTGAAGAACAGCATGCTGCAGCAGATGACCGCCAAAGGACATTATCCTCACTTAAGTCAACCGGAAGAGACTATTCGATTGATTAAGAATTATCTGACGAGCGCGTAAAACGCAGAAGAAAGGCTGTTATTGATGGATGCACAATTAGATCTCGCTCCCTGCGGGTACTTTTCCATTTCTGACTCGGGGGTCATACAATCAGTCAATCAAACCCTGCTGACGATGCTGGATTATGAACGCAGCGAGCTAATGGGACGACATATTGAGTCCACCATGTCGCTCACCAACAAGCTTTTTTTCCACACCTATTTCTATCCGTACATTCAGCTGTATGGACGCGTGGACGAGGTGTACTTTACGTTTCGTACCAGCAATCAGCAGGATGTTCCGGTTCTGCTTAATGGGATTCGCCAGACTCGTGACGGGGAAAGTGTCGTGGACTGTGTCGTTGTGGTCATGCGTAAACGGATCGAACATGAGAAGGATATTTTGAATACGAAGACAAAGCTGCAGGAGCTCTATCAAGCCACTCAGGAAGCAAACAAGGAGCTTGAACGGCTGCACGAGGAATATGAAGTGAAGCAGCAGGCATTAATAAAAGTGAATGACCAGCTGGAGACGATGGCTTCTACCGATCTGCTCACCGGACTCAAAAACCGCAGATTTTTCCAGCTGAAAATGCTTGAAAGTTTGGAAGGCTACCGTGCCACCCAGCGCGAGTTGGGAGACCTCGTACTTGGCAATCTGGCAGGTCTGCTGCAGTCGGTATCCAGAAGTACGGATGTTGTGGCTCGTTATGGCGGAGAAGAATTTGTGATTATTCTCACGGATTGTACGGCCGAGCAAGCAGTGATTACAGCCGAACGGTACCGTTCGCAGGTAGCTTCTGCGGATTGGGGAGTCTATAACATCACCATAAGTATCGGTGCAGCGACGGTTGCAGAGGAGGATACGGATCAGTCCTTGTTCCAAAAAGCGGATATGGCGCTGTATGCCTCCAAAACCGGAGGGCGCAATCGGGTGACCCATGCAGCTGATTTAATCCAAAGCTAAATTCTTCTTATAACGAATGATACAGTAAAAGCAGAAAATAACCGGACAGAATAGGGACACCCCTATATCCAATCCGGTTTTTGATTTTCTACGCATCTCTTAATCTCTTCTGTTACCTGGGTGCAAGGTAACCATAACCTTCTGCCGGTGATCCAGGCTGGAGATTGAAGTCTTCGCTGGTTTCGTTCATAAATGTAGGGTTTATATAACGTGAGTGTGTGTCATTGCCGGAGTCCTTCATGTAGGCTGGAAAACCGGAATACCCTTCATTTTTCCAAACCCACAGGGCATCTTCTTCTGCAATCGGGGTGTAGTATATATTTTCATCTAGCAGATTCCCTGAATTACTGCTGTATTCATTGTAGATGAGCACACCGGAGCTGCCTGACACGACAATGTTGCGTTTAAATGTGTTGTTCTTCGTCTTGGCTTGCACGAACAGCTGGCCATTGCCTGCACCCAAGGTGTCATTTTGAAACAGGGTATTGTACATCACCGTGCTGTTTTCGGTAGACCCGCGCTCCTCGTCATATCCTCCCATGGCAATGCCCGTCAGCCTGTTGTGATAGATCAGATTATCCTGCACGGTAATATGGCTTGTGGAACGCCCGGCATGTTCGGATGCAATTTCGATGCCGATATCGTTGCGGTAAACCCGGTTCTGATCGATCATATGATCTGTACCCCCATCGACATAGATGCCCCCGGCTGAATGGCTGTCATTCGGAAGGCTGGTGCCATAGGAAGGATTGTAATTGGACGTAATATCGTATACTTCGTTACCTCTTACAATTCCATTTCGGGCCCGATCATACTTGTCATCTGCAGAAATCCCTTCATACCCAATCAGATCGATGCCGATGTTATCCGTATCATGGATGGTGTTGTCCAGTATGGAAAAAGTGTCTACATTTCCGTTAACAGCGAGTGACTCGCTTGAACCTAGCACGAGATCATACAATTCATTATCCTGGATTAGAATATCCTTCAATGCTTCGGGGTGTTCTGTGCCATAGATAGCGATGCCGTGTGCATCTCTACCTGTTAAGTCTGGTCCTTCGGGCTGCACGTTGCTGGCGATAGCATGTACGGTATTGCCTATAATCTGGATATGTTCTCCAGCTCCATGCACATAAATTCCGACGGGTACTTGGTCTGCACGTGCTGTGGTGAAGTTGCGAATCTCAAAATTTTCAATTGTGATGAAGCTGGCATTCTCGACTTCAATCAAGCCTTCAAGTGCATTTACAGACAGGCCTTTTCCGTCAATAATGGCTTTCTCATTGGGATAACTGGAAAAGGTGGTAGGCTTGGTGGAGGAATGGCCGCTCCGGGTGATTTTGACTTTCTGCTGGTACACGCCCTCTCGCAAATAGACCGTACTCCCTGGCGTGGCATGTTCAGAAGCATGCTGCATTGTTTTCCAAGGGGATTGAATCGTACCGCTGTTTGCATCGTTACCTGAAGGTGATATGTAATAGAATTCCTGTTGGCCAGTAGGAGCAGGAGTTGGAATAGACGAAGCCTGATCCTGACAACCCGCTGCCAGCAGCGTCAGAGCCAGAAAACAAAGTTTAACTGCACGAAACAAAGTATTTCCTCCTTATGATTAGCTGTGAAGTTTTGATTATAGCAGATTTGAATGGTGAAATATGCCATGTTATGCTGATAGAAAGGTAAAATGTGTGTGCGTATGGGGGGTTAAGCATGTGGAACGATGTTTTTGAAAAGGAGTGGGAGAAGCGGCCATTGCCAGACAGTCATGCGCATTTACTCACCTATTCCAACGGTGGAGAATTCCAGCATGGGGAGAGAATCTTTCCGTTTTTGGGTACTTCTGATTTTAGAGAGATGAATCTGGCCTAT
Source organism: Paenibacillus sp. P13VS (assembly GCF_015143645.1). Lineage (NCBI taxonomy): Bacteria > Bacillati > Bacillota > Bacilli > Caryophanales > Paenibacillaceae > Paenibacillus > Paenibacillus sp. P13VS. The sequence goes on along the minus strand of NZ_WYEV01000006.1, from coordinate 370,868 downwards.
GAATTTGCAGAATACATGCCGGGCTCGGTTTCCTTTGCGATGGATGGGAGCGGTAATCATTATATTATTGATATGACTTGGAAGGAGTAAAGATATGCAAACATTATCTGCAGATGAACTATTGGATCGGGACAATCACGCGTGGGAGGAACTCAAGGAACTACTGGATAATGGGCAAAATACATATGAGTATGTTTCCGCACAACCAGTGGATGGAGCAGATACACTCTATCGTCTTCAGGTGAGCACCAAATCCTATCTGGGAGTTGTTGCTTACGAGACGGAAGGTATGGTGTTTGATCACGGGTGGATCTCGCTGCTGGGTGCAGGCGGTGAGAGTGTATTTGGAAGTCTGACGAGCTGGAATGGTGTGAGCGACAAGCCCTGCGTACAGGCACTGGAGGGCATGATGGTGGTTGCCTATGATGTGGCAGGTGGATTTTTTGCGCTGGATACCGGCAAGTTCGGTCGCACTGGAGAAATATATTATTATGCGCCGGATGCTCAGGAATGGGAAGCGACGGAGCTTACTTATTCGGAATTTCTGACCTGGCTGGCAGATGGCGATTTGCAGCAGTTCTACCAGACCTTCCGCTGGGAAGGATGGCAAAATGATCTTGGTCAGCTTCAGACGGGCCAAGTATTTGCCTATTACCCGCCTCTGTGGACACAAGAAGGCAGCGGAGAGAGCAGCAGCAAATCCCCTGTGTCGGTGGAGGAAGCCTGGAAGGCAGCGCAGAATGTAAACTAATACGGAACTTGCAACCAGAGTTTGAATCAATGCGAATGACTCCGTACCAAAAGCGTATCAATGAAACCACATAAAACAGCCCGCATACTGTGCGGGCTGTTTTATGTATCATTTTATAACTATCATTGTATAGCATTCATTATTCATTATTTAGCCGTGCCACTCTGACTCTGTATAACTCTGGAATGAGAGGCTCTGTGGTGCCACACAACGATAACGAGTGAGGCAAGACAGACGAAGAGCAGACATCCATAAACAACGTGATAGGCTTTCTCTACCGAAACGCCCGGGATGCTGTGCAGCAGCAGTCCGCAGACCGCCACAGACATCGAACCCCCGAAGAATTGAATCAGCTGAAGCAAGCCCATACCTGCTCCGATCTGCGCTTTGGGAAGAATGCGGGACGTTTCATTATTCAGTGAAGCCATGGAGGCTGAGAGTGCGGGCGAGAAAAAGAGATAGCCTGCGGTAATAATAAAGGCGGACTGATTCAGTCCGAGCATAAACAGGGCAAGTACAGCTGCAAGCAGCACATGCCCAATCATCAGAAAGCGCATGTTGCCGTAACGGTCGATCCAGCGCCCTACGAAACGGGTGCAAAAGGCTGCGACAATGGCTCCCGGAGCAATGAGCAAACCAATCGTGAGCGATGAACGCCCGAACAGGTCGGCAAGGACAAGCGGCATCAGAAACAGATTACCCAGATTAACGACCAAAATGCAGAAGCCAATGAGAATCAAACGTGTATATCCTGGCGTTCGGAATACATCCGGATTGACAAATGGAAGGCTTGCTTGGTGGATGTACCAAATATGAGCCACAAGAGACAGGACACCGATGGCAAACCAGATCCAGGACTGCTGGGTAATCGCGACCAGAAGTGTAATGGCGTTAATGACCGTTAACACTGCCCCGATCATATCGAAAGGGTTCTCAGGGCTTGGTGTTTCAAGCGGCAGAAAATAGAGCAATACAGGTAGTGCAAGCAGGACCAGCACAGTTATGGCAAAAAGACCATTCCATCCCCAGTACTCGCTAATAAGTCCGCCCACAATGGGACCCAGCCCAAAGGCCATGGCACTGCCTGAAGAAATGAGGGCAATGGCGGCTCCGCGGCGTTCCAGCGGAATGTACCGGCTGGCAATCACAAGGCCCAGCCCGGCCATAACCCCTGCACCTGCGGATTGCAAAATGCGCGTTAGCAGCAGGACGGCGAAGCTATGTGCGAATAATCCAAGTAACGAAGACAAGCCCAGAATCAGCAGTCCGATCGTTAGTAGTTTGCGCACCGGGACCCGATCGGATAGCCGGCTGAAAATAACGGTCGATAATGCGTAACCAATCGAGTAGCTGGAGATGACCCATGAGCCCAGGTCAGATGTAATTTGGAGATCGTTAATAATAACGGGTAAGGATACATTAAACATGGTGGTGTTCATCACGACAATGAACAGACAGCATGTCCAGAGAGGCATTACAATTTTATCTTTCACGTTACCATTCCTGTCTATGATTGAGTCAACCTATATTGAAAATCAATAAATCATTTTACGCCCAATCTTCATATATGGCAATAATGTCATAAAATTCGAAGAGTTTCGCATCGGTAACAAATGAGATGAACCAGATCGAAACCAACAGAAAACATAGGAAATGCCTTGTGTTGAAGAGGTTAATTCCAGGCAGCAAAAAGACGCCCGTCAGAGGGCGCCTTGATGGTTTGAAGTATTTCTCATGCTGGACTGACCGCTCTGCCACGGTTGCGAATCCATTTGATGACATCCATCAGAATGACGGCGAGCAGGGCAAGGCCGCCTGCAATCAGGAACTCGTTCCAACCAAACGCATCCGGAATGGCGAAGATGCTGCGTACACCCGGAATCAAAGTGATTCCGTAGAGACAGAGACATACCAGAATGGAGCCAAGGACAAGCTTATTCGTCGTGAAACCCACCTGGAAGATGGTCTGTGTGTTGGAACGGGCTGCAAATGTTTGCAGACTCCGTGCCAGAATCAGGGTCGTGAAGGCCATCGCCACGCTCATTTCTTCAGAGATGCCAAGCCCGATATACTGGGACACAATAACAGCTGCACCGATCAATACACCACGAGTAATCACAGCTTGAAGCGTACCGCCGGCAAAGATGCCTTCATTGATATCACGCGGTTTGCGCCGCATTACATCCGGTTCGGCCTTTTCCGTCCCCAGTGCAATGGCAGGCAGGGAGTCATTCACCAGGTTGATGAAGAGAAGCTGCAGGGCCGTAAACGGGTTCACCCAACCAACGATAAGAGCGAACAATATGGCGATAATGGCGCCAAGGTTACCCGCAAACAGATAAGCAATGGCTTTTTTGATGTTATCAAATACCATACGACCGACACTGACTGCGTTCACGATGGATACAAAGTTATCATCGGTCAAAATCATGGCAGCTGCATCCTTGGCAACATCCGTACCGCTGCCCATGGCTACACCGATGTCGGCTTGTTTCAGGGCTGGTGCATCATTGACGCCGTCTCCGGTCATGGCTGCAATTTTGCCTTTGCGCTGCCATGCGCGCACAATGCGGATTTTGTTTTCAGGGGATACCCGTGCGTAGACCGAAATGTGTTCAAGCTGGCGATCCAGCTCTTCATCCGACATTTTGTCCAGCTCAGTGCCTGTGATGGCGAGATCATCGGGGCCTGCAAGTCCAATATCCCGTCCAATTGCCTGGGCTGTCGTTTTGTGATCACCTGTAATCATGATTGTGCGGATACCCGCCTTCATGGACTCTTCAATCGAGCCGTACACAGCTTCACGCGGTGGATCAATCATGGCTGTGAGTCCAACAAGCGTCAGATCATATTCATCTTCAGGTGTAACCTGCGTTTTGTCATCGAATTTCTTGTAAGCATAAGCCAGTACACGGAAGGCCCGTTTGGAGAAAGCTTCATTTTTCTCCTCGAATTGTGTGCGAATCTCAGCGGTAAGCGGCTGAACCTCTCCGTTCATGAACACATGGGTACACCTGCTGAATAGCACATCCGGACCACCTTTGGTTAATAAGGCTGTCTGTCCTTCGAAGGTATGTACTGTGCTCATCAGTTTCCGATCTGAGTCAAAAGGAAGCTCTGCTTCCCGCGGGAACTGGTCCCGGATTTCGTTATAGTCCTTGTTCACACGGTTACTGAAGGCAATGAGAGCCACCTCGGTGGGATCACCCAGCTCCTTGCCCTCCTGGTTAATATTCGAATCATTGCAGAGTACTGCAATATGTAACAAGCGTCGTTCCTCTTCAGACCACTGATCGGGATCGTCCGGGAATTCCTCTTTGGTGCCATGAGGGATGTAGTAATCTACAACCGTCATCTTGTTTTGGGTAAGCGTACCTGTCTTATCGGTACAGATAATGCTGGCTGAACCGAGCGCTTCCACGGCAGGCAGCCGGCGAATGATCGCATGCTGCTTGGCCATTTTATTCGTTCCCAGTGACAATACAATCGTCACGATGGAGGAGAGAGCTTCAGGAATGGCGGCAACGGCGACAGCAACGGCAAACATCAGTGCATTGATAATTGAAGGACCCAGATTGTCTGTGCCTTCGGTTAACCAGACACGTCCTGCCTCGATGGCGAAAATAAGAATGGACAGTCCCAGTATGAAAAAGCCCAGTTTTTTGCTGAAGGCTTCCAATTTGCGCTGCAGCGGGGTTTCTTTGGCTTCAGCATTTTCAATCAATTCGGCAATCTTGCCGATCTCGGTTTTTAATGCGGTGCCGGTAATCACCAGAGTGCCGCGGCCGTATACGACAAGCGAGCCGCTGAAGGCCATGTTGCGCCGATCACCGATTGGAGCTTCTTCCGGGATGGCATCTGCATGTTTCTCCGCTGCTTCGGATTCTCCGGTCAGCATGCCCTCATTCATTCTCAGACTGCCGGATTCCAAAATGCGACCGTCTGCCGGTACATAATCACCCGCATCTAATAAAACGATATCGCCGGGAACGAGTTCCCTGGCCGGGATGGTCTTTTTCTCCCCATCACGGATAACTTTGGCTTCAGGAGCAGACATTTGCCTTAGGGCATCGAGAGAGCTTTCTGCTTTTTTGGTCTGTACCACACTAATTACGGCATTCAGCAGGATAACCAAAAAGATAATCAGGGATTCAATAAGATGTCCGAGCACAACCTGTACACCTGCCGCAATGAGCAGCACGATGACCATGGGATCTTTGAAATTTTCAAGAAACAGTTTCCAGACAGGTGTTGCATTTTTGCCTTTTAACTCGTTATATCCTTCTGTCTCAAGTCTTTTTGCAGCTTCGGAGGCTGTCAGCCCCTTGGGGGAACTATCCAAGTCTTGAAGTGTCTCCTCAGCACTGTGTCTATAATGTTGCAATTGACCAGCTCCTTGATTAAATGGATTTCTTCTGTGTATTACCCTTACGGGCAAAATATAGAATCGTTTCATTTCCAACTTTTTTATGTTCACAGTATTTTTCATAAGCAGCCAAGATATGCCTCTTGTCCAATATATTTATTTACAGTGATGCACGGTTACGTGCACCACTGCATTGATATAACATGCACCTGCGAAAAGGACAGGTCAGATTAAGCGGTAACCGGGAGGTAACTCTCCGGTTCTTCTGATCTCGCGAATCTGTGCCAGAGTTAAGCGCTGATTGGATGCGATGAGGGATTCCACATCTCCTCTGCGCAAAAAGTCATCCAGTTGGCGAATGCTGCGATTCCCCCGCAGTACAACAAAATTGTCACGAAAACGTGAACGATTAAACAACACGAGTGTGGCGTTTGGATTGGTGGAAAAAAATCGCAAGCTCTCAATTCCAGTCAGAATGGCATCGACATCGGAGATGCCCAGGTTGCCACGATAGACTCTTCGGCGTCCCCTGAAGTTTTCTTCACTGAACACTGTCAAGCGAGGATACGTTTGAGAAATGGAAACGGGTTTAGCCATTTGAACTCCTCCTTTTCTATAGACCTGCTGCTATGGCAGCTTGGACTACGCAATAACATATGCGAAGGAGCTAATGAAAGATTGGATGATAGTCTTGTAGGAGGAATAATAGATTCATATACTTGCTAATTTTGACTATAAGGTGTCGAATGATAAACTGTGTCCGCCATCACACTTGGTCCCCTGAGGGTTTGTTACGCTGTTACCAGTGAATGAAATCGAATCACGTTGGAGGGAACAAACATGTTTTGTTATCAGTGTGAGCAGACACCGAGTGGTGGATGTACGGTAGTTGGGGTCTGTGGGAAAAATGAAACGATAGCCAGTCTGCAGGATACCATGATCTTTGCGTTGAAAGGCATAGCGGCTTATGCAACACATGCTCGGCAGCTGGGGTATCATGATCCGGAAGTGGATCGAATTACGCATGAAGCCCTGTATATGACGTTGACCAATTCCAATTTCAATGTGCAGGAACATCTTGATATGGCCATGCAAGTCGGAAACGCGGCGATCCGAATCATGGACGTGCTGGATCGTGCGCACACGGAGAGATTCGGCATTCCGCAGCCAATCACGGTTTCGCAGAATCAGATTGAGGGGCAATGCATTGTCGTGACCGGACATAACTTGTATGCGCTGGAGGAGCTTCTTCGCCAGACCGAAGGGAAGGGCATCAACATTTATACACATTCCGAGATGCTGCCTGCTCACGGGTACCCGGCACTTCAGAAATATGCTCATCTGAAAGGCAATATCGGCAAAGCATGGTATGATCAGCGCAGATTATTTGAACAGTTCCCGGGTGCCATCCTTGCGACCACAAACTGTGTCATGCCTATCAAAGGTACATACGCTGACCGATTCTTCTCGTATGAAGTCGCGGGTCTTGAGGGTGTAGCCAAGATTGTTAATGATGATTTCACACCTCTAATTGAGCGCGCGATTTCCCTGCCGGCTGCAGACGTTAAGTCTGAGCAGGTGCTGACGACAGGGTACCATCATGAGACGGTAATCGGACTCGCTCCGGAGATTATTCAGGCAGTCAAAGATGGGCATATCCGTCGTTTCTTCGTTATCGCTGGCTGTGATGCACCTGGAAAAGGCGGAAACTATTATCGCGAGCTAGCCACTTCGCTGCCTAACAATACCGTGATTCTAACCACATCATGCGGTAAATTCCGCTTCAATGATGTGGATTACGGTACAGTCGGGGATACAGGGATTCCCCGTTATATCGATTTGGGGCAGTGTAACAACTCCGGTTCAACCGTGAAAATTGCAATGGCTCTTGCGGACGCTTTTGGCTGTTCAGTCAATGAGCTTCCTGTCAGCATTGTCCTGTCCTGGTTTGAGCAAAAAGCAGTGGCGATCCTGCTGGGGCTGTTCAGTTTGGGTATTCAGGACATTCGAATTGGACCCAAACCCCCAGAATTTATCTCGGCTGGAGTATTGGATGTGCTTGTTGACATGTTTGGCTTGAAGCTGATCACCACAGCAGAGGAAGATATGAACGCCATGCTGTCGTTGTCATAGGGGGTCAGAAATTGAATCGATCATAAAAGAGATTATGGAAGCGCCTGCGGAAGCAGGCTTTTTGCTGTCTTCAGGTGAGTTTAGGTCCATGTACCCTGCTTATATGGTAATGAAATGAAAGGAAAATTAGTTTGAATATCCTATTGAAGTTCGATCATGGAAATGGGTATATAGATAAGGGCACATCATAAAACTCGGGTTTACCGCAGCATAAGGAGAAGGTACATATGAATGATAGGCAATTCGAACAGATCTTGAAACTTGCAGGTGGGGAGGGGAATATCAGGCAGGTCAAGCGGGATGAGCAATCGACAATACTGATGTTGGAGGATCACAGCAAAGTAGATATGTCAGCGCCTGATGCAGTCGATCTAGAAACAATAATTCGGATAACAGGTGCAGAATGCTTCTTGGTGATTAAAGATGAAACCTCTTCTTATTACCGTTTGTTAAGGGACATGGGTAAGCCAGAGAGCATACAGGATCATCCCGAACGCAAAGAGAGGCATACATACCGCAAATCGTTTTCATTATTAGAGTTTATATCCGATGTGTTTAGACCCATAATGCCTGCCATTTTGGGAGCAGCGGTCTTCAAGATTGTGCTTGCAGTCATAACGCTGATTAGTACGTACGGTTTTTCGGAACCCTCATCGTTCCTACAGAGTCAGACATTTATGATATTGAAATCGATTGGGGAGAGCGCCTTTTATCTGCTGCCGGTACTGGCAGCTATTAGTACTGCCCGGCAGTTAAAGAGTAATATTTACGTTGCGGCAGCTATCGGCGGATTGATGTTTTACCCACAAATGAGTTATTTACTGTCAGGTCAGGAAGAAGTTCATTTTATGGGTGTGCCGATGGTGTCGCAGGCAGCCTTTTTCTCAGCGACTCTCTGGATGATTTTAACGATCTCTGCGGCGTCTTATGTAGAAAGGGCAGTTGAACGAATCAGTCCCAAGATGCTGCAAGGCATTCTGGCTCCGGCATTAACCCTTGGAATTTTGGTCCCGCTGGTTCTGCTGTTGCTGGGTCCACTCGGTTCATGGATTGACAAGCGGATGCCCGCTGCTTTCGATTCCTTGCTCATGGATGCGCCTGTAGTGGCTGTAATGCTGCTGGGAGCGGCATTTGCATTCATGCTGTTTGCCGGATTGCATTATTGGCTGGTTCCCCTAATGCTTAATGAACTGATGACCAACGGATTCTCCGTGATCATTCCTGCAATGTTTGTTGCTTTTACTGCTCAGGCGGGGGCTGCACTGGCTGCAGGTCTGCGCAGCAGACAGCCTGGGTTCAGAAAGCTGGCATTCTGGGCGACAGGAACGGCTCTATTGGGCGTTCCGGAGCCTGCGCTCTATGCCGTCAACATGAGAAAAATGGCTTCTTTTGGTGCAGCACTAATTGGTGGAGCTATAGGCGGACTGTATTTTGGCATCGTGTCCGTAAAATCCTTTGCTTTAAGTGAATCAGCAAGCTTGTTGGACATCCCATTATATATTGAAGATGGCACGCTGAACTTGCTGCATACCTGCATTGGTCTGCTCTTGGCCTTCGCCGTGTCAGGTGCACTCACATACTGGCTTGCGGGTAAAGCATCACATACCAAACATGTGTAATGTATAGAAATTTAATATGCTTTGCATTATATTCTTGGCTGTTTGGTAAGAGACTTTTCAATATGTAATAGAAGCTTAACGTCTAAATATTGCTCCATGAGATAGACAACTTTCCTCATAATGGGCCCTGTAATTTTCTGAATTATGGTTAGTTGTCTACGCCCCCAGTGATGACTGCACATAGTATGTGGAGAAATATCACGGAGGTGAGTTATTTGATCAATCATCATGGGAAACGGATTTGTAGACGTAAATTCAAAAAACATGTACATTGCGGTGTGAAAGTTAAAGTTGTGAAGGTTAAACCGAAGGTTATTGTTAATGCACCACAAGGCGTACCAGGGATTCCGGGTCCAATAGGACCGATAGGTCCCAAAGGGGCCACTGGTGCTCAAGGGATACCGGGGCCAGTCGGATTGCAAGGAATCCCTGGTATACAAGGACCCGTGGGTCCGGCTGGTGCGGTCGGAGCAGTGGGCCCAGCAGGTCCTACTGGCCTCGTGGGTCCAGCAGGTCCTGTCGGCCCAGCAGGTGCAACTGGAGCAACAGGTCCTGCCGGTCCAACGGGGGCTGGAATCTCCGATTTCCTGAGTGTTTTCCGGGCTGATCCCGGCACAGGTACGGACACCGTTCCAGGAAACTCGCCAATTACGTTGACTGGTGTTTTGGCTAACGTGGGTGGTGCCTTTACCTTCGTGCCGCCATCTTCAACGATAATCATCAATGAAACAGGAAGTTATTTTATCTCTTTCTCCATTCATAATCAGGGCAATGCCGATTTCAACCTTACAGTGAATGGGACGCCCATCACACCTGTTCCTTTCACAGGTAATGGCGGAGGCCCCATATCTGCTGAAGTTATTATTACGGTCACAACAGTTCCGACAACGATCCAGCTGGTCAATGCGAATGCAACTCCTGCACAGTTGCATAACAATCTGAATACCACGGTGACTATTCTGAAACTGACTCCTTAATGTCGATCCACGATATAGTCTATGTCAGCATAAAAATTAAAGTATATGCCTTTTGTCCAGTCCATAAGTCTATTTATTGAGAAGATAATATAGGGATTCAGGAGCGGCGGGATGCTGTTGTTCAATAGACATGACCGCTGCTCTTTTCTTTTTCATAGCAGAGACCTAAGCGAGGGAATGGACTCTAAACTGGGAGGATTGTTATTGAAGGGAATTTCTTAATAAACCTCAGATCTTGTAATTGGTGTATGAGAGACAAGCTCAATGGGGCTATAGCAGCTGATACAACAGACATCCATTGGTCTGCCTACGGATAACAGTGATCAGGCTCGAACAAATCTTGTTGTAAGATAACATAGTATATGGTGCAGAGTTTGAAATGTTACGGTACATATGGCTGGAGAGCGAATGCCTCATTGATTTTATAATCGCCGGGCACGGATGAACCCTCGCGACATTAAACCTCTAATGCCCGCAACTTGCGCTGTTGATAATCAAGCATGGCTTCGTATAACAATTGCTCGTTAAAGTCGGGCCACATGACATCCGTAAACCACAGCTCAGCGTAGGCAACCTGCCATAATAAAAAGTTGCTCAGTCGTTTCTCCCCGCTTGTCCGTATCAATAGATCCGGTGCAGGATTTTGCCCGGTGTACAGAAACTTCTCGAGGTCCTGTTCAGAGATGTCCGGTATGTTTTTGTTTTCTTCAATACATAATTTAACGGCTTGAACAATATCGCTTTTCCCACCATAGTTCATGGCGAAGTATACATTCATCCCGCTATTGGCCTCGGTCAGCTCAACTACCTTGCGCATGGCCTCCTGTGTTTCAGGGGGGAATCTGGATATATCACCAATAAAATTGATTTTAATGTCATGTTGATTCAGTTCCTGAACGGTAGTATCCTGTACAAATTCGACGACCAGGCTAATGATATAATCGACTTCCTCTTTTGGTCTTTTCCAGTTTTCCGTGGAAAATGCATAAAGGGTGAGAGAGGCGATCCCGTTTCGATGGCACATGCCTATCGTTTCACGCATCGTCTGCATGCCGGCATAATGGCCTGCACTTCTCGGGAGCCCTCTTCTCGTGGCCCAGCGTCCATTTCCATCCATCATTATTGCAATATGTTTAGGGAGGTTACCGTTCCAGTCTATCTTATTCCTGATATCATGATCTGCCTTATGTACATGGAGCCATTTCATTGGATATTCCTCCTACATGGTCTGCTTGGGGAACAATGCTGTCTGAGCTAATGAGTAATAAGTCTGTTGTCCACCATGGTTTCCAGAATTTATAATTATTATATAGGAATGGATTGGAAGTTGAAACGAAAATCGTAAGAAAGGAACGTGCCCTTATGTCCACATGGACTGATCTTTTTGAGAATAGAACACATTCGCTCGTTATGTATCCAGATTCTACAGACGACTATTCATCGCCGAGTTGGATGGGGGGGAATGCACCCGGTTTTTTTGATAATAACGCCGCATTCGCATTTCTGCGTGAGCAGAATTATCTGTTTTATCTCAGTGTGACTCTTCCTGACACAAACTCTAAGGGACCTGTACCAAGCCAGGAGATGATCTCTGTATTTGTACCAGCAGAATATGAGAGATACCTGGAGAACAATAGATATCCAACCTGTGATATCCAGGTGTTTCTGCATCCTGCTTCCCCTGAAAGTGCACTGGAAACCTACAGCAATCCTGCATTGGTTAAGCACAGCCTAACCGAGTGGACATGGGTTGAAGATGGAGCTGTAACAGATGAGCCGTGCTTGGTCAGAATTGGAGGCAATCCGAGGCTCATTCAGCAGGAGGACAGTTACTTCACAGCTTTGCATCAGGACGGATACGAATTTTTCATCCAGATTGACGAAGAGGGGTATGCGGATGGGATGGTGGAAGAGTATGTCTTTGGTTTTGGGGCATTGTACTTGTTCGCCAACTTCGATGACGGGAAATGGATCGATCCCATTGCAGGTTTTTGGCAGTATTCGTAGTTTGGGAATGCGGTTTATAAATGCTTCGATCCCGGTCATATTAGGATGAGGAAGTAGACATGACATGCCGATATCCAATTATCTATGATATTGGTTACAAGAGTATAAATTCCATGACTTACAAGACAAATATGTGAATATCTGGTGACTTCGGTGTCGTATTCAGCACTGGCATGGAATTCTCTATTATAATAAACCAAAAACGAACGGGGAGATGAGCTTCAGTTGAGAAAAGGAATACTTATTGCAGCCTTATTCATTACGGTCGTTGGCTTAGGAATATATTTTATTGCTGATAATATGCTGAAAAAAGAAGCAGGCCCTCCTGAATCAACCAATGTTAAGGAATTGGTATACGATATCAGTACGGGCAAAGTCGAAACAAAATCGGCCTCCATTAATGCTACCCAGTTGGTCGTTACCGGCAAGGATGATCAAACGAAAACCTATACTTTGCCTGAAGAGGAGTTTTTCCTTTCGATTGCGCCGTACATCGAGCAGACTCATCCATGTGCCGTTCATAGCTTGACGGGTTGTCAGGGGGAGATGAAGAACAAAGAGTTCCTGGTCACAATTCATGACTCTGAAGGTAATACGTTTATGAAAGAAGAACCGATGAAAACCGGAAAGAACGGGTTCATGGATCTGTGGTTACCGAGGAACAGAACATACCTGATCCGTTTTGTACATGACGGGAAGGTTGCGGAATCCCAGCTTTCCACATATGAGCAGGACAATACCTGCATTACTACAATGGAACTGAACTAACATTCGCATTCGTTACAATAGGGGCACGTGATATACAATGGAAGGCGTGCATGGTAGATGAATAATAATGCAAATCTGGCATGTCATGATGCTGGTTGAGAAGAGTCCATGGGGAACCAGGGACTCTTTTTCTTTTTATTCTCATAATAGGCACAATAGCAGAATCTGTAGTCAGCCCGTTATCGCTTTTTTATTGACAAAATGTGATTTCTGTCGCATAATCCAATATGTGATAATGATAATTATTATCAGAGACAATACATATAAACAGGGGAGATTACAGTACATGAAAAAAAGCTTGAACGGACTACTATTATTGTTGGTTTTTGCTCTTACATTAGCAGGATGCGGTTCTGCAAGCACTAGCTCGAACGGATCAGCTGCGGATGCTGGTGAAGGTAATGCTTCTGACAACACGCAGACGGAAGCGGCTTCAGGCCCTGTTACCGTTAAACATAAACGCGGAGAACTGACGCTGGACAAGCCAGCAGAGCGCGTGGTTACACTGGAATGGACCTATACGGAAGATGTGGTTGCACTGGGTGTTCAGCCAGTAGGTAATGCCGACAATGCGAACTACAAAGTCTATGTCACTTCCGAAGCAGCCCTGGATGACAGCGTGACAGATATTGGTACACGGAGTGAGCCGAATCTGGAAGCTATTGCTGCATTGAAACCAGACCTCATCATTGCCAATGCGGATAACAATAATGCAGTCTACGATCAGCTTAATGCAATTGCACCAACGATGGAATTCGACCCTTATGAAGGCGATGGCTATAACTATGACAAAATGACAGATATCTTCAATAACATTGCCATTGCTCTTGGCAAAGAGGACAAAGCGAAGCAAGTACTGGATGAACTTGATCAACATTATGTAGAAGCCAAAGAAAAACTGGCTGCTGCAGGCAAAGAAAATTTCCACTTTGCTCTAACCCAAGCATTCACGTATCAAAATGCAGCTAGTCTGCGTATGTTCACGGACAACTCGGTCGTTATTGGTACATTGGACAAAATCGGTTTGGTAAACGACTGGCAGCCTGAAAAGCTCGAAGGCTATGGTTTCTCCACAGTAGGAATAGAATCCTTATCTGATGTACAGGACAGTAACTTCATTTATATTACACAGCCGGATGATGACGTTTTCGGCACAGCCATGAAAGATAACTCGGTTTGGAACGGACTGAATTTTGTGAAGGAAAACCGCCTATATCAACTGGATAGCACAACATGGACATTCGGTGGACCAATCTCCTCCAAAGTGCTGGTTGACGGAGTTGTTGAGGCGATTACCAAATGAGTTCAGTTCAGGGAGCTAGGCCAGCGATGAACTGGCGCACAATAAGCATATATGGGGGCGGTCTAACCGCTCTCATCGTGCTTTTTTTTGTAAGTCTTTGTTATGGAGAGGCTTCCATTCCATTGAGTACAGTCTGGGATGCTCTTACAGGCAGACAGAACTCATTGGAGCACAATATGATCTGGGATTTGCGTATGCCGCGTACGGTTATCGGCATTATCGCAGGCGGTGCGTTAGCTGTGGCCGGAGCACTGCTGCAGACGATCACCCGTAATCCGCTGGCAGCGTCAGACACACTGGGCATTAATGCAGGGGCCTACTTTATCGTTGTGCTGGGAGCGATTCTCTTTCCGGGGGTGCTCAATCAGTCACCTTTTCTGTTCGCAGCACTTGGGGGTCTGCTTGCGGCATTTGCTGCTTATTTCATGGGCGGGGGACGGCGATCAAGCCCGGTTCGACTTGCGTTGTCCGGTATGATCGTGTCAATGGTGCTTGGTTCGTTTACTAGTGCACTGCATATTTTCTTCTCCATGGAAACGCAGGGACTATTCCTATGGGGTTCAGGAACACTCGTCCAGAATGACTGGAGCGGTGTCGCTTATGCTTGGCCCTGGGTCGTGGGCATAACCATTCTGGCGCTAATCTTGTCCAGACAGTGGGATATGCTGGAGCTGGATGAATCAACGGCGTCCTCTTTGGGTCAAAGGGTTGGACTGGCTCGTGCCGGTGGATTGATTATCGCGGTTTTGCTGGCTGCTGTCATAGTCAGTGTCATCGGGCCAATTGGTTTCGTGGGTCTGGTTGCACCTCACCTGGTCCGATTGAGTGGAGTACGCTCTAACCGATTACTGCTGCCCGGTGTGTTTATATGGGGAGCGGCTCTCCTGGTTGGCGCTGACGTGCTCGCCAAGATGGTACATAACTCCAGCATGGAGCTGCCGACAGGGGCTGTCATGGCGATTATTGGAGCACCGTGGCTGATCTGGCTGGTACTTACACGCATGAAAGCAGCGAATGGCTCGGGCATGTCCTCTTCCATGAGCACAGGTGCACCTTCGCGTCGCTTTGCGTTCGGCCCGATGGCAGTATTGTTCTCGGTCGTAACTATAGCGCTTATATTGCTCAGTACGATGTTTGGCGGTCTGCGAATTCCGCTGGCGGACCTGCTGCCGAGTTTATTCCAATCGGATGGACTGTTCTCGGCGGTGATCCAGCTTCGAATTCCGCGTACGCTTGTTGCTGCAGGTGCTGGAGCTGCACTGGCGATCAGTGGTGTGCTCATCCAGATGGCCGTGCGCAATCCGCTAGCGGATGCTTCCATCGTTGGTGTGTCCTCCGGGGCAGGGCTTGGAGCCATGATGGTCATCATTTTATGGCCGGGTCTTCCAATATATCTGCTGCCCATCGCAGCCATCATCGGTGCAGCTATTGCGGCAGTGGTTGTATTCTCCCTCTCCTGGAAGAAAGGACTGAATCCGTCTGCGGTTGTGCTGCTGGGGATCGCCATGTCGGCCATTGCTGGAGCAGGAATTCAGATCCTGATTGTTCGTGGCGCCGTATACGGCAGCAGCGGATATATCTGGCTGACAGGTAGTACCTATGCCCGTACATGGGATCAGGTGAAGGTTATCGGTTTATTTTTGGTTATTCTAGTTCCGCTGGCCTGGTGGCTCGCCCGTCGATTCGAACTGTTGGTATTCGATGACAATAGTGCATCAGGGCTTGGATTGGGCGTGCGTCGAACAAGATTGCTCGCCATGACGACAGGAGTACTGCTGGCAGCAGGTGCTGTTGCTTGTGTAGGAACTGTCGGGTTCATCGGTCTGATTGCCCCGCATATGGTACGGCTGCTGACAGGACATAAGTTAAGACGGTCAATGTTTTTATCCGCACTCGCAGGTGCAGTGATGCTGGTGCTCGCTGATACGATCGGCAGAACCGTCATGGCGCCGACAGAGATTCCGTCCGGAATCCTTATTGCCCTGATTGGAACACCGTACTTCCTTTACCTGATGTACCGTTCCAACTGGCACAGACCAATGAAATAAAGCACATATTCTAATGCGAAATCGAATTTGGAACGCGAAAAAGCCCGCTCACGCAGCGGGCTTTTGTTGTTGATTTATGTTCATTGCGATCATGTGCACACTATGCTTTCTGATCAACTTGGAACTGGCTTAATTCTTCCTCAAGCTTGTTCGACAACTGACTCAATTGCTCGGATAATTCCGCAACCTGCTGGATACTGTCCAGTTGTTCCTGTGTACTTGCACTGACCTCTTCGGTAGAGGCTGAATTTTCTTCGGTGGTGGAGGAGATGATTTCGAGTGCCTGGACAATCTCATCCTTGTGTTTATGGACGCTGGAGGTGTTGTTGCTGATCTGCAGCATGCGCATTCTCAATTCCTCCAGATCTTTATTGATGCTGTAGAACACCTGCTTGGTGCCTTCGACAGACTTGGCATTTTCCTCTGCAATCAAGAGGCCGTGGGCCGTGTGTTCTACGGATGTCTTCGTTTTATCTTCGATTTGGCGAACCTTTTTGCTAATCTCCTCTGTTGCCATCGCCGTCTGCTCGGCCAGTTTGCGAACTTCCCCTGCGACCACGGCAAAACCTCGTCCCTGTTCTCCTGCACGTGCAGCTTCGATGGAAGCGTTGAGTGCAAGCAGGTTGGTTTGGGTTGCGATCTGATGGACGGTGTCCACGATACCGGAGATTTCATGACGGCTTAGATCAATATCATGGATAATGGTTGACATGGCCTGGGTTGAATGGTGGTTCTCCTCTGCCCATTTGGATAACTGATTCAATACTTCCAATCCTCGTTCGCTTTGTTCTGCGGAAGCTTGAACTTTGGTCTCCATCGTTTGGACATCACTTGAAATATCGTCGATTTGACCTGATAATGATCCGGTTTTTTGCAAAATGTTCTCGGATTCAATGGACTGATAATTGGTTGCATTGGCAATTTCGTTAATTGCTGTTGCCGTATCATTCATCGTTACGGCCGTCCGAGCGGAAATGGATTGCAGATCCTTGGAGGATTGGCCTAAAACTTGGGCTGTTGCCCCAACCATCTGAATCATGCTCTGAATTTTCTGCACCATGTTGAGCATACCTTGTGAGATTTGACCAATCTCGTTGCGGGATGCTGTATCAAACTGGACGGTCAGATCTCCCTGTTCCACAAGCTTGATTTTTTGCAGCAGTTTCGGGATGGATCTTAGCAGATATCTCAGGGTGATATAACTGATGAACACAAGCACGATGGCGGCTACAGCAAAACCTATAATGGTGATCCACGTAAAGGCTTTTAATTCTTCGAGCACTTCATGCTCCGAAATGGTCAAACCTACAGACCATCCGGTATCTGCGCTGGTGGCATACCCGATATAACGGCCTTCACCGTTGTCATCAATCAGTTGAATTCCGGATTCACCGGCCATCATTTTCTTGCCGATCTCACCCAAATCTCCTGGACTTTCGTTAATCTTTTCCTTGAGCACCTTGGCCTCGTCCGGGTGATATAAAATGTCACCGGTCTTAGAGGCCAAAATGGAATAGCCTGTGCTTCCAAGGGAGTAGCTCTCCATAATGGCGGGAATATCCTTGAATGCAATATCTGCCGCAGCCAAACCGATCAACTCGTTGTTGTCATCCTTAATCGGATAGAATATGCCCATTAGGATATTACCTGTAGCAATATCGGCATAGGGTTCGGAGAAGTATAAGCCATCGGCTTCAACAGCCGGTTTATAATACGGACGATCCTGAATCACAAATTCAGAGTCGGACGCTGCACCATCGTGTTGGAGCCAGAAACCTTTTCCATCAATGCCCGCGATCCAAGCATCTACAAAAGATGGCTCTTCCTTCACGATGGCTGCAAGTGTAGCTTGGGTTTCGGCAGCATAGGGTGATGTTGTGGCGGTAGAAGCAGATTCAGTGGTTTGAATATACTGCCTGAATAAGTTATTGGTGGACATCTGCTTAACCAGAGATCCTTTTTCCTTAAATAAAGCATCGAACTGGGCTACAATGGCCTGCGTTTTCGTTTGCAGCATCAATTCCTGCTGTTTCACAAGGATGCTTCGAGTACTGGTAAATATAAATGTTCCCAGGATGGAAAAGACGACAACAATGATGGCCAACAACATGATAGACAGTGTATTGGCGATGCTTGATGTCCGGGTCCCTCTTTTTCTAAATAACTGTGCCATGCTGCCAACTCCCCAAGATTGATATTGAGCTGAACCGCTCTTATTTTTTATTTCGGTATTTCGATTCTGTTTCGATAGAGGATGGGGAAATACAGTACATCTCCGCATGACAGCAGTAAAAAGCACCCGTTCCCTAATAAGGAATTGGTGCTTTTTGCTGAGGATTAGTTCGAGATCAACAGACGGCTGTTTTCCACAGCTTGCAGTGCCTGCTCCAGTTGTTCCCGGTCCTGGACAAGCGCAAGACGGACATATCCTTCCCCTGAAGGACCAAAAGCACTACCAGGTGTCACGATGACGCCCGCCCGGCTGACCAGATCCATGGCGAATTGCTCGGAGTTGTAATAATGAGCCGGAATCCGCGTCCAGATAAACATGGTGGCATCGGGCTTAGCGATTTCCCATCCGAGTCTGCTGAATCCTTCGCAGAGAATGTCTCGACGTTCCTCATAGATGGCCCGTACCCGGCCTACATCACTCTGATCACCTGTAATGGCGGCAATTGCTGCCTTCTGAATGGGAAGGAACATGCCGTAATCCATATTGGATTTCAGCTTTTTCAACATGGAGACGACGGCTGCATTACCTAAGCAAAATCCGATTCGAGCCCCAGCAAGCCCGTAGGTTTTGGACAGGGAATTGAATTCAACGCCGACATCCATAGCTCCAGGGAAGGCAAGAAAGCTTCCACATGATTTCCCGTCAAACACAAGTTCACTATACGCATTGTCATGGAGGACAATGATATCATATTTTTTGGCAAATGCGATCAAGTCCAGATAGAACTGTTCCGGTGCCATGGCTGTTGTTGGATTGTTGGGATAGGATACCAGCATGAATTTGGCTCTCTGCGCGATCTCTTCCGGGATCTCTTCCAGCTGAATCACATATTGATGTTCTTCCTTTTGTGGCATGTAGTACAGCTCAGCTCCCGCCAGAAGCGGCCCGTCCGCAAATACCGGATAGCAGGGATCCGGAACTAGAACAAGATCGCCTTCATCCACGATGGATAATGAGATATGTGCCAGGCCCTCTTGTGAGCCAAGCAGAGAGCAAACTTCGGTTTTGGGGTCCAGATCGACCTGATACCTGCACTTGTACCACTCACTGACAGCCTTCAGCAGCTCACTCTGGTCATTGATGGCATAGGTGTAATTCTGCACATCGGCTGCCGCTTCACACAGAGCCTGGATAATATGTTGCGCTGGCGGGGTGTTGGGTGCGCCTACACTCAGATCAATGACGCCGAGCCCCTGTTCCAGACGTTGTCGCTTAATTTCAGATAATCGTGTAAATATTCCTTCATTAAAGTGGTTCATTCGTTTGGCAAATTGCATGCTGTGGTTCCTCCAGTCTGTTCAAACGCTTATTTCTATAATAGATGGGCGAGAGGCAAATGAGAAGAGACGTGGACGAACTCTATCTATACAGGCTAAATTGCACTTCTCAAGGCGGTCTTCTTCATTTACAATTACAGGAAAAACAGAGGGAGGGGGTCTGAAAATGAGTGAACCTTGGACGGCGTCGATGAGTGGGGTTCCCTGGAACACAGCGAAAATGGACAATGCGGTTAAGCAGCTGCGGAATCGGGCTACCATTTCTTTTGTAGTCGGAGCAGACGTGATGGAAGATGTTGCGGAATTGGACAAACGAGTATTCTCCAAACGACCTGATCTGATCCTGAAGATTACGAATGTGGAGGAGAAGGGACGGTACACGGAAGAGTTTTGGAAGATCATTGCGGAATTAAAATATGTGAAGGCTTTGGAATTGGACCTGAAACAGAAACAGGATTTGAATGTACTTGGTGCGCTGCAGCGATTGGAGTTTCTGAATATACGGGCAGCCAAAACGCAAAATCTGGAGTTCATCCGACAGTACAAGCAGCTGCAGTATCTTTCTCTCAGTGGAAAATTTGATGACTTGGCTCCGATTGAAGACTGTATTCGGTTGAGCACATTGGTGTTAAACTGTGCAATCGAGACACTGGATTTTGCCTTGGACCTGCCGTTCATCGAATATCTGGCCATTGATAATGGTACCTTAAATGGTCCTCTGGATGTACTTGAAGACTCCAACATTCGTATGCTGAGACTGTCGTCTGTACGGAATCTGACTCATATTGATGAACTGAGTGCATTGCATCATCTGGAGTTCTTGCACTTGTCACTGCCCAAAGTCGAGCGGCTGTGCGACTTTTCAGGCATGAAGAACCTGCGGCAGCTGGAATTGGATTATATGAAATCACTACAGGAGATGGACAACCTGTGGACTGCGGAGCACTTGGAGGTGCTGATGCTGAAAGAAATACATAAGGGAATAAAGGCAGAAGCTTTCGAGTGTTTGACGGACTTGCCAAGTCTGCGACAGGTGGATTTTCGCTTCATTGATCAGGGCAAAGGCCGGTTTGCAGCCATGCGCAAACACATGATGGATGCGGGAAAAGAACATCTTCTTTATGAGAATATTCCTGAAGAACAACGCATTTCCTCCACGGCTCTTGTACACCTGTCCAAAATTCTCATGTGATATATTAGCAAACGCCCGCTTTCTAAGCGGGTGTTTGCTTTATATAGGCTCTTAAGATTTCCCCGCTCCTCACACTCGGCTATCCATGATTCGAGGAGATGAACGGGTCATCGCCCGCATGACGCTTGCGATACTCTCCTGGGGTCAGTCCATATCGACGCTTGAACATGCGGATGAACGAGTTTACGTTCTGATAGCCGACCTGCATGGCGATATCCTGAATTCGCAGATCCACAATGACCAGCAGTTCCTTGGCCCGCTCAACGCGAAGATTATTGAGATATTCGCTGAAGTTGATGTTCGTCTTTTCCTTGAAAATGCTGGAGAGATACCCCGGCGTGAGATTCAGCTTGTCGGCAACAAGATTCAGATTAATATCTTCCCCATAATGATGGTTCAGATAATCGAGCACAAAGCTGATAACGGGATCTTTCGTTTCCAATTGGCTGCTGATCGCCGAGAGGATCGGTTGAATCTGCGACTGAAGCCATGTCCTGTATTGCTCTATGGAATAAAATCCAGCAAACGGATCACCAGAAGGAGAGGCGTGAATTCCGCCTTCAATGCTTGTCAAATTCAGCTTCATCACCGTCTTACCGACCTGCTCCACTGCACCAAGAGCAAATGTCCGAAAATCCTCTGCGGCTGCGTCCTTGTGTCTCAGCTGCTCCAGCTGGCGATCCAGCCAGGCAAACACAGCCTGCTCCTTGCCTGATTGCAGCAGATCATGCAGTTCCTCCCCGTAAGTCACCTTGACATGAAATGAGCTGGATGAAGAGGCTCGTGGCTCGACAATAACCTGGGTTTCTCCGTTTAGTCTTCGTTCCTTGAGCAGAGTGGACAGATTCCCATACGCATCGGTAAACGGAATATCCCCCGAGTACACCGGGCTTACCGCGATGGTCAGGTACAGGCATTCTTCAGCAGCAAGCAGTTCCTTCAGCGTATCGAGCGCCTGCAGGATACCGCTCTGCGGGCCGGGATCGAATAGAAGCAGGAGTAATTGATCCTGTTCAGGCTGAAGTGCAACGCTGTTATTCGGATTGCTGGTGAACAGGCTCTGAATTAACTTCCACAATAGGAGGGTGTGCTGTTCCAATTCATTGGGCCGGTCTTTGAAGCCAACCTTGAATAAAATGGCCACGTAGGGATGTTCGGGCTGCCGAACCTCCTCAAGATCTGCCAGATGTGAGCTGAGCGGGATGTTCTTGACTTTATGCGTATAAGCGAACTGCCGTACCAGAGAGTTCTTCTGCGCAAGATCGCTTTGAATGAATCGATTGCTCTCCAGAATGGTACTCAGACGGTCACCGATCATGGCGAATTCCTTCACTCTGCTCAACTTGGCTGTCCCGCTTCCGGAATTTCGGTCAAGAGCGGCAATAAGATGCTGCAGCGGCTGATTTAACCTCAGGCTGAACAGCAGGGAGGAGAGTACACTGATCAAAATGGCAGCGCCGAGCAGTACCGTAAGCAGCAGCTGCATGCCGCGCATCTCCGCCGCAATCACTGAGGCCTGGGTGACCCTCACATAGGTGAACCCGGTCTGCTTGCCTTTTTCATAGAAGTAATACTGATCTCCAATGCGTTCATGTCTGCTTCCCTCTATAGGCAGCGAAGGATGATGAAGTTTCTCTTCTGTGGTAGTGAACAATAAACGCCCCTCACTATCCAGGATGTAGAACGGATTATGGCTGCCATCTCCATACGTATCCTGCATGCGCTGCGGATTCAGCATCACAATGCCGTACACTTCCTCATAGGGGATGGCTTTCATCATGACAGGCATCAGCTCTCCCAGAGAGCGGGACGAATGGACAGTTTTTTCTGTAAAAGCTGCTGCAGGCATCACTTTCAGGAACTGGTTGCTCATCGTTTGGCTTTTCCAGTAATCCGGCGAGTACGCTTCACTGTAATAATATTTGCCGAACATGTCGGCTCCGCTGCTAAGACCTTCCTTCTCCAGCACATAGTCCTCCTGCTTGAAATAAAGAATGAAATTGTTGATATGCAAAAAAGGATTGGTATACAGGGTAGAGAGGTCCGCCTTCACTTCAGCGGGAATATCGTAACGACGATTGTCCTTAAGGTGGCTCAAAATGCCCAGGTTGGCTGTCCAGGTATCCGATTGAATGAGGGCCAGAATCATGTTCTGGGTCAGCCGGAAGTGATTCTCATATCCTTCGACGGTCTGTGCGAGGCCCAGTTCATTTTGTCTTACCATCTCCTGATAAACTTTGTTGCTCAGGTACAGATGGGAGAACAGATTAAATGAAGCCAAAATCAGGATGACACTGAGGAAGCTCAGCATTAGCTTAACAAACAGGCCGTTCAGCGCAAATCGGTTTGTAAGCAGTTCCTTCATTATGACATTCCCCCCCTCAAATACAGCCGCAGATCAATGGTCTAATCTAATCATAGCGGCATAAAGCTGACACAAACAATATACACTTTTACTGATTTATACGCGGATATCTGGAAAATAGCAGTAGAGGGAAATGTTATATAACATGTAGATAGCGCTTACTATAAAGGGTTTGTTATAATAAAGGGATAATTCCAGGATTTAAAGAGAAGTTATCTGACATAATAAAATCCTTTAACGATGCTTTTGTGTGATCGTAATGAAGGATGCCTCGCTGAGATCGTGCACAATAGCCTCATTTCCCAGCTTCAAGATGTGGAGTAGAAGAATATTCTCACTGGAGGAAATTAATGAAACGTTCTTACCTGTTATTGGTGATTTTATTAACGCTAAGTGCATGTGAACAAGCTAATACGAGTGATAACGACAGTAATGATACCGCTGTTTCCAGAGGAATCAATGTTAAGAATGCTAAAGACGCAGAAGTTTCTCCCAACACTAAAGGAAATTCATCAAAAGTCTCCTCCCATTTTTTAGCTGAAGACGAAAGTGGTTTATCCGCTGTGGATACGGATACGGCCTATAAAATGTGTACAGAAGCGCTAACTGAATATTACAAAGCGATTTGGAACGGCTCCGACATTGAACTGGATCGTTATATCGATAACGAAAACCTTAAGCAATATACGCAAAAAAAGATTTCATCGCAATTTAATTTGTTTCGCAAAAACAAGCTCACTCATAATCGAGTGACAGGCGTAGATATTAGTGCCGGAAAAGTTGAACATGTTAGAGAAGATGAGGATTTTTTCTATTTTCAATTGGAGGCACACGTTAGGAAGGATGTGGGCAGCTTTGCTGAACCTACTGAATTTCTGGTGCAAAATGTGAATGGGAAGTTAGTTATTGTTGACTGGTATACGAATACAAAGGATAGTTATGATTCTGTTGTACGTGGAGAAAGTCAGACTATTGATAATCCGGATATCTGGAATGGCAGTGAGTGGGCCAATTAACTGGATTAATTTATATACTCAGCAATAACAATTGATCATTAGTATAGGAAGAAAAGCGCGAGCTGCAGGGTTTTTGATCACTGTGACTCGTGCTTTTTTGGTTCGCACTCAACTGCTCTAGTGCTGCTTCTGTTGGAAATAGGAGAGTTCAGATCAACTAGCTCAATGGACTAATCCTATGATAGGGGCATAAAGCTGACACAAATAATATGCACTTTTACGGATTTATACGCGGATATCTGGAAAATGGCAGTATAGGCGAAATGTTATATAACATGTAGATAGCGCTTACCATCGAAAACTGGCTATAATTCGGTTACAAACCCCGGTCGTTTAGGGGAAGTTAGCTCACATATAAATGAGCTGCAAACATGTAGCAAGAGGGGGCATGCGGATGGCTGATGCTGGCTTAATGGAAGACAAACTGCGAAGAAAATTAAATCATTCGTCACGGCGGAAGGTGCGGATGAACCGGATGACCCGGATCTGGAACAAAAACAAGGCGCTATGGCTGCTCTTCCTGCCATGCCTCCTGTATTATTTAATCTTCCGCTATGCGCCGATGTTCGGACTGGTGATTACCTTCAAAGACTACAATCTGTTTAAGGGAATATGGGCCAGTGATTGGGTAGGGCTCAAATATTACCGGATGTTTCTGGAGAATCCCGATTTTTGGCCGCTCATGAAAAATACGTTCCTGCTGGGAATGTATAAGTTGGTGCTTGGCTTTCCGGCCCCGATCATGCTGGCCATTTTGCTCAATGAGGTGCGTAAGGCGGCGTTCAAGCGTTTTGTGCAGACGGTCAGTTATCTGCCGCATTTTATCTCGAATGTGATTGTGGCAAGTATGGTCATTATGTTCCTCTCCCCAACCGGAGGGCTGATTAATAATCTGCTCGGATGGATTGGCGTGGGACCGATCAATTTCATGAATGAACCCGGGCTATTTCGGGGGATCTATGTCCTGTCGGAGATCTGGCAGCATATCGGCTGGGAGACCATTATTTATCTGGCCGCACTGACAGCCATTGACCCGCAGCTGTATGAGGCTGCTGATATGGACGGAGCAAGGCGATTGCGCAAAATCTGGCATGTCACGCTGCCCGGAATATCTCCTGCGATCGTCATCACGCTGATTTTGAATATCGGCAAGGTGCTTGAGATTGGTTTCGAGAAAGTCTTCCTAATGCAGAACCCGGCGATCTACGATACAGCGGATATTATCAGTACCTATGTCTACAGGGTAGGGATGGTCCAGGGAAACTTCAGTTATGGCGCCTCCATTGACCTGTTCATGGGAGTCATCAGCCTGATCTTCATCTATACGGCCAACTTGCTCAGCCGCCGATTTAGTGAAACCAGTCTATGGTAGAAATGAGGTGTGAATGTGAAATCCCTCCGGTTCTCCTGGTTTAATCTCATGGCATCATTAATCCTGCTGATTGTTGTGGTGGTCACACTCTATCCGTTCCTTCATATGCTGGCCGTTTCCCTCAGCAGCAACGCCAATGTCATCCAGAACAATATTACCTTCTGGCCCAAGGGCTTCGATCTGAGCATGTATAAGCTGGTGCTGGGAGATCCGCAAATCTGGACGGCTTACCGAAATACGATTATCTATACTGTGCTCGGTACGCTGATCTCGCTGGTGGTCACTTCAACCGGAGCGTATGCATTGTCCAGGAAAGACATGGCGCTGCGCAACAGCTTCACCGTGCTGATTGTCATCACGATGTTCTTCAGCGGCGGAATGATTCCGACCTTTCTGGTGGTCCGTTCCCTGAATCTGGTGGACACCGTCTGGGGCATGGTTCTTCCAGGGGCAGTCAGCACATGGAATCTGATCCTGATGCGAACCTTTTTCTCAGGCATTCCCAAAGAGCTGGAGGAATCGGGGCGCATGGACGGCCTGAACGATATCGGTATCTTCATTCGTATTGTCGTTCCGCTGTCCAAGGCGTCCTTCGCCACCATTGCCCTGTTCTATGCCGTGGGCATGTGGAATAACTTTATCTTCCCGCTGCTCTATCTAAGATCTCCCGATTTGTTTCCGCTGCAGGTGCTCCTGCGTAATCTGGTGCTGGCCGGCAGTGCAAGCTCAGGCGATGTTACGTCGATTGGCGGGGATAATGTGGTCGTGGAGGAATCACTCAAGTATGCGACCATCATGGTGTCCACTTTGCCAATCCTGATCATTTATCCGTTTGTACAGAAGTATTTTGTGAAGGGAGCCATGGTTGGGGCAGTCAAAGGCTAATCGGCATGAAAACCACTGCAAATTCAGTTAAGGGAGAGAAGTGTATGGGCAAATGGAAATCGGTAATACTTCCGCTGTTGATTGCTGTAACGATGGTAGCGGGGTGCAGTGGAGGCGGCAACGGTTCCGGCCCGCAGACGGATGCTCAAGGGGAGAATGACGTAAAGAATAACTCCTCGGGAACCGGAAAGACGTTTACCGCACTGCTGGATAACAATCCTACATTTCCGTATTCCAAGAGCTGGCCCGTTTGGAGCTGGCTGAAGGAGAGGACCGGCGTCACACTTGAAGTGCAGACACCTTCCGGCAAGCTGGATGAAAGCCTGAATCTGGCGATTGCCTCCAAATCGCTGCCTGATCTGATGTATATGCCCAATCGCAAAGAATCAAACAAGTTTGGACAGCAGGGCGCGCTGGTGGATCTGATGGAGTATATGGACAACATGCCGAATCTGCAGGCATGGATGAAGCAGTATCCCGAGGAAGCGAAGGCTGCTCTCTCCGCCGACGGCAAGATGTATATGTTCCCCAATCAGGGCTTTGGTGAGACGAACCGTATGATCTGGATGTATCGCAAGGACGTTTTCGATAAGGAAGGCATTCAGGTTCCGACGACCTACGAAGAGCTGCATGCGGCCCTGAAGAAGCTGAAGGAGAAATATCCGGACAGTTATCCTCTCTCCATCCGTTACGGACAGATTCCGGATGAGATGAATGCCAATATGACGGTGAATTATGGAACCGGGGAAGGCGCCTACTATGATTTTGACCAGAAAGAATGGCGTTATGGACCGACCGAAGACAATTATAAATCCATGGTAGGCATGTGGAAAAGCTTTTACGACGAAGGACTGGTTCCGCCTGATTTCTTATCGCTGCAAACCAAGCAGTGGCAGGATATGGTCTCTACCGGCAAATCGTTCGTGACCATCGATTATATCAGCCGGATTGATTTCTTCAACAATGCCATGCAGCCGGAGAATCCCGAGTTCAACATGCAGTTCATGGCACCACCAGCCGGTGTTGCCGGTGGCAAACAATTGAATCCATATTTTCATTATATGGAGGGCGGGTTAACGGTAGCGTCTACCTCCAAAAACATTGACGATATCATGAAGTACATGGACTTCTTCTATTCCGAGGAAGGGCGTACGTTCAGCAGCTGGGGAGTAGAGGGCGAGACATATGTAAAGGAAGGAGATGCGATCAAGTTCAAGCCGGAGTATAACGATGTCATTGAAATGCGTAAGCAGACAGGGCTGCAGACCAGCGGAACCTATACCTGGATTGATTTTAATGCGCATCTGTCCCTGTTCTCAGATGCCCTGAAGCACGCTTATGAAGAAGCAGTGAAGTATGATCCTTCCGCCATGCAGCCAAGACCTGCATTTACCGAGGGTGAAAATGAAATCATCTCCATTACCGGGCAGGCGATCAAAAAGCACCGTGATGAGAGCTTTGCCAAATTCGTGACCGGCTCCCGCAGTCTGGCGGATTGGGAGAAGTATGTACAGGAGATTAACAATCTTGGTGTAGATCAGCTGCTGAGCACCTATAAGGAAGCGTATGACCGCGTTCTGAATATTCAGTTGAGCGCGAAATGAGCGAATATACGGCCCAGGAATCCTAGACCATTAGTACAGAATGGCAAAAGGAGGCTTCGCTTATGAAAAAGCAGCACCTGCGTGTGTACTCCGGATTCAGGCTAGCCATGGTTCTGTTGATAGCTATGGTGTTCGTTGGAATACCCTTCCCTGGTAAGGCGGGAGCAGCCGGTTCCATCTCGCTGGACGCGCCCGGTGGTGGTTATGAGTCGGACGGAGGAATGGTAGAGATCGGTGGCAGTTATACCGACCTGTATGACATTCGGTTGTATGTGAACGGTACGTCCCAATACGAAGTGCTGTTGAATGATCCGGACGGGGATGACAGCGGCACTTGGTCTTATATGCTCGATACCTCGGGCTATAACGGGACAGTGGAACTGGTGGTTCGCGGACTGGATACGTCAACCCGCTATGGGGTATGGAGCACTCCCGCCATGCTTACCGTTGATAATCCGGCAGGGGCTGTCCCGGTCGTCACCATCACGGGACCATCCGAAGGTGTGCCTTTAAGCGGTCAGGTAGAGGTCACCATCGAGACCAGCTCGCCCATTCCGGTCTCAATGGTAGAGGTGAGGGTGGGTCGAGGGCCTTGGCAGCAGGCAACCGAGCAAGGTACAGCGTACGTCTTCGTGTGGGACACAGTGGGAATGGTTGATCGTACCGTCAGTCTGGAGGCCAGAGCGACCAATGCACCGGAACGATACGGCTATAGTCCAACCGTATATGTACAGGTTGGAAACGGGACGAACGAACCGGCTGTCCCTCTGCCCCATCAGGACCGGTCCATGTGGATCTGGGAACCGGAAAGCTACAAGCTGCTTCTGAATCCCGGCTCGCGCCAGGTGTTGGAGTCATTCATTACGGATACACAGACATTCGGGCAAGACCCAGTTCAGACGCTGTATCTTGCAGTAGGCAAGTATGCGGGGTACAATGCGCTGGAAGAACAGGTGGATGAGCTGCGTTCGTTCCTGAGCTGGGCTCATAGCAAAAATCTGCAGGTGCATGCACTTATTGCTGGCGGCACTTCCCCGGCATACATGGGCGCATACGAGAAATATCATAGTCATGCAGTAAGGGAAATGGAACAGGTCATCAATTACAATCTTGCAGCAGCAGATCCGGAGAAGTTCGACGGCATCAATGTGGATATTGAGCCTTACATTTCCCCCGACTTCAGAGATCAGAGCCGATTCCTGCAGCAGGAATATCTGGATGTCTTGCAAAAAATGATTGATCGCCGGGATATGGCGGGTATCCGGCTGCCGTTCGGCCCAGCTGTGCCCAAGTGGTATGACACGTCGGATCAAGGTGCGAATATTGTCTGGAATGGATCCAGCAAGTGGCTCTCCGAGCATGTTCAGGATATCTCCGACTATATCACCATCATGGATTACCGGGATACGGCGGATGGCTCCGCTGGCGTTATTGCCGGGGCTGCTGGAGAACTCGCTTACGCAGACCAGATCGGCAAGCCGAATTCAGTGGTAATTGGCGTTGAGACACTGGATATCGCGAATAGCGGCGATCCCGAGACAATCACGTTCTGGGAAGAAGGCCGCAGCCATATGGAAGCCGAACTGGATAAGGTCTATACAGCATACGGGCAGAACAGCGCCTTCGGGGGTATTGCCGTCCATCACTACGATTCCTACCGGGCACTGCCTTCGTTCTGGGGACCTGGCGGCACACATTGGATAGCCCCGGATGATCAGGAGGCCCCTTCGGCCCTTGCTGGAATACCCTCCATCGAAGCCACCAGTTATCAGACCATACAGCTGAATTATGGAATGGCTTCAGATAACATGGAAGTGGAGCGATATGTAATCTATCGGAGTACGGTTCAAGGCTTCATGCCTGCTGCTTCAGATATCGCTGGACTCGCCCGGGGCCTGAACTACCAGGATAAGGGACTGCTGCCGGATACGACGTACTACTACCGCATTGCAGCCCGTGACTTGCAGGGCAACATCGGACCACTCACGGATGAGGTCTCGGCTACGACAGGAAGCACCACGCTGAAGCCTCTAATTGTCTCTGACATGAATCTGGTGTATAGCGGATCAGCAGTATCCGTCACCCTGAAGATCAGGGATTACGATACTGGTGCGGTACTAACGGGTGCGAAGGTGGAGGGAAGGTTTACGTATTCAGCGGGACGGTATACCAGCGGCATCACTGGAGCAGATGGAAAGGTCACGCTTGGCTCGGAAGCGGTGATCCCGGGAAGACAGGTTGGTTTCGAACCTCGTCGAATCCGTTATAACGGTTATTACTATGCAAGCAGGCATGATCTGTCCCATGCGTCACTGCTGATGCAGAATATGGGTCATGAAGAATCGGGTGAGCAGCCGTCTGAAGGAGGATGAGACGCATGAAAGCAAATGGCTTGACACAGCCACTGGAAACTCAAGTCGTCGATCGAATGTCTGTACAGATCTATGCCAATCGGGACCAGATGGGGGCAGCTGCCGCAGCCGCGGTTGGGCATCAATTAAGACAGCTGCTGTTGGATTCCGAGCGTCAGGTCCGTATCGTCTTCGCTGCAGCACCTTCACAGAACGAATTGTATGAGGGGCTGGCACGGGAGCAGGGCATCGACTGGTCAAGGGTCTGTGCTTTCCATATGGATGAATACATTGGACTACCGGAGGAGGCTCCGCAGCGTTTCGGCCGATATCTGACGGAACGTCTGTTCAGCCAAATTCATCCGGGGAGGGTGGAGCTGCTGAACGGACTGGGCGATGTGGAGCAGGAGTGCCGGAGATATGGAGAGCTGCTCCTTTCAGCTCCTATTGATCTCATCTGTCTTGGGATCGGAGAGAATGGGCATATTGCCTTCAATGATCCACCTGTTGCGGATTTTAATGACCCGGTACCTGTAAAAGTAGCAAAGCTGGATGAGGCCTGCCGCCGTCAGCAGGTAAATGATGGCTGTTTTGCCCGGCTGGATGATGTACCTGAACAGGCTCTGACTCTGACGGTGCCGGCGCTGATGGCAGGCAAGAAACTGTTCGCCATTGTTCCAGGCGCGTCGAAACGTCAGGCGCTCAAGGCAGCGTTACATGATCCGATAAGCACGGCATGTCCGGCTACGATCCTGCGTACACATCCGGGTATCACGATGTTTACGGACCGGGAAGCCTTCGACCTGTGAGCATGCTCATTCGTGGTAGACACTACCGGACGGGGCTGCCTATTGAGGTCCGAGTCACAGAGGGAAAGATTGCTGCCGTTACTGATCTTGCTGTGACATCTTCCACGGAACATCTTCCCTGGCTTGCCCCCGGTCTGGTTGATTTGCAGGTGAACGGTGGCTGGGGTCTGGATCTGAATGCGGCTCCGCTGTACCCGGATACGGCGGTGAAGCTGACCATGCTGCTGCAGAGTCAAGGAGTCACGAGTTATTGCCCTACACTAATTACAAACCATTATGATCGGCTCGCAGAAGCTGCATCCGCTATTGCAGAAGCTGTTCGGGTAAACGCGGATGCGGCCGCGGGCATAGCCGGCATTCATCTGGAAGGCCCGTTCCTTTCACCGGAGGACGGACCGCGCGGGGCACATCCGCGGCAGCATATCGTTCCCCCGGACTGGAATGCTTTGTGCCGCTGGCAGGAGGCCGCAGGCGGGCTAATCCGTATCGTGACCCTTTCCCCGGAGTGGCCGGAGGCAGCTTCATTTATCGCCCGGTGCTGTGAATCTGGCATTCTGGTCTCCATTGGGCATACGGCAGCTACACCTGAGCAGATCCGGGAAGCTGTCCAGGCGGGGGCTGTCATGTCCACCCATCTTGGCAATGGTGCACATCTCATGCTTCCGCGCCATCCCAACTACCTGTGGGAGCAGCTGGCAGCAGATGAGCTGTATGGCTGCATGATCGCAGATGGCCATCATCTTCCGCCATCTGTGCTGTCTGTCATTCTCCGAATGAAGCGCAAACGGGCCATTCTTGTTAGCGATGCCGTCTCACTGAGCGGCATGCCACCAGGTTCTTACCGCCTGCACATCGGGGGTGACGTGGTGTTGACAGCAGAAGGGCGGCTGCACCTTGCCGGGCAGCCGCAGCTGCTGGCCGGTTCAGCAAGGATGCTGCCGGATCAGGTGAGCTATCTCGTAGAAACAGGACTTGCCGGACTTGCCGATGCCTGGGATTGTGCTTCAGCACATCCGGCGAAGCTGCTTGGGCTAGAGCAGGCCACAGGACTTGAGGCAGGAGCACCTGCGGATCTGGTTAGCTTCAACATGAACGATGGGAAGCTGAACATGCTGCAATGCTGGAAGAATGGCCGGCTGCGGCCACAGGGTAACGAATAGGAGGAGAGCGATGCAGAGCTTGATACCGGAACCGAAGCATTTTACAGCAATTCAGGAAGGCCTCTTACAGCTGGACGACAAGGCAAGGATAAGCATGTATATGGAGCAGGAAGATCCCCGGCTGGCAGTTCATTGCCGACGGGCATTTCCGGGACTTCAATATACGTGCTCAAGAATAGATCAAGGTTATTGGCTTGTTATAGAACGTTCGGCAGGGCAAGAACCACAGCAGGTAGACCATGACCCTAAGATCAGCGATCAGGCCGTTGATGAAGTTAAGGGAAAACAGGAGAGAAGCTCACTTCTCCCTGATGTCCAACTAGACAATGCAAAAAGGGAAGAAAAATGGGCTTATCTCGCAGGTAGGCCGCAAGGTTATACCTTAGAAGTTTCGAGCTGTAGAGCGGATGTCTGGGCACTGGATGCTCCAGGTCTATTTTACGGATTGCAGACCCTGGTTCAACTACGCGGATCGGATGGAAACATCCCGGCCGTGTTGATATCCGACTGGCCGGATACGGCTGTGCGGGCCATGAATCTGGATTTACGCCAGACGTTCTCGAAGCCGGAGCTGCTGATCGAATATTTGGGGGAGTTTGCCAAATATAAGACGAACGCTGTGCTGATTGAATATGAGGATAAATTTCCATTTCGGACACACCCAGAGCTTGCACATCCCAAACATGCATTAAGCCTGTCGCAGCTTGAAGAACTGAAGCGTACTGCTCATGAACATTTTATCGAGATTATTCCGCTTCAGCAGAGCTTCGGACACCTGGAGTATGTACTGCGCCACGAAGCCTGGCGTCACCTCCGCGAAACAGAGCAGTCCACCGGGGAAATCTGCCCGTCGCACCCGGATTCCTTCGGGTTGATTACCACACTGCTTGGGGAGATGATCGACGCCCACCCGGAATCCCGATATATCCATCTGGGCTGTGACGAGGTTTACAGCCTATGTGAATGCAAACGCTGTCAAGTTGAATATGAAGGTGTACGGGAACGAGCCTTTATCGCCTTTTTGAACCAGTTGATCGACTATACAGCAGAGCGGGGGAAGCAGCCGATTTTCTGGCATGACATGCTCGACAAATGTCCGCCGGAAGAACTGGCTAAGCTGGATCAGCGAAGTGCAGCCATGATCTGGATTTATAATGGACGCAACATTGAGGCAGAGGTTACTTCGCATACGGACAAATTCAGATCGCTGGGCATCGAAGTCATGGGAGCTCCGGCTGTTCGCAGCTTTGACTGGGCGGAGCATCAGAACTATCCGGTATTATCGAACCGCACGGACAACTTGCTTCAGTGGGCTGAAACAGCTGGCAAGCTGGATCTTGACTGTATTGTTGCCACCAACTGGACGGGGCCGTTCAGTCTTGGTGTTCCGTATGGCATTTTTGAAACGACGTGGTACCCCATGCTGCTGCATGCGGACCTGGCCTGGAATCGCAAGGCGAATGCCTCCACCTTCATTGACCGATTCCTGGAACGGTTTCATGGCATTGATCCGGTTACCGGGCATACGTGCCTCGGCCATTATCAGTTGGATGACTATTATGAGATCATCTGGAAGCTGCTGGACGAGGTGCAGGAGCATAAGGAAGAAGCGGAACTGGTTGCCATTATGCATGATTTTGAGGTAGCAACAGACCGTTCGCGAGCGATCCACAAGTACGCCTACCGCTGGGAGCTGTATCCTGGAGACGATGCGGAGTGGCGTTCCCTGCAGAATAACTACACGAGAAACCGCCGCGGACGCGAGAAGGTTCTGCCTCGCATGAAGGCTGCGCTGGAACGTTACCAGCCGCCTGCTATGGCGGAGCATTTTGTGAAGTCGAGGTTCTACCTGCATGACTATCTGGAGCGTACACTTTATCATGAACTGGGACTGAACGCGGCCTATGCGGAAGCTGAACCGAAGGCAATGAGTCTGGAAGATAAAATAGCCATGATGTGTGTGATTGGTACACCATCGACCTGTGCCGAGCCGGAATTTCGGGAGAGAATGTCGCAGCAGCGGTTTGGCGGAATCGGTATCTTTCCCCATAATGTTGAGAGTGAGCAGCAGACGCTGGCACTACTGGAAGAAGTTCAGAAGATAGCCGGAGAGTTTGGCAGCTCGTTGCCTTATTATATTTCAGTAGATGAAGAAGGGGGCACCCTGTCCAAGTTCAAAACCTTCTTTCCCTATATCCCGGGTAACCGGGCAGTTGGATTAAGCGAAGACCCCGAAACAGCCTACCTCCTCGGTAAATTCATCGGCAGTCAGTTAAACGCGCTGGGGATTCCAATGAACTGGGCACCTGTACTGGATGTGAACACGAATGTGGATAATCCCGTCGTTGGTGTCCGTTCTTTCGGAGAGGACCCAGGGTTGGTAGCCCAATTCGGTCGGGGTTATATTGAGGGGATGCATGAAGCAGGTGTGGCCGTGACGGCAAAGCACTTTCCTGGTCACGGCCAAGTAAGCGGGGATTCGCATGTGGTCCTGCCTGCGTGTGAGCTAACACTTGCGCAATTGATGGAGGGGCCGCTGCTTCCCTTCGTGGAGGCAATCGATGCCGGAGCAGATTCAATCATGATGGGACATCTAGTGTTTCCCAACATTCCGGAATCCGCTGGGCTTCCAGCTTCGCTCAGTTCTTTCTTTGCCACAGAGCTGCTGCGTACCAAGCTGGGATTTGAAGGTGTAATCTGCACTGATGATATTGAGATGGGAGCAATCCGTAACCATTTCAGTCCGGATGAAGTAGGCGTCCTGGCCGTACAGGCAGGAAACGATATGATTCTGATGTGTCACACCCCTGAGTATCAGAGCCGGGTTATTGCGGGGATTCTGGCAGCTGTGCAGGATGGGCGGATCGACGAGGCGCGAATTGACGAGTCCGTTCATCGTATACGGCAGCTATACGGTAAATTTCAACAATACCAAGCGTCTGCCCAGCCTATTCCGAGGAAGAAGTGGGATGAGGAGGCATTGAATCTGGCTCGTCAAACCGTGAAAGTCACCCGAGATCCACAGCAATTACTTCCGCTCAGGACTTCGCTGAATTATTTGCTGATTCTGCCGAAGCAGGAGCAGCTGACGCAGGCCGATAATAGCGGTGCAGCCGAGATCAGACTGGCATCGCTTTTGAAGGATGCAGGATTAACTGTGGTGACGCACCACTGTTCGATGAGGCCGGATGCGGACGAGATCACGTTACTCGTACAGCAGGCGGCTGGTACGGATGTTGTGATTCAGGGCACGCTTAATGCTCATCTGTTCACAGGTCAGCTGGTATTGGCCGAGGCACTCGCTTCAGTTAAGCCCTTACTGAATCTGGTGCTGCGCAATCCGTATGATGACGCCGCTTTGCCGCAGCAGGCCGGGAGCATACAGCTGTGTTCAACCTCCGATTATTCGCTGCGGGCCCTGGTGGAGCAGCTGACGATGGCCGCTTCGAAGTGATTTGTCAGCATGGTAATCCATAATGAGAAAAGTAAAAAGCCCGTTAAGTAACGGGCTTTTTACTGTATTGAATCTGTCTGCTATCCCTTGGTTGCTATAAGGGTTCTCCATGATTAGATGGGGAGTGCAATAAAATATCCCATCAAGCCTCCATTATGCGTTGGTATCCGTTATCGCAGGCATATTGATTTCTTTTACGCAGGCTGCCTTGGACAGATTCACGATACATTTGACGATGGAAACCATATCCTGAAGGGGGATACGTGTGCCATTATATTCAGCGAGTGCTCGTTCACTGCCCTCTTCATAAGGTATTTCACCTGCAAGCTCCCCGGGGTTAATACATGTTACGGCAATGCCATCGTGTCTCGTGTGCTCCCGCAAGGCCTCCGTAATTCCGCGAATGGCAAACTTGGAAGCTACAAATGAAACTTGAGTGTTATTTGTATTGTTCAGACCTGCAGTCGAGCCAATCAGAATGATTTTGCCGGCTGTCGATTGCCGGAGATGGGGCAGTAATGCCTGAATACATACAATCGCCGATGTTATATTTACATGAATCAGATTCGAGATATCAGCAGGAGCATCCTGGTCAAACGAGTAGTGATCTTCGAAGCCTTCCTTTTCCCAAATGCCTACATTGTATATGAGAACATCCAGTGTTTCGTGCTGGAGCGCGTCTGTGATCACTTGGGCTGCATGGAGATCAGACAGATCCGCCTGTATCCATATGCGTTCAACGCCGTCATTCAGGTTTACATTGTCAGGCCGACTGCGAGAGATGACCCAGACCTTGTCTCCCTGCTCGGGGACACCTCTGACGAAGGCATCTCCAAGTCCTTTGCTTGCGCCAAATACAAGATAGTTTTTCATTTCAAGTTCTCCTTCTTTTCAATTATCGAATCAAGGGGTAGCGAGTCAAGAACAGACTCTTTATTTTCCAAAAGCGTAATTTCTTCTCCCTGCTGCTGTCTTAATGCTATATTATCTCGGCCCCATGCACACATCACATCCACAATCTTGTTGGCAGTAACTCCATATTCCGTAAGACTGTATTCGACTTTTGGCGGCATCTGTTGATACACATGTCTTCTGACAAGGCCGTCCCTCTCCAGCTCACGTAATTGCTGAATCAGGACCTTTTGTGAAATGCCGTCGATACTGCGCTGCAGCTCGCCTGTCCTCTTCACGCCTGACATTAATAAGCATATAATTAGCGCTTTCCACTTGCCGCCGATAATCTCGAGTGTTGCTTCGATTCCCAGATTATATTGTTTCATGACCGTTCACCTCGTTCAGGTTACATCTTGTTGATGCGGTATAACGGTTCATTTTCTCACACCTGTGCTGATGAAGTCCATACACACCTCGAAGTAACCATCTTACTTTATTGTGTGTATTTTCTTTTTGTCAGGCCTATATGATAATGGCGTTATTCAGCCTGAACCAAGAAAGGAAGTACAACAATGAAAACACTCGTGATCCTGGCACATCCGAATATTGACGTCTCAAGAGTCAATCGGCGCTGGAAAGAAGAGCTTGAGCAGCATGCGACTGATATTACAATTCATGAGATCTACCAAGCATATCCGGATTGGAATATTGATGTTTCGCGAGAGCAGGAGCTGCTCGAGGCATACGATCATATTATCCTGCAGTTTCCGCTATATTGGTACAGCTATCCGCCTTTGCTCAAAAAGTGGTTTGATGATGTTTTTACCTACGGATGGGCGTATGGATCATCAGGCAATAAACTGCACGGGAAAAAGCTGAGCCTCGCCATGTCCATTGGTGATAAAAAAGAAAATTACTCGCCGGAAGGCTCCGTCTCTTTTACGGTAGATGAGGTGATTGCACCTTTCAAAGCCAGCATCAATCATGTGGGTGGGATCGCATTACCTTATTTTGTAGTTTTCGGTGCATCATTTCAGGCTACAGATGAAGAGATAAACCAAAGTGCTAAAGATTACATTCGTTATATCCGTAAGTATGCTTGATTGCCGAAATTGGCGTTAATATGAAGTTGCTTCCCTCAACGGAGCCCTTAGCGTCCATGTCCCCAAGTCCACGTACACCATCATCGCTGCAAACCAAGAGCCTGCTTCCGAGCGGGCTCTTTTTGCTTACTTTTCCCCGCAACTATCGGGATTTTATTGAAATATGATCTATTGATTCCATTAGAGGATATTCGAATTCTGGAGAAAAGGGGCGATCTGGTAGAACTAAATGCATGGCCAAGATGAGCCATTGTTCTCAGAGTAGTGGTATTTACTGACCATTGATTTTGGAAAGTGAAGTGGTCACAATAGTAATATTGCCATAAATGACGAAATTGTTATTTTTGTAGAAGATCAACTTACAATGATAGACATCGATCCTTCGATGTCCTTTTAATGCTAAGTAACAGGGAGGAGCATCCATGCAGCAGGATGACCGGAGTGTCACAAAGGGGCGTAGTTCCGCAAGGGCATTGGCCACGCAACTTATTGAATGGTCTGGAGGAACGGACAATATTATCGAAAGCACCCATTGCACGACACGACTTAGACTCCGATTGCAGAACAGTGATTTGGTGGAACAGGAACGTCTTGATGGTATGCAGGAAATTCAAGGGGTGCACGTTCGTGCTGGACAACTGCAGATTATCCTGGGTCCTGCTCTTGTCTCGAAGGTTAATCGCCAGGTGAATGTCATGCTTCAGTCAGCTGCTTCGTCCATACGGAAAGAAGACGACCCGATTGGACCCATCACACCACGGCTACACGAACAAAATCATACGGACTCCTATCCATTGCCGTCCGTGTCTACCACCAGCAGACCATCCAATGATAAGGGGCTTCATTCACGAGCATTGTTACACAGGTTGATGGACGCATTCCAATTTTTTTCTGATATCGTTGTGCCCATTATTCCGCTCTTCGTCGTGGCAGGGCTGCTGCTGGGTCTCTTGGGACTTGCGAGGGCATTCGGTTGGGATGATCCAGGGCAAACGTGGTTCCGGATTCTGTCATTGCTGACGGGCTCAGCGTTCCAGTTGATGGCTGTTCTTTTCGGATACAACACGGCCAAGCGGTTCGGTGGAACCCCGGCGCTTGGTGCCGCTGTTGGAATTGTCATGACTCATCCGGCGATTCTTCCGTTCACCGACATCGGTGGAGATCCGGCCTTTGCTCAAGCTTTGCCCATATCACCGCAATTCGGATATCAGGGAGCCATCATCCCAACCGTTCTAGCGGCATTTATGCTAACGATAATTGAGAAAGGACTACGCCGATGGATACCGTCATCCGGAGCTGTTCTTCTCGTTCCCTTTTTGAGCTTTAGCATCGCGGGCAGCCTTGCGGTACTGGTTATTGAACCCCTTGCTCTTGGTCTGGGCGGCTCGCTGGGAAGTATCCTGGAACACGTCTTCGACTACGGGAACTTGCTTTTTGGCCTTCTGCTTGGAGGGATATACAGCTCAATAGTGATCACCGGTCTTCATCACGGGATTCAGGCTGTCGAAGTTGGACTGATTTCCAATCCGGATATCGGCTTCAATTTCTTGCTTCCGATCTGGTCCATGGCGAATTTTGCGCAAGCAGGTGCCGGTCTTGCAGTGTATGCCAGAACCCGGGACCAAGCATTGAGGAAGATAGCATTGCCTGCCTCGATCACAGCGCTGTTCGGTATCACCGAGCCAGTCATCTATGGTGTTAATCTTAAACTTGCGCGCCCCTTTCTGGGTGCTGCTGCAGGAGGAGCCGTCGGAGGGGCATATGTCGCTTTTCATCAGGTTGTGGCCAATTCATTGGGGCTAACCGGATTGCCGATGATCGCTTTTGTTGTACAGCCCGGGTTGATGAATCTTGTTCATTATCTCATAGGTTTTGTGCTTGCTCTGGCTACGGCTTTTACCGTTACCTTGCTGCTCGGTGTGGATCGCGTTGTTCGACCAGAAGCTGATAAACTTAACGAACAGGCATAGGAGACTAACATGAAGATCAAAAAAATACTTAACAATAACGCCGCTGTGGTTACCGATCATGGAGAAGAGAAAATTGTCATGGGGCCGGGTGTTGTTTTCCAAAAAGGAAAAAATGATATTGTAGACCCAAGCCTTGTTGAAAAAGTGTTTGTGATGACTGATCCTAAGCAGTACAACCACCTTCAGGAAATACTGGGGACCCTGCCTGAAGAAGAAATTGCAGTCACCCAGCAGATCATCACTTTTGCCGAGAAAGCATTGGGTGTTACGTTTCATGAGCACATCCATATCGCTCTTGCAGACCATCTCTCCTTTGCCTTGGAGCGGATTGGCAAGGGAATCGAAATTCGGAATACGCTGCTTGAGGAGATTCGTATCCTCT
Source organism: Paenibacillus sp. P13VS (assembly GCF_015143645.1). Classification (NCBI taxonomy): domain Bacteria; kingdom Bacillati; phylum Bacillota; class Bacilli; order Caryophanales; family Paenibacillaceae; genus Paenibacillus; species Paenibacillus sp. P13VS. The sequence continues at coordinate 330,829 of NZ_WYEV01000006.1, read as the reverse complement.
ATCCAAGAGAGTTCCAGCTTGGGCTTCATGCCAAGCGTTTGATCTACGAGAAATTGCAGGTGGTGATCCCGGAAGATGAGGTTGGTTATATTGCCATGCATATCCATACGGCCTGGAAGAATGCTGGCATGCGGCATAAGGCACCGGAAAAGACGGCCATGATTAGGGATATCGCGGAAGGTGTAGGACAAGTTGCCGGTGTACTGGATCGACGGTCTGCGAACTATGAGCGACTTTTGACCCAGCTTGAGAATATGCTGCAAACGGATGAATCAGGCAGACTCCGCAATGAACTGAATCCGGAGCTTGTAGCGATGGCTAAGATGAATTTTACCGAAGCATATACACAGGCCCGCGAGATCGGTGAAATGGTTGAAGAGGATTATGGATATGCGTTTACCGAAAGCCAACTGGTTGTGATCGCCATGGAAATCATCCGGATAGATCATCGACTTCATCCATCCCCGGATTGATTCTGATGCTTGATAAACTGAGTCCCTGGTCCTTGATCCGAATCGGGAGTTTCGATCTATAGCCAAATTTTGATCCGACCATATAGAATAGTTATCGACAGTTGAATATGTCGGGATTGTTACTGGTAAGCAGGCAAGACCTAAAAGTCCGTTGGGATAGGTGTATCCACCATACCCTAACGATTTTTAGGTCTTTTTCTGTTTTCCGGAAAAAATGACAAGAGAGAGGGATACATCTAATGAATTTCCAGAAGATTGTAAGAAGAGTGACAGCAGTAACGTTTGCAACAACACTATTGGCAGGTGGGGGAGCTTCGGCTTTGGCAAAAGAAAGTACAGACTACAAAGAAAGTTATGGTTTCTCGCATATTACACGCACAGACGCCCTGAAAATCCCTGCGGAACAAATCAAAGCACAATTCAAGGTTCCTCAGTTTGACGCATCTACCATTCAAAATCTTCCTTCTGCAAAAGGATATGATGAAAAGGGTAACGTCATCGACATGGATGTGTGGGATACCTGGCCGCTGCAAAATGCAGATGGTACCGTAGCTGACTATCATGGTTATCAAATCGTCTTTGGCCTGGCGGGTGACCCGGATCGGGGATGGGACACATTCATCTATATGTTCTACAAAAAAACAGGAGACACATCCATTGATGCCTGGAAAAATGCAGGCAGAGTGTTCAAAAACACCGACAAGGACGTTCCGAATGACTCAATTCTGAATCATCAGGCAGAGGAATGGTCCGGCTCTTCTACGCTGACTACGGATGGCCATATTCGTCTGTTCTATACCAATCGTCATGGCTGGGACCCGGCCAACGGATTTTATGGCAAGCAAACCCTGACGACTGCTCAAATCAATGTCTCTGAACTTGCAGAGGACACGCTCAAGGTGGACGGTGTTGAAGATTTCAAGTCGATCTTTGATGGTGACGGCAAAATGTATCAAACCGTGGAGCAGGCTTTCAGCGGTGGGGATTATTCCGACAATCATACGCTGAGAGATCCTCATTACGTTGAAGATAATGGTCACAAATACCTTGTGTTCGAAGCCAATACTGGAACAGAGACGGGCTACCAGGGCGAGGATGCATTTAATAACAGGACCTTCTACGAAGGAAGCAAGAAGTTCTTCCAGGCCGAGAGGGAGAAATTGCTGCAAAGCCCTAATAAAAAGCTTGCTTCCTTAGCCAATGGTGCTTTGGGGATCATTGAACTGAATGACGACTATACCTTAAAACAAGTGATGAAGCCGCTGATTGCATCCAATACGGTAACAGATGAAATTGAACGCGCAAATATCTTTAAGTTGAATGGAAAATGGTATTTGTTCACGGATACAAGGGGAGCCAAAATGGTTGTGGATGGTGTCGATGCTGAAGATATCTACATGTTGGGATATGTATCCAATTCTCTGACAGGACCATACAAGCCGTTGAATGGTACTGGACTTGTATTGCATCAAGATCTGGACCCTAAGGATGTTACCTGGACTTACGCACATTTTGCTATTCCGCAGGTTCAAGGCAACAACGTAGTGATCACTAGTTATATGACCAACCGAGGAATGTTTGAAGATCATCATTCTACCTTCGCACCAAGTTTCCTGGTGAATATCAAAGGATCCAAAACATCCGTCGTGAAGGATAGCATTCTGGCACAAGGACAATTGACAGTGGAATAGACCAATTCCACAGAAAGTCTAAAAGAAAGAAAATGTCGATAGCTATTGGCATTTTCTTTTTTTACAAACGAGGTAACTGTTATGAATAACAACATCAGAAAGAAAATGGTCATATGGTCTGCTGTTTGTGGTGTGATCACGCTTGCTTTCACTTTCATTCCGAGCCTGACCAACAACCTATGGCCTACAGTCGATACGGGAGCAGCCTCTTCTGGTGCGAGCCAGCGAGCCAGCTTTCATTTTACAACACCCGACAAGTGGAAGAATGATCCTCAAAGACCGATATATCTGGACGGGAAGTACCACTATTATTATCTGTATAATGGCGATTACCCTACAGGCAATGGTACGGAATGGCGGCATGCCACATCGGTGGATCTTGTTCATTGGAAGGATGAAGGCGTGGCAATACCCAAATACACAAACCGAAACGGTGATCCATGGTCTGGCTCATTGGTTGTGGATGAGTCAGGTACAGCCGGCTTCGGCAAGGGAGCAATTGTTGCGATCATGACGCAGCCCTCTGCCAGCAGCGGACAGCAGGAACAATATTTATGGTACAGCACCAATCAAGGGAAATCGTTTAAGCCTTATGGAGATCGACCGGTAATTAAGAATCCGGGACAAAAGGATTTTAGGGACCCTAAAATCATCTGGGATGAGCACTCCAAAAAATGGGTTATGGCTCTGGCTGAAGGGACGAAGATTGGGTTCTATGAGTCGGTTAATTTGAAAAATTGGCGATATACTGGCGGCTTCTTCACGGAAAACGTGGGGTTGGTGGAATGTCCTGATCTATTTGTGATGCGGGCAGATAACGGAACCTATAAATGGGTGCTCGGCGTAAGCGCCAACGGCAGATCATCAGGACAACCCAATACCTACGCTTACTGGACCGGAAGCTTTAATGGCAAAGAATTTGTTTCCGACCTTCATGAACCACAATGGCTAGACTATGGCTTCGACTGGTATGGGGGAGTTACATTTGAAGATGGGGCAAGCCCTGACAAAACCGGTCACCGTTACGCATTCGCCTGGATGAATAATTGGAGCTATGCCAACAATACGCCAACAATGAAGGAAGGTTACAACGGCATGGATTCGATTGTTCGTGAAATAAAGCTTATTGCATCGAAAACGGGTCAGTATCGACTGATCTCAAGACCGATTGAGTCTCTGGAACAGGCAGTGGTCTCGGAGACTACCTTTAAACCGATTACAGTGAAGGGATCTCATACACTTCATGTTTCGGGAGATTCGTATCAGCTTGAGGCGGATATATCGTGGACCAAGATCAATAATATTGGATTAAGGCTTCGTGAATCCAGCGACCGTAGCCGACATGTGGATACAGGCGTCAATGTAGAAGGTGGCTATGTCTATGTGAACCGGACCTATACCGGGAATCCTGACAGGAGTGGCCAAGACTTGGAGAGTCAAGCGGCATTCGCTCCGGAGAAGAACAAGGTTCATCTCAAGATTCTGGTAGACAAGACCAGTATCGAGGTCTTCGTTGATGATGGTTCTTTGGTGTTATCCAATATTATTTTTCCAAAATGGAATGACCGCGGGATCACACTTTATGCTGAAGGGGGGACGGCAGTATTTAGCAACCTGCAGATAAAATATTTCGATTAATTGGTGGCATGGGTCGGGCTGTTTCTGTATTAATACGTCTAATTATCAGTCAATGCGGATGAAGGCTAGCCTCTCTCCATTGCAACAAGTTGGAAGACGAAAAGCCCGCATCGTTTAGATGTGGGCTTTTTTCATTTATTTTTCCTCCGCAGCCACCGAATGCTCCTCATAACTAATCCAGTCGCTCCAGCTGTAGATTGGTTTCTGCAATTGGTTACACAGCAGGCAGCTCTGAACCCCAAGAGAATATCAATCCATGCACACCTGAATAGGCACAGGCGCGGAAAGTGTATTCTGCTTGGCTCTGGCCAGCAGACGTAACTCCCCAATTTATACGTCAATCTTCCCCTTAACGTATGATCCAATGGATGTAGTCTTGTATCATTTCTTTGCTTCGTGTTCGATTTATCTTATCCGGCTCAAGATACAAATTGAGAGCCATTCCATTCATGAAGGCATACAATTTTTCTTGTTCCTTCTCTTCATCGGTTGTGCTCAGAAGACCTTCATTTTTCAAGTATATAATGCAATTCTTGATTGCGTTTTGGAGGTCCTCATAATTGGTATCGAACCCTTTTTGCGTTTTTCCATAGGCTACAAATGCAAACCAAACCTCCATTTCCAATAATGTTTGTTCATCAGTCGGGACTAGCTCAAGCAAGTATTCAACAATTCTTTCTTGAGGCGCCAGTTCTCTTGCATTCAGATTGCTCAGCCGAGTAAGTACCTTTTCTTTAACTAACTCCATTGCAAATGCTAATAGGCTCTCTTGTTTGGAAAAATAATGTCTTAAAGCGCCTTGTGATAATCCGGCTTCCTTCGCAATCGTTCTTGACGTTGCCTGATGAATGCCTTTCTCGCTAATGATTTTCCAAGTTGCTTCAGCGATAATATTCTTCATTTTCTCATGGTCTACGATTTTTGGCATACACACAGAATATCATATTATTTAACTCAAGTGAATTAAATAGACGATTGAGATGGAATGTGCTAAAGTTTATTTAACTCAACTGAATTAAAAAAAGAATGGGGCAAATGCCCCATGCAACTTAAAGGAGTGCAAAGGGAATGAACCAGCAATTCAAAGTAATCCTTCCGGCATGGGGAAAGGCAATTGGCTTATTGTGCATGATAATTATGTTTGCTGCTGTACTGTGGTTAGTGTGGACCGGAAACTTTAGTATAAGGTACACGGCCGATCATGAGGGAGTGATTCCAATATGGCATAGTTGGTTGCCGGCATTCCTTGGTATTTTGCTAATCCGTCTGATTCCTTATAAAAGTCATAATCATACGCCTTTCCAACAAATGGAGAAACCTCACTTGGTTGTTCAATCGATTGTGTTATTCATATCAGGTGTTTTATTTACGGCTGCTCTTGTAATAATAGATCCTCAAGGATTACATTTCGAGCTATATTATTTGGCGTTCAAGTTGACGACACTGTTGTGCATTCCGCTGATTTTCTTGCTAATTTATCGCAAAACGACTGGCGCGCAGCAAGAAATTATATCGGCAAAGCCTCGCTCTCGCAGAAGCGTCATTGCACCACTAATCATTATTGTGGTCTGGGGTTATCTGAAGTTCTATTCCCCAATTGCACAAGCAGAAGGAGTAATCGAAGCAACTGATTTGACAGAATTATTTCTCTTGGTGTTGATTGGTTTTATGATCAATAGCGTATTGGAGGAAGTTTTCTATCGGGTATGGCTGCAAACCCGGTTGGAGGCATTGCTTGGAAGGTGGCCCGCCATATTACTCGTTTCAATACTATGGTCCATCTGGCATGTTGCCATTCAAGGATATGGTCAGTGGGATATTGATGTGGCAACAGTGATTGCAAATCATGGGGTTACGGGTCTGTTTCTCGGTTATTTATGGGCCCGCTATCGTAGAGCATGGGTGATTATCTTGGTTCACGGTCTCATCAATGCTTCTCCTCATGTTCTGTTTCAGATTTTATTTCAATGAGGGTAGAGGAACTGGATAAGTCTGCTTGTGCAAATATGACTTTATCTCTCTCGTGTTCCAGGATGTTAACAAAGACATTCAAAATGGCTGCCTTCAGCCTAGTAATATTTATTACAGTGAATGTGGCTTCACCCTCAACGTGTTGGTTTACTGTTGACGCTCATGGCACTGTAAATACACCGCCCCGGGCATCAGCCTGTATGGCGGTGTATTCGTCTTTGAGATACTGTAGACCCGTGCTCCGTACTTACTCGTCCACAGTTTCCACTGCATTCTCCTCATACCTAATCCAGTCACTCCAGCTTCCGGCGTACAGCTTCACATTGGTATAATCGGCTTCCTCCAGCACGATCACGTTTGGGTAGGTGATTGGCTGAAACAGAGTACAGTAGTATTCCTGCTGCGGGATTAGATGCATGAAAGGCACACATCATTCTCATGGAACTAAATTTCGTTTGTTCAATTCTCTGAAGGAGCATTCTCAATTTTGCTAGATGTATTTAAAATTTATATGTCTTATATACAGGAAGTATAGTGACATTCGATTTATTCATATAAGATGCTACTGATATATAGTTATATTATGTTATTTTTGTTGACGTAAAAATATTGTTGTAAATATATTTATATGTTAATGTGGAATTAATTGTTAGATAATATTACATAGTTTAGAGGAGAGGATGTAATGTTTATTAACCAGACTATTAGGAAATTAGGGGTTTCAGTCGGGATTGTAAGTATGTTTACATTTGCTCTACCTTCAGTGGGCTTTAGTGTGCCACTGCAACCAACAACCATCGATAAGGTAGAAGGCGATTATTATGTAACGTCTGCGATTGAGAACATTCGGTGGGGATCACTGCCTAATCGAGATAGCTCTCCTATTCTTACTGTACCATCAGGAAGTGCTGTAACATTTGATACGGTATCGCATGAGGGTCTGATCGAGGATCAAGGGAGAAATCCAGTGGAGTACTTCGGCAAATATGGTATCTCACCCGATGACGTGTTGGATGATGCGAAGGCAATTGCGGCTTCTGAGATTAAGCATGATTATGTAAAAGACGGACCTCATATTATCACTGGGCCAGTAGCAGTTGAGGGAGCGATGCCAGGAGATGTTCTTAAAGTAGAAGTCCTTTCGTTGCAAACTCGAGTTCCATATGGTGTCATTTCTAACCGCCATGGGAAAGGGGCCCTTCCTAACGAATTTCCAGAAAATGCAGGCCCACAAGAGGGAGCTAGCGCAACAAAACCGGAATTATATAATAATGTATCTATATTTACACCTATTGAAGAAATCAACGGCAACTGGTATGGGGTACTACCAACAAAAGCTGGCAAAAATGTACGTTTCCCAATTAACCCGTTTCTAGGTGTTATGGGGGTTGCACCAAATACCAGTGAAGTTGTGAGTTCGATCCCACCGATTGAAACGGGAGGGAATATGGATATTAATGAGTTAGGTGTCGGTTCAACTATTTATTATCCGATTCAAGTTAAAGGCGGGTTATTCTATACTGGAGATCCACACTTTGCTCAAGGGGATGGAGAAGTCGCATTAACTGCCTTGGAAGCATCCTTAAGAGGGACAGTTCGGTTAACGGTTTTAAAGAAAGGTGATCCTTCGATCCCGCATAGTGGAGAATTCACGCAACCCTTTGCTGAAACAGAGGACTATTGGATTCCCATTGGACTGGATCCTGATTTGGATGAAGCAATGAAAGAATCAGTACGTGAATCGATTCAATTCTTATCCGATAAGCTTGATATGGATAGAAGTGTGGCTTATGCGTACCTATCGGTGGCAACGGATTATGAAGTATCTCAGGTCGTAGATCGAACGAAAGGGGTTCATGGACTCATTCGAAAGACCGATTTCCTTGAATATGTTGACGTAATAATGAATGTAGGTGGTACGTCAATCAAGCCGGTTGTTCATAACGATGAGTTTTACGTACCGATTCGAACCATTTCGGAGCTATTGGGTGGCACAGTAGAATGGGATAATAAGACGCGTACAACGAAAATCGGATTAGGCACGAAAAATATAAGTGCTCAAATTGGTTCAGATGTGTATTCAATTAACGAGAAATTAGTGTTCAATAGTAAGGTACCTAAGCTTTTAAATGGTGAAACCGTAGTTCCGGTCGCTGTTATTAATGAAATACTAGGTGCTTATGTAAACTGGACGACGATCGACAAGACGTTAACCGCAAATGTATCGTTAAGTAAAAAGCAATAATAAATCTCATTATTCAACCGTGGTGGACAGATGTCCATCACGGTATTTTCTATTATCATGAATCAGAAAAAGCTGCCACTTGATATCTACTTCTGTGTACTTTAAATATCTACAGGGTGGTGTTTGACTCGATGTTGACTCCGAACATAGAAAAATACATCGCCGGGGCAGATAAGCCACCTGGCGATGTATTCAACATCGATACACTGCTATACGTTTTTGTCAGCTTCCGAATTACCGGTTGCCACCGGGTTCTCCTCGTAACTAATCCAATCACTCCAGCTTCCGGAATATAGCTTCACATTCGAGAATCCCGCTTCTTCGAGCGCAATGACGTTCGGGCAGGCGGATACGCCAGAGCCGCAGTAAACAATAATCGCATCATCTTTCCCGAGCTTCACGAACCGCTCTTCTAATGCTTCAACACCAGACCAGCGTCCATCTGCACCAAGCACGTCTTTCCAAAAATAATTCACCGCCCCCGGAATATGTCCGGCCTTGGCATCAATCGGTTCCTCCAACCCCGCATAGCGGCGGGCATCGCGAGAGTCGATCAGCACGGCTGAGCTATTGACCGAAGCGTGCTGTGCATCCTGCACAGTGGCGAGCATGTGCGGCTGTACGTTCGCTTCAAACGTGGACGGAATCCGCACGGGCACATCCGTGGTTACTGGGAACTTGGCGTTTTGCCAAGCAGAGAAGCCCTCGTCCATTACGTACACCTGTTCATGACCCAGGTAACGAAGCAGCCACCATAATCTTGAGGCATTCATACCGCCCTGATCATCGTAGGCAACAATACGAGCATTTGAACCGATTCCTGCTTTCGAAAGACGTTTTGCCAGTTCTGCCGGGTCAGGGAGCGGATGACGTCCGCCATGGGCTGACACAGGAGAGGATAGATCCTGTTCGAGATCGAGATAAACGGCACCTGGGATATGTCCAGCCTCGTATGCTTGTCTTCCTGCATCCGGTTGACCGAGCAGGAATCTGCAGTCGGCAATGACCACATCGGGTTCGTACATTCTGGCGAGCAGCCAGCGCATGGATACAATGTTTTTCATGAAAATACACCGCCTTATGAAGAGTGTTGGATTCCGATTGGGTCTGTCGCGTATCAGACTCCAATCGTTCTTTTTGCCATGTCATATGCTTCGGATAGATTACACCGCCGTAGGTTCAGCGGGTCCTTGACCGCCGACAGGCGCGTCAGCCGGTATGGGTTCCGGTTTGGTTTTGCCATACCGAATGAAAATCCATACCCCAAAGATAATGACGACGCCAGCAATCATCTGCATGGCACTGAGGGATTCACCAAGCAGCATCCAGGCCAGCAGGGAAGAGAACACGGGTTCACCGAGCACGCCCATGGATACCGTGGTGGCATTCATATACTGAAGCAGCCAGTTGAAGAGATAGTGTCCGAAGATCGTCGGCACAATGGCGAGCAGCAGGAAAATTCCCCACTCCGAAGCGGCATAACCCCCGAACGGATGCCCCATGGCCAAATTATATACCGCCAGCGTACAGGCAGCGACGAAAAATACCCAGAAGTTATAAGAGAAGGCACTGAGTCCGGAACGCAGAAATTGTCCAAGCAGCATATGGATGGCTACCGCAATCGTTCCCAGCAGAGATAGAAAATCACCTTGCAGCGCCGTACCGGCTAACTGAAAATCTCCAGCTCCGATCGCGATGGACCCAAGCAGGGCAATGCCCATGCCGATAATCATCATGCGGTTAATCTTGGCTTTGAACAGCCAGACGGAGCCCGCGAGAATTAATATGGGCTCAAGTGCGAGAATGACCGTGGAGCTGGCCACACTCGTAAGTCTGAGCGATCCCATCCACAGCAGGAAATGAAGTGCCAGCATCACACCGGATGCAAGCAGGAGCCCCCACTGCCTGAAGTTCAGGCGCATCATCTCATGCCGGTATTTCCAGACAAACGGAAGCATCAGCAGATTGGTGAGAAACAGCCGATACATGGCGATAACAGCCACATCTGCACTGGACCAGCGCACGAAAATGGAAGAAAACGAGATGGCAATAATGCCGACAACGAACAGAAGTTCAATGGATCTGCCGGCACGAAACAAGCTTGTCATGGATGTAGCTCCTTCTTGAAGTCAAATGGCGTAAATCAATTCATTATACAGGAGAACGCAGCTGTTCGAAAAGCGATGAAAGGAAAATAGATAAGCAGATTGTAACCGGGCTTGTAACTATTCTGTCATTCACCCATGCCGCTTTTCTATTAATCTTCTATATAGAGACATGAAACGATATAATATACCAATAATCGGGAAATTAAGGAAGTGGCATGGAAAGTGAGAGTTCAACAACAGACAGCAGGAGAAAACAGCAGCATTGCGAGCAGAACCAGCCGAACGAAGACACACAAACGAAGACGAATCCGGTATGGGAGATTGAGTGCAGCCCTGATGCTCCTAGCACTGATCATTACCGGTTTAACATATGCATTCATTGGAATGACCCACTGGATTAAGGGCTATGTAGCCCCGCCCCCGGTAGCTGTCATTGAACAGCCAACCAAGCTGGGCATGATTGAAATGACTCCGGATGTGAAGGAAGAGCCTGCACGCTTTCAGGGACAGGTTCGCAAGCTGGCATACATAACGTTTGACGATGGACCGAGTGAATATACGGAACAACTGCTGGATATTTTGAAAGAGCATGAGGCCAAGGCAACCTTTTTCATGATTGGACGTCAGTTGAATCAGCATAAGTCAGCGGTAGAGCGGCTGGTTCAAGAGGGCAGCTACCCGGGGCTCCACAGCATGACACATAACTATAACACCCTGTACAAAAGCGGAAGCTCCGCGAATTTCGTAAAGGAATTCAAGAAGGAGCAGAAGATGGTGCAGGATCTGATTGGCTATACGCCGCATCTGATTCGCGCTCCTTACGGCAGCAGTCCACAGATCGGTGAGTCGTTCAGGGGTGACATTGCCGCAGCGGGATTCAAAATGTGGGATTGGACAACAGACTCCCTGGATTGGAATCTTCCGGGTCAGCCGGACAAAATCGTGGCGCGTGTCAGAAAAAGTGTCCACCGGGACAAGGAAGTGATCCTGATGCATGAGCGGGAGCAGACGGTGCAGGCGTTGCCGCGTATTCTGAAATTGCTTGAAGATCGGGGTTATGAGTTCGAGGTCTATGACCCGAATGCACATTGGACAGCCAATTTTAGCGGAGATACCCGCTTGTAATTATAGACGACAATACAAATGCAAGAGAGGAGACGACCGAGTGCGTACGTGGAAAAAATCAGCACTGGCTGCCGTAGGCCTGACGCTGGCGGTGCTCACCAGTGCCTGTGGCGAGCCGCAGGAGCCGGCTGCGAATCAGGTAAACGAATTGATCCGGAATGATCAGGAGATGGCTCAGAATCTGAAGGAGCTTGCCCGTCATGAACGGGAGGAAATGGAACTGTACACGTCGATTTTGAATAAGGGGAAAAACAAAAACAGTGACCTGGAATCACTGCTGGATCAGGCAGTAGAACATATCGCCGAGCGGAGAAAACTGCTGGAGCAGGCGGAGACCTTGATGAAGCAGACACAGGAACAGACACCTGCTGTACGGGATTCCCTGGGACGATTGTCTTTTGAAAAAGAAGAGACGCTGGTTCAGGCACAAACCGTTCTGGACGAGTATGAAGCAAGAGCCCAGACATTTGAGGAATTTGTAACCTCGTATCAGCAAAGTCTGGATGCCGATGAACGGCTCTATTCCTTAATGAGAGGCAGTGTGGATCCGAATCTGGTGAAAATTAAGCGCGCTATCCGGGAACGCAACATCCAATATGCACAGCTTGCCGAGATCAGAAAGCAATTCAACAAGCAGACAAAAGCGTTTAACGGGGCCAACGCCAAGCTTGTTCAGATGGAACAAGCGAGCTAGAGATGTGCCCGATCTCCACCTATTCTAGTTATCTATCTGATTGAGCTGGCATTCAGCCGTGTAAGTACTAGTAAGCAGCCTGAAGCAACATGGACAAGCATCATTGCGTATAAGCTAACGGAGGTGTTCATATGCGAAATAAAATGAATGTTAGTGCATCACTACTCGTTTTACTCATGGGATTCTCACTTGTGGCCTGTGGTAACAGCAGTCCTGCAGCACAGCCACCAACCAATAATACAGGGGAACAGACGCCAGCACCGGAGCAGCAGCCAAATGACAGTGCGGTGATCGAAGCAGAGGGCATTTTGACGGGATGGGCAGATCCTCACACGGTAGAGATCCGTGTCAAGGAGGTCCCGATGGCTTTCCAGGTTGAAGAGAATGTGCAGAAATCCTTCGATGATATTGATGATGAAGATTCAGTACAATTCAAATATGTAGAGAGAACGATTGAGACCGGTGACAATACAACGAAGCAGCTGGTGCTCAAGGAAATCGCGAAGATCGAAGCGGATGAACCGAACGGTTCCAATGCAGGCGATAACGTGACATCGGATCGTCCCAAAACAACAGAGCTGGAAGTAACGGTGGAAGGCATGACGGAGAAACGTGCAGCTGAACTTGCTCAAGGTGAGGGGTACTCGCTGTATGTGTTTGAACCGATGGCCTTTGATGCAGAGGACGACGAATTGACCATGAAGATTGATCCTGACTACAAAGTGGAGATCGAAAAGCTTCCTTCAGACTTCAATCTGGATGCGCTGAAGATGGATGCCAAGGAAGAGCTGAGCGAAACGGGAGAGGTTAAGGAACTGAGCAAGGAAGAGCTGAGTAAAGGCCCGATGAAGGATGCAAGACTGTATATGATGGCTCAAAACGATAAAAAGACCCAGTATTTCATTGTAAAAGAACTGGACGGAAATGGTTTCATTTTCCACATTGATGCACCTGTGGGTGAACCATCCGAGGGATTCCTGCCGATGGCGTATGTATCCCTGAATTCCATTATGAATGAAGCAAACATGACAAAATAACATGAAAAGAGCCGGAAGGAGCGATGCTTGGGCATGGGTTCCTCCCGGCTTTTTTGCCGTCTCTATTCAGTTGTGCATAACCTACCGTCTTACCTGAGGTGTCAGGTTAAAATGGTTGATCCCTTGTGCCCTTTGAGTTCCTCGTATCGGGCGACAACATGCTGGTGAATGAGGTGTTCGTCGGGAATTCCCATGCGTTCACGAATGAAGGCGGAGACGCCCTCTTCACGAATCATGTGCTGGAGCTTCATGGCTTCCTCGTCCTGCTCGTGATCGAAGAGCATTGCGGCTGCCATAGCGGAAGTAAGATGGGGAATTTCAATTCCGAATTCGCTGGCCTGCATCGCGGGGCGAACAAGCCGGTCATAAGGCGATAGCTTGCGAAGGGGTGAACGTCCGACCCGGGTAACCTGATCTGTCAGGTTGGGGTTGGCAAAGCGTTCGAGAATGGTATGGATATATTGACTGTGTTTATGCGGATTAAACCCGTGTTTTCTCACAAGCATGGCTCCCGTTTCCTCCATGACCTGTTTAACCTTGGCACGCAGGGTTGTGTTACTCATGACTTGCCTGATCGTCTTGAATCCTTCGAGATATCCGAAGTATGCAGCAACACAGTGACCCGTATTCACGGTAAACATTTTGCGTTCAATGTAAGGCTCAAGGGAGTCGACGTAGTGTACGCCTTCAATCTCCTTGAATCCATCCAGCAGCGCCGGACGGTGAACGACCCATTCGTAAAAAGGTTCTACGGTGACCTGCAGCGGATCCTTATGGTCTTGCGCCGGAACTATCCGGTCTACTGCTGCATTGGGGAACGAGATATAGCGGTCGGCTTTGGTACGGGTCTGTTCATCCAGGAACGGATATACCCGTTTCTTCAGGCGGGTGCTGCCTCCAATGGCATTCTCGCAAGCGATGATATGGAGAGGAGCCTGATTATTGTTTTTCATGCGGAGATATATGCCTTTGGCGATAGGTTCGGCAATATCCTCAAGTGCAGATACACCGACCGCTGTTGTAATGAGATCAGCCGATGCAATCCGCTCAGCCAGGCGATCCTGTTCGCCGACATGAATGGCCGTGACGTTGCTGACCATGGTTGTGTGTTGATCCGCATTAGCGAGGGTAATGGGATACTCTTTTCTTTTTTGCAGCATGGAGATCTTCTTCGGGTTACGTGCGACAAAGCAGACTTCATAATCGGAAGCGGACAACATATGACCGATAAAACCGCGGCCTATATTGCCCGCTCCAAAATGTACAGCTTTCATGTGTGAACTCCCCCTTTAAAATTTGAAATGCGAAATTCGTGCAGACCTAGACGGTAGTGACGAGGGGCTTCGAAATCAAATCGTTAAATTCAAGGTCGGTCAGGCATGACAGCCGTTGGTGAGGCATATCGAAATCCAGCGTTCCTGTTATGGTGTTCGAGATTACGACACAGTGAATACCAGCTGCAGCAGCTGCACGCGCGCCGTTAGGTGAATCCTCAATCGCTACGGCTTCGTCTGCAGTCACTCCAAGCGCTTCCAGGGCTTGGTTATATAATTCCGGGTCAGGCTTCACATGGGCCACATCGTCGGCTGTTCGAATCACTTCGAAGTAATCCTTCAGTTTCAGTTGTTCCAGGTGCTGTTCGACCCACTCCCGTTTGGAGCTTGAGGCAACGGCCAGTTTTAATCCAGCATCGCGTGCTGCTTCGAGGTAATTCTGGATGCCTGGTCTTACCTGCTCCTTGTTCATTAATGCTGCATGCTGAAGCTGAACCGATTCCCTGAACGCTTCCCGATCGATCGGAAGATTCAAATCTGTGATGAGGTACTCATAGGGATTGAATGTTTTCAGACTGGTACCGATGCATTGCGAATACATCTCCAGGGTCAAGTTCACGCCGTGTTCCTTGTAGGCATCACGAAAAGCGATATACCATGCTGTCTCCGTATCAATAATCGTTCCATCGAAATCAAAAACCAGTGCCTTAATCATAAATTTGTTCCTCCTGTTTCAGAATTTGTTTTGGGATAAAACCAAATGAAAAAATCGCAAACTTCTTCTTTGTTCCATTTGCTTTTGCGGCAGATTAGTTAACGCGAAAGCATGTTGAGAAATATAAAAATGGAAAAAATGATGCGTTGAAGCTAATAAAACCGTAACATGGGACAAAGTGAGGGGTCAAGCGCGTCATGATTGTTTACATTGAAAATTTGCACATAAATGACGTGTTTTCAGAAAATGGCGAATGAGGCAAAGCGTTATGACCTATGCATGTAAGCGGTGTACTGAAAAAACGGTTTTCTTCGTTGTAAAAAAATAAAACTTTTTTTGAAATAAGGAGTGATAACAACCGTTCCCCCTTTTTCGACACATTTATAATAGAAGGGAGCCCGTGGACATTTGTACGATTCGAAGAAGCCATGCTGCATCTTTTTAAAATTCTTTACGACAGAACAGCCCCTGTGGGAGAATGGAAGAGATATGTTGGAAATAAGAACGCAGAGGAGGGACCGGCGATGCTGGATAAGGATCGGTTCAATGGATGCTTACTTGGACTAGCGGCAGGAGATGCACTGGGAACGACAGTGGAGTTTAGCAGCCCAGGCACATTTGAGCCTGTAACCGATATTGTGGGGGGCGGTGTGTTTGGCCTGGCTCCCGGACAGTGGACGGATGACACGTCAATGGCGCTATGTCTGGCCGAAAGTCTGGTGAGAAAAGAACATTTTGATCCGGCGGATCAGATGCGCAGATACACGAATTGGTATGAAGTCGGCTACATGAGCAGTACCGGAACATGCTTTGATATCGGCGGGGCTACGCGAAATGCGCTGGAAAGGTTCAGGAAGACCGGAGAGCCTTACAGCGGATCTACCGATCCGATGACGGCTGGTAACGGATCAATTATGCGGCTTGCACCAGTCGCTATGGTGTATGCGGGCCATCCGCAGGATGCTGTACATTATGCGAAGCTGAGCTCCCGCACGACACACGCAGCAGCGGAAAGCCTGGAAGCTTGCGAGGTGCTTGCGGCTATTCTGGTTGCAGGGTTGCGCGGAGCAGACAAACACACCATGCTGCTGCCTGAGACATGCCGTCAGTGGAGGAGTGAGTCTTCTTTTACCCCAGCCATTGAAGAGGTCGTGCGTGGATCTTACCGCGATAAGGAACCGCCTGAAATTCAGGGAAGCGGATATGTCGTCCGTTCGTTGGAAGCCGCATTATGGGCGTTCCATAAATCTTCCACATTTGAAGAAGGTGCACTGCTAGCCGTTAATCTCGGTGATGATGCGGATACAACCGGTGCGGTGTACGGTCAGATTGCTGGTGCTTATTATGGTCGGAGCGGCATCCCGGCACAGTGGCAGAACAAGCTTGCGATGCTGGAAACGTTCGAGTCCTTGAACGAGGCGATGTGGCTAAAAGCAGCCCAAATGTGATCCTGAAATCGTAACAGGGAATAACCAAAAAAAAGAGACAGAAGATGGACAGGAGAAGAGAACATCATATGAACAAGACAGAACGACGTGCTTCGAAATCGGGAAAAGGAGGGGCATTTCCGTTATCCCTTCTATGCCTGACGGTAGGAGCATTCGCTATTGGGATGACTGAGTTTATCATTATGGGATTGCTGCCGAATGTGGCTGCTGATCTGCATGTGAGCATTCCTCAAGCAGGGCAGTTGATTACGGGCTATGCCCTGGGTGTCGCGGTTGGCGCACCCATTTTGACCGTGTTTACCCATAAGATACCGCAGAAAAAACTGCTGATCCTGCTGATGTGCATTTTTATTATCGGTAATGCACTATCCGTTATTGCACCAACGTATGGCTTGCTGATTTCGGCACGCATTTTGACGGCATTTGCACATGGTACGTTTCTTGGTGTAGGTTCACTCATGGCAACCCGCCTGGTTGCACCCGAGAGAAGAGCAGGTGCTGTCTCCGTTGTACTTGCAGGACTTACGATTGCGAATATTATCGGGGTACCCTTCGGTACATTTATCGGCCAACAGCTCGGATGGAGATCATCCTTTGGAGCCATTACGATCCTGGGCGTCATCTCATTGATTGGTATCATTCGATTCATTCCGGTTATTTCGCAAGGGGAGCCGGCGAACCTCGGACAGCAGTTCCGTAATCTTGTTCGTCCTCAGGTGCTATTAATACTGCTCATTGGTGCCATGGGCTGTGGAAGCCTCTTCGCGGTATTTACTTATATTACACCGATGCTGGTGGATATCAGCGGTTTTGCGGAGCAGAGTGTAACGTGGATACTGGTACTGTTCGGCGTTGGTGTGACGCTCGGGAACATGCTGGGCGGCCGGCTGGCCGACTGGAAACTGATGCCGTCCCTGATGGTCAACTTCGGCGTGCTGGCTGTACTTTTGGCTGCACTCACTTTGACGCTGGAGAATCCATATCTGGCGGTCATTACAATCTTCTGCTGGGGTGTTGCGGCGTTCGGGATTATGCCGGGTCTGCAGATTCGGATCATGAATATGACACGCGAAGCACCGCTGCTTGCGACCACATCAAGCCACTCCGCGTTTAACCTGGGGAATGCAGGTGGAGCTTATATTGGCGGGTTTGCGATTACGCATACGGGACTTATTTCAGTACCTTTATACGCTGCAGTCATTGCGGCTCTGGGCTTGCTTGGGCTTGTGATCAGTCTGGGGATGGAACGCAAACAGCGTATGCCGGAAATCCCGGACGTTGTGGAGCCTGCACCGCTCAGCTGAGTCTAGGCAGTAAGATGGAAGGAGGAAGCCTCTGCTCCGCGTAATGTGGAGCAGAGGCTTTTTTGCAGTTTTAACTAGAAAAAGACAAACCATCCTGATTGAAGTATTATTGGTATAACATAACGGACACCATACAGGCCCTGAAAGGATCATTATAGTGAGGAAAATCATTAATTTTATTCTAGTTTTGCTGATCATCTGGGTAGCGCTGCTGTATCCTTTTCGTTTGGCTTGGTTTGAAGGTGTACTTCAGATTCCTGAAGATCTTCATGCTGTTTTCTTGGTTTTTTTGTTCTTTGGATATCTGATTTGTTCCTCGGGCACAGGACTTCTTCTGGGCAAAATGTGCTTCAGGCAAAAAGAAGAGTAGTTCAGGAAAGTTAAGTTAAGAAATGGACTATCGCAAGAAACTTGCTTCAAGGGAGGTGCTTCAGCATGGAACATGGTTCCCTGAATAAAGCGAGGTTGCAGGTGAGAAAGTGGCCCAAAGATCCGATCGCGGCGGGACGTCGTCATACCGTTGGGCTTACATCTGACGGTCAGGTGGTAGCTGTTGGTGATAATAAAATGGGTCAATGTGAAGTCAGCGGCTGGCGGGATATCATTACAGTCGCAGCAGGTAATGTACATATGGCTACAAATACAGGCAATGTTCACACTATAGCACTGAAATTGGATGGCACCGTGGCAGCTGTGGGTTGGAATAAGGATGGCCAGTGCGAGGTAACCAACTGGCACGATATTGTAGCTATAGCGGCAGGTTGGCGCCACACCATCGGTCTTCAGTCGGATGGTACGGTCGTCGCTGTGGGTCGGCATCAAGAAGGTCAATGCCAGGTAAGTAATTGGAATCATATAGTGGCAATAACTGCAGGAGACTGGCATACCCTCGGCCTGAAAGCTGACGGAACAGTCCTGGCTGCAGGGAATAACCGATATCACCAATGTGAAGTCAGTGGCTGGCGTAATGTTGTAATGATCGCTGCGGGTTATCTCCATTCGGCTGGTCTGCAATCAGATGGTACAGTAACGGCCGTGGGTAGTAATAAACATGGTCAATGCGATGTAGGCAGCTGGCACGGGATGGTGGCGATTGCGGTGGGGAGTAATCATACGATTGGCCTGAAAGCAGACGGTACGGTTTCGGCTGCAGGATGGAATACGTATGGCCAGTGTAATGTAAGTGACTGGCGCAATATTGTTGCCGTAGCGGCAGGCTGTGCCCATACCGTAGGGTTTCAATCAGACGGTACGTTGGTTGCTGTCGGTGATAATACATATGGACAATGTGATGTAAGTGGATGGCGCGGCATTCGTATGCCGGGGAATATTTTAACGAAATAAAAACCGCTAACGTCATCTTTCGTTAGCGGTTTTTGAAATGTTATAAAGCAGTTAAAAAGGATATTATTGAAATAATATCTTAACTGGAATCGTTACTTCAAACTTTCCAATGACTCTTTGATGGCTGGACTTAAACGATAAGTCTTCAAAATGGTTTCAATTGCTTCTGCGCGCGTTGCTCCGCCGTTGGGGTCAAAGGAACGCTCATTTTTACCTTCGAAGATTCCTAGAGCAGCTGCTTTTCGGATGGCATCTGCACCGAATGCTCCATTCAAATCAGCAAATTGTACATGGGATGTATCGATGTTCAGTATAAGTGAATTCAATACACGTGTGATGATCAGAGCCATTTCCTGACGGGAAATGGTTTTATCCGGACGGATGGAACCGTCCTCGTATCCGTTCAATACGCCAACGGCTACCAGTCTCTTGAGGTCATTGGTAGACCAGCGATTGTTAATATCACGGTATGCTGCGAAATCCTCTTCATTCAGGTTGACTTCACGTGATGCCATATCCACAAACGCACGGTTGATCATGGCTGCAAATTCTGCACGGGTAATTTGTTCATCAGGCTCGAACCCGCCAGTAGGGTAACCTTTGATTACGCCCAGCTTGGTCAATTTTTCGATAGACGGTATCGCCCAATGCTGTTGAACATCACCAAACTGTAAGGTTACGAAGTCATCCCCTTTGCTGAGGATCTCAGCGATTCTGGATTGAACACCGGCAATTACGTTGCTATCTGCGTTCACTACCCGGCTTCTGAAAATATCGTTGGGATCCTGGTAATCCTCGGATTGTTCCGGCGTGCTTGGCTGCTCCGTTGTTGTTCCTGGTACAGCTGGTTCTTGCGGTTTAGAAGTAACAGGAGCGGTTGGGGTCGAACCTGAACTCGAACCTGTTGTTGGACTGGATGGAGTTGTGTCGCCACCTGGTACTGTTGGTGGATTGGACGGTGTGCCACCGCTTCCTTGTACAACTTGCACCATTACTTCAGAGGTACTGTCAGCTACTCCGTGTCTGGCATCGCCATAATATTTAGCCGTGATCGGGTGATCTCCGACACTTAGATCACTTGTAGTGAAATAGGCTTTGGCCACACCATTCGCAACACCGTCCGGCCACATGGCAAGTGTAGCTAATTCCGTGTCGCCATCCATGAGGATTACAGATCCTGCAATATCACGGGATATTTGTGGTTTTGTTTCTGCTCTTACGTAAAAGGTTACCGCGTTTCCATACTTGGATGGGTTCAGATAACTGGTAACCTTCGTCACTGTCGGATGTTCTGTTGCAGAAGCTGCTTCAGCTGTTATCGTTTGGGTTAGCGGAGCTGAAGTGCTGCCCTTGAAGGTGCGGTTTCCATTGTACTCCGCGGTAATCTGATGATCTCCAGCACTTAAGCTTCTTACGGAATAGAATGCGAGATCCGGTTTGGTTACATCCGTTCCGACCTCAGCAGTACCGAGTACGATATCTCCATCTTTGAAGGTGACTGTACCTGTCGGCATGTCGTACGTATCATTATAGTTTCTGCTCACTCTCGCCATAAACGCAATGGGCTCTCCTTCTGAGGCCGGGTTGCGTGTGCTTTCAATTGTAACAGTCGTATTAAACAGGTTTTCACTGCCCTCCGGAGGAGTTGTGCCTTCTCCATTTGATGGTGTAGGGGTTGGCACTGGCGTATTTGTCCCATTTCCTTCTGCCACTTGGAGTACTATAGCTGAGACGCTATCAGCGATACCGAATCTGGTGTCACCATAATATTTAGCAGTAATGTGGTGATCTCCAGCACTTAAATCGCTTATTGTATATGATGTTCTTGCATGACCGTTGGAAACGCCTTTAGGAAACATCGGAAGCGCAGCTAGTTCCTTGTCGCCGTCCATAAGGATGACGGTTCCAGCGATATCCTGGTAATATTGCGGGTTTGTTTTGGTGCTAATGTCAAGCGTAAACGGTTCCCCAGACCGGGGAGGATAGAGGTAAGTAACCTCCGTGACCGTCGGATGTTCCGAAGGAGGTGTCGCCGTAGTGGATACCGTCTGTAAAACTGGATCGGAAATGCTGCCGCCAAATGTACTGTTGCCACTATACTCGGCTGTAATCTGATGTTCACCGGCATCCAGATTTCTTACCGAAATCAGTGCTCTGCTGGGGATGGAATCATTGACTACACTGGCAGTGCCAATTACGGTGTCCCCATCCTTCAACGTCACTGTACCCGTTGGATCCTCGCGAATAGTAGAAGAACTATCCGGATGGACCGATGCTACAAAGGTTACAGGATCCGTTTCTGAGGCTGGGCTGCGCGTGCTTTGAAGCGTAATGGTGGTACTAACAAGTGATGCACTGTCCCCTGGAGAATTTGTACCTGCTTCTGCGTAAACAGCAGAGACAGAAGTAACCGTCAGTACGGTTACAAGCAGAGTGCTTACCTTTTTTTTGAACGTTGAGAACATTGGACATGACTTCCCCTTCGGAGTAATTTATCGTTTCTGCATGTATATACATGCCCACATAAGAAACATAGATATTATCGTCATAAATTGTCGAAAATTTAGTATTATTGTCGAAAATTCAACTAACTCCCTTTATTGAACATATTACATCCTGTAAAGTGTCTCTTTAAGAAGTAGATTTTGGGTCATTCGCGGAGAGCCGATTAGACTTATATCCAGAAGCTTAATAATCATTAATATCATTTTTTCCAGGAGAAGGTGACCGTTTGTACTACTATAAAGGCGCATTCAGAGGCGCAGATAACTTTATTTATTTCAAAAGCGATGTGGCATTAGCCGAGAATGATGTTGTGATATTGGGAGAGAAAACGTATTTCATTGAGAGTGTCCAAAAAGAATTTCTGCTCCTGCAGAAGGTTGGCTCCATTGTTGAAGTGAGTACGTAGTACTCATGCCAAGGGATGGACTGACACAGGCAAGCATTAAGCAGTAGCGTTGACTATCATCTATCCATTCAATCATCAAGGAAACGTTCCCTTTTTCAAGTGTACGTGCACTTCTGGGCCCCCGCCTACATACAATAGATCGACCCTGTTCCTTCACGTGCTCAGGCCAGATCGTTGTAAAACTGCAGGAGGTGTCATCTGTGCCCGGATTGTTTACTGCAATTGCCTTGTTCATCAAAGAGTTAACGCTGCTCGTCTCGTATGTCAAAAATAATGCGTTTCCCCAGCCCCTGGCTGAGGACGAAGAAGCCAAACACCTGCGCCTCATGGCTGAAGGCAACGCCCACTCCCGCAACTTGCTCATTGAACACAATCTGCGCCTTGTTGCGCATATCGTCAAGAAGTTCGACAATACGGGTGAAGATCTGGAAGATCTGATCTCGATCGGAACGATCGGCTTGATCAAGGCCATCGAAAGCTTTCAGCAAGGCAAAGGAACCAAACTCGCCACATTTGCGGCCCGCTGTATAGAGAATGAAATTCTGATGCACCTGCGGTCCCTGAAGAAAACACGCAAAGACGTCTCCCTTCATGATCCCATCGGAACGGACAAAGAGGGCAACGAAATTACATTAATCGATATCCTTGGAACCGAAGCGGATGATGTCGTAGACAAGGTGCAGCTTAAGATTGAAAAAAGTAAAATCTATCGCAACCTCGACATTCTCGATGACCGGGAGAAGGAAGTCGTCATTGGCCGATTCGGCCTGGAGGCTGGCGGGGAAGAACGGACCCAGCGCGAAATTGCCAAGGAACTGGGTATTTCACGCTCCTATGTATCGCGAATTGAGAAACGGGCGCTAATGAAGCTGTATCATGAGTTCTATAAGCAAAAATAACGATGACCCAAACTAGAGGGCGCCTTGTTAGAAGAGGTGGCCTCTTTGGCGTGAAAAAAATCATAAATGAAGGATATGTATTCTGGTCAGATTATTATATGATGTGTTGTATACAAGTTTCAGCAACCTAGAGAGCATGTTCAGAAAGAGAGTGGTGGTTTACCATGCAGCAAGAAACATTAACACGGGGATTAAAGAACAGACATGTCCAGCTTATGGCGATTGGAGGTGCGATTGGGACAGGCCTCTTTCTGGGAGCGGGCAAGACAATTCAACTGACAGGACCGTCGATCCTACTGGCGTATATCATCACAGGTGTGGTTTTATTTTTGATCATGCGTGCATTGGGAGAACTGTTGTTAAGCAACCTGCAGTATCACTCCTTTGTGGATTTCGTGCGTGATTACCTGGGAAATATGGCGGCGTTTATTACAGGCTGGACCTACTGGTTCTGCTGGATTTCCATTGCTATGGCGGACATTACGGCTGTCGGCATGTATACGCAGTTCTGGTTTCCGAATGTACCGCAATGGATGCCTGGTTTAATTGCATTAGTCATTTTGTTAATCATGAACCTGGCAACAGTGAAGCTGTTCGGCGAGATGGAATTTTGGTTTGCTTTAATCAAAGTGATTGCCATTCTGGCTCTTATAGTTGTAGGTCTATATATGATATTTAAAGGTTTTACCACAGATCAGGGGACGGCAAGCTTCACCAATCTGTGGAGTCATGGGGGATGGTTCCCGAATGGCATGCATGGCTTCATTATTTCGTTCCAGATGGTGGTGTTTGCTTTTGTCGGCATGGAGCTGGTCGGACTGACCGCAGGGGAGACGGAGAATCCGGAGAAGGTTATACCGAAGGCCATTAACCAAATTCCGATCCGTGTGCTGCTCTTCTATGTGGGTGCATTGCTGATTATTATGAGCATCTATCCGTGGAAAGCGATTGTGCCGAGTGAAAGTCCCTTTGTACAGGTATTTGCAGCTGTAGGTATTGCGACAGCCGCCGGGATCGTGAATTTCGTGGTACTGACATCTGCAGCTTCGGCGTGCAACAGTGCCATTTTCAGTACAAGCCGTATGGTCTTCTCCATGGCCAAGGATCGGAATGCACCGGAATCCTTTGCCCGCCTGAATGGCCGAAAGGTGCCTTCCAATGCACTCTTTTTCTCAACGCTGGTTATTCTGGTTGCCATTATTCTGAATTATGTCATGCCTGAGGGCGTGTTCACACTGATCACAAGTGTTTCGACCGTTTGCTTTATCTTTGTCTGGGGCATTATGGTGATCTGTCACCTGAAATACCGCCGTACCCAGCCGGAGATCGCTAGCCGGAGTCACTTCAAGCTGCCGCTTTATCCATTTTCCAACTACTTGATTTTGGCTTTCCTCGCGTTTGTGCTGGTTGTTCTGGCATTGGCAGAGGATACGCGGGTGGCGCTGTTTGTTACGCCGGTGTGGTTTATTCTCATGGCAGGGATCTATTGGTTTAAGAAAAAAAAGTGAAAACGCAAACCGTCCATCATTGATGGACGGTTTTTTGCTTTTGTTATACCCCAGAACTTATCTCATTCCGGTTTAGCCACTCCAGGATAATCTCGACTGCTTCATTGTACCTTTGACCGACGAGCAAACCGGTATGTGTCGTGTGCCATAGACCGGCATATTCCGCATGAAGCTGCTCAGCGGTTAATCGGCCTCGCAGATCCTCTTCCTCACTGGACACGGCTTTGATGACGAGACCAGGACATGTAATGGACTCACCATTAATGGATACCACGTCCTCACCACCAAAGAACGCGGAGAATGTGCTGAAGGCCTGCGATGATTCCATGGCCAAGTACTTGCGCTGGAAAGCGATGTCCTCTGCCGATTCATCTATGCTGGTCAGCTCATGATGAACGGGTGCAGGAACGACGAGGCCAGGCGTTACGCGATCCACTTCAGCATACGGCACGGAGCGAAGAACTTCCTGGCTGAGACTGGAATCGATCACGACCAATCCTCGAAGGGGAGAGCTTTCTGCAAGTTTTTGACTAAGAATGCCGCCCATGCTGAATCCAATGAGGATAGGCGGCTCCCCGCACTCAGTCATGATTTCCCGAATATCCTCCAGGTAATCTTCGAAGGTCACTCGGGTCATGTCCTGCACCCTGCTCTTGTAATGACTTCTCAGATTCATCACATAACAAGTCCAGCCCTCTTGAACGAAATGAGGGATGTATTTACTCCACATCCAGCTGCCTGTGTAGGCACCGTGAACGAATAGGAGAGGGGGTCTGTGATTACTTCTCCCTTGAATTTCATCTCCCTCAAAGATCTCCAGATACAAATCCTGTTCCCCAATGTATCGTGAGGTATGGTCGGGCAGGGATTTGGTGTAGTCCTTCATGTATAATTCCTCCTCCAATTTAGTTTTATATCAAACTATTTATCCAAAAAAATTTAGAAATTGCTGTGAATTTTCATCAAAATTCGAAGCAGTTCCTCTTTCTCTGTTTCTGTGATATCCGCGTAAAAGACATTCAGCAGGTTCTGGGAGATTTCTTCAAAAACGGGCTTGAGATCCTCGCCTTTAGATGTAAGTGCTACATGAACAACACGCGTATCCTCGTCACTTCTCTCCTTGATGACGTATCCCATGCGAACCAGCTTGTCGACAAGTGCTGTGACGGTAGATTTGTCCTTGCCGATTTTTTTGGCGATCTCCGCCATGGTCATCTGAGGTCGGTGATACAGAGCATAGATAATGTCGCCATGTGAAGTGGCAATATCCTGAACCCCATGCTTGGTCATCTCGGATACGATAAAACGGTTGGAACTCTCTTTAATTTTGGATATGAGTGATATGGCATCTCTTGTTTTCATAATCCTAATATAGTTTTATATCAAACCATTGTCAAGAGAATAGTGCAGTCATGTTTTAAATTGACAAAGATAATCATTCTCAATTATAATCCGAACAAAAGCGTTGTAAAAAGCTGAATTTTTAGATCTTAACATTCTCGTGGAAGTGATGGGGGAAGAAATGGCACAAACAGTACAAATGCAGACCCAGCACGTGGGTAAACCCAAGTCTTTGATTCACAGCAAATCCGGTTTCGCATTACTTCTTGCAGCACTGGTCATATTCATGCTTGTATCGGTAGGGATAGCCGTATCCATAGGTCAGGTGCATATTCCGCTGGTCGAGTCCTATCGTATTCTGCTCTACAAAATCACGGGCTTTCAGCTTGGAGCAGCGCCAATTGAGGCCGGTTCCTTCACCGATATCATCTGGCAGATTCGTTTTCCGCGTGTATTAATGGCCATGTTTATCGGGGCAGGTCTGGCGCTCTGTGGTGCCGTCATGCAGGCTGCAGTGCAGAATCCACTCGCTGATCCTTACATATTAGGTATATCCTCAGGAGCTTCACTCGGAGCAACGTTTGCGATTTTGATCGGATTCGGTTCCATTAGCTGGTTAGGTCAAACGGGTGTAGCCTTTTGGGCTTTTGCCGGTGCCATGGGTGCATCCTTGCTGGTACTTACACTTGCAGGGATCCGTGGCAAAATGACATCCGTCAAGCTGGTACTTGCCGGGATGGTCATTAACGCACTATGCAGTGCGTTCTCGAACTTTATCATTTACTTTGCAAACAATGCTGAAGGCATTCGAACCGTCACATTCTGGACGATGGGCAGCCTCGCGGCTTCAGGCTGGAACAAGCTCCCGCTGATCAGTATTGTCGTTCTGGTAGCGATTCTGTTTTTCCTGCTGCAATCCCGTGTGCTCAATACGATGCTTCTCGGGGATGAAGCGGCTGTGACGCTGGGCATTAATCTTAGTGTATATCGCAGACTGTACATGCTGTTAACAGCACTTGTTACTGGTGTTATGGTATCGAGCTGCGGGATGATCGGTTTTGTGGGACTCATTATTCCGCATATCGTAAGAGGTATGGTTGGCTCAGACCATCGCAAAGTCATGCCCGTGTCGGTATTATTCGGAGCTATTTTCCTCATCTGGACGGATGTCATCGCAAGATCTCTGATATCCAGTGTTGAACTGCCGATTGGAATTATTACGGCCATGATTGGTGCACCGATGTTTATGTATATGCTGGTCAAAAAAGGCTACGGTTTTGGAGGGAAATAACCATGAAACTGAACGTAGAAAATGTATCCATATCGGTGCTGAATACGGACATCATCCGAAATATTTCGTTACAGGTGAACGACAAGCAATTTGTCGGAATCATTGGACCGAATGGTTGCGGCAAGTCAACGCTGCTCAAGAGCATCTATAAAGTGATCAAACCACAGCAGGGCAGTGTATTACTCGGCGATAAGGACATTCTGAAATCCAGTCCGAAGATTGTATCCCGTCATATGGGTGTTGTGGGACAGTTCAACGAACTGAGCTTTGATTTTACGGTACGTGAGATGGTCATGATGGGCCGGACACCACACAAAAAGCTGCTGGAAACCGATAATCAGCAGGATGCCCAGATTGTGGAGCAGGCGCTTGAAAAGGTACATCTGTCTGGACATGCGGACCGCAATTACGTATCTTTGTCCGGTGGAGAGAAGCAGCGTGTCATCCTGGCCCGTGTACTGGCACAGCAGCCTGGATTTCTCATTTTGGACGAGCCGACCAATCATCTGGACATCAAGTACCAGCTTCAAATTCTTAATATTGTACGAGGCCTGGATATTGGTATCCTCGCAGCACTCCATGATCTCGAACTGGCAGCCGAATACTGCGACTATCTGTATGTGGTGAAGCGGGGACAGATCGTGGTTCATGGTAAACCTGCTGATATATTGACACGTGAGATGATCGGTGAAGTGTTTGAGGTGGATTGTGAAATTTACGAAAATCCGGTTACGGGTGAATTGGGTATAGCCTATCTGAGTACACGGTAATGTAAGAAAGTAAAATAAGAGTAGATACACAGATGAGTGGAGAAAAAACAGACCGTATTCTGCAAGAGCAATGTTGTGTTGCTGGCAGGAACGGTCTTTTTTGTGGAGCAGCGAGAATGGGGTTATTGCAATTTGGGGTCGATAGGTTTGGAGTGAGAGCCCTTGCTGACTTCCTCGAAAATATCAGTGGAGCTGCCGCCTGGGGACAAAGAACCGTTTGTGTTCTGCTCTTGGTCGTTTACAGAGGTCTCTGGTATGCCGGATCGGCTGTTCCCGATCTGCTGAGCACTAGCTAACCCTTTGCCGTTCAGCAGTTCTTCCAAATCTCCGATGGTTACTGGACGGGCATGTCGTTTCAAGACATAGCCAAGTTGACCATTAGGCTCAACTGTGGCAGTCTCCAGATCATCGATGCTCGAAATTCCGCTTTGCCGGAGGTGCATCTCCAGTTGATCCATGGTGTAACGCATGCGCTTCAGGTTGGGGATAATGACTTGACCATCTTCAACAACGACTTTGGAACTCCCGCTCATGAGTCGTTCGAACACATTGAACTTCATCTGAAGCACCTCAACCACAAGCAAGGTCGCAATAAAAACCGCAGCGGATCCAATGGCTTTGCCAAGTTCGTGATTTGCGATAGGCTGCACAATCGTTGTCCCGATTGAAATCATGATAACCGTCGTGGCCACACTCATCTGCGAGATGGATTTTCGTCCTGCAATTCGCAGCAGCACCATGCCAACCAGCACAAGTAAGATCGATTTCCATATCCAGTCCATGGTCACATTCCCTTCTATACCGAGTCGTGTATCTGCTTTGGTTTAGCCTGTTCGAGATATGGATGGATTATACAGTTCATTAGTGATTCGCTGACGGCGGGGAAAATAGTCCCAAAAACAAAAGGACCATTATACTACGTTTCAAATGAAGAAAATGACCGATGTTATTAAGGAGGTTCCTTTCTGCTAACAAACGAGGAGTGATACAACGTACGATGCATACGAAGATAATACAGGAACTTCTTTCCCAGGAAGATTCCGAAGAGCCGATACAAGATGATAGAGTTCTCGAGCCTTTAATTCAAGCGCTCATGGACCCCGGAACATCAGGAAGCAGGGCAATATTTTTATACGCTCTTGAACATTTGGATTACATATTACATATAGAGCACATCATTCCGTTTATAGGTGATACCAGCCTGGAAGTGTGTGCACAATCATTTATGCTGCTGGAGCAGCTAAAGGATAAGCTATCCGAAGAACAAAAACATACATGTGAGCAAGTCCTTGAGGAACAAATCAGACATAATGAAAGAAAGCTTCTGGTCGTAGCCTTGGATATGGTGAGGAGTTGGAAGTAAGGGTGACGGTGAACTGAACGATTGTCCATCGAGTGCTTTCATTCACCCCTTCCTTTCGATTACAATAGGGTATTGATTGCAGCAAACGAAGGAGCGGGTAACGATGGCGAAACAGAAATACTATGTCGTCTGGGAAGGCAAGAAGCCAGGTGTGTATAATACGTGGGCGGAATGCAAAGCACAGACGGATCATTTTACCGGAGCAAAATATAAATCATACGAATCCAGATCAGCAGCCGAAGAGGCATATCGTGCCGGGTGGAAAGGGAACTGGGGGACAGCCTCGAGTGGAGCAGGTGCTTCTTCCAAAAGCAAATCGGTCAGCAGCGGCAGAAGCGCAGGGATGGAGACATCGGAGGAAGTAGACTATGACAGTATTTCGGTTGACGTGGGCACACGCGGAAATCCGGGACCTGTAGAATATAAAGGTGTGGATACGCGCACGGGAGAGATTATTTTCTCCGTAGGACCGATTTCCAAGGGAACGAACAACCTTGGTGAGTTTTTGGCTATCGTGCATGCCTTGGCGCATCTCAAAAAAGAAGGAAGCAACAAGACCGTATATACCGACTCGGTGAATGCCATGAAGTGGCTGAAGCAAAAGAAAGTATCCACCACGCTGCCTCGGGATAACTCAACGGAAGAGATATGGCTCATGATAGACCGTGCGGAACAATGGCTGCGTACGAATACGTACAGCAATAAAGTGTTGAAATGGCAGACGAAACAGTGGGGCGAAATCAAGGCGGATTACGGGCGAAAATAAGCAAAAATTCTGTACGTATGTTCCATTATATGTAGTCTATTAGAAACGATATTTACAATTTCCAATTTCCATTCTATAATCATCTGAATATGATAAGTTACACATATGGAGGAGCCTGTCATCTGCAGGCCCTCTTTATCTTTTTGGTCCATCCCTTTTTCGTCAAATTAGAGGGTAGAGTACACATTGCAGGAGGCAGACATGAGTTCCATTTATAGAAGTGAAGAAGGCAAGAGCAGTATTCTGGAGGATTATGAAGCCTATCTGGCAAATCTGGGCGAGGGCATTGAGCGGGAATATGTGGAGACACGTTTTGGTCAAACACATGTATTGCTGACAGGGCCGGAGGACGGAAAACCACTGTTTATTCTCCAAGGCGGAAACTGTGTGAATCCAATGACGTTGTCCTGGTTTTCTTCCTTATTCAAGGATTACCGAATTATTGCTCCCGATACGATCGGTCACCCCGGTTACAGTGAAGAGACACGAATCTCGGCGAGGTTTGACAGTCTGGCCTTGTGGGTTTCCGACTTGCTGGACCACTACAAGATTGAAAAAAGTGCGTTTATCGGGCCTTCTTTTGGCGGTGGAATTATCCTTAGACTGGCTACCTATATTCCGGAGCGTATTGCATGTTCCGTTTTGGTATCACCAGCAGGACTGGCTGTGGGTTCGAAATTTAAAACAGCTCAGGACATTGTTCTTCCACTTGTGAAATACCGGATGACTTCTTCGCCATCTTCTTTGCAAAAAATTACAGGCACCATGTCATGCAACTGCATGAAGGAAATGGATAAAAATATTATGGGCAAAATCTTCAAATACGTCAGCATGGAGCAGGATAACCCTAAGCTTACGGAACGGGAAGAGCTGGTGAACTATACATCGCCAACGCTGCTGCTGGTCGGAGAGAAGGATGTCTTTTTCCCTGGGGATAAGGTCATCGAACGAGCTCAGAAAATTATTCCGAATGTACAGGCCGTCAAGTACGACACGGGTCATTTTCCTTCACAGGATGTGCTCATTCAGATGAACGAGGAGATTCGCAAGTTTTTACAACAAAACTATTAATATAGCCTAGGCAGGGCGGATCAGAGGATTCAAGTCTATTAACCAAATCCGCCCCGTCTGTCGATAACAGTATGAGATAAGTAGTTTATGACTTACCTAAGCTTTTGTAATTCTATCAGGTATAGACTAGTATAGAGTAGGTATCGTAATTTATTTTATTATTTCCACATAAATGTGTTTCAAATTGATATGATTGGTTTATATAGATGGTTGGCGATGAAACGTCTGCTGATTAAGACAGAGTAATGCAACATGCGGCAAGTCTTCCGATCGACAAGGTTGAAAAGAGGGTCTGTTATGAGAAAAGACAATTACAAAGTGGCACTGCAGCGCAATGTCATTCTAAACGATACATATCAGGTGAGACAGGTACTTGCCAGCAGCGAGCTGGCTATTGTATATGCAGGTAGAGACAAAAATACAGGAGCGAAGGTCGCCATTAAGGAATTTTTCCCGCAGAGACTGGCTTCGCGGCAATCAGACAAGCGGGGAGTGTACTGTTCTTCGCGCGGTTTTGGCGGGCAGTATCAGGAGCTGCTTGCTTCCTTCCTGGTCGAAGGCGAATTGTTATCCGGCCTGAGTCATCCTCATATCATTACGTACATAGACCATTTTGAAGAAAACGATACAGGGTATCTGATTACCGAATACTGCAGCGGGATGATGCTGAACGAGTATTTGCAAGAAAATGACCATGCCCTGGACCCTGCATTTATTCAAGGGACACTGCTGCCTCTGGTGGATACGCTGGATTACATTCATAAACAGGGAATTATTCACCGGGATGTGAAGCCTTCCAACATTATGATTATGGAGGACGGAACGCCGATGCTGCTGGATTTCGGTTCGGCTGCTCGCTGGCCGATGCAATCTGGGGATAAACAGGCCATTTTCACATCTTCCGGATATTCACCGCTTGAATTCTATTCCGAGAAATCCAGTCAGGGGCCGATGTCAGACATCTATAGTCTGTCAGCTCTTCTTCACTATTGGACATGTGGGCAGCCTCCTTTGGACGTGAAAAAGCGGCTGTTCCAGGATGAATTGCCATCTGTTCGCAGCCACAATACCTATGTGAATCCATGGCTTGCCCGTGTCATTCACTGGGGACTGACGGTCCGCTCCGAGAAACGCTGTGCTTCGCTCGCCTGGGTGAGAAGATCTTTGCGGGTTCAGGCCCTCATGTGGAAATTGCGCAAACCAGGCACGTTGGAATGGACACTCGCAGAGAATGAACATACGCAAGTCTATAACCTGGAAACGGGCAAAAAGCATGAAACGGCATGATTGCGCCTATTATGATCCCTGTCTTAATCTTTGAAATGTAAACGAAAATGCATAAATAAGCCAGGCCCTATGAAAAGGGAGGTCTGGCTTATTTTTCAATGTTCAAAATATTAGTAGTGGAAAAATTTGAATATATTAAGTCAAGGAAGCTCACATGTACCGTTCTATTTAGAACAATGATGTGAGCTTTTTTACATTTCTTTTTGTGTATTTTGATATTGAATCCAATGAAAAATAGCATAAAAAGTAAATTGTTATTAAAAATACGCTTCATTTTCGAAAGTGTTTTTAGGTCTAGAGATACTTGATTGTTTAATCCCGTAGTAAATAAAAGGTGAAGTCCTGGTTTTGTAAATTAAAACTGGCTAAATTAGATAATTCGGTCTATTTATATGTAAATATTTTAGAAGAATATCACAAGCATTCAGTCTATTAACATACTCAATTACCCCAATTTACATTCCATACACTGCGGAATACGATAATCCTAATCTATTACCGCAGGAGGTATGAAATGAAACGAAAATCAACCCGATGGTTATCCGGTCTTATAGCGGCAGGAGTCATGTTGTCCTCCATGTTCTCTATGCCTGCTTACGCAGCACCCTCTTATGGTCCTCTAGAGCAGAGTGCAAGCGCTAAATCTATTCTGCAATCTCTGACACCGGAAGAGAGACAAGCTTTAATTCAGCTTCAAATCATGGATGGGGAAGTCATTGACTCCAGGGTGAATACGAAGAGTGAAGAGTCGGTTAACGTGATTGTTCAATTTAAAAGCGAACCCGCTGTAGTGGCTTTGAAACGGGCTGCTCTGAACAATGAGAAATTATCAGAGCTTACAGCTGCAAGCAGAGTAAAACAAAACCATCAGCAATTCAAACAGCATATTAAATCTCTTCAGCAGAAGAGAAGCCTGTCTTATGATGCTTCCGCAATTCAGATTACTCAGGAGTATGATACTGCGCTAAATGGTGTAGCTCTAACGATTCCTGGTGTTGCAATAGAAGATCTAATGGAATCCGGTGTAGTGAAAAAAGTATGGGCTGATCAGGAAGTGACTCTTGATCTGCCGGAGGCAGACACGCAGAGTGAATTTGCATCCGAAGCCGGAATGCAGCCCCGGATGGCTGATAGTGTGCCGTACCTGGGGATCGACACACTTCACGAAGAGGGCATTACAGGCAAGGGAGTTAAGGTCGGCGTACTGGATACGGGAATTGATTATCATCATCCGGATTTAACGGGGCATATAAGGGGTATCGAGCCCATGACGGAGAAGATCCCAAACAAGTGGATCCGGCTACGGTCAAAGGTTGGGATTTCGTCGATAACGATGCTGACCCGATGGAGACAACTTACGCCGATTGGGAAAATTCAGGTTATAAGGAGCTGGGAGTACCCGCAGAAGACTACTATACCTCTCACGGAACCCACGTATCGGGAACTATCGCAGGACAGGCGAAAAATAATGTAGGGTATGCCGTAAAAGGGGTAGCGCCAGACGTGGATTTGTATGTATACCGTGTACTCGGTCCTGGCGGAAGTGGTGAGATGAGCGGCATTATTGCCGGGATTGACAAGGCTATTCAAGATGATATTGATGTGATCAATCTATCTCTGGGTGCTGCAACGAATGATCCGTTGGACCCTTCGTCCATTGCACTGAATAATGCGATGCTGCAGGGCGTCGTGAGTTTGGTTGCAGCAGGTAACGATGGGCCAAGCGAGGGTACACTAGGCACACCGGGAGCCAGTGCGCTGGCTATTACGGTGGGGGCTTCCGATGTCCCTTTGACCATTCCAACCGTTACCGTGACCATGGATGTATACAATAATTCAAATGAGGAAGAGGCAGCAGAAGAAACTGCACCTGAAGCCGATCCGGAGGTGCCAGCAGCCGCAGAAGAAGCTGCACCTGAGGCAGATCCGGAGGTGCCGGCAGCCGCAGAAGAAGCTGCACCTGATGCAGATGCAGAGGTGCCGGCAGCCGCAGAAGAAGCTGCACCTGAAGCAGATGCAGAGGTGCCAGCAGCTGCAGAAGAAGCTGCACCTGAGGCAGATGCAGAGGTGCCAGCAGCCGCAGAAGAAGCTGCACCTGAAGCCGATGCAGAGGTACCAACAGCCGCGGAAGAAACACCTGCTCCAACGTATACCAAGGAGCTGCCTTTGTTTGGGAAGGATTTTGCGGACGATCTGAACACCCTTGAGGGTAAAACCTATGAACTCGTGTATGCAGGTCTTGGGAACGTTTCTGACTTTGAAGGTATTGATGTTCAAGGCAAAGTGGCCCTGATCGCTCGAGGCGAGATTGCGCTGGACGCCAAGATTGTCAATGCAAGAAAAGCGGGAGCGGCAGCTGCGTTAATTTACAATAACGTGGAAGGAACCATCCCCAACTATTTGGGTGAAATGAACGGATATATTCCGACATTCCAAATGGAAAAAGAGCTTGGAGAAAAGCTAAAGGATGCAAACGGCGTGACGGTTACCTTTGGCGCAGCAGGCCAAACCGTTACAGAGGGGAACAAACTGGCTGATTTCAGTTCCCGTGGTCCAGCTGCAGTCAACAATGATATCAAACCGGATATCGTAGCTCCTGGTGTAGCTATATTTTCGACATACCCCGTATTTGTGAATGATCATGCCGGAGAGAATTATGATATTGCGTATGCACGAATTTCGGGTACTTCCATGGCAACGCCGCATATGGCAGGAATTGCTGCGCTTATGCTGCAGGAACACGTGGATTATACGCCTTTTGATGTGAAGACAGCGCTAATGAATACGGCGGTAGATCTGAACGGCAATTATTCCGTATACGAAGTGGGTGCAGGCCGTGTAGATCCTTACCGTGCAGTCCACACATCCGTATTTGCCAAAGTTCAGGACAAAACCATTCATATTTCGAATGAGGAATCCATCCTGATCGACGAGATTACAGGTTCAATCGTATTTGACAGTGCATACCTGGAAGATGAAGGCGGGGAAATCCTGTCGGACAGTCGGATTGTTAAGATCGAGAATAAAGGGGACAGTGCGAAGACCTATCGGACTTCCAGCAAGCTGTTGAACGATATGAATTTAGATGTTCGGCTTCCGGAATCCATTACAGTAAATGGGGGAAGTACGGAAGAGGTGACTGTCTCTGTTGATGTACCACAGGGCACGCCAAGCGGTCGTTACGAAGGATATGTATATCTGGATACGGAAAATATCGCGGATCATATTCAGATCCCTTTCGCCATCCGCATTAGTGAGAAGGGTATTACTTCGGTCGAGTTGATTCCGCCATCCGTTACCAACGATACCCCATTCCATCAGTTCCTGAACCGGATAACCATGAGTACCATTCTTTTGGGTAGTCCCCTTGATTCTGTGGATGTGTTACTGAAGGATCGTGAGACCGGCAAGGAAATCGGGTTTGTCGGTACAATGAATTCGCAGTCCATGCTTCCGGGGATAGAATATACGATCCTGAATTTGTTTAAAGGTTACGCATTTCCGATTGAAAACGGGGAGATCTCCGACGTTGCACGATTTGTCCCTGAGGGCAGCTACACCCTTGAAATCATTGGGACGGATTCTGAATCCAGGCAGTATTCTTACGAAACATTGGTCGTTGTGGACAACACAGCCCCTGAGATTGACCTGGGTATAGAGCCTGGTGTATACGAGCTCAATGATAGTATGTTGACGGAAAGAGAAGCTGGACTTGGCGTCTGGTATGATGGCACAGCTATCGATTCAACAGTGCAAACCTTTGTTGATAATGGAATTACGGCGTATGATCAATCTTCCAATCGTATCGTTTTCTACGAGAATAGCAGTCCGTTCTATTCGGGTGAGTTACCTGTTTCCAAAGAAGGAAACATCTCTTTTGGGATTACCAAGGAAGAATATGATAATGGTTATGAACTTCGCCTCTTTGGAATGGATGTGAGTACAGCGGCCAATCCCGCCAAGGACCACCGCTATGGCTTTATTTCCGAAGGCAAACCTTATGTGACCAGTAAATATGACAAAGAACAAGTCCGTAAAGGAGATACGATTACCCAGACTATTCAATTGAACAATGTGGAGAAGTTAAACGGTATTTCGTTTATCCTGGAATCCATGTATGACTATAAACAATTTAGCCGGATTGAGCCAACACCTGAGCTGCAGGCATTACTGGATGCCACAGGTGCAGAAGTGAAGTTCAGTGATCCTGTCGTGAGCGCAAGAGAAATCAGCTTTGAGGCATCCATCTCAGGTGGGTCTTTTGAAGGAATCACAGGTGATCTTGATTTGTTCCAGGTTATCTTTGATGTACCGAAGGAAAAATTTTATTTAAAGAAAAACGACATTCCATTGCTTGAAGTGAAATACACTACGGTTGGCATGAATGAGAACGAAGAGAAGTTGACATTAACCGCGTTTAACACAGACAGCTACGAAGTGATCTCCAAATCTTCAAGAACATATGGTTATGTACGTCCCGAAGCTTTTATGGTCAATGGAGAGTATCTGGATTTTGCAAATGACTATTCGGCAATGGGCATTGAAATTTATGCGGAGACGGCTTCCGGAGAGAAATATGAGGGGACGCTGCAAAAACACGGTGAGTTCCTCATCGATGGCATTCCTGCAACAGGTGAAATGACGACCATCTACACACGAGTTCCCGGTCATTTACCTTCCAAGCTGTCGGTAGTTCTGAGCAAGAATATTAATGGCGAATATTATGGCATCAATCAACTGAATTCATCTGACTTTACGTATGCAGGTGATATCAATGGAGATGGAGTCATCGATATCTATGATATGGAATTTGTAACGAAACATTATCATATCTCGGATGAAATCGCCGATATTGACCAGGATGGCTATGTAGGAGACGCCGAAGTAAATTACATTACGAATAACTTTGGAAAAACGGCTAACTATTCCACCCAGAAGCCTGTCATGCAAATTGGTGAAAAAGACTTGGGATACTTCCTGAACAAGATTCAGGAAATGAACAATGGTGGTTCCGGAAATAACGGTGGCGGTTCCGGTAATAATGGTGGTGGCGAAGGATCCGGGACAGCGCCTGCACCGGCCCCTACACCTGCACCGACGCCAGAGTCAGAACTGAGCCAAAATCAGGTCATCACGGAAAAGGATCTGAAAGCTGTGACAAACGGTACAGCGACTGTGGCGATGACGGTTGGTCAAAAGATTGAGCTGCCTGTCAATGCTGGAGACTTGTTAGGTTCTAATACACTTACACTATCTCAGCAAGGTTTACTATCACTCGCAATTCCTTCAGGCGTATTCAAAGAACTGCAAACCAAAGGAGGCCCTGGTGCTGCTGGTGGCAAGATTATGCTGGAAATAAAAGAAAAAGACGTGAACGTGCCAGCCGCGAAACAAGGTCTGACATAGACAATGGCAGGTGCTGCTTACGAATTCGAACTTTACCTGGAGGCTTCCGGTGAAAAGTTATCCTTGTCCGCGCTTCCGGAAGATATTTCGTTGACACTTCATTACGACAAGGATCTGAATAGCAACCTGATCGGAATGTACAATGAATCTTCATCGAAGGACAACTGGACCTATGTTGGCGGGGAGGTAGATAGACAAAATGGTACTGTGACCTCCCAACTGTCGCATTTGGGGACGTTTGGAACGTTTGCTTACGACAAAGCGTTTGAAGACGTGACTCCGACGCATTGGGCAAGTGAAGCCATCAAATCTCTTGCAGCCAAGCATGTGCTGACAGGCAAGACAGAGACAGCATTTGATCCTCAGGGTCAGACAACTCG
Organism: Paenibacillus sp. P13VS; assembly: GCF_015143645.1. Lineage (NCBI taxonomy): Bacteria > Bacillati > Bacillota > Bacilli > Caryophanales > Paenibacillaceae > Paenibacillus > Paenibacillus sp. P13VS. The sequence continues at coordinate 292,769 of NZ_WYEV01000006.1, read as the reverse complement.
TGCTGAATTTGCCGCTTTGATTGTAAGAACCCTTGGTTTACAGGCCGAAGGAAACGAATTACCATTCGGCGATGTGAGTGAGAATGCCTGGTATGTAGAGAGCATTGCTGCAGCATATCAAGCAGGCTTGATTCAAGGAATAGCCAAAGATAAGTTCGCTCCGACCGAAACCATCTCGAGACAAGAAATGGCAGTGCTCATGATGAGAGCATATGAATATCAAACCCAATCATTGGAGACCAAGCAGACATCTGCAGGCTATTCAGATGCAGCAGACATTGCACCTTGGGCAGAGGAAGCTGTGGCCAGCGCTTCCGAACTGGGTGTAATGAAGGGTTCTGCAAAAGGAGAATTTAACCCGAAAGCTCGTGCAACACGTGCTGAAACGGCCCAAACGATTTACAATTTACTTTCGCTAATCCAATAAGAAATATTAGAAAAAGAGGTCCCTTTAGCGGGCCTCTTTTTCTGTATGATGATACCTTACATGATCCTCGGAAACTCTATCGCAATGACCTTGGCGTATAATATATGCTGGTAGAGTCCTCATTCGATCCCTATAATTAGGGATACAACGAAGGACAAAAAGAGGTGTAGTGATGATTGAAGGGAAGATTATTAAATTTTACCGGGAGAAAAAAAGACGAACTCAAGGAGAACTGGTGAAAGGGATCTGTTCAGTCACACATCTGAGCAAAATTGAGCGGGGCATGACAGAGTATTCACAGGAAATTATGGATATGCTCTGTGAGCGACTGCACATTGATATGGTAAGGGAAGTAACAAGATACCATCAAATGAAAGAGCTGCTGGATACATGGCAAGAGGCCATTATTATGCAGAGAACGGCGGAGGCTATTCGCCTCAAAGACAAGCTCGAAGAAGAACCATTGACAGGTATACCTGATCTGCGATTATCTTGTGACTTGCTGCGGATTCGATTTTACTTGTTTATGAATAATATAGATGAAGCCGAAAGGCATATAGACAAAGTCGAGATTCCGGATGAATTGGAGCATTCGTATGAGTATTATTTTTACCATCATTTGATGGGGATTTATTATTTCCTCACAGGACACTATGCGAAATCCATCCAGACACTAACTTCGATAGACCAATCCAAGTATACGAACCATGAATACTTTTATCATTTGTCTCTGGCATATCACTCAATATACTCGAATATCACGTCTTACTATTATGCGGAGAAGGCCATTCAGCATTTTCGCAAAACGCTCAATATGGTACGAATCATTGATACCGAAACGATCATGCTCGTTCAGCTCAACTCTCGCGAATATCATGATTTTCCGGAAACCAAACGCAGATATAGAATCTGATTCGCATCTGTGATGATTGCGGTCTTCCTGACCGGAAAGCCAAGCTGCTGAACAATCTTGGTTATGAATATAACCGGAGAAACCAATATGAAGATGCAGCCTACTGGTACAGGGAAGCGCTTGATATCATTCCGGAAGAGCAGCCGTTATACCTGATGGTACTCAATAATTACATAGAAACGAGTAGACTGGGAAGTCTCATGCCTGCAAATAAACTGCTGGATCTATCTCTGGAAGCGCTGCGTAGATCTGATCTTGTGGAAGATGCGAGCTATATGGAACTGGAACTCCAATGTGTTATTTTACAAGGCCAGGAGAAGGCATATTATCAAATGATAGAAGAGAGAGTACTCCCTTATTATCGTGAACTGGGTTCCAAGTATCTCGCTGAGCGTTATGAAGAAATATTGTTTCAGTATTATATGGATCATGGCGAGAAGGATAAGGCTCTTCATCTTGCAAAAAATCGTTTTGAAACGCAGACGACAACGCTTATATCAGGGTAATATATAAAATACGAGAAGTATCGCTGGATAGGGCATTTGAAACGAGGGCTATACCTCCGATACAATTTGGTCAGAGAGTCTGAGAGCATGGCTCAAATATGGCTGAGAAATGGAGAACTACAATATGACTGATTTTATTAACGCAGAAGATATTAACGACGTCATTCTGGCAGCGGCTGCCTCCGAGCTGGAGCAGATGGTGGACCGGATATGCGAGTTGATTGGCACGCCATTGGGGCAGACAACAGAGCTGGAGCGGCAGGTTATCGCTGCTTTCGGTTTTGGGGCTGTATACGGCATTACTCATCGGGATCAACTAGGAGAGCCCCAGGCTCATGCACTGAGTATTCGTATGTTGATCAAGCCATTTAACTACAGTGAGCAGCAAGCAGTGGACTTTGCCGACGATCTGATTCGGGTGGCCTCGGACCGGGAAGCGCATCCCGTTATGAACACGATTATTCATCGTGGGATTGACGGCCACCGTCAATTTAACCAGGAAGACGATGAAGGACTCGCTCGCAATATTCAGGAGATTTTGGCAGCGGTACAACCGGAGAGATAGAAGAGAGTTACTAGATTCGGGAGATGATCGTAATGGATTTGATGAAACTAAGCAAAGAGCTCTCTTATGCTCTGCGGCATGCCCCCTGGGAATATGAGCTGGAGCTGGATGAAGAGGGCTGGGTGGAGATCTCGCAATTACTTGTGGCACTGCATGAAAGTCCGCAGTGGAAAGAAGTAACGGAAGCGGATCTGGAGCAGATGATCGAGGCGTCGGAGAAAAAGCGACATGAAATCCGTTCCGGCCGCATCCGGGCATTATATGGTCATTCCACTCCGCAGAAAATATCGAAAACCCCTGCGGACCCGCCGGCAATGCTGTATCATGGTACACCGGCTCGCGCGGTGGCTTCGATTATGGAGCAGGGATTGCAGCCGCGGCAGCGGCAGTATGTGCATCTGTCCGCAGATATGAATACGGCCGAACAGGTAGGACGCAGACGTGATGATCAACCTGTGATCCTGAGAATTAATGCCGCGCAGGCAGCCAAAGAGGGTATCCTCTTTTACCATGGAAACGAAAATATCTGGCTCGCTGATCACATACCTGCACGCTATATCGACCGCTGACAAGAATATTGCCCGCGAGTCCAATAGAGTATCATTTTGTTATATAAGCACATGATACAGAAAAAGGGACACATCAACATTTGTTGGTGTGTCCCTATTTGGATATCCCGATATCCAGCTAATCGAATTACGTTCTAATAGCGGTTATGGATTAAAAGACGTTTTATTTGCCCAAAATTGCTTTAATACCTTCGCTCAGTGGTTGAGCAGGTCGGCCAAGCAGTTTCTCCAATGTGTCGCTCTCTACAGCCAGTGCGCCTTCACGGATGGCACTCTGCATATCAACCAGCATGGAGACCACAAAGTCAGGCAGACCTGCACCTTTCATGATGTCGGCATAAGCGGCATCGTCCACGTTTTGCACATTGATGTCCTGTCCGAGCACTTCACCAACGATAGCTGCAAGTTCAGCTTGCGTGCGGAGTTTACCAGACAACTCATATACCGAATTCTCATGTCCCTCACCTGTAAGGACTGCTGCAGCGGCATGTGCATAATCGCTGCGCGTAGCCCAGCCTACTTGACTGTCGTTGGTCGCATGAACCCATGGGGCACCTTGGGTTGCAGCTTGTACGCTGCCTGCTTCATTTTCCAGATACCAGTTGTTACGCAGGAAGGAGTAAGGAATGCCGGATTCGCGGATCGCCTGTTCTGTGGCACGGTGCACTTCAGCCAGGGAAAGGGTGTTATTCTCGGCATTTACCACGCTGGTATAAGCGATAAATCCAACACCTGCATTCTTGGCAGCATGAACCGCAGCTTGATGCTGGCGGATACGTGTCTCATTGTCGCCATCTGTGGAGATGAGCAGCAGGCGATCCACACCAGCGAAAGCTTTGGCAAGTGTATCCGGTTGATCGAAATCCCCATGACGAACGTCAACGCCTTGAGCACGCAGTGCTCCCGCTTTCTCCGGGTTTCGTACACTTACAGCCAGATCCCCGGCGGATACCGTTTTTAACAAAGCTTCTACGACCAGTGAACCCAAATGACCTGTTGCGCCAGTAACCAAAATTTTCATGAGATATTCCTCCAATGGTTTAAGTATTTTGAAAAAAGTTTGGATGTAATCAAGTCCGTTATAACAGATGTGATTACAACCGAAGGGTTAAAAAAAGCTCGCTATGAGCTTCTTTTATTCAGACACATGACCTGATCCATCATCTGCTGTATGGTTACGCGGTTCAAGCGCTGTTCCATCGCTGTCTGGGCCTCAATGAGCTCAGCACGCAAAGTACGTTCGATCATGCTGCCCACGGGACAATCCGGATTCGGATGTTTGTGGAAGTTGAATAGCTCCCCTTCCTGGACCACTTCGAGTGCCCGGTATACATCCAGAAGGGTGATGTCTGCCGGGTCCTTTAATAAGGAAGCACCGCCAACACCTGGTCTGACCTCAATCAAACGGGCTTGTTTCAGCTTGGACATGATCCGCCGGATAATCACGGGATTTGTATTTACGCTGGAAGCGATAAAATCCCCAGTGCACTCATGCGGTGCAACAGCGATCAAGGACAGGGTGTGAACCGCAATGGAAAAGCGGCTGCTGATTTGTTTCATGGATGATCACCACCATTGTAACTATAATAGTTACAAATTGTGAGGTTGTCAAATACAAGTTCCAGATCACCATCCATAACGAAAAGAAGCCATGTCCCCCGGATCAGGTGAACCAAGATGGCCAGCGCTGATTATTGGGACAAAGCTTCTTCGGTGATTTGGCGGATATCGAACGGGGAGCGAATGCCTTCTTCAATCATGTCAGGCAGAATGTTGTCTAAGAAGTAACGTACACAGTGAAGGTCGATATTTTTGATTTTGATCAGTGCGTAGCGGTACATGACAATAAATTCTTTCTCCGTATTGCCACGCTGCAGTTCCGCAAAGGCTTCATATACCTGGTCCATTTTATCCGCCACTTCGAGAATCAGACCTTCTACGGAATCGTCTTTGCCTTCGCGCAGCTGCCTGCGGAAAATGTCCTTAAATTCTTCAGGGATATTTTCATTAATAAAATGCTCTACCATCGCTTCTTCCACATGGAGCAGCATGGAACGCAGTTCTAACGAGTAATGTTTGACGGGTGTCTTAATATCACCGATGAAGATTTCCCCATAGTCATGGCTGCTGGTGATTTCGTATAACTTTTTCCAATCGATGCTTACTCCGTGCAGTTCTTCAATATCGGCCAGTGTCTTGGCATACTGTACTACTTTCCAGGAATGGGCAGACACACAGTGTTCTTCGAATTTGAACTTGCCAGGCGTCCGAATGATGCGTTCAAGATCGTTCAGTGACCTAAAGTACGTATGAATTCCCATCTAAGCTATCATCCTTTGTTGGTTGAGTATGATCCGACTATACTTTAATTATGTTAACCACGGATTAACGATGTATGCGAGAAAGGTAAAAATAAACCTCGAAGGGAAAGACATAAGCATAGGGATAGAGAGACATAACGGATATCCACGGAAAAAACCAAAAAACCACCATGTCGACTGAACGATTATTCAGCTATTCATGCTGGCTTTTTTAGATTTTAATGTTCACGATGAATGAAAAAGGTATGCGATGTCCAATCAGGCTTTCTTCCGAACCGGGGAAATAAACCAATACGCCATACCGACAAACAACGCACCGCCAATAATATTGCCCAGCGTGACGGGAATCATATTGTGCAGCCAACCTGCCAGCGTGATCGTATCGGGATGGTTGGGCAGCAGCCAGGACAGGGATAAGAGCGTCATGTTGGCGACACTGTGCTCATATCCGCTGGCGATAAACGCGTACAGACACCACCAGATCAGTACCAGTTTGGCAATATCCTCTTTGGAACGGGCCGCCATCCAGATGGCCAGACAAACGAGCCAGTTACAGAGAATACCGCGGAAGAACAATTCGGTAACGGGTGCAGCCATCTTTTTGGCCGAAACTGCAAACAGTAAGTGCTCGGGTCCAGCTGTTTTAAACAAGCCACTGCCTACAATCAGCAGACTGAGCAGAATGGCCCCGATTAGATTGCCGAGGAAAACAAGTCCCCAGTTTTTCAAGGTTTCCCGAACCGTTGTCCGGCCTGCCAGCGTACTCATGGTAAAGAACATGTTGTTGCCAGTGAACAATTCCGAGCCTGCAAAAATGACGAGCGTGAGGGCGAGCCCGAAGGACATGCCCATCAGCATCATTTGCAAGGGTGACTTGGCTGCAAGCAGCGGTGCACCGATACTAAAGATCAGAATAATTCCAAGCCCTACATATGCGCCTGCCATTAAGGCCGCCACCATGTAACGCGGCAAGCTGGCATTCATCTGATCCCGCTTTTTAACGGCAGCTTCAATAATTCCTTCAACACCTGGTGTATACATCCTGGTCTCCTCCATTATTGTGCATCTATCTCACTCCTGCTTATGGAGCTAACTATACAGCAATCCAGACCTGCCCGTTCTCAAGTTTCACCGGAAACATCTGAACCTGTCCCTGATCTGGTGCTTGTACTTGACCCGTACATAAGTCGATTTTCCAATCGTACAGTGGATCATAGAGATAATGTCCGGATACGATGCCTTCAGCGAGCGGACCACCCTTGGGGTGGGGATTATGGTTATCGGCAGCAAATACGGTACCGTCGGAGGCGCGGAAGACAGCCAGCTGTCGGCCTTCAATTTCTACTACTCTCCCGATCCGGGGGAGAAACTCTTCAATCTCTCCAGCCGGAAAATAAATGCCCGATTGTTGGGTTGTCATATGGACTTCTCCTTTTCTATGGCAGGTTCACCTGCAAATTGAATATCATATTGATCCAGTAGAGAACGTAAACCAGTAAAGAACGTTACTATTTTAAGGATTACAGCTTAAGGGCGAGCGGACACTTCAATTCCCTGGAACAGTTTGGTCTGGCCTTCTTCGTTACGCAGTACTTTTTTCCATGGATCTTCCACATGACTCAGGGCAAATTCAATGCGTTCCATCAGTGCTTTGCGTTCCTCCAGATTATCCACCACAACTGAACGGATCTGCTCCAGTCCCATCCGTTCGACCCATTCCGAGGTACGCTCCAGATAGTTACCTGTTTCCCGGTAGTATTGAATAATTGCACCGCAGAGTTCGATGAGCTCTGCATCTGTTTTCACTTTGCATAAGGAGTCAGCAAGTCTGGCTTTGATACCGCCGTTACCGCCAATAAACAACTCCCAGCCTCCATCGTTACCAACAATCCCGATATCTTTCGTACATGATTCCGCGCAGTTCCGCGGACAGCCATTGACCGCCATTTTGAATTTGGCAGGCAGATCAAGACGCTCGAATTTGCGTTCAAGCAGGGCACCCATCGCCATGGAATCCTGAGTACCGAAGCGGCAGAACTGGGAACCGACGCATGTTTTGACTGTACGCAGTGATTTGGCATAGGCATAACCGGAAGGCATATCCAGCTCAGCCCATACCTGTGGCAGATCCTCTTTTTTGACCCCGATCAGGTCGAGACGCTGTCCGCCGGTAACCTTAACCGCTTTTACATCGTATTTGACCGAAATGTCCGCAATACGTTTCAATTCTTCCGGTGTGGTAACGCCGCCGTACATGCGTGGTACAACCGTATACGTGCCGTCCTTCTGAATATTGGCGTTCATACGTTCATTGACAAATCGGGATTCCTTCTCATCTTCATGCGTATCCGGTGCAATCATACCGAGGTAGTAGTTAATTGCCGGACGGCATTTGGAACAGCCTTCAGGCTGGCTCCAGCCCAGGACATTCATCACTTCTTTGGTCGTCTGCAATCCTTTTTGCTTGATCTCGGCTACAATTTCATCCCGGCTGAGCGAGGTGCATCCACAGATACCCTGTTTGGCACCGCTTGTGAAGCCGTCTCCCAGTACATATTGTAAAATCTGCTCTACGACCGGTTTGCATCCGCCGCATGAACGGGTTGCGCCAGTACAGGCTTTGATCTCATCCACGCTGGTCAGACCCTGATTCGTAATGGCATCGACAATCGTTCCTTTGGTTACACCATTACATCCACATACGATTTCGTCCTCAGCCATCGTTTCAACAGAAGCAGCTTTTTTGTGACCACCACATCCTGTACCCATCAGCGAGGCATACAGCTCATCCGTCATCTCGGTTTTCTGTTTGATTAACTTCTGTAATTCAGCAGAATCCGTCACATCTCCAAAGAGCACAGCACCGACCATGATGTTGTCCCGCAGCAGAATTTTTTTGTAGGTTCGTTTCCAGTCATCCTTATGGCTGATCACCGTATGGTCAGGACTATCGAGAAATTCGCCTGTGGAGAAGACGTCCACACCTGAGATTTTTAATTTGGTAGATACGACAGAGCCTTCATACGGAGCCGTTTCCACGCCGCAGATATGCTTGGCAAGAATCATGCCTTGTTCGAATAATGGGGCAACGAGGCCGTAGCATACTCCCCGGTGTTCGGTACATTCCCCGACGGAATATACACCTTCGAGTGAGGTCTGCATGTAGTCATCCACGATGATCCCGCGGTTAACTTCCATGCCGCTTTCGTGGGCTACAATCGTGTTCGGTTTAATGCCTACAGCCATTACGACAAAGTCTGCAACCAGTACGGTGTCATCGGCAAATCGGAGGCCTTCCACACGTTCCCCGCCGATCAATTCAGCTGTCTGTGCGCCCATCTTGAAACGAATGCCCTGACGCTCCAGTTCAGCTTTTAGCATGGCTGAAGCTTGGGGGTCGAGCTGGCGTTCCATCAGGTCTTGCATGAGATGAACTACAGTGACGTCCATGCCGAGCTGGACCAGACCTTTGGCTGCTTCCAGTCCGAGAAGACCTCCCCCGATAACAGCCGCTTTTTTATATTGCTTTGCTGCTTCCAGCATCATATTGCAATCGGCAATGTCCCGAAATCCAACAACGCCTTCTTTATCATGACCCGGAACGGGCAGGATAAAGGAGCTGGACCCTGTAGCGATAATGACTTTGTCGTAGGGCACTCGTGTGCCTTCGTTTGTAACGACCTCCCGGGTATCTGCATCGATACGGGACACGGTTGTCCCGGTATGAAGCGTAATGCCATTGTCTTCATACCAGTGCAGATCATTGAGCACGATATCATCAATGGTTTTGCTGCCCTCCAGAACATAGGACAACATGATTCGGTTATAGTTGGGATAGGGCTCCGTGCCGAAGACCGTAATATCATAACGTGAAGTTAATTTCAGAATCTGTTCAACTGTACTCATGCCGGCCATACCGTTACCGATCACAACAAGTTTTTCTCTGTTTCCGTTCATGTGTGTAAGCCTCCTTGGTTTAACACTGGACATTATCAACATTTTTAGTGGTTTATATTTGAATCATAGCGTGGATTGCTAACACATAATGTGATTTATTTCACTAAGAAAGAGATAAGCAGCACAAATTAAAAAGTGTGAGCCCGGTCACGGAAACTTTTTTTATTGGAGCTTGAAGAATGGTATGTATTGAGGTCGGGATCTAATGTAAAATAAGAAATACGAACTATTGTTCTCTTTTTGCTTTCGTTGTAACATCGAGAATGGGATATGATGTTCCCTATTTCTTCGAAAGGAAGTTTTCGCATCATGATGGGAAGATCCCACCTGATTATTGGAACAGGCGTTTCACTTTCAGTACTGCAGCTGATGGGTGTGCAAGTCACGGCACCGGCTGTTACGGTTGCGCTCATTGGCTCGCTGCTGCCGGACATTGATGAGCCGAATTCATTGTTGGTATCCAAGGCGCTGCCCAATAGCTTGATCAGGCTGCTGCAAACCATTTTGCTGCCTACAGCCGTATTTGTGTATTTTTACGTGCAGGCGAAGCCTTGGAATCTGCTGCTGGCCATTTTGGTTGGACTTGTATCTTTCCTGCCATCACGTTCGCTCCGTAAAGTATTGATGTTCGCCATCGGACTGGGCCTTGTATTCTACGGTCACGCCCTCGCACCATGGAACCTGATTGCAGGGAGTCTGCTCATGTTATGTACTACGCTTACCCACAGAGGTTTAACCCATACGGTCTATGGAACTGCCGTTTGGGGAGGACTGCTGTACAGCACAACGCATGAGCAGGGACCGGAGATTTGGGTTGCCGGAGGAGTAGCCTATGCCATGCATCTGCTTGCAGACTCGTTGACGAATCGCGGGATTCGTCCGCTTCCGCCACTCAAGTGGAGGATCAGGGCGAATTTGATGAGCACAGGGACCAAACATGGAGCCGTGGTGGAGAATGTATGTATTGTGCTAACGCTTATTTTGGCATGGATCGCATTTTCGCCGTTATTTCTGTAACTCTTGAGCACCTGGCATTGTGGATTGAATCGGATCCTGCAAACGTGCTGAACAGCAACATGAACTTCAAAAACGCCAGTCCGGAATATATGGACTGGCGTTTTTTTATTGGCTCTCCGAATCCTGTATCAAACCTTACTCCTGTGTATAGTTCAAGGGACTAAACCAACGGGGTGCAGGATTCAGGAAGAAGAAGGGGAATCGGTAAGCTCATCAATATCCGAAGAGCCATATACAAATAACACAATAAGAATAACTACAATTATTAGCTCTGCGAATCCAGTTCCGTCAAAGTCAGACATCATTCCAGCCTCATTTCATTCCATTCATTTAGGAATTCATTCTTTTTTGGAAAGCTCGCATCACATCATCCAGAGTCAAGTCGCCCATCTCGTCAAGAAATTGGACCAGTTTATCGGCATTCGAAGGATTAATGTTTGTTAGTGTTTTATACTGTCCAACCAGCTCTACGACCAGAGTGGCCTCACGAAACAAGGTGACAGCATCAACTCTTAATTTACCGCTAACAAGCAAGGCTGCAACAATAAGTTCCAGGTTTCTACCTTTTAGATTGCCATTGAGAAGGGAGTTTGCGGCATTTGTTTTTTTGGTGCCTTTATTCGATTTTCCATTCCTTCCCACTGCCATAACAGGTCCCCCACTGCTTGGTGTTTTGTTCTCTTTCGTTGTTGTATCTTATGTGTTAATTCCTGTAATGTTCGAACTATTAATCTATTTTTACGCAAAAAAGAGACACACCAACAAAAGTCGGAATGCCTCTTTATCTGAAGGGAGGACAACGGAGTTTTTCAATCCTGTCACTCGCTCAGCATTTATGCATTTTCAATAATGGTGTTCATGGTCGTACGATCCAAACCCTTCACCAATTTGACAAGCAGTGCCTTCGCAGCATCATAGTCATCGGTGTGAATGATGGAAGATGAGGTATGGATGTAACGGGCACAGATCCCAATGACGGTTGAAGGTACGCCAATTCCGCTCAGATGAACTTGTCCTGCATCCGTGCCACCAGGTGAGATAAAGTACTGCATCTTGATCTGGTTTGAAGAAGCCGTATCCTGCACATATTCCACCATGCCGCGGTGAGTGAACATGCCTGGATCGAAAATACGAAGCAGAGCACCTTGCCCAATGTGTCCAAAGGACTGTTTGTCACCTGTCATGTCATTGGCCGCGCTGCAGTCCAGTGCGAAGAAGATGTCTGGTTCAATCAGATTGGCCGCTGTACGCGCACCGCGAAGCCCCAATTCCTCCTGAACGGTTGCGCCGCAATACAGCGTGTTTGGAAGCTTCTCTTGGTGGAGTGCCTCAACGAGCTCAAGGGCAAGTCCGACACCGTAGCGGTTATCCCAGGCTTTTGCCATGATTTTTTTGGGGTTCGCCATGGGTGTGAATTCACAGATCGGCACGATTTGCATGCCTGGGTGAATGCCCCAAGATTCGGCTTCCGCACGGTTATCCGCACCAATATCCAGATACATGTGATTCAGATCAACCGGTTTGCTCCGTTGAGACTCATCCAGCAGGTGAGTAGGCGTAGAGCCTACAACGCCCGTAATACGGCGATCCGGAGTGATGATCTGTAGGCGCTGGGACAGAACTGCCTGACTCCACCAGCCACCAAGCGGTCGGAATTTAACCATGCCCGTTTCCGTAATGCCTGTTGTCATGAAGCCCACTTCATCAAAGTGTCCGGCTACCATAACTTTCGGGCCTGATTCTTCACCTCGCAGTACACCGAAAAGGCTTCCCAGACGGTCCTGGACAAATTCCTCTGTATATTGGGAGAGCTGCTCCTTCATCCATCCGCGAAGCTCGCGCTCGAATCCGGAAGCGGAAGGGAATTCCGTTAACGTACGAAACATCTCCATTGTTTTTTCATTCATGTGTCGACAACTCCTCTGCTTGTATGTATGACAGTCTCGACAGAACGGCTGCGGACTGTTGTCCTCCATTCATAAAGGACATTATTAACCACTGGTCACATTATAGTATGAACCTTGCGCACCTAATTGTCCATGTCTGTGTCACGTATCGACCGGAGCGTTAGTACAATGAACATGAAGTGTTCTTTTGGAATGGGCTTTTCCCTCACGCCTTTCACAGCATGATTGAATATGCATGAGTTGAGATGCTCGTGCGTTCCCATAACCGGGATTTTTATTCGTTTGCTTGACGACAGGAAGGAGTTGGGACACCAGATGAAGCCACCACATGAAGGCAATGAAGATATCCTTTTTATCGTCCTTTTTATTTTGCTCGTCATCGTACTTCTTTATTTATAGGGAAATCCTTCAGTCCTGACTGTTGTGCGATTAGCTCAGCTTCTCTCTAATCCGGCGTATTGAATTTAAGCTGCCAAACCGTTCTCTCCCCAACTGGAAACAATTGATGCCATTCGCCGGATACATAACCTTCCCACGATTAACAAACAATGAACATAGGATTCCACAACGAGATGCAGCGACAAGCTGTGCGACCTATTCGATTTCTAAGGAGGTTCTGAATCTTGCCAGCTCAAACCAAAGGATCCGGTAACGGAAAAAAATCATCATCCCTGTCCATCAGCGAACAGGATTACAAGAAAGTAGCCAAAAAGCATGAGCCGGCTCGTCCGATCCTTGCGAATTGCATTAAGGCTTTCTTTGTCGGGGGATTCATTTGCATCATTGGACAGGCTATCCAGGAAGCATTCAAGGCAGGTTTCGATATGACTTCCAAAGAAGCGGCCAGTCCTACGGTTGCGGTCATGATCCTGATCTCGGTTATCCTCACCTGCCTTGGGGTGTACGATAAAATTGCCCAATGGGCAGGAGCAGGAACAGCGGTCCCGGTTACTGGCTTTGCCAACTCAATGTGCTCAGCAGCATTGGAGCACCGTGCGGAGGGACTTGTCCTTGGCGTTGGAGCCAACATGTTTAAGCTAGCCGGATCGGTTATCGTATTCGGCGTCGTAGCTGCCTTTATTATAGGTATCATTTACGCCTGCCTTGGATTAGGAGGTGGGCACCTATGAAGCTTGTCGGACGCCAAACCTGGCAGTTTGAGAATCGCCCTCGGATTATAGGCAGGGCTGCGGTTGTTGGGCCAGAGGAGGGAGCTGGACCACTGTCCGGCGATTTCGATTACGTCTATGACAATCTGGAGATTGGTGAGAAAACATGGGAAAAAGGGGAGCGCAAGCTGCTTGAACAAGCTACACAGCTGGCACTCATCAATGCAAACATCACAAAGGAAGAGCTGCAGTTTTTCATTGGTGGCGATCTCCTCAACCAGATCATCAGCAGTTCCTTTTCGGCTCGGAAACTGGGAACTCCTTACCTCGGTATATTTGGGGCTTGTTCGACTTCCATGGAGAGCCTTGCATTAGCCTCCCTGATTGTTGATTCAGGTGGGGGTGATTATGTCCTCGCCGGTACGGTCAGCCATAACTGCACAGTGGAGAAGCAGTTCCGCTACCCGACCGAGTATGGCTCCCAGAAACCTCCTTATGCACAGTACACCGTGACCGGATCCGGTTGCGGCGTAGTCTCCCGCACAGGGGAAGGCCCTGTTGTCACGCGGGCCACGATTGGACGGGTCATGGATCTTGGCATCAAGGATCCATTTAACATGGGGGCAGCCATGGCCCCAGCAGCAGCAGATACCATCGTATCTCATTTCCGGGATACAGGGCTTGAACCAGGGTATTACGATCTTATCGTCACTGGCGATTTGGCTTCGGTTGGACACCCCATTACAAAAGAACTGTTGCAAAAGGAAGGCATCCCCATGGAACAAACGACGTTTAATGACTGTGGACTCATGATTTACGATCGCGAGAAGCAGCCATTCGTTGTAGCAGGCGGCAGCGGCTGCGGCTGCTCAGCGACTGTAACGTATGGACATATATTGAACCGGATGCAAAAAGGCGATCTCAAACGGGTACTGGTTGTGGCCACGGGTGCACTGCTGTCACCGATTTCCTACCAGCAGGGCGAGAGCATCCCGTGTATTGCACACGCCGTAGCCATTGAAAAGGAGGGGTAAACGATGCAATTTTTATGGGCATTTATTGTTGGCGGACTGATCTGTGTGGTGGGTCAGCTGCTGATGGATGGCGTCAAGCTGACGCCGGCTCACACGATGAGTACACTCGTTGTGGCAGGGGCGGTTGCGGATGCGCTCGGATGGTATGATCCACTGGTTAAATTTGCAGGGGCTGGGGCATCCATCCCCATTACGAGTTTTGGCAATTCACTCGTGCACGGGGCATTGACCGAGCTTGAAAAGGTGGGATGGATCGGGGTTATTACCGGGATATTCGACTTGACGGCTGCAGGGATATCCGCGGCGATTATCTTCTCCTTTCTCGCGGCGCTGGTGGTTCGGCCGAAAGGCTGATAAGGCGCAGTCCAATGGTTTTAGCCATATATGTATACACGAAGAGGCTCCGGATGTTTAACATCCGGGGCTTTTTGTCGCAATCATGCGAGAATGGCGGCCAATCTGACGGCTGGAAACAAATTGTGATTCTCTTCGAGTGTACTCGCGCCCGTTGTTCATGTACAATAAAAGGAAATCTGTATGCTTTTTTAGGAGGTTAGACCACATGCCTGTGCGCAAAGAGTCGATCCAAATCATTTCAGCAGTTCGTTCTAATCTAGAATCTTGCATAATGGGGAAATCCTTTGAAATTCAACTTTTGCTCACAGCTTTGCTTGCAGGCGGACACGTTCTGATCGAAGACGTACCCGGAACAGGAAAGACACAGTTGATCAAAGCATTATCGAAATCCATGCGCGGAGAATACCGCCGCATTCAATGTAATCCAGATATTTTGCCAAGTGATATTACAGGTGTATCCGTATTCCACCCGCGTGACGAGCGCTTTTATTTCCGTCCGGGTCCGGTCATGACCAACATCCTTCTGGCGGATGAGATCAACAGGGCAACAACGAAGACCCAATCAGCCCTGCTTGAAGTCATGGAAGAACGCAGTGTAACGGTAGATGGTGATACCTATGATCTGCCGCACCCGTTCATGCTCTGTGCTACACAGAATCCAATCGATTTTGAGGGAACGTATACACTGCCGGAAGCACAGCTCGACCGGTTTATGCTGAAAATAAGTCTGGGTTATCCCGACAAGGATATTGAGAGAACTTTGCTGAAGCAGCATCAGTCAGGTCAGCCCGTGGACCGGCTGGAGTCCGTAACTCATATGGACCAGATATCGGCGATTCAGCAGGAAATCAAGGAGGTCTTCATCGGTGATCCGGTCATGGACTATCTGCTTGATGTCGTTCGCAATACACGTTCCCATCCGTCCGTGCTGCTGGGGGCCAGCCCGCGTGCAGCCATTTCTTTCATGATGGCAGTGAAGGCGTTTGCCTTCCTGCAGGAACGTGATTATGTGCTCCCGGATGACGTAAAGACGATGGCCCCGTACGTCCTTTCCCATCGGATTGTACTGCGTCCTGAAGCGAGACTGGACAGCATGAGCTCTGAAGCCGTACTGAATTCTGTACTTCAGCAGGTTCGTGTGCCCGTCTCCATGGGGCAATAATTCATGAAGCCGCTTTTGAGTAATGTCAGAAGAGGAATGCGCCACCCCCGCGTATGGAGTATCGCGGCGGTGTGGATTTGCTGCTTGGCCTATGTATTATTCCAGGGCGGGAAAACATCCATCATGCTGCTTTCGATGGTGACCCTCCTTTGTCTGTATCTGGCCATTGCCGGATTCAGTGGAGTAAGACGTGCACGCGGTGTAAGAATCCTATCATCGGGTCAGGACCATGAAGAGCTGCTGCATGCCGGTGACCAGGTTCAGGTGAAGCTCAGGCTGACCATCCCCGGATTTTTGCCGCTGCCTTACGTGGTTGTCCGTGAAATGCTGCATCGTCATAACGGGGAATCCTGGTCCTTCAGGGAGAGCCTGATTCCGAATATGCGAGGAAATGGAGAGCTGTCTTTTCAGACTCCGCCGCTGGAGCGCGGCAAATATGCATTTTCAGATACTGAATGTGCAAGCGAAGATATCTTTGGCCTGATTGAGCACCGTGGTACATTCAAGGCCCAAGGCGAGTTTAGGGTGCTACCTCGTACCGTATTCATACCGTACTGGCAGCTGTACGATCGCAAATCACGACTGTCTGGTCCACAAACCGCGCAGACGCGTTCCCGCAGGGAAACAACTCAAATCAACGGTGTTCGTGATTACGTGTATGGTGACAGGCTGTCCCGCATTCACTGGAATGCTACAGCCAAGACAGGGACATGGAAATCCAAGGAGTTTGAACATGAGTCGATACCCAAAACCATTTTGGTACTTGACGCTATGGCGGGCAGTTACGAGCAGGGGGAAACATTTGAGCTGGCGGTTTCCACGGCGGCATCGCTATTGGAGTATGGTACGAGAGAACGGATGGGTATGGGGCTGATGACGCTATCTGACCAACCGACGCTGCTTCCTCCAAGCGAAAGCCTGATGGACCGACAGAAGATGATGCATCATTTGGTGGATGTCCAGCATGATGGTCAGGACAAAAGACTGCTCCCTGGTATTGAGAAGCTTGCTCGTCAGCTGCCGCAGGGCGCTTACTTTGTAGTCATATCTCCCCAGAAGGATGAAAAGGTACTGGAACTGCTGCGGTGGGCTGATACGCGCGGGATGACACCGTGTCATATTATCCTTGATACCAAGGATTCTCGTCAGAGTGCCGAATGGGCCGCCATGCTGCGAGGGAGAGGCACCAGATCCTTTGTTGTTTCCCATCTGCAGGAACTTCCAACGGTTATGGGGGGAGGTTCTGTATGAGTACGAGTAGTAGAGAACAGTCGATGGGAAAAAGATCCTGGTACCATGCAGCGTCGCTGCTCTGGATTTTCCTGATTGGGATGCAGTGGATTTCGTTTACACAGGAATCCTGGTATACCGAGACGACATCGCTGGTATTATGGACGCTGGCTGCGGTCAGTGTACTGGAGATTATTTTACCTTTCAAAACAATATATCGTAACATCATCAAGGCCTTTGTTCTTATTTATATTTTGCATAAAACACTCATTGATTACTCTGTCTATATTCCTTACGGTACACTGAGCGACCGCACGGAGCAATTTTTGCTGCATTTGACCCCGTACATCTGGTTCTCCCTATGCGCATGGGTCATGCTCGAAGCAGCTCTACGTCTGGTGACGACAACACGCCGTATTCTTGTTTTTCTGGGTGTGAACATCGTTTCGATGGGGATCCTGGATTCCTTCACCCAGATTCCGCTCTGGATTGAAGTGGCCTGGGTCATGTTTGCCGGGATGGGGTGGCTCGTTTGCCAGCACTTCCGCAACTTCCAATTGAACTACCCACAGGGCTGGAAACGATTGCTCCGTTATCCGTACAAAATACTTGCCAACATCGCCATTATTTTTTCTCTGATTATTGTAGCGAGTGTTAACATGCCCGAAGTACCGCCAACGCTGACGGATCCTTATACGGCATGGCGTAACTATACCGGAAGCTCTACCAGTCAGACTGGCAACGGGACGCTGGACATTCCAAGTTCCACAGAGTCCGGATACAGCCGTGAAGATAACCAGCTGGGTGGTGGATTCAACTTTGATTACACACCAGTCATGTCGGTAACGACCAATGAACGGAGTTACTGGCGGGGTGAAACCCGGGAAGAGTACACCGGTACAGGGTGGGATGACCGCAGACGGGTGTCCTCGGAAGATGTAGAGATCGGACAAACCCTTGAGAATGAGGATGCGGGCAATGTAAATACCAAGCAAGTGACGCAAAAGGTAACCATGCTGAACGATAGTGTGTATCCAATCCTCTTTGGTGCGTATTCCATAACCGAAGTAAGTTCAGTCAATGGTGAGAACGAATCTGGCCGGATGCTGTGGAATGCGAATCAGGCAGAGCTGCACATTGTCACAGATCGGCAGCAGCCGCAATTTCCTAAAACGTATACGGTTGTATCCGAGGCACCAGTCATCGTGGAAGATGAGCTCCGCACCAAGACGTTTGATGATCTATATGGAAGCAATCCAGCAGACGACATGTACCTGCAGATGCCTTCCCGCTTCCCGGACCGGGTGACAGAGCTTGCGGCCGAAATAACGGCTTCGGCAAATACGCCGTATGAAAAAGTAGCATTACTGCAAAACTACTTACAACAAAACTTTAATTACACTAACAATCCCGATTTATCTCGTAAAGTAAGCAATGATTTTGTTGAAGGATTTTTGTTTGACATCCGTGAGGGGTACTGTGATTATTTCTCTACGGCGCTCGTCATGATGGCACGTTCGGAAGGTATTCCTGCCCGCTGGGTAAAAGGATATGCCCCGGGGCAAATGTCACTTAATTCCGACATGCAGGCTCCACGTCAGCCTGGTGCTGAGATCGAGACGACGTATACCGTGACCAATGCAGATGCCCATTCCTGGGCTGAGGTGTACTTTGGCGAATACGGATGGATTCCGGTTGAAGCGACTCCTGGCTTTGATATGCCTCTGTTGACGGAACAGCCTGATGTGCAGCCAGTAGACGAGCCTGAAGAACAACCCGAAGAAGAACAGGTTGTTGAAGAAGAGCAAGCACCTGCACCTGAACAAGCAGCATCCGGCATTCCCGCGTTTGTAATCTGGGCGGCGGTGGCTGTACTTGCCCTATGGGTTGCTTATATGTTCTGGCGGAATCGCTTCTCACTCCGTTTCTGGCTTCTGCGTCTGCGCACCGGCGGACCACTTACCCCCGAGCAGAAAGTTGTTGCAGAGACGGAACGCTGGATTCGCTATGTGAAACGAAAAGGATTGACCCGAAGCGGAGACGAGACCCTGCGCGAGTCCGTCAACCGGTGGAGTCAGGCCAAACCGGCTGCGGCAGCAACGCTGCAAGAACTGCTGGCGATGTTTGAACGCACGCGTTACAGCCCGGCTTCCGTTACTTCGGACGATTGGAAGGCAGTCTATGAGACAGCCTCGAAGCTGCGCAAGGAACTCAAAGCGGAACGGGCATAGAGGATGCCCGTCCCGTTTTTCCTTTTTCCCATACCAACAGGCACTGTATGCATTTTCAGGAAAGACGGATTTGTGATATAGTGTGTCGTATGAAACTGAGGTGACTTCTTTGTTTAAAATGTTAATGCCCAAGCTGCGAGTAGACACGGTTTTTGACATAAATCTGGAAGAGCTGTACGCTCAAGGCTACCGTGGAATTATAACTGATCTGGATAATACGCTTGTCGGTGCCAAAGCTCCTGATGCCACACCGGAACTGATTGAATGGTTTGCGCGTGTGAAAGAGGCGGGTTTCAAGCTGATGATCGTGTCCAATAACAATTTGAACCGTGTATCTTTGTTTGCGACTCCGCTGGATATCCAGTTTGTGCATAGTGCACGCAAACCATCGAATGCACCGTTTCGTAGAGCAATGAAGATGATGGAGCTTACTCCAGAAAAAACGATTGTTGTAGGCGATCAGATGCTTACGGATGTATATGGAGGCAACCGACTGGGACTTTATACGGTCTTGGTGCTGCCCATTTCCATCGGTGATGAAGGCTTCATGACCCGCTTCAATCGTCGCGTGGAACGGATTGCTCTAACCAGTTTGCGCAAGAAAGGCTTATGGCTCGAGGAGGAAAAGAAGAAATGACAGAAACGCATAACGGCAATTCTGCCGTAAGATGCAGTGGATGCGGAGTGCATCTGCAAACGGAAAATCCGGACAAACCGGGATTTATTCCGGAGAAGGCGCTGGATCGTGAACCGGTCATATGTCAGCGTTGTTTCCGAATCAAAAACTACAATGAGTCATCATCCGTCACGGTGGATCAGGACGAATTCCTGGCTCTTCTCAGCAAAATCGGGGATAAGGATGCACTTGTCATCCATATCGTTGATCTGTTTGACTTTGACGGCAGCATCATTTCCGGTCTGCAGCGTTTTGTAGGGAACAATCCGGTTCTGCTGGCTGTTAACAAAACGGACCTGCTTCCCAAGGTAACCAACTGGAACAAGGTTCGTAACTGGGTACAGAAGCAAGCTAAAGAGCAAGGTTTGCGTACGGTGGATATCGTGCTCTGCAGTGCCAAGCAAAATCAGGGATTTGATCGCCTGCTGGAGCTTGTTGGTACGTATCGCGAGGATCGTGACGTTTACGTGGTCGGCGGTACCAATGTAGGCAAATCAACGTTGATTAACCGTCTGATCCGCGACTACAGCGATTTGGAGCAGGAGCTGACAACCTCCCGTTATCCGGGAACGACGCTGGATATGGTCAATATTCCACTGGATGATGGCAAATTTATTATTGATACGCCGGGAATCATGTATCCATGGCGTTTCAGTGAGATCGTATCACGCAAGGATCTGTCAGCCATCATGCCGGACAAACCGCTTAAACCGGCGGTGTATCAATTGAATGCCGGACAGACGCTGTTCTTTGGTGCCATGGCTCGTTTTGATTTCATTGAAGGTGATCGCCAGTCCTTCACTTGTTATACAAGCAATGCAATCGATATTCACCGGACGAAGCTGGAGCGTGCAGACGATCTGTATCGTGACCACGCCGGAGAACTGCTGTCCCCGCCAAGCCGGGAGGATGCAGCGGACATGCCTGAATGGACACGGCATGAGTTCCGTATCAAACGTGGTAGCCAGTCCGATGTGTTTATATCCGGTCTGGGCTGGATCAAGGTCAATGGTGACAATGGAGCGCTTGTCGCTGTACATGCACCAAAAGGTATTCGAGTGCTGGTTCGTCCATCTTTGATCTAGTTATATGGCAAAATGATTCTCAATAGATCGGGGGCGGACGCATGTCAGAACAAAAGAATACCTGTACTTCACTTCCTGTTTTGCTTGGCGTTTTTGGGGATCCGATTGGACATTCCAAGTCACCTGCCATGCATAATGCGGCTCTGGCGACAGCGGGTGTGAACGGATTGTATATGCCGCTTCATGTTCGTCCAGAGCAGCTGGAAGCAGCTGTTAAAGGCATTGTTGCCTTGGGATATCGGGGTGTTAATGTAACGATCCCTCACAAAGAAGAAGTCATGAAATACCTCGATGTCATTGATGATAGTGCGCGGCTGATTGGTGCGGTGAACACGATTGTCAACGATAATGGTAAACTGACTGGGTACAATACCGATGGTATTGGTTATGTTCGTTCGTTGAAGGAAGAAGCAGTACCGGAACTCGCAGGCAAGAAGATTGCAGTTCTTGGGGCAGGAGGCGCTGCAAGAGGCGTCATCTATGCTCTGGCACTGGAGAAGCCGGAACGGATTAGCATCCTGAATCGTACAGGTGAGAGAGCAGAGGCTCTTGCCTCCGATTTGAGAGGGCACGGATTGGGTAACATCACTGGCAGCGGCATGGAAGAAGCGGCAGCAGTGTTAGCCTCGGCTGATATCGTGATTAACACTACGGCGGTAGGCATGCATCCGCATATCGATGATGTACCGGTGAATCCGGAGTTGATTCGGGAAGGTGCGGCCGTGAGTGACTTAATCTATAATCCGCTGGAGACACGCTTGCTGCGAGAAGCACGTTTGCGTGGATGCGTTGTGCACGGCGGCCTAGGCATGTTTGTGTATCAGGGCGCGGTCGCATTTGAACACTGGCTCGGCATTCCTGCGCCAGTTGAGACCATGAGACGCGCTGTATTGGATAGTTTTAATAAGTGAAAAATATCATTGAACGGTCAGGCAACAGACAGACGTAAAACGCTGTTACAGTGCCTGCCGGGCATAAGGAGTTATGGAGTAATTATGTTAAACGGTAAACAAAAGCGCTTTTTGCGCTCACAAGCACATCATCTGACCCCTGTATTTCAGATCGGCAAAGGGGGCACCAATGATCATCTGTTCCGTCATATCGAAGAGGCAATTGAGAAACGCGAACTGATGAAAGTGCAAGTGTTGAACAACTGTCTGGATGACAAAAACGAAATCGCTGAAGAAGTAGCTCGGGAAACCGGCAGCGAACTGGTGCAGATTATCGGAAGCACCATCATCCTGTACAAGGAATCACGCGACAACAAACAAATCGAACTTCCTTAGGACGGTGACACGGGTGAAGATTGGCATCATGGGCGGGACGTTTGATCCGATCCACATGGGACATCTGCTCGCAGCCGAAGCTGCAAGAGATTCACATGCCCTGGATGAGATCTGGTTTATGCCTTCCCATGTTCCGCCCCATAAACGCGGAGCTGGAGCTTCGGGACAGCAGCGCCTGGATATGACTGAGGCTGCGGTACAAGGTGTAGAACAGTATGAAGTGCTGGGCATCGAAATGGAGCTCGGCGGGGTGTCCTATACGATCGATACGATGAAGGAACTGTGGCGCCGTTATCCGGAGCATGAATTTTATTTTATTATCGGAGCGGACATGGTGAACTATCTTCCGAAGTGGGAACAGATTGAAGAACTGGCTGCGAAATTAACCTTTATTGGTGTGGGGCGGCCAGGATTTCAGCTGCATCTGGATGACCTGCCGGAGGAACTGCAGGACAGCGTGCTGCTGGCCGAGATGCCTCTGGTGGATATTTCATCCACGGCTGTTCGCAGAAGACTAGCTAAGGGGCATTCGGTACGGTTCATGATCCCTGATGCAGTTCATCAATATATTGTAAGGAGCGGTTTATATGGGGCTAAGCCGTGAAGAATTAATTAAGGCCGTTTCCGGTCAGATGCCGGAGAAGCGCTGGAAGCATACGCTTGGCGTAATGGAAAAGGCCGTCCAGTTGGCAGAGAAGTATGGGGCGGATCCGGTCAAAGCCGACCTCGCAGCCATACTGCATGACGTGGCCAAGTACTGGCCTGTATCCGAGATGGAAGCGGTCATCCGTGAAAACGGATTAAACGAAGAACTTTTACAGCATGACAAGCAGCTCTGGCACTCTGAAGTAGGTGCTTTTGTGGCACAGCGCGATTATGGTGTTGATGATCCGGAAATCATTAACGCAATCCGCTGGCATACTTCCGGGCGTGTAGGTATGAGTCTGCTTGATAAGGTTGTATGTCTTGCTGACTATATTGAACCGGGAAGAGATTTCCCAGGTGTAGATCACATTCGTGAGCAGGCAGAGCGCAGCTTGGAAGAGGGACTGATTGCCGGTTTTGATTCCACGATCAGCTTGCTGATCTCGCAGCGCCGCGTCATTTATCCGCTAACGATGTTGTCGCGGAATGATCTGATTGCACACTTATAAAATATGGAGGTTGGTTCATGACAGTATCATCGAAAGAACTTATGAATATGGCGGTAACCGCCGCTGACGATAAAAAGGCATCGAACATTGTAGCACTGGACCTGAAAGGCATCTCTCTGGTTGCAGACTACTTCGTAATCTGTCACGGTAATTCCGATACACAGGTACAGTCCATTGCAACCGAAATTCGCAAACAGGCACATGCAGCTGGCGTTAACATTAAAGGAATCGAGGGCATGGATTCCGCACGTTGGGTGCTGATGGATATGGGCGACGTGGTTGTGCATATTTTCCATCGTGATGAGCGCGAATATTACAACATTGAACGGCTATGGTCTGACGCCAAAGTGGTGGAAACGGTATGAGTTTGATTGCAGGCACGGTCGTCTCCCTGCCCGTTGATCGTGAAGTATCGCCTTTTGGCTACTTTTTGACGACAGGATCGGAGGATGTACTGCTTCACTATACGGAACTCACACGGGATGTCAAAATCGGGGAGACGCTCGAGGTCTTTTTGTTCTTTGATACAGAGGACCGTTTGGCAGCAACCATGAAAAAACCATATCTTACTCTTGGCGAAATGGCCCGACTGGTTGTGGCAGATATACACCCACGCCTTGGTTGTTTCCTTGAGATGGGCCTTGGACGGCAGCTGCTGCTCCCTATCCGTGAATTGCCCGAATTGGAAGAACTGCGCCCACACGTGGGCGATGAAGTTTTTGTTATTATGGAACATGACAAGCAGGGACGTCTTCGCGCCAAATTGGCCGGGGAACGTGAGCTTGCTCCTCTGGCGTTCCACGCCCCAACATCATGGTTGAACGAATGGGTGGAAGCTACGGTGTACAAACCTTTGCAGATGGGTACTTTTGTGCTTGTAGAAGGCGGAGTACTTGGCTTCGGTGCTATCGGCATGATCCATTCATCGGAGCGCAACAGAATGCTGCGGCTGGGTGAAAAGGTGAAATGTCGGGTAACGCTGGTTCGTGAAGACGGGCGTGTAAACCTGGCCATGTCCCCTCGCAAAGAGGTGGGCCGTAACGAAGATGCGGACAAACTTCTTGCGTTTATGAAAGAGCGCCCTATGGGCGGTATGCCTTATTCGGATGCCACTCCACCGGATATCATCAAGCAGCGCTTTGGAATCAGCAAGTCTGCTTTTAAGCGTGCCTTGGGCAAGCTGATGAAAGACGGACTGGTGACGCAGAAGGAAAACTGGACGTATTTGACGGAGTCAGCTCCGAAAGATTCAGATGAAAACAAGTAATCGTTAACGACATATTGGAACGAAGGAAGGCAGGGCAAGGCTGGGTGAACTCCGGACGCCCCTGCTTTTTCTTTTGGAATCGGAAAATGAAATTGAAAGTGCGGTGCCTGACATGTCTTACCGTAAATTTGCTTATGTGTACGATGAATTAATGGAAGATATGCCTTATCCGGACTGGATAAGGTTTGCAAGAACAGCGTGGGAGCAGCACGGCATGCCGAAGAGTGTGGCCGAGCTTGGATGTGGAACAGGGTCCATTACGATCCCACTGGTCAACTCGGGGTTTGAAGTGACGGGCATTGATCTGTCTGCGGATATGTTATCTGTGGCGCGAAGCAAAATGGAGGGAACTCCTCAAGGTCATCGATTGTATCGTGAAGGCAGTGTCCGCTGGGTTCAGCAGGATATGCGGGATTGGAGAGTACCCGAACCGGTGGATTCAGTAATCTCCTTCTGTGACTGCATTAATTATTTGCTGGAAAAGGAAGATGTTATTCGTACGTTCCAGCGTACCTACGAGATGCTGAAGCCGGAAGGCACATTCCTGTTTGATGTACACCATCCAGACACCTTGATTCGCTATGAAGAAGAGCAGCCTTTTGTCCTGGATGAACGCTCCGTATCCTATATCTGGACCTGCGACATGGATCGTGAACGGTGTGAGATTGAGCATCATCTCAGCATTTTCTCCCGGGTGGATGACGGCGGCAGGGACATGTACCAGCGTTTCGAAGAGGTTCACGTTCAGCGTGCGTACGATCCGGACTGGATGAAGCTGGAACTGACCAAAGCTGGATTCAGGAATGTCCGTGTATATGCTGATTTCACATGGAAAGAAGCTGGGGAAGGCGCGCAGCGGCTATTTTACGTCGCGGTGAAATAGAATTGCAGATAGGGAACCGTCCTTGCAACAGTGAGGGCGGTTTTTTCCTGTTTTTATGATGAAATGCATTGCCAGCACCAGTGAAGAGAGCCATAATGGACGAAGGTGGAAAACGTGGAAAACGCTTACCCGATCTTGATGAATAGAATTCGTATTTATAAAAAAAGGTGGTGCAGAAGTGGAAAGTACATACAAAACAAGGCTGACTTCAGAACAGCTGAATGCAATTGCCAAGCAACATTTTAATACAGGCATCCTGGAATATAGGGAAATGATTGACGGATGGGCCAACCATGCTTATTATATCTCGCTCGGCAACGGGCAAGAGGTGGTGCTCAAAATCGCTCCTTCCAAGGTTGGTAAACCATTGCGTTGTGAGCAGGATCTCCTGATGGCAGAAGTTCAGGCACTGCGTCTTGTGGGAGAGCTTCGAGATGTACCGGTCCCCCGTGTATTGGCGTGGGATACCACATGCAGTCTTGCTCCGGCGGAGTATTTTATGATGGAATATATGTCTGGCACGCCTTACAACAAGGTCAAAGATCAGTATAGTGCAGCAGAGCAGGCAGAGATTGAAGAGCAGCTTGGTGCATTCAATCGCCGGATCAACGAGATCAGAGGTGAAAAGTTTGGCTATTTTTCAGAAAAGAAACCAAAGTATAACACCTGGAAGGAAGCATTTTTGAGTCTGATGGATGATCTGCTGACCGACGGAAGAGAGGCTGGCGTAAAACTTCCTATGGATTATGATGAGCTTGCCCAATTGATTAGGGAGAAATCGGATGTGCTGAGCGATGTCAACGAGCCGGTACTCATTCACTGGGATCTGTGGGATGGCAATGTATTTGTGGAACAGGGGCGGATTACAGCCATTATTGATTTTGAGCGCTGCCTATGGGCGGATCCCCTGATGGAGCACTACTTCAGTCATTTTAATTATACAAAAGGGTTTGTGAAAGGTTACGGTAGGGCCATCACAACGGAGAGTGAACGAAAACGAAGAAGCTTGTACGATCTGTATTTCGATCTGATCCTGTGGATTGAATGCGAATATCGTCAATATGATAACCAGGAACACATTCAGTGGGCAATTCATAACTTGGAAGAAGGAATCGAGCGATTTCGAATGTCCTAGCCCGAATGGGGAAGAACTGCATTATTTATAGCAACAAACCAAGCAATATTGACTTTAGTCGTGCTTTTTTATATAATGGTCCCGATATTGTATACATATTTCGATGATAAGGAACAGTAGTGAGTCCTGTACATGACAGAGAGTCGGCGGTTGGTGCAAGCCGATTGACAGTATTTCACGAACTCGCCTTGGAGAAATGCGGTGATTACACCATCCTGTGCTTGAATGTCTGGCATTTCGTTCAGGAATGGAAATCCGCATCGGTTAACCGCCGTTACAGGTCCAAAGGGAGTGGATGACGAAGCACGTTCGTCCGCTAACTAGGGTGGTACCACGGGAATTCAACCTCTCGTCCCTAGCGCTGCAAACGCTATGGATGCTGAGGTTTTTTTGTTGCAATAAAAGTGAATAACCAAGAGGAGGAACAATAGATGAGTGAAAATCACCAGCCGAAGCACGGCTATCAGCCGCAGGTAATGGAGAAAAGTTGGCAGCAGTATTGGGATGAGAACAAAACGTTTAAAACAGGTGAAGACCCGGGTAAACCGAAGTTTTATGCACTCGACATGTTCCCCTATCCATCCGGTTCAGGTCTGCACGTAGGTCACCCGGAAGGGTATACGGCAACGGACATCGTTTCCCGTTACAAACGTATGCGTGGTTATAATGTGCTTCATCCAATGGGCTGGGATGCTTTCGGTTTGCCTGCTGAGCAGCACGCTCTGGACACGGGCGAGCACCCACGGGAAATTACATTCCGCAACATCGACAATTTCCGTCGTCAAATCAAGTCTCTTGGTTTCTCTTACGACTGGGATCGTGAGATCAGCACAACAGACCCTGAATACTATAAATGGACACAATGGATCTTCATCCAGCTGTACAATAAAGGCTTGGCATACGTAGATGAAGTGCCGGTTAACTGGTGTGAAGCGCTGGGTACGGTACTGGCTAACGAAGAGGTTATTGACGGCAAAAGTGAGCGCGGTGGTCATCCGGTTGTACGCAAACCGATGCGTCAATGGGTACTGAAAATCACGGAATATGCAGAGCGCTTGCTGGAAGATCTGGAAGAGCTGGATTGGTCCGAGAGCATCAAGGATATGCAGCGCAACTGGATTGGCAAATCCACAGGTGCAGAGGTTGTATTTGCCATTGAGGGCAGTGAAGAAGTTATTAAAGTGTTTACAACACGTGCGGATACTCTGTTCGGTGCAAGCTTTGCCGTTCTTGCTCCTGAGCATGAATTGGTCGATGCAATTACGACAGCGGAACAGCGTGAAGCCATTAAGGCTTACCAGGAGCAGGCCGCTCGCAAGAGTGATCTGGAACGTACGGATCTGGCCAAAGAAAAAACCGGCGTATTCACTGGTGCCTATGCGATCAATCCGGTTAATGGTGCAAAGCTGCCTATCTGGATTGCGGATTATGTGCTCGCTGGATACGGTACAGGAGCGGTTATGGCAGTTCCGGGTCATGATGGACGGGACTGGGAATTTGCGAAGCAGTTCGGTCTGGACATCATTGAAGTTATCCAGGGTGGGGACGTAACACAAGAGGCATATGCTGGTGACGGACCGCATGTGAACTCCGACTTCCTGAACGGACTGAATAACGAAGAAGCGATTGCGAAAATGATCGCATGGTTGGAAGAGAATGGTAAGGGGCAAGGGAAAACAACGTATCGCCTGCGCGATTGGTTGTTCAGTCGCCAGCGTTACTGGGGTGAGCCGATTCCAATTCTGCACCTGGAAGATGGAACAATGAAGACGGTACCGGAAGATCAACTTCCTTTGCTGCTGCCGGATATCGACCAGATCAAACCTTCAGGTACTGGGGAGTCTCCACTGGCGAACGTAACGGAGTGGGTAAATACGGTGGACCCGGAAACGGGAATGAAAGCCCGCCGCGAGACCAATACGATGCCACAATGGGCGGGAAGCTGCTGGTACTATCTGCGCTTTATCGATCCACACAACGACAAAGAGCTGATCTCCCAGGAGAAACAGCAGCAGTGGCTGCCGGTTGACCTGTATATCGGGGGAGCCGAGCATGCCGTGCTTCACCTGCTGTATGCTCGTTTCTGGCACAAGGTGTTGTATGATCTGGGCGTGGTGAATACCAAGGAGCCATTCCACAAACTGGTGAACCAGGGTATGATTCTGGGAACCAATAACGAGAAAATGAGTAAATCCCGTGGTAATGTCATTAATCCGGATGAAATTGTAAATGAATTCGGAGCCGATACATTGCGTCTCTATGAGATGTTTATGGGACCACTGGAAGCTACAAAACCGTGGAATGCTAACGGGGTAGAGGGTATGTACCGCTTCCTGTCACGCGTATGGCGTCTCTTCATCAACGAGGATACTGGAGCAATCAACGACAAGATCACTGTGGATGGCGGAACGGAAGAATTCAAACGCACAGCTCACAAAACGATCAAAAAAGTTACGGATGATCTGGAACATCTGCGTTTCAACACAGCGATCAGCCAGTTGATGATCTTCATCAACGATGCTTACAAAGCCGATACATTGCCACGTGAAGCGATGGAAAACTTTGTACAGCTCTTGTCCCCACTGGCACCGCACATGGCGGAAGAATTGTGGAGCCGTCTTGGACACGAAGGAGGAATCTCCTACGTAGCTTGGCCGGAGTATGATGAATCCATGACAGTAGATGCTGAAGTGGAGATTGTTGTACAGGTCAACGGCAAAATCGTAACTCGTGCAACGATTGCCAAAGATCTCGATGCACAAGGCATGCAGGACTTTACAATGGAACTGGCACCTGTCAAACAGGCTCTGGAAGGCAAGACCATTCGCAAGGTCATTGCCGTTCCAGGCAAACTTGTTAATATTGTTGCCGGTTAATTTCACCGGCTCTAAATACTTCATCCAGCTTCAACAAGTCCTCTTCGTACTTGTCGTGGGTTGTATGGATTAGGCTGTCGAATACACCGTCCAGGCTGTTTTTCATTAAAGCAAGTGCCTGGGCGGTAATGCCACCGGGAACGGCAACGCGAGCCTGGAGCTCTTGGGGGGTATATCCTCCTTCCGTCAGCAGCTTGCCTGTTCCGAGGAGCATTTCACCTGCAAGAGCGCAGGCGTCTGCGCGTTTGATCCCTGTTAGTTTGACGGCACTCTCGATCCATTGTTCCAGGAAGAAGGATATGAATGCAGGTCCGCAGCTCGAAAAATCGGATGTGATCCGGGTGCAGGCTTCATCGACTTGGTAAGGTCTGCTGAAGTGACTGAGAAGTCCCTCCAGAACGGATCGGTCTTCAGTGGTCATGCGTTCGCCATGAATGCACAGGGATGCTCCGCTGCCAACCTGGTGCGTAACGCTGGGGATAACTTTGGAGACTTTGCAAGGAAGTGAAGATTCCAGATGACGCAGCTGCACGGGACTGGTAATCGAGACGATGATATGATTGGGATTTACAACAGGCAGAATGTCGTCAATAACATGCTTGAATTCGAGTGGTTTCACGCATAGAAATATGATGTTGCTTCGGATGACAGTTTCCCGATTGCTCTGTGATTCATGCAGTCCGGGATAACGGAGGGATAACTGACGCACTTTGGAAGGGGTCCGATTGCTTGCGGCGATCTGCCGGGGCTCGAGTGCTCCGGATTGAATCAAGGCATAGATCAGCAGGCTTCCCATGCTGCCGGTTCCGATAAATCCAACCTTCATTGTTTCAGGCCTCCTTTCATGCTTTACGGTACTGGCGCAGTTCGTTCCTTCTAGTCTATGCACCAGGACTTGTATGACATGACATGAAAAAAGCAAAGCTTTGATTTCACCAGCAGCATTCAACGGTTCGGAAGCACCGCCCGTGTTCAGAATAATTTATTTTGAAGACAGGGAGAGGTGTGGAAGCATGAAATGGAAACAGGGAGCAGCCATTGCTGCTGCGGTGATAGGAAGTATATTCATATTATGGTCGGGCAAAAGTGAACAGCCGCCTTCTGGCTGGGAACCCATGCAGCTCGGCACCGAGACGCCGACGAAAGAGCAGGATCCCTCTGCTGTGCAGTCGGCTGTTTTGGGTCAAGGCGAAGTAAAGGTTACTGCTGATGATAACGCCAAGAAGGCTGCTGATGGCGCTGATTCGAAGGGAACTGAACAGGCAGAACTTGTCGTTGAAGAGACCGGTTCAACTCGCGCGTCAAACGAACCGGAGGCTGCTACGTCAACGGCAGTGGCGGCACCTGCTGCGGAAGCTGGACAACAAAATATCCAAACGGCTCAGCCGGTACAGGATATCGATAATGGTAAAATTGATGTTAATACCGCATCTGCTTCCAAACTGACGGAGCTTCCGGGCATAGGGGAGAAAAAAGCCCAGGCCATCATCGACTATCGAAATGCCCATGGTCCATTCACCAAAGTGAGTGATCTGACAAAGGTCAAGGGAATTGGGATGAAAATGTTGGAGAAAATGGCCCCCTATGTTCAGATCCGATAATGGCCGTAATAAAATGATTACGAGCAGTAAACCAAAGTTTTCTTATGTTAATTAAAATTTGCATTGCACAAAGTGTAACTTATTAACGAACGGGAGAGGAAACGAACATGAGTACAGCAGACGTACGCAAAGATTGGGATACTTATTTCATGGACATCGCTTATATGGTCTCAACCCGTTCCCGCTGTTCGCGGCGCCATGTGGGGGCCGTGCTGGTTCAAGGTAAAAAATTGCTTGGAACAGCGTATAACGGTGCACCCATGGGCGTTCCCGATTGTTCCGAAGCCGGATGCATGATTTCTGAAGAGTATGAGCTTGTGGTAACGGATGGTCAGGAGGAAATGATCAAAAAGCAGCGGTGTATACGGACGATACATGCGGAGCAAAATTTGCTTTTGTTCACCGATCGGAATGACCGTGAAGGGTCTTCCGTGTACGTGACGGATGAACCTTGCTGGACGTGCTCCAATATGCTGGCGAACAGCGGCATCACGGAGATTGTTTTTCACCGCCCTTATCCGAAGGATACAGGCAAAGTGACACGCATGATGGCTCAGAAGGGTATAACGTTCCGCAGGTTGGAGAATTACCAGCCGCCGCGTGAAACCATGATGACGATTAGTGATTGAAGATGATCTAATGCGACTGAATATTCATAAACACAGGCAGGATCTCTTTTGAAAAAAAGGATATTGCTCAGAGCATTGATGGGGAAGAACCCCCGGTTTAGCTGGTTCAGCTGCCGGGGGTTCTTTGCGTTCATTTATTTATGGCGGAGGGAGGAATAAGCTAGTGAAGGGTAGACCTTTGGTAGTGTTCACCGTCTGTTGGTTATGCGGCAGCGGGCTGGCATGTGCGTTGACAGGATGGACACTCTTTTGGGGGATGTTAGGTGCTATTGCCTGTTTGCCATTCCTGCTTGGGTGGATTGAGCTGCGCGGGTGGTCCGCGTTGTTGTTAATTGCGTCGCTAATAGGTGGTGCTGTGCACTGGGAGTGGAATGAGGCTCGGAATGTTAGCAGTTTGCCCGAGGTTACTCATATGGCAGTTGAGGAGTTGGACGGGTACGCTGCAACGCTTCATGCAACCTTGGATTCAGACGTTCGGATTGACGGTGACCGGGCAGACTTTCAGATTCTGCTTGCTTCCATAGAACCGCTAGGAGAGGGTCAATCCGGGACAGATTCAGAGGTTTTTCAGCTGCCTGCCAAAAAAGAACGCCTGATGGTACAGGTGCGATTGGCTGCAGAGGAAGAACAGCAGGTGGCGACAGAATGGCGACGAGGGGATGCAATCACGTTGACGGGTTCCCTGGCGCTGCCTGGAGAAGCGAGGAATTTCGGCGGTTTTGATTATCGGAATTATCTAAAGACACAGTACATCCACTGGTTGTTCAAAGTAAAGGGAGCCGGTTCGGTAACAGCCACCTCTCCTGAAGGGTTTGGGCAGTTCAATATACTCCGCTGGAATGACCTGGTCAGAAACCAATTGGGTTCAGCTGTAGACAGACTGTTTCCCGAACCACATGCAGGGTACATGAAAGGGCTTATTATCGGTATGGCAAGTGACATCGATCCCGATACGTATGGTCAGTTTTCACAAATTGGACTTACGCATATACTGGCTATCTCGGGTACACATGTTGCAGTGTATGTGGCGTCGCTATTACTTCTGATGTCGTGGCTGAGGCTAACCCGGGAAACATCACTTACTATCGTCTTATTGTTAATCCCTGCCTATGTTCTGTTATCTGTGTAGGTCACCACACGAAATGATAATAGCTCCACAGTAAATGATAAAAAAAAACAGCGCAAAGCCTTATAAATCAAGGGGTATTCCCACATGAAATGATAAAATGCACATTTGAGAACTAGTGTTCCTGTTTTTAAAAAGTCATTATCACCATTCATTTTGATAAACGCCGAATTTTGGCGTTTTTGCTTCTTATCATTACCTTGGAAATGATAATGGTCAAATAGTCACAAAGATTCTCACAAGCAATGATAAAATATGCACAGGAATTGATAACGAACATTATGAAAAAGCTTGATGCATTAGGCTTTTTCTTTATTTAATGATAAACAGCTATCTGAATTCTCTTATTTATTGAAAAACAGCTGTTCCATAAAACAATATTTAAAACTGATCATTCATGAAAATAAGTTCTGTAAGCAGGAGACAAATCTAATGATGTAGAACTTTATTAAGCATCATGTCAATTCTCAAAAAAGTGATGTGAAATTTCAAGTTCAAAAGGAAGTGAACTAAATTGGCTAGTGCTAGTGATCAGTATTCAGAAGATTCATTTTGGGAAAAGATTAAGAAGTTTGGTAAGAAGGCAGGGAGTAAGGTTGTGTATACTGCGCTCCTTCTCTTCTATTGTCTAACGGATAAGGACGTACCTATATGGGCTAAGGCTGTCATTACGGGAGCGCTAACCTACTTCATCAGTCCTGTAGACGCAATTCCTGACGTTGTTCCTGTTGTAGGGTTCACTGATGACCTAGGTGCATTAGTTGCCGCATTAGGAACTGTAGCGATATACATTGACGCTGATATAAAGGAAAAGGCAAAGACTAAGCTTGTTGAATGGTTTGGTTTGGAAAGTCTTGAAGACCTTGAGGAAATTGATAGCAAAATCGGTTCTTGAGAGGTTACAAAACGTGTTTGACTCAATTGGAGAAGGAACTAAGCCAAGGACATTTGAAAAAAAAATTCTGGTCCTCATTCCAACTACATAGGAGAAATTGAGCCTGGAGAATCGATAAAAAATGGTCATATTTTTAAGCGATAAATGTCGCAAGATGACAATGACATTTTAGATTTGTTAAAGAATATTTCAACAAAAATGGCAGTGTTTACTGTCCTTTGTTGTTGATTATAGTATCTAATACTTTTAAAACAGGCGGTATCAATTGAGGAAACTTAACATTATCATTACGAAAAAATTTTTAGGTGTTTATCATACAGTAGGTATTCTATGTAAAAGCCGTTTATATCAACAGAGAAACATCCTGCCTCTGCTTTGACTATCTTACCCTCAAAGTGACTCTCGTCACTAATTCGTATGTAGATAGGGAACTGATTTAGCTGCGATTATAAAAACAAACCGCACGAAGTCTCCTTCACGGGGAATGCCCTCTATCTCATCAAAAAACCTTATGTATTCTAATAATCAGCTAGGAAATAGTTCACATATTCTACTTAAATGTATAGTAGGTGTAAATTACCTGTACATTTCTTTAATGGTGTAATTGTCATAACTGGAAGAGCCTTATAATGGGAGATGTGATTTTAGTGTTGCCTAAATTTAATGGGATCGAATCTATACCCAAAATAGCCAAGTGGTATTTGAAGAAAAATCAGGCTCTAAACTATAATTTGTGGACTGATCACGAAATAACGGATTCCCTAATTAAGTGGATTGTTGGTATTTTTCGTGACCTTAAACAGGATAGAATTTGGGAATCGTTAAATTTTCTTTTTCATCATCTAACTTTTGTTCTTCTCCCTCAACTTGAGCAGAACAAAAAACAATTGTACAACCAATGTACTTACCATTATGGACAACTGCAAATTTCGAAATTGATTTATGAGTTGAAATATGGAATTAAATTTGAACCCTATGGTGAGCCGGAAGACGTTTTATTTTTGAGCGAATTTACTGATTATTATTCTATAATAGGCGTGGAGCAGACTGCAAAGTCCGATGATATTAAAAAGGCTTACCGTACAAAGGCTAAAAGAGAACACCCCGATGTTGGAGGAAATGAAGAATCATTCAGGTTATTATTACAGGCATACGAAACATTGATTTCTGAGGAACAAAGAGCAATTTACGATATCAAATATCAGTCTTACCAAAATCGGATGTCGGATGATTTTTTTCTAAGTGGACTTGACCTCAACAAACTTACCCATTCAAAACATCCCCTTAAAAGAGCGCGATTTAGAATTCAATTCAAATGGAGGGCTTATTTAACAGTTGTTAGTGCAGGCGTTTTAATTTTGTTATGTTTAAAAATATTTAATTTGAATAGCAACACAAGTTCTCAAACCGATCAATTCGCTGATCAATATGATTTGCAACAACACATTAGCGTTGATGAGTACGTCGAAGATCCCTCTCAAGAAGATGCAACGGTTTTATATGATGATACTGATCCAAACGATTTGTATTCGATAGATACCGAACCTTCAAAGACTGATGATGATTCTTCTGCATCATTAACAGCAACTGAACCGATGATTCAAACTGAAGAGCAATCAGTTACAGACAATGTAGAAACTGTACAATCTAATTCCAATGAAAGTTCTTTTTTTCTTGGTGCTTCTGTCGCTGAGATTCAATCCATCATGGGAACCCCTACTCAAATTATGAATGTTGGTCCTCTAAGTACCTGGTATTATGGCAATTCAACCATTTCGTTTACTGATGAACAAGTAACTGGCTGGGATGATAGAGACAGTAATCTGAAGCTAGAGCAATCACCTCCTACCGAGGGAGGTAACTTTTTCTTAAAAGCTACCCTTGATGATGTTAAATCAGTGATGGGCACTCCAACCCAAGTTATGAATGTCGGTCCGTTAAGTACGTGGTATTACGGTAATTCAACCATTTCATTTACTGATGAACAAGTGACTGGTTGGAACAATAGAAGCAATAATCTGAATTTAGAACAAATTCCTCTTTCTGAAGGGAGCATTTTATTAGGTGCATCATTAGATGAAGTTAAATCGGTCATGGGCACTCCAACCCAAGTTATGAATGTGGGTCCGTTAAGTACGTGGTATTACGGTAATTCAACCATTTCACTTACAAATGAAAAAGTTACGGGTTGGAACGACAGAGATAATAATCTAAACTTGAATCCTTGAATAAAAAAATTCTGTAATAGTTCATTGTCAACAGGCATTGTAGGACAAGGTTTCGTGTGAAAGTTGTTGTTTGGTTCTGTTGGACGCTAGATCCCAATAACTAGTAAGCGATATTCACAATTATCTTGTTTTTCACTCGTCAGACTGTGAGGGGAATTATCAATATGGATAAGAAGAATAAAGTGCCTCAAATAGTGATCGTCCTAATTTTAGCTCTTTTCGTCGGATACGGCATTTCTGCAAATAAAGAAGATACATCTTCTAATGTATCAAACGCGACTTCAGTGAAGCCATTTAAGTTTGCCGCCAGTGCTATGAAGAAATCATTGGAAGATGGCGGTTATGAAGTTCGCATTGAGCGTTTAAAAACGCTTGATGCGTATGTTGGAACCTATCAACAAGACAAGCTTGAAGTTCGATTCGATATTTACCATACTCGCGATAATGATCAAATTGATTGGGTAGAAGTCCTTGTCGATGCATCAGGGTATATCGATCTAAACAATCTTGACGCACCGACTAACCCAAAAGTAGTTGAAGCAACGACAAAAGCAGCTGCGCAAGTTTATAAGTTCCCTTTCTTTAGTAAGAACTCAGAAGAGTTTAAAACCTTGACTGCATGGGTGGATTCGAATGTTTCAAAAGCAACGAAGAAAGGCAAAATTATTGAAACGAAGATAGGGGACTTATATTTCACGATGTACGGACAACCATATATGCGCTTTTTAGAAATTACAACAAAACCGAAAGAATAAAATAGGATGAGAACTTGGAACTTAAGTTAAAAATAATTTAGATTTGGGAGGTAGTTGTGTTGCTTATCATAAATTCAAGTAATTCAGATGGTGAGCCATTTAATAAGTTCTTAGAAAAGGTAATGGCTTCTTACAAACTCTCAACGCAAACCTTAAGTAAAATGTCTAATTTTAGTGAGGATATGATTTAGGTTTATTAGATGACACTAGATATAACGAATTATTCCCAAAGTGTGATTTCAGAATTTCAGCAATTCATAGTGCTGTTATCCGTAGGTTTTGATAGCGTAGGGTCTAATGAAAGAGTCAGGGGAGTAATAGACCATTTTATTCAAGAATTGAATTTTTCTGTGGATTCCCTGGCTCTTTTTTCAAAATTAGAAACACAAGATGTTCACCATTTCCTCGAGAATCCAGAAACTCTCTCATTTGAGAAACGTTATAATTTAGCGACCACCACGTTATTTCTTCATTATGTATGTAAACCCTAAATACAATTAAGCGATAGAGGACATACTCCACTATCGCTTAATTTAGTTCATTCAGGGGTTTGATGTATGAAGTTTTTGCATCATTTATACTCACAACAGTCTAATGGGTGCGTTGATCAATGTTGCACTTGTTTTATTTGATCCTGATGGAAAAGCGATTTCAACAGTTATCATAGCTCCCAATGGATCAGACATTAATACTGGGGGATTTACGAAAAGTGGGTACTACTCCATTGGTTTAGGCACTGGTGGAACGAACCAAACATGTAGTAGTGCTCAAAGAGGTGGATATATTTTGTCATTTGTAAATATCTTCAAAAATTTGATTCAGTGATTGACAGTTCTTTTCTTGAAATAACTATCCCCTCTGAATGGGGTTAATGATTGTCCGATCTTAACCATATACTCTATTGCTTTATCTTTACTGATAACACTGATTGGATTAACATTATTGATTGATTTTACATTCTTTTTTTCAATAAGAATCATGTAATTTCTACCTTCCTCATCAAAATTCAATGAATAAAGGAAATTGTTTTCTTTATACTCAGCCTTTGTTGTATCATTTATGGTGATTGTCCTACGTTTGCTTAAATCTGACCGTTCTATTTTTGGATTAACGTGAATTCGAACTTTCAGATCTCCACCTACGTATTCCGTTGTTAGAACATCACCAACACCAAGAATGCGTATACTTTCCAGATACGATTCACTGGGTAACCATTTTGGTATTAATACAGGATTTGAGAATGTTAAATTTTGATATTCTTTAACTGCTTTATTTAGAGAATCAAAATACGTAATCGGATAGTGACCATCCTTATCAACTTTAGGTAATACAGCTTCAGAATAAGCGCTAATGGAAGGGATTATTCCTGTTATTCCAAGCCCAATAAATACTATTAAGCACTTCATCATTATACTTTTCATAGATACTCTCCTTGAAACTACTCAAACCTTTTTGTGAGTTATTTATCTGCATTTCTCCACATTTTTATTCATAGCGTTAAAAAAGAATTGAGTATCTGATAGGCGATCCGGAGGTAATGCCACCGGCTCACGTCTCCACAAGTATCACTATTAAGAAGTCAATTAAAGCAAGAGATGAGCCGATTTTGAATGCCATATGGTGCTACGTGTTCGGGATTAAACCAACAGCTTCAATTGGTTGGGGCAGTCCAAAAAAAAGTTAGTGCCCAATTCGCAAAGGTATGGAGAGTCTAATGTTCGCTTGGATGAGAGAAATTACATTTGAAAGGAGTTTGTACTTGGAAAAAATCATGATAAATCCGCTTGTCGACATCGGTCCTTTTCGGCTGGGCATGTGCAGGGAAGAAGTCGAGCAGACTTTTCTGAGTCTGGACCATTGGAGAGCTAATGATGGCAATTCGGATAATCCTAGCTATATCGAAATGTTATTTATGCGCGAACATTTCGAATATGATTCTAATGACAGAGTGAAGTTTATTCAGCTGATAAACCCGAATTATTCGGGACGATTCCACATTCCCTGCTTGTTTCAAGCCGTCGACGTTTTCACGACAAAGGTAGAGAATCTGATTCACACACTTAGTAAAGAGTATCCAATAGCAGGAGATGCCGACCCAAGAACTGGATGTTCTTTTGTAATTCCTGAACTTGAACTGAGCTTCTGGCGGGAAGGCATAATGAATGATGAAATCATAAATGATCCAGCTTTTCTGGAGTTGAGCGAGGAAAATCAGGAGCTGGAGGAGAGGTATTTCTATTTTACGACCGTCTCGATTGGAGCACCGGGATATTTTGATTTCATGAAAGTCTACCCAGCAGAATCACTAGACAAGGTTTAAAATGAGAGGTCTGCATTCTATATAAGTTTCCGGCAGAGAAAAGGAATGCTTGAAAGTGGAATTCTATATTTAGTTCATCAGGGCTTAATCCTATAGTATTTCAAAGGTATCTTTGCTCAACTAAAGAGCAGGAGTAAACTTAAGGGCGAGACATGAGTCAGCGTTTGCTAACAAAGGTAACGACATCGATTAAAGGCTTAAAAGGGAGTGAACTATATTGAACATACAGCATCCCTATTTACGACAACTTCAGCTTAAGAGGCAACAAGTACCTGCCTATACTCTTTATCCCTTTGATTTGGCGGTCATTCGTAACCTAAATACTCTTGATTTCCACCCCAAGGTAACCTATATTGTAGGTGAAAATGGGATGGGCAAATCAACACTGATGGAGTCCATTGCTGTCGCATGGGGCTTTAACCCGGAGGGTGGAACGGTCAACTTTTCTTTCTCAACCCAGGCTACTCACTCGAACCTATATGAATATATACAATTGATCAGAGGTCCGCGACGCCCAAGGGATGGCTTCTTCTTTCGGGCAGAAAGTTATTATAATTTAGCCACGACGATCGATGAGTTGGACAGCCAACCTTCATTCGGTCGCCCTATTAAAGATTCGTACGGTGGCAAATCCTTGCATGAGCAATCGCACGGAGAGTCGTTCTTTTCCACTTTTATTCATCGGTTCGGGGAGAATGGATTATATATACTGGATGAGCCTGAGGCTGCATTGTCTCCCCTTCGCCAAATGGCGATGCTGACACGAATCCATGAACTTGTTTTGCAAAACTCCCAATTTATAATTGCGACCCATTCCCCGATTCTTATGGCATATCCAGATTCAATTATTTACAATCTAACGCCAGATGGTATCGAGGTACAAGTATTGGAAGAAACCGACCACTTTATTATTATGAAAGAGTTTGTGAATAACAAGGATAGAATGCTCAGAGAGTTGTTCGAAGAAGCTCAAGATTAAGCTAACGGGAAACGATAGCTCAATAAAACCAACAAAGCAGCTGACCAACGTAATCGGCTGCTTTTGTTCAACTAACGGCAGGTTAGTATAATAGATTTCTTAACAGAATGAAGGACAAGAAAAGGGTCCTGTTATTAACGAAGTGAATTACGTGCCTTTCTCGTTGGTTGCTGGATTAAAGTATTTATTAAGCTAAAGGGCAGGTTAACGCAACTTTCTATTATCTGGTTCGTATGTAATATTTATCAGTGTAATCCGAACTCATCAAATGAGAGGGGATTTATATGAAGCTAAAGCAAATTACATATCTCTTAATCTTAATGATCATTATAACTGGTTGCTCTAAGGAGCCTAATCTGATTTACACAGCACCAACCAACGAACAGATTGTGGAATATATCTCAGAGAATGAAGTAGCTGCTCTAGATACCATATGGATAGAGGGCAGTGCTATTATTTTGATGAAAAATTCATTGATTACCCTGTATTCGGATCAGCATGGAAAGCTACATGATCATAATCTATCTTGGGGATCAAATAATCTAGATGTAATAACCATTGGCGATGGAGCGCCATATATTGCAATCGTTATACCTAATGATCTATTGGATAAAGGATCCAAAAGTATTACCTTAAAATATTCGGATGGCACTGTTAAATCAAGGGAAATCAATGACAAAAAAGGCTTGTTAGTATCAAGTATTGGTCACGCAAGAGTACAAGATATTTCAATTAGTAATTCCTTAGGTGAAGAAATATACAATGAATCTAGATAAAAAAGATCAGATTTGAAACAAACACGATTTAAGCTAAGGAAACAACAGCTCATCGAAAGACGACAGATTAAAGAATTTATGTGCTAAATGGACAGCTAAAACTACATCAAAAGAGTTGATTTAATGTTCACGATTACTGTAGAAACTACTCAAGATCGAAAAAACCAGTTACTTGAATGGGTAGCTTCATATGAGGACGCGACAGGCGAACACGAGAAGGGGCTTCTGACAGGGTTAAGATGGATGATAGAGAAAATTGGAGCTAAGGAACATCTATATTCTGAAGTGGCAGAAACATTTTCAATCTTGATCAATCAAGATTTTATTAACGAATGTAGTCAGAAATTTGAAGAGAATTGGACAGAAGAGGTATGGAATAGTGGTTTCGCGTTATCTATTATTGCGGTTTTGGATTTATTTAATATTCAAGTTTTGGAATTTCCAACTCCTAAAAGAACTAATAAGCCGTTCAACTAACGGGCAGGTTAACGTAAATAGGACTTCGCTTCTTCGCATGCAACCTTTTCCTATAATATACGGGGGTTTATTAAGAACTTGGGTAATGGGAAGGAAGATGAAATATGAATTTTTTTATTTATCTAGGGATCATTCTCATTTTTGTTTCTGGAGTTTGTATTGGAGCATGGACGACTGGTAACCAACAAAGAGGTAATTTTTATTCAGAGTCTAATGAAGACCGTAAAATAAAGAAGAAAGTTGCTACATGGTCTGCTTTAGCTGGTGTATGCTCGTTTGCAGTTGCTGGATTGATTTATTTGTTAAACTAACGTGCAGGGTAGTTTACAAATAAGTCGAAGAGTTAAGAGGGATTAACCTTGCTTAAGGAGGAGAGATATGACGTTGAATTATAAAAACGTTGTCTACGAAATGCGTAGGCTATTGCCGGTATTAAATACTCTATACATAAAAGAGCTAAATGAACTATGGGAGGAAAATGGAACGATTCCGCCTCACGTTGCATTTGGCAATATACTGAATCCGTATTTAATCAACTTACTCCAAATTAACCATGAATTAACCGACAGTGAAGATAAATTACTTGTTATAATTTTTGGATTTATTGAAAAAATGGCTTTAAGTAATGATGTTGATGTTCGAAATGTTGTAAGTACAACAGTTATGGCTCGGCTAGGCGATGATACAACAGTTTTGACTAACGCCTTGAAATATCTAGGGGAACAAACAAAAGTATTGTCTAAAGAAATTGAGGCGAGTTATGGAAGAAGTGGTAATCTAAAGATTTTAGATTCAACTAACGGGAAACGGTAGCTCAATAAAACATAGAAAGCAGCCGATCAACTTGATCGGCTGTTTTATTCAACTAACGGGACCGTTTGTTTTTCTTTACCTCTGTGGACGACGGAAGAAAACGGGAAACGTTAACCCCATAAAACAAAGAAAATAGCCAATCCATTGTGGGAGGAGAACACATTGCATAATATAATGAATAAGAGACAATTTATCGAGATGACAGCTAACGATAAACGTTCTGTAGTATTTAAGGTTAATAATCAAGATGAATTTTTCCGTGGTATTTCTAAAGAAATAAATGAGGGCTACCTATTTGTTGAAACAGAAGAAGGTATAACTTTAAATTTAAAATAGATGACATTATTGAGATTTATGCTATTAAGTCTTCATCCCCTGAACACATTGCTATACAATCACCCAATTTGGTGAAAGGTAGCATGGATGACCTTGAAAACCTTGTACTCCAGTTTGAAAGTTTAAATGACGATGTACGAAAGCAAATTACCTCTTCTTTATCAAAAGTGCTTAGTAAGCAAGTTATCATTTCGAAAATGGATATCACTTCTTACAATTTATCTGAAATTGAAATGATTTTTAACACGATAAATGGATATATACTCACTATTAAAACACTGGATGTTCGTTCCGATTTACTCGAATCATACAACAATATGGATTTACCTCAAAAGACTTGTTTTGGGAAAGGAGAGGGCTAGATCACCATAGAGAACAACACGACTATACTCCTGCTACTATTATTAATTTTTCGGAAAAAAATCTTTCAATATTTTATTGTGCAAGAACGATAATTGAAGTGTTCATTGGAGGATGGAGCAAATGAAACGTGTTAAAATTACCCTGTTTGGATTTCTTGCCATTATCTTTGTTTTATTATTGGGGATTAAGTTTATAGGGTTTCCGGTCCCCATAGTTATTGAGCATTCAAATATCCCCATAGAGAACGAAATAAAGTATCATGAAGAAGG
This sequence comes from Paenibacillus sp. P13VS, assembly GCF_015143645.1. NCBI lineage: Bacteria > Bacillati > Bacillota > Bacilli > Caryophanales > Paenibacillaceae > Paenibacillus > Paenibacillus sp. P13VS. The sequence goes on along the minus strand of NZ_WYEV01000006.1, from coordinate 249,535 downwards.
AAACTCGAAGGCTCAAATAATCTGGTGGGGTGAATAGCCGATATATCCAGAACAAGTAGCAGCTAGATACTGCTACTGTTTCAACTTATGTGATAAGATATTTTTAGGATTTTAATAGGGGGATATACATATGAAAGAAATTTCTTCAAAAAAGTGGCTGGTTATACTACTGACATTGGGAATGGTATTTGCAATCTCGGCTTGTGGTTCTAAAGAAGAGCAACCAGCGGAACCTAAAGAAGAAGTGAAAGCAGAAGAGCCTAAAAAAGCAGATGGTTATAAGGTGGACGACGTTTTTACTTGGTTAAAAGACTCAGGGTTAGTTGCAAGTGAAGCTGAAGATGTAACAGCAAAATATGAAGGTTCAGAAGGCTTAGTGAAGGCGTTGAAAACAGATGAAGTCGATATCATGGAATTCGAGAAAAATGAAAATGCAGCAAAATATCATAACCCTGGACTGAATTCGTACGCAGTAAAAAATATCTATATTCTTATCAAAAAAGGACAAGATAACGCTGAGAACTTCCTGAAAGTTTTAGAATCAGGTAAAGCATTAACAGGACAAACATCTTACGCTTCCGACGAACAGAAGAACGTGGCTGATTTGATGGAAAGTGGTGCTGATTTCATGCCGGTAGTCGAAGCGTACTTTTCTTTACCGAAAGACCAAAAATCATCAACTTGGGATACCTATATGGTGAAAAAAATCGTAAACTGGTCCGGAACTATTGCTGATTTAGAAACTATCGAAGACAGTATAGTTGTATACGGCGGCGATAATTATAACGGTGAAGATTGGACAACTATCAGTACTGAAAAGGTGGATATGATGCCTTATACATTTATTGTTGAACTTAAGGATAAAACAACAAAAAGTGGCTTAAAAAAGGGCGATAAATTGAGCCTGGAAGCATCTCTTAATTCCCGTGGTGATAAAGAATTGAAATATAATTGGAAGCTGTATGACGGTGAAATAGTAAACTGAGAAGTGCTAAAAAAAGTGATGCTGTGATGTCAGCATCACTTTTTTATTTGTTAGTCTACTCAATCATCTATTTCATAGTAGTTATAGAAGCCTTCATAGAAGCAATCGTTGCTTAGGAACGTTGTCTTGATATCAGTTTAATATAAAGGCTGATCTTCTATAATTGAAGAGATGCAATCAATTCATCGAATCAAGGAACTCATTTTGAATCCACGGCTCGATCTCCCTTGGACTCTTAAATAGCTTTTTGGGCATATCGTTCACGAGTAAATAAAATTCATAATCTAAATCATTGATTTTTATATCTATGACTGTTTCACCAATCGACAATCTTATCTGGAACCGGTGTAGTCTTTGATAATCAAAATCATGTTTCCTTGCCCAGGTATTTAAGTGTAAGAAATACGATTCTGCTACTTCCATTGACTCTGACCCAAGTTCGGCTAGGTGAGTGCAGAATGATTCAAATATAGTATCATCGCCATGATTTTTCCACCATAAGAGATTAAGGCGGACAAGCTCTTTAATAATTTTGCTGTTATCCTTTTTCTTTGTTTTGGTTGGTTCTAATTCAAAATTCATTTAACTTGCTCCTTCTAAGTGTCAGATGATATCATGTTATTTTATATATAATGTTAGTATGTACCATTTCTTTAACTTATATTTCAATTTACATCTTTATACTACGAAGTGGTGTAGTACACTTACAAAAATACCAGGGGGTATTGTGCGTGGAACTTCTATTTAAAGCTTCACATTTTGAAAAAGCCATCCAACAAAAATGGCATATTATCGTCTATCAGCAAGATGAGATCTTAGATGAAGGGGGGATCATTGAACGTCAGACATTAGAAACTGTTGTTATTGGAGGAAATCACTATATTAAAAAGAGTTGTCAGTTTATAGTTAGTAGCAGTTAATACATATTGTGAATCAAAAGGAGATTCAGGTGAGCATAAGAACGCTGTAATACCCTTGAGAACAGAAAAGAGCCGCAACCGCGGCTCAAATGATTTAGGAGTAATGGTTTAATTATGCTCAGCAGCGGCAATACGGACTTCCGTTATCATTACCATGGTAATGATAACGGTCGTTTACAACAAATACTCTCACACTTAAAGATAAAATTTACAGAGATAAAGATAACGGACACCGAAAAAAAGCCTGAGAATTCAGGCTTTTTTCTTATTTAATGATAAACATCGAAAGGGATTTGCTTAAGTCTTGAAAAACAGCATCTGTGATAAAAAACGCTCTGTTTTCATATAATAGCTCTCATTAACTCGAAAAAGAGAGGTAGATATGAAATGAATACTGTATTGAGCATTGAGAAGAATGAAAGTTTGGTAAGTTACGTATTGCGTTTAATTTACGCGAATGGTTATACAAACATCAGAAGTTTCGCGAAGGACTGGAATACGAATAGTTCGGATATTCGAAATAATCTTTTCAACAGAAAGGCACTGGAAGCAATAGAAACTTGGTCAGACATCCCCATTCAAGCATTAGAACGCCACTCCCATAACAAGTGGGTAAGAGAGGCAGGGCGGAGTATAGTGGCAACAATTTTAATGCGGAATTCGGTTAAATACTGTGCTTCTTGTGTTAACCAACGTGGACTTTATCATCAAAGCCTTTGGAGTTATGAAACGGTAACAATTTGTCTTGAGCATAATGAGCTACTGCTTGATTATTGTTATCGTTGTAAAAAGAAGATTATGATGGATCATTTTATAATGGGTGTCTGTCCTCAGTGTGAAGGGATATTTTCATATGCTAGCGGTCCAACGATTTTAGATCCGCTAAGCTTGCAGGCGCAGGAATGGTTTCAATCCATGATAATCTCTGGAAATGCGGGATCCGATAAATTGCCACTTTTAAAAGGAATCAAGTTGAATGACTATCTTACTTTAGCTAATCGACTGAGTCATTTATTACAAGGAAGTCCCAGTGTTGTTGACGACAGCTATGTTTTAAATGTATTTAAAAATATAAAAAAGTATCAGTCTAACAATAAGAGTTCGTATCATTTTCACACGAATGTCTATCAATTGATGGATGCATTCCCTGCTAACTTCAAAGATACAATGGAACGCATAAGTGATCTATCACCTAGAAAAAGAAACCCAAAAATGAAGGCATGTCTTCAACTTCAGTACGATCCGGGACTAAAACAAGTTTTCAAGCATATAGCTCCTCTGTTATACGTCCCTTCTCTGAGTATCCATAAACCCTCTAATTCACAGAAGGTGCCAAAAAAATTACAGAAGTTTTCCCGTAAAACATCCAAAGTAGCCTGTGCAGCTAATGATTATATCATCATGGATCATGAAGTCCCGGCAGAAGGGTTTATACGCCGGACAGAGGCAGCGAATAGATTAGGGATAAGTGACAAAGTTCAGCTCAATGAGTTTATCAACAACAAGTTATTAACCCTCTACAAGTTCAAGAAAAGCCAATATTATATCAGTGAAATTGAGTTTGAAACTTTTCTTAGGAGAGTTCGAGGAGTGTATCAGGCTGAGAAACAAGGAAGAACCTTGTATGAATTTTTAAAGCAATTTAGGTCATATAAATTAAAACTTGTGGAACTCGTAGAAATGATTCTGCAAGGAAAAATTAAGCCAATGTGCTCGTTAAAGGATGGAAAGTTAACGGATGCAACCTTCTCTAATGAAGAATTACTGGCTTGCCGCAAGCTTCTGATCCATCGGAGACGGGAACAAAAAGGATATACAAAAAAACAAGTGGAGCAATTGTTAAAAGTCGATTATGCTACCCTGCTAGGTCTGGAACGCTTAGGTATACTTCAGCCGAAAGAGGAATTGTTTTATACATCTGGAAAGCGAAGAATATCGTATTATGATCCCGACTGTATAGAACGTATACTGCAGCGCTATCTGACCATTAATCAAACAAGCTCTTTGTATGGTATATCCAAAACACTCATTCAAAAGTGGTTCAAAGAGGGAAAACTACATGATAGTTTTCTGGGATTGACCAAGAATTACATTGTAGATCGGCAAGAAATTGAACATCTTCTTGAAATGAGGGATCTCTGTTAAGAGGTCCTTTTTTGTTTTATAATTTGAAGTGGTTGTAGTTATTTTTTTTCTCCACACTTAGAATAGGAGTGAGATCTGATGATACAAAAAGGCGAAGGCGTAATTCTTTCATCCACCGAATTTAGAGCGTTGCTCGATAAAGTAAATGGTCAGTTGTGTATCTCCTTACCCCTATACATCAAGAATGATTTGGATGATGAAGAGGATGACTGGGAATTAAGAGTATTACATATTGAGGGAATGACTTCATCAGATGGAGATTTTTCTGACTACATTAAAGATGAGACAGTAGACTTCTCCCCCGTTTTTTCTTTCGGATCATATCCGGAATTACAGCGGAGTGTCGGAAGAAATTTAAAGGAGCAGCTTGCTGATAAGGGAATAACGCAGAAAGAAGCAGCAGAAAGGCTTGGGATCTCAGATTCAGCGATGTCTCAGATTATCAATGGACAAGTTTCTCTTAATATAGAGAGCTTATTAATGATTCAAGCAAAATTGAATATTACACTTGAGGATATCACCGAAAACATCAAGTGGGATATGGATGGTTTTGCGGCTTCTAATCCATTGTCAGTGCCAGCGGAGCAATCTAAATTGATGGATTGGTCACCGTTTAGAAAAATTATGAATGATCTCCTAAAACAATATTCGGAAACAGAACTCAAAAGTTTACTCCGTAAGCTAGCTAAGTTATCAGATAAGATCGACAAAGATTATATTTCAAACCCAATCAAAGAATTAGACACACTTGTAAAACAAGATGCCCTCCACCAGGAAGACCACGATAAGGGATTTAAGGTCGATGATTCATTACTGGAATCGTATCAGCATATCATTGAACAACTTCGAAAAGCACTCACTAGTTATCCTGCAGGTATACAAACGACACTGAATGATATTTCAGTGTATCTGGATTTCATCATCCACCGGAATAAAAATCATAAACAAGCAGATTAAGAGATGCTTAACTGAAAACACCTAAAGGCGCTGTTGTAGCGCCTTTTTTTTGTGATGTTATAAAAATAAAAAAATTCAAAAGTCGAAAAAGTTGGTTTCAAAATTATGATTAACGTGTGGAAAGCAACAAGGTTTGTCATCATGTTTAGTCATAATTTTCTTTACTCTGAATATAGTAGGAGGGTTACGATGTTGCTACAATTTTTACCCATTGCGTATACGGACGAAAGTTTTATGAGTTTGGCATTGCGTATGGCAAAAGAGAATGGTCATCAGACGCTACAAACACTCATTAATAGAGGGGAGAGATGGTTTGATTACCGTGCGAACTTTAATTATTTCAAAGAAAAAACACTTTGGAATCAGCCGCTTGTCCAGTTGTTACAAAAGCACGGGTATTCGAATTTAGAGAGGCATATGCTGAATCAATTTGATGCAGTCTTATTCGGAGGAGTTTCTCCGACAATACGTCACTTCGTGCAACATTACCATCAGACAAAAACCAAGTACTGTCCCAGATGTTTAGAGGAAGCTGGGTATCATCGCCTCCGCTGGGATGTGGTTTTGTTCGGCATTTGTTTGAAGCACGAGGTGCAGCTCGTAGAGCGTTGTCCTTGCTGTAACCGGGTTATTCGTTTGGATAATCTCATCGGTAGAGGATGTAATTGCGGGTTTGCTTATGCAGACTTGATAACTACAGAGGCTCCGCCTCCTCGAGTTTTGGCAGCACAAAAGACCATTCAAGATGCTTTAAACGGGAAGCTCAGCTTAGTCCCTATTGAAGGTGGATACACATTATCACCACAACAGTATTTCGAAGGGCTTCACCTGTTCATGAAAATGTTGGACAACATGCCCGTGCACGTGCTCCCGTGTCCTTATCCTAACGTAGACGTCCAGCGTCTAAATTACAATCTGGTCAAAGGAGAAAAAAAGAGCAATCGAATGTTCACGGTTTTATCTACACTTGCGCATGAACTGCTCACTACACCATCCAAGTATTTTAAGGATGTTGTTTATCAAGTGGAGGTTGCAAAAGCAGCACAGCGTACTAGATCCACCACACGAGCCAAGCGAGAGCTCATAGACAAGCTTATTGGTAACGAAAAATTCTATGTACACCGGAAACTTTATCTAGATGTGCATAACGACCACCACAATGAGTTTGTTCGTATGCTTACCGTGACCAAGGAAGAAGAACGAAAATATTGCTCTCTTCTTTACGCTAGGCAAAAAATCCTACACTGTGATGATATTCGTCTGCATCAGTTTAAAGAACTTGGGCTTTTAACTTTTATTGAGAAACGTTTTGGTGAAAAGAAAATTACACTGGTAGAGCGAGCTGCGGTCGAAGCCCTAGCGCAAAAACGGTCACAATTACTCACAACTGGGCAGGTAGGAGAGCGACTTCGTATTTCCTCGAGAATGGTGGTCAAGCTGGCACAGTCGAACCTGTTGATCATGGACCGTGGTCCTGAAAAGGATGGCTTCGGCAGACGAGTATTTATGCCAAAAGCAGTGGAAGATTTGCTAGTAAGTTTGAACGCTGCTTGTTCTTCAATGAAGGACAAGACAAAGAAATGGATGCCACTTGCTCAGCATGACATTACGGCATTGTATTACCATGCAAGTTTTAGTGATGTGGTACAAGCGGTATTGAGTGGTCGAATTCAAGGAGCAAAAACAAGTTCTGTCATAAAGTCATTTGAAGATATTGTTATTTCCTCTTCAGATCTTTCCGATTTTTACAACTTAAAATCAAAGAGCCAAAAGAAAGGAGCATAAAGAATGCAAACAGTGAGTCTCATGAGAGGAACCCGGTTTCAAAAGGAAAATGTCGTCTTTGAAATTCAAAAAGAAACGCTCCCAGGTCAATTTGTTATCAAGAATTTAGCAGAGAATAAGGAAATTACAATGGATCAAAGTGAACTGGTTTCGTTGTACGGAAAAGGAATTATTCGCTTTGAAGTCACCGGTTCTTCGACCCAGCTTATGGAGCTAGGTCTTCGGGAAAATCGGATCATTGATTTTTCAATGCTGCCGGAAGATCACAAAGAGATAGCGCGCACACGGTACCATGCTATCAAGCCTTTTTTATCTGAGTCACGTAAAAACATTCAGCCTAAACTTGAGCAGCGCGTTCAAGAACTGAAATTAGAAGGGGTAGATATTGAGCCTTTAACATTACGAAGATGGCTATATGCTTTTCTAGATAGCGGACAAGATATTACCTCACTTGTTCCTAATACGCTCCAAAAAGGGACAGGCACAAGACTTTCACCAGAGGTGGAGTTGATTATCAATCAATGCATTGATAACGTGTATGCCAAAAGAGAACGTATTACAGCCAAGGATTTACATGCAAAAGTTCTCGTGGAGATCGATAAGAAAAACAGAGTTCGAGAGGAGCGAGATCAGATTGAACTCCCATCATATAACACGATCACTAGACGCATCAAAGATAGAGATCCGTATCAGATCATGGAAAAACGAGAAGGGGAGAAATATGCTTTCGACAAGCTGGGCGGCGTAGCAGTTCTTCATAAGCCTAAAGTGCCCTTTGATGTTCTCGAGATCGACCACACGAAAATGGATCTGTTTGTTGTAGATGACGAAACGGGGCTCCCTTTAGGAAGACCATGGCTTACACTGGCTGTTGATAAGATGACAGGGGCAATTGCAGGGATCTACGTTGCATTTCATTCTCCTTCGTATGTCTCCGTCATGAAATGTTTACTACATGCCATGACACCGAAGACGTATGTAAAAGAGCTGTATCCAGACATAAAAAACGAGTGGGATATGTTTGGGGTTCCTAAAGTGCTACGAATGGACAACGGCAAAGAGTTTCAAAGTCATTCGCTCAAAGATACATGTGCTCAGCTGGGGATTATACCAGACTACTGTCCTCCCCGTAAGCCTTGGTACAAAGGAACGGTGGAGCGCACGTTTCGTACGATCAATCAGCAATTGTTTCATAAAACGCCAGGTACAACATTTTCAAATGTGATGGACAAAAAGGATTACAACCCAGAGAAAAACGCGGTTGTGGGTTACCATACATTCTTAAAGCTTCTTCATCAGTGGGTCATCGATGAGTATCTGCAGCACCCGCACCGTGGTGTGAAAGGTATCCCCAGTGAACTGTGGCAATCAGGCATTGCCCAATGGGGATCACCGCCACTACTATACGCTATCCCTGATTGGCATATTATTTTCGGTAAACTTCGAGAAAACGCCAGCATTCAGCGCACGGGGATTCAGTACAAGCATATGTTCTATAACTCGGTTGAGCTTCAACATCTCAAACTTCAATTACTTAAAAAAGGGGCTGCCCATGTACGATTTAAGTATGACCCGTACGATATGTCAAAAATCTTCGTGTATGACGAACGTGGCAAACAGTATCTGGAGGTACCCAATAATGATCAGGAATACTCCAAAGGTTTAACCGAATTTAGTCATGACTGTATTTTAAAACGGATTCGTCAGGCAAACAGCAAAGCCAATCAGCTTGCCCTCGCTCAAGCTAAGGAGCGTTTTATGGAGGAGATTGAAAAAGAAATGAAGCTGACCAAAGGGGCTCGGGCAGCCGCACACACTCAACTTTCTTCAGCACAAATTATTGAGAAGAAGCAAAAAGAGAGAGTGGGTAAGGAACTGCAAGCTGCCGTGGAGGAGAGAAAGGCGTTTAAAATGCTGGAAGAAGCAGACGATTCCGACTGGGAGGTATTAAGCAAATGAACACAATCGCCGATCTAGACAAACTTAAATTTATTGAGAGTATTCGGGTGCTTCATCCACGCTTTAAAAAGGCACTAGAGGCAATTGAAGAGATCCACCAGGAATCATTGTATTCCGATGCCCCAAGTTCACTTCTTATTCATGGAGATACAGGTAGTGGAAAGACGACGTTACTTAAAACGTATGTTGAAAAACACATGCATGTGAGCAGTGATGTCGTGGAGGGTATTCGCTACTCAACTCAAAATATTCTTCACATGAGCCTTCCGTCCCCAGTCAAGTACACTGTATTAACAGAGCGTTTGCTTCAGGAACTGAAAGATCCCTATCCAAACAAAGGGACTGTTGCTCAGAAGGGGGATCGTTTAATCAAATTGATCCGAAAAAATCGTGTTCAGTTAATTATGCTTGATGAGTTTCAGCACTTCGTAGATCGTGATCGCCGCAAAGTTATGTTAGGTGTGTCGGATTGGTTTAAATCACTTATGGTTCAAACCCAGATACCGGTTGTATTTTTTGGATTAAGTGAAGCAAAGGAAGTCCTTGACCTAAATCCTCAACTCAACCGCAGGGTGATTCGAGAAGAAATTAGACCGTTCAGTTTTGCAACAGAAGGGGATCGTACCGAGTTTCAGCGTCTGATGTTTGAACTAGATAAAAAGATAACAACGGTATTTGAAACGACCTCCAATTTAGCGGATGAAGAGTGCTGTGAACGATTCATGTATGCGACAAATGGAGCTATGCATTCCATCATGTTACTGATTCGTCAAGCTGCTAAAAACGCTCTTTCTCGAGATGCAGAGTGCATCGAGCTAATTGATTTGGCAAGAGCCTACGAACGTATCAGTCACATTAATGATGGTAAAGACTTAAATCCATTCGCGATGAGAGACGTACACTTGCTGAGGAAGCAAGCTGAATAAAACAAGCGCCATTGGCGCTTGTTATTACATATGAAATATAAAAGTATACTAATATTTTTAAAAGTTATTTAATTTAGTCTGAATGTCTAATCACCTGTTAAAGATGCTCCTGCGCTAGCAGTATTAACAGTTTCGTTTTTTAACTTATGCTACGTCTTTTTGTTTATTTAACAATAATTAGCATGAGTAACCAAAACGTTTGTCGTTGTAGTTTAGTATAGTCAGATTTATTTTTTAATAATTGTTAATTCGACAACAGGATTCGACAGCAAACGGTGACGAAAATTAGTATATTTGAACTAAGATAAAAAAGATGCAAGAATCAAAAGGAATATTATTGGATTAGGGATAAGAGGTGAGATTCCTGACTTTGCAAAAGAACGACGATACCAAAACAAAACTTGGAGATATATTTCATTACTTGATTGTGCTTGAACATTGCCTAGATTTAAAGCCAGGGGAGATTATTCATGTCGAAAGGTTTGGCGATATTGCTATAGGTTCTGAATCTAATTCTGCGAACATGGAAATTAAACATCACCAAGATGAGCATCATTTATCAAGTAGAAATTCAGATTTTTGGAAATCGTTAAAAAACTGGATAATTAATCATCAAAATATGGATAAGTTTAAAAGGCTTATTCTCGTTTCTACATCTATGACCAGTGAGGATTCTATTTTTCATCAATGGAATGAGTTGAATGAAGAGCAAAGATTCAAAATTATTAAGGATGAAGGTAATGAGCAAAAGAAGAAAGAAGAAGGCTTTAGAAAGTTCTATAATGAGATTTTTTCAGTCGATCATAAGATTATCCGGAAAACTCTGGCTAAACTAGAGCTACAACTTAATGAAAAAGATATAACAAAAAGGAAAGATAAAATAAAGCAACATCCTTCATTTAGCTTAATTAAGAGCGAAGATGAAGATTCATTTATATATGAGTTATTAGGCTCCATTCTAATGAAACCTGTTGAGAACAATGGGGAGTGGGAGATATCACACGATGATTACAAAACACACGCCATTTCCATTCGTGATAAACAGGCTAGTGGTTCACGTCCTCTTCCAGGAACGTACTCTAATGAAGCACCGAGTAATGTAAGTAGCTATATGGATAAAGTATTCGTTAAAGAGATACTTGATATCGAATATGAGGATGAAGTTGAAGAAGCGATTGTGAACTATTGGAGGATGAATCAAACTTATATAGATCATTTTAACGATGATCCAATATATTTAAACGATGTTATGGAATATAAAAGTGACTTAAACAAACGTCTACAGCGCATGAGGAAATCATCGAGAAAGCGTTGTGAAGTAGATAATCACTGCGTAGTGTCACAGGACTTCTTTGATGAGGTCATGCTATTAGATGCTATGCCATTCGGAACAATTAACCCCAATCGTGACTTTTTTCAACAAGGTATTGTTCATTCTATCGTTAACGAAGGGAAATTGATATGGAATCTGAAAAAATAAAAGATAATAACCTACACTCAATTCAAACGCTATCCCTTAATCCATTCTTTTTAAGTTTATTATTACAACATTTTCTGAACGGATATAGAGATAAGAAGGCAGAGTACCATTTGCTTTATCTAGTCTTTCCTATTATTTTTTATAAGCCTTCTCGAGATTTTCTTTTAAGCGCAACTAAAAAAAGTTCTATATTTTCAATGTATTTGAAGGATGTTAATCAACGTGTTTTGTTAGGTGGAATTCAAGAAAGATACTCTTTTTTTAAAGAACTTACCGATGAAGCTATTATTGTTGCAGTGAATGAGGGGAAGATTGCTATCAGCAAGGAAGTTTCATTACTCAGTAAAGTCAATTATGAAAAGATAAAAGTTGCTGACATAAGGTATTACATGAGAGCAGCGCATTATTTAGGTGTTATTTTTGCAAGAACAAATTATGTTGATATTTTTAGAAAGTTAGGGGTGAGGACCCTTTGAATGCGTATATAAAAGCAATTTGTGTTCTAAGTAAAGAGGGAGAACGAAAAGAAGTGGAGTTCACTTCGGGTTTGAATATAATTACCGGGGAATCGAAAAGCGGAAAGAGTGCTCTCTTAGAAATCATAGACTATTGTATGGGGAGCTCGAGAAGTTATATTCCAAAGGGGATCATTACAAATTTTACGGAAATTTTCGTTACTGTATTTCAGATAGGTACTTTGAACCTTATTGTAGGTAGAAAAAGGTTTGAGGATAATGGTCGAAAGCAGATGTACGTAATTAGAACCAAAACGTTTAATATTAATGATGTCAAACTTGAGCTGTTCACAGAAGAAACAATGATTACTGTCGACCAAGCGAAAAAAGAACTTGAAGTTGCATTTGGAATGGAAATTACGGACATGTCAGATAACACTAATAAAAAGGAAGGGCGCCCGTCCGTTCGAAATATGACATCTTATTTATTTCAGCACCAGAATTTAATTGCCAATAAATTTGCTTTGTTCTATCGATTTGATGACTATTACAAAAAAGAAGATGTTATTAAGCAATTTCCTATTTTTGCTGGTTGGGTTGATCAAGATTACTATTCCTTATTGATTCAATTAGATGAATTAGAGAAAAAGAAGAAACGTAATGAACGGGATCAAACGAGTTATAACGATGCTGTAGAAAGATTACGAGGTAGACTGATTTAAAGTTTTATAAGTTACTACGCTTTATTAGGTAAACATTTAGATGAAAATACTCCTATTCACACATTGCTTCAATTAAGAAAAAAATTGCCCGATTTCACTAGAGAAAGTTACTTATCTGAAGAGATGGAAGTTCGCTATTTCGCATTGAAGGAGCGTTTAGAATTAAAAAGACGTGAAAAGCACGATTTGGATTTGACTATAAAAAATCTAGAGTTGAGTCGGAATTATGGTGATGGCTATCAAGAAAACTTAAAGAAATTAGATGAGAGAGGAAAATACTCGAAGCCTGAAATTGGAGAATATGTATGTCCTCTTTGTGGCAAGCCTCATGAAAAATTAAACGAAAAAATGAATGATTTAAATAAATCAAAAAAATGGCTTCAAAATGAGATTCAAGGTGTAGGAGAACAGAATCTTTCGTTTATTGCCGAACTTAATCATTTGAATCAAAATAAAAGATCTTTAACTGATGAAATTAAGGATTTAACTCGAGAAATTGAGAGAACAGAGGTTATTTTTAAAGATCTTAAGGACAATAAACGCCTGGATGAACAAATTATCTATTATAAAGCTAAAATTGACTCTGATTGTGAAATAGTGGAGAGCCAGAGAAGCAGTTTAGCTCAACTAGCAGCATCGGACTATGATTCAGATATTTCATTTATTAAAAATAAGATAAAAGCCTACAATGTGAAATTCTATGAAGCCGAGGCAATGACATTTATCAATGGAAACATTAATCGAATAATTGAGAAACTTGATTTCGAGGATGAGTACCGACCGACGAAAATAAAGTTCGAACTAGATACCTTCAATTTATATCATGAGGACAAAATCAATAAAACAAATGTTTATCTTAGCGAAATGGGTAGCGGTGCGAACTGGCTTTCGTGTCATTTAAGTTTGTTTTTATCATTACTTCATTACTTTGCAGTTCAGAAAACTTCAGTATTACCTTCCTTTTTGTTTATTGATCAACCTAGTCAAGTATATTTTCCTCCGTTAAAAACGGACTATATAGATTTCACGGAAACTCAGCAAGCATCGATTTCGAAAGATAAAGAAGTAGTCACAGTAGAGAACATGTATATTGCAATATTGGATGAAATCGAATTAATTAATGAAGCTGCGGGCTTCCGTCCTCAGGTTATTATTACGGATCATGTCGATCATATGGCTCTTGGTAAGTATGACTTTAATAATTATGTTCGCAAACGGTGGAGAGATTCAAAATTTATTTGAGTTAAATAAAGCGCTTTTGGCGCTTTATTTTCTTGTGTAAAATAAGAAGATGTTATTATCAGAAAGGTTTTCATAAGTCGAAAAGGTTTCGATGCCAAATCAAGTTTTGTTTACAATGATTGGTTTTACTCCATACCTGTACCGAGAGTTGAGTCAAACATATAAAAATTACGGGTATTTTGGTATTTTAGCCTCTGATCAACGGACGTACATGGTATCTGTATTTTTTGATAAAGCCCAAAAGCTGCATAATGTATTGCGAAAATAAAAGCACATATCATTAACAATAATCTATTTGTCATAGGTAGAGATTGTAAAAGTAGGTGTTTATAAATTATAGATATTATAAGGAGTGTTTAAATTGACAAAGCCAAAAATAAGGAAAAATACAAGAACTGGAGATAAAGGTGTTAGGTTGGTAAATTGCGTTGTAGAAGATGATTTAGGTTGGTTATTTAGAGAACAGCCTAAAAATGATACAGGAATTGATGCGTTCATTGAAATCTTAAATGCTGAAGAAGTAACTGGGCAGTTGTTAGCTTTACAAATTAAAGCAGGGAAGAGCTTTTTTGACGAAGAAAATGATGTAGCTTTTATATTTAGATCTGACATAGCTCATTATAACTACTGGACGGAATATTCAATCCCAGTGATTTTAGTGCTTTGTGATTTAGAAAGCGAAACATGTTATTGGGTTTATGTTACAAAAGAAGATGCACAAATTATAACTGAAGATAAGTCGTGGAAAATAGAGGTTCCGAAATCAAATCTTTTAAATGAAGAGGCTATACCTCATTTGATAGATATATCACAAAATGTATCTGAATATCAGCGGAAATATCAAAAGCTTATAGAAGCAAAACCCTTAATGACTGAGCTAGATAAGGGGAATTCAATAATATTGGAGGCAGAGGAATGGATTAACAAAATAAGTGGTTTTGGAAATGTTAAAATAACAATAGAAGATAGAAAGGGAGAGCACATTCAACAAATTTTTTGGACAGTACTTTGGGGTACTAAATCATATGAGCAAGGCTTTATTAGAACATTTCCATGGGCTAATGTTACTATAGATGAGGATTACTACGAAGATCAGGACTATGATGATTTCCTGCAAAGTGGTGAAGCTATCTATGATAAAGAAGAGGATACCTATATTTACGATGATGAGTGGTATGAAGAATACAAAGAAAGAATCCCTGAGGGAATTAGACCTTATAGTGAGAACGGTGAAGTAGCATTTTACAGATTAAAGTTGGAATTAAATGACTTAGGCGAGGCATTCTTGTTAGTTGAAAATTATATTGATGCATAGACAATATTTTGTATTGACATCTGAGTGTGGGTAAAGTGATGTATTATTGTTGTCCAGCTCAATGGGACATCGGATGAAACACAGCAGTTAGGTGGTTATACAAGGGATTTCTCTTAAACGAGGTTCGCAAAATTGGGTCTTTTAAGTTGAGCTTTGATGACGTTTGAGATTCATTTCAGAGATTTCCGTTAGAGCTCTTGATATAGCTATAAATGCTTAAGGGACAGAGAATTATTAATAAGAAATGCCGTAGACATAATATTTGTAATGATTTTTTACAATTATGAGTGTACTGTCATTAAAAAAAATGATGAGGGAGCTCCATTCTAAACGAAATTATTTAAAGTAAGTGTTTATTGAATTTTCTTATATATGGTTATACTAAAAGAGCTGTTATCATTTTTAATTATGATGACAGCTCTTGATTCTTTCAAGGTGCGTTTTTTTCATTACCAGTATGAAATGTTAAGGTTAGTCACCGTGTTGTTTTTTTTATTTCGAAAGCTTAGAATTATTTCATAAGTATTATATAGATGGGAGTAACATTATAATGGTATCCATTATCAGAGGAAGTCATGAAAAATATGCCTCAACACAACAATTAGTTAGTTATTTCGATTCAAGACCTGAAATTGATGGGGTATTATATTTGGGTTATCCGATTATCGGGAGTTCAGATGGGGCAATTGATGTTGATGCAATGCTAATTTCACCTCAACATGGTTTGATATTATTTGATCTGGTGGAAGGTATTGAATTTGAAGATAGATCCGAAATTAGGGATGATCTTTATCGCAGAATGAAAGCTAAATTAACTGAATATAAGTCACTAAGTTCCAAACGTGAACTACAGGTTTTAGTTGGTGTAGCAACGTTTGCTACAGGTTGGCGAGCTCTAGATGAAAGTCAAAAAGAGTTTGATATTATTACCAACGATGAAGAACTAGAGCGGTTTTTAGCATCTCAAGAGTGGGGAGCGGGCAATTATTATGCTCCTCTTTTACAATCAGTTCAGGCTATAACAAATATTAAAAACACTCCTAAGCGTGAAGTGAAAAAACCAAACTCAAAAGGGGCTATACTTAAATCGCTTGAAGAATCTATTTCTAATCTTGATAACCGTCAAAGCCAAGCGGTTATTGAAACAGTGGATGGTCCTCAAAGAATAAGGGGGCTTGCGGGCTCGGGTAAAACCATCGTATTGGCACTAAAAGTGGCATATTTACATTCTAAACATCCGGACTGGAATATTGCTGTAACTTTCAATACAAGATCATTAAAGCAACAATTCGAAGAATTAATCACTCGGTTTACGTATGAACATACGAGAGAAAGTCCTGATTGGTCTAAAATCAAAATTATGCAGGCTTGGGGCAGCCCTTCTAATCGTGGTATATATTATGAAGTCTGTAAAAATCATAATATTGAATATTATGATCTTAGTAAAGCGAAATTCCATAACGCAAATTTTGGAGATTTATGTAGAATGGCTATTGATGGTATCTCATCATTCAAGCCTACGTATGATGTAATTCTAATTGATGAGGCACAAGATTTTTCCAAGCATTTTTTACTGTTATGTTACGAAATTCTTAAGGATCCAAAGCGTATAATTTTTGCATATGATGAGTTGCAGACTTTGAGTCGTCAATCTATGCCTCCAACTGAAGAGATTTTTGGAGAAGATAAGGATGGGAATCCACGAGTTGTTCTACGAAATGAAAGAAACAAACCAAAGCAAGATATAATTTTAAATGTTTGCTATAGGAATTCCAGACCAGTTTTAGCAACAGCTCATGCATTGGGATTTGGAATAAAGCGAAATGAAGGTATTGTTCAAATGTTCGGAGAAAAGTCACTTTGGCTTGATGTTGGTTATGAATTGACAGAAGGAACATTAGAGGATGGAAGTGTTGTTGAACTGTCGCGTTCATCAGAATCAAGTCCAGAGTTTCTTGAAAAACATTCTTCCATTAATGAATTAATCAAATTTGAATATTTCCAGACATCCTCGTCTCAGGATGAGTGGATAGTTGAAGAAATTATAAAAAATATTAAAGAGGAGGAACTCAGACCTCAAGATATTATGGTTGTTCATACTGATCCACTGACAACAAATACTGAGGTTAGCAATATAAGGGCTAAGCTATATGAGGAGGGCATAAACTCTCATATAGCAGGAGCTGCCAATCCAGACTTGTTTATTGAAAATGATAGTGTCATATTTACAGGCATCTATAGAGCCAAAGGAAATGAAGCAGGGATGGTATACGTAATTAATGGGCAAAATTGTTTTGGTGGGAATCAGCTCTCGAAAAAGAGAAACATTCTTTTTACCGCCATTACAAGGAGCAAAGGTTGGGTACGAGTTACTGGAATTGGTGAATCCATGGAAGCTTTGAGTGCAGAGTATAATCAAATAAAAGATGACAATTTCAAATTAATATTTCCATATCCTACAGAAGAAGAACGCGAAAAAATGACGATAATTCATCGAGACAAAACTAAAGATGAGAACAAATTAATTGAAAACAGTATAGAAAATTTAAAAGAAGTTGTGCAAGCACTAGCACAAAAAAATATATATCTCGAGGACCTTCCACCGAATTTGCGTGAACAACTGAAGGGGTTTTTCAATGACTAGTTTAGTTCCGCTTTTATTAAAGGATATTGAAAGGATAACGACTGAATTAATATCACATGGATTAAGTGTTGATCAACGATTTCCTTCTAACCGCGAATTAAACAGCAATACTTTGATTGATTGGGGGAAGCATGTAGAACTTTCAATTGTATTTAAAGATATCGATTATCGTATACTGTATGATGAACTTGAACGCGAGCGTAACTACAATATAAAATTAGTAGACGGTGCATTATTACAGATGATGTATACAGTTTCGAATAATAGAATTGTCAAGCACCGCCTTGCTTTTTTTCCGTGTCCATATCTTGAAAAATTCCAAAATGATCCTGATATATATAGCAGGTATGATTTGTATGCAGATTGTTTAGCTAAAAATATCGTACCGATTCCTATAAGATTTGATTTTGATGAAGAAGTACATGACGAAATACATGCTAAGTCGCATGCTTCTTTTGGACAGTATAAAAATTGCCGGATTCCTGTGTGGGGTCCGTTGTCACCCACGGACTTTGTTGAATTCATCTTAAAGAATTTTTATGCCACCGCATATCATAATTATTCATTGAATTTCAAGTCAGATATAGTATTAAATCGGACGATAGTTGCATTAGAAGAATCGGGGATACACTTTAATGCACAAAGATGACTAGATTATAAGGCATGAAACATCTGAATTTTATATATTATAGAACATAATATTTACAAAATTTCAAGGGATACAATCAATTCTGATTGTAATAAGAATCATAGATGTAAAAAGGATGACTCAAGACTTCAACTTGATTCATCCTTTTTATTACTTTTTGGAAAATTTACCATTTGTCGTTGATATAATAAACGATTTGTGTTTTTTCTTCTTAAAGAATAGTAAGGTAATAACATAAATGCTGTTTTGTTTATAGAAATTTGATATATTCTAGTAGAGTAGAGGGTGTTATTCTAGCTCAGAATAATTCTTTGTTGTATAACATTTCAAAAGGAGTTTGAGTAATATGGTGCAGCCAAAATATTATACTGAAAATTGGCAAGGTAGATATTTAAAAGAACAAGCAAGAGCGATCAAAAATCAAGTGGATAATTTGAAACAGGAAGATCATATTGTAAAAAACGTTATGAAAAATTTACATAATGGTAACCTAGGAATTGGTTATTTTAAAATAGATAGTGCAGAAACTGAATTAAAATGGGCTCATAGCAAAATCGACAGCCTTACTCCTCCGGAAGATGTTAACCTTGCAGGTAGATTAATAAATTTTAATTCGAATTTTATTCCTAAGCAGGATAATAATTATTTAGTTACAAAGAATGTAAATAACGAAAATCAAGAAGTGTCACCAGAGCAAGGAGGGCATAATCGTGATGTGGACACTGAAGCGAAGTTGCTGAGATACCTAGACAATAAATTAACAGCCGCTAATATTATTAACCCTACTGGAATAGTAGACATTTTTACAGAGAGATTTCCCTGTATAAGTTGCGTTGAAGTTATTAAGTTGTTTGAAAAAAAGTATAATGGAATCATTTTGAGTATCTATTATGGTAAATCGTGAGGAGGGGCTATAAATGGATCTTAATGAAATTGAAGAACATATTAGAAGTGAATACAATTACATGCTAACGGGTTTGAATTATAATATTAATCAAGCTGTAGAAAGAATTCTTTCTGAACAAGAAGATTACTACCGAATGTATTCGAATAATGCATACAAACATTTCATAAAAATACTGTATGACTTATGTAGTTCAGACGAAAACAAAAATAAAGGATATGTTTTTGAGAATTTAAAAAAAAAATACGAATTGAACATCGTAAAGTCAACTAGCAAAAAAATTAATTCTTTCGGGGGGAAGACCAGTATTTCACTAAACGATTCCGAAAAGAAAGTTATTCGAAAGGAAGAAAAAAAAGAAACCGAGGAAAAGGATGAAGATTTCACAGCGTAGTTAAAGAGGTTATTATAGAAGGTCATTAACTTCTTCATGAACTAATAACGAGCCCTAGAATTTATTATGGGGCTCGTTTTTAGTTCATGTGAAAAGGTGGGTCAATTAGAACTTTTGCGTGGTTCTCCTTTTTGATTTGTTTTAAGCAAAAATTATAAACATTGCTGCCAACTATGATCTTAGCATGTGCACCGCCATTATCATTCTCACGGTAATGATAACGGCATTATCACGTTTTCTGGAGACAAAATACGTTCTTTATCATTAATTCTGCAAATTGTTGCTATTTATCAAAGTGACTGAAAATTTGTGCGGTGCTTATCATTAGGAGTGGTTATAACTTATCATTTTCTGTGGAGACGATGTTGATATGACGCGATTTTTCGATATAGGTTTTATCATTTAATCTGGTGGCTTACAATCTGGAGGTTCACCATCGGTGATTCGTGCAGGGATTATGTCCATGATTGGTTTGTATATGGCCAGGCGAGGGCTGGCAAGGGACGGACTACAGATGATCAGTGCAGCTGCCTTGATGATGATGTGGTGGAATCCCTATTTTCTACTCAACGTGAGCTTTCAGCTGTCCTTTCTCGTGACTGCAGGGCTGATGATCTATATGCCTCTTATTAATCGTTTATTTAACAGATGGCCCAAAGTCATTGCAGCAACAGCTTCAGTGACGGTAACCGCACAGCTTATTTCTTTTCCAGTTACTATTTTATATTTCAACCAGTTTTCGCTGCTTTCCTTCGTCGCCAATTTTCTGCTTGTATCTTTGATTAGCGCTGTTGTACTGCCGCTTGGGACGGTTGCACTTCTATTGTCATTTCTATGGATGCCTCTGGCCAAACCTCTTGCCTGGCTTACAATCTTACTCAACAAACTGACATTTGTGAGCGTGGAATGGATGAACAGCCTGCCGGGTTTTGTGCTCATCTGGGCTACACCTTCCCTATTATGGATAGCGGCATATTATGCGGTTTTATATGTACTTTTGTACCTTCTTCATCGGGGAAAAGGAGAGATGCAGCAGGCGATGAACGTGGAAGCAGACACGGTACCATTGGTTCATGCTTCTGGGGAACGCCGTTTGGTTGAAACAGTTCAGCCTGGTGGGATCATCACACCGACGAAAAACCAAGGTAGGAATGATCAGGCTAGGAGCAATCACTCTGGATCAATGACTGCACTCAGTGCAAGCATTGCGTGGCCGGAATATACAAGTGCGTTTACGGCACGAGGTGCAGGCTACTATGGAAGTGAACGGATGACTTTGTTTCATAAATGGATGTGTGGTTTGCTGATTCTGATTCTTGCTGCAGGGTTGGGCTGGGCTTACCGGACTCCGCAGCCTCCCGGCACTGGGGTCGTTCAGTTTCTGGATATTGGCCAGGGGGATAGCACACTAATCACTACCCCTGGAGGTAAACATATTTTGGTGGATGGCGGTGGTACGGTTCATTTTGGCAATCAGGAATCCTGGAGAATTCGGCGAGATCCCTACGAAGTGGGGGCTAAAGTGGTTGTGCCTTTATTGAAAAAACGTGGTATTCACCGACTCGATGCGGTCATTCTGACGCATGCCGATCAGGATCACGCCGGCGGCTTGCAGGCCGTGCTTGAGCAGATTCCGGTTGAGCGCTTCATGTTTAACGGCACAACAAGTGGCAAAGACAATTTCGAAAAGCTGCTGGATACAGCTGTAGAACGACATATCCCTTTATACGCCATTCAACAAGGAATGTCATATGCGCCTGATGCAGACACCACGCTTCATTTTATATCACCAGATCTGGATCATTCCCTGAATGAAGGAGGCAGGCTTCCTGTGTCTGAACACCAAAATCATGATTCGGTTGTGTTTCTGCTGGATATGGCGGGGGCTTCCCTGTTATTCACAGGAGATATGGATGCGGCAGCAGAACAGAATCTATTATATATGATACAAGACGGATCTCTTGCAGCTTCATTCAAACAAGATGGGAATTCGTTCTCTTTGTCTTCCTCCACTCAAGCGGCAGTCGATGTGTTGAAGGTGGCACATCACGGCAGCAAGACTTCGTCGACCGAGGCATGGCTGCAGTATTGGAATGCCCAATCAGCAGTCATTTCCGCAGGAGCCAACAATACATACGGACATCCCAACCCGGGTGTGCTCGAACGCCTGGAAGCTGTGGGTTCGCAGATTTATCGAACAGATCAGATGGGCGAAATCCAGATGAGAATAAAGGACGGCAAGATTGACGTACGTCAAAAATTGATTATGGATGAATGATGATTTTTGCCCAGTGCAGGATAATGGTTATTTTTACCGAATAATGATGAGTCCCAGTTTTATTGGGCACCAGCGATACCGAGATACATAATAAGAAGGGGATAAGAAGCAATGGGATACGAAGCAATAGGATACGAAGAAACAACACGTAAGAACGACGGAGTAAACCAGCATATCAGAGCCAAGTGGCTCCGAATAACATTGATGTTGTGTATTGGAGTTATCTTTTCCAGCTTGCTGCCCGGTCAGTCTCCTGCTGCAGCTGCATCCACTACAAGCAGCTCGATCATTTCCGTGCTGGATCGTGACCACTATCTGCTCGACAATGGTACAGTTTGGTCCAAGGGCTTGACCAGTGGAGTCTGGACGCAAAATCGAAACCTGGTTGGCATCTCCAAAGGTGATTCTCATTCCCTATATGGCTGGACTACGGATGGGCAAGTCTATCGTTGGGATATGGACAACCCGCAGAAGCCTGAGATCAATCAATACAATGGCGTAGAAAAGGTGTATGGAAATGGTTTGATACTTCTACGGGATGGAACACTCCACGACGATGGCAAGCAGATTAAAGGGTTGGAATCCATTATCGACGTCGGTCCTTATCCAGTGGATCGTAATTATTCATATGGGGCATTATCTTCGTCGGGAGACGTCTATTATGCGGACTATCGTAACATTGTTCGTAAAGTAGGGAATGTAGCAGATGGAAAAGCTGTTGCCACCAATAGTGCATATGCTGCTGTTCTGAAGAGCGACGGATCCGTGGTTATTGTTAACATGATGTATGAAGAGGAGCAGGTACAGGTCGCAAGTGATGTTCAATTCCTAACCTGGCAAGGGAGTACACATAAACTGCTTACGGTGAAGAAAGATGGCACGGTATGGAGCTACGATCGTACGGCTAAATATAAGTCTGAACAATTGCCGGGGCTAATGAATGTCGACCAGCTTATATATTCGTATGAGCTGGATGAATTATATGCACGATTACAGGATGGCTCTTGGGTTGTCTACAATGAAGGGGAAATGGTACCCCTTCAAGTCCCTTCATTAAATAAAGTAACATTAACAGCATCAGCAAAGGAAGCTGGTATTGGAGATGAAATTGAACTTTCGGTTCAGCAGACATATAGCAACGGTTTTAAAACCAAACGTCAGCCGCTGCCCGCGGAAATAACATTGGAACATCCTCAAGTTGCTAAAATGCAGAGTGACGGCAAACTTAAGGTTACAGGGATTGGAACGACCAAAGTAACAGTCACAATAGAAGACCTGACTTCAAGCGTTCAGTTGGATGTTGGGGTACAGCAAAAGCTGACAGGAGCTGCGCTACTAAATGGTTCCATTTATTTGCCAGTTCAGTCGGTGTTTAAGACGTTAGGTGCCAAAGTCGATGTGAAAGGCTCGTCTTTTGTGATTCAATTTGGAGATGACCAGATCACTCTGCAAAAGGGAAGTGCAACTGCACAATTTAACAATAAAGATCTCAAGTTAAAAGGGAAAGTGCAAACTATTGGGGGACAGACGGTATTTCCAGCAAGCCTCTTGAGCCAGACTGCAGGGATTCAAGCTCGATGGGATGGGGAGCTAAAACAGGCCGAGGTTCTGGTCGGTAATTCATCTATTTTTATTGAATCGAAGGATACACCCGCTCTTATCAAGAAAAAAGAACTTGGAAGTCTTGGTCGATTGATCGGAAAATCGTATTGGATTAATAATACCACCGAGTTGGGGCAACGTTTCAGCAAAGTAACAATAACGGATATCAAGATGGATAAGTATGATTCCAGTGATAAGAGCTACTCTGTAGTATTTCGTAACGCGAAAGGTAAAACGGTTATTGCTTATGCCGGGGGCGCTGCCAGCCAGGTCACGGAAATGCTGTCGGATGCGGATCAATTCTTCCCGTATGACCCTTACCAAAAATACAAATGGTCGCAGTCGACGTGGAAGAAGATTATTGCTGGTGAAGTCGCTCTCGGTATGAATACGACACAAGCAGGATTAGCTTGGGGAGAGCCCACGAGCATCACCCAAGAAATGGGTTCAAAGGGGAAAATAGAAGTATGGGTCTATGCTGGACCGAATTTATTGCGTGCCTTGAGTTTTATCAATGGAAAACTGATTAGTATTTATTAATGCAAAAAGCCCGTTTCGGCTAGCCTCCCAGTTGGAGTATAGCCGAAACGGGCCATTTATTAATGAAAAGAATTATTCAACGCCGTCCTTAAAATGTTTGTTCCAATGTTTGTCACCTTTGTGCAAAAGGTCTTCCACTGTTTTTTCCAGAGTGAGGAGAAGCTGCTCTCTGACATCAAGTACAGTTTCTCTGTACAGACGTTCTTCCGATCCGACGATTTTATCGCCGTATAACGCCTGTGCAGCGGTATATTTACGGTGTTCCTCAACCAAAGTATCAATGGATTGCAATGCATGTTCCACAAAATGAGAAATGCTTTGATATTCCTTCGGCATTTGTTCTTTTAATAATTGAATTTTCGCAAGAGCTGTCATGCTCATCACCTCGTATTATGAATGTAAATTTACAATACACTATTTTCATGAAAATTGCATTAAAAAGAGCTTAAATTTGGACAAATTTCGACTTTTTTATTTTTGAAAACTTTCACGCGCTTATCTATAATGTATGCCATTGCAATTGAATTGAGTCGTGTAAGTAATGGAATGGCTGGTTGAAGCGGCGTGGTGACTCAGTATGCAATTTCTGTTATTCTAAGATAAGTTTCAGCGGCCCTTCATACATAAGCCGTTATTTTGTTGTGGTAATATTCACATCTCGTACCGTATTCTAGAATTATGCTGAGCTTAGTAAGCGATAACAAGTGTGAATGTTCCATTGTTTTACCTTTTCTGTCTAAAAAAATACTTAACTTTGCAACAATTTTATTGATGAACACGTCTGTAAGGTTGCAGGGAGAGGGGGATCCTTTGTGGTAGAGCCGGAACTCATCAGAGCCGCTCAATCGGGCGATCGCGACGCTCTAATTACCCTATTGCGGGACATAGAACAGCATGTATATCGAACCGCATATTACATCTTAAATAATGAACAGGATGCTTTGGACGCTGCTCAGGAAGCATTGATCCGAATCTATACGAAAATTAATTCCTATGAAGAAAAAGCCCAATTCAAAACATGGG
The DNA here is from genome assembly GCF_015143645.1 of Paenibacillus sp. P13VS. Lineage (NCBI taxonomy): Bacteria > Bacillati > Bacillota > Bacilli > Caryophanales > Paenibacillaceae > Paenibacillus > Paenibacillus sp. P13VS. The sequence goes on along the minus strand of NZ_WYEV01000006.1, from coordinate 224,610 downwards.
TGCAGCGCATCGTAACGAATATCTGTATTGATAAATTCAGAAGAACCAAGCCCTCGGTCTCCATTGACGAGCATGAGATGGTATTTCAGGATAATCAGGATGTGGAGTTTGAAGTCATGTCCACTTATGTTGCCAAAGATATTCAGGATGCGATCAACAAGCTTCCAGAGCATCATCGAACGGTAATCGTACTCAGATATTTGCAGGATTTATCGTATAACGAAATTGCGGATTGTCTTGATCTTCCGCTGAATACAGTCAAATCATATTTATTCAGAGCCAGACAGCAATTGCAAAATCTACTTCAGGAGTATCAGAAAGGTGGTGTGACAGGATGAAATGCGAAGAGGTGGTGGAATGGATGCACCGGTATCTGGATCATGATCTGGGCGACGCGGAAACTGCGCAGATGCTACAGCACGTGGCCCAATGCCCGGAGTGCGCCGAGAATTTTAGTTTACTTAGAGCTCTTTCCAGAGAATTAGAAGATTTGCCGCAGGTGACCCCGAAATTCAGTTTGGTTGATGCCATTATGCCTCAATTGGATGCAATTGATGAAGCGCGGAGGGAACAAAGCAGTACAGTACAGGAAATGACTCCTGTCCCTGCTGTATTCGAGAATTTACAACGTTCAAGTGAGCGCAAACCGAAGCAGAAGTGGCTGAACTCCATGGTCGGTCGGATGTCCATGGGTGCTGCAGCTGCGGCTGTGGTGCTGGGAGTGGCGATTTGGGGCTATGAACCTGAAAAGGTGGAGAATGCCGAGTCTATGATGTTGAGTTCGGGCAGTACCCAGGAAACTGGTGCAGTTGAACAAAATCCGCTAAGTCGGGACGTTGAGAACGACGAATCCTTCTCACCTCGAAGTAACAGTGATCCGTTAATGGATGATACGGAGAACAAGTCAGCTATGACAGAAAAGGCGGATCCAATAACTGCCCCGGAAGAAAACGGGCCAGAGCAGTCTCCAGAGCCTGAGGGGAAGGATAACCAAACGTCAAACCAGCCAGGTACAACGTCTCAAACGGATAACAGTACTGAAGCACGGAATACCACTCCTGAAGCTTCCAGTAGTCAGAAGAGTCCGGATCAAGGAAAGGATACACAGCCCAAAGATCAGGATTCAAGTACGGCTGCGGTACCCCCTGCAGATGAGAATGAAAAAGAATCAACAGAAACAAGTGACGGTAGAGATTCAGAATCATATAACACACAGGGAATCGCGCCTGAGGTAGAAATGAAGGAACCGACTGAAGATAATCAATCTTCCGGTACTGATTCAGGAACTGCGGCGCCGAATGGCAGCAAAGAATTTGGTGCACCGAATCAGGGGATAAGCTCTACCATGACGTCGAAGGAATGGAGTTCACCGGATGGATCTTATGTGGTCATGCTGATCGACAACCAATTAAGTGTGTATTCCAAATCAGCTGCGGATCCAGACGTTCTTAATCTGGTGGAACAGCGCAATCTGGAAGGTACATTGAAGACAGCCAGCTGGTCCAGCGACAGTACCTCGTTTAACTACGAGACAGACAAGGATGGAACTACGGTAAAGAATACATTTACTGTACCTTCAGCCTCGGCTGGAACTTCCACCAAATAATTCGGGAATGTGAGCCTACTCTCTCGAATCAGCAGAACATTTCAAGCTTGGCAAGAATATACTGAACGTATCAATAACGTCCTATCTCAGTTGTAATAACTGACGTCGTATGACCGGGGCCCAGCCATTTCTAGAATCGCTGGTGTCCTCGTTTATATAGATGTAGGACCAGGGGGCCTTCATTCGTTATTAAGGATGAAGGCCCCTTTGTTGTCTGTCCAGTTTTCTGGTAGGATAGTAGAGATAGGGGGCACCGTGATGGATGTGAAAAGTGCAACAAAGGCGATACGCAATGGGGAGACGGCTCCGATATATGTGCTGTACGGAACGGAGAAATACCAGATACAGCAATTTACGGAGATGTTAAAAGAACAGGTTATCGAGGAAGAGCATCGGGATTTTGCGATTATTCCGTATGATCTGTCCGAAACACCTGTAGAGGTGGTTATTGAGGAAGCGGAGACGGTTCCCTTTTTGGTACCTCGGAAATTAATTATTGTAAGGGATGCAAGCTTGTTTACAGCAGGTAAAGAGTCCAAAATTGATCACCAAGTGGATCGTCTGCTTACCTATATGGATAATCCGGCTGATTATAGTACCATTGTTTTCCTCGCACAGGGAGACAAGCTGGATGAGCGTAAGAAGCTGGTGAAGGCAGTCAAGAAACAGGCAGTTGTTCTGGCTTTCGCTCCACTGAGCGGAGAAGAACTACTGAATTGGATCGTGAAGCTTGCGAAGCAGCGGGATGTATCTTTTGAAGCAGGGGCTGCCGATACACTTGTGAGTTATGCAGGGACAGGTTTGCAGACGCTGTCTGCTGAAGTAGACAAGCTGTGTCTGTACGCGGGTAACGGAGGAACCATCCGCCGTGCCGACATTGAGTCATTGGTAGCGCGCAGTACGGAGCAGAATGTATTTGCCTTGGTGGAGGAACTCGCCAACTTGCGTCTGGAGAAAGCGCTGGGACTGTTCTATGAATTGCTGAAACAGCGTGAAGAGCCCATTAAAATTGCAGCCTTGATCGCCCGTCAGTTCCGAATCATGATACAAGTGAAAGAGCTTGGGCAGCAAAGTTATTCGCAGCAGCAAATTGCCAGCCAGCTTGGCTTGCATCCGTACGCTGTTAAAATTGCCGGAGAGCAGGCTCGAAAGTTTCAGCCGGAACGGCTCAGAAACATTCTGAGTCATCTGAGCGAGCTGGATTACCAGATGAAGACAGGTGCAGTTGATAAGGTGCTTGGTTTGGAGTTGTTCTTGCTTAGACTTGGGGCTTAATGACTGCATCGTATGATTGAATTGATTCATAATAAAAGAACCCGTATCCGATCGTCAGATTGATCACCGGATACGGGTTCTTTATTCGGATACTTATTAGACCAGATACTAAAAAATCCTGAAAGCACGGTGCTGTTCAGGATTTTTCCATTGGATCGTATAAGTAACGCTTCTTACGCTTGTGCGGAAAGAGCGTTCAGTTTTTTCGCCAAGCGAGACTTTTTGCGTGCTGCAGCATTTTTATGAACCAGACCTTTAGTTACAGCCTTGTCCAGCTTTTTGGAAGCAGCTTGAATCGCAGCTTTTGCAGTATCAACTTCGTTGCTTACCAGAGCAGCATCAGCAGCTTTAACAGCTGTACGGAGTGCGGATTTCTGGGAAGCGTTGAGTGCGCGGCGCTTGTCGCTCGTTTTTACGCGTTTAACAGCGGATTTGATGTTTGGCATTACATTCACCTCCTGTAAGGCATTCGCATGAATACAAACGTTTCACAACTTAAAATATTCTAGCACGCTAGCATGTAAAATGCAACAAATATTCCTATAGTGTTCTCGGCATTGCATAAAGATCCCCTTTTCCCCACACAATATGCTCAAATGCGGTAAGGGAGGCAGGAACAGATGACGCTTGATTTACAGAACTATACCGTTCGCACTGACTTGGCAATCGACTCAAAGGAGATGGCTCAGGGTTCAAAGAAACAAACGATTCCCGGGCTGCGGGAAGACGTAGAAGAAAAAGACGGCATTACCATCACACGAATAGATGTGCTGAACGATGCTGCCGCAAAGACCATCGGACGTGTCAAAGGTCATTACGTCACACTGGAAGTTCCGTCACTACGTAACGGGGACACCGAACTTCAGGAACGCGTTGCAGCGGAGTTCACGCGGGAGATGGAGGATTTTCTGACCAAGGCTGGGGTTAACAAAACGTCCAAAGTGCTTATTGTAGGTCTCGGTAATTTGCACGTAACTCCTGATTCGCTTGGTCCACTGGTGGTCGAGAACTTGATGGTAACCCGTCAATACTTTGAATTGGTACCGGATCAGGTGGCTCCAGGATATCGTGAAGTTAGTGCCATTGCCCCTGGTGTGCTTGGTACTACAGGAATTGAGTCAAGCGACATTGTACAGGGGATTGTGGATCGGACCAAACCGGATGCCATTATTGCCATTGATGCACTGGCCTCTCGTTCACTTGAACGCGTCAACACCACCATTCAAGTGGCTGATATCGGGATTCATCCGGGTTCAGGTATCGGCAACAAACGGCGCGGGCTTACCAAAGAGATTATGGGTGTGCCATGTATTGCCATTGGTGTACCAACCGTGTGCTATGCTTCTACTATAGTAAATAATGTAATCGAAATGATGAGTGCACACTTCCGTCAAGAGACAGATCAAACGAAGCAGATTATGGGCATGCTGGACGATATCGGTGAGCAGGATCGTTTGAGTTTGGTAAAAGAGGTGTTGGAGCCACTCGGACACGATTTGATTGTTACTCCAAAGGAAATTGATGAATTCATCGAGGGAATTGCCAACGTTATTGCGACAGGCCTGAATGCTGCCCTGCATGATGCGGTGAATCCGGATAACGTTGCAGCCTATACTCATTAAACAATAAACCATCACAGGCAGGAAGTCCGAATCTATCGGACTTTCTTTTTTTGTCTTTCTTCTATTTTCTGTTCTATCAAATCTTGCAGGCTCATAGAGTTGAAGTATAAGAGTTGTCCAGCAGGGAAGGAGACAGAAGAATGAACAAAATATTGGCCTGGAATATCGGAAAGTGGAAAAAAAGATGTCTGCACGTGCTGGCTATGGGCCGTACGTTGTTGCTGCTTATGATTATATCCGCTCTGTTTTTTGTTGTACTCGGTCTGGGGGGCATGGCAGAGAAAAGGTTAAACAACTCGCCGGTTTCTTCCATGAAAGGTTTCGCGAGTGCTGTATCCAGCCGCTTTTTTGTGGATATGCTCGGTATGGAGATGCCCCACCTGACCCAGAAGGAGCAAACTTCCGCATTCTCCGGCGAAAACTTGACTACATTTGTATTTCAACTTCTTACGAATGTTAATCCGCAGGACCCCAAAAGCCTGATTGCAAGAGAGATGCCAGGCATGGGCAGCAATCAACCGGTATTGCTCCGGCCAGGTTCAGGAAACGAGAAGGCCGAAGCACCTGAAGACTATCAACCAGGACCAGGGCTGACGGATACGGCATCTGCTGGAGGAGGCAAAACAGGTGGCGAACTGCATATTCCACCAGGTCAGGATGACACGGACAATTCCGGAACGGACGAGCCAGAGGGCGGAGAAGTAAAAGAAGATCCGCCGCCGAAAAGCGGTGGTCAGGAAGGTGGAGCTACAACGGGTAAAAAAGCCGTGCTGATCTATCATTCCCATCCGCGAGAAGGATACAATCCGCTGCTCGGCACCAAGAGTGATAACCCTTCATCCGGAAAAGCAACAGGTAACGTTTTTCAAGTAGGATCGTACCTTTCTGACAGTTTGCAAAAGCTTGGCGTTGGAGTGGAGCATGCAACGGACGATTACCCGACCAAAGTGAAGGATTACAACTGGAACTATTCCTATAAATATTCACGTCAGACGGTAAAGGCTGCCCTTGCCGAAAATGATGATTTAACCTATCTCATTGATATACACCGGGATTCCCAGCGTCACAACAAAACAACCACAACCATTGATGGCAAGGGATACGCCAAAGTATATTTCATCATCGGGCATGAGAATCCGAACTGGCAACAAAATGAAGCTTTCGCTGCAAAAATACACAAGAAACTTGAAGCAAAGTATCCTGGTGTCTCCAGAGGAGTCTGGGGCAAGGATGGCGGCGGAGCCAATAATGGGGAGTACAATCAAACCCTCTCGCCCAACAGCATTCTGATTGAAATTGGTGGGATCGACAATACAGGGGCTGAGCTCAAGCGGACTTCACAAGTCCTTGCAGACATGATTGCCGAAGTATATTGGGAAGATCAGAATGTGGATAAAGCCAGTACGGGGACCAAGTCACAGGGTAGTTGATTATTTCAAAATGTAACCTGATTGGAGGGGAAGCAAGTGTCCAAATTCGGCAAAAAAATGCTAACGGTCATTGTGCTCATGTTATTAGGGGTTCTGCTGGGGATGCAGCTGGCAGGAAGTCATTTTCAGGTGGGTAACATTCCAGAGGTGCCAGCCGTAGTCCAAACAGAACCAGAACCCGCTGCCGAATCGGAAACTGCTGTTCCCGTGCAACAGGAAAAAATAGAGACTCCGATTGTTCCTGTACAAACGCCGAGTCAGGTGCTTGGGGCAGAACAGAACAAAGCCCCTGTGGATGTGCTTGCAGATAAAACGGCCGGACTGCTCCAAAATCTGTCTCATAATGGTATTAAGTGGGTCGTTTCCTTGTTTAGCGGGGTTGCTGAATAAAAAGCTGCTCGGTATAGGTAAAATAAACCCCTGGAGATTCACAAAACGGGTTGATTATTATAAAGTTGAGACAACGCGGGATTGATGCACCCTGCATCAACTGTTATAATGAAGTGATTGACACTAGGCTGTTTCTGGGGGTAAGGAATGACTGACATTCGGGCAAGACAACGTAAAATTCGTAACTTTTCAATTATTGCACATATAGATCACGGCAAATCAACGCTTGCGGACCGGATCTTGGAGTACACAGGTGCGCTCACCACTCGGGAAATGCAGGAGCAGGTACTGGACCAAATGGAGCTTGAACGCGAACGTGGTATTACGATCAAGCTGCAGGCAGTTGCCCTGAACTACAAAGCCGATGATGGTGAAGAATATTTGCTCAATCTGATTGATACGCCTGGACACGTAGACTTCACATATGAAGTATCTCGCAGCCTTGCTGCATGTGAAGGCGCTCTTCTCGTTGTGGATGCGGCTCAGGGAATTGAAGCGCAGACACTGGCAAACGTGTACCTGGCATTGGACAATGATCTTGAGATCTTGCCAGTCATCAACAAAATCGACCTTCCAAGTGCAGATCCGGATCGGGTGAAGCAGGAAGTGGAAGATGTCATTGGCTTGGACACAAGCAACGCAGTATTGGCCTCGGCCAAAGCAGGCATCGGGATCAAAGAAATCCTGGAGCAGGTGGTACAGAGCGTGCCTGCACCGCAGGGTGATCCTGACCAACCGCTGAAAGCGCTGATTTTCGACTCGCACTATGATCCGTACAAAGGCGTAATTGTATATATTCGTGTCATTGACGGTAAAATTAAGTCGGGTTCCAAAATCAAAATGATGGCAACAGGAAAATCGTTCGAGGTTATTGAAGTGGGTGCGTTCAAACCACGCATGACCATTGTGGACGAGCTGAACGTCGGCGATGTTGGTTTCGTCGTTGCAGGTATCCGTCATGTAGGTGACACCCAAGTCGGGGATACCGTAACCGATGCGAAAAATCCAACACCGGAACCTTTGCCGGGTTACCGTAAAATCAATCCCATGGTTTATTGCGGTCTCTACCCAATTGAGACTTCCGATTATGTGGATCTGCGCGAAGCGCTGGAAAAATTGCAGCTGAACGATGCGTCCCTCAGCTTCGAACCGGAGACTTCAAGTGCGCTTGGATTTGGATTCCGCTGCGGATTCCTGGGATTGCTTCATATGGATGTTATTCAGGAGCGGATTGAGCGTGAGTTCAACATTCCGCTGATTACGACGGCACCAAGCGTAATCTATCACGTCACATTGACGAATGGTGAAGTTCTGCATATTGACAACCCATCCAACTATCCTGAGGTGGGAAGAATTGATTATGTTGAGGAACCGTACGTAAAAGCTTCCATTATCGTGCCGAATGATTATGTAGGTACCATTATGGAACTTTGTCAAAACAAACGCGGCGAATACGTGAATATGGAATATCTCGATACAACTCGGGTTACCATTACGTATGAGATTCCGTTGTCCGAAATTGTATATGATTTCTTCGATCAGTTGAAATCAAGTACAAAAGGATATGCATCCTTTGATTACGAACTGTCCGGTTATCGTCAGTCCAATCTGGTGAAGATGGATATCCTGCTTAATGGTGAACAGGTCGATGCCCTTTCCTTCATCGTTCACCGTGATCGTGCATACAACCGCGGCCGCATTATCTGTGAGAAGCTGCGTGAGCTGATTCCACGGCAAATGTTCGAGGTGCCGATTCAGGCATCCGTAGGTACCAAGGTCGTTGCACGTGAAACTGTAAAAGCCATGCGTAAAAACGTACTCGCCAAGTGTTACGGTGGTGACATCTCGCGGAAACGGAAACTGCTGGAGAAGCAGAAGGAAGGTAAGAAGCGGATGAAGCAGGTCGGTAACGTTGAGGTACCGCAGGAAGCGTTCATGGCGGTGCTGAAAATTGATGACTAAACAATTTAATTTGAGGTACATCACAGAATGTGTGTATTCAAATTAAATTAAACAAACGCAATCTCTGGGTACAACAATACGTTGCGTATCAGAGAATGCGTTAAACAATTTAATTTGAGGTACATCACAGAGTGTGTGTATTCAAATTAAATTGCAGAATACTAAATAAACCAAGCTGAAAGGGAAGCCGGATGGCTTTCCTTTTTTCAAATAGAGGGGGACTTGCCATGACATTGGCAGCACACAGCCGGAAAACAGGTGCACCCCAAGCGGTGTACCTTCACATTCCCTTTTGTACAAATAAATGCTTCTACTGTGATTTTAACTCTTATGTACTGAAGGACCAGCCAGTTATGCAGTACCTTGAGGCATTGGAGCGGGAGATGGAACATACCGTCAAAGCCAATCCGCCAGGAGAGATCAAAACCATTTTTGTTGGCGGTGGCACACCAACGGCTCTGAAGCCGGACGAAATGGCCGTGTTCCTGCGGTCGGTTAAAACATATTTCCCGAATTGGGCTGACGATATTGAATTTTCAATGGAAGCCAATCCGGGGACAACAGATGCCGAGAAGCTAGCTGTGATGAAAGAAGGCGGAGTGAACCGCGTCAGCTTCGGCGTACAGGCTTTTCAAAATGATCTGCTGACAGGCATTGGACGGATTCATAATACGGACGACGTATACCGCAGTCTGGAGAATGCCCGCAAGGCAGGATTGACTAACTTATCCATCGACCTGATGTTTGGCTTGCCAAATCAAACCGTGGAAATGCTGAATGAGAGTATTGATAAGGCGCTTGAGCTCGGTTTGCCTCACTATTCCATATACAGTTTGAAAGTGGAAGAGAACACGCTGTTCCATACGTTGTATCAAAAAAATCAACTGCCGCTCCCTCATGAGGATGATGAGCTGCAGATGTATCTTCTATTAATGAAGCGAATGAAAGAAGCGGGATATGGCCAATACGAGATTAGTAACTTTGCCAAACCTGGATTCGAGAGTCGGCACAACATTACGTACTGGCGTAATGAGGACTATTATGGTCTTGGAGCCGGTGCACATGGATACGTGGGCCGTGAGCGTCATATGAATATTAAAGGTATAAATCCTTATGTCGAAGCTTCCCGTGCAGGACTGCCTCGCCTGGATCATTTTGAGATCAGCCGTGCGGAAGCCATGGAAGATTATCTGATGGTTGGACTTCGCATGCTGGAGGGTGCATCTGCTTCGCGGTTCAATGAACAGTTTGGAGAATCCATGGAAGACGTGTTTGCTAAGCCGCTTGGCAAAATGCTGAATGCAGGACTGCTTGAACGGACGTCAGACGGCTTCCGGCTCAGTGAACAGGGGATTCTGTTCGGAAATGACGTTTTTGCCGAGTTTATCGGGTCGATATCGCTGAATTCGTAGCTTGAAATTCCATACACTGTGTTGTATATTTATTCATATTCATTTTACAGAACGTGTTATGGATAACAATTACGAAGTCAGCTTTCCTCTGGAAAGCTTGTATAGGAGGAGAGCGGGATGTCGGCGATATGCAGAAAAGCCGTGCCGGAAGATGTTGAACCATTGTTTGAAATGATTAAGGGATATGCTGAACGTGGGATCATGCTTCCGCGATCAAGGGAAGTACTGCATCGGCAGCTGGAACACTTTGTTGTAGCCGAAGTGAACGGTGAGGTGGTGGGCTGCGGCTCGCTGTGCCGTCTCGGTAATGATCTGGTGGAAGTCAGATCGCTAGGCATCTCCGAAGGACACAAAGGCATGGGTATTGGTTCCTTGCTGCTGGACCGTTTGGTGGAGGAAGCGGAGAAGCAGCAAATTCCCAAGGTCATGGCGCTGACATACGAAGTTTCCTTTTTCCTCAAAAATGGCTTTGCCGTGGTGAACAAGGAAATCTTCCCGGAAAAAGTGTGGACAGACTGTGTTCATTGCAGCAAGCAGGACTGCTGTGATGAAATAGCGGTGCTGAAGGAATTGAATGTATCTGCATAAATAATGAAGGACCACATGCTTCGGAAGAAAGTAAATTTCGTCTGAGCAGGGTCCTTTTCTTTTATCGTAATAAGTGACTGACACTGTTATGACTGACCAGGAATAGTCTATACTATAAATAGATGGCTGCACTCATCAAACTGACTTGACAATCTTCACGTCAGTTTGGTATTTTTGTATTACCGCTTAGCACTCATCTAACCGGAGTGCTAACGACATGGGACAGTACAGTCAGAAGGAGGGAATACTCACCATGTTAACAGAGCGTCAACGTATGATTCTGAACGCTATAGTGGATGACTATATCCGTTCAGCTGAGCCCGTAGGGTCCCGAAGCATTTCCAAAAGGGGAGATGTTGGATACAGTCCGGCTACGATCCGTAATGAAATGGCGGATCTCGAAGATATGGGTTTTCTGGAACAGCCGCATACCTCGGCAGGTCGTATCCCTTCGCATAAAGGCTATCGATATTATGTCGATCACTTGGTTCCATGGAATCAGGTGGAGCCGCAAGAGCTGGATGATTTAAAATCATTCTTTGCCGAAAAACTAAACGTCATGGAGCAAGTGATTCAGCATGCATCAGTCATCTTGTCGCACATGACCAATTATACTTCAATCCTGCTTGGACCCGAAGTGTTTCACACGTCGCTGCGCCATTTTCAACTGCTTCCGCTAAATGAAAATACGGCCGTGGCTATTATTGTGACCAACACCGGTCAAGTGGAGAACAAGACTGTTCAAATTCCTCCGGAGATCTCGGTAGCCGAGATGGAGAAAGTGGTCAACTTGCTTAACGCCAAACTGGTTGGAGTGCCAATCTACAAGCTGAAGTCCCGCCTCTATACCGAGCTGGGGCAAGAGATGGAACGGCATATTTCACGCTACGAGGAAGTTATGCAGGTGCTGAACAGTGCTTTTGACAACGAACATGATAACCGTCTTTTCCTCAGTGGTGCAACGAATATGTTAACCCAACCGGAATTTAAAGATGTCGAAAAGGTAAAAGATATTCTTGACCTGCTGGATGAGACACCAACACTCATGAAATTAATGATGCCTGTACCGGGTGGATCAGGTATTCAGGTGCGTATTGGCACCGAGAATGATCATGAAGCCTTCGCTAACTGCAGTTTGATTACAGCATCCTATTCATTGGATGGAGAAGCTCTGGGATCAATCGGGATACTGGGACCCACACGGATGGATTATGCACGTGTCATTCATATTTTAAATACATTATCTCGTGATTTAACGGCTATGCTAACGCATCGCTTCAAATAGGAACGATGCCGCAAGCCATAAGGATACGGGATTGAACGAATTCATTAGTATAAGGAGGTGAACATCTTGAAAGAGGAGCAATCATTCGCAGCAGAAGAACAGGAACAGCAGGAAACGACAGCGGCCGAGAGCCAGGAGCCTGTTAACGAAGCAGGGGCTGCAGAAGCGCAAGCTGAGGAGATGGCAGATCAGGGGCAAGATGAGCTCGCACGTTTGAAGACAGAGGTTGAGGAAACGCAGCAGCGCTTTGTCCGTGCTCAAGCTGATTTTGATAACTTCCGTCGCCGTACCCAAAAGGAAAAAGAGGAACTGGCGAAGTATGCTTCAATGAAGTTGGTCACCGAACTGGTGCCGGTTATTGATAACTTCGAACGTGCCATGGCTACTGTACCGGAAGGTACGGAGTCCGAATCTTTCTCCAAAGGCATTCAAATGATCTTCCGCCAGCTGGAAACGGTGCTGAACAATGAAGGTCTGACTGCAATGGACACGGTTGGACAGCCGTTTAATCCTGAATTCCACCAAGCAATTATGCAAGTGGAGTCCGACGAGTATGAAGAAGGTACCGTTGTGGAGGAAGTCCAAAAAGGCTATATGCTGAAGGATAAAGTACTTCGTCCTGCCATGGTTAAAGTCAGCTCATAATTTGGGTTGCAGAATTATGGGCCTCGCTCCATGGGTATGTAAGCTGTGACGAGGTTTAATATAAAGGTTTACACACATAGAGCACGATAAGGAAGAACTGCAAATAAGGATCAACCTGATCCATTTCAAATAGTTGAGGGAGGAAATTTTCCGATGAGCAAAGTAATCGGTATTGACTTAGGAACAACCAACTCTTGCGTAGCGGTAATGGAGGGCGGCGAGGCTGTCGTTATCCCTAACCCGGAAGGCGCACGTACAACCCCATCCGTAGTGGGTTTCAAAAAAGATGGAGAGCGCGTTGTTGGTGAAACAGCTAAACGCCAAGCGATCACGAATCCGGATCGTACGATCATCTCGATCAAACGTCACATGGGTACTTCCCACAAAGAAACCATCGATAGCAAAGATTATTCTCCACAAGAGATCTCTGCCATCATCCTGCAAAAATTGAAATCCGATGCTGAAGCTTACCTTGGCCAAACGGTAACACAAGCGGTTATCACGGTACCGGCTTACTTCAATGACAGCCAACGTCAAGCAACCAAAGATGCAGGTAAAATCGCAGGTTTGGAAGTTCTGCGTATCGTCAACGAGCCAACTGCAGCAGCTTTGGCATACGGTATGGAGAAATCCGAAGACCAAACGATTCTCGTATATGACTTGGGTGGCGGTACATTCGACGTATCCATCCTTGAACTGGGTGACGGCTTCTTCGAAGTTAAAGCGACTAGTGGTGACAACCAACTGGGTGGCGATGACTTTGACCAAGTCATCATCGATTATCTCGTAAGTGAATTCAAAAAAGACCAAGGCATTGACCTTAGCAAAGATAAAGCAGCGGTTCAACGTTTGAAAGATGCAGCGGAAAAAGCGAAAAAAGAACTTTCTGGCGTATTGACTACAACGATTTCCCTGCCGTTCATCACTGTAGCTGACGGCGTTCCTCAGCACTTGGAGTTGAACCTGAGCCGTGCGAAATTCGAAGAAATCTCTGCTGGTCTGGTTGAGCGTACGCTTGAACCAACTCGCCGTGCATTGAGCGATGCTGGCATGACTGCTAATGATATCGACAAAATCGTTCTGGTTGGTGGTTCCACACGTATTCCTGCAGTACAGGAAGCGATCAAGAAACTGACTGGTAAAGAGCCTCACAAAGGCGTTAACCCGGATGAAGTTGTAGCTTTGGGTGCAGCTGTACAAGCGGGCGTACTGACAGGTGACGTAAAAGACGTCGTATTGCTCGACGTAACTCCACTGTCCCTGGGTATCGAAACTGCAGGTGGCGTATTTACCAAAATGATCGAGCGCAACACAACGATCCCTACATCCAAGTCCCAAGTGTTCTCCACATATGCAGACAACCAACCAAGCGTTGAGATCCATGTCCTGCAAGGGGAACGCGAAATGGCAGCTGGCAACAAAACGCTCGGACGCTTCATGCTGGGAGATATTCCACCAGCTCCACGTGGTGTTCCGCAAATCGAAGTTAGCTTCGATATTGATGCCAACGGTATCGTTAACGTATCTGCAACAGACAAAGGTACGAACAAAACGCAAAAAATCACGATCACTTCTTCCAGCGGTCTGAGCGATGCTGAAGTTGAACAAATGATGAAAGATGCTGAGTTGCACGCTGAAGAAGACAAAAAACGCAAAGAACTCGTTGAAGCGAAAAACAGCGCAGATCAACTGATCTACTCTGTGGACAAAACGATCAAAGATCTTGGCGAAAAAGCAGATGCTGGCGAAGTTGAGAAAGCCAATGCTGCAAAAGAAAAACTGCAAGGCGTGCTGGCTTCCGACAACCTGGAAGATATCAAAGCAGCTACAGAAGAACTGACAGAGATCGTTCAACAGCTGTCCGTTAAACTGTATGAGCAAGCACAGGCACAAGAGCAAGCAGCTCAAGGTGCTGAAGAGCAACAAGGTTCCGCTAAACGTGACAACGTCGTAGACGCTGATTACGAAGTCGTGGATGAAGATAAAAAATAAAATGAATTCACGATTTTATGTGGATTAATCATCGGTGACGTTCGGATCGAGGGGAAAGTCATAGCCGGGTCTTCCGTGCTTTGACTTTCCTTTTGTCACGATGTGCGATAAGGTGAATGTTATGGGGGTGGAAGAGTGGCTGAAAAACGAGATTATTATGAGGTACTCGGCGTTGGCAAAAATGCAAGCGACGAGGAAATCAAAAAGGCCTACCGTAAGCTTGCCCGTCAGTATCACCCTGACGTAAACAAGGCAGCAGATGCGGAAGCCAAGTTTAAGGAAGTAAAAGAAGCTTATGATGTAGTCAGCGACAGCCAGAAGCGGGCGCAGTATGATCAGTATGGTCATATCGATCCGAATCAGGGTGGATTCGGCGGTGGCGGTGATTTCGGCGGCGGCGGATTTGGCGACATCTTCGATATGTTCTTTGGCGGTGGCGGCGGACGACGTGATCCGAATGCTCCGCAGCGGGGAAATGATCTGCAGTACACCATGACCATCGAATTCAAGGAAGCGGTGTTCGGCAAAGAGACCGACATTACCATTCCGCGTACCGAAAGCTGTGATACATGTCATGGTTCAGGTGCCAAACCGGGTACGAAGCAGAAGACTTGTTCGGTCTGCCAAGGTAGCGGTCAACAGGAAGTCGTGCAAAATACACCATTTGGCCGCATGGTCAATCGTCGTGCTTGCTCGAACTGTAATGGTTCAGGTCAAATCATTGAAGAAAAATGTACAACATGCAGCGGCAGCGGTAAAGTCCGCAAGCAGCGCAAAATTCACGTTCGCATCCCAGCGGGTGTGGATGACGGTGCTCAACTGCGCATGACTGGAGAAGGTGAAGGTGGTCTGCGAGGTGGACCAGCAGGAGACCTGTATATCGTCATTCGTGTGAAATCACATGATTTCTTTGAGCGTGAAGGCGATGATATCTACTGTGAAATTCCGCTTACATTTGCTCAGGCAGCATTGGGTGACGAGATTGAGATTCCAACGTTGACTGAAAAAGTGAAGTTGAAAATTCCAGCGGGTACACAAACCGGAACGTATTTCCGTCTTAAAGGCAAAGGGGTTCCACGCCTGCGCGGCATGGGCCAAGGGGATCAACATGTAAAAGTGGTTGTGGTTACACCAAGCAAGCTGAATGATGAGCAGAAAGATCTGCTTCGTCAAATCGCTGCGCTGGATGGAGAACAAACCCATGAACATGAACAATCCTTCTTTGACCGGGTGAAACGGGCTTTCCGCGGAGACTGAGCATCAACCTATAACATATGTAAAAGGACACTACAGCGATTAATGCCGTGGTGTCCTTTTTTCATATACATAAGATTCAAGCTTGAGTGCTGCTGCTTCTTTACATGACATCAGCTACCCCATATAGGTGCCCCACATGGGAGATTCCTGCATAATATGAGCAATACTGCGGAAAGATAGCAAGGCGAGAACGATCATGCATAACTGTATGCGCAATCTTGGGAAGCAGGTGAACTGAATGACCGAAAAAAACATTTTGGCCTATTTTCATAGTCCGGAGCAGGCCGAGGGGGCAGCCAAAAAGTTGGAAGCCTTGCGCGTGGAAGACCTGTCCATTAATCGTTTTAGCCGTTACGCAGGTATTGGACCCAGTGGCGCTTCCTATACTCCAGGCGTTTCCGGCAGCCTCTCATCATGGGTGCCTGGTGCGCTTGGTACGAATGCAACAGCGGGAATCATGGCCGCAGCAGATCCCTCTGCAAGTGGCATGAGTGATGGTGGACAAGAAGGTCCTACCGGCAGAGATGTATTGTTAACCGTTGTGGTTGACGAAGCGGTTCATCACCGAGCGTTATCCATTATTGAACAAGCTGGTGGAATGATCTAGAAATAAGCGGACTAACTTACTTATTTTGAGGGAGGATTATAACGATGGCTGAACACGAACGCCCAGGCAAGATTTTAACAAAAACGGAAAAGATGAAACGGATGCAATCCGCTAAAAACGAAGATGTGGAATTCAGTGCTGAGGTTGCGGACCATGATGACGTAGAGGCAATCCGGCGCAGTGAAGCGGCTGATCGTCGTCAGGGACGGGAGCTTCATGAATGAAGAACGCTCGGCTGTAACCATCGAGGCGGTATTCACCAGCTGGTCTGAAGCCGAATCTGCACGAAGGGCTCTGGCATTGCTGCATCCGAATCAGTTGAGCATCGAGAGCCTTGCGAGCGAGTCGCTTGCAAGAAACACAGAACCGCAGGAGCATAGGAATGAAGCACCTACAGCTATAACAGGGGGATTCAGTGGCGAACTGAATGTGCTTGCACTCATCAGTGATGAACCTGAGATGCTGTCCAATGGCGAGGTCACGGATATGACAGAACAACGTGCATCCGCTGCTTCTGGGCAAGAGATCCTACTGACCGTTTTAATACCAAGTGACTATCTTCCTCAGGCAGCAGAGATGATTACCCAGAATGGTGGGCGTTTTTGCTGAGGGTTCTCCCTTTTTTGGTCACAATCGAAACAGGATATCCGAGCAGTTAGCTGCGGATGTCCTGTTTTTTTGCTTTAAATCTCAGGAACGGTTTTGTGCTCCTGCTCCCTTGTGTAGTACAATGATTGGGATGTTTGAAAAATGAGGAGGAAAAATCAAGTATGTTATGGCATGAACTAACAATACATACCACAGAAGAAGCTGTGGAAATGATCTCGAATTTTTTGCATGAAGCAGGTGCTGGAGGGGTCTCGATCGAAGAATCTGGCACATTAAATAAAGAACGTGATACGTCTTATGGCCAGTGGTATGAGCTGCCTTTGAATGATATTCCGGAAGGTTTGGCTGTGATTAAAGGGTATTTCTCGGAAGGTACGGACATGGAAGCCCTTAAAGCAGAAGTTAACCCGAGAATTAAGCAGCTCTCCGAATTTGATATTAATGCGGGTGAGATCCGGTATGAGGTTCGTACGGTGGATGAAGATGACTGGGCAAACGCATGGAAACAGTACTTCAAACCGGTCCGCGTATCTGATCGTTTGACAATCAAACCGACATGGGAAGACTACACACCCGAAAGTCCGGAAGAGAAGATCATCGAACTGGATCCAGGTATGGCTTTTGGTACTGGTACACATCCGACAACCTCCCTATGCTTGCGGACACTGGAAACGGTAATACAGGGCGGCGAGGAAGTTATTGATGTGGGTACGGGCTCTGGTATTTTGGCGATTGGTGCCATTCAACTGGGCGCAAAGCATGTTCTGGCACTGGATCTTGATCCGGTTGCCGTTTCGAGTGCGAAGGAAAACGTGCATCTGAACGGCCTGGAGCAGCAAGTTACGGTTAAAGAGAGTGATCTCCTATCTGTTCTTGGAAGCCAGGATCCTGCATTAGGTGTTCAGCTGCCTGTGAAAGTGATCGTAGCCAATATTTTGGCTGAGATTATTATGCTGTTTATTGATGATGTATACAATGCACTGGAACCAGGCGGTGTCTATATTGCTTCAGGGATCTGGAAAAACAAAGAGCAGGTTGTGCATGATGCACTCGTTGCTTCCGGTTTTGAAATTAGTGCGGTCCACCGTGATGAGGACTGGCTGGCTTACGTTGCCAGAAAGAGGTAACGAATGGACTTTCTAAATTCGTTCTTTCGTTATCCCATTGATCAGCTCCCGTTTTTCCTGCTGACGATTCTGATTGCTTTCACTGTACATGAGTTTGCCCATGCATACTTTGCCAATAAATTTGGGGATCCGACCGCCAAGCTGCTGGGTCGGGTCACCCTTAATCCAGTAGTGCATTTTGACTTGTTTGGTGTACTGCTGCTTGTCATTGCCGGGTTCGGTTGGGCACGTCCTGTTCCGGTCAACCGTGCGAATTTTGACAAACCAAGATTAATGGGTGTCATTGTATCGTTCGCTGGACCGCTCAGTAATTTGCTGCTAGCTGTTGTCGGAACGATTATATACGCTTCGCTGGTTGGTTCTGGCGTAATGGGCGGGATTGAGAATGAACGGCTGTTCACGGCGATTTCCACATTCTTTTACATGTTTAACCTGACGAACTTTTTCCTGTTTTTGTTTAACATGATCCCGCTGCCACCTCTGGATGGATATCGAATTCTTGAAGATATATTGCCACCGTCCATCAGTCGCAAGCTTCAAGGAGTGGAGCAATGGTCCATTTTCATCTTTCTACTAATTCTGATCATTCCTCCGTTGCAAAGAGTAACCATCCAACCTTTATACCAGTTGGCATATAACATGTATGTGGATTTCTCGTATTTGATTTTGGGTTTCTTTTGATAAGGTTAGATTCAAGGTTTTTTGGACTGAAATGCTGGTCAGAAGGACATAAAAGTTGTATGATCATCTGTGGCGATTGGATTCACGCCTGCCGCACGGCAGGGTGAATGCCAGTCATAACAGGAAAGAATAGGTGGATAAACCCATGCAGCGTTATTTTGTATCTGCAGAACAGCTTACAGAGCATTCTGTTGTCATTCTGGGAGATGATGCGCGCCATATCGGTAAAGTGATGCGTGGCAAGCCTGGAGATAAACTGATTGTCAGTGATGGACAGAGTCGTGAGGCTTTGGTGGAGATTGAGAGTATCGAAGCTGGCCAGGTAACGGCAAATATCGTGGAATCTCTGAAAATGGACCATGAAGCCCGTATTCGCGTAACGGTGGCCCAGAGCCTGCCGAAGGGTGACAAGATGGAGACGGTTATTCAGAGATGTACCGAAATCGGAGCGGTAGCCTTTGTACCTTTCCTCTCGGAACGGACGATTGTTCAATATGATGCCAAGAAAGAAGGCAAACGGTTGGAGCGGTGGCGCAAAATTGCCAAGGAAGCCGCTGAACAAAGTCATCGGAATCGCATTCCATCCGTCGAGCAGCCACTTTCCTGGAAAGGGCTGCTGTCTTCTTTTGAGGGCTACAGTTTGGTATGTTATTGTTATGAAAAGGAGAACGGCAAGCAGCTGCGCGATGCGCTGAAGCCGTTTATTGAACAGCTCGCACCTGATGCGGCTGCAGATGTGTTGATTGTGGTTGGACCTGAAGGCGGGTTCTCCGAGAGAGAAACGCTGGAAGCTGATCAGGCAGGCGCGGTATCCGTTGGGCTGGGCAAGCGAATATTGCGTGCCGAGACCGCAGGGATGGCAGCGCTGACTTGTGTCTTATATGAATCCGGAGAAATGGGGGGAATGTAATTATGCCATCCGTGGCGTTTTACACCTTGGGCTGCAAAGTTAACTTTTATGATACAGAGGCGATCTGGCAATTGTTCAAAAATGAAGGATACGATCAAGTGGACTTCGATGAACAGACAGCAGATGTATATCTGATTAATACATGTACGGTAACGAATACCGGGGACAAAAAGAGTCGTCAAATCATCCGTCGTGCCATTCGTCGGAACCCGGATGCGATTGTAGCAGTTACGGGCTGTTACGCTCAAACTTCGCCAGCAGAGATTCTCGACATTCCTGGAGTGGATCTCGTCATCGGAACGCAGGACCGGGATAAAATTTTACCTTATGTTCGCGAAATTCAGGAGTCCCGTCAGCCAGTCAATGCCGTGCGGAACATTATGAAAACTCGTGTATTTGAAGAAATGGACGTGCCGGACTTCGCGGACCGTACGCGTGCATTCCTGAAAATTCAGGACGGCTGCAACAACTTCTGCACGTTCTGCATCATTCCATGGTCACGCGGGCTCTCCCGCAGCCGGGAAGCAAACAGCATTGTTCAGCAAGCTCACCAGCTTGTACATGCCGGTTATAAGGAAATTGTCCTGACAGGCATTCACACAGGCGGATATGGTGACGATATGGAGAACTACGATCTGACTGATCTGCTGTGGGATCTGGATAAAGTGGAAGGTCTGGAGCGGATCCGTATCAGTTCCATTGAAGCGAGCCAGATCGATGATCGGATGCTGGATGTCATTAAGCGTTCGGACAAGCTGGTACGCCACTTCCATATTCCGCTGCAGGCAGGCGATGACACGGTATTGAAACGGATGCGCCGCAAGTACACAACCGAAGAATTTTATAACAAAATGCTTCGTATTCGCGAAGCAATGCCGGATGTGGCTGTTACAACGGATGTTATCGTTGGTTTCCCGGGTGAGACTGACGAAATGTTCCGTAACGGCTATGAATTGATGAAAAAAATCGGTTTCTCGGAGATGCACGTATTCCCGTACTCCAAACGTACAGGAACACCGGCAGCACGGATGGAAGATCAGGTGGACGAAGAAGTCAAAAATGCTCGTGTGCATGAACTGATCGACCTGTCTGAACAAATGCAGCTTGCTTATGCGCAGAAGTTTGTAGGCGAGGTTCTGGATGTCATTCCGGAAGGTGAAGCAAAAGGCCGTGAAGGCAGCGGAAAATTGCATGGTTATAGCGATAACTACATTCAGCTCGTATTCGACGGCTCTACAGACATGATCGGTAAAGTGTGCCGCGTCAAAGTGACCGAAGCAGGTGTAAACGAAAGCCAGGGTACACTGGTTCGTGTACTGGAAGATAATCTGAAGTCCGCAGCGATGTAATCGAGGCGTCAGTAAAACAAGGATTTCATTTCCTTGGGGAGCGTACCCGGGGAGATGAGGTCCTTGTTTTTCAACTAAAGGCAAGACATAACTGTGAACGGGGGAAATCAGAATGAACAAAAAGGAAATATCCGCAGGCGGTGTAGTCTATCGTAAAGATGAAGAGGGCAGTCTTCAGATTCAGCTTATTGTGGATCGTTATGGTAAAACAACACTTGCCAAAGGCAAGATGGAAGCTGGAGAAACGGTAGAGGAAACCGCCTTGCGCGAGATTTTGGAAGAGACAGGCATGGTCGGCCGAATTGTGGAGCCTGTCGATATCATTGCCTACACATATCAGCATGCTGAGTTTGGTCCGGTAGACAAGGAAGTTCACTATTATCTGGTTGAAGCAGAGAGTGGAGACCTGCAGCCGCAGATCGAAGAGATCAAGGGAGTCGATTGGTACGCACCAGAAGAAGCCTGGTCAAGACAGCAGCAGAACGGTTACGACAACAACGATAACATTTTGCGTGTGGCACTGAACAAGCTGGGCATTAACGTGTAATACTGGCGGAATACAGCATGCTTGGTTCCTTAACAAATAGAGGAGCCAAGCATCAAGCCGCGGGCGACTTCGCTGATGGGGCGTGAGCCGGTGGTTTTTTGTGCCAGATGGGCAGATAGCATAGGGGTAATGCAAGCAGTGAGCTGATGATGTTAAAAAGGGTCTGAGCATGCGCAATCTGTGCCCCGTAGTCCGCTGACAGCCAGGCTGAAGCTGCATGCAGCAACCCGATCAGCGGCATAAAAAGCAATGCTCCCGCAATGTTCAATACAACATGGGAGGCTGCAACGAATTTGCCTGCGGAAGCTCCTCCGGCGGCTGCAATGACAGCTGTGACACAAGTCCCGACATTGGACCCGATCACGATGGCAATACCGATCTCCACAGGCAGCACTCCAGTGGCTGCCAGCGTAATCGCCATGCTGATGACAGCTGCGCTGCTATGAATGAGAGCCGTAAGGCAGGCACCAGCCAGAAATCCCCACCACAGGCTGTCAGCCGAGCGATCCAAAAACCACTGGAATACGCCCATGCTGCGCAGGGGTACGGCGATGGATTGCATGACTTGAATGCCGGTCATCACGAGAGCAAAACCAGCAGCTGCAAGAAAGCTATATTGGGAGTTAGTAAGGAATCTTCGGGTATGTTCGGGGGCAGCTTGATTGCGTTCACTAAGAACAACAAAGACAGCCCAACCTGTAAGAGAAATGACTAGCAAGGGCAGGGCAGCACGTCCAATCTGTAACCCAATCAACTCGGTTGTCAGGCATGTACCAATGTTCGTGCCCAGAATAATGCCTAGTGTGCGACCGTAGGTAATTAATCTTGCATTCGCAAGACCGATGGTGAGCACCGTAACGGCGGTACTGCTCTGTAATATTGCGGTGGCTCCTGCACTGAAAGCCATGCCTTTCCAAGGCGCAGAGGTAGCTCGGTTAAGCCACCCGGCCAGCATTGGCCCAGCCATTCGCTGTAAGGCCGTTTCCATCAGTTTCATTCCACCAAAAAAAATAATTAGCCCATATATGAGCGGCAGCAAAACATCTCTGAACATCTCGTTCCATCATTCCTTCCGTGCCTAGTCGTTATCTCATCTTATGAATAAGAGAGGACAACCATGACAGCAGGAGACAATTGGTGCGAACGGAATTGGATCAGAGGAAGCGAGCGTTCGCGTTTGTCCTAGATTTTCCCTTTGTAAAAAGGGGAATCAAAAAAAACCAGGGATAACAGCCTCAGAGGACCAATCCGTCCCAGTAGCAGCATCATGTTCTTCACAATTTCTGTAATTAGGGTTGTATCATAACCCACTCACCTCACCATGCAAAAGATACGGTGATTCGTGCAAACGGAGCGGATGGGACGGAATTGGATCAGAAGAAGCGAAGCGTTCGCGTTTATCCCTGGATTTTCCCTTTGTAAGAAGGGAATAAAAAAAAATCCGGGGATAACAGTGATCGGAGGACCAATCTGTCCCGGAAGTGGTAGCCTTATTTTGCATTGGATTCTGTCTTAACCTACCCACCTCACCATTCAAAAAGATACGGTGATTCGTGTAAACGGAGCGGAGCGGAGGGGCCGGAATTGGATCAGAAGAAGCGAAGCGTTCGCGTTTATCCCGGGATTTTCCCTTTGTAAAAAGGGAATCAAAAAAATCCAGGGATAACAGCGATCGGAAGACCAATCCGTCCCCGCAGCGGTCTCCCTTTGCACTAAACCTATCTTTTCAAATAACTAATACAAAGGAAGTGGATTTACCTTGCCATCGGTTACACTGGAACGCAGTCGCAAAAAGCGGCTTGAACATGCACATCCATGGATATACAACAACGAAATTGCCTCGGTTGACGGTAACCCCGAACCGGGAGATCTGGTCAACGTATTGAATCATCAAGGTCGTTATCTGGCGACAGGATACTATAATCCGGCTTCACAGATTACAGTGAGAGTCGTTTCATATCAACCGCTGGAGTTTGAGCAGATGGACACCGCCTTTTTTGCCGCTCGCTTCAGCGACTGCCTGCGTCACCGCGAACGTTTTATCCAGGATGGAGAGGCGTATCGTCTCGTATACGGAGAGGCTGATTTTCTGCCTGGTCTGATCGTGGACCGTTTTGGAAGTGTTCTCGTTGTGCAGCTGCTTACCTTGGGAATGGATCGCTGCCGTGAAGCCATCGTACAGGCTCTGATCGAAGTAATGCAGCCAGAGGGAATCTATGAGCGCAGTGATGTGCCGATTCGTGAGCTGGAAGGACTGGAGCAGACCAAAGGACCGCTGTACGGGGAGTGCCCACGTCATGTTACGGTAACCGAGAATGGCTTGCTTATTAAAGTGGATATCGTGGAAGGCCAGAAAACAGGCTATTTCTTCGACCAGCGTGAGAATCGGGCGGCAATTGAACCTCTTATGAAGGGCTGGGGCTATAAAAGCGGAATTACGTTGCAGGAAGTGGAACAAGAGGGAAGCCAGCAGCTGCTGCCTGTAAATAAAAGCGGTAAAGTGGTAACCTTCCCCTATTGGGATGGGGCTACTGTTCTGGAGTGTTTCTCACACACGGGCAGTTTCACGTTGAACGCTTGCAAATATGGTGCTAAAAAAGTCACATGCCTAGATATTTCCGAGCATGCGATTGAAAGTGCCCGCACCAACGTAGAATTGAATGGTTTTACGGATCGGGTAGAATTTGTTGTCGCTGACGCCTTCCAGTATTTACGTGAACAGGTCAAGGGAGTAGAAGAGCGTTCTGTACGTGCACGGGCTGCCGAACAGAAAGTGGATACCTCCAAAGCGCTTGCAGCTGGCGGCGGAAAAACATTTGATGTGGTCATTCTTGACCCACCTGCCTTTGCCAAAACCAAATCAGCAGTCAAAGGCG
Organism: Paenibacillus sp. P13VS; assembly: GCF_015143645.1. Classification (NCBI taxonomy): domain Bacteria; kingdom Bacillati; phylum Bacillota; class Bacilli; order Caryophanales; family Paenibacillaceae; genus Paenibacillus; species Paenibacillus sp. P13VS. The sequence goes on along the minus strand of NZ_WYEV01000006.1, from coordinate 200,440 downwards.
CCTGCCGTGGATACAAGGATATTAACCTGCATGGCATGAAGCTTGTGAATGAAGGTGGGTATTTGGTCACAGCGAGCTGTTCGTATCATATGCGTCCCGATCTTTTTCTGGAAACGATTGCGGATGCAGCTGAAGATGCGGGCAAGGTACTGCGCCTGATTGAATGGAAAGCTGCCGGCAAGGACCACCCGCAAATTTTGGGTGTAGATGAAGGGCATTACTTGAAATTTGCCATTTTTGAAGTGCGCAGCAAAACAAACTGATCTGCCATTTTGTTAAAAGCTGATGTTAAGAAACAAGTCCGCGGTGTAATAAGCTGTGGGCTTGTTTTGTGTTACAGGAAATCATTTGCCTTTACCGGATTGTGGCAAACGTATGTTCCGAACCAGGTCAGATATGTTATACTGGGAATTAAAATCTTGTTCGTGATGGTTTGGAGGATTAGACATGTCTGTACGCTTTATTATTGGCCGGGCAGGCAGCGGCAAGACGACGCTGATTACCCGGGAAATTACGTCTTTGCTTCAAAAGGAACCTCAAGGCAAACCACTCATATGGTTGGTTCCGGAACAAAGCTCGTTTCGCACCGAGCAGGCTCTGGTTTCTTCTGGCGTAATTAAAGGCACTATGCGTGCAGAAGTATTGGGTTTTCGCCGATTAGCCTATCGTATCATGCAGGAAGCGGGTGGTTCTGCGCGGATTCCAATCGGAGCCGAAGGGAAAAAGATGCTGCTTTATAAAGTACTTCAGCGGCGCAAGGAAGAGCTGAAGCTTTTTGGCGCTTCGGGCAATCAATTGGGCTTTATAGGGCATTTAAATGATTTGTACAGTGAGTTTAAGCGTTATGAACTAGATCCCGGCTTGTTGGAAGAAGGCCTCTCGAATTGGAATACGTCTTCTTCAGCACCGATCCTGGGTGACAAGTTACATGATTTGCTTCTTTTATATCGAGATTATGAACAGGAACTGACGGAACTCTACATCGATGATGAAGACACGCTGACAGAACTGAACGAACGTTTGGCAGAGAGTGAGCTTCTTCAGGATGCACAAATCTGGATTGACGGTTTTCAGGGCTTTACACCACAGGAAATGAGCGTAATTGGAAGAATGATGCTTCAGTCCTCTTCAGTAACCATTACGTTGACCCTGGATCGGCCATATGATCACGGGGCACTACCCAGCGAATTGGATCTGTTCCATCCAACAGCGAGCGCATATGCGCGGCTCAAGGGTATGGCTGAGGATCTGGGAGTCATGAGCGAAACGATGGTGCTGCAGCCGGATATTTTGCCGAGATATGATCACAGCCCTGGTTTGGCCCATCTGGAGTCTGGGTTCGACCGACGCATTCGTTGGAGAAGTGATGGCCGCGATGCGGGCGTGAAGTTATACGCAGCCGAAAATCGCAGGGCTGAGATGGAAGGTGCACTGCGGGAAATGCGCAGGTTGGCTCAGGAGGAAGGCGTGCGTTATCGGGACATGGCTGTACTCGTTCGTCAGCTGGATGCCTATGCCGATATTGCCGAGCCCCTATTCAGGGACTATGACGTGCCCGTTTTCCTGGATCGCAGAAGAAGTGAGCTTCATCATCCGCTCTCCGAATTCATTCGTTCTGCAATTGATGTTGTTCGTCGCCGCTGGCGTTACGAAGATGTATTTCGCTGTGTCAAAACGGATCTGCTGCTTCCTCGTGATGGTTCCATCACTCGTGAAGATATGGACCAGCTCGAAAATTATATACTCGCATGTGGAATTCACGGATACCGCTGGACCGACGGCAAGCCTTGGAAATACGTCCCGAGTCTGTCTCTGGAAGACAATGGACAGGACGCTCGAAGCCGAGGGCGGGAACAAATGCTGTCGCTCATGGAAAAATGCCGAACGGTCATTACGGATCCGATGGCTGCGTTTGAGAAACGCATGATCAAGGCCAAGACGGCAAGAGAACAGTGTGCTGCACTATATGGACTGCTGGAAGACGCAGAAATTCCCTGGAAACTCGAAATGATGTCGGCTGAGGCAACCGCTCAGGGCGACCCGGAGCGTTCGCGGGAACATCGTCAGATGTGGGGAGCTGTCCTGGATCTGCTGGACCAGATGGTGGATATGATGGGAGCCGAACGACTGGACATCGATCTGTTTGCAGGCCTGATGGAGACGGGGTTGACTGAGCTGAAGCTAGGACTTGTTCCGCCGGCGCTGGATCAGGTGCTGGTCGGTTCCATGGACCGGACACGGCTGCAGGATATTCAATACGTATTCATTCTGGGAGCCGTTGATGGTGAACTGCCAGCTGTGCCGCAGGAAGATGGCGTGTTAACGGAGCAGGAGCGGGAGCTGCTGACCGAGAGAGGGCTCGGTCTCGGACCTGGAACAACAAGACGAATGCTGGACGAGCGTTTCCTGATCTATACCGCCTTGACTGCTGCAAGTAAGCAGTTGTGGTTGAGTTACCCTGTGGCCGATGACGAGGGCAAAACGCTTTTGCCTTCGGAAATTGTGAGACATGTACGCAAGATGTTCGGATTGAATGAAGTGCCACTTCTTGCACAGCCGCCAGTAACCGGTTTGGAAGAAGCTCACTGGCCTTACGTTATTCATCCAGTGCAGAGTCTATCGGTTCTGATTGGGCAGCTGCGCAGATGGCGCAGGGGTGAAGAGATTCCTGAACTCTGGTGGTCGGTCTACAACTGGCACTGCTCCAATGAGAGCCTCAGACCTCAGCTGGAACGATTGCTGGGCTCCATTTTTTATCGCAATCGGGCATTGCCTCTTCGTACTTCGACAAGCCGCCGATTGTATGGCACGGAGGTGCGGACAAGTGTTTCGCGAATGGAACGATTCGTGGCATGTCCATTCTCCCATTTTGCCTCGCACGGGCTGCGATTGAAAGAGCGTCAGCTATATCGTCTTCAAGCTCCGGACATTGGGCAGCTGTTCCATGCTGCGCTGAGTCAGCTGGCAATACGACTGCGTGAAGAGAACCGCAGCTGGGGCAGCCTCTCTCCGGAACAATGTCGGAAGGAAGCGGAGCAAACGGTAGATCAGATTGCCCCTCAGCTTCAGGGCGAGATTCTGCTGAGCACGAAGCGTTACGGCTACATTTTCCGCAAACTGAAGGATATTGTAAGCCGGGCTTCGGTCATTTTGGGTGAGCAATCCAGACGGGGAAGTTTTGAACCTATTGGTCTGGAGCTGGACTTTGGGCCGGGCAAACCCTTGCCGCCGCTTCGTTTCGAACTGGAGAACGGGTGTGTGATGGAGATTGTGGGCCGAATTGACCGGGTTGATGTAGCCGAGGGAGAAAATGGACTTTTGCTTCGGGTTATTGACTATAAATCAAGCCAGACGGATCTCAAATTGCATGAAGTGTACTACGGACTGTCCCTGCAGATGCTTACGTATCTGGAAGTACTGCTTAGTGCTGCCGAAGAGTGGCTGGGAGAATCGGCAATGCCTGGAGGAACACTGTATTTCCATGTGCATAACCCATTGCTGCAATCTGCGAACGGCATGACCTCAGAACAGGCGGGACAGGAACTGCTGAAACGCTTCAAAATGAAGGGATTGCTTTTGGCAGATCGCGATGCCATTGCACAGATGGATAACACACTGGATAAAGGCTACTCGGCCATCATTCCTGTTGCACTCAAGGCGGACGGCAGCTTCTACAGCAGTGCAGCGGTAGCTACACCAGACCAGTGGGACACGCTGCTCGCATCGGTTCGAGGCAATATCCGGGAGATCGGTACCCGCATTACGGATGGGGATGTGGCCATAGAACCTTACCGCATTCAGCAGGAGGTTGCATGCACATTCTGTCCGTTTAAACCTGTCTGTCAATTTGATGAGAATATTGAAGGCAATGAATATAATCTGTTGTCCAAACCGGGCAAACAGCAAATCTGGGACATGCTGTCACACAATAAGGGAGGGGAGACGTCATGACGAATATGCCAAAACCGGAAGGCAGCTTCTGGAGCGATGACCAGTGGAGTGCAATTTCCCAGAGTGGTGAAGACATTCTCGTTGCAGCAGCAGCGGGGTCGGGTAAAACTGCTGTGTTGGTCGAACGGATTATTCGCAAAATAGCCGATCCTTCTCGTGGCTTCAGCGTGGATCGATTGTTGGTGGCTACCTTTACGAAGGCGGCTGCTGCTGAGATGAAGCAGCGTATTCGTGAAGCACTTGAACGTGCACTCGAGGAAGAGCCTGAGGAAGAGCATTTGCGCAAACAGTTATCGCTGCTTGGGCGAGCATCAATTACAACGCTGCATTCATTTTGTATGGAAGTCATCCGCCGTTACTATCAGCAAATACCGCTTAATCCGGCTTTTCGGATATTGAACGAGAATGAAGCCGAAATGCTGCGTCAGGAGCTCCTGGAAGAGCTGTTTGAAGATAAATACGGGGAAGAAGGCGAAGGCAGCACATTCCGTGAGCTTGTGGACTGGTTCAGCGGTGAACGGAACGATGATGCCATGCACCGGCTTGTGCAGCGCCTGTATGATTTCTCGCGTAGTCACTCCTGGCCGGATCACTGGCTCGCGGAAATGGCGTCTGCATTTCAAGTGGAAAGTGTAGAGGCTCTTGGTCATTCCGCATGGGTGCAGAGCATTTTACGTGATGCAGCACTTACCCTGAGCGGTGCAGCGGGGCTGTTGCGTCAAGGTATTGGCATTGCGTTACAGCCGGAAGGGCCTAAACCGTATGCGGATACCTTAAAAGAAGATCTGGCCATGGTGGAGGAACTTCTGTCTGCTGTGGAGGTTATGCCATGGGAGAGACTGCCTGAAGTATTTCAGCCCGCAGCTTTTGGCAAGCTGAAACCCTGCAAAAAGGATCAAACCGATCCGGCGCTACAGGAACAAGTGAAGGAACTTCGGGAGGCTGCAAAAAAGGCAGTCACCGATCTGAAAGGCTCGCTCTTTGGGCGGAGTGCATTTTCCTTCTGGCAGGAGCTGGAGCAGGCTGCTCCGCTCATGCAGGAGCTGTCCAAACTTGTAAGTGAGTTCGGCGAACGTTACAAGCTGGCCAAACAAGAACGTGGGCAGGTTGATTTTAGCGATCTGGAGCATTATTGCCTTCACATTTTGCGTCATGAGGATTCCACGCCAGAGCTCTCCATGCCTTCAGATGCAGCAATGGAATATAGAGCGCGCTTCGATGAAGTGCTGCTGGATGAATATCAGGATACCAATACCGTTCAGGAAGATATCGTAAAGCTAATTTCCAGGGAGAATCCGGGCAATCGCTTTATGGTAGGGGATGTGAAGCAGAGTATTTATCGTTTCCGCTTGGCTGAACCGGGACTATTTCTCAATAAATATCGTCAATACGACTCTGGCACCCAGAGCGATGAAGGAGAAGGAAGCACGCGGCGTGCAGGCAGACGCATTGACCTGGCACGTAACTTCCGCAGTCGTGCTGAGGTTGTTCATTCGGTAAATATGCTGTTCCGGCAGCTCATGAATGAGGGCGTAGCTGAGATCGCTTATGACGAACGGGCCCAGCTTGCCTATGGAGCTTCGTTTCCACCAGAAACTGAGGGAGATGAGGCTTATACACCGGAACTGCTTCTGATTGACCGACAAGGGGGAGGCCCGGATCTGGGTGAGAGTGTAGATGAAAATGGAGATCACCTGGCGTCGGCTGAACTGGAAAGTGCCGAACTGGAAACGGCTCAACTGGAAGCACGGGCTATGGCTCGGCGCATTCGGGAGATCGTTGGCGATACGGATCAGCCTGCGCTGAACGTGTATGATAAGGCGTTAAAAACAATGCGTCCTGCTCGTTATGGCGATATTGTCATCCTGCTGCGCTCTGCCTTGATGTGGGCTCCGTTAATGATCGAAGAATTCAGGCAGCAGGGAATTCCGGCCGGAGGGGAGCAGAGCAAGGGTTATTTCCAGGCAACGGAAGTGGAGATCATGTTATCCCTGCTTCAGATCGTGGACAACCCACGACAGGATATTCCGCTTGCTTCAGTCCTTCGTTCACCGATTGTGGGCTTAAATGAAGAGGATTTGGCACAAATCCGTCTGGGGGATAAAAGGCAGTCTTTCTATGATGCAGTTGTAACTGCTGCTCAGATCGAACAAGTGACCCATGATGATTCGTCTGCAGTACAGATGCAATGGCCGGAATTCTGGTCAGAACTGGAACAGGCCAAGCAAGAGGCTGCTGTTACAGCTGAGTCCTCGGTACTTGAGCAGCAACCTCTGAATGAGGATAGCGAAAAGGATGGTTATCATGATCCAGGGGAGGACTCAGCCCATACAGGGTCTAAATTAAAGCAGAAATTAATTCATTTTATGGGCCAGCTGCAGCAATGGCGGCTTGAGGCACGTCAAGGCAGTCTAAGTGAACTCATTTGGCGTATATACAGGGAGACTGGATATTTGGACTGGGTAGGTGGTCTTCCGGGAGGTATACAGCGTCAAAGCAACCTGAAAGCTCTGTATGACCGTGCGCGTCAATATGAAGAATCGACGTCGAATCGGGGGTTGTTCCGCTTTTTGACCTATGTCTCCAGACTTCGTGAGAATGGTGGGGATCTGGGAACAGTGGCGGGATCGGGCGAACAGGACAATGCGGTCCGAATCATGACCATTCACCGGAGTAAAGGGTTGGAGTTTCCGGTTGTGTTTGTGGCAGGCATCTCCAAAATGTTCAACCAGCAGGATCTGAATGCACCGTTCTTGATGCACAAGGAGCTTGGATTTGGTCCAAGATTTGTAGATCGGGAAAATAGGGTGGCCTATCCCACACTGGCTAATCTCGCCATTCGACGCAGAGCTCAGTTTGAGCTGCTGGCTGAGGAGATGCGGGTACTGTATGTTGCACTGACTCGGCCGAAGGAGAAAATGATTCTGGTTGGGACGGTTAAGGATGCTGCCAAAAAGGCAGCCGCCTGGTCACAGATCAAAGACAGCTCGGAACTTATTCTGCCGGATTACCTGCTCGCGGCAGGACGAAGTTATCTAGACTGGATCGGACCATCTCTAATTCGCCATCCGTCGGCCGCTCCATTACGCGAACTGGCTGGTGTACAAGACTCCTATGCTGCTTGTCTGATGGATGATGAATCACGCTGGAGCATTTCCGTCATGTCTGTCGATTGGGTATCGAGAGAGACCTTTGTGGATTCAAAACATGGTGAGGAAGACGAATTGGCAGAAGCACGCCAAGAACGAATGAAAGCTCTACAAGCTGTAAAATCGGTGATTTTATCCCCCTCCACAATTCATGGTGAGATGGAGAGAGATTTGCCAGATGAGCCATCACGAGATGATGTGAAGGTTGATGGGGGCGCAACGGAAACCGAATGGATACAAAACGTAGAGCGGCGCCTTTCATGGACGTATCCATATGAAGCGGCAACCCAGGTGGCTGCAAGCACGTCCGTCTCAGAATTAAAGACCATGCTTGCCATACAGGACCATCAGCCTCTTCATGTGATGGAGGAGCTGGAGAGACAAATGGAAGATTCGGAGGTTCTCGAAAACCCGCCGTCCGAACATAAGGTCAGTGAGACACATCATGGCCGGGCGGATGGCTCGAATGAGCATTCCTTCAAATTGCATTTGCGTCGCCCGAAGTTTATGGAAGAGAAACAGTTGACGGGGGCTGAGCGCGGGACCGTGTATCACACGCTGATGCAGCATTTACCTTTGGATGGAACGAATGTGGATGCTGCGATTGTGGAACAGACGCTTGCTAGACTGACCACACTTCGGATTTTGCTGCCTCATCAGGCCGAAGTGATTGAACCTGAACATTTGGCTCAATTCTTTCAGACGGAACCAGGCACGGAGCTGCTGCGTGCTGACTGGGTAAAACGAGAGATTCCTTTTATCTATGGCCTTCCAGCAGAGCATTCTCCCGCCGATTGGGTGCAGCATCTGTCATCGAATGCGGGAATGCAATCCATGGATGAAGACAGCGGACTACGGGCCTCACTCGAAAATGAAACCGTACTAGTGCAGGGGATCATTGATTGCCTCTACGAGGTGGACGGTGAGCTTACGCTGCTGGATTATAAAACCGACCGGGTACTGGAACATCGCGGAGGATTAAACGAATTGACCAGAAACTATCGTTTTCAGCTGGAGCTGTATGGCCGGGCGATTGAAGATATTTTGGGACGCAAGGTAGATCGGAAGTGGCTGTACTTCTTTGATGGTGGACATGCTGTAGAACTCTAATGGAGCAGCTTGGAAACGGAAGATACATTCGCTATATGTGCTTGCGATGAACGATGAAAGTCACGAAGGGGACGAATCGGTTTCTTGGAAACGATGGTGTCCCCTTTGTTTCCGCATTGGCTAGTGCCATTCAGGAATGAGAGGCCAATATTTAGGGCTAGGCGCTCTTATGATTATGTTTTTGTAGGGAGAGGGGATGAACGGAATATGCGTATTTTACACACCGGGGACTGGCATTTGGGAAAAACGTTGGAAGGAAGAAGCAGGCTGCGTGAGCAGGAGGATTTCGTCGATGAACTTGTTAGACTGGCAGATGAGCAGCAGGCTGATGCCGTGTTGATGGCTGGTGACGTGTATGACTCGGTCAATCCTCCTGCTTCGGCAGAGCAGCTGTTTTACGAGGCGGCAGCCAGGCTTACCGAGCGGGGAAGACCATTGGTAGTCATTGCAGGTAACCATGATCAGCCGGAACGTGTAGCCTCTGTGACACCACTTGTAAATAGACAGGGGATTACACTTGTGGGTATGCCGACGGCCGAAGCGGTGACTATTAATGCGACTAGAACAGGCGAGACTGCCAAGATTGCTGCTCTGCCCTATCCTTCAGAGGCAAGGCTCAATGAAGTTCTCGCTACGGATGGTGATGAAAACGTGCTTCGTCAAGCTTATAGCCGCCGGGTTGGCATGCTCATGCAGCGTCTGGCTAACTCATTTGGTCCGGATACGGTGAATATGGCGATGAGTCACATTTATGTGCTGGGCGGGGTTGAAAGCGATTCGGAGCGCCCAATACAGGTGGGCGGGGCTTATACCGTAGATCCATCTTCACTCTCGATCGGTGCCCAATATACAGCACTCGGACACCTACATCGCGCTCAGGCTGTGAAGGGGGACGGCGTGATCCGGTACAGCGGATCACCGCTGGCCTACAGCTTCTCGGAAGCGGGACAGAGCAAATCCGTAACGATGGTCGATTTGGCGCCAGGCGGAACTCCGAAGGTAGAAGAAGTGCTGTTATCCTGTGGACGCCCACTTGTGCGCTGGAAGGCACGCAGAGGTCTGGCCGAGGTGTATCGCTGGTTGGAAGAGGGAAGAGACGCCCAAGCATTCATTGATATGGAAGTATGGCTGGACGATGCCATGTCACTCAAAGAGATCCAGCAGCTGCGCAAGTCACATGATGGCATTATTCATATTCGTCCGGTGTATCCGGAGATGGCTGCTGCCGGATTGCTGGAGCAGCGTTCCGAGCTGCCTGTGCATGAATTGTTCCGCAAGTTCTACCAGCGTCAGACGGGCGGGGCACAGCCGGAGGACAGTCTGGTACAGTTGTTCCTTGAGCTGGTGGACGAGGACGAGCCAGGCGTGCGTGAGGAGGTCGAAGGAAGATGAAGCCGATATTATTAAAAGTGGCCGGGTTGCAAAGTTATCGTGAAGCTCAGGAGATTGATTTTACGGTACTGACCGAAACCGGATTATTCGGTATCTTCGGTCCAACGGGCAGCGGAAAATCTTCGCTGCTGGATGCCATTACTCTTGCCATGTACGGGAAGGTGGAGCGGGCGGTTAACGGAACTCAGGGGATTATGAATCATGCTGAGGATGCCCTCGCAGTGGCCTTTACCTTCGAACTGTCGTCATCTGAAGGAGCGCGAAGATTTCGGGTGGAACGGCGGTTTAAGCGGAATAACGAAATATCGGTAAGCAATACGATCAGCAAATTTATTGAGACCGTAAACGGGGAAGAACAGGTGCTCGCTGACAAGCTAGCCGATGTGAACCGCTGTGTGGAAGAAGTGATCGGGCTCAAAATGGATGATTTTACGCGGGCCGTAGTGCTTCCTCAAGGGAAATTCGCTGAGTTTCTATCGCTGAAAGGCAGTGAACGACGCCAAATGCTGCAGCGGCTGTTTCATTTGGAAAAGTACGGGGATCAGCTGGCCATTAAGCTCAGTCGGCGCGTGAAGGATAACGATATGGTTCATCAAGCGCTCTTGGCAGAGCAGCAGGGTCTTGGCAATGCAAGTCAAGAAACGCTGGAAGAAACCAAACGCCTTCTGCAGGAGGCCGTGAAGCATGCGGAGCTCTCCCGTCAGACACTGGATGAGGCTGCGAAGGAAGCGGAACAGCTGGGTAAAATACGTGAATTAAGTCATGAACGCCAGAAGCGTCTGGATGAACAACATAAGCTCAAAGCTCTCGAACCGCAAATCGAAACCGGGGAGCAGCGCTTGAAACAGTCGAGCTCAGCAGATGCCATATTGCCCGCACTTCAAACGATGCGGGATGCAGTTACCCAGCAGAAGCTGCGACAAACTGCGGCCTCAGCTGCACATGAACAAGCCGTGGAACACGAACGATTATCTGTGCTTGAAGCAGAAAAGGCCGAAACGGCACGTGTACAGCTGGCTGAGGGCGAACCCAAGCTGCTGCTTCGGCTGGAGCAGTTGGAACAGGCCAAAGAGCTGCAGCGGGAACGAGACAGTCTTCAGGAGGACAGCGCACGTTTGAAGCAGCTTCTGGAGAAAGGACAGGCGGAGCAGGAAGTTCATGGCCAGCTGCTGGAGAAGGAAAAAGAACTGCACCAGCGTGGACGAAAACGGCGGGAAGAATTGCAGGAAAGTCTGAAGCCAAATGAAGTCAAGTCAGAGGAGCGGAGACAACTGCAAGCTGCGCTGGAGCTTCGGCATCGGCTGGATACGGCAGCAGAACAGCTGCGTCAGAATCAGGCCGAGATGGAGACGTACAAGCAGTCTTCCAATTTGGCAGAAAGCAAACTTCAGGCGGCAATAGGGGAAGAGGAACGCCTGGAAGAAAAGCGGAAGCAGCTGATTGAACAGGCGTCGGCGGGTTTGGAGGCCATGCTTGCCTGTGAGCAGGACATCGGCCGCGACCAAAGCCTGCTGGCCGGGGCGGAGGAGCAGCTGCGAGGCTCGATGCGCGAGCAGGAGCTGCACCGGCTCTCCTCCGCCTTGCGCGCCGAGCTGCGCGATGGCGAGCCATGCCCGGTGTGCGGCTCCGCACACCACCCGCTCCCGGCTGCGCCGCTGGGAGAAGGTCCGCACGCAGGCGATGCAGACCTGGAACTGCTGCACAGCCTGCAGGCAGAGCTGCAGGAGCTGCGCTTCGGGCTGCGCCAGCAGCTGCACGAACGTCGCAGCCTGCTGACGCAGCTTGGCGCTGCGGCCGGCGAAGCACCGGCCGCAGCCGAGGCCGCGCCTGCGGCAGCGGAGCAAGAGCCCGCAGGTTCGCCCGCATACGGGCACTCACCTGCGGACTGGGCGGCGCGTGCCGCAACGCTGCGCGAGACCGCGCGTGCGCTGGCTGACGCCGCGACGCAAGTGCAGGCGCAAGCCGCCGCGCTGCAGCAGGCGGCTGTGGGTGCGCAGCAGCGCCGCATGGAGGCGGCAGCCGCGCAGGAGGCCGGCCGTGCCGGTCTCATCCAGGCGGAGCGCAAGCTGGCTGAGAGCGAGGCAGCAGCGGCTGCATTGCAGGGCCGCTGGGCCTCAGAACTGCCTGGCATCGCCCCAGAGGAGGCTGTCGCCCTTCATCAGGCGATGCAGGAACGCGATGCACGTGCCGAAGACATCAAGGAACGGCTGAACAAGAGTGTCACGTTTTTGGAAGAAAAGGAACAGTCCGTACAGTCCCTCCAACAAAAGCTGGTTGAATTGGAAAAACAGCTGATCCAGTGGCAAACCGAGTGGCAGGGAAACCGTAAACAGCTGGCCGAGAAGGAAGAACGATTGCGCCAGTGGGTGGGCGAGCAACGTGTAGAAGAGCTCATCGCTGTCACGCAGTCACAGCTGGATGGGCTGCGAAAAGCAGCAGCCGACTCGGCCAGACGCTTCAAGGAAGCGGACAACCTGAAACAGGAGTCTGCCAAGAAAGACGTCATGGCCAGACAGGCCCTAACTTCAGCATCGGAGCATTTGGAGCAGGCGCAGGCACGCTGGCAGCAATTGCTTGATCAATCTCCATTTGACTCTGAACAAGCCGTTCTGGAGGCAGCGATTCCTGCAGACAAGGCTGAGCGACTGGCAGCAGAGATTCAGCATCATCGTGAAAGGGAACGAGAGCTGGTTTCCCAGCTGCGTGAACTGGAGCAAAAGCTGGGTGGTGCAGAAGTGTCCGAAGAGCAGTGGCTAGCCTGCACAGAACGTCTGAAGTTACGACGGGCCGAGGATGAAGCTGCACTAAGTGCCAAGGCGCGTGCAGAACGGGATCTGGAAGATGTTCAGCAGCGTCACGTTCGCTGGACCGAATTGGAGAACAAACGGGTAGAAGTGAGTCATCACGGAGAGCAGCTCAGCAAACTGCAGGCAGCCTTCAGAGGCAATGCATTTGTAGAGTATATTGCAGAAGAGCAGCTCATGCAGGTTAGCCAAGCTGCGTCGCAGCGTTTGCGTTTTCTTACGAAGCAGCGCTATTCACTCGAGGTGGATTCGGGCGGTGGATTTGTCATCTGTGATGATGCAAACGGCGGAGTTAAACGTCCGGTATCCACTTTATCCGGTGGAGAGACCTTCTTGACTTCGTTGTCTCTGGCACTCGCCTTGTCCGCACAGATTCAGCTGCGCGGCCAGTACCCGCTTCAATTCTTCTTCCTGGATGAAGGGTTTGGAACATTGGACCCGGATCTGCTGGACACGGTCATTACATCACTGGAGAAATTGCATGATGACCGTTTGGCTGTCGGGGTCATCAGCCACGTACCGGAACTGCGGGCTCGTCTGCCGCGCAAACTGGTTGTTATTCCTGCGAGCGAAGCAGGAGGTGGTTCCCGGGTAGTATTGGAGAGTCTTTGATAGACAGATTTTGTTTGCCTGCTCCGAAAGCTAATAAAGCTATCTGACTTTAACAGCAGGAGAATAGAGCATTGACTGCTTCCACTGCAAAACAAGACGATATTTAAGTTGAACCTTGTGAATTGGAGTGAGTTACCTCACAGATACAGGTTCAACCAGCTGTTATACTACAGTCAAGCCGACATACCTTATGTAAAGTACCCCGGCGGACGTTTGATCAGGAAGCTTCCCGCTCAGACGTCCGCGGCAGCTGATTTCATTCGAAATCCGCTCATGGGGTGCTTCTTTTTTTGCTCTGTTCCTTTAGTGTCAATTCGCCCAGATCTGAATACCATGAAAGGGTGATGAAGCACGATAAGGGAGGCGTACCGAAGTGGAGAAGTTGGAAGCGAAGAAGATCTGTAAGGAACACATTCATCGTTATGTATGTGTACAGATGAAGGATGGAAGTCATTATGACGGTATTATGGAAAATGTGGATGACGACATGATTTATTTGGCAGTGCCTGTCGGTCCTGAAGCTGCGCATCATGCAAATTGGGGACCAAACGCGATGCCGGGAGCAGGTTATCCTGCATCTCATGCTCGTGGATTTTATCCGGGTTACGGTTACCCGTATCCATATCCCTATCCTTATCCATACTATGGTTACGGTCGCAGACGTTTTAACAGACTGGTGCTTCCATTGATCGGGCTGACTGCATTAACACTGCTGCCATACTATTAATGAAGGACTGAAGTCGGATTAGGATTTTAAACAATCATAAGGACCATTCTCATCCTGGCAACATGCTGCTGCCTACCTGGATGTAGAAAGGTCTTTTTTATGCTATTCATCAACGAAGTGAGAATGAGAATTGTACGGGGTGTTTAATGGCATGCTAGCGTGGGCTAGCTTAATGAGTGTAACTATTTTTCATGTGAGATTGGACGTCACTTTTCACTTACGGTATGATAGAGAGGCATACATAAATCTTCAAATCAAAGGAGGGTATGAACAATGGATTGCTTGTTTTGCAAAATTGTAGAGGGCAGCATTCCCTCCAATAAAGTTTTGGAGAATGAACATGTGGTTGTCTTTCACGACATCCAGCCCGCTGCACCGACACATGTCCTCGTTATTCCGAAAAAACATATTGCTTCCATGAATGATGTGACAGCAGATGATATAGCACTGATTGGTGAGGTTCATCTGGCAGCACAGGAAGCAGCGAAACGCCTTGGGGTTGATGAGTCCGGTTATCGTTTGATTAATAACTGCGGCAAAGATGGGGAACAAACCGTCCATCACCTGCACTATCATCTGCTTGGAGGCACCAGACTCGGTGCGCTGACAAGCCTATCGGATTCACACAAATCATAATGGATCCTGTGCTCTACATCTCCTCTTGGGTGGTGAAAAAAGAAGCACTGTGATTCGCATAAATAAAGTGATCATTACGTTAAGGTTGACACCTTTATTACCTTTCGCCTATAATGAAAGGTGATGAACCGTGTTATTGCTCTTGGACGGTCTGGTCGGAGGGAGGGAAAACTGGTGTCTGAAACTAAAGTTCGCAAAAACGAGACTATTGATGCTGCACTTCGTCGCTTTAAACGTTCCATCGCTAAAGATGGCGTCTTGGCTGAGGTGAAGAAACGTAAGCATTATGAGAAGCCAAGCGTAAAGCGCAAGAAAAAGTCCGAGGCTGCTCGTAAGAGAAAGTTTTAGGAGGATTTGAACAACATGAATCTTAGCGAACGATTGAACGAAGATATGAAGCAAGCGATGAAGAGCAAGGACAAGTTCAAGCTCTCCACCATTCGGTTGATTCGTTCGACGATCAAGAATCTTGAAATAGATTTGAAAAGAACTTTGGATGACAACGAAGTGCTTGATATCCTGAGTCGTGAAATCAAACAGCGCAAAGATGCCCTCCAAGAATTTGACAAAGCGGGCCGTGAAGAACTCGCGGCAAATGCAAAAGCGGAAATTGATATAATTGGTCAGTACCTTCCCGCACAGCTTACCGAAGAAGAAATTAAAGTTATTGTACAGCAGACCATCCAGGAAACCGGTGCTTCTTCGAAAGCCGAGATGGGGAAAGTCATGGCGGCCCTTATGCCGAAAGTTAAAGGCAAAGCGGACGGCAAACTGGTTAATCAAGCAGTTCAACAATTTCTGCAATAAAGCAATCAATGAACACCTCCTGACTTGTCAGGGGGTGTTTTTTCCTGTTTGCATGTTGCTGAATTTACACTTCAGAGTTCATTGGATTTAGCATGGGAGAGAATTCGATGTACAGGACAAAGAAACAATACAATTTTCAAAACAGACAAAAAATTACTTTAAAATGGTTCTTATACATAAAATTAGATTTAATTTCTTGCAATTCCTCTGGCTTTCAAATATAATTTTAAGATTTTGAAACGAAATGTTGCATTGTACGTAATAAATACCATAAGCTGGACAGTATAACAATAATGGAAAAGGGGGGATTATTGTGAAGGGAAAGCGCCGGAAGAGGCTTGCGGGGCCATTGTTGCTCATGATGCTGCTGACGCTGCTGCTTCCTCTGTGGGTTGGATTGCCGTCTGCACATGCAGCTGAAAAGAGCGGCGCCGTATATATTATTCCGGTTGATAAACCAATCGAGCAGGGGTTAGGCAAGTTTATGGAGCGCGGCTTCAAGGAAGCTGAATCAATGAATGCTGGCCTGATTGTTCTCGATATCAATACACCGGGAGGACGGGTCGATACGGCGGAAGAGCTGGGTACCCTGATTAAGGAAAGCCCTGTTCAGACCGTTGCTTTTGTCCGCGGAGATGCTGCTTCGGCTGGTAGTTTTCTGGCCTTGAATGCAGATAAGATCGTAATGTCGCCAGGCAGCATGATTGGTGCGGCAGCGATGGTGGACAGTACAGGTAAGCATGTCGATGATCCGAAGCTTGTTGCATTCTGGAAGAGCAAAATGCAGGGAGCGGCGGAACAAGGCGGCCGTGATGGCAATATTGCTGCCGGAATGACAGATGTCAACATGGTTGTGGAAATGCCGGAGATTAACAAAACGAAGCAAAAGGGTGAAATTATTGCCTTATCAGCCGAGGAGGCGCTGAAAGTGGGATATGCGGACCACATCAGCTCAACCCCGGAAGAGGCAGCAGCATGGCTGGGTTATGGTCAGGACGATGTATTTACTGTGGAGAGAACTGCAGCAGAAAATATATCTTCTTTTCTGACGAATCCTGTGGTGATGACTATACTTTTGTTCCTGGGAATTGCAGGTGTAATCATTGAACTGATTGTGCCTGGATTCGGAGTGCCTGGTATTGTAGGGATCGTGTGTTTTGTCCTTTATTTCTCAGGGAACTACATTGCTGGATTTGCAGGAGCAGAGACATGGGTGCTGTTTACGGTTGGACTCATCATGATGATTTTGGAGATGTTCATTCCAAGCTTTGGTATCCTGGGCATATTGGGATCCATTGCACTTGTTGCCGGTGTTGTGCGTGCTGCTTACGATACAAGTGATGCATTTGTCTCGCTGGGTATAGCCTTCGGGGCAGCGCTGGTAGTTATAGCTATCGTGGTGATTCTCTTTAAGGACAGGGGAATATGGAATCGATTCATTCTGAGCGACAGCTTGTCTTCTGACCGTGGATATTCTTCGGCTACAGAACGCAAGGAGCTTATAGGGCTGCAAGGCATTAGCCTGACGCCTCTTCGCCCATCCGGAACTGCGATGTTTGATGGTGAGCGGATTGATGTTGTGACGGACGGAGATTTTATTCCTATTGACACACCGATTATTGTGGTTAAGGCGGAAGGTACCCGGATTGTAGTTCAACAAGCCTTGCCGGTGTAAGCTGCTGTGTTGCCGGAGCTTCTTCGGGCTTCGGCAAAGTACATAACCATTACGGCAGTGCTGCCTGCCGAGTGGTCTGATTCAAAATATGCAGCATAATGTTGCTAGGTCTGTTAAAATGTATTTTTACAAAATTATAGCGCAAATGGAGGAATTTTGACTATGGAACCAACCTTGATTACGGTTTTGCTCGTTGCGGTAGTAGCCATTATCGTATTGAGCGTATTCTTCAGCTTTTTCCCGGTCATGCTCTGGATCTCGGCCATTGCATCCGGTGTACGTATCGGAATTATTACGCTGGTAGCCATGAGATTGAGACGTGTAACGCCAAGTCGTATCGTCAATCCTTTGATCAAAGCAACCAAGGCAGGACTTGGATTAACCATTAACCAGCTGGAGAGTCACTTCCTTGCCGGTGGTAATGTAGACCGTGTAGTCAACGCTTTGATCGCCGCACAGCGTGCCAACATTCCGCTCGAATTCGAACGTGCTGCAGCAATCGACCTTGCTGGTCGTGATGTATTGCAAGCCGTACAGATGAGTGTTAACCCGCGAGTTATTGAAACGCCAATTGTATCTGCGGTAGCCAAAGATGGTATTGAAGTTAAGGTTAGAGCGAGGGTTACGGTTCGTGCGAACATTGATCGCCTCGTCGGTGGTGCTGGTGAAGAAACGATCATCGCCCGTGTCGGTGAGGGTATCGTAAGTACGAACGGTTCCTCCAATTCTCACAAAGACGTCCTGGAAAATCCGGATCTGATCTCTCGTACCGTATTGTCCAAGGGCCTTGATGCAGGTACGGCTTTTGAAATCCTGTCCATTGATATCGCGGATGTGGATGTAGGTAAAAACATTGGTGCCTTCTTGCAAACTGAACAGGCAGAAGCCGACAAACGAATCGCTCAGGCAAAAGCGGAAGAACGTCGTGCAATGGCCGTAGCCCAAGAGCAAGAGATGAAAGCGCGCGTAGTCGAAATGAGAGCGCGTGTGGTTGAATCCGAATCCCAAGTACCTTTGGCAATGTCCGAAGCGCTTCGTAGCGGTAAAATCGGGGTTATGGACTACATGAACCTGAAAAATATTGAGGCTGACACTCAAATGCGCAACACATTGGGAAAACCTGGTGACAATACAAACAACGATCAGGGTGACTCCAAAAACGGAAGATAGGCGGTGAGTGCATATGGGCCTATTTGAATGGATATTTGATAATCTGTATATTGTGGCGGTTATTGGTTTCGCACTCTTCTCCTTCCTTGGAAAAGCTGCCAAATCAGCCGATCCGAACAAGAAACGTCCGGGAAACGGGATGCCTACGTTCGGGGGAAACGGTGAGCAGGATCGCAGGGAGCGATCACCGTCACAATCAACTACCCAGCAATCTGCTGGTGATACCCGTTACGATGAGTCGTATGACGATGACCGGTATGAGGACGATTCATACGATGATCGATATGATCAGCCGTATTCGGAGCCTGCGGCATCAGCTCGTCGAGAGGACGATTTTGGAAGTCGAAGCTCAATGGGGATGGAAAGTTCCCTGGAACAGCAAATGAAAGAAATGGAGCAGCAGCAGCGTCTGATTCAGGAGAGGTTGAATCGGATCTCTTCTGCGGACACACCGACTGTAACTAACACGAGTTGGGATGAGAGTTCAGCGGGTGAAACCGGAACGTCCCGACTTCGTCCAGAAGACATCCGTACCGGTGTTTTATGGGCAGAAGTACTGGGGGCTCCACGTTCCAAACAGCCTTTTGGAACAAGAGGCAAGTTGTAGGATACTGTCCCTATCATAAAAAAATAAAGAGTCGTCTCTGGTGTTATATAGCCCGGAGACGGCTTTTTGTGTTGTGCTCTTTTTTAAGAATTAATGATCTAACAGAAGCTGTAGTTTTCATAAAATCATGTTTCTTCGCATAAGTTGAACTGTAGAGGAAGGGGGAAGACCTTCGTATGACCCGGATCAGCCGCAAGCTGCGCAGATGGACCAGTGAGGTGCTGGATTTGCCGCAGGACGTGCTTTATGATATGCCACGGTTAACCCTGATCGGCAGCAAGCAATTGTATATCGAAAATCATCGCGGTGTGATCCATTTTACGCCGAATCGCATTGTTCTGGCTTTGACCCAGGGTCAGCTCGAGATTAAAGGCGTTGATCTGATGATTCGCAATATTTTGCCGGATGAAGTGGCGGTGGAAGGAACAATTCTGGATATACATATGAATGGAGCGGAGGGAAACGGATGAAACAGCCCAGTCTGTACAAACTGCGAGGTGCAGTCCGAATAACGGTCACTGGGGGAGACATCGAAGCGCTGATCAACATGGTGGCAGAGCAGGGACTGGAAGTGTGGAACCTGCGTGCCCATGATGGACGCAAGGCAGAGATGAATATTCTGCTGCCGCATTTTTTTAGGCTGCGTCCTTTGTTGAAGCGGACAGGCTGCAGGGTGAAGGTGACGCACCGCAGCGGGGTTCCTTTTTTTATGGCCAGGTTAATGAAAAGGAAGTTCTTCCTTGGGGGCATGGTGCTTTTCGTGATTGCCATGTTTGCATTATCATCGATGGTCTGGAATGTTGAGGTAAAGGGGAATGTGAAAATCCCCACGGATGTGGTGCTTGCTGCAGCCAAAAAAGAAGGGATATATCCTTTCCAGTGGGGGTTCAGACTCCAGAGTCAGGACAAGCTTTCCAGACAGCTGGCTTTGGCACTTCCCGACGTAACCTGGATTGGTGTGAGCAAAGAGGGGACAACCATAACCATTCAGGTTGTAGAATCAGCACAGCCTCAGCGTGAACCGCTGCTGAATCCAAGGCACTTGGTGAGCAAATCAGATGCAGTCGTTACTCAGATATATGCGGAACAGGGACGTCCTGTCGTACAGAAGGATACACGTGTTAAGAAAGGTCAGGTATTAATATCTGGTATTTTGGGTGATGAAGAGAATACAGAGAATGTAGTGGCCAAAGGCGAGGTTCGTGGACTCGTATGGCGTGAATATGAAGTGGAAGTGCCTCTCGTGCAGAAGCATAACACGATGACAGGTGAGAGTAAGGAACGTTTTTATGTAGTGCTGGGGGATTGGGCTGTTCAGCTCTGGGGATATGGGAAGACGCCTTTCAGTTCCTTCAATACGGCGAGTGATCATAAGCCGCTGACGTGGCGATCCTTCACGCTTCCGATGGGATGGCTGACGGAGACCGATATGGAGACCACGCAGCAGGAGGAACAAAAGACGGTGGAGTGGGCCAGAACGAAAGGGCTGGAGGGAGCCAGAAACGATATTATCGCCAAAAATGGCAAAGGAACGAAAATTTTAAGTGAAAAAATTTTGCATGAGAAGAAAGAGAATGGTAAAGTTTATATGAAAGTATTATTTGAAGTGGAAGAAAGCATTGCGGAAGAACTTCCGTTAGTCCATAGTCAAGGAGAATGAGGCTATTTGTCAGAACAAACACGCAGCATACGAATCTCCCTCCAGAGTGCGGGAGAGGGTCAATCTCTTTTTGGACCCCAAGATATTTTTCTGAAACTGATTGAATCCGAAATTCCCGCCCAGATCGCTTCACGCGAAGCGGAGATTGTGATTCACGGCAATACAAAGAATGTGGAATCGCTTGAACAATTATTCGATGTGTTACTGCAATTGGTGCGAAACGGGTATGTGCTAACTGAACGAGACGTCAGCTATGCCATTGAACTGGCCAAGGATCTGCGTGCAGACCAGCTGCTTGATCTGTTCAAGGGTGAGATTACGACGACTTACCGAGGCAAACCGATTCGTGTTAAAACCATTGGACAGAAGCACTATGTAACGACAATTAAGAAACGTGATGTTGTATTCGGAATCGGTCCAGCTGGTACGGGTAAAACTTATCTGGCCGTTGTACTGGCGGTTGCAGCTCTCAAGGAAGGCAGCGTCAAGCGTATCGTGCTTACACGGCCTGCTGTTGAAGCAGGCGAAAGCCTGGGCTTCTTGCCTGGAGACCTACAGGAAAAGGTTGACCCTTATTTACGGCCTTTGTACGACGCCTTGTATGACGTAATGGGACAAGAGCAAACGGCCAAGGCACTGGAGCGTGGATTGATCGAAATTGCGCCACTGGCATATATGAGGGGGCGTACACTCGATGACTCGTTCATCATTTTGGACGAAGCTCAGAATACGACGCCGGAACAGATGAAGATGTTTTTGACCCGTCTTGGTTTTGGCTCCAAAATGGTCATTACCGGAGACGTGACGCAAATTGATTTACCTCGCGGCAAAAAGTCTGGACTGGTGGAAGCAAAAACGATACTCAGTGAAGTTGAAGAAATTGGATTTGTCTATTTTGCCGAGCAAGATGTTGTACGGCATTCCCTCGTCCAAAAAATTATCGTTGCATACAACCACGCCGCAGAAAATCAAGAATAGAAGGGATTGTCTAAAGTGACCTCGAAGGAACTGTCAAAAGGCAAATCTTTTCAGAATAGAACCACAGGATGGAAGTATAGCGTGTGGGCACGCTATCTTCTGTTTTTGTTTCTGGTGATTCTCTTCTACTTCAGTCTGGCCTCCAAGCTGCTTCCCGAGCGGTATGACATTCAGGAAGGCACACGAAGCGAAGTGGATATTGCTGCGCCCATGCAGATTCCAAACACGAAGGCAACGCTGAAAGCTCAGGAAGAAGCTGCTGAGCGTGTACAGCCGATCTATCAAATTGTACAGCTGCGAAACGAAAATTTGATGACTACCCTGCTGGACCGTATTGACCGTCTGAATCAGGATGACCAGATTTCCAGTCAGGACAAGATTGATATCTATCGTGATGAGATTCCGCAGCGGCAGAAGGATTTTGTGTCCAACTTTATCAATAACAATCGGAAAGCGGGTACATATTCCGAAACTCTTTTGGAAGAGATCAGAAACGTAGTGCAGGAGCAAAGCTACCGAATTCCGGAAGAAACCTATATCAAGATATCTCGCTTGACCTCTGAGGATATCCAGGAGATGAAGTCCGTTGGACGGGATATCGTGTCCAGATTGATGACGGATCAGATCAGTGATGCTACGACTGCAAGGGCAAAAGTTGCCGAAATGGTAAGTGTAAGTTCCCTTAGCAAGCGTACGCAGCGTGAGGTTGTTCAGGAGCTCGCCCGCCTTGTAGTAACGTCCAACCGTTTCTATGATGAAGAGGGGACAAAGGAAGCCAAGGTACAGGCTCGTGAAAATACACAGACTGTCTATATCAAGCAAGGTGATACACTGGTTGCCAAGGGCGAAATGATAACCCCCGAAATGTACGCGCTTCTTGATGAAAATGATTTGTTGAAAAACGAAGTAAACTACTGGCCGCAGCTGGGTCTTCTCATGCTGTCTTGTCTGCTGTCGGCAGCAATTCTGATGTATATTCAGCAGTTCAGCGGAACGCATTTCAAATATAATAATGCTCAGCTGCTGATGCTTGTACTCATTTTCATTATTACGATTGTGCTTATGCATGTAACAGCATTCATCCAGACAGCAGAC
Organism: Paenibacillus sp. P13VS; assembly: GCF_015143645.1. NCBI lineage: Bacteria > Bacillati > Bacillota > Bacilli > Caryophanales > Paenibacillaceae > Paenibacillus > Paenibacillus sp. P13VS. The sequence goes on along the minus strand of NZ_WYEV01000006.1, from coordinate 178,067 downwards.
AAGTCATATGTCGGCTTCCTTGCACCCGTTGCAGTGGGGGCGATGTTAATTGCCTTATTGCTGGATACATCGCTTGCTTTCGTTTGCTCGATCATCATTGGCATGTTGTCAAGCATCATCCTGAATACGCATCAAGGTCAGATTTTTGATTTTGAGCTTGGCTTCTTTGCGGTACTGGTGTCTTTTGTTGCGATCTTCGCGACATACCGGGCAAGCCAGCGATCCACCATCTTGAAGGGTGCCATCATGGTCTGCCTGTTTGGTTCAATTGCCGTCTTTACACTGTCGCTGATTGATACGGGGGATTGGAACCGTACAACAACGCTGTACGGCATTGGATTTGCTTTTGCCGGTGGTGTACTAACAGCGATTCTCGTCATTGGGCTTATGCCATTTTTTGAAACATCGTTTGGTATACTATCAGCACTGAAGCTGGTGGAACTGTCCAACCCGAACCATCCGTTATTGCGCAAACTGCTGACGGAGACCCCGGGCACGTATCATCACAGTGTTATGGTAGGAAACCTGTCAGAGGCCGCGGCCGAGGCTATAGGAGCGAATGGTCTGCTTTGTCGAGTAGGTTCGTATTACCATGATATTGGCAAGACCAAGAGACCGATATATTTCATCGAAAATCAGAACAATATGGAGAACCCGCATGATTCCATCGATCCCAAATTGAGCAAATCAATTATCGTTGCGCACGCCCGGGATGGTGTGGAAATGCAGAAGGATTATAAGCTCCCAAAACCGATCCGGGATATCGCGGAGCAGCATCACGGGACAACCTTCCTCCATTACTTCTATCACAAAGCGCTGCGTCAAGCTGAGGAAGCGGGAGTGGAGCCTGACTTTACAGAAGAAGATTTCCGTTATCCAGGTCCAAAAGCCCAATCTAAGGAATCGGCTATCGTTGGGATAGCGGACAGCGTTGAAGCAGCAGTTCGTTCCCTGCGCAAACCGACAGTGGAACAAGTGGAATCCATGATTGAGAAGATTATCAAGGGGCGTCTCGATGATCATCAATTTAACGATTGTGATCTCACCATGCGTGAATTGGATATCGTAGCAAAAACCTTGAAAGAGACGGTAATGGGAATCTTCCACTCCCGGATTGAATACCCGGAAGAGATCAAAAAACCGAAGCCGACCTCACCTGAAGCAGGTTGACTTACTAATATGAGCAGACAGGAGTTATGAAAGAATGAGTCTTAACCTGGCATGGAATAATGATCAACAGGATAAAGAAATTACAGAACAGATGATTGCAATGCTGGAGCAATTGCTGAACCTGGCAGGAGAAGCTGAAGGCGTGGCAGATGGAGAAGTTGCTCTCACTTTTGTGGATGATGCCCAGATTCATGAGCTGAACCGCGATTACCGCGGAATCGATCGTCCGACAGATGTGCTGTCATTTGCCATGAATGAAACTATGGACGAGGAACTGGACATCATCTACGAACTGGATGAGGATGAAGAGATGGAGGAGATGCCAGATGTTCTCGGTGACATCATTATCTCCGTTCCTCGTACGATCCTGCAAAGTGAAGAATACGGGCATTCATTTGAACGTGAGCTTGGTTTCCTGTTTGTGCACGGTTTCCTGCACCTGCTCGGATATGATCATCAGGACGAAGCAAGCGAAGCCGAAATGATGGGCAAACAGGAAGCTGTACTCGCCCAGGCCGGGTTGACACGATAATGAAAAGGCGCTCCTGGAGTCTGGTGTTCCGCAATGCGGCAGAAGGAATCGTATACGGTTTTCGGACACAGCGAAATGTAAGGGTTCATTCGGGAGTAGCCGTCATCATGTGTTCGGCTGGATTTATTTTCGGGATTTCGAGGACAGACTGGATGTTTGTGCTGACAGCCATCTTTTTGGTGCTGGTAACCGAATTAATGAACACGGCCGTAGAGGCAGCGGTAGATCTGGCACATCCGCATATTCATCCGCTTGCAAAAGCGGCGAAAGACACCGCGGCTGGCGCAGTTTTGCTGGCTGCGGTGTTCGCCGTAGTCATCGGAGGTATGGTGTTCTTCAAACCGGTTTTACATTGCTTTGGTTTTTGATAAGCCTGCTATAACAAGAAGTTTATTTTATTGATAACCTGAGGGAGAGATTTGGATTATGGATAATCAACAGCTCATGCAAGAAGCCATTAAGGCACGTGCAAAAGCATACACACCTTATTCCCATTTTGGTGTAGGAGCAGCTCTGCTGGATAGTGAAGGCAATGTGCATCATGGATGCAATATTGAGAATGCTGCCTATACACCAAGCAACTGCGCGGAGCGAACAGCACTTTTCAGTGCGATCGCAGGGGGGGAGCAGCCTCGTAGTTTCAAGGCTATTGCCGTTGTAGGTGATACGGAAGGTCCAATCGCGCCATGTGGCGTGTGTCGCCAGGTTATGGTTGAGCTGTGTGAGCCGGACATGAAAGTCATTATGGGCAATTTGAAAGGTGACCTGCAGGAAACGACGGTTGCCGAGCTGCTGCCTTGGGCTTTTGGTCCGTCTGATTTGGATTTTGCCAAAAAATAAACTATTCCAGGCCTAGGCGCCTGAGGAGGAACATATGAAAAGAAAAGCATTTAAATCGGGTTTTGTAGCTATTGTTGGGCGTCCTAACGTTGGTAAATCGACTTTGATGAACCAGGTTATTGGCCAAAAAATAGCCATTATGTCGGACAAGCCGCAAACCACCCGTAATAAAATACATGGCGTTTACACATCCGAAGACAAGCAAGTTGTCTTTTTGGACACACCGGGTATTCACAAACGGCAATCCAAGCTGGGTGACTATATGAACCAGACTGCCTTGAATACGCTCGGGGAAGTGGAAGCAGCTTTGTTCCTCATTGACGCTTCCGAAGGAATGGGCGGTGGTGACCGTTACATCGCAGAACAACTGAAAAACGTACGAACTCCTGTCATTTTGGTGATGAACAAAATTGATAAAATCGAACCGGAAGCTCTGCTTCCGCTTATTGAGGAGTATCGCAAGCTGCATGATTTCGCAGAAATCGTACCGGTCTCTGCCAAGCTCGGCAGCAATGTAAATACACTGCTCGAACAGATCGGCAAGTATTTGCCGGAAGGACCGCAATATTACCCGGAAGATCAGGTTACGGACCACCCGGAACAGTTCGTTTGTGCGGAGCTGATCCGGGAGAAGATTCTGCAAATGACCCGAGAAGAGGTTCCTCATTCCATTGCTGTAACCATCGAGGATATGAAGGTTCAGGACAACGGGGTAGTGTACATTTCGGCCGTTATTTTTGTAGAGCGTGACTCTCAAAAAGGGATCATTATCGGCAAACAGGGGGCCCTCTTAAAAGAAGTGGGCAAACGTGCACGTCAGGATATTCAAAACCTGCTCGGTTCGAAAATCTTTATGGATCTGTGGGTTAAGGTGAAAAAGGATTGGAGAAATCAGGATCGCGTTCTACGTGATCTCGGCTTCCACCGTGACGTTTAATCCAACGGGTATCCATTAATTGCAACACATAGTTTACCTTGCAAGACTCCATCCTAACTGGTAGATGCAGACGTCATTTCCGAAGAGAGGATGAAATTCTGATGCGAGATTTTTCGTGGAAGGTTTTTGCAATGACGGGGGATGTGGAGTCCTATTTGTTGTATACCGAGGCTTGTGCGCCAACAGGACAGGAGTCCGATACTGCAGGGGAAGTGATAGAAGATGAAGAAGCCGAAGGTTAATTGGCTGATTCGGGAATGGTTAGGTGACGAGGCATGCTATACAGGGTGGAAGGGATTGTCATCCGCAGCATGGACTACGGCGAGGGAAACAAAATTATTACGCTTTGCACCGAAAGTGGTGGAAAAGTAGGAGTGCTCGTCCGTGGTGCCAAAAAGCCCAAAAGCCGACATGCTGCGCTGGTGCAGCCGTTTACGTACGGTCAATACGTATATTTCCGTAATACGGGCCTGGGAACACTGAATGCGGGCGAAATTATGGAGTCATATCATGAGCTGCGGGAAGATTTGGTTAAAGCAGCTTATGCATCCTATGCATGTGAACTGCTGGATAGGGTTCTGCAGGATGAGGAAACAGGTGCTTTCTGGTTCAAGCAGCTTAAGGCTTGTCTTCAGGCGTTAAAGGAAGAGAAGGACCCTAGCGTCATAACCAGTCTCTATGAGATGAAAATATTACAATCGGCGGGCTATGGCCCGTCGCTTGATGAATGCATTTCATGCGGCCAGGAACGGCCGGATGAACAGTTGTTTGTAAGTCCTAGGCTAGGTGGTGTACTTTGCAGAGCCTGTAAACATTTTGATCCACCCGCATTGTCCGTAAGTCCCAAAGCTCTAAGGTTACTGCGGTTATTTGCGCAGCTGGATCTGCAGCGACTGGGCAACATATCTGTCAGTGAGGCCACTAGAGATGAAATGAAGAAGATCATGAGAGCTTTCATGGATCACCAGCTGGGTCTGAATTTGAAATCCCGTTCATTTCTCGATCAGATGGAGAAATACGGGATTTAAGATGTGTTTTCTGGGAATGACAAGATTCACTTGACTTTGCACTCTTTTTCATTTAATATTGACTATAATTTCTCTTTTTGGAGACATGCATTGAACGAGAGAGTAGGAGACCTGATTTATTATTCTCGTAGGTAGGCCTGATGGTCTTGACTACGATAATTGAGCGAGCCTGGGATGGTGCAAGCCGGGATGAATGGGTCTGTGAAATGGCACTCGGGAGCATGAATGGACACGGAAAAGTGGGCTTGCGTGAACAGGTTATCCTGTTTTGTACACAAGCCAAGTAGGGTGGAACCGCGGGAGTAGCTCTCGTCCCTACGTCTGGACAACAGGCGTAGGGCGAGGGTTTTTTTGATTGTGGAATTATTTTCCGTCAAAGCTGGTGGATAGATTCCGGGAATCTCTCGCAAAACGCGGTTTGTCCGTTCTAAGCCTGGCTTCGATCGAAGCTTGTGCAAATCGGAAGTTTTCTCAGCTTGTCAATAAACTTATTGAAAAGGAGCATGATTATGAATTTTCAGCAGATGATTCTCACGCTGCAACAATTCTGGGCCGAGCACAACTGTATTATTGTCCAGCCATATGATACGGAAAAAGGGGCAGGTACCATGAACCCGATGACCTTTTTGCGTTCACTTGGACCAGAACCTTGGAAAGTAGCTTATGTTGAGCCTTCCCGTCGTCCTTCCGACGGACGTTATGGAGAAAACCCGAACCGTCTGTATCAGCACCATCAATTCCAAGTCATTATCAAGCCTTCCCCAGACAATATTCAGGAAATTTACCTGGAAAGTCTCAAACGTTTGGGCATTGATCCGCTTAAACATGATATTCGTTTTGTTGAAGACAACTGGGAGAATCCTTCTCTGGGCTGCGCAGGTCTCGGCTGGGAAGTCTGGCTCGATGGTATGGAAATCACACAGTTTACATACTTCCAGCAAGTCGGTGGAATTGAGACGAACCCGGTAGCTGTTGAAATTACGTATGGTATGGAGCGCCTTGCTTCTTACATTCAGGAAAAAGAAAATGTGTTTGATCTGGAATGGGTAGAGGGAATCACCTATGGTGATGTATTCCTGCAGCCTGAGTTTGAACACTCCAAATATACGTTTGAAGTATCCGATGTGAAGATGCTGTTTACCCTCTTCAACATGCATGAAGAAGAAGCGAATAAGGCTATGGCACAGAACCTGGTATTTCCAGCATATGACTATGTGCTGAAATGTTCCCATACGTTTAACCTGCTGGATGCTCGTGGAGCAATCAGTGTTACAGAACGTACCGGTTACATTACGCGTGTCCGGAATCTGGCACGCCAAGTGGCTGCAACATATGTGGAAGAGCGCGAGAAGCTTGGCTTCCCGCTGATCAAGAAAGGGGGAGCTGAGCATGTCTAAGGATCTATTGTTTGAAATTGGTCTGGAAGAAGTACCTGCACGTTTCTTGCGCGCGGCGATAGAACAGCTGCAGGATCGCATTGTGAAATGGCTGGATGCATCCCGCATAACACATGGTGAGGTAAACGCTTATGCTACACCACGTCGCTTGGCTGTCATGATTCAAAATGTTGCCGAGAAGCAAGAGGATGTAGAAGAAGAAGTGAAAGGCCCTTCCCGTAAAATTGCACTTGACGAGAGCGGCAACTGGAGCAAAGCAGCACTCGGATTTGCACGCAGTCAAGGTGTTGATCCGGATCAGTTTACGTTTAAGGAACTCGGCGGAGTCGAGTATATCTATGCAACCAAGAGCAGCAAAGGTGTAGAGACTTCATCTGTAATCGGTGAAGGATTGCTGTCGATTCTGCACGCCATGACATTCCCTAAATTCATGCGCTGGGCTTCATATGATTTTAAATTTGTCCGCCCGATTCGCTGGATTGTCGCTCTGCTGGGTAGTGAGGTTATTGATATTGAAGTTGCAGGTGTGAAATCCGGGAATGTAACTCGGGGACATCGGTTCCTGGGTAAGGAGACCGTGATTACAAACCCTGCTTCATACGTCGAATTGCTGCGTTCCGAACATGTTATTGCAGATATCAAGGAACGGGAGCAAATGATTGTTTCCCAGATTCAGGCACTGGCTGCTGAGAAAAATTGGGATATTGCCATTAAGGAAGATTTGCTGGAGGAAGTACTGTTTTTGGTGGAAACGCCAACGGTATTGTTCGGAACATTTGATCCTTCATTCCTCAATATCCCTCAGGAAGTATTGATTACTTCGATGCGTGAGCATCAGCGTTACTTCCCTGTACTGGATAGTGCAGGACAATTGCTGCCTTACTTTGTAACCGTTCGTAACGGAGGCAGTGATTCACTTGATGTCATCGCCAAAGGTAACGAAAAAGTACTGCGTGCCCGTCTGTCCGACGCCAAGTTCTTCTACGAAGAAGACCAGAAGCTCGAGATTAAGGACGCATTGTCCAAACTGGAGAGCATTGTCTTTCAGGAGGAGCTGGGTACCGTTGGTGACAAGGTGCGCCGTATTCGCAAAATTGCGGACGGACTCGCATCCAAGCTGCAGGTTTCTGCTGACGTTGCCGAATCGGTGAGCCGCTCTGCAGATATCTGCAAGTTCGACCTGGTTACGCTGATGGTTGGTGAGTTCCCTGAATTGCAAGGAGTTATGGGTGAGGATTACGCTCGCAAGGCAGGCGAGAAGGAAGAAGTGGCCAAAGCGGTATTTGAACACTATCAGCCGCGCTTTGCCGGAGACCAATCTCCTGCTTCACTCGTAGGTGCGATTGTAAGTGCTGCAGATAAAATGGATACCATCGTGGGCTGTTTCTCCATCAATATCATCCCGACAGGATCCCAGGATCCATATGCACTTCGTCGTCAGGCCGCGGGTATTGTACAAATCTTGCTGGATCATCAGCTTCCACTGACGCTCTCCGATGTGTTCGGGGTTGCGCTTCAGGTACACGCTCAGATGAACCTTTTGAAACGTGCAGATGAAGAGGTTCGTAAAGATTTGCAGGACTTCTTCGGTCTTCGTGTGAAAAAACTGTTGTCCGAGACTGTTCGTTATGATGTTGTTGATGCCGTGATCTCTGCCGGATTCGATGATATTAGTGCCATTGTTCCAAAAGGCGAGGCTTTGATGGCCGCTGTTCAAACCGGTGATGCATTCAAAACAACAGTGGAATCTTTCAACCGGGTGGGTAATCTGGCTGCCAAAGCGTCGAATGCTTCTGTTCATCCTGAACTGTTTACCGAAGAAGGTGAGAAGCAGCTGCATGAAGCTTGGAACAGAACCAATGAGGAATATCGCAAAGCTTTGTCTCAGCACGATGCAGCGGAAGCGCTGGCGATTGCATCCGCTTGGAAGGAAGCCATAACAGCATTCTTCGATTCCGTAATGGTTATGGCCGAAGATGAAGCAGTCCGTGCTAATCGCTTGGCTCTGCTCGCAGCTATCGATCGTGACTTGAAAGGATTTGCCGATTTCTCCAAATTGGTGTTAGTATAATATCCCGGCACGGACGGGTTAGAGCATACGCTTCAAATTCAGTATTAAAGAAGGATATATGAGGGTATAAATATACGGAACGGGTTGTGAAATTTTATTTTTAACAGCCGTTCCGTATTTTAGCCTTTGATTTACCTTGACTGGTCAGAAGGAATTTCGCTGGCGGAAGTCGTATATAACAATATGCAGCTATTTTATGAAGCCGGGTGATCCTGAGGTTGAGTGAGTTGAATGTACGCCAGATTGTTGTGGACGGAGATGCTTGTCCGGTGAAAGCCGAGATTGCAGAAACGGCCCGCCGTTTTGATATCCCCGTATTGTTAGTATCTTCCTTTGATCATTTGCTTCAGGGAGGAGAAGGGGTGCGTACCGTGCAGGTGGACCGCAGTGATCAGAGTGCGGATCTGTACATCGCCAATCATATCAAGCCCTGTGATATCGTCATTACACAGGATTATGGACTGGCAGCACTCGCGCTTGGCAAACATTGTTATGTTTTATCATTTCGTGGTCGCGAATTTAATGATCGTGACATTGATTTTATGCTCGATTCCCGGCATACTGCTGCCAAAGCACGGAAAAGAGGGCATTATGGGAAGGGTCCAAAGCCTTTCACAGAGCAGGATCGGGAAATTTTTCAACATAAACTGACAAAACTTTTGAAAGATTTGCAGGAGAATGTGTAAGTTTAGCGAATTATATTTACGTGCTGAAAGAGATGAAGGTGGCCAGAGATGAGTACCGGACAAGGCGGTATACCCGAAAGCATTATTGAATCGGTGTTACAGCAGCATGATATTGTCGATACGGTGAGCCGATTTGTGCATCTGACCAAGCAGGGGAAGTACATGAAAGGCCTCTGCCCTTTTCATTCCGAGAAGACGCCTTCGTTTACAGTTACACCAGAGAAACAAATTTTCTACTGCTACGGTTGCGGCACGGGTGGAAATGCCATCAAATTCAGGATGGAAATCGAAGGGTTATCCTTTCCCGAGGCTGTCAAGACGATGGCGGAAGAAAGTCACATCTCCATGGGGGACTGGCAAGGGCGTGAATCCGCTCATGTAAATCCGGAGACCGAACGTCTGCTGGAGGCGTATGAGCTAACTGCAAAGCTGTATCATTTCTTATTGAAAAATACAGAGCATGGAAAAGCAGCCATGGAGTATTTACGCTCGCGGGGCTTTAGCGACAAGCTGATTGACCAGTTCCAGATTGGTTATGCGCCGAATCGTTGGGACACGTTGGTGCAATTTCTGGAGAAACGCAACTTTCCTCTTGAAGAGATGGAAAAGGGCGGTCTTCTGTCGCAGCGGAGTGAAGGTCAGGGCTATGTGGACCGCTTCCGAGACAGGGTAATGTTCCCGATTAATGGCAGAAGCGGCAAACCGATTGCATTTGCAGGCCGCATTTTGGGAGACGGGCAGCCGAAGTACCTAAATTCACCGGAAACCCGGTTATTCAACAAAAGCCGAGTTCTCTACAATCTGCATCAGGCCAAAAATGCAATTCGCAAACAAAGACAAGCTATTTTGTTTGAAGGTTACGGTGACGTGATCTCCGCCTGGGATCAAGAGATCCAGAACGGAGTAGCGGCCATGGGTACAGCGCTGACCGAGAATCAGGCGCTTATGCTCAAGGGCATGTGCGACGAGGTCATTATCTGTTATGACGGTGACCGAGCAGGGCAGGCCGCTGCACTTAAGAACTTCCCCATTCTGGAAGAGGCTGGGCTGCAGGTTAAGGTGGCTCTTATACCCGAAGGACTTGATCCGGATGATTTTATTCGGAAGTACGGTGGTGAACGGTTTCGCAACCAGATTGTAGACGGTGCTGTGACCACAACAAAATTTAAGCTTATAAACCTTAAAAAAAACCATATACTGCTAGAAGGCGGCGGTCTGATCGCCTATTCCAAGGAAGCGGTAAAGCTAATCGCGCCATTATCTTCCCCTACGGAACGCGAAGTGTATTTGCGTGAACTGGCTGCTGAAGTGGATGTGTCATTTGAGACACTGAAGCAGGAGTGTAATGAAGAGCGCCAGTCCATGAAAAATAACGAGCAGTATGGGGATAATAACCCGAAAAGGTGGAATAATGGTAGGCAACAAAATAGGCAGGTGCCTACACCCAATCTGTTGCCGGCTTACCATGCTGCTGAGCGCAAATTGCTTGCTTGGATGCTTCAGGATGACGAGGCTGCACAGTATGTGAATGAGCATCTTGGTGAAGCTTTTAACTTGGATGATCATGCAGCTATTGCTGCTTATCTATATGCCTATTATGCGCAAGGCAAATCGCCGGATACAAGCCGTTTTATGTCCTCATTGCATGATGATCGATTGGAGAAAACCGTCAGCTCGATCTCAATGATGGATGGCCCGGGTGAATGGAACGTTCAGATACTCGATGATTGTATCAGGGAAGTGCTGAAATATCCGCGCAAAAAAGAGTACGATCTAAAAAAGGAAGAAATGATTGCTGCAGAGCGTGCAGGTGATTTTGTACGCGCGGCACAAATCGCAATTGAAATGATTGCCCTAGAGAGACAGTAAATGTCCGTGTGTTGGATGTTTCTAGGGAGGAGGGAGTCGAGTTATGGCGAATGATCAGCATACTGAACTAGAAACAGAATTGACGCTGGATCAGGTTAAGGATCAACTGATTGAATCAGGCAAAAAAAGAGCTTCATTGAACTACAAGGAAATTATTGAGAAACTCTCCCCGTTTGAGCAGGATGCTGAGCAAATGGATGAGTTCTACGAACAATTAAGTGACCTGGGTATCGACGTGGTAAACGAGAATGATGAAGAGGTTACGCTTCGCCCTAATGATGACTCAGATAACAACAACAGAGAGGGAGACGATGAGTTCCACTTTGATGATGATCTGAGCTTGCCTCCAGGCATCAAAATCAATGACCCTGTCCGGATGTATCTGAAGGAAATTGGTCGTGTACCTTTGTTGTCTGCGGATGATGAAGTGGAACTGGCCAAACGGATTGAAAACGGGGATGAAGAAGCGAAGCGCCGACTGGCTGAAGCCAACCTTCGGCTCGTTGTCAGTATCGCCAAGCGATATGTGGGACGCGGCATGCTGTTCCTTGACCTGATTCAGGAAGGAAACATGGGTCTGATCAAGGCCGTAGAGAAGTTTGACCACAAAAAAGGGTATAAGTTCAGTACGTATGCGACTTGGTGGATTCGTCAAGCCATCACACGTGCGATAGCCGATCAGGCGCGTACCATTCGTATTCCGGTGCACATGGTCGAAACGATAAATAAACTGATCCGGGTATCCCGTCAGTTGTTGCAAGAACTTGGACGCGAACCAACGCCAGAAGAAATTGCAGCTGAAATGGATCTGAGCGTGGAGAAAGTGCGCGAGATCACGAAGATTGCACAGGAACCGGTTTCCCTCGAAACACCGATTGGTGAAGAGGATGATTCCCATCTGGGCGATTTTATCGAGGATCAGGAAGCTCTGGCTCCAGCAGATGCTGCTGCCTATGAATTACTGAAAGAACAGCTTGAAGACGTACTGGATACGTTGACAGAGCGTGAAGAGAATGTACTTCGCCTTCGTTTTGGTCTGGACGACGGACGGACGAGAACGCTGGAAGAAGTGGGCAAGGTCTTCGGAGTTACGCGTGAGCGTATTCGTCAGATCGAAGCCAAGGCTCTTCGTAAACTGCGCCACCCAAGCCGCAGCAAACGGCTTAAGGATTTCCTCGAATAACCGAACCACGGGAGACTTTTCGCAAGCCGCTTAGGCGGCGGCGAGGTCTCCTTTATTTTTAAATCGAATGTCTTAATTGGTTGGTTTTGGTAATTAATCCTTGAAATGTTTGATTGGATTTCATTTTATCGCTTTTCGTTGTCCAATGCAAATCAATAAATTAAATGAATGTGCAGGTGCTTCATGAAACTTTCGAATCGATTACAACAAATACATGATCAAATTCCCGAGGGCAGCCGTCTAGCCGATATAGGCTCTGATCATGCCTTGCTGCCGGTAGCTGCCGTTCGCAGTGGGAAGGCTGCAAGTGCTGTGGCCGGAGAAGTTAACCCGGGACCCTACGAGGCCGCGCGCAAACAGGTAAGTGATGCAGGGCTGCAGGAGAAAATTACCGTTCGTCGTGGAGACGGGCTGGAAGTCGTCTCTGCAGGCGAGGTAGATGTCATTACAATTGCAGGAATGGGTGGAGCGTTAATTGCTTCCATACTGGACGGCGGCCTTTCCAAACTGGAAGAGGTGAAGATGCTTATTCTTCAACCTAATGTGGGTGAGGATATCCTCAGACGCTGGCTGCTGGATCATCAATGGGTGGTTGTGGCAGAACGATTGCTTGAGGAAGATGGCAAGATCTATGAGATTATTACAGCCATGCCGCAGGCCACCAGTCCAATTGCGAATGAGGAAGTGTACCTCGCTCGCCCGCTTGAAGGTGGAGTCGTTCTGACGCAAGATCTATTGCTGCGTATGGGTCCATATCTGGTGGACAGACCCACAGACGTATTCTTTGCAAAATGGGAAAGTGAGATCGTTAAGCTGAAGAGTGTTGTGCAGTCCATCTCGAAATCGGACCAGGACTCTTCGCGTGAAAAGGCAGCCGAGGTGGAACGTCTGATTGCAAACCTGAAGGAGGTACTCGAATGTTTGCCAAAGGTCAAACTGTAATTCAATTGATGGAGCAGCTGGCTCCCAAACATCTGGCTGTGCCCGATGACCGGATCGGACTGCAGCTGGGCAGTCTGCAAAAAGAGATAAATCACGTTCTTATTGCTCTTGATGTGACTGATGCAGTTGTAGAGGAAGCTATTCGAATCGGTGCCAATCTCATTATTGCACACCATGCTATTATTTTCCGGCCGGTAAAATCATTCAATACGGATACACCGATGGGCAAATTGTATGAGAAGCTGATCAAGCATGATATTGCCGTATATATCAGTCACACGAATCTGGATGTGGCCGAAGGCGGCATGAATGATTGGATGGCTGAAGCGATTGGAATTGAAAGCAAAGAGTCGCTGGAAGATGTACATACAGACCATCTGTACAAGCTGGCTGTATTCGTCCCGCGCACGCATCATGAACAGGTGCTTCAGGCCATTCTGGAAGCTGGAGCCGGAAGTATTGGCCAATACAGCAAATGCAGCTTCAATACCGAAGGAACAGGAACCTTTGTACCAGGAGAGGGAACACAGCCTTTTATCGGTACACAGGGCCAGCTGGAGCGAGTGGAAGAGATGCGTATTGAGACCATTGTACCGCAGAGCCTGCGGAGCAAAGTGGTACAGGCCATGCTGAAGGCTCACCCCTATGAAGAAGTGGCCTATGACCTGTATGCCATGGATTTAAAAGGCCGTACACTCGGTCTGGGGCGTCTGGGACCCCTTAAGGAAGCAAAGACACTGGGTGAACTGGTGGAGGTCGTGAAGGCCCAATTAAACGTGCCATACGTTCGTGTCGTAGGGGATCTGAACCGGCAGATCAAAAAAGCGGCAGTCCTTGGCGGTTCGGGAAGCCGTTATACGCTGACAGCTCGTTTCAAAGGGGCCGATGTCATCGTAACGGGAGATATTGATTATCATACTGCTCATGATGCGCTGATGGCTGGCATGTGCATCATAGATGCGGGGCATAATGCCGAGAAGATCATGAAGTCCAAAACAGCGGACTGGCTGCGTTTGCGATTGACAGACAAGCGTTATGAGACCCAAGTGACGGCTTCGGAGGTCAATACGGAAGTATTCCAGTTTATGTAGTTAAGTGGGATCATCCGTTTCCAGTAATATTAAGCTTGTTTGTAAACTCAAATGCCTGTATACTATGTAATGTTGTTCGGAAAGCTTGACAGACAATCGCTGGTGGCCTTGTTGCCACGAGAGGAAAGTCCGGGCTCCACAGGGCAGGATGCTGGATAACGTCCAGTCAGCGCGAGTTGAAGGATAGTGCCACAGAAATGGACCGCCGATGGCCGGATTTTCCGGTACAGGCAAGGATGGAACCGAGGTGTAAGAGACCCCGAGGAACGCTGGTGACTTCGTTCCTGGTAAACCCCATCTGGAGCAAGACCTAATGGGACACAGCCGACTCTTCGGAGGAGGCAGCCTTAGCCCGAGGTGTGTCTAGGTTGGTCGCTTGAGCTGTGCAGCAATGTATGGCCTAGATAGATGATTGTCGCTTGTGGTGGGAGGGTAGTTCCCGTTTGAACCACGAAGAGCACAGAACCCGGCTTACGGTAAGCTTTCCAAACTGCAACAACATGTATTGAATGATTTACTTACCTTTAATTGTACTTCTCTTAAATTAAAACAAACATCAATAAGGCGACAGAACCCGATATCCTCGGATCTGCCGCCTTATTTTTTTACGTATTAAGTTCTGACTGGATACTAGTCATAGTACAGTTAATGACAGTTTATTACAGTGTAACCGCCGTATCGGATTGTACAGCAGCATGCCAGCGCTGAATAGCTCGGTCCATACGCTCAACGGCTTCAGGAAGCTGCTCAGGGTCTGTATGCGTGAAGTTGATACGCATCCGGTTCAGCTCAGGAGTTCCGGCATAGAAGGAATCACCAGGTACAATACACACTTTTTCCTGAATACCGTAAGTAAACAAATTGCTGGCTGCCATCGCTTCAGGCAGTTCGAGCCACAGGAACATGCCGCCTTGCGGAGAATTCCAAGAGATTCCTTCCCAAGCCTTCTTTTTCATAAGGGAAGTCATGGTATTCATTCGTTTGGCGTAGTCCTTGGAAATGCTGCGAATATGTCCATCAAGATCAAACGTTTCGAGTAAGGCATGAAGAGCTCGCTGGTCGATGCTGCTGGAATGCAGATCGGCTCCCTGTTTCGCTCGTGCAGCGATCTTAACAATATCTGCAGAAGCAAGAATCCAACCGGTACGAAGTCCTGGAGCTACGGTTTTGGAGAATGTGCTCGTATAGATGACGTTGGATGGTCCATCGTAAGACGCTGCATCCAGTTCGACAAGCGAAGGTGCATCCAGCTGTTCCGGATTGAAACGGATTTCGCCATATGGATCGTCTTCCAGAATGAGCACTCCGTATTTGCGACATAGGTCAACGGCCTGCTGTCTTCTGGTGCGGCTCCATACTTTGCCTGAAGGATTGGAGAACGTTGGATTAATGTACACCAGTTTCGGCTGATGCTGTTTTAACTGTTCTTCAAGGGATTCAGGGAGCATGCCTTCTTCATCGCAGGCTACCCCATGGGATTCAGCCTGGTAGGAATGGATAACTTGAAGAGCAGCCAGGTAGGTTGGTGATTCTACCAGTACGCGGTCACCTGGATCAAGCAGGATACGGCAGACCAGATCTATGGATTGCTGTGATCCTGTAGTCAGGAGCATATGATCGGGGGAAGCGGGAATGCCCTTGGATTCCAGACGCTCGGCAATTTTGGCGCGCAGCGGTCTGTAGCCTTCCGTTTCTGCATATTGAAGGGCAGCTGCACCGCTCATAAACACCTGTTGATAGGCGTCACGTATAGCTTCAACCGGGAATGATGATTGTGCTGGCAAACCTCCGGCAAGGGATATCATTCCAGGCGCCTGTGCAGCCTGAAGCATGTCGCGAACGACAGAGGACGGGGTGTTTAAAGCCATTTTGGACCAAGGGATACTCATCGTGTTCTCATCTCCTGTTATTCACTGTTATACTGATATTATAAACTATAATAGCCGGAATGCGATATAACAGTAAAATGTGGATGATAACAGTTGGGGGAGCGGGCAGATGCACATTGAATTGAAACGGGGAAGCAGTACCAAATTGTATATTCAGATCGCGCTTACACTCGCAGATCGGATCCGTTCAGGTTTGATTGAGCCTGGAACACGTCTGCCGTCTGTACGTAAAATGACCGCGGACCTGGGAGTAAGTCTCGTTACCGTGTCTAAGGCATATGCCGAACTGGAGGCCATTCAACTGATAACCTGCTCACAGGGGAAAGGATGCTATGTACGAGGGGCCCAGGAGATAGAGCAAACGGAGGGGATGGATAAAAACCAGCAAGCCGAGCGAAATCACGATAATAATACGCCGTGGAACTGGCAGATGGCACTTGTGGATTATTTGCCGCGTGCGCAGCTTTGGCGGCATTTTGATGCTTCTCCTCAGGTGCAGTATGAATTGCATATGTCAGCCATCCAGCCCGAGCTGCTGCCAACGACTGAAATTATTAATAGTGCCTACCGGCTGTCCTCCGACCACCCTGAACGCATGGCAGCGTACGGCTCTTTTCAGGGGGACCGGGAACTTCGCCAGACCTTTGCAGGACATTTTGCCGAAAGGGGTCTGCAAGTCGCCCCAGAGCGAATGCTAATCACAAGTGGGACACAGCAGGGAATCGACTTGGTTGCCCGTACCTTCGTTGGGCCTGGAGATGTGGTCTACATGGAGGCTCCTACATACACGGGTGCAATTGATGTATTTACGAGCAGAGGAGCCAAAATCATTACCGTGCCAATGGACGGTGAAGGCATGCGTATTGATCTGTTGACACGTCTGTGCGATACGTACCCGCCAAAGTTGATTTATACCATCCCTACATACCACAATCCAACAGGTGTAACGATGAGCGCCAGAAGACGGGCACAACTATTGAATCTGGCCCAGAGCTATCACTGTCTCATTTTGGAGGATGATCCATTCGCCGATCTGTATTTCCGCGATTCTCCTCCTGCGTCCATTAAATCGATGGATACTACAGGCCATGTCGTTTATATCAAAAGCTTCAGCAAGGTGCTGTCTCCCGGTTGCCGCGTAGCCTGTGCCATCGCTGAAGGGAGTGTGCTGACCCGTTTGGTCGCAGCCAAATCCACGGCAGATCTGGGCAGTCCTTTACTTACACAAAAGGCACTTCAATCCTTCATTCAGCATCAGTATAGCTCCTATATTGTTCGATTACGAAAAGAGCTGTACGCCAGACTACAGGCAGCATCCGATGTTCTGGAGGAATACCGTGTACCTGGTATGTACTGGGTCCTGCCTGAAGGTGGGTTAAACCTGTGGCTTCAGCTGCCAGATGGTCTGGATATGCGGGAGCTGCACCGTCAGTCTCTGGCTGCAGGCGTTTCTTTTCTGCCGGGATCTGCTTGTTATGTAGGTGAGACGGATACGGCAAGTCTGCGAATTTGCTTTACGGTTACGAATGTGAAGGGGTTGTGTGAAGGGCTTCGTGTGTTGTGCGGTGTTATTCAGAGGGTGATGCCTAAGCAGGGGGGAACAGCAGCGGACAGGCTCCCGCTCATATAATTTTTTGGAACAAGGACATACATCCAATCCACTTTCGTCCTGATGCAATACGTTATAGTATCACTTGAAAGGGAGTTGGTTTTAAATGAACCATTACTGTCCACCGCTTTGCCCGATTGTATGTGACCCGATCCAGGTTGTTGAGGATTACTACGTTCCGCAGATCGTACCTGTTATCCACCCGATTGAAGTCATCAAAAAAACGCACTGTGTGCCAGTTCATCACCATTTGTATCCTGTCGTTGTCAAAGAAGAAGATCCTTGCTATGTATCCAGCTATAACAGCAAGAAAAAATCCGTGAAAAAATCCGGCAAAGCCCGCACATCGTCCCGCAAACGCTAGTCGCAGCGGGTGCCCCGGGGAAATAGAGAACAGCTCAAAAAGCAGCATACGCCCCGGGGCGCAGCTGCTTTTATTTTTGTACACGAAGCAAGTTGGGATATCAATCCACAAAAGGCTACTTCGTATATTTTTTCATCGTGTTATCCATCTGCTGCCTTACATGCTGAGGCCAGAACTGCAAGGGTGCACTGTTGCTTGAAGCGGACTGAAGCGCCTTGTAGACATCGACCTGACCATAACCATAATACTTGTCGTGACCGGGGTCACCAAGGTCGATGACACTCTGACGCATCAGGTCCATGACTTCCGTATTGGTCAGATCCGGATTCAACGAACGAATTAACCCAGCAAGTGCAGCGACATGGGGACTGGCCATTGACGTACCGGATAATGCGGCATATTGATTATTTGGATAGGTGCTTGCGATGCTGGTGCCAGGCGCCATTACATCCACATAATCACCGTAGTTGGAATACGAAGCCTTATTCATGTCTGGATCGGTAGCCGAAACGGCGAACACCTCGGGATAAGCGGCAGGATATCCAGGCCGTTCAGTGTTATCATTCCCGGTTGCAGCAATCAGGACAATATCGCGATCGAAGGCATACTTGATGGCATCATGGAGAAATTGGGCATCTGCATAATTGCCCAGACTCATGTTGATGACCTTGGCCCCATGGTCCGCAGCCCAAATGATGCCTTCAGCCACAGCATACGTGGTTCCTGAACCCGAATTGTCCAGTACCTTCACGGGAAGAACCTTGTTATACCAACTCATCCCTGCCACGCCTTCGCTATTATTGACAATAGCGCCAATGATTCCGGCTACATGTGTACCATGGCCCACATCGTCAAGCGGCTTGCTCTTCGGATCAACGACGTTATAACCCTCCAGCAGCTTGCCCTTCAGGTCCGGATGATTCAGGTCCACTCCGGTATCCACTACGGCAACAATAACATCTTCTTTCCCTTTTGTAATATTCCACCCCCGATTGGTTTCAATGGCGGGGAGATTCCACTGGTAATCCGTGAACAAAATATCGTTGGGAATCGTTACATCCGTATCGGTTTGTTCAGGTGCGGCTTCATTGGTTAAATACATGTAGTGGGGTTCCATATACAGCGGATTCCATTTACGTTCAAAATAGGAATGCAGCTGCTCGTAGTTCATGTGTTCTGAACGAAAAACATAAGTGTATCCCAGCTTACGCGCAGATTGGGTACGCAAATCGGATTTGATGATCCGCATATCCCGTTCACCCGGCTCCTGTCGGAAACGAATAACGATTTCATTTTCATAAAAATGGCTGGCATTGGCATTATCATGACCTGTTTTTACCGTGACTTCGTTAAGGGTATCCGGGTGTACGGATTCGATTTTGAATTTGCCCTCACGCGGGTAAGGAATCATGCGCAGATTTTTGCGCTGATGTTGTTCCACCGCATTCAAGACACTTTGGCTAAAGAGTGCAACAACCGCTTTGTTCCCATCCTTGGAGGGCAGGCCCATGACGAAATATTTTTCTTTGCCTAGAGGAAATGAGGAAGATTCGAAGCTTTGGCGTTTCATGACCGCTTTTTTCGCAAGGTTAAGGGAGTGCTCGAGTTTTTGCTGCTCGACTTTGCTTCCTTTACCGGATTCTTTCGCAAAATGTTTATGGACTGTGCCTTTGCTATCCAGCACATCAATGGAACGAATATGATCATGTGTACGCTGTAAATCCTGAACATATCGACCGAACTCGGCTTCATTCATAGTGCCGCTCTTCTCGAGCATTAAGCTGAGATGCTGCTTGGCATCCATACGTGTCAACAAATCTGTCGCTTTTACATCCTGGACTTTTAAACGCTGTTTGTTTGCATGTTCCTTATGAGGTGCATCAGGCATGGCACTCGGCTCAGGTGCAGGACGGTTGGATGTCGGAAGCAGCAGGGTCAGTGCAAGCGCTCCTGCACCGGCGGCAATGGCCCAGTTTATCCATTTAGGTCTGGACATGGGGAATATAACCTCCTCTTGTATTTTGGACAGCAGTTATGAGTTTCCTGTATTCATCGTTGTCCTTGGCATAGTTCTATCGTTAGGAAAAGCGGTTATTTTTATGCAGGTGAAAACGGAGCAGACTTCGCTTAATGGGTAAGGATCGTGGCGGTTATGTAAAGGATGATTAAGGGATACCGCTCGTCATCTTTTTATGGTAGGATAGTAGCTGAGAATCCAAGGTCAGGGGACAACCACCGTGGCCGACCTATATGTAAGGACTTATTTAAGGGGGAGCTACCTTTATGTCAGCAGCCAATGTACAGAAAACTTGTGAGTCAACTAGGGAAAAGTTAAAACCTGCTATCGATCGGATCGAACAATTTTTGAATGAAAATGCCTTGCCTGAACTGGATCAGAACCAGACTGAGGAATCGACAACCTTCTACAAAGGATTTCTTTCGGATCTCCGTCATCTGCTTGTTTTTTCTGAAGTTTCTTACGAAAAACTTGGCGTTGTGCTGCGTCGTGCCAATTTTGATGTCGATTTTGCCGAAAAGGCTCTCTATAATACGTATCATCAATGCGTAAACAGCTTTTTCTATCCCAAAAATGAATGTTATTCCGAAGATGGAAGATATGCGTACACAGGTCAGGATGCCATTCGCTTCCGTGACAAGCCGGTTCGTGCAGTACGCGATGTTATTCTTGAAATTTCCAAAACGTATGAAGAGCTGCGCGATGATCTGGCCTTTTATGAAAGTGACTATTTGACCCAGCGCCGGATGCAGAATCAACGCAATCACGCATAGTTCAGCGTTTTAACAACCTATATAAAATGGACGAAACCGCCAGCAATGGCGGTTTTTTGGCGTTTTCGGACAAGAAAAGAGTGGCTGAATTCATGTCATCATCTGACATCTCGGCAGAGAATAGCCGTTTTACACTGGGGAGACAATAGATGTCGAGGTGATAAATAAATGAGCCAAGACAAGCCAATTGTCAAATGCAGTGTGTCCAACTGTCATTTCTGGGGAGAAAACAATTTCTGCCACGCCGATGCCATCATGATTGACATTGACCAACATGCTACTCGTCGCTTGCATGAAGAATTTGCTGGAGAAACGTTTGATTCGGATCATCAGGATCATGCGCGTACCTCTTCGGCAACATGCTGTCACACATTCAAACCCAAATGAGCAGTCATCCCTAATTATTATGGAGGTGCTTTGAAGTGAAGAATGATAATAAAGAGGATTATCCATTTCATCGTTCCAAAACGGCCAAACCTGCCAATGTGAAAAAGCGTGAACGTGTGGATTATCCACGACGTGAACATCGTGAGGAATATGGTGCAGAGGTGGCTCCGCCGGCTTCTGTACGTACAGAGCGCACTGAACCGGCTGCAGCAGTCCCGGAAAAGCATGAAGCTGATCGCGTTATGGAGTCAACCGGTAAAGTCTCCGGTTATATTGGGTTAGCTTGCGGGATTGCGTCCTTATTTATGTGGTCTATTGTACTTGGTCCGGCTGCAGCCGTACTTGGTTATTACGCTTATGTAAACGGGCGTAAAACGGCCGGAGCTTGGTCCATTGGACTGGGAGCACTCGCTACAATCAGTTATTTCTTCATGATTCCATTTGCCCGTTAAATTCAAGTTGACGAAATACGTGATTTAGCCAGCAATTTTGAACTGAATAGGGCATATCATAACCTTCTCCTTTCCCGTAAATACGGGATTTGGGTGAAGGTTTTTCGTATTTGCGCAAACCAAAGATTAAATGGGTTTATTTTTCTGAAAACCATGGCAGATTTTTGTAAAACGATGTAGAATATAGGCATAATATACGTTTATTTATACGGGAGTGGGAAAACAGATGCAGATTGATCCAAACGGGTCACGGCAGCTACTGGAACTTCAATTGTCCAATGTTGCCAATCAAACGAATGTGTCAGGTGAAACTGCGGGTTCATCATCAGACTTCGCCGATATGATGGACGGGCTGTTGAGTGCGAGTACAAACGCTTCAAACAGCAGCGATTCATCTTCTTCAAGTTCAATTGGCATCTCCAAAAGATCCAGTGACGGCTTGTTATGGTTACAACTGGGCAGTTTGTATAATACGGATTCAAGTACGATTTCTTCCAGCAGCAGTGAGAAGGTATCTTTGTCGACACATACCAATACTGTAAAAGCGGATACCAAGGGATCTGTGCCAACCGATTTTGAATCTTTGATTGCAGCGGCTAGTGCCAAGTATGGAGTACCTGAATCTCTGATCAAGGCTGTCATTGACACGGAATCCGGATTCAATCCGAACGTGGTATCATCCGCAGGCGCCAAAGGATTAATGCAATTAATGGATGGGACTGCAGCTGGTCTCGGTGTAACGAATGCCTTTGATCCTGCTCAGAGTATTGATGCCGGAACCAAATATCTCTCCCTTCAGCTTCAGCGTTTTGGTGGCGAGGTGAAGATGGCACTCGCCGCTTATAATGCTGGGCCAGGGCGCGTTTCTCGTTTGGGCGTGTCAAACGACAGTGAACTGATGAGTGTACTTAACCTTTTGCCTGCGGAGACACAGGCGTATATTTCCAAAGTGGAAAAAGCACAGTCAAAATATACGGTATAGCGTCAAAGATCATTGTTTACAGCGAGTTCAGCAGGAGATCAATTCGGGAGCATGCCTGGGAAGCCAGCCTGTTCCTGATTGGTCTTTTTGTGTTGGGGCGGGATCGTGTTACAATGCTCACTGTAGGTTTAGAGAACATCTGAAGGAGGTCTGACCTCATTTGAAATATTTTGATTATGCAGCAACAACTCCTCCTGATTCAGACGTGGTTCGAACGATGGCTGAAATTATGGAGGCGCATTATGGCAATCCGTCATCCATTCATGGATACGGAGAACGAGCCGATCAACTGCTGAGGCGTGCACGCTCCGGCTGTGCAGCAGCACTTGGTGTTAAGCCTGAAGAGATCGTGTTTACTTCCGGGGCGACGGAGAGCAATAACCTCGCCATAAAAGGAGCAGCACTTAGGTATCAGACACGGGGAAAACATCTCATTACGACGGCTACCGAACATGCTTCCGTATATGAGAGTTTTTTGCAGCTGCAGCAGTGGGGCTGGGAGGTCACCTGGCTGCCCGTGGATTCGGATGGCCGTGTAAGCACTCAGCAGGTGATGGATGCATTAAGACCGGACACGGTTCTTGTCAGCCTCATGCATGTGAACAATGAAACTGGGATCATCCATCCCGTTGCAGAGATAGGCAGCCGTTTGAAAAGTGCCGCACCGCGCGTGCTTTTTCACGTGGATGGGGTACAGGGGTTTGGCAAACTGGAAGCAAAGCCCGCTTCGTGGGGAGCTGATCTGTACAGTTTATCTGCTCACAAAATCCGTGGTCCCAAAGGAGCGGGACTCCTCTATGTACGAAGTGGAGTGGAACTTACCCCACTGCTGTCTGGTGGTTCACAGGAGCAGGGCATGAGAGCAGGAACAGAGAATGTTCCCTTGCTTGTAGGTATGGCAAAAGCGATGCGTCTTGCGGCAGAACGGCAGCTCGCGTTTGCTGAACGTGCCACAGTGCTGAGAGATCGGATTATGGAAACCATTGAAACCATTCCCGGACTTAAACTGAACAGCCGGAAGGATGGGGCTCCCCACATTATTCATTTTTCCTATCCGGGGATGAAGGCTGAAGTAGCACTCCATACGCTCGAGCAGCTTGGGATCATCGTTTCTACACAATCAGCCTGCTCCTCCCGCTCTGCGGAGCCCAGCAGAGTCCTTCTTGCGATGGGAAGAGATGCGGCAAGTGCATCAGGAGGATTGCGTATTAGTCTAGGTAACGAACACACAGAAGAGGATGTGGCCTTGCTGGAACAAGCGCTGCATCAGATGGTGGCGCAGCTGCGCCCGTTGGAAAGGCGGATGTAAAGTCAAATGAAATATGATATGCTGCTTCTCCGTTTTGGAGAGTTTATGTTAAAAGGCAAAAATCGTGCACGATTCGAAAAAACCATTATTACTCAGGTGAGGGCACTGCTCAAGCCATATCCAGGCGCAAGCTTGCGCAAGGAATTTGGGCGATTGTACGTGGATCTGGGGGGACATTCCCATACAGAGTTGATCGCAGTCCTGAAACGGGTTTTTGGGGTAATGTCCATCAGTCCGGTTAAAGTAACTCCTTCAGTGCTTGAGGATATTGTGGAAACGGCTGTAGCTTTCATGGATGAGAGAGAAAACGAGTTCAAGGAAGGTACGACGTTCAAAGTGAATACCCGCCGGGTGTGGAAAGAGTATCCTCATTCTTCACACGAAATGAACCACATGGTGGGTTCCCCGATATTAAGAAAGTTCCAACAGCTTCGTGTGGATGTACGTAATCCGGACATTGAACTGCGAGTAGAGATTAGAGATCAGGGGACCTATATTTTCAATGAAGTGATTCCCGCTGTCGGTGGGTTCCCTCTCGGTACTAACGGCAAAGCGATGGCGCTGCTGTCGGGAGGAATTGATAGTCCTGTAGCGGCATGGGCCTCCATGAGGCGTGGACTGGAAGTGGAATGTGTACACTTTTACAGTTATCCGTTCACCAGCCAGCGTGCGAAGGAAAAGGTGATCGATCTGGCTCGTGCCTTGGCTGATCATGCCGGTACCATCAAACTGCACCTGGTTCCTTTTACGGAGATCCAAACGGCATTCACCCAGCTGGGGCAGGATAATCTGATCATCACCCTGATGCGCCGTTCCATGCTGCGAATTGCGACCAAGCTGGCTGAACGTGAGCGGGCACTTGCACTAATTACCGGGGATAGCCTAGGTCAAGTTGCAAGCCAGACGCTGCCGAGTATGAATGTTATCGGACGTGCAACGGAACTCCCGCTTTTGCGTCCTCTCGTCATGATGGACAAGCAGGAAATTATTACAATGTCCAAACAGATTGGAACATATGATATATCGATTCTTCCTTACGAGGATTGCTGCACCCTCTTCGTGCCGAAATCACCTACAACGAATCCGAATCTTCGCATCGTGGACAAAATTGAAGCAACGATGAGCCATTTGCCGGAATGGGTAGATGAAGCTGTCGCTCAAACGGAAACCATCGTTCTGCACGCAGGCGAAGCAGCTCCTGCAACCAGTGATAACACGGGGAATGAAATCAAGGAAGACTGGTTCTGATTCTATTCCCCTTGAATTGGTAGAATGACATAATAAGGACTATGTTACCTGTAATGGAAAAAGGACCGGCCGATGGGAAATCGGCTGGTCCTTTTTTGTGTATCTTTATTTTACGAATAGGATCGCTGGTGCTCTCCACCTTGTCTGCTGCTAGAGCGTTTGCGGTATCCTGCGAATACCACACCTGCAACGACCAGCACGATAAAAAGAATGCGAAGGGCAGGATGCTCGGTGAAAAACGGCACAAGTCGGCGTTCCTCTGTAATCATGTGGGATGCGGTATAACCGAGTACAATGGCTCCCAGATATATAATCCATGGGAAGTGATTGATTAACTTGATGAACAGGGTGCTTCCCCATACGATGATCGGTACACTGATCAACAATCCGATGATAACCAGTACCAGATGCTGTTCAGCGGCACCAGCCACTGCAATGACATTGTCCAGTCCCATGGCGGCATCTGCAATGACAATGGTGCGAACGGCAACCCATAAGGAGCTGCCTGCCTTAATATCACTATGTTCTTCACCTTGGTCAGCCAATAGTTTATAAGCAATCCAGATCAGCAAAACGCCTCCTACAAGCAGCAGCCAAGGCACCTTAAGCAGCCAGAGTACAACCACTGTGGCTACAATCCGAATCACTAGGGCACCCGCTGTCCCGTAGAGAATAGCCTTTTTCTGCACAGAAGGGTGCAAATTACGTGCAGCCAGGCCGATAACGATGGCGTTATCGCCAGCCAGCATGAGATCAATAAATACAATTTTCACCAAAGCAAGCCAAAAAACAGCGCTAAAAAGCTCCATATGCTGTCACTCCCTCTATATGTCCGAACCTAGAAAAGCTTGTTCAATCGTTAAGAATAGCATGGACAACTTTGACATACAAGTAAGAGTGGGGGGAGGAGAAACATGGATACATTGTGGCTGTTGACTGAAATTCTAATGATCAATCTGGTTTTGAGTGGAGATAATGCGGTAGTTATCGCGCTTGCGAGTAAGGATTTGCCGGAGAAACAGCGTAAGCAAGCCGTATGGTGGGGTGCTTTGGGTGCAGTTGTACTAAGGTGTGTGCTAACTTTTGCGGCGGTGCTAATGCTCGGAATTCCTTTTATACAGGCAGCGGGCGGTATCTTACTGTTCTGGATTGCCGTGAAGCTCCTGCTTCAAAACGAAGACGAAGTACATATTCGGGAGGCTTCTACGACCTGGAAAGCGGTTCAGACCATTTTGATTGCCGATTTTGTAATGAGTCTGGACAATGTGCTTGCTATAGCAGCATTAGCCGATGGAGACCTGGCACTTATCGTCATCGGAATAGCCATCAGCATTCCCATTGTGGTGTGGGGGAGCGGCTTAATTGTCGGTTTGTTGAAACGATTTCCGATTCTGGTATTCGCGGGCTCAGGAATCCTGGCATTCACGGCAGGTGAAATGGTGATGAGTGATCCGAAGCTGGGTCAGTGGCTTGGCAGCCTGACAGCGGAAGCACACACGCTGTTACCTGTGGCGATGGCTGGTCTGGTCATAGCAGTTGGGGGAGCCCACAAGTTTGTCAGACGAAATGCATAATTTTGTTCTGGGTATGCACGGAAAAAATAGAGTGAAGAGACAACCGTCTGCCGAAGGCGGTTTTTTTGTTGAATTGAATCGTCTCATGTAGTGAATATTGAGGAACAAGCGACGGATTCATACTCTTAGGGTAATACATAAAAAGAGCAGCGACGAAATGCGACATCAAGTATAGTTTTTTGCAAAAACATGGGCTACACTAGAGGCAGGTCTACAAAAGCTGGTCATCATGAAAAGGCGAATTCGTTGAAGCTTATAACCTACATAGCCTAATTGATATAAGAGGTGATTGCAGATGAAGATGAGAAATGAAAAAGCGATCGGCATATTTATCGTGGCAGCAGGTATCATTATTTTGCTTGGCAAGCTTGGGGTATTTGGCTTTATTGGACGCCATTTCTGGCCATTGCTTCTATTGCTGCCGGGAATTGCGCTACACGCCCTGTATTATGCAAGAGTTACTCCTACGTGGTCACTTGTTCCCGCAGGGATATTAACGGTGTATGGTATTTTGTTCGGCATTACGAACACATGGGGCGGAGGGTTGATGAGCAGTCTATGGCCGGCATTCTTGCTGGGGATTGCTGTTGGCTTACTCGAGTATGGACTTGCTGAACGTTATAAACCCGAGTTTGTGCTGCCTGCAGCATGGGGCATTGGTGCGTTGTCCATTGTTTTATTCGGATTCACCCTGCTTCATACCGGAATTATTTATGTGCTGGCGATCCTTTTGATTTTGGGCGGAGTCTGGTTGCTGCTTGGACGCGGGCGCGGGAGGAAGGGCTGGTAACATTGCCCGACCTTGCTCCAAGCGAAATATCTTGATTTTTAGCTATGATCAACTATAATATAAGGGATAAAGACATGCGTCGGGATATCACCGACGCTTATTTTGGGTGAGTAACCTGCAGAAATGCGGGAAGTTTAGTAGATAAGAATTGAAATTGGAAAGGATATGGATACAAACCATGCATTCAAGAGAACACATTCGCAATATTGCGATTATTGCCCACGTCGACCACGGGAAAACAACGCTAGTCGACAAGTTGCTCCAGCAATCCGGTACTTTCCGTGATCACGAAACGGTACAGGAGCGCGCAATGGACTCCAACGATTTGGAGCGTGAACGCGGTATTACGATTTTGGCCAAAAACACGGCTATAACTTATAAAGATTACCTGATCAACATTGTAGATACACCAGGACACGCCGACTTCGGTGGTGAAGTAGAACGGATCATGAAAATGGTTGATGGTGTATTGCTCGTTGTCGATGCTTATGAGGGCTGTATGCCACAAACGAAGTTCGTACTTCGTAAAGCACTGGAGCACAACCTGACTCCAATCGTTATTGTAAACAAAATTGACCGTCCAGCGGCTCGTCCGGCTGAGGTTATTGATGAAGTACTTGACCTGTTTATCGAACTGGGTGCCAGCGATGAGCAGCTTGAATTCCCTGTCGTATATGCTTCCGCATTGAACGGAACATCCAGCATGGAAGACGATCCTGCCAAACAAGATGACAACATGATGGCGATCTACGATACCATCGTAAGTCATATCCCTCATCCAACAGAGAACGTGGAAGAGCCACTGCAATTCCTCGTTACGCTGATGGACTATAATGAATACCTCGGACGTATCGCTATCGGTCGTGTAAACCGCGGTGTGATTCGTCAAGGCCAATCCGTTACTGTTATTATGCGTGATGGCAAAAGTAAAACAGCTCGTATCGAGAAACTGTTTGGTTTCCAAGGTCTGAAACGTGTTGAGACAGAGGAAGCTGGCGCAGGTGACATCGTTGCGATCGCGGGTATTAAGGATATCAACATCGGTGAAACGATTGCTGACCCGAACAACCCTGAAGCCTTGCCGGTTCTGAAAATTGATGAGCCAACACTGCAAATGACATTCCTCGTAAACAACAGTCCATTCGCAGGTCGTGAAGGTAAATGGGTAACTTCCCGTAAACTGCGTGAGCGTTTGTTGAAGGAATTGGAAACAGACGTATCCCTTCGTGTTGAAGAAACAGAGAGCCCAGATGCATTTATCGTATCCGGACGTGGTGAGCTTCACCTCGGTATCCTGATTGAAAATATGCGTCGTGAAGGATATGAGCTTCAAGTATCCAAACCAGAAGTTATCGTCAAAGAAATTGACGGTAAGAAAATGGAACCTCTCGAGCGCTTGTTGATTGATATCCCTGAAGAAAGCATGGGTTCCGTCATGGAGAGCCTGGGTGCACGTAAGGCAGAGATGGTTAACATGGTCAACACGGGTAGCGGTCAAGTGCGTCTGGAGTTCCTGATTCCTGCACGTGGTCTGATTGGATACAGCACTAACTTCTTGACATTGACTCGTGGTTATGGCGTAATGAACCATGCATTTGACAGCTACGCTCCAGTCGTATCCGGTCAAGTGGGTGGACGTCACCAAGGTGTACTGATCTCAACTGAAACGGGTACATCTACGTTCTATGGAATGATGGGTGTTGAGGATCGTGGTACGCTCTTCCTTGAGCCAGGAACAGAAATTTACGAAGGTATGATCGTTGGTGAGCATACACGTGACAACGATATCGTTGTTAACATCTGCAAAGAAAAACAACTGACTAACGTTCGTTCTTCTGGTAAAGATGATACGGTTAAAATTAAAACTCCGATTATCTTCTCGTTGGAACAGGCGCTTGAATATCTGAATGAAGATGAATATTGTGAGATTACTCCGAAATCTATTCGTCTTCGTAAGAAGATCCTGAACAAATCCGAGCGTGAGCGTGCTGAGAAACAACGCAAAATGGCTCAAAATAACGCTTAATTTTAACTAACAAAAATAGTATGTATAAGTTAACGTTTGATGTTGTAAACCGTACTGTCATACGTTGAGTTCAAAACGCTCAAAGTAGTGTAGGATCGGAATCGATTCTGTAGAAGCGAAGCGTTCGCCTTTGTCTCCGGGTTTCTAACCTTTGAAGAATTTATTCAGGAAATCCGGAGACAACAGCGATCGAAAGAACGATCCGAACCCGAAACGGTCACTATGCTCGCTTGAATTCCCAATTACGTGTTGTTCCATCAACCAGTTTACTTATACAAGCATGAACAACGAAAGGAGCTGACTGTGCATGCAAGCATGGTTCGCATCACACCCGATCGTAGCCTATTTCGTCATCTTTGTGCTGATTACTTACGTATATAATAAGGTGTTTCGGGTACGTCAGAAATTGCCGCTCGTTAAGGAAATCTTTCTTTATCTATTGATGGCGATGGGCACATTCATGCTTCTTATTTTTCAGATCGACAAGCTCCCGATTATTCAATGTTTGCTGGTAGCTGTTGGTTTGATGCTGTTAGTGAGAGTGCGCTATTTCATCGAAGGTCGTCAAAAGAAAAAGGCGGAAGCTGCCGCCAGAAATTCATAAAATCTGTCTCTGTACAGTCCATCCGTTTTCCTTCGGGAAAGCGGTTGTCTTTTATTTGGACCAAAACAGATGTGATAAAGGTGTTGAAGATATGAACTCGAATTCGAACGGACTGCCTCCGCGTAGACAGGCACCATCCCATTCCGGAGCTTCAGGGTCTAACAACAGTAAAGGCAAGCCACCGAAAAAGAAAAAGCGGATGCGCACATTTGCCAAATTTGTTTTGAGCCTTTTGGTGATTGCCATCATTGTAGGTGGGGGATATCTCTACTGGGTATATAATCAGGTGGCGGACACTGGCATTGATAAACCAGTGCCTCCAGGGATGTCGGCCAAGACCAAGCCGATTACCATGCTGCTGCTGGGTACAGATAACCGTCCTGAAACTGGAACGTATCTGTCCGATGTTGTCATGGTAGCCGCTATGAACCCAGATACCAAGACGGCCACCATTGTTTCCTTGCCGCGTGATACGCGGATTGAACTTGAAGGATATAAGGCGAATAAACTGAATTCATACTATCCTAAGTTTAAAGCCCAGGAGAAGACCTCAGGTAAGAATGCTGAGGATCAGATGAAAGAAATGATGGGCAAATATTTTGACGTCAATATCAATTACACAACGGTGCTTAACTTCCAGGCATTCCGCGATGCTGTTGATGCCGTAGGTGGTGTGGATGTGACGGTCGACAAAAATATGTGTTACCGGGACACGGCCGACAATACAGATATTAATCTGGTTGCGGGTGATCAGCATCTGGACGGCAAGCAAGCACTCGATTTTGTGCGCTACCGCAAATCCAACTGTGATCCCAAAACGGATGAGTCCAATGACTTTGACCGTAATAAGCGACAAAACCAGGTACTGAACTCCATGCTGGATCAGATGAAATCGCTTGGTGGTGTGACGAAGATTAGCAAAGTCATTGGTGCGATTGATGACAATATGACAACCGACGTGGAATCCGAACAGATGAAAAACTTTATTTCGACGTATTGGAACATTTCCAAATCGGATGTGCACTATACGCCTGTGACCGGGGACTGGAGAAGCCCTTATGTTTATGTGAATGAGACGGAGCTGGCCAATGCGAAGCAAGCCTTGCAGGACACGCTCTCAGGCAAAGTAACAGCTACTCCGGCGGCAGAGTAGCTGGGGGATTGGAAGCAAGTTTCCGGGTATGTTATAATAACATCATTCATAGTATCAAGAATTGCATAAAGAAGGTTAGGGAGGGCTGGTTTAATGTCCGAAGCCGTCACACAATTGACTGATTCTCTTTTGCAGCAATTCAAGAACGAAACGTTTGTACTCCTGAATACGGTAGACATTGAATCTGGGGGCCCGACATCCACCGCAATTTCCTGGATCTATGCGGAGAATGCGTCCACGCTTCGGGTCGCTTTGGATCATCGTTCACGTCTCGTGAACAACATGAAACAAAATCCGTTGATTACCGTTACGGTATTTGGAGAAGAAACGGTTTATGCGATCAATGGACGTGCTTCAGTTCGACAGGACCCATTGCAGGATGTGCCCTTTAATATGTGCTGTTTCGACATCTCCATTGAAGCGGTCAGAAATGCCCTGTTTTATGGAGCCCAGCTATCTTCCATGCCTCAATATGTCAAAATATACGATCAGCGTGCTGCTGAGAAATTAGATGAGCAGGTTTTTGCTGCCATGAAAAAAGCCTAGTGAGAAATCACTGGGCTTTTTGTTGCTTTTTGTCGGTGGTATGCTGCTGCATTTGCTGCTCTTCAGGGGCCTGCTCATCTGGATTTTGACGGACCTTGACATCTTTCGGAAGCTGAGGGATAATCCGTCCCACCATGTCAGCGAGTTCAGAGGCAAAACCAGAAATGGGATGTCCCTGACGGATATGCTCTCCAATCTCTTTGATTCGTTCAGAAACATCTGCATCAGCGGTAACGATGGAATCAACACCTTCCGGATCTTTGCGCAAAGCTTCTGCAACGGAATATTTAATCGTTCCTACACGAGCACGTTCCAGTTCGCCATCGACGTCAATGCCAACGACCGCTGTATTTCCGAGAATGACACAATTGGCGTCTTTGACACCTTCCACTTGCTTGGCAAGTGCCTTGAGATGATTGATTCGATTATCATTGGTCATGCGGCCTGTCTGGTTATCATCAGCAACGTTCAGTTCGTGAACTTCACCCGTATTCTCATTGAAACGGTCAAGGCGTGAAGGATTCATTCGGTCATCCTCTGTATAGAGCATGTGGGATCCGTTTTGTTGATCTTGCCGTGTTGTAACATTCCCTCCGTACCCCCTCGCATGGGTTCCTTGCTGCTCTTGAGAGGCATTACGTGTGGTGTTGTTGCAGCCTGTAAGTATAAAGATCAGAAGCAGCGTACAAACCCAATATCTCATAAATGTTCATCCTTTCTTGGAGTTTTTCAGAATGTTGCAATTATTTTGTCCGAGACGAATACATTTATGTATGGGAGCATGATTGTCCATGCCGCTGCTGAAAGATCACACGATCACAGATGAGCTCGGGAATGGAAAAAAAGGACTGCTTGTGCATGGAAAACCTATGATCTAATCCGGCATTCCCGAGTTCACGTTCCAAACCATGCCTTTAACGACGCCGCTTTGGAGGGGATTGAATGAAAAAGATTTTTGTATTGGATACCAACGTGCTTCTGCATGACCCCAATGCCATTTTTGCCTTCGAGGAACATGAGGTAATCATTCCCGCGGTTGTACTGGAGGAAATTGACTCTAAAAAAAGAAATGCGGATGAGATTGGCCGCAATGCCCGAAATGTTTCTAGATTGCTTGATGGTCTGCGTGAACTGGGTCACCTGCACAGTGGAGTTCCTCTCGCCAATGGAGGTAACCTGAAGGTCGAATTGAATCATCGCAGCTTTGTAAGGGTACAAGAAATGTTCGGTGAAATCACCAATGATAACCGAATCCTGGCGGTTGCGCTGAATTATCAAATTGAAGAAAATGAGAAAGAGGTTGTGGAACGGCAGGTTGTGTTGGTAAGCAAAGATGTACTTGTGCGGATCAAAGCAGATGTACTCGGTCTGTTCACTCAAGATTACTTGTCCGATCGGACTGCAGGGCTCAGTGAACTATATCCAGGCTATACAGCCTTGAAGGTTCATCCGTCGGTAATCGATGAGTTTTACACATATCGTTTTCTGCCAATTAAACCATTGCAGTTGTCCTATAAGCTGTATCCCAATGAATTTGTGATTCTTAAGGATGAAATGGGTACCAACAAATCAGCGCTGCTGAAGGTAAACACGGAGGGAACCAAACTTGAGCCGCTGTTCCTAAGCAATGATAACGTATGGGGGATTAGTGCTCGAAATGCTCAGCAGCGTATGGCGCTGGAATTGCTTTTGAATGATGATATACCACTCGTGACCATTACGGGAAAAGCAGGCACAGGTAAAACCTTACTGGCTCTCGCAGCAGGCCTTCTTAAGGTGGAGGATGATCATAAATATAAAAAGTTATTGATTGCGAGGCCAGTGGTTCCCATGGGGAAGGATATCGGTTATCTGCCAGGGGAAAAGGAAGAGAAGCTGAGACCGTGGATGCAGCCCATATATGATAATCTAGAGTTTTTGTTTGATACAAAAAAGGCTGGAGATATCGATAAAATTTTGATGGGACTAGGCAGTATACAGGTAGAAGCATTAACGTATATACGCGGACGTTCCATTCCTGGTCAATTTATTATTGTGGATGAAGCCCAGAACCTATCACGTCATGAAGTAAAAACCATCGTTTCGCGTGTAGGTGAAGGCAGTAAAATCATACTGATGGGTGACCCTGAGCAAATCGATCATCCGTATCTGGATTCTGCGAGCAATGGTCTGACCTATGTTGTGGAACGATTCAAACAAGAGGGCATTAGTGGACATATTATGCTTGAAAAAGGAGAGCGTTCTAAACTGGCTCAATTGGCAGCGGATTTGTTATAAGTTTAAGCGGATATATTTCCCGGGAAAATATAGAAAAAGATCGGCTCGCTGGAGCCGGTCTTTTTTTGCTGAATTATTTAAAAAGAGTTATTGCACAGACCTATGTATTCTCTTAGTATGCAAAATCTCAAAAATATGTTTTTTGGCAGGATAGGACAGGAGTACTACTTTTTTGTTACAATAAACTTTACAGGAAAAATATAGGGAGCGAGGTGGAGAGTTAATGAAGCGTAGACATCAGGTTGTTTTATTTGCAGTGCTGCTGCTTTCATTGACGATCCTGTCTCCGAGCTTTGATTTTAGAGGAGTACCACAGAACCAAGATCAAGATCAGGAGAATGATGCCTTCCCCAATGCTGTAACCCGTAGTGAGAATCAACAGGCGCCAGTTGAAATTGTCGTTTCGATGTCTGAAAGGGAATTTCAAGTGTTCTCGGCAATCGCAAAACAAGTTGCTGCCGCGCGGGTGGTGAAAATCAATCTACGGAATCTGGCCTCGGATACATACAAAGAGGTATTGGATAACGAGCTTGCTGTAGGGGAAAGCGGGGATGTTATCCTGCTTGATAGTGAGGAAATTCAGGGTTATGCCAAAAGAGGGCATCTGTACCCTTTAAATGCAACAACGTTGTCGAAGGCGCTCGGTGACTCGGTATCTCCATTGCGGGAGAAGACAGAGTGGAATGGTTATCAATGGGGAATGCCATTTGATTTCGACCCTTACGTTCTTGCATCACGGTCCAAATCTCTAGCTGATGCAGGGTTGGAACGGTTACCACAAAGCTTGGATGAGTGGACCAGGATTATTAATCAAATGGAGAATAAGAGCCAGAAGTTACTTGCGATCAACATCGATGATGCTTATGCAGCAGATGCTTGGTTAAATGAGTTTGGGTCTGGAGTCGCTCCGAGTACGTTGAAAACGGCAACGGAGTCGCATATAACTGGGGGAAATGAACAGGCGCTGCAGGTGCTGAACCGGGTTCAGCCTTACATTCAGGTCCAAAATACCAACCCGGATTTTATTGATAAGGATATGCAGGAAGAAGCGTTAATGGTGGTGACCCCTTTTTCCCAACTGGTGAACAATGATCTGGCATTAACTGAAGATCGTCTGCCGAATCGGATTATGTTCAAACCCCTTGCACCTGTTACGTCCAGAAGTTTCGTAATTACGTCGGGTTCACATGAAGCAGAGCAGGCCAGTCGATGGATTGAGGGCATGACCTCCAATTCCGTGCAATCAGACTGGTACGAGCAAGCTCATCATTTGCCTGGCCAACAGCAGCAATTGAACACAGTGTCTCAGCAGCTCTCAGCCGAAGGGCAAATAATGAGTGGTAATGGTCGAGAATGGTTCGTGTCCAAAACATCTGAAACCCCTGTGATGGATAACCCCGAGCTGGTATTACAATATAATAAGAAAGTTCAACAGTTTATTCATGGAGAGATTTCTGCGAATCAATATGTGAATGACATGTTAAATATACAGCAATCATCAAAATGATATGGCGAGTTTAACTTCAAGCACCCCTTTGCTTGTCGATACATCTGTAGCTTTCACGAAGGACAGAATCTTCTGCGGGTAGAATCCAAGATCAAATTCCTTTTCAAGCATACGTCTTGTCGTATCAGGTAGTTCCAATTGGTTGAAAACAAGTTTATCTACATGAAAACGGATCGAATTTTGAGGTTCGTTTTCTACCGTATAATGACCCTCAATACTGAGCTGTAACTGATCACGCTGTCCGGAGGCTGTAATTCGGTCCTCGTCAAACTGAAAGGCAAAATCTTCGAAGATCGGGTTCTGTTCACGCAGAAATTGATTCAGATCGTCTTGTTCAATGCGAATGGTATAAGCTGTTCCGGTTGTGGAAATTCCGCCATTCTGATCTTGTATAAACTGCGGGAGATTTTGCATGGCCGCTGCTAGTGCTCTGAAATAACGTTTGACCTCGTAAATGCCAACATTCTCCCAATAAATGGTCAATTCCTCCATTAACTTCTGAATGGCTGCCGGGTTCCCGCTTGCCGAAACTTGTCCGTCTACTTCCTTCTGCAATGCGACGACACGTTCTCGCTGACTTACCAAATTGGTCTTTAGTTCGTCCAGTTCAGCTGAGGTCTGACTTATTTTCGTGGAAGTTTCCTGCATGCTGCGATAACGGTCCTGATATTTGCTTAGCACTGCCTGATCTCTGCCAATAATAATTTGGTAGTAGTCAAACAAGATAAACAAGTCTTTGAACGATCTCGCCCCCAGCACCGTCATGAGAAGGCTGTCTCGTTCTCCAGTGTAATATGACCTAACCACAGCACCTGCCCGATCTTGCTGAATATGTATTTGATCTTCCTGTTCCTGGAGCTGAACATTTAATTTTTCCTGCTGTTGATTGAGTTCCTTCTGCCTTACGGCAATACGTTCAATTTCATGATCGATTTCCACGATGGACAGACTCTTCTGCAAAATTTCACGTGTTTCCTCAGGTGAAGGTTCCCCATAGGCATATGCCAATGTAGGTTGACCAAATAGTAGTATGCATAGGATTAGGGCGTAAATGCTATATCGACGGTTCACCGAATCATTCTCCTTTCCTTCAAGTACAATATTCATTGTACAGGCTTCTGTCTTCCAGACAATATATGAAATGAAATCTTGAAATATCCTTAGTGGTTACATAACTCTGAAAACAACCCATTAATCAGCAAGTCATAAAGGAAAAACAAAAAAGCGAAACGGCTTATGGCCGAATCGCTTTGATGCTGTTGGCGGATTAAAGCGGCAACCCCATTTGGAACACAGTCCAGTAGCTGAACCCTGTGAAAGTAACGATCATATAACCCCAGAAGAGCAATATGTACGTTCTTTCGGTGAATTTTAAATACCCCAAAATGACGAAAAACGCAGTCTGCAGGAAAAAGAGCAAAGCCATCTCGACCAAATCTCCCGCAAAAGCCATCAGGCCAATCGTTAGCGTGAAGAACCCGAGTACCCGAAACATGCGTGCCACGGTTAGTCCTCCTCTCTATGTACGATCATAGATTGTCTACACAACATTATACCGGGAAAGGAAAAAGGTGTAAACAGAATTGGATATGAAAGCGAATTCTTTTTTGTTGAATCGGTGAGCAAATAGGTCACCTTTTCCATATGTAAGGTATGAGTGCTCGCAAATATGGACATACATTTTAGTATGAAATCAATTCTATGAACTCTATGAGAGGCATAAGAATGAATGAAGCAGCTTTTATACCTAATTCACCAACCGGGAAACCGGTAATGAGGACGGTTATTTTAGGATGTTGTTAGGAGGGTATTATAGCATGACTGCAGTGAGACAGGATGCTTGGAGTACAGAGGACGATTTGATCTTGGCTGAGGTGACTTTGCGGCATATTCGGGAAGGCAGTACACAACTCGCGGCCTTCGAGGAAGTGGGCGAAAAAATAGGCAGAACTTCTGCCGCTTGCGGTTTTCGCTGGAACAGCTGTGTGCGTAAAAAGTATGAGTCTGCCATCAGCAATGCGAAGGCACAGCGTCAAAAGAGAAGTTATCTCCGAAAACAGCCAGCTTTGCTTGGACCACAGGTCGCAGCTCTATCTACACTTGATACAGAAGAAAGCCTGTACAAGGCCGATGGAGTTTCAGAAGACTCCTTATCCATTGATGCAGTAATTCGCTTTTTGCGCCAGTGGAAAGGTAATGTTCAGGAAAATGGGCGTCAACTCAAAATGCTCGAAAAGGAACTTCGTGAAAAAGAAGATGAACTCCATGAGCTTCGTTGTGAGAATGACCGTTTATCCAAACAAGTGAATGAAGTACAAACCGATTACCGTGTCGTAAATGATGATTACAAGGCATTGATTCAGATCATGGATCGTGCACGCAGGCTTGCTTTTCTGGCTGAAGAAGATGAGGAACTAAAAACTCGTTTCAAAATGGATGCCAACGGCAATCTGGAACGAATTGAATAACGGAACAAATTGTAAGAATGACGATATTGGATCAGGCCCGTCACATCTCCGTTACAAACGGCAGGTAAGACGGGTTTTTTGTTTGAAATATTTGTTCTATTATATATAGAAGTAAGTATTGAGAGTGGAAGAGGGATGTCTCATGGTGATCGACATTGTAGGAGCTGGCTCACTTGGTCTTTTATATGGAGGAAAGCTTCAGGCTGCGGGTTATGCTGTGCGGTTTTGGACAAGAACGCCTGAACAAGCGGAAGAACTGCGTATACACGGACTAACGATTACAGAGCAGGGGAAGAAGATCCAATTGCTTCCTCAACATATTCAGGCCTATTCAATTAGCGAATTATCTGCTCACTGGCATGATCAACCTGGTGACTGGCTTCTCCTCATGGTTAAGCAGACAAGTATAGATGATGTTATTCATAGCATGGAGACGATGAAGGACTATATTCTTAACATTGTCTGCTTCCAGAACGGGATGGGCCATATTGAGAAGATACAAGCTGCCTTGCCGCTGTCCAGCATATACCGGGCAGTTACTACTGAAGGTGCCAAGAGGGTGCAGTACGGGGTAAAACGGGCTGGTGAGGGACATACCTGGTTTGGTAGAGATGTACATACGAAAGAAATAGAGAAAGAAGCCTCACGGAATCTGGAAGAAGTTCGGTTGCAGGCACTATTGCAGCAGGCAGGATTTAACTGTACAGCGTCGAATCAAATCGATAAGCTGATATACAGGAAGCTTCTGATCAATGCTGTCATTAATCCACTCACCGCGATATGGAGAATACCGAATGGAGGATTGCTTCAGAATGATTATCGCTTAGAGGTCATGCGCCGTTTATATGATGAAGCTTCAGCCATTTATAAGGCTAGCGATATTATGGTGGGTACAGACATGTGGGAGGAAATTCTATCCGTTTGTCGATCGACGGCTTCGAATACATCCTCAATGCTCGCAGATGTTATGCAAGGGCGGCGTACCGAAGTGGAATCCATCAGTGGGCAAATGGTACAACTGGCGCATCGGTGTGGGATGACTGCTCCGCAGCATGAATTAATGCTTCATCTGATCGAAGGAATTAGGCCGGAAGGAGTGAGTTAATGGGTTTTTTTATTGTGCTGAGCATACTACCGTTTTTTCCGTTTCTTATTGTGTACTGGGCCATGTATGGGTGGAAAAAGGATAAACGAGCTTCACTTCGCACCGCAATGGATGTCACCACAGTTTTTCTGATTTTCTCGGTTTCGGCGTTATTCAACTTAACATTTGATTCGAATTTTGGATTTTATTTAACAATGATACTCATACTAATTGCACTTGGATTGATTGGAGGGGCTCAAAATAGGCTGAAAGGAAAGGTCGATGGGGGTCGAATGTTCCGGGCCGTTTGGCGCATGGCCTTTGTAATGATGACTTTTGGGTATGTCTTGTTTACTATATTTGGCTTATTTAGATACTTAATGAAACAGATGTAAGGTTACATAACGCAAAACGGCTAAAAAATGTGTCGATTTTGTCGAAAACTGAAAAAAACATTACTTTCTGAAAAAGTAATGTAGATTTTTTTGACCGGTGGTTGTATAATCTATAAACATAAACCACATCAATTTAGGGGGAAAGTGTTAGATGAAAAGGAAAAGTCTATTAGTCCTTTTGACGCTGATTCTGGCGTTCGGTACCGTACTTGCAGCGTGCGGATCGAAAAATGAAGGCACAACAAGTAACACGGGAACTGGCTCTGCAGGCGAGGAAAGCGGTCTCGCAAAAGATCAAGTGCTGAAAATTAACCTGACAGCTGAACCTCCTACGTTGGACCCGGCTCAGGCAAAAGACAGCCAAACCAACACTGTTCTGAAATTCTTGTATGAAGGTCTTGTACGCATCGATGCTGATGGTAAAGAAGCACCAGGCGTTGCAAAAGACTGGACAATTTCCGAAGATGGTTTGAAATATGTGTTCAACCTGAACCCGGACGCTAAATGGAGCAACGGTGATGCAATCACTGCAGAAGACTTCGTTCGCTCTTGGGAACGTGCATTGAAACCGGAAACGGCTTCCCCGTACGCGTACCAATTGTACTACATCAAAGGCGCTGAAGGTTACAACCTCAGCAAAGACGAAACTTACAAAGGTACTAAAATCACAGATTTCTCCCAAGTGGGTGTAAAAGCTACTGATGAGCACACACTCGAAGTAACGTTGGAAAACCCAACACCTTACTTCTTGGGTCTGACAGCATTCTACACGTACTACCCAGTACACCAATCTGCTGACACAAACGATAAATTCTTCACAGACTACAAAAACATGATCGTTAACGGACCATTTGTAATGGATCAATACGCTAAAGGTCAAAAAATCGTAGTTAAGAAAAACGAAGGCTACCACGCAGCTTCCGACATCAAATTGTCTGAAATCAACATGTCCCTGACAAGCAGCAGTGCTTCTGAACTGCAAGCTTACAAGTCTGGACAACTGGATTACACTGGTGCACCTAACGGTGAAATTCCATCTGACCAAATTCCTTCTGTAAAAGCGGAATTGCCGGATGAATTCAAAGCAACAGGTATTGCAAGTACGTACTACTATCAATTCAATGTAAATGAAGCTCCATTTAACAACGTTAAAATCCGTAAAGCATTTGCAATGTCCATTCAACGTCAATTGATCGTTGACAAGGTTACACAAGGTGGACAAATCCCAGCATTCGGCTTTGTACCCCCAGGTATCCGTGGTGAAAACGGCGAATTCCGTGATGAGCACAAAGACGACTACTTCACTGAAAATGTTGAAGAAGCTAAAAAATTGCTTGCTGAAGGTATGAAAGAAGAAGGATACACAACTTTGCCAGCTGTTACTTTGATCTATAACACTAGTGATGGTCACGCAAAAATTGCTTTGGCGATTGCAGATATGTGGAAACAAAATCTTGGTGTTGACGTGAAAACAGAAAACCAAGAGTGGGGCGTGTTCCTTGAGAACCGTCAAAACCAAAACTTCCAAATCGCTCGTGCAGGATGGTCTGCTGACTACAACGATCCATACAACTTCTTGGAAATGTGGACTACTGGAAACACAAACAACGATTCCAAATTCAGCAACGAACAGTACGACAAAGATGTTAAAGACACTGTAAAATCTGCTGATCCAGCTGCACGTATGGCTGCATTTGCTGACGCTGAGAAAATCCTGATTCAAGATGAAATGGGCGTAATGCCGATTTACTACTACACTAACGTATCTTTGACTAAGCCTTACCTGAAAGGCGTACAACTTGATTTCAGTGGAGCAATTGACTTCACTCGTGCATATCTGGAAGAGAAATAAGTTGTTCTGAAGTCTATATGATTACTTCGGGATATATATGTGGAATTCCATATATATCCCGATTTTTTTGTATGTGCACCGATTTTCCTTATAATTCTTGAAATTTCCGATAAATGGATTGGACTTTATTCATGTCTAATTCTACAATCGATTTGTATACAAAATATTGTTTTTGGAGGTGTGCAAGGGTTGGTTAAGTACGTGCTGAAAAAATTGCTATTTATGCTGCTATCGCTTTTCATACTCGCATCAGCAACCTTCTTCCTGATGAAGGCCATTCCGGGTGACCCTTTTACATCCGAGAAAAAAGTATCGCCTGAAATTCGGGCACTACTGGAAGAAAAGTATGGGCTGGACAAACCGATGTATGAACAATACCTGAAGTATATGGGTGGAATTCTCAAAGGTGATTTTGGTGTTTCGATGAAATATCTGAATCAAGAAGTAAGCGACATGATTACTCAAACATTTACAGCATCTCTGAAACTGGGGATCTTTGCTATTGTGATCTCTGTCGTCGTTGGGGTTTTGCTAGGACTTATCGCTGCAGTTTACCATCGTAAGCTGATCGATGATGTCACGATGATCCTCGCGGTAATTGGTATCGCGGTACCGAGCTTCTTGCTCGCATCCCTGCTTCAATACGTTTTCGCCTTCAAACTGGGCTGGTTTAACGTTATGGGATTCGACGGACCGCTTGACTATGTACTTCCGGTTGCGGCATTGTCTGCATCCCCGATTGCCTTTATCGCACGTTTGACGCGTTCCAGCATGCTCGAAGTACTGCACGCGGATTACATTAAGACAGCAAAAGCCAAAGGTCTGAAATGGCCTGCAATCATGTTTAAACACGTTATTCGTAACGGTATTCTTCCCGTTGTAACTTATGTGGGTCCGATGACAGCTAACATCATCACGGGTTCCGTCGTTATTGAGCAAATCTTTAACATCGGGGGAATTGGTAAAGTATTCGTAGAGAGTATCACGAACCGGGATTATACAATGATCATGGGGATTACGATTTTCTATGGTATCCTCCTGATGTTGGCACGTTTCCTTACAGATATCGCATATGTGCTGATTGATCCTAGAATTAAGCTGGAAAGCCGGAAGGGGGCATAACGTTGTCTGGCACGAACAATAACAATAAAGAAACGGCGAACACTGCCCTGGATAGTCAGGCAGCGGTGAAATCGCAAGAAAGTGTATCGTTATGGAAAGACGCCATGTACAGACTTGCAACCAACAAGGCCGCGATGATCAGTTTGGGCGTTCTGGTTCTTGTTGTCATTTTCTCTTTGATTGGTCCAACTTCGATATTCACAAGTTATAATTACTATTCTAATGATTTGCTTAACGCCAATGCAGCGCCAAGTGCGGAGCACTGGTTCGGAACGGACGAGCTCGGTCGGGACGTATGGGTAAGAACGTGGGTAGGTGCACGTGTATCCCTTACTGTAGGTCTGGCCGCTGCCTTGATTGATCTTATCATCGGGGTTATCTACGGTGCGATTATGGGCTTCTACGGTGGACGTGTTGATGGTATCATGAACAAGTTTTCCGAGATTCTCTATTCCCTGCCTTACATGCTCGTTGTAATCTTGTTGCTCGTTGTTTTGGAACCAAGCCTTACGACAATCATCATTGCCCTTACAATTACAGGCTGGATCAGCATGTCCTGGATTGTACGTGGTGAGATTATGCAATTGAAAAACAGAGACTTTATTCTTGCAGCGCGGTCCATGGGGGCAAGCACAGGACGTCAATTGTTCCGTCACTTGCTGCCGAATGCAGTAGGACCAATTCTCGTAACGCTGACTCTATCTATTCCAAATGCCATCTTTGCTGAAGCGTTCTTGAGCTTCCTCGGATTGGGTGTATCTGCACCGAAATCTTCCCTGGGTTCAATGATCAATGACGCCTTGACAGGCTGGACGCTGTATCCTTGGCGGATGTGGTTCCCTGCAGGTCTAATGGTACTTACAATGCTTGCATTTAACTTGCTCGGAGACGGTCTGCGTGACGCACTCGATCCGAAATTGCGTAAATAGAAATAGGAGGTGGGATTATGGAGCCAATCTTAACAGTCAAAGACCTAAGCGTGTCATTTACAACACGTTCTGGTGAATTTGATGCCGTTAAAAATGTGAGTTTTGAACTTGGCAAAGGAGAGACGCTAGGGATTGTTGGTGAATCCGGTAGTGGTAAGAGTGTTACCGCCCAAACCATCATGAAGTTGATTCCCTCCCCGCCTTCGAAGGTTAAAAGTGGAGAGATTACTTTTCACGGGCAGAGCCTGCTCGAAAAGACAGATAAACAAATGGAAGCTATCCGCGGTAAAGATATCGGGATGATCTTCCAGGATCCAATGACTTCATTGAATCCTACAATTAAAGTCGGTAAACAAATTACCGAAGTGCTTCGCAAACACCAAAACATGTCCAAAAAAGAAGCGGAGAAACGCGCTCTGGAAATGTTGGAGCTCGTGGGTATCAAAAATGCGGCAATCCGCATGAATCACTATCCACACCAATTTTCCGGTGGTATGCGTCAGCGTGCAATGATCGCCATTGCCCTGGCATGCCGTCCATCGCTTCTGATTGCGGATGAGCCGACAACTGCACTCGACGTAACGATTCAGGCACAAATCCTGGACGTTATGAAAGATATGCAGCAAAAGCTTGGCACTTCCATCATGCTCATTACCCATGACCTTGGTGTAGTAGCAGGTATGTGTGATCGGGTTGTCGTTATGAAGGAAGGCGAAGTTGTGGAAACGGGAACAACAGCTGAAATCTTCAGCAATCCTAAGCATCCATATACGATCAAATTGTTGAACGCCTTGCCTCGTTTGGACGAGCCTAAGAAAGAAAAACCGACTCCGGCTGGTATTATCAAAGGTGCCAACAAGCCGCTAGTTGAAGTGAAGAACCTGAAACAATACTTCAATTTGGGTAAAGGAAACATTCTCAAAGCGGTTAATGATGTCAGCTTTGATATTTTTGAAGGCGAAACCCTTGGGGTTGTAGGCGAATCCGGATGTGGTAAATCCACAACAGGACGCACGATTCTTCGCCTTTATGAGCCAACGGGCGGAAATGTAAACTTTAACGGAACGGATATCTATAAGCTGTCCCCACGCAAAATGAAAGAAATGCGTAAAGACATGCAGATGATTTTCCAGGATCCATATGCATCACTGAATCCACGTTTCAACGTTATGGATATTATCGGAGAATCACTGGATATCCACGGACTGGCTTCCAGCAGTAAAGAGCGGAAGAAACGTGTAGAAGAGTTGCTGGATCTCGTAGGCTTGAATCCAAGCCATGCGCTTCGTTATCCGCATGAATTCTCCGGTGGTCAAAGACAACGGATCGGTATTGCCCGTGCGCTTGCTGTGGATCCTAAATTCATCATCTGTGACGAGCCTTTGTCAGCACTTGATGTATCCATCCAAGCTCAAGTGGTTAAGTTGCTCGAAGAGCTTCAACAGCGTCTTGGTCTGACTTACCTCTTCATTGCGCATGACTTGTCCATGGTTAAGCATATCAGTGACCGCGTTGCTGTTATGTACATGGGTAAAGTGGTTGAGCTGGCAGAGAGTGAAGAGCTTTACTCTAACCCTGTTCACCCTTACACCAAAACATTGCTATCTGCTATTCCTGTACCTGATCCGGAAGTGGAAGCAAACAAACGCCGCATTTTGCTGCCGGACGAACAGTCTGGTCCAATCCAAAATGGAGCAACTGGTCCGGTAAACGATCCGTATAACCTGGAGAATGCTCAATTGATTGAGATTTCCAAAGGTCACTGGGTTTCCGAACCATACGTTTAAGGAATTATATTCCTTTCGGACTTATTATGTTATTAAACCGCCGGCTTGTTCGGCGGTTTTTT
The DNA here is from genome assembly GCF_015143645.1 of Paenibacillus sp. P13VS. Lineage (NCBI taxonomy): Bacteria > Bacillati > Bacillota > Bacilli > Caryophanales > Paenibacillaceae > Paenibacillus > Paenibacillus sp. P13VS. Next base: position 133,115 of record NZ_WYEV01000006.1, on the reverse strand, counting down.
TGATTTTTTAGGCGACTTTCTTTTGACGAAGTGGCCTGTAGTTCGGTACAATCAAGAAAGGCTCTTTGAAGCAGAATAGGAGGCAGACCTCATGAAAGGTATTACCGAGGCACTCCGCAGCGGAACGCAACTTGCAGAAGATTATATCTGCTCACGTGATGCTGCGCGGGGCCTTTATGAGTATGACATTCACTGGGAGTCCGGACTTCATGCGCGTGCCGAATGGCTGGATCAGTCGGAGAACACACGTGTGGATCGCGAGAACCTGGTAGAGTATTTACGTATATATAACAAACGTTTGAATGATCACGAAGCTGTACAACATTCTATTGCACGTTTGGCCGAGAAAGGTACGTTTGTAGTTACGGGTGGGCAGCAGAGCGGCTTGTTGACAGGGCCGTTATTTGTCATCTACAAAGCTGCGAGTGTCGTTGCAGCTGCCCGTGAAGCTGAAGCCAAGCTCCTGCGTCCGGTCGTTCCCGTATTTTGGATCGCTGGTGAAGACCATGACTGGGATGAAGTGAATCACACCTATCTGCCTGGTCACAAGGGCGAAATGATCAAGGTTAAGCTGCATGGGCGGTTCGATGGCCGAAATTCGGTGAGCGGGGTCACGATTGAGACGGAACAATGGATGAACGTAATCGAGCAGGTGGAGCATCTTTTGCCGGATACTGTACATAAACCAGGATTAATGGAGATGCTCATCTCGATCCATCAGTCCAGCTCGAATCTTAGTGATGCTTTTGCGAGAATGGTGTCGGCATTGTTTGGCAGTACTGGGCTTGTTCTAATGGATGCGGCGGATTCCGGATTAAGAGAACTGGAACGCCCTGTATTTGAACGATTGATTCGTGAGAATGGCTCATTGCGTGAAGCTTATTTGCAGGGTGCTTCTAAGGTACAGGAAGCGGGCTATTCAATGCCGGCAGAAGTCGCTGAAGACGGAGCAAATTTGTTTTATATCCATGATGAAACCCGGTTGCTCCTGTTCCTGAAGGATGGTTTGTACACGGATCGAAAAGGGCTAGTGTCTTTTACAGAAGAACGATTGCTTCAGGAGTTGAGGGAACACCCCGAGCGATTCAGTAATAATGTGCTCACCCGGCCTTTAATGCAGGATTCCGTGCTGCCTGTAGCTGCGGTGATATTGGGGCAGGGTGAGATTGCATACTGGGGACTAACCAGAACTGCATTCCGTGAGTTTGGTCTGCAAATGCCCATCTTGCTGCCGAGGTTGTCCTTCACCCTATTGGAGGATGTCCATCACAAGCACATGAATCAGTACCAGCTCTCTTTCCAAGATGTGCAATATCATATGGAAGAAAAAAGAGAGAAGTGGCTCGCAGGACAGGAAACGTTCCAGGTTGAGGAGCAATTTGAGCAAGTCCAGCAATCCTTTGCTGAGCTTTATCGTCCATTGCTTGATCAGCTTGCGCAAATTCACCCTGGACTGGATCGGATCGGTAATACGAATCTGAAAAAGATCAACGAACAGATGCAATATCTGCAAAAGCAAACACAGAAGGCGATCGCGGATAAACATGAGGTTGGACTCAGACATTGGAACGGCATACAGAACTCGCTCTTCCCTATGAACAAACCACAGGAACGAGTGCACAATGCGCTCTACTACTTGAACCGTTATGGAACCAAGTGGATTCAGGAGCTCATTGAGAGCGGACGTGAATTCCGGGGTCAACATCAAGTGATTGAACTGTAACTGTGTGGTTCAGCAGACCTTTATAATAGAAGAAACACAGATAAACGAGGAGGATGGGCATGACTACACCTGCACTGCAAAACAGTATTGTTAAAGATATGGGGCTTGCTTCAGAAGGACACTTGAAAATTGACTGGGTTGAAGCACATATGCCTGTATTGAACCGCATTCGTCGCCAATTTGAGCAGGATCTTCCTTTCAAAGGACTAAAGGTTGCCATTTGTCTTCACCTTGAAGCCAAAACAGCTTACCTGGCAAAAGTCATTCAGGCTGGCGGCGCAGAAGTGACTATTACACACAGTAACCCGCTATCAACTCAAGATGATGTGTGTGCGGCTCTAGTAGAAGATGGTGTAACCGTGTATGCCAAATACAATCCGGGGTCAGAAGAGTTCAAGCAGCTCCAGCTTCGTGCATTGGAAGTTAAACCCGACCTGATTATTGATGACGGCGGCGACTTTGCAACCATTATCGCTTCCGAACGTCCTGATCTTGCGGCAACGATTCGTGGAGGCGCAGAGGAAACGACAACAGGTATTATCCGTCTGAAAGCTTTGGCGAAAGAAGGACAACTGCAGTTCCCGATGGTTGCGGTTAATGACGCTTATTGCAAATACCTGTTCGACAACCGTTATGGCACAGGCCAATCAGCCTTTGATGGCATTATCCGTACAACCAACCTGGTGGTAGCTGGGAAAAATGTTGTTGTAGCAGGATACGGCTGGTGTGGTAAAGGTGTCGCGATGCGTGCCAAAGGTCTGGGCGCCAATGTCATTGTAACTGAAATTGATCCAATCAAAGCGGTTGAAGCGCATATGGACGGTTTCCGTGTCATGACGATGGTGGAAGCAGCCAAATTGGGCGATTTCTTCATCGCTGTTACTGGCAACAAAGACGTAATCACAGGTGAACATTATGACGTGATGAAAGATGGAGCAATTTTGAGCAATGCAGGGCATTTCGATGTGGAAGTGAATAAGCCTGAGCTTGCCAAACGTTCAGAGTCCATCCGCACTGTGCGTCGTAATATTGAAGAGTATCGTTTCAAAGATGGACGTAAAATGTACCTTCTTGCAGAAGGACGTCTCGTGAATCTGGGTGCAGCGGATGGCCACCCTGCTGAGATTATGGATACGACGTTTGCATTGCAGGCTCTGGGCTTGCGTTACGTTAGTGAGAATTACGCTGCATTGGGTAAAACCGTTGTTAACGTACCTTATGAAATTGACCAGCAAGTTGCCAGCTACAAACTGGAAAGCCTGAATATCTCTATTGATTCATTGTCAGCTGAACAGGAAAAATATCTGGACAGCTGGAAGTTTTAGGAGAACCCAATAATTACAAGCTGATGAACTGATTCAAAGGGTTTAAAATAGTGTATTGATGATATGGCTCATTAGCGATTGCAAGTAGAATAACCGGTACCGGGGAAACGTCTTTGATCCTGAGCAAGAGGATCAGAGGCGTTTTTCTTATGAAGCAAATTGAAAAAAATCAAGCAAGCAAGAAGGGTTTTGATTTTTTAGTGCGAATCTATTATGCTTAGGTGGTGGAAAGTGGGGCAAAGTGGGAGAAACGGGTGAGGAGTGAGTGGGCCAATGTTTATGGGGGAGTTCCAACATAGCATTGATGACAAGGGTCGGGTTATTATTCCGGCCAAATTCCGCGAATCTCTGGGGCCGTCTTTCGTTGTCACACGGGGTTTGGACCAGTGTCTTTTCGTGTACCCTATGGAGGAGTGGGGGGTCATGGAACAGAAGCTCAAAGCACTGCCTTTGATGAAGTCGGATGCACGTGCGTTTACCCGCTTTTTTTTCTCGGGTGCTACCGAATGTGAATTGGACAAACAGGGTAGGGTAAATTTACCGGGCAATTTACGGGAATATGCCAAGTTGGACAAGGATTGTGTTGTTCTTGGCGTGTCGAACCGGGTGGAGATCTGGAGCAAAGGCATATGGGAGAGTTATTTCAATCAATCCGAGGAAGCATTCAACGACATTGCCGAAAAGCTGGTCGATTTTAATTTTGATCTATAAAGTCAGGAGGGGTGCAGGTTGTTTCACCACATAACCGTACTCAAAGAAGAGGCAACAGAGGGATTAAACATCAAGCAGGACGGTATATACGTGGACTGCACTTTAGGTGGAGGAGGACATAGTTCCGTCATTGCTTCCAAGCTCGGTCCAGGGGGAAGGCTTATCGCACTGGATCAGGATGATTGGGCATTGGATAATGCACGCGAGAAGCTTGCTTCGTATGGAGATCGCATCACGCTTGTGAAGACGAATTTCCGTGATTTGGAGCAGGTTCTGAAAGAACTGGATGTCCCAATGAAGGACGGCGTGCCGCAGGTGGATGGCATTTTGTACGATTTGGGTGTGTCATCACCTCAATTCGATGAAGGAGAACGTGGATTTAGTTACAATCACGATGCTCCGCTGGACATGAGGATGGATCAGGATGCATTTCTGACAGCCAAAGAGATTGTCAACGAATGGCCTGAAGAGGAGATTGCCCGAATTTTATATCGTTATGGAGAAGAAAAGTTTTCAAGAAGAATTGCCCGCGTCATTGTGGAAAAACGAAGCCAGGCTGTTATCGAGACCACAGGAGGGCTAGTGGAATTGATTAAGGAAGGCATCCCGGCTGCTGCTCGCCGTACAGGTGGACATCCAGCGAAGCGCAGTTTTCAGGCTTTGCGGATTGCAGTGAATGATGAGCTGGGTGCGTTTGAGGAAGCATTGCATCAGGCGGTTCGGTGTCTTGCACCAGGTGGACGTGTATCTGTTATTACCTTTCACTCGCTAGAGGATCGGATTTGCAAGCAAATATTCAGCAGTTATCTGGAGAAGTGTACGTGCCCGCCTGACTTTCCGTTATGCGTGTGCGGCGGTAAAGGTGTACTGCGTTTAGTCAACAGAAAACCGCTGATTCCGACGGATACGGAACTGGCCGAGAACTCCCGTGCACGTTCAGCTAAACTGCGCGTAGCCGAGAAACTGTAAACCAAGAGCGAAGGAGAGAGTCTTTGTATGGCATATACACGTGGTAACCTTGCAGTGAAAGAAAAAGCAACCCAAGAACGTGTGACGCAGCAAAGGTACAAGGAAACCACCAAAGTGGTGACTCGTCGTACGGGTCTTCCTGCACGAGAGAAATTCTTGTATCTGATGACATTGATCGTCTGTATCGTTATCGGTGGTGCACTGATGTGGCGTTATGCTCATATCTATGATCTGAACAAGCAGGCTCAATCAACGTTGTCCGAGACAAGAGAAGCGGAAAAAACCATTGCTGATCTGCAGGTTGAAAAGGAAAGACTGAACAATTTGGTTATTGAAAATGCACGCAAACTTGGCTATGTAGAAGCGTCCGGCAAAGACGTTATAATCGTGCCTCGTTCAACAGGTGTAACGAGCGCACAGGATACAGAGTCGTCTTCGGATACAGCAAGTAAGTAAAGAGGTGTACCGATGGTAAAAAGAATAAAGATGCGCACGCTGCTTATAGGGGGATGTATTACCCTCTTTTTTCTTGTACTGATAACCCGAATCTTTTTTATTCAAGTTGTAAACGGCAGTACCTGGCAAGGATATGCCTCCGAGCTGGTGGAACGTGAGCAGACGATTAAAGCAAGCCGGGGGTCTATTACGGATCGGAACGGCAACATCTTGGCAACGGATGCGCCCGCGTATACGGTGTCGGTCAATCCGGAGATGATCCATGAACTTGGGATTGAAGATGTCGTCACGACCAAGCTCGCAGCAATACTTGGCAAGAACGAAAGTGAAATGCGTGCTTTGGTGACAGCTAAGAAGAAAGATGGTAGTTTTTATCAACAACGTGAAGTGCGTAGTGAGGGGTACAAAATCAGCCCGGAATTGGCAGCGAAAGTAACTGCGCTGAGGGAAGAACTGAAGGAAGAGTACAAGGCTCAGAACGCCATCGTAATGGCACAGGAATCGAAGCGGTTTTACCCCGAAGAGACGCTTGCATCGCACCTTCTGGGTTACATGAGTCGTGACGGTAAAGCTGTAAACGGGCTTGAAGTTTCGTATGATGAAGAACTGACGGGCACTGATGGTTACCTGAACTATCAAAAGGATGCCAAAGGCATCAAGCTTCCTGATTCTCAGGATAACTATCTTCCACCTCAAAACGGAAATAACCTGAAGCTGACGATTGATGATACCATTCAATTTTACATTGAAGATGCCATTAAGGAAGCAGTTGCTCAGTATAATCCGCTCAGTATGACCGTCATTGCAGCAGATCCAAACACAATGGAAATCTTGGGCATGGCGAACTGGCCGAATTTTAATCCCAATACGTACTGGGAAACCCCGGATCAAAAAGATTTCATCAATCATGCGACACAGTCCATCTACGAACCAGGCTCGACATTTAAGATTGTTACACTGGCGGGTGCTGTAGAAGAGAAGCTGTTTGATCCCAACGCAACGTTTGAGTCCAAACGGATCAACATTGGGGGATTTTCGATTAGTGACAATGGCCACGCTTATGGTACGATTTCCTATCTCGAAGGCGTCAAACGTTCAAGTAACGTTGCCTTTGTTAATCTCGGTTACAACATGCTTGGCGGCGAACGTCTGCGTCATTACATAGACGAATTCGGATTCGGCCAAAAGACGGGGATTGATCTGCCAAGTGAGTCCGCTTCACCGATCAAACCGTTGGTGTACAAATCTGAAATTGCAACGGCTGCATATGGTCATGGTCTCGTACAGGTAACCCCAATTCAGCAGGTGGCAGCTATCTCGGCCATTGCCAATGGTGGGAAACTGATGGTTCCACATCTGGTGAAGGAAATCATCAATCCAAATGACGGAACAACTGAAGTGACCAAGCCAAAAGAGGTCCGCCAGGTCATCTCCAAGGAATCTGCAAAACTGGTCAGTGGCTATTTGGAACAGGTTGTAGCAGACCAGCAGATCGGTACTGGGCGCAACGCCTATATCGAAGGATACCGGGTGGCCGGTAAAACGGGAACAGCAAGAAAATGGGTGAACGGGGAATACAGTAAAACCAAAGACGTCGTTTCGTTTATCGGATTTGCCCCTGTAAACAATCCCAAAATTGCGATGCTGGTTGTCATTGACCAACCGAGTGGAACCAACATTGGTGGTGGTGCTGCAGCAGCTCCAGTATTCAAAAAAATTGTCAGCCAAACCCTGCAATACATGGGTGTTCCGAAAGATACGACAAAGATCACGGACAAAAAGGCAGCTACTATCGTTCAGACGAAGACTCCTGACTTGACTGGGAAAACAGCCAAACAGGCTAGAAGCCAGCTTCTGAATGCAGGAATTGCTTACGAGACCCTAGGGAAGGGCGAGAGTGTTATTCGCCAGTACCCTGCTGCAGGTGAATTAATGAACCCAGGTCAGCGAATTTATCTGCTTACGGAAGACAGCAGCAGTATGAAAGTTCCTGATCTGACAGGGGAATCACTTCGTGATGCCATGGAAGTTCTTTCACTCATGAAAGTAGGAGTGATTGTCAAGGGTGAGGGTTATGTCGTGAGTCAAAAGGAGCAGGTCTCCGGGGAACAGCGGACCATACAGCTCACATTGCAGACTGCCAAGGCCGCAGTAACCGGAATAGCGGATGAAGATCCTGAGTCTTCGGATGCTGCATTGGAGGAAGAGGGTACAGCAGAAGAGTCCAGCAAGACAGAAGAAACAGGGAACTCGGATGGAACAGAGGCTCCAGCCAATGAGACGGACTCGTCTTCTGGTGCCGCAATTGATCCGGTCCTCCCATAGCCATTGAATTTATAGCTTGTTCTAACCCCCGGTTGTCCCGAATATTCATGAATGAACGAGGTCATGATTTTGGGACGAGTGGGGGGATCTTTTCGTGAAGGGTTCAAGTGTAAATCTACGGCGCAGGCTGTTATGGAGTTTGCTCATTTTGGTATTGTTATTTTCGGCCCTGGTGATCAGGCTTGCTTATGTACAACTCGGGAAAGGCCCAGAATTGTCTGCGAAAGCAGAGGAGTCCTGGCGGCGTAACATTCCATACTCAGCCAAACGGGGAGAGATCCTGGATCGCAACGGTACCTCTCTGGCCTATAATGTAACTACACCGACGATTATGGCAATTCCGGCTCAAGTGAAGGAAGCGGAGACTACAGCGAAGGCACTAGCCCCTTTACTTGGAATGACTGAAGAGAAAGTGCTGGCAACCATCAAGAAAAGAGAACTGATTGTACGACTACAACCCGGCGGCCGCAAAATTACGATGGAGAAAGCTCAGCGCATTCGTGATTTGAAGCTTCCGGGTATCGTTGTTGCAGAGGATAATAAACGATTCTATCCTTATGATGATCTGGCTGCTCACATTCTTGGTTTTACGGGGATTGATAACCAAGGATTGACCGGGGTCGAAATAAGGTATGATGAGAAGTTGACCGGTCTAAATGGCAGTGTGTCCTACTTGTCCGATGCGGCCGGAAGGCTTATGCCGGGCTCATCTGAGAAGTATGTGGAACCAAGAGATGGTCTTAACCTGGAGCTGACGATCGACAAATCGATCCAATCCATTATGGAAAGGGAACTGGATCAGGCCATGGTCAAATTCCAGGCGAACTCCGCTCTGGCTATCGCCATGAACCCGAAGACGGGTGAAGTCCTCGGCATGGCCAGCAGACCAGGGTATGAACCAGCGGATTACCAGCAGTATCCGTCTGAAATCTATAACCGGAATTTACCGATATGGATGACATACGAACCGGGTTCAACGTTTAAAATCATTACTTTGGCGGCAGCACTGGAAGAGAAGAAGGTGAATCTTCAGCAGGATCAATTTTTTGATCCAGGATATGTTGAGGTTGGAGGTGCCCGGCTGCGCTGCTGGAAAAAAGGCGGACATGGCAGTCAAACCTTCCTGCAAGTCGTGGAAAACTCGTGCAATCCCGGGTTCGTGGCTCTAGGTCAAAAGCTGGGTAAAGAGTCCTTGTTTTCTTACATCAAAGACTTTGGATTCGGAACCAAAACAGGTATTGATCTTAGCGGTGAGGCGAGTGGTATTTTGTTCAAGCTGTCACGGGTGGGTCCTGTGGAGCTTGCGACAACAGCCTTTGGGCAAGGCGTTTCCGTTACACCCATTCAGCAAGTGGCGGCCGTATCGGCTGCCATCAATGGAGGCAAGCTCTACAAACCTTATGTAACCAAAGCGTGGGTTCATCCTGAAACGGGTGAAGTGATGGAAGAAGTCAAGCCGGAACTTGTACGACAGGTCATTTCGGAAGACACATCCAAGCAGGTTCGTGAGGCTTTGGAAAGTGTTGTTGCAAAAGGCACAGGAAGACCGGCCTTCATCGACGGCTATCGGGTAGGCGGCAAAACAGGTACAGCCCAAAAGGTAATTAACGGACGTTATTCCTCTACCGAGCATATTGTATCCTTTATTGGCTTTGCTCCGGCAGATGATCCACAGATCGTAGTATACACGGCTGTCGATAATCCAAAAGGGATTCAGTTCGGGGGTGTCGTTGCAGCTCCGATTGTGCAAAATATTCTTGAAGACTCGCTGCACTATATGAATGTTCCTGTGCGCAAGGATCAGGTCGCGAAAGAATACAAGTATGGCGAAACCAAAATTGTTACGGTTCCCGATCTCACAGGTGCAACGGTAGAAGATCTGTATGAAGATCTCAACATGAACTTTATGCTGGCGAAGTCCGGCAGCGGGAAGTACGTAATTAACCAGGCTCCGAAGCCAGGAGCAAGGGTGGAGCAGGGCTCTACCATACGAATCTATATGAGTGATGTGCTGAAAGAAGCACACGATCATACAGGGGAAGCAGGACAGGAGCCTTAACCGGCTCCAGGTCCTAGCGCAACAAAATTCAAAAAGTTGCGTTTCATTAAATGGTCATATGGACGATATTAATAAAAGAAATGCCTTGAGCAGAAGTAAACTTGGAGAAGTGAGGTTATTCATGTGCTTTTAAAACAATTTGCATCGAAGCTGACAACTGCCCGCCTGATTGGCGAGCCTAATACAGAATGCCAAAACTTACAGACAGATTCCCGCCAGGTTCAACCGGGAGATCTGTTTATCTGTCTTCCGGGACATACGGTAGATGGACATGATTATGCGGAAAAAGCTGTGAATGCCGGAGCGGTAGCATTGGTCGTGGAACGACAACTGGAACTACCTGTACCGCAGCTGCTGGTCAAAGACAGTCGATTTGCAATGGCAGTCCTTGCAGACTCTTTCTTTGACTCACCAAGCCATAAGATGAATATGATTGGTGTAACGGGAACGAACGGCAAGACAACCACCACCTATCTGATTGAAAAGATCATGAGTGATCATGGACAGAAGACAGGTTTGATTGGTACCATTCAAATGCGTTACGACGGTCGGACCTATCCAATGTCGGGAACTACACCAGAAGCACTCGATCTGCAGCGCAGTCTGTATGATATGGTTCAAGCGGGTACGGACTGCTGTGTAATGGAGGTCTCATCACATGCGCTGGAGCAGGGACGTGTAAAAGGAACCAATTTCCGTACTGCGGTATTTACCAACTTGACTCAAGATCATTTGGACTATCATAATTCCATGGAAGAGTACCGCGCAGCAAAAGGCCTGTTCTTTGCAAGACTTGGCAACGAGTTTGCAGAGGGTGCTTCCCGTCGCAAATTTGCGGTCATTAACGCTGACGATCCATCAGCCAATTATTTCAAATCCGTGACTGCAGCTGAAGTCATTACATATGGCATGGAAGATAATGCTGATGTACGGGCATCCAACATCTCGATTACATCGCAGGGCACGTCTTTCCATGTGGATACATTCGCAGGCAGTACAGACATTAACTTGCGTATGGTAGGGAAATTCAACGTATACAACGCCATGGCAGCTATCTCTGCTGCACTTGTTGAAGGAGTACCCTTGGAAGAGATTAAACGCAGTCTTGAGACAGTTCCTGGTGTGGATGGCCGTGTTGAAGCCGTAGACGAAGGTCAGTCATTTGCTGTTATTGTGGACTACGCTCATACACCGGACGGCTTGGAAAACGTACTGCGAACGGTAAAAGAGTTTGCCGAAGGTCGAGTCATTTGTGTATTCGGATGTGGTGGAGACCGGGATCGGACCAAACGTCCATTAATGGGTAAAATTGCAGCGAAGTATAGTGACATCGTATTTGTAACTTCTGACAATCCACGCACGGAGGATCCGGATCTGATTCTCAAGGATATTGAAGTAGGTCTGGTAGAAGAAGGCGTACCATCTGATCGTTATCTCATGGTCGTAGATCGTCGTCAGGCAATACATGAAGCTATTGAAATGGCAAGCCCAGCCGATGTAGTATTGATTGCGGGCAAGGGTCATGAGACCTATCAAATTATCGGAACAACCAAAACGGATTTCGATGATCGGATCATAGCCAAAGAGGCGATAAGGGGCAAATCCAATTGATAAAAAGAACATTAGCGCAATTGGCCGAAATGTGCGGAGGAACACTAAACGACTACACTGCTTACGGTGACATCCGCGTTGAAGGTGTATTTACGGATTCACGCAAGCCAGTAGAAGGCAGTTTGTTCATCCCGCTTGTCGGCGAGAGGTTTGACGGACACGAATTTGTGCAAGCCTGTTTAGAAAAGGGAGCCGCAGGGGCGTTATGGCAGAATGACCATGGTGTTCCCCCGCAGGGAGGAGCAGTCATCGTTGTTGAAGATACACTGGCTGCCCTGCAGGGGCTTGCATCTGCTTATTTGGCCGAGAGCCAAACTGCCGTGGTGGGCATTACCGGCAGCAATGGCAAAACAACAACCAAGGACATTGTGGATGCCATTCTATCTACCAAATTCAAGGTGCATAAGACGCAGGGAAACTTCAACAATCATATCGGACTCCCGCTTACGGTGCTAAGCATGGAACAAGATACCGAGATTGTGATTCTGGAAATGGGCATGAGCGGCCGCAGAGAAATCGAGGCATTGTCTTTGATTGCTCAGCCGGATATCGCCATCATTACGAATATTGGTGAATCCCATCTGCTGCAGCTTGGCTCCAGGCTGGAGATTGCCAGAGCAAAGGCTGAAATTGCTGCAGGCATGAAACCAGGCGGCCTGTTGATTTATAACGGAGACGAGCCGTTGATTAAGCAGGTTCTGGCTGAAACGGAAACGAAGCAGCCCGAGGGAATGAAACGATTTACATTTGGACTTCAGACAGACAATGATGATTACCCGACAGGACTCATGAATGCGCAGAACGGTGTTGTTTTCACGACAAAACAGTTGGGGGAACAAGCACTTACGCTTCCTCTGCTTGGTACACACAATGTCGTTAACTGTCTGGCTGCACTTGCAGTTGCACGTCACTTTGGTGTAACAGCCGAACAGATTGCCTCCGGGTTATCCAGCTTGAAACTGACGGGTATGCGCATAGAGGTTATTCAAGGAGTCAGCGGACTAACGATGCTTAATGATGCCTACAATGCAAGTCCAACGTCGATGAAGGCAGCTATTGATGTGTTGGATGGACTCAAAGGTTATCGTGCTCGAGTAGCCGTACTTGGAGACATGTTGGAGCTTGGACCTCAGGAAGAGGAGCTTCACCGTGGCATCGGAGAGTATATTACGCCAGGGAAAATGGACATGGTGCTAACCTATGGACCGTTATCGGTGAATATAGCTGAGGGTGCGAAGCTGCACATGCCGGCAGAAGCCGTACATGCATTTGAGAATAAGGAAGAGATGACCCGTTACCTCCTGGAAAAATTGCATCCCAGAGACGTCGTTTTGTTCAAGGCCTCCCGGGGCATGAAGCTGGAGGACGTGGTTGAATCACTAAAAATAGCATCATTACAGAATTGAGTAGACTAGAGGGGTGAACCCATGGATTTTCAGGTATTACTGTTAACAATCGGCGTTTCATTTATTTTGGCGGTGATTGCCGCACCGCTATTGATTCCATTACTTCGCCGAATGAAATTCGGACAGCAGGTTCGGGAAGACGGGCCGCAGAGCCATCTGAAAAAGAGCGGGACGCCGACGATGGGCGGGGTTGTAATCCTGCTTGCATTTACATTAGCCTTTTTGAAGTTTTCAGCAGTCAAAAATACGGATTTCTACGTCCTGCTCGTGGCTACGCTCGGTTTTGGCCTGATCGGCTTCCTGGATGACTATATCAAGATTGTATTCAAACGTTCTCTGGGACTGACCGCCAGACAAAAAATGCTGGGACAGCTGTTTTTCAGCGCCGTGATGTGTTTCTTGCTCATTCAGAATGGGCACAGCACAGCAATCTCGATCCCTGGAACATCCGTCTCCTTCGACTGGACGGGGTGGTTCTATTATCCGTTTGTCGTGTTCATGATGCTCGCGATCACCAATGCCGTTAACTTTACGGATGGTCTGGATGGTCTGCTGTCTGGTATCAGCGCTATTGCATTTGGGGCGTTTGCCATTGTAGCGATGCAGGCGACGTCTATGCCGGCAGCGGTATGTGCAGCAGCCATGATTGGCGCTGTGCTTGGTTTTCTTGTATATAATGCGCATCCGGCCAAAGTGTTTATGGGAGACACAGGCTCACTAGGTATTGGTGGTGCCATTGGTGCCGTTGCCATTGTTACGAAGACGGAGCTTCTTTTTGTAATCATTGGTGGTGTGTTCGTCATCGAGATTCTATCCGTTATTATTCAAGTGGTATCGTTCAAGACCCGGGGCAAGCGTGTATTCAAAATGAGTCCTATTCACCACCACTTTGAATTAAGCGGATGGTCAGAATGGCGGGTTGTTATTACTTTTTGGGCAGTTGGTGCTATTTTGGCTGCGCTCGGACTTTATCTCAACAAGGGGTTGTAAATCATGAACCATCCTGAATCATATCGCGGTCAACAGGTTGTTGTGCTCGGACTGGCAAAGAGTGGCGTGCAAGTTGCCAAGGTGCTGGACCGTGCGGGAGCGAAAGTCACAGTGAATGATAAAAAAGAGAGGGAACAGTGTCCCGAAGCATCCGAATTGGAGGCTTTGGGAATTTCTGTTGTATGCGGGGGCCATCCCGATGATCTGATTCATGAGGGTGTGAAGCTTGTGGTTAAAAACCCGGGCATCCCTTATCAGGCGCCACCAGTACAGCAGGCTCTTTCCCTCGGAATTGAGGTTGTTACGGAAGTGGAAGTGGCTTACCACCTTTGTGCAGCACCGATGATCGGGATTACAGGTTCCAACGGGAAAACAACGACAACCACATGGGTTGGCAACATGCTGGAGCATGCAGGCTTGAACCCGATTGTGGCTGGCAATATCGGTACACCGCTCAGCGAGGCGGCAGAACAAGCTACGGCCGATAACTGGATGGTCGTTGAACTCAGCAGTTTCCAGCTTAAGGGGACTGTGCATTTCCGTCCACGGATTGCGAGTCTGCTTAACGTTACAGAAACGCATCTGGATTATCATGGGGATATGGATGACTATGTCGCATCCAAAGCTAAAATTTTTGCCAATCAGCTTCCCGATGATGTAGCGGTACTGAACTGGGATGATCCTGTATGCCGGGAGTTGGTTCCTTATATTAAAAGCAGGCTGCTTCCGTTCTCCATGACTGAGAAGCTGGAAGCAGGCGTATACGCAGATCCTCCTTACGTGGATGGAGAAGAGGACGATGTGAAACGCCAGGTGGTATATGCCGACGGTCAAGGAAACCATCACATCGTTATAGACGTTGAAAACATTGGAATACCAGGACAATTCAATGTTGGGAATGCGCTGGCTGCGGTAGCTATTGCAGTAGCGGCAGGAGCCGATCCGGCTGTGCTTGAGGTACCCCTGTCCGAATTCAAAGGGGTTGAGCACCGATTGGAATATGTGCTGGAGCACAATGGTGCCAAGTACTATAACAATTCCAAGGCTACCAATTCGAAGGCAACCGTGATGGCATTGAATTCCTTCAAGGATCCGGTCGTGCTGATCGCTGGAGGACTGGATCGGGGTTCAGACATGATGGAGCTGCTCCCCTTGTTCCAGGAACGGGTAAAAGCGGTTGTGGCTCTCGGCGAAACACGGGAGAAAATCGCCAAGGTCGCGGAACTTGCGGGATTAAAGCAAATTAAGGTCGTCGATAATGAGGAGGATGCTGCCCAGACGTTAACCGCTGCAGTACAGGAAGCGTCGCAGTTTGCAGCGCCTGGTGATATCGTTTTGCTCTCACCGGCGTGTGCAAGTTGGGACATGTTTGCTTCTTATGAGGAGCGGGGACGCATTTTTAAAGAGGCGGCGCATAACTTGTAAGTAGGGGGGTGGAAAAGCCCCTACTTCCATGCAAGGGGTGGCCTCCTGATGAAACAGACGCGACCGGCGCCGGATATCTGGCTCCTGATTTGTATTGTGGCATTGCTTGCCATCGGCATTATTATGGTCTATAGTGCGGGCTCGGTGCTTGCTTTTCATGACTATGGCGATTCATTTTATTTTGTCAAAAGACAGTTGTTATTTGCGGGACTCGGACTGGCTGCCATGTTTGTCACAGCCAATGTGGATTACCGGGTCTGGCGGAAATATGCTAAACCGATATTGATCGCCTGTTTTATTATGCTGATTGCGGTGTTAATTCCCGGGATCGGCGTGGTCCGCGGGGGAGCACGAAGCTGGCTCGGCATTGGATCGTTTGGCATTCAGCCCTCTGAATTCATGAAGCTGGGCATGATTTTGTTTTTGGCTCACTGGCTGAGCAAGGAACCGGGGAAAATTAAAACATTCACAACCGGATTGTTGCCCCCGCTTGGATTGATAGGTCTCGCCTTCGGCATTATTATGCTGCAGCCCGATTTGGGGACAGGCACCGTCATGATGGGTGCATCCATGCTGATTATTTTTACGGCAGGCGCAAGAATGAAACATTTGCTGCTGCTTGCTCTTGGCGGAGCCATGGGATTTGCCGCGTTGATTGCAGCTGCTCCTTACCGACTAAAACGAATAACGGCTTTTCTCGACCCATGGTCTGATCCGCTGGGTGCCGGCTATCAAATCATCCAATCGTTATACGCTATCGGACCGGGTGGCCTGGCAGGTCTGGGTCTTGGGATGAGCCGGCAAAAATACAGTTATGTGCCCGAACCGCAAACGGATTTCATTTTTTCCATATTGGCTGAAGAGCTCGGGTTTATTGGCGGACTCATTGTACTTCTATTGTTCCTGGTGCTGGTCTGGAGAGGTATGCGAGTAGCGATGACAGTACCGGATGCTTTTGGCAGTTTGCTGGGGGTAGGCATTATTGGCATGGTGGCTGTACAAGTCATTATCAATATCGGCGTAGTCATCGGGCTCATGCCCGTTACCGGAATAACCCTACCGCTGATCAGTTATGGTGGATCATCTCTGACCTTGATGCTGACAGCACTAGGGATACTGTTAAACTTATCACGTTATGCGAGGTGACTATGCGATGCGAGTCGTACTAAGCGGCGGCGGTACCGGTGGACATATCTATCCGGCCGTTGCCATAGCAAGACAATGTGAGGCGGAGAATCCCGACTCGACATTTTTATATATTGGAGGAACCCGTGGACTGGAGAGCAAGTTAGTGCCACAGGAGAACATTCCTTTTCAATCCATTGATATTACAGGGTTTCGCCGGAAGTTGTCCGTGGACAATCTGAAGACCGTTATGCGCTTTATTCAGGGCGTCCGAAAATCGAAGAAAATGCTGAAGGAATTCAAACCTGATGTGGTGATCGGAACTGGCGGCTATGTATGTGGACCTGTGGTTTATGCGGCTGCCAAACTGGGGATTCCAAGTGTCATTCATGAACAAAATGCAATCCCTGGCTTAACCAACAAGTTCCTTACTCGTTATGTGGATACCGTTGCAGTTAGCTTCGAAGGCTCCGAGAAGGCTTTCTCGGGAGCCAAAAGAGTAGTGTACACGGGTAATCCGAGGGCGACCACGGTTGCCAAGGCCAGCCGTGATCGAGGCTTTGCCACACTGGGCGTGCCAATGGACAGCCGGGTTGTGCTGGTTGTTGGCGGCAGCCGCGGAGCAAAGGCCATCAATAAAGCGATGGTGGACATGGCTCCCATGCTGGAGAAGCTGGAGGATGTACACGTCGTTTATGTTACGGGTGAATCCTATTTTGACGAGACACGGGAAGCGATACGAAGTTCACTTGGAACAATGCCTAATCATCTGCATGTGCTTCCTTACGTGCATAATATGCCGGAAGTTCTCGCCTGCACCTCATTGATTGTAAATCGAGCAGGAGCGTCATTCCTCGCCGAAATTACATCGCTTGGCATTCCGTCCATTCTGATACCGTCACCTAACGTGACAAACAATCATCAGGAAGCGAATGCGCGTACACTGGAAGGGGGCGGAGCTTCTGTCACGATGCTGGAGAAGGATCTTTCGGGAAAAGCGTTATATGAGGCCATTGCCCGCATCATGAATGATGAAGCTGCCCGCAAACGCATGGCCGCAGCGTCTCGGGAACTTGGCAAGCCGGATGCAGCCGAGGTGCTGGTGAAGGAGATTCAAAGGCTTGCTGTACGCAGGTAAAGAGTGTTCTGGGCGATTGTCACACACAAGGCAGGACTGACATAAGATACCGTATAAATTGTGACAATCGTTCCATGACGCCGCATCACGGTTTTGTCGTTTAGCAGGAGGATGACCTCTATGGATGTTGAGCAGCATAATTTATGCGTAACGGCAGAAGCATTCCATGCTATCCAAGATGATTGTGTAAGTGCCAAAGAAGTGGGCCCTGCTGGCAGAAGTTGTGTACATTCAACGCTGGTGCTTATGGATCGGATGTGTCACGTATATTTCAATCCGCTGAGATTGTGCTGGAGACAGGCGAAAGGGTACGTTACAGCAAGGAGGTCAGGGAATTTGCGCATTGCTGCTCTGTACTGCATTAACGGAGAAGTGTTGTGCCAAAAGCTGTATATCCAGCTGGGCATAATGAGCGCAAAGTCGTTTCGGGAAGTGATGGGGCTTGTCAAAAATCATAGACGTTCTGCCACTTCATAAGCGTACGCAGGCAGCGTATTCCGAAATCCGCCCAGTGACCGAGCGGCCCCAGCTGTTTCAAACAGCAGAGCCAAAGGGTAAACACGGGAGGCCTACAGGTATCCATCTTGCATGCCAATTTGACTGTCAGTCCAGTCAAGCTACAGCAGAGGACGTTATCACCCGTATGCAGCAAATTCACAGCAACTATATCATCTCAAAACGGTATAACCTGGTACCGGAAGTCTTTCCAGTGGGTGAGCGGTAAACCCCGGAGGTGATACATTGGACAAATTGGTGATTGAAGGCGGGAAACCCCTCTCAGGATCCATACGCATCCATGGAGCAAAAAATGCCGCTTTACCAATCATGGCTGCAAGTTTGTTGGCAGATGGAGAAGTCACGCTGCACAACGTTCCACACTTGCTGGACATTGAAGTAATGCTGTATATCCTGGAACGGCTTGGATGCACGTGTCGGCATGAACAGGGAACAGTGACGATTGATACATCGTCTATCCGGTCATATGATGTACCTGAGGATCTGATGAAACAAATGCGCTCTTCCATTTTCTTGATGGGGCCATTGCTGGCTAAGTTTGGGCAAGTATCCGTATACCAGCCAGGTGGTTGTGCCATCGGAGAACGCAAGATTGATCTTCACCTCCGGGGCCTGGAAGCGCTCGGAGCATCAATTGAAGAGCTTGATCAACAGATTATCTGTCGGGGCCGTAAGCTGGTGGGCACGGATATTCATCTGGACTTCCCAAGTGTGGGTGCCACGGAAAATATCATGATGGCAGCCGTTACGGCTGAGGGCACAACGACGATATTCAATGCAGCCAGAGAACCTGAGATTCAGGACTTGCAGCATTTTCTCAACGCGATGGGTGCAAGTATAATCGGAGCCGGCACCGACACAATTACGATTAACGGTGTGGAGAAACTGAAGCCTTGTTCCTACGAGATCATACCTGATCGGATTGTGGCCGGCACCGTCATGATTGCAGCAGCAGCGACAAGAGGCAATGTTACCCTGACACACTGCAACCCGGCACACCTTACTTCCCTTATACATGTGTTGAAGCGCACTGGTGTTCAAATCACGGTCTGCAATGATATAATGACGGTGAGCTGTATGAGCCGTCCCAAATCCGTGGATCGCATTGTAACATCACCGTACCCTTCGTTTCCGACTGACCTGCAGTCGCAAACCATGGTCTTGCTCAGTTTGGCTGATGGGTTCAGTGTAATGAAGGAGACGGTATTTGAGGGGCGCTTCAAGCACGTGGATGAGCTTAACGTCATGGGTGCAGATATTTCGGTCGATCTGAATGCAGCCTTTATCCGAGGAGTCCCACGTTTGTACGGAGCTACAGTAGAAGCAACCGACCTGCGTGCAGGTGCAGCTCTGGTAATTGCTGGCCTTGCTGCCCAGGGGAAAACGGTTGTTGAGCAAGTGCATCACATTGACAGAGGGTACGACCGCATCGAAAAGTTGTTCCAGAGCCTTGGAGCTTCGGTTGAGCGACAGTCCCCCGTTTCGAAACAGCTGGATTTTGCCAATTAACGTCCTTTGAGTCCCCTTCTTCAGAATGCTGTGGGAGGGGACCGAAGGCTTTGTGGAGCGCGACCTATGCCTAAAAGTCAAATTCCGGTTCTGAAGAAGAATCGGGCTAAAGGAAACACAAGCCGTAAAATTGTTCTTATTCTGTTACTTCTTTTTATTGTATTGCTTGCCGTGCTGTTCTTCCGCTCTTCCATGAGCCGGATTTCGAGTATTGAGATTACGGGTAATGTATACACGACAACTTCCGAACTGCTGGAGAAAAGTGGTTTGAAGGAAGGCGATCAGTTCTTTGGGACAAGCTCTGCTGAGGTCATCGAGCGTTTGAAGACATTCAAAGCGGTAGCGAATGTGACAGTGGATAAGCAGTTTCCGGGGATCGTTCATATCAAGGTTCAGGAGTATCCAACCGTTGCTTACGAACTGGGTGCGGATGGTACACTCCAGGCAATCCTTGCCAGTGGGACAAGCTTGAATGTTCCGGCCAATATCGGAGTTGCTGTGGAGAAGCCCATTCTGACACAGTGGAAAGCAGACGATCCGCTCAAAGAACAATTGAGTGAGACGCTTGCCAAAATTCCAAACGAATTGACAACGGATATATCGGAGATTATTCCTAATCCTACGCCTTCGTTCCCGGATCAGATCCGATTGTATACCAAATCACAGTTTGAAGTGATTACCACGATCTCCAAGCTGCCAGATAAGGTGGAGTACCTGAATCAGGTTATTGAGACGGAACGGCCAGGGAAAATCACGATGCTTGAGGCAGACACGTACGTGCCTTTTATCGCGGATGACCCTGAAGATGGTGAAGAGCCAGGTGCAACGCCCTGATCCTCTTGCCAATCACGTATGACAGTTAATGAAAAGTCCAAGCAGGGTCGGGGTTTGACCCTGTTTCATCCGTGAAAGTTGTTCTTTCTGAGACGGAGAAAAAATGATACACTTGAACTTATGGCACATAAGTTGTCTCCTTCTTTTTTCTTCAAGGTTTTATGTCTCGCAACCAGATCTTGGCACCCAAAAAAATTGTAGAAAAAAGAGGGAAAGCCTAACGTGTGTTGAATATGTTTTAAGAGTGTTTAAACCCGAACGTATTTTACTATTGGAGTCAGGAGGTGCCACAGACTTGAGCAACAATGACATCATTGTTAGTTTGGACATCGGTACATCCAAAATTCGCGCTATTATTGGGGAAATTAATAATGGAACCTTTAATATTATTGGAGTTGGATCTGCCGACTCGGAGGGAATTCGCAAAGGTGTAATCGTAGATATCGATCAGACGGTGCAGTCGATCCGCAATGCAGTGGATCATGCTGAACGTATGGTAGGTATTCAAATATCCGAAGTATATGTTGGAATCTCAGGAAATCATATCGGACTGATGAGCAGTCACGGCGTCGTGGCAGTGTCTAACGAGGATCGTGAAATCGGAGAAGAAGACATGGAACGGGTGTTGAAAGCAGCCGAGGTGATTGCGGTTCCGCCGGAACGGGAAATTATTGATGTTGTCGCCAAGCAGTACGTTGTAGACGGCTTGGAGGGCATACAGGATCCCCGGGGTATGATTGGAGTTCGACTGGAAGTTGAGGCAACAATCATAACGGGTGCAAAAACCGCGATACATAATCTTTTGCGCTGCGTGGAAAAAGCGGGTCTGAAGGTAAGCGATCTGGTGCTCATGTCACTTGGAGCAGGCCAGCTTGCTTTATCTAAGGACGAAAAAACGATGGGATCTGTTCTTGTTGATATCGGAGCAGGTGCAACAACCATCGCTGTCTTTGAAGAAGACAGTCTTGTTGCAACGTCAACCCTGCCAATCGGTGGAGAATTTGTTACCAACGATATTGCGTATGGATTGCGTACCTTAACAGATCAAGCCGAAAAGGTGAAGCTGAAATATGGCTGCGCATGGCTTGATGATGCTGCGGCTGACGTCATGTTCAAAGTCACGCGAATCGGCAGCAATGTGGACAAGGAATTCTCGCAGGAGGACCTTGCTGCGATTATCGAACCGCGTGTTCAGGAAATATTCCAGATGATTTCCCAAGAAGTGAAGCGCCTCGGTTACACGGAGCTTCCCGGAGGTTATATACTAACGGGAGGAACCGTCTCGATGCCAGGGGTTCTGCAAGTAGCTCAGCATGAGCTTGCTGCATCGGTACGAATTGCGGTTCCGGATTACATCGGTGTTCGCGACCCGGGCTACACAAGCGGGGTTGGCATTTTGCACAGTGTAATTCGCAGTTTGCGCATTCGTCCATCGGTAAGCAGCGGCGGTGGCAGCAACAATAATAATAACAACAACAAGAAACCGACCAACCGTGTTAAGCCGAGTGCGTCTCCGGAATCGGAGCAAAAACCGGGTTTGTTCGAACGGCTGAAAAATATGTTCAGCGAATTTATATAACAGGTTGAATCTATTTCATACTTCTAGAAGCCGTCTGAATGCGCTGGTATTAATATATACGCCTTCGTTCGTCGATATATGAAATTGATTCGGTTCAATCAAAAATTGGACGGGCCATCCATGCACATTGAGGGGGAGATGGAATAATATGTTGGAATTTGATTTCGAGATGGAGAGCTTGGCTCAAATAAAAGTCATCGGTGTAGGCGGCGGCGGAAGCAATGCAGTCAACCGTATGATCGAAAATGGTGTACAAGGTGTAGAATTTATAACGGTGAACACGGATGCTCAAGCATTGCATCTGGCGAAATCCGAACATAAATTGCAAATCGGTGATAAACTGACCCGTGGTCTTGGTGCAGGTGCCAACCCGGATGTAGGTAAAAAAGCAGCCGAAGAATCCCGCGACTTGATCATGAACACATTGAAAGGTGCGGACATGGTATTTGTAACTGCTGGTATGGGCGGTGGTACAGGTACAGGTGCAGCTCCAGTCATCGCTGAGATTGCCAAAGAGTGCGGTGCGCTCACCGTGGGTGTGGTTACACGTCCATTTACCTTCGAAGGACGCAAACGTTCCAGCCATGCAGAGCAAGGGATTGAAGCTCTCAAGGAAAAAGTGGATACGCTGATTGTCATTCCGAACGACCGCTTGCTTGAAATCGTTGATAAAAAGACGCCGATGCTTGAAGCGTTCCGCCAAGCAGATAACGTACTGCGTCAAGCGGTACAAGGCATCTCGGATCTGATCGCTGTACCGGGTCTAATCAACCTTGACTTTGCAGACGTAAAAACCATTATGACTGAACGCGGATCTGCTTTGATGGGAATCGGAGAAGCAACAGGTGAAAATCGTGCGGCTGAGGCTGCTCGCAAAGCGATTATGAGCCCATTGCTGGAAACATCCATCGAAGGTGCTCGCGGGGTTATCATGAACATCACAGGTGGCATCAACCTGTCACTTTATGAAGTGAATGAAGCAGCCGAGATTGTTACATCTGCATCCGATCCGGAAGTGAACATGATCTTCGGTGCCATCATTGATGAAAATCTGAAAGAAGAGATCAAGGTTACGGTTATTGCTACTGGTTTTGAAGACAAGCCTGTCTCACCACCACCAGGACGCAAACCGACACCAGCGAGTGAGCCCGCTGAGAATCGCTCGCCTAATCTTCGCCCGTTCGGAAACCAGCCGAGCAGTGATCAGCTGGATATTCCGACATTTTTGCGCAATCGCTCACGCAATAACAATAACGATTAAGCAGCACTCCTATTTAATTTCAAACCCGGTTCTCCTTATGGAGAAACCGGGTTTTTCTGTTTTCTATTTACAGCATATCAAACAGAAATGAACAAATTCTGAACAAGAGTCACGAGGAAATACGACAAAAAAAGTTGAGACGACACCCCCATGATTAGACAGACTTTGAACAGGAAGCTCCTTATACTTGTGTGTATGCTCATAGAATATCGGAACAACGCTACACCGATATTTGGTACGAGGCAGGTGAAGAGTTGGTCGTTTATGTTGATCTTATTTTTTTGACAAACCTGTGTATTGACGGTGCACTCATCGGACTCACAGCCTGGATGCGTAAAACGAAGCTGGTTTGGTGGAGATGGTTACTGTCTTCCATTGTGGGCGCCCTCTATGTCGTTATGATGTTTGTGCCGGAGTTTGATTTTATGTTTACCTTTTTGATCAAGTTTGGTTTGTCACTCGTGATGTTGTTTATCGCTTTTGGTTTTAAGGGCCTCCAGGTGTTTATGAGGAATCTGGGTACCTTCTATGTCATTAACTTCGTCGCTGCCGGAGGCATTTTAGGTATACACTACATGCTTCAGAGTTCGGGCGAGCTGTTTAACGGAATTTGGTATACAGCTTCGGGCGGAATGTCCTTTGATCTGAAGATCGCCTTCTGGTTTACTTTTATCGTATTCTTTGCAGTGCTGTTTTTATTCAAAGCCGTGCAAAGTTCCAAGCGAAAATCAGACCGTATGACAACCTATCTTGGAGAAGTGCAGGTTTATATCGATGATGTAACTATTTCTTGTACAGGCCTTGTCGATACCGGCAATCAACTCACGGACCCTCTTTCCCGTCTGCCGGTAATGGTGATGGAGGTTTCACTGTGGCAAGACATGCTGCCAGCTTCCTGGAAAGGCCGGTTGAAGGATGAAGCACCGGACAACCTCATTATGGAGCTGGACCAGGAGGATTTTCGCTGGCAGGGTCGACTAAGACTGGTACCCTATCGTGGTATCAACAAAGGGACGGCATTTATGCTGGCAATCAAGCCTGATCTGGTGAGAGTGACATTGGATCAAACGAGTTATGAGACAACTAAAGTACTAATCGGGCTGGATGGCGGAGTGTTGTCGTCAGAAGGAAAGTACCGCGCGGTCATTCACCCTGAGCTTGTGCAAGACGCTGCCTCTGCGCAGTCTACGGCTCTCTCTGCGGGAGCAACAGAAAAGCCGCTGAATGTGGTATAGGAGGAACGTACATGCTTGTGAAATGGAAACTGGTGGCGCAGCTGCAGTATTACCGTCTGTTATTTTTGCTTGGTTTGAAAAGTGAGGAGATCTATTATATTGGAGGCAGTGAAGCCCTGCCGCCTCCACTGACGCGGGAAGAAGAGGAATTTTTGCTGCAAAAGCTCTCTTCCGGGGATGCTGCAATTCGCGCCATGCTGATTGAACGAAACCTTCGCCTGGTCGTGTACATCGCTCGCAAGTTCGAAAACACAGGTATTAACATTGAGGATCTGGTTTCCATTGGAGCCATCGGGCTCATCAAGGCTGTCAATACGTTTGATCCGGAAAAGAAAATCAAGCTGGCAACCTATGCCTCGCGATGCATTGAAAATGAAATATTGATGTACCTGCGGCGTAACAGCAAAATTCGGACAGAAGTTTCTTTTGATGAGCCACTCAACATTGATTGGGATGGAAATGAGCTATTATTATCGGATGTTCTGGGTACCGAGAACGATACAATCTATCGAAATATTGAAGAGCAGGTAGATCGGAAGCTTCTGCACAAGGCCTTGGAAAAATTGACTGAACGTGAGCGGATGATTATGGAGCTTCGCTTTGGCCTGACGGACGGGGAGGAAAAGACACAGAAAGATGTTGCAGATTTGCTTGGAATCTCCCAATCCTACATCTCTCGTCTGGAAAAAAGAATCATTAAAAGACTCCGCAAGGAGTTTAATAAGATGGTCTGATCCTGTGCTTTTAATATAATGGGTATTAATGGCAAGGATGCCAGGGACGAATAAAAAAGCCTGCCCCGGAGATAATGTACATTAATGTTTCTCCTTGGGAGGTAAATCACGATGACCCGAAACAAAGTCGAGATTTGTGGCGTGGACACCGCAAAATTGCCTGTCCTCACCAACACAGAAATGCGGGAATTGTTCCATTCCCTACAGCAGCACCATGATCGCTCAGCAAGAGAGAAATTAGTGAATGGCAACCTGCGGCTTGTACTCAGTGTCATTCAGCGCTTTAACAATCGGGGGGAGTTTGTCGATGATCTGTTCCAGGTTGGTTGTATCGGCCTGATGAAAGCCATTGATAATTTTGATTTATCCCAGAATGTCAAATTTTCAACGTACGCAGTACCGATGATTATCGGTGAGATCCGTCGTTATCTGCGTGACAATAACCCGATCCGGGTATCCCGATCATTACGGGACATCGCATATAAGGCGCTGCAGGTTCGCGACAGTTTGACCAACAAAAATTCTCGTGAACCGACCATATTTGAAATTTCCGAAGCATTGAACGTGCCCAAGGAAGATGTAGTTTTTGCACTGGATGCCATTCAAGATCCGGTATCACTATTCGAACCCATCTATCATGACGGTGGAGATCCCATCTATGTGATGGATCAGATCAGTGATGACAAAAACAAGGATGTGTCGTGGATTGAGGAAATTGCACTGCGCGAGGCTATGCATCGTCTCGGACAGCGGGAGAAAATGATTCTGTCCATGCGGTTTTTTGAAGGCAAAACACAGATGGAAGTTGCCGACGAGATTGGAATTTCCCAAGCTCAGGTATCCCGTCTGGAAAAATCGGCTATTCAGCAGATGCAGAAACATGTGAAGACGTAGCATTACTTCATTCACAAGGACGATCTAACGGTTGTAATCCGTTGGTCGTCTTTTTCTATTTTTAAAGACATACGATTTGGTCTGGAGAGAACTGAGATCGAATGAGCGGCTTTAAAGAGAATGCCCAGTTACGGATCAAGCTGTACTAATTTCAGGAAAACAGGACATTTTTCGCCTATAAAACATATATTGTATAGAAGCGTTGAACGGTATAAGCGGACTAGGCGGGGGGCGAGCGACAGATGAAAGTAAGCGCAAGTGAGTCGGCACAAAGAGGGATGAAGATCTCGGATTTTCAGACAAAGGATGTCATTAACATCACGGATGGCAAACGTCTGGGGCAGATTAGTGATCTGGAACTGGATCTCAAGCAGGGACGAATCGAAGCCATCGTGGTACCCGGTTACAGCCGGTTCATGGGATTGTTCGGGGGTGGAACGGATCTGGTTATTCCCTGGAGGAACATTGTTAAGATCGGTTCGGACGTTATTTTGGTTAAACTGGATGAAGTCAGGGAAACGAGCTACGATGAGCGAGATCGCGAAGCAAAGATGTACGATGAACAGCAAAGCAGCCGTATGGAGCGGGTTGAACGCCTGGAACGATTGGACCGAAGCCAGCGTCGAACGATATAATCAAGACAGAACGTGGCTCATTTGGTACACTGGAAGCTGTGAGGTGATAAGATGGAACCCTTTGTTCTGAATAAACAACTTTTCGAACGGACTGAAGATCAAGTGGTGAATGGAAGCCCAGATCCGTTGTTATTATATGTGGAGCCGTGGAGAGAACAGTTCAGCCGAATGACGGCAGGTTTTACCACAAGACAGGGCGGAGTGGGCAGTAAACCCTATGCCACTCTAAACTGCGCTTATCATGTTGGCGATGATCCTTCAGACGTTTTGAAGAATCGTCGTCTGGTGGCCGAAAAGCTTGGTTTCTCGGTGAGCGCCTGGACGTGTGGTGAACAGGTCCATGGCAAACAAGTGGCTGTTGTAAAAGCTGAGGATCGAGGCAGAGGTCTGATGGATCGACAGTCAGCGCTGCAGGACACGGATGGTTTGGTCACCAATGTACCTGGTGTGCTGCTTACTTCCTTTTATGCGGATTGTGTTCCGCTGTATTTCTACGACCCGGTGCAACAAGCCGTGGGGCTTGCTCATGCGGGGTGGAAAGGGACTGTTGCCGGCATTGCCCAGTCAATGGTTGAAACGATGGAACGGGAATATGGAAGCCGGGCACAGGATATCCGGACAGCTATAGGCCCTTCCATTGGGGATTGCTGTTATGAAGTGGATGAGGCAGTTATGCAGCATGTACGGGTTTGGTTTGAATCTGCTCCGGGTAATGATGAATACAACAACTCTGTGCAGGGCCGAGCATATCACTCGTCTGGAAATGGAAAGACGATGTTAAACTTGAAAGAATGTAATCGACACATTATGATGAAAGCAGGAATATTGCCGGATCATATCGAATGTACAACGTGGTGTACAAGCTGCCACCCGGAACTGTTTTTCTCGTATCGCAAGGAAAATGGAACGACCGGAAGAATGGCGAGCTGGATTGGGCTGGAAGAGAGGTGACCCTCTGTGTCATTGGAGGAGCGAATTCAACAGGTAAATCAGAAGATCGAAGCTGCATGCCAGCGCAGTGGCCGTCAGCGCGAAGACGTAAATGTGATTGCGGTCACGAAGTACGTCTCCCTTGAAACGACAGGCGCTGTGATGGAAAGTGGCCTTGAGCATATTGGAGAGAACCGCTGGCAGGATGCACAAGCCAAGTGGGAAGCATTTGGTCAGCAAGGAACATGGCATTTTATCGGTCACTTGCAGACCAACAAAGTGAAAGACGTCATAGGCAAATTCCGCTACATACATTCACTGGATCGTTTGTCTCTGGCCAAGGAGCTGGACAAAAAGGCAGCTGCTCTGGGGACACAAGTGGAAACATTTTTGCAGGTGAATATTTCGGGTGAAGAGAGCAAATACGGATTGCAGCCTGAACAGGCGAGTTCATTTTTGCGTGAGATCAGCAGCTTCAGCAACCTGAAGGTCGTCGGTCTGATGACCATGGCTCCCCATGAGGAGGATCCGCAGCTTACGCGTCCCGTATTTCGTGGACTGCGTGAGCTCAGAGACCATTTGAATGGACAAGCCCTGACATCGGAACCATTGACTCAGCTATCGATGGGAATGTCCAATGATTTTGAAGTGGCGATTGAAGAAGGGGCAACATGGGTACGGCTGGGATCAATTCTCGTAGGAAAAGAGGAGGGTTCACGATGGGCGTAATGAATAAATTCATGAATTTCCTTGGTCTTCAAGAAGAGGAAGAGATTGTGGAACGCGAACGTTTGGCTGCACAAGAGGAGGCTGAATCTGAACAGCAGGAAGCTGAAACCTCCAGTCTAGATAAACGTAGAAACCAAAGGGGGAATAATGTTGTGAGCATTCATTCCCAGAAAAATGTTAAAGTTGTCCTTTATGAACCACGTTCCTATGACGAAGCTCAAGAAATTGCCGACCACCTACGTTCACATCGTACCGTGGTTGTGAACCTGCAGCGGGTGCGCCAAGATCAGGCACTGCGCGTCATTGATTTTTTGAGTGGGACCGTTTACGCACTGGGCGGGGGCATTTCTAAAATTGGCGGCAACATTTTTCTCTGTACGCCGGATACCGTTGAAATTCAAGGCGCAATTACGGAAATACTGGCTGACAGCGAGCAAGATTACAACAGAATGAGGTGAGCCGCTTTTGTATCAACTTCAAGTCGTCGTGTTTTACCTGTTTGAGATTTATTTCTACATGATTATTGGATATGTATTGATGTCGTGGCTTCCGAACGCGCGGGAGAGCGTCATTGGTGAGTGGCTTGCCAAATTGGTGGAACCCTATCTGAGCCCTTTCAGACGTTTCATTCCGCCTTTGTTCGGCATGCTGGACATCTCACCAATCGTTGCGTTAATTACTCTTCAACTGGCGAGATCAGGTTTGCTCTCGATCATCAGCTACTTCTGATAGGGTAGGGTGAACATAGATGAGTGGTGAAATTTACGAACATTTTAGCCATGATGAGCGTGACTTCGTGGATAAAGCCTCGGATTGGGTGGAACGCGCTGGCAAGCTTCATGATATGAAGCTAACGGACTTTCTTGACCCAAGACAGGCCTTTATATTGCAAACGCTTGTCAATCGTCGCAATGACGTCCAGATTCGTCTGGACGGAGGCTACGAGGCAGCTGAACGCAAACGTGCGCTGATTGCACCAGATTATCGGTATCTCGCTGATGAAGATATGGGTATGCAGGTGCTTAGCATTACGTCAGATGATCAGAAAATTACAGAGCTGGAGCACGGGGACTACATGGGAGCCTTGCTCGGGCTTGGACTGAAACGCGGCAAGATCGGAGATATCCAAGTGCTGGATGACGGATGCCACACCGTGGTGGCAGCGGAGACCGGCGCTTTTTTATCGCTTCAATTGAACCAGGTTCATCGGGTTCATGTGTTTACAGAGCTGCTTCCTCTGCATGAGATGAAGTGGTCGGAGAGCAAACTGGATACGATGGATATCACTGTTGCATCCTTGCGTCTGGACGGAATTTGTGCGGATGTGTACCGACTGAGTCGCAGTAAAGTTCTAGTTCCCATCAAAGCGGGCCGATGCCGGGTAAATTGGAAAGTCGAGGAAGATCCGTCCAAAGCTCTGAAAGCCGGGGACGTGGTCTCCATTCAAGGTTTTGGCCGTTTCAAGGTGCTGGAACAGGATGGGATGACCAAAAAGGGACGTTGTCGTGTAAAAATCGGCAAATTTGCTTAGCGGCATTGCAGGAAAACCCGTTTTCTTGTCGAAATGTTTAAGATAAAGGTGTAAAAAACATTCGCTGTTTCCGATATACATTGAAGTGCAAAGTCGATATAACTGTATTGGAATCAGAACGTCGATTCTGCAAGTGCAAGTCGTTCATGCTGTTATATGACTTCTTGCATACGACCCTTTGGGTGATACCCATGTGCTGCAAACCTTCTCGGAACGGGAAGGAACTTTAACAGGAGGTGGACAGCATGCCATTAACGCCGCTGGACATACATAACAAGGAATTTTCCCGACGCTTGCGCGGGTATGACGAGGATGAAGTCAATGAATTCCTGGATCAAGTCATCAAAGATTACGAAGGCGTCATTCGCGAGAACAAAGAGCTGAGCAATCAGTTGCTGTCCGTTCAGGAGAAACTGGATCATTTTGCCACAATTGAAGAAACGCTCAGCAAAACGATTATCATAGCGCAGGAAGCAGCCGACGATGTGAAGAACAATGCGAAGAAGGAAGCACAGCTCATTGTGAAGGAAGCAGAGAAAAATGCTGACCGGATCGTGAACGAGTCCTTGGCGAAATCCCGCAAGATTGCTTTGGAAGTGGAGGAACTGAAGAAGCAGGCTTCGATCTACCGGGCCCGTTTCCGTACGCTTGTTGAAGCACAGCTCGAACTGCTGTCTCAGGATGGATGGGAAGCATTGGAGAGTCGCGAACAGGAAGTCCGTGATCGTGAACGGGAAATGAAGGAAATTTATTAGTCTGCCTGCCCGGTTGACTTTTGACTCTAAAGAGGCTATAACTATATTCATAATGAATAATGATTCCATGACGGGTTCAAGTACGTTATGATCTCATCCCTCAGAGAGTTGGCGTTTGGTGCAAGCCAATGGATGAGTTATAGCCGAATATCTCCCCGGAGAAGTGACGCTGAAGCGGTGATGCATGGCCGTGCGTAAGCGAAACCGTAAGCCGAACGTTATATCGGCACCCTGCTGTAGTGAAGCGGGGCACAAGTGCTGTTAATGACAAAGCATACCCATTGGATTGGATATGGTTTGTGATGAACAGAATTAGGGTGGTAACGCGAGCACAACCTCGTCCCTTTCCAGGGATGGGGTTTTTTTGTGTCCAAAAATGTGAATTGTGGACGGCCCACAATCCAATTATTGAAAGGAAGATCATGATGCAAAGAGTGGATGTCAAAGAAAAAGCACGCGCTAGAGAACTACGCATGCTAAACAAGTGGAAAACTGAGAATACGTTTAAGAAATCAATCGAGAACCGCGAAGGCAAACCGAATTTCGTGTTTTACGAAGGACCACCGACGGCAAACGGTAAGCCGCATATCGGTCACGTGCTGGGACGCGTTATTAAGGACTTTGTAGGACGTTACAATACGATGAAAGGTTACCGTGTCGTTCGTAAAGCTGGCTGGGATACCCATGGATTGCCTGTTGAGCTTGGTGTACAGAAGAAGCTCGGCATTTCCCATAAGTGGGAGATCGAAGATTACGGCGTGGAAAAATTCATCAACGAATGTAAAGCGAGCGTGTTTGAATATGAACAGCAATGGCGTGATCTGACAGAAGGTATTGCGTACTGGACAGATATGGATAACCCGTACATCACGCTGGACAACAATTACATTGAGAGTGTATGGAATATCCTTGCTACGATTCATGAAAAAGGACTTCTC
This sequence comes from Paenibacillus sp. P13VS, assembly GCF_015143645.1. NCBI lineage: Bacteria > Bacillati > Bacillota > Bacilli > Caryophanales > Paenibacillaceae > Paenibacillus > Paenibacillus sp. P13VS. The sequence continues at coordinate 101,772 of NZ_WYEV01000006.1, read as the reverse complement.
TACCGCGGGCATCGTGTGAGTCCGTACTGTCCATCTTGTCAGACTACCCTGAGTTCCCATGAAGTTGCCCAAGGGTACAAGGATGTCAAAGACCTTAGTGCCACTGCTAAATTTAAGCTGGATGACAGCGGCGAATTTGTGCTTGCCTGGACGACTACACCTTGGACACTGCCTTCACACGTTGCACTCGCGGTTAATCCGGACATGGATTATTCTCGTGTACGCCAAGGCGAAGAAGTGTATATCATGGCAACCAATCTCGTGGAAAAAGTCATGAAAGACTCGAAAGGCGAGTATGAAGTTATCGGTGCACTGAAAGGCTCGGATTTAGTTGGTAAAACGTATGATCCGCCATTCAACTTCGTGCAGGCTGAAAAAACGAACGTTATTCTGGGTGCGAGCTTTGTAACGGATGCAAGTGGTACAGGGATTGTACACATGGCTCCGGCACATGGTGAGGACGATTACCGCGTATGCCGTGAGCATGGCATCAGCTTTGTTAACATGGTGGACCTTGAAGGTAAATTTGTGGCACAGGTTACGGATTTTGCGGGACGCTTCGTTAAGGATTGCGATATTGACATCGTGAGAAGTCTGTCCGAGAAAGGCCGCCTGTTCAGCAAAGAGAAATATGAGCACAGCTACCCATTCTGCTGGCGTTGTGATACACCGCTTCTCTACTATGCAATGGACAGCTGGTTTATCCAAACCACAGCGATCAAGGATCAACTGATTGCAAACAACAGTGAAGTGGAGTGGTACCCAGGCCACGTTCGTGAAGGACGTTTCGGAAAATTCCTGGAGGATCTGGTGGATTGGAACATCAGCCGTGATCGCTACTGGGGAACACCGCTGAACATCTGGGTATGTGAAGAAACTGGCGAACAGTTCGCTCCGCACAGCATCGCTGAGCTGCGTGCACGTGCCGTCGGAGATGTACCAGAGAACCTGGAACTGCATAAACCATACGTAGACGAAGTCAAAGTACTCAGCTCCTGTGGCAAATATGAAATGAAACGTACTCCGGAAGTGATTGATGTCTGGTTTGACAGTGGTTCCATGCCATTTGCCCAGCAGCACTATCCGTTTGAAAATAAAGAAACGTTTGAACAGCAATACCCTGCGGATATGATCTGCGAAGGGATTGACCAAACACGTGGCTGGTTCTACAGCTTGCTGGCTGTATCTACTCTTTTGACTGGCAAAGCACCTTACAAGGCGGTTATGGCAACAGGCCACGTATTGGATGAGAACGGACAGAAGATGTCGAAATCCAAAGGCAATGTTATTGATCCATGGGAAGTCATTGAAGAATATGGTACAGATGCGTTCCGTTGGGCCCTGTTGTCTGACAGTGCACCGTGGAACAGCAAACGTTTCTCCAAAGGCATTGTGGGCGAAGCAAAATCCAAAATGGTGGATACATTGGTTAACACGCATGCCTTCCTGACGTTGTATGCGACGATTGATGGTTTTGATCCACAGGAACATCCGTTTAAACCTTCAGCGCATAAGCTGGATCGCTGGATCCTGTCCAGACTGAACAGTCTGATCATCGTTGTGGAGAAGGCGCTGTCCGTCAATGACTATCTGAATTCTTCCAAAGCGATTGAAGCCTTCGTCGATGAGCTGAGCAACTGGTACATCCGTCGTTCCCGTGACCGTTTCTGGGGAAGTGGCTTGACCGAAGATAAACTGGATGCATATCGCACACTTACCGAGGTGCTTGTGACCACAGCCAAGCTGGTTGCGCCATTCACACCGATGCTTGCGGAAGATATCTATCTGAACCTGACTGCAGGTGAAAGTGTTCATATGGAAGACTACCCGGCAGCAAATGAAGCGTTAATCGATCTGGATCTGGAACAGGATATGGAGACAGCTCGCCGAGTGGTCGAACTCGCTCGTAACGTGCGTAACGAAACAGGTATCAAGAATCGCCAGCCGCTGTCCGAGTTAATCGTTTCGCTTGATAAAGGATTTGATCTGGCGAGCTATGAAGAGATCATCAAGGATGAGATCAATGTCAAAGGTATCCGTACGGAGCATAACGATGCCGAATTCGTTGATTTCACATTGAAACTCAATCTGAAAGTAGCGGGTAAAAAATACGGCAAGAACGTAGGCTTCCTGCAAAACTTCTTCAAAGGCATGTCAGCAGAGGAGACACGCAAAGTAGTGACAGAGGGTGTGCTGAATGTGGTTTCTCCAGAAGGAGAAGAGCTGCAAGTGACAAGTGAGGAACTGCTGGTAGAGAAACAAGCCAAGTCCGGTTTTGCTTCGGCATCCGGGTACGGGTTGACGGTAGCGCTCAACACCGAAATCACAACTGCTTTGGAACAGGAAGGCTGGGTACGTGAAGTTGTACGTTCCGTACAAGACACACGTAAAAAATTGGATCTGCCGATTGAGAAAAGAGTACGCCTGACACTGGATGTTGATCCTGAGCTCCAGGCGGCAATCGAGGCATTTGATGAGGTCCTGCGTGAGAATGTACTCGTTACTGAAGTCACATTTGGTACCCATGAAGGTATGGAACGCATTGAAGCTGGCGGTAAAGCAATGGGCGTTTATATCGAGGTGTAACACCATTCTTTTTCGATACAGATGAATCGATTGAACTTAAGTTACAAATGGATCCTAAATGAAGTAGAGTATCTCTATTCCATTTAGGAAAGGATATAGAGTATAGACAAACGAGCCTTAGACTCAGGGAACAATCCCTGTATCTTGGCTCGTTTGGTTTTTATGCAAATGGGCAATGATTTCTATTGTGCAGTTACTCTATGATACCAAAGGAACTGAGCGAACACATGAATGAAGACAAGCAGGCATCGTCCGCTTCACCATCCAATCCACCACGCAGCGATAATGACAAAATTGAGGAACTCCATACCCTGACGAACCGACTCGCTAACGAGCTTGAGCGTTCACGTATTGCACAATATACGGAATTGTTGAATCGGCCGTGGAAACTGATTGGGCTCAACCTGTTATCAGGCGCAGCACGGGGTGTAGGGATCGCCATTGGTTTTACTTTTTTTGCGGCCACCATCATTTATGTGTTACAGGTGCTGGGAGCCCTCAATCTGCCAATCGTAGGAGATTATATTGCAGATATCGTCCGTATCGTACAGCGTCAGCTTGAATTGAACACCTATTAGAGGTGCAGCATGTCTAGTACATGTCATATGGATCAGAATCGTTGTCAATCTCGAGCAAGCCTTCACCCTCACGATTCTCCAAATACTGCCGGTACTGTCTGTTGCGAACAATGGATACGTCATGACCATAAATATCGGTTGCAACGAAGCTCTCATAGGCTTCTACGCAGCCCTCAACCTCATCTGTAGCTTCAATGGCCATCACATCGTAACTGTCAATATCGCGACCTTCAGCCATGGCTGGTGAGTTCGAGGTGCCCCAACTTTCAACGATCTGCCATGCATCTTCACCATCGAAGCCGTTCTGATCATCGCGCTCATCGAGACTCGTGCGACCAAAAGCCGGAGCGAGGAACTCTTCTTCCACTGGGCGGTTATCGGATACTACAGTTTCAGGCTGATGTTTTTTGCAATACTTGGTGTAAGGAACGGCTTGCATACGCTCGTAAGGGATGGGCTGCTGACAAACTGCACAAGTGCCGTAATGGCCTTCTTCGATGGAATGCAGGGCAGAATCGATACGTTCTAATTGGAATTCGTCATGCTCCAAAAAGGAAATATCTTTCTCCCGGTCATACATTTCGGTAGCTACATCACCGGGATGATTATCGATAGGAGATAATTCACCCGTTTGAAATCTCATGGACCCGCTGAGGCCGTAATGGTCATTTTGCTCAAGCCGATGTTCAATACCACGTTTTTCAGCCATCAATTGGGAACGCAAGGATTGGATTTGTTCTGAAGTAAGATGTGCCATCGTTTTCCCCTTTCTGTTCGTCTGGAATCCGAATTTGGTCTCTGGTCTAGGATGTGCCAATCTGCCCTTGATTACAGAAGGGAAATGTTATCGATTTTGCCATTAACAAAGCGAAAACGCCCGTCGTGGACGACTTCCAAACAGCTGTGCTACAATGAACAAGTCTGGCGTAAAGCCTGGTATGGTTTGGAAAAGACAAGAACGGAGTGACGAACAAACGTGGTGTATTATATCCTCGCTTTTATCGTATTTTTGGTGGATCAGGGAACAAAGTATTTAATTGCGACTCAAATGGAGCTTCGGGAAGAAATTCCGGTTATAGGCAATTTCTTTATTATCACTTCACATCGCAACTCAGGCGCAGCTTTTGGTATTTTGCAGGACCAACGCTGGTTCTTTATCGTTGTTACCGTGATCGTGGTGATTGCTTTGGTCTGGTACTTGCAAAAAGTGAAAAACTCCCCGCATAAATTGCTGCCAGTAGCACTTAGTCTGGTGCTTGGTGGAGCTATCGGGAATTTCCTGGATCGCGCTTTGACGGGTGAAGTCGTGGATTTCGTGCAGCTTAATTTTGGCAGTTATACGTTTCCGATTTTCAATATCGCCGATTCAGCCATCTGTATCGGGGTTGCACTGATTATTGTGGAGACGTTTCTTGAGGGGCGGCGCGAGAAGGCAGCCGCGAAGATTGAAGGGAATGAACATCATGAGTAAAATGCACAATGAAGAACAAACTACTGGGGATACGTCTGTACAAGACGATGACCTGATGACCAATGAACGATTGGAATGGACTGTTTCTGCTGAACATAAGAAGGAACGCGTTGACAAATATATTACTGAAGCAATGGATAATGTCTCCCGCTCTCAGGTCCAACTATGGATCGGAGATGGTCTGGTTACCGTAAACGGAGCTGGTGTAAAGTCTAATGCCAAATTGGCTGAGGGTGATCGAATTGAACTTCAGATTCCTGAACCGACAGCTGTAGAGATCATTGCCGAAGATATTCCACTTGAAGTGGTATATGAGGACAGCGATGTGATCGTCATTAACAAACCACGTGGTCTTGTAGTGCATCCGGCACCGGGACATACATCAGGTACACTTGTGAATGCGCTCATGTATCATTGTAAAGATCTTTCAGGCATTAACGGAGAGCTGCGTCCTGGAATCGTGCACCGGATTGATAAGGATACGTCAGGCCTGCTGATGGCTGCCAAAAACGATCGTGCTCACGCCTCACTGGCTGCCCAGTTGAAGGATCACAGTGTAAACCGCCGGTATATCGCACTTGTTCATGGTCATTTGAGTCATGATCAGGGGACGATCGATGCGCCTATTGGGCGCGATACGAATGATCGTAAAATGTATACCGTGACCGAACGTAACAGCAAACATGCTGTCACGCATTTTAATGTTACGGAGAGAATTAACGATTATACGCTGCTTGAACTGAAACTGGAGACAGGTCGAACGCATCAGATCCGTGTGCATATGAAGTTTATTGGTCATCCTCTTGTGGGAGATCCAATCTATGGACGTAACAAGGGGATCAAAATGAATGGACAGGCATTGCATGCCGCGGTTCTTGGTTTTGTTCATCCGGCAACAGGCGAGTACATGGAATTCTCAGCTCCGCTTCCACAAGACATGGAAGATGTCCTTGCTTCACTGCGCAGCCGCTGACCCCTCGGGAAAGTACAAATGTTCGGATACTTTGTCCATGGCTAAACATGGGCAAATGCTTCATATTAGATTGTAGAAATTTGCGTCAAATGAGGAGATGAACATGAGTATGAGTATCGATAAATATCAAGAAACATACATTCAAACCAATTTTGCCGACCGTATTGGCGGCTCCAACTATGGTAAAGACACCAACATCTATAAATTCGAGAAAATCAAACGCGCCAAAGCTTCGGCAAAGAAAGATTTTCCCAATGTTGAACTGATCGACCTTGGTGTAGGTGAACCGGATGAGATGGCTGATGCAGGCATCGTAGCTGCACTCGCGCAAGAAGCTTCCAAACCGGAGAACCGTGGTTATGCCGACAACGGGATCCCTGAATTCAAGGAAGCGGCAGCCGCTTACCTGAAAAATGTATTCAATGTTGAAGGCATTGATCCGGCAACGGAAATTGTGCACTCCATTGGGTCCAAGCCAGCTCTGGCAATGATGCCTTCGTGCTTCATTAATCCAGGTGATGTAACGATTATGACGGTTCCTGGTTATCCGGTTATGGGTACACATACCAAATACCTGGGCGGAGAAGTCTACAACATCCAGCTGACGAAGGAAAACAATTTCCTGCCTGATCTGGCAACCATCCCTGAGGATATTGCAAAACGTGCAAAATTGCTGTATTTGAACTATCCAAACAACCCGACAGGTGCTGGCGCTACGGTTGAATTCTTCACGAAAGTGATTGAATGGGCGAAAAAGTACAGCGTAGTTGTTGTTCACGATGCTCCATATGCTGCACTGACGTATGACGGCAATAAACCATTCAGCTTCCTGTCCGTACCTGGAGCGAAGGATGTAGGCGTTGAGCTGCACTCCTTGTCTAAGTCTTACAACATGACAGGATGGAGAATTGGCTTTGTTGCAGGGAATCCGCTCGTGGTTAAAGCTTTCAGTGATGTGAAGGACAACAATGATTCGGGTCAATTCATCGCGATTCAGAAGGCTGCTGCCTACGGTCTGAACCATCCGGAAATTACGGAGAAAATCGCAGAGAAATATTCCCGTCGTCATGACCTGCTGGTTGCTGCGCTGAACGAACTGGGCTTCCAGGCGGAGAAACCGAAAGGTTCCTTCTTCCTGTATGTTGAAGCTCCAAAAGGTGTAGTAGGCGGACGTCGTTTCGAGTCCGGGGAAGACTTCTCCCAATTCCTGATTCGTGAAAAGTTGATTTCTTCTGTACCTTGGGATGATGCAGGTAACTTTGTTCGTTTCTCCGTTACCTTTGAAGCTAAAGGGGAAGATGAAGAGAAACGCGTTATTGCTGAAATCAAACGTCGTCTGAGTGACGTACAATTCGAATTCTAATGGAATTCACCAATACAAGTGAATGAAATAAATTGAGAGACCGGAGACGGTCTCTTTTTTTTATGTCCGTAATTTTATAATAAATTCCGTTTTATCCCTTTACAAAATTACCCAACAAACTTATGATTAAGTCTTTACGTTATTTTTATATACATAAGTAGGTTTGGAAGGGAGTTATGGAAATTGTTGTCTTCAAGAACAAATACGGTGTCCTCACATACAGCAGGAACGGGTAATACCATGACAGGGTTGTTCAAGCTGCTGCGACCGAAACAGTGGACCAAAAATTTGTTGTTATTTGCTGCGTTATTGTTTTCCTTTGAGGAAATTCGCACAGAGACTATTTTAACGACACTGCTAGGTTTTATTTTGTTTAGCCTTGTTGCAGGCTGTGTGTATATTTTAAATGATTACGTGGATCGGGACAGAGATCGACAGCATCCGGTGAAGCAGTTCCGGCCAATTGCCTCTGGACAGGTTCAACCTGTCTATGCTCTGCTGTTTGGCATAATCCTGTTGATTCTTTCTATAGGCATTGCTTTTGTGATAAACCCGCTTTTTGGTGGACTATGCATCGTTTATTTCCTGTTGAACGTATCCTACTCCTTTGTGCTTAAACATCTCGTTATTGTGGACATGATGACCATTGCTGCCGGATTCGTTCTTCGTGCCATAGCGGGCGGTGTATTGATTCACGTACCTTTTACACCCTGGTTCCTGATCTGCACCATGCTGCTGTCCCTATTTCTGGCGATTGGCAAACGGAGAAATGAGCTTACTCTGCTTGAGGGAAATACCGGTTCACATCGTAAGGTGCTGGATAACTACTCTGTCACACTGCTGGATCAATTTAATACCATCGTGACGACAGCAACGATTATTAGCTATTCTTTGTTCACCTTCACCTCTGACCGTACAATTCACCTGATGTGGACTATTCCGCTTGTGATCTACGGCATGTTCCGATATCTGTATCTCATTCATATGAAAAACCAGGGGGGCTCACCGGATCGTGTTTTGTTTGAGGACAAGCCCATTTTGATTACCGTCATTCTGTACGTGGTTAGTGTTGTGGTCATCTTTGCAATTTTTGAATGAGGAACATATCGATTAGAAAGTTTGAGGGGGATCTGGGTGAGAAGCAGTAAAATTGCCATTTTTGATATTGATAAAACGATTATACGCCGGGATTCGATGTTTCAGTTTGTGCATTACGGCGTTCGCCGTTACCCTGGGCAGGTATGGAGGCTTCCGCTTATTGCCTTTCATACCGCGATGTTCAAGGCAGGGCTAATGAGTGTGGAACAAGTCAAGCGTTCGTACTTTAAGAGTATTGAGCGCATGACGGAACAGGATCTGGAGCATTTTTTTGAAACCCGATTGCGTACGGCCATCTTTGCAGAGGCCAGTGTAGAAATGCAGCATCGCAAGGAAGCGGGTTATCATGTGTTGCTGGTGACTGCATCTCCACATGCGTATATGAAATATTTTAAAAACTTCCCTTGGGTCGACCATGTCATTGGAACCGAACTCGTTCGCCATGAGAAGGGCTATACCTGTACGATCGAGGGCGTTAATTGCAAAGGAGAAGAGAAGGTACGCCGAATACAAGCTTACCTGCGTGAGAAAAACATGGTTATTGATTACGAACAGTCCTGCTCTTACTCTGATTCGCTGTCCGACCTGCCGGTGATGCAGCTTGTGGCACAGCGCTATTTTATTAACAGAAGGGTTCCGGATATGGAGGCATTATCGTGGGGGAAATGAAGGGACGTCATACGGGCAAGGGGTTAATGCTTGTCTCCGCTTTCCTCACGGCCACCGGACAGTTGTTCTGGAAATGGGGGCTGACGGAGTGGATCTACCTAGGCATCGGATTTGTGTGCTATGGGCTGGGAGCCATCTTGATGATTAAGGCTTTTGCTCTGGAAAAGTTGTCTGTGGCTTATCCGTTGATGTGTGCAAGCTATGTTTTTGCGCTCATTTATGGTCACTTTCTGCTGGGAGAAGAGCTCACGATACAGAAGTTTGCAGCCGTTGTACTGCTCGGAATCGGGGTGACATTAACCAGTGTTGATCGATAGCTGGATGGTAGTTGTACTGATTGTAATGACATTATGCGGTGCAATGGGTGGTGCTGGTTTGAAAGCCTATGCCACAAGTCGCAAAAAGCTGTATGTCCTCATGGGCCTCGGTTTTTATGGTATGGGCGCGCTTCTGAACATTGTGCTGCTGAAGTACCTTCCCTTAACCGTGGTCCTGCCTGCCAATGCGCTGACGTATGTCTGGACCCTTTTCATTGCTAAGTTTGCATTCAAGGAGAAGGTGGGCCCGCTTCGCTGGCTGGGTGTGGTTTGTATTATGGGCGGTTTGTGTTTCTTGGTTTGGTAATACGGATAGGAAGTGTACAGCGAATTTTGAAAAATGACATATTGGATGTGAATGCATGAAATTTCTGGACTACATATGGTATGATCGCAAAACGAATTGGACGGCACTATGCCTGTTCGCGGGATTTGCTCTTTTTTACGCTCTGATGAACGTGCCTTATGTTCTGTACATGGCGGATCAGTCACAGGTACTTGTAGCATATACCCCGTTTAATACACAACATTTTCCACTGAATTTATTTAACTTTGATCCGTCCATGTACTATGGGGCCAACAGTTCTTCGGTTATTCATCCGTTAATATCATTTCTTGTCGTCACGCTTGGTGCAGTATCGCAGTTGCTGGGAGGGAATTGGTTCTTCCTCATTCTGCAATCCCTGATCAATGCCGGATCTGTAGTGCTGGTCTTTATTTTTCTCAACCAAAAGGATAGACAGATCGCAGTACCACTGCTCTTCGCGGTGCTGTTCGGATTCAGTTCATATTTGATGTTTACAGCACTTATTCCGGATTCTTATCCGTATGTGCAGTTCTTTATCCTGTGGTCCGTTCTTTATTTGCAATATACACGTGAACGGGATGAAGTGCGCTATGTACCAAATGCCCTGATTGCAACGATTAATTTTGGACTGACCTCAACGAACATTGTTCCTTTGGCTGCTGCTATGTTTTTCAATTGGCGTACCTGGCGTAAGGCTTCCTCGTGGAAAAAGTATATTGGAATCATGGCACTGGCGGTCGCCTTCATTATCGTATTGACAGGTATTCAGTATATCGCATTTGGGGGAAGAAGCTGGGTTAGCAATTGGCTGCTCGGAATTCAGAATGGAGGTACCAGCTATGCTACGCCTTTCCAGTTTGCAGCGCATTGGAAGGCACTGACTCTGCTGACGATTAATCCGATGCTTTCTCCCAAAGTTCATTTGCTGGATCCGGGGCTGGTCGCTTTTGTAACGGATTTGTCCCGCTCCAACCCGATTCATGTTCAGCTTGTCGGTATCTTGATTTTGCTGCTGGCGCTGATTGGGTTCATCAAGGGAATTCGTGAACGGGAAGTGTGGACTCTTGCACCCTATATTTTGTTTGCATTTCTGCTGCATATCGTAGTTGGATTCGGGCTGGCTGTGTTCCAATATGATATGTACCTGTATGCTGGTCACTATCTGTTTGCTTTTTTCCTGCTCGGTGGAGGGTGGGTGATTGGTCTTCGTCCAGGGATCGGCAAAAAAATAGTGCTCGGATTACTTTTAATTAGCGTACTGGTGATGGCATCGAATAATATCTACCGTCATGTAGAAACACTGACCACGATCAAACAGTCATACGAACAATTGCAGCAGGCTCAGACTGCGAATTGATGCGAATAGTAAAAGAGAGGCAAGCAATATGGATATGATATCCACTCGGCTTGTCTCTCTTTCTTTGAATTCAATGTGTAATTCAATGGGTGAATCCTGGGCAAAGCAAAAACCGTCTGCAGCACGATGCAGGGGGTTCTTTCAGTTGAATCAGGCGATGATTTTGGTCTTCTTTGCATTCTCGGCTGAACGCTTGGTGAGACTGCTAAGCGGACGTTTCAGCACCAGTGCCAGAATAAGACTAAGTGCTATAAATATACACAGCCATAGAATATCCATTAGAGCAGTCTGCCACAAAATGCCACCCACGGATTCACGAAGTAGGCTGATCGCATACGTGAAGGGCATAAACGGGTTCAATGCCTGGAAGAAGGGAGACGTCATGCTGATTGGGAAGGTTCCTCCCGAGCTTGAGAACTGAAACACCATGAATATAATCGCAATTCCTTTTCCAATGTTTCCGAAGACGGACAACAGGGTGTAAGTAATGGTGACAAACACGGCGCTTACCAACATGGCAAACAGGACAAACCATATTTTATCTGCCACATATGTTCCGAGAATCAGCATATCTCCCACCGTTACGCACACCGCCTGAAGCAACCCTATAGTCAGGAACGTACCCAAACGTCCAAGGTACAATTGGTACCCTCGGAACTTGCCTTCCGGATTTTCTGCCTCAGCCCGAAGCAGGGAAATCAGGAGCGTGGAGCCGACCCACAGGGACAGTACGCCGTAGAATGGCGACATGGCCGATCCGTAGTTAGGAATCGGGTACAATTGATTTTCCTTGATCTGAACGGGACTCGCAAGAAAGGCACTCTCTTCCTCAATATCCCCGCGCAGCAGTTTGGCAAGTTCGGCAAATTGATTATTGCCTTCGACCTCTCTGAGTTTATCTGCCGCCTTGCTGATGGCACTTTCCAGGTCCGGCAGGTCCTCTCGCACAAGTGTGGCAACGCGGTGCACGCCTTTTTCAACCTCTGGCAATTGATGTTGTACAAAGTCGGATGCTCTGCCAATCTGCTTTTCCGCCTGAGGCAGATCGTTGCGGACAAAATCGGCTGCTTCGTTCAGCTTTGACCCGACTTTGGGCAGGTCATTCTGAATGAAAGGCGCTACGGTGTTCAGTGCCTGAATGAAAGCTTCACTTTTACTTTGCAATGTCTGGGCGATTTCATGAATCTTGTTCTGTATTTGGGGCAGATCGCTTTGGATTTTTCTTAATTCCGTCTGTCCAAAAGTAATTCCTTCCTTGGTAGCTGACAGGATGTCCGCTACATCCGGTAATTTGTCTTGGGCACCTTGTAATGTATCTGCTGATGCCGAGAGAATAGATCTTAGTTTATCTGCTCCGGTAGTAAGAGCAGGCTCAATTTCAGCATCATACGCTCCAAGGATTTGGTTCACACCGCTGTTGATCTCCTCTGATAACGTGCTCAGCTGAGCAACAATATCAGCTGGTGGAGTGGTATTGCGACGTAATGCATCGCTGATGATACCAGCAAGCTTCATTTGCAGCTGTAACTTGTCTGATAGGGTATTCAATCTGGTGATTTTATCGGCTAACGGATGGTTTGGAAGAAGATTGTCCATCTTGCCCAATAGGTCCGCCATACCGTCAACCAATTTTACGGCAACGGCAAGCCGAACAGCTATGCGGTCCAGTTCGTCTGCTGTAGGGAGTGCGCTAAGGTCCGTACCTTGAAGTCGATCAAACAGTTCTCCGCCAGCACTTGCAATCTGCTGCACCAGCAATAGATTTTGCCGGATCACGGGTCCGATGGTCTGAAATGCTTCTTCACTGGCATCCACGAAACGATTCATGCCTTCAGTGAGTTCTACTCCTTTTTCGGTGATGCCTGAGACAGTGACGAGTTTATCTTGAGCAGCGGTTACGATAGTAAGAGCCTTATCCGTTTTGGTTAAAGCTGTATCAATGACACCGGATACTTCACCAAAATGTTCGTCCACTTCTTGGATACGTTCGACTGCTTTTCGAATATCCGGAATTCGCTCCTGTATGGCTAGCACCTCAGCAGAAGCATTCATAATCTGTGGCCAGTATTGTTGAACCTTAAGGATATACTGTGCCGCTTCATTAATTTCAGGCAATCGTTTCTCGACTTCAACAATCTTTTGGGCTTCTTTGACGATTTCCGGCATTGCCTTTTCGACTTCCAGCACTTTTTGTCCCGCAGACTGTATGGCAGGCAGATTCTTTTCCAAGGTAAAGATTCCATTTTCCATCTTGCGCAGGGTAGGTAGCTGTGCATCGATCTCCACACCAGCTTCTTTTAATTTGGTTAATACGGCCTCGCTGACCGCTTCGGTAAAACTTTCATTAATTTGCGTTGTAATAGAAGAGACGCCTGATCCCGTGATTTTGGGAGCGATGGCATTGACTTTCTCATTCACGGTATAGACGACTTCAGGACGTTCCAGTTTCCCATCGACAATACCGGTGATTTTGGATGAAAAGTCACTTGGGATAAGCAGACTTGCATAATACTCACCCGTCTGCACACCACGGCTGGCCTTCGTCTGATCCACAAATGTCCAACCCAGCTTATGATTCTGCTTCAGGCTGGTCACTAATTCGTCTCCTATATTAACCGTCGTTCCAGCGACGGTTGCTCCCTGATCCTCCGTGGTCACCGCGATTTTGATTCCTTGAGTGTTACTGTACGGGTCCCACACCGATTTAACGTTGACCCAGTCATACACCCCGGGCAGTAAAATAATGGCTACAATTAAGAATATGCCGGTGGGTACTTTTAAAATGTGAAGCCAGTCCGTTTTGTAAATTTGCCATATGTTACGCATGATGTCCTCCTAATTCAAATCGAATTCCAGGTTTTATATCATTCCCATCTCAGGAAGATACAAATCTTTATGTATATCGGTTCCTATGTACGGAATGTGAAGGGGCTTGCATTAAAGTTGTTTACCCCGTTTTTGCGTAAATAATCGATATTTCCTGTAATATAAGCAGCTATAAAACAGAAGGGTTATATTGGATCGATTCAAGTTTGCAAATACCTATGGATAAATATACAGAAATATTGTATAATTATGAGTAATGAATGAAATGTGATGTGCATGGATGTTTTTCAGCCGACCTGTTGATTCTAAAGGGAATACAGCAGGGGAGTTCGCCTGCTAAGGTGAGGTGTTGACAGGGGGTTGTCTTTCTGTCATAATTCATGAAGATAAACGAGCATATTGATCAATAGCGCCCTGTGAGGCACTTCAGTATGTTCGACATGAATAGCACCTTTAAATCAGTCCCGTGAGACTGGCAAGGTAACGTGAACGATACATCGTTTTTTGCTGCGGCAATATAACGGTGCATCCCGAGAGTAAACTTTCTTCAGAGCGGTCTGAAGTTCGGAGACTCCTTGCCAATAAACACGGCAAGGAGTCTTTTTTGTTCTCCTGTCACGGGGCCATGATCTGGAGGGAAATCCTGAGGAGGCTGAACGCATGAGCACAGAAACACATGTCATTATGGATGAAACGGCGATCCGCCGCGCATTAACACGGATTGCCCATGAGATTTTGGAAAAAAACAAAGGAATCGACGGTTGTGTGCTGGTCGGTATCCGTACGCGGGGCGTTTATCTCGCAGAACGGATCGCCGCGAAGATTGAAGAAATCGAAGGCGCCAAAGTCCCCTGGGGAGAACTGGATGTAACTCCTTATCGCGATGACCGCTTGGACGAGAACAAAGCGAATCGCAAGGAACTGTTGACGATGACACCTGAATCACTTTCGATTCATGACAAGAAAGTGATTTTGTTCGATGATGTGCTTTATACCGGTCGTACCATTCGTGCAGCGATGGATGCCCTGATGGACTGTGGAAGACCGCAGAACATTCAGCTGGCCGTACTCGCGGATCGCGGACACCGGGAACTTCCGATCAGACCTGATTTTATCGGCAAAAACGTGCCGACTTCCAAATCAGAGGAGATTGAAGTGGCACTGATGGAAACGGACGGACAGGACGAAGTCAAAATCATTCAGAACCGGGGGGAGCAAGCATGATGATTACACAGACAGCATTGAAGGACCGGAGCTTGCTTGGACTGAAAGAACTTAGTCGCAGTGAGATTGAAGCGATTCTGAACAGAGCAGCCCACTGGGAAGCTCAGAAGGATAAATTGGTACCTGTACTTGAATCACGCTTTGTAGCCAACATGTTCTTCGAGAACAGTACGCGTACTCGCTTCTCATTCGAGATGGCTGAGAAACGACTGGGTGCACAAGTACTGAACTTCACCGCAGCAGCTTCAAGTGTAGAGAAGGGCGAGTCCATCTATGATACAGTACGAACACTTGAATCCATGGGCATTGATGCAGGAGTCATTCGGCTGAAACCAGCAGGTGTTCTGCAGCAGCTGGCACAGAAGGTGAATGTTCCACTGGTCAATGCGGGAGATGGAAATAACGAACATCCTACCCAGGCATTGCTGGACCTGTACACTATGCGAAAAGCCTTTGGTGAGCTGAAAGGCTTGCGTGTATCGATCATTGGTGACATCATGCACAGCCGGGTTGCACGCTCGAACCTGTGGGCGCTGCAAAAGTTCGGAGCAGATGTACGCTTCTGTGCTCCGCAAACGATGCAAGCACCGGAACTGGCAGAGCACGCTCCTTATGTAGGTCTGGATGAAGCACTGAATGCGGATGTAGTCATGATGCTGCGGGTTCAACTGGAACGCCACAAGCATGGTCTCATTACCTCGGCAGAGGATTATCGGGAACACTACGGATTGACGGAAGAACGGGCGGCACGCCTGAATCCAAACACCATTATCATGCACCCGGCTCCTGTTAACCGGAACGTTGAAATTGACGACGCGGTTGTAGAGAGTACAGCATCGCGAATTTTCCCGCAGATGGCGAACGGAGTTCCGATTCGCATGGCGGTCATGGAACGCGCATTAAAGCTGTAACAGGGTCTGGCTATGGGTCATAGGCTGACAGGGCGGATCTTCTATAGAACGGTAAAGTAAACGATTAATCCAAATCATTCGGATCCTCTTGGAATCCGGGTGAGAACCGAAGCGGAGGGCAATTATGCTACAGATTATTAAAAATGCGAATGTTTTGAATGCTCAAGGGGAACTCGAACGGAAAACGATCATGATAAATGAAGGCAAGATCCAAAAGATCGTCGGTGTGGAAGACGAAGCGGTCCTGCAAGCAGAACAATCTGCGCACAGCGTTACGGATGCTTCAGGCAAATTGGTAATTCCGGGCTTGATCGACATGCACGTGCATTTACGTGAACCTGGTTTCGAACACAAAGAGACCATCGAGACAGGTGCCAAGTCAGCGGCCCAAGGTGGTTTTACAACAATCGCCTGCATGCCAAACACAAGACCCGTAACCGATAGTCCGGATGTAGTAAAGCTGGTTCTGAATAAAGCCAAGGAAGCTGATTTGGTAAAAGTTCTGCCGTATGCGGCCATTACCAAAAACGAGCTTGGTCGCGAACTGACTGATTTTGCGGCTTTGAAAGAAGCAGGCGCCATCGGATTCACGGATGACGGCGTAGGCGTGCAGAATGCGCAGATGATGAAAGACGCCATGAGCCTCGCGGCAAGCATGGATATGCCAGTCATCGCTCACTGCGAAGACGACTCTCTGGTTGTAGGTGGATACGTGACTGAAGGAGAATTCTCCAAGCGCCATGGTATCAAAGGCATTCCGAATGAATCCGAAGCGATTCACGTTGGCCGTGATATCCTTCTTGCGGAAGCAACAGGGGTGCACTACCATGTCTGCCACGTAAGTACGGAACAATCCGTTCGCCTGATTCGTCTGGCCAAATCGATCGGCATCAAGGTTACGGCTGAGGTGTGTCCGCATCATCTGGTTCTGTCCGACGAGGACATCCCGGGCATGGATGCCAACTGGAAAATGAACCCGCCACTTCGCTCACCGCGTGATGTGCAGGCTTGCATTGAAGGCTTGCAGGACGGAACGCTGGATATGATCGTAACGGATCATGCGCCGCATAGTGAAGAGGAGAAAGCCAAAGGCATGGAACTGGCACCATTCGGAATCGTTGGATTCGAAACAGCTTTCCCGCTGCTGTACACCAAGTTTGTAGAAACAGGAATTTGGAGCCTGGACTTCCTGGTTAAACGCATGACATCCGATCCGGCACGGGTATTCCGACTGGATACAGGCAGGATGGAAGAGGGAGCACCTGCAGACTTGACCATGATTGATTTGAATCAGGAACAGGCAGTTGACCCTGCGACGTTTGCTACCAAAGGAAGAAACACACCGTTTACAGGCTGGAAGCTGAAAGGCTGGCCGGTACAGACGTGGGTGGATGGCAAGAGCGTATGGGATAACACGGTACAACAGTAAATCAGTAAACAGATGAATGATTAACTCTTTATTTTAACAAATCTTACAACGAACTTGAGGCTGCTTATGCCGAAAGTGTAAACATACGAAACAAGCAACATTGAATGTCATGCTTTTGAACTTGGGAGCCACAGTAGCACACGCAGTGGACAGAAAAGACCCGAAGAAGCGAAGCGTTCGCCTTTATCCCCGGATTACATCCATTTAAAAAATGGATAAAGAGTAATCTGGGGATAACAGCGATCGAAGGGCTTTCTGTCCACGAAGTCACCGCTACCGTGACGTGCACCCCACGTTCAACGAAATGCATTCAACGTTGATAAACACAGAGGAGTGAAATGGGATGCAGGCACAGGCAAGATTATTGTTGGAAGACGGCACACTGTTCACCGGGAAAGCGTTCGGTGCTGAAGGTGAAACAACAGGTGAGGTCGTTTTTAATACGGGAATTACAGGCTATCAAGAGGTGCTTTCGGATCCTTCTTATTGCGGTCAAATCGTAACCATGACGTATCCGCTGATCGGTAACTACGGCATTACACGTGACGACTTCGAGTCCATCCGTCCATTCGTACATGGTTTCGTAGTTCGCCGTCATGAGACTGTACCGAGCAACTGGCGCGCTGAATACAGCCTGGATGATCTGCTGAAAGAGTACGGCATCGTTGGCATCAGCGAAATTGATACACGCATGTTGACTCGCCGGATTCGTCATCACGGCACAATGAAGGGAATTCTCACAACAGGATCGAAGCCTGTGGAAGAGCTGCTGGAGATGATGGGAGACACAAGCATCGCCGAGCTGCGCAACCAGGTACCTCTGACGTCTACGCAGCATGTGTACAACAGCCCGGGAACGGCTGAGCGTATCGTTCTTGTAGACTACGGTGCAAAAACAGGAATTCTGCGTGAACTGAGCAAGCGCAACTGTGACGTTGTTGTCGTGCCGCATGATGTAACTGCCGAAGAGATTCGCCGTCTTAACCCGGACGGAATTCAGCTGTCCAACGGTCCTGGGGATCCAAAAGATGTACCGCATGCCGTTAAAATGATCAGTGAACTGCTTGGCGAGTATCCGATCTTCGGTATTTGCCTCGGTCATCAACTCTTTGCACTGGCAGCGGGCGCGGATACAGAGAAGCTTAAGTTCGGACACCGCGGTGGTAATCACCCAGTCAAAGAACTGGAGAGCGGACGCTGCTTCATCACATCCCAGAATCACGGTTACACGGTTAACGAAGAGTCAGTGAAAAACACTGAATTGGAAGTTACACACATCAATAATAATGACAAGACCATTGAAGGTCTGAAACATAAAACATTCCCAGCGTTTTCGGTACAATACCACCCGGAAGCAGCGCCAGGTCCTTATGATAACAGCTATCTGTTCGACCGTTTCATCGAAATGATTCGTGAGCACAAAATCACTAACCCGCAAAAGCCGCGTCAAGCCGTATTGGCAGCCGCAGTGAAAGGAGCGCAATAACATGCCGATTAACAAAGACCTCAAAAAAATCCTGGTGATTGGTTCCGGTCCAATCGTCATCGGTCAAGCGGCCGAGTTCGACTATGCCGGTACACAGGCTTGCCAGGCACTGAAAGAAGAAGGCGTGGAAGTTGTACTCATTAACAGCAACCCGGCAACCATCATGACCGATACCAACATGGCTGACAAAGTCTACATCGAGCCAATTACACTTGATTTCGTCACTCAAATCATTCGTCAGGAACGCCCAGACGGATTGCTGCCTACGCTTGGCGGTCAAACCGGTTTGAACATGGCCGTGGAACTGGCTCGTGCCGGTGTCCTGGAACGTGAAAATGTGAAATTGCTCGGAACACAGCTGACATCCATCGAGAAAGCGGAAGATCGTGACCTGTTCCGTGATCTGATGCGTGAACTGGAACAGCCTGTACCAGAAAGTGTTATCGTAACGACACTTGAAGAATCCCTTGAGTTTGCAGGAGAGATTGGTTATCCGATTATCGTACGTCCAGCTTATACGCTCGGCGGAACAGGCGGCGGGATCTGTGCGAATGAAGAAGAACTGCGCGAGACCGTCGCAGCGGGACTTCGCTACAGCCCGATTGGGCAATGTCTGGTCGAGAAGAGTATTGCAGGCATGAAAGAAGTCGAGTACGAAGTTATGCGTGACAAAAACGATAACTGTATCGTAGTCTGCAACATGGAAAACTTCGATCCGGTCGGCGTTCACACAGGTGACAGTATCGTTGTGGCCCCAAGCCAGACGCTGTCTGACCGTGAATATCAGATGCTGCGTTCAGCATCCCTGAAAATCATTCGCGCCCTTAACATTGAAGGTGGATGTAACGTACAGTTCGCCCTGGATCCGCACAGCTTCCAGTACTATGTTATCGAAGTGAATCCGCGGGTAAGCCGCTCCTCGGCGCTGGCTTCCAAAGCAACCGGTTATCCGATTGCAAAAATGGCTGCCAAAATCGCCATGGGTTATACGCTTGATGAGATTGTCAACCCGGTAACAGGCCAAACCTATGCTTGCTTTGAGCCAACACTGGATTATATCGTGAGCAAAATCCCTCGCTGGCCGTTCGACAAGTTCACTTCCGCGAACCGCAAGCTGGGTACACAAATGAAAGCAACCGGCGAGGTTATGGCTATCGGCCGTACCTTTGAAGAGTCGATTCACAAGGCAGTTCGCTCACTCGAGATCGGTGTGCACCGTCTGTACTTGAAAGATGCAGAAACTCTGGACGAAGCTACGCTTAACGAACGTCTGGTCAAAGCCGATGATGAGCGCATGTTCCTGGTGGCTGAAGCATTCCGCAGAGGTTATACATTACAACAACTGCAGGATCTGACGAAGATTGACTGGTGGTTCCTGGACAAAATTGAAGGTCTGGTCGGCTTCGAGGATCGTATCCGCGAGGAATCCGAGCTGTCTTCCGAAACGCTGTATCAAGCGAAGCGTCTTGGATTCACGGACCGTGCAATTGCTGAACTGCGTGCTCAAGGTCAACCTGGAAGCACACTGACAACGGAAGCAGAGGTTAGAGCGCGTCGTGACCAGGAGAACCTTCGCCCGGTTTACAAAATGGTTGATACATGTGCAGCAGAGTTTGAAGCAACAACACCATACTACTACTCGACGTACGAAACGGAGAATGAAGTTATCCCTTCGGACAAGAAAAAAGTCGTAGTGCTGGGTTCGGGTCCAATTCGGATCGGTCAAGGGATTGAGTTCGACTACTCCACAGTACACGCAGTATGGGCTTTGCAAAAGGCTGGCTATGAAGCGGTTATTATCAACAATAACCCTGAAACAGTATCCACAGACTTCAATACATCCGATCGTCTGTACTTCGAGCCACTGTTCTTCGAGGATGTCATGAACGTGATTGAGCAGGAACAGCCGGTAGGGGTTATCGTACAATTCGGTGGTCAAACAGCCATCAACTTGGCAGCACCACTGCGTAATGCAGGTGTAACGATACTCGGAACGGATCTGGAGAGCATTGATGAGGCAGAGGATCGCAAGAAATTTGAACGCCTTCTGTCCCGTTTGGAAATTGCACAGCCGAAAGGTAAAACAGTTACATCCGTGGATGATGCGGTAGAGACGGCACAAAGCCTGGGTTACCCTGTGCTGGTTCGTCCTTCCTATGTACTCGGCGGTCGTGCCATGGAGATTGTATACTCCGATGCGGAATTGCTGACATATATGGAACAGGCGGTTAAAATCAATCCGGAGCACCCGGTACTGATCGACCGTTACATGCTGGGTAAAGAGGTTGAGGTAGACGCCATCTGTGATGGTGAAACGGTACTGGTTCCAGGTATTATGGAACATATCGAACGCGCAGGGGTGCACTCCGGTGACTCCATCGCGGTATATCCGCCACAGCACCTGTCCCAGGATTTGAAAGAAAAAATCGTCGAGATCACAATCAAAATTGCAAAAGAACTCAAAACAGTTGGTCTCGTCAACATCCAGTTCGTTATCCATGATGGCCAAGTGTATGTCATCGAGGTGAACCCGCGTTCATCCCGTACAGTACCTTTCCTGAGCAAAGTAACGAACATTCCAATGGCAAATCTGGCAACACAGGCAATCCTGGGTGTGAAGCTGAAAGACCTGGGGTATGTGGACGGTTTGTGGCCTGAGACGGATCATGTTTCGGTTAAAGTACCGGTATTCTCCTTCGCGAAGCTGCGCCGTGTAGAGCCGACCCTTGGACCAGAGATGAAATCGACAGGCGAAGTTATGGGACGTGACCCGAATTACGCCAAAGCATTGTTCAAAGGTCTCATCGGAGCAGGCATGAAAATTCCGGCTACAGGAGCGATCGTGGTTACAGTTGCCGATAAAGACAAAGAAGAAGCGGTACCATTGCTTGAAGGATTCTACCGACTCGGTTACAAAATCATGGCTACCGGAGGTACGGCAGCTGCACTTGAGGCAGCAAACATTCCGGTAACGACGGTGAAAAAACTGAGCGAAGGTTCGCCGAACATCCTCGATATGATCCGCAGCGGAGAAGCGAACTTCGTGTTCAACACACTAACCAAAGGTAAAACACCGCAGCGTGACGGGTTCCGGATTCGTCGTGAAGCGGTAGAGAACGGCATTGTATGTATGACTTCACTGGATACGATTCGTGCCCTGCTGAGAATGCTGGAAACGATCAATTTCTCCTCCGAAGCCATGCCGGCCTTTGTTGAATAAGTAATCTCTGATGAAGGACATCAGTCAGCCCTTGGGCTGACGGGATGTCCTTTATATCGGGCAAAAACGGAAAAAACAAGCATGTGGAAGGAGCGAACTGGATGAATCACCCTGATTTCAACGAAATGGCTGGCCGTTTAATGGTCGCACTCGATTATCCTGATGCAGAACAAGCGCAGGCACTGGTACAGGCGCTTGAAGGCATTCCATGTTATCTGAAGGTAGGAATGCAGCTGTTCTACGCAGCAGGTCCGGACTTTATCCGGGAGCTGAAAGCGAAAGGGTATTCGGTGTTCCTCGATGTGAAGATGCATGATATTCCCAATACTGTTCGCGGTGGTGCCGAGAGTATCACCCGCCTCGGTGTAGACATGTTCAACGTACACGCAGCAGGCGGTACAAGCATGATGCGTGCTGCACGCGAAGGAGCGGAAGCAGCGCTGGCTGCAGATTCTTCTCTGAACAGGCCGGAAATCATCGCAGTTACCCAGCTCACGAGCACCAGTCAGGAAACAATGAACAGCGAGATTGGCATTGAGGGAAGTGTGGAAGCGGCAGTGGTTCGTTATGCTGGACTGGCTCATGAAGCAGGCCTGGATGGCGTTGTGGCTTCTCCACTTGAGGTGCCGGCAATCCGGGCAGCATGCGGCAGTGATTTTCACACCGTTACTCCGGGAATTCGCCCGGCTGGCAGTGGTCTTGGTGACCAGACACGTGTCCTCACGCCAGGGGAAGCCATCGCCAGAGGCAGCCACTACATTGTTGTAGGCAGACCGATTACAGGTGCGCCCAATCCACGAGAAGCAGCAGAAACCATTTTGAAGGAGATGTTGAACGCATGATCGCACTGAACGAAATTCCTAACCATATTGCTTCCCAACTTCTAAAGATTAACGCCGTGGCACTGCGCCCGCAGCAGCCTTTTACCTGGACGTCGGGAATCAAGTCCCCAATCTATTGTGACAACCGTCTGACGATGTCCTATCCAGAGATCCGCAATGACATTGCCGAAGCCTTCGCTGCCATTATTCGTGAGCAGTACCCGGATGCAGAAGTCATTGCAGGAACAGCAACCGCAGGTATTCCGCATGCAGCATGGGTAGCTCAGAAGCTGAATCTGCCAATGGCCTACATTCGTGACAAGGCGAAAGGACATGGTAAGGAAAACCTGATTGAAGGCATCATTACCGAAGGCCAAAAGGTGGTTGTTATTGAGGATCTGATTTCTACAGGAGGCAGCTCAATCAAAGCTGCAGAAGCAGTGCGTGCAGCAGGGGCAACACCGCTCGCCGTGCTGGCGATTTTCAGCTATCAGCTGGATAAAGGGGTAAAAGCATTTGAAGAAGCCGGCATTCAGCTGCAAACTCTCTCCAACTATACGGCCCTAATGGATGTGGCATTGGCTCAGGGAACCATCCAGGAGAGTGATTTCGAGCTGCTCAAATCCTGGCGTGAAGATCCTTCTTCATTTGGTAAATAATATCATCTGTGCATCTTGTGCTGTTTGACTTATGAACAGTATCAAAATTGTAATGATTGGCGCTATAGAGGCAAATTCATAGATTTGGCAAGAAGCATCCCACACTCTGGGGTGCTTTTTTCGTTTGTTCATCAAAATATTAACTTTTTCCCGGCTACGTTGTAAAAAGCTTGTAACTTTTAGTTGGGAGCGGTCGTTTATAATGCAGTGTAGTATGGAATAGATTTCTAATTTTAGTACCCTTAATGAAATGATTGGGATGATGTTAAGAAAGGATGAGCGTGATTGCTGGCATGAAGAAATTATTATCCAGGATGAAATCTGCCAAAAGCCAGTCAGGCGGGAAGCATGCAAAAGGGCACACCGAGCAGCAGAATACCGCCGGGCAGGAAGCCTCGGCATACATAAGTGACCCCGACAGTCCGTCCGCCGACTCGCAATCCATAGGTGATGGAATGATCCAGGATGAGGTAGCCGTTGCCGCTGCTGAACCGGAAGCGAAGTCCAAGCCCAAGGCAAAAGCCAGCTTGCTGCCTCCGTACGACGGACCTGTGCTGGAAGTTCGTAATGTACATCGCAGCTTTCAGACGGGCAGCCGGATTATCCATGTACTCAAGGGCATCGATATGGAAGTCAACCCGCAGCAGCTGGTGATGCTGAAAGGCCGATCAGGCTCGGGTAAAACGACACTGCTCAATATGCTGGGCGGACTGGATCAGCCTTCCAGTGGGGACATACTGTTTTCTGGACAGCCTTTGCAGGATTGGGGTGACCGGAAGCGGACCTCTCTGCGGCGCAAGGAAATCGGTTTTATTTTTCAGGCCTATGCACTGATGCCCTTGCTGTCAGCATGGGAAAATGTAGAGCTGTCATTGCGAATGGCAGATGTGCCTCGCTCGGAATGGAAGGATCGGGTTGGCCATTGTCTGGATCTGGTCGGACTGTCCAAGCGGGTGAAGCACCGGCCGTTCGAGATGTCCGGGGGGGAGCAGCAGCGGGTGGCGATCGCCAAGGCCATTGCGCATAGACCCAGACTGCTGCTTGCGGATGAGCCGACAGCTGAGCTGGATTCCAAGATGGGAGCACAGGTTATGTCCGTATTTCGCAATATTATTGAAGTAGAACAAGTAACCATATGTATGACTACACACGATCCTACGATTTTGGAGGTTGCGGACCATGTTTATGAAATGGCGGACGGCAGATTTATCAAGTAAAGAGGCCGCTCCGAAAAGGGGGAAACGTGCAGCGCTGATTGTAATTGGTGCAATCATGGCTGTAACGATGTCAGGCTGCTCTTTGCTGCCGGCAGAAACAGAGGAAGAAGTGCTTCCACCGATCACGCCGCCTACGATTTCCAAAAAGCCGGAATATGAAGTCCGGACAGAAACGCTGGAAAAAAAGGTTAGCGGCAGCGGTAAAATGATGAGTCAGCGGGAAGAGAAGGTGTATTTCACACTGGACGGTATGCACATCAAGGAACTGAACGTGAAACCGGGGGATAAAGTGAAGAAAGGCCAGCTCCTCGCAGAGCTCGACGTGGAGAGTGTAGAAAAGGAAATTCGGGCCAAAAAGCTGCAGATTCGCAAATCGGAAGTACAAATGAAAGAAACACTTCGTAAACGAGATGAGATGGATCCGGTGGAGTTCGAAGAGGCAACCATTGCATTTGAAGAATTGCGCCAGGAACTGGCTGATCTGGAGGAGCAGTTAGGTAAAGCAACGCTGACCGCTCCGTTCGGCGGAACGATTATTGCGGTTCAGGTGGAGAAAGGTGCAGCAGTCAAAGCCTATGATCCGATTGCAACGATCGCGGATACGTCAAATCTGGTTGTCGCAGCTACATTTGCCAAGGAAGATCTGGAGAAATTCTCGGCTGGCATGAAGGCGGATGTCGACATCAATGGAGCGGGCAAGGTATCCGGCAGAGTTAAAGTGATGCCTGTTGCTGAGGCTGCTGGAAGTGGAAGTGGAAACGGTGGAGGTTCTAGCGAAGGTGGCACCCCGCCAGTCAAAGAAACCCTCGACCAGTATGTTATCGTCTCCCTGACGAAAATGCCCAAGGGTGTGGAACGCGGAACCCCTCTGACAGTATCCATTGTGACCCAGCGTACGGAGGATGCCATAGTCATTCCTGTATCGGCGCTGCGCTCCATCGGTTCAAGAACATACGTGCAGGTCGTTGAAAGTGATGGCAGCAAGCGCGAAGTGGACGTTGAAGTGGGGCAGCAGACATCCACGGATGTTGAAATTCTGAAGGGTCTGACGGTTGGACAGAAAGTGGTGGGCCGCTAATGGGGCTGCCATTGCTCAGACTGTTGTTCCGGAAAATGTGGAACACCCGCTGGATGACATTCAGTACACTGATCGGACTGATTGTGGCGGTAGCATTTACTGTCAGTATACCGATGTATGCCGACGGTGCACTGAAACGGGTGGTGGCACAGACCCTGCAGGATAACAGTGAGGGGCTGCCTGCAGGTTCGTTGCTTATGAGTTATCAGGCTCCAGGCGGGGTTAAGACAGACACGCGCGGATTAGAAGAAGTGGATCGCTATATTCGGGAGGATGTGCCTCGCGATATTGGTTTTCCATTTCATACGTATGTAAATTCCAGATCTATTCGGAGCACCGAGGTGAATCCGGAGGATCCCACCAAGGTGGATGCCAGCCGGGTACGGAGCATGACGCTCGGAACGATGAGCGGGCTGGATGCACAGGTGAATTATTCGGCTGGCGTGAAGCCAGGCAATCAAGTGAAGGACGACATTATTGAAGCGGTTATGCTGGAGGAAGGCATGTACCGGAACGACCTGCACGTCGGTGATATTCTGGAATACCCCGTGTACAGCGGGCTTGATATCACCTTACGTGTCAAAATCACAGGTTCCTTCAAGGCAGATGATCTGAATAGTCCGTACTGGGTTCAGGGATTCGATGGCATGATGAATGGGCTGTATGTGGATGAGTCCGTGTTCAATGATGTGCTGCTGAAGGAAAAAGGAATTCCGCTTCAGAATTCGCGTTGGTATTATGCGTTTGATCTGAAGGAAATTCAAACCAGTCAGCTGCCGGGTCTGACATCCATGCTGGAACGTTTGGATATCGATCTGTACCAGCGGCTCAAGGATACGAAGGTGGATATCACCTTTGGTGATCTGTTGAAGCAGTTCCGCACTCAGAGTCTGCAGCTGCAGACAATGCTGTTTACACTGGCAGCACCGATGATTGCGATGGTATTTTATTTTATTGCAATGAATGCCAGACAGTCCCTGCAGAAGCAGGAAAGTGACATTGCGGTACTGCGAAGTCGCGGAGCTTCAGCACGGCAGATTTTCTCCCTGTACCTGCTGGAGGGTATCTTTCTGGGGGCAATCGCGCTCGTGATTGGTCCAATGCTTGGCTGGTTTATGGCCAAAAGCATCGGATCAGCCAGTGGGTTCCTGTCGTTCGTGGATCGCAAGTCGATTCCAATCGGTGTGTCCAAAGAAGCCATCCTGCTGGGCCTTGTTGCCGTACTCGTAGCCATTATTGCTTCACTTATTCCGGCAATAACCTATGCACGAGCGACGATTGTTTCGGCCAAGCGACGTCAGGCACGCACGGATCGTGCTCCCGTATGGCAGCGTTGGTTCCTCGATATTCTGCTGCTGGGTCTTGCGGGATATGGATACTACCTGTTCTATGAACGTCAGATGCTGACGTTCCAGACGGGGATGACGACAGATCAGCTGCAGGTTCAGCCGTTTCTATTCTTTGTACCTGCGCTTGCGATCTTTGCCTTGGGTCTGTTCTTCCTGCGGTTGTTCCCATGGATTCTGAAGCTCATTCAGTGGATTGGGCGCAAATTCCTGCCGGTTCCACTCTACTTGACCCTGACACAGCTATCGCGGTCATCATCGTCGTATTACCCGTTGATGATCCTGCTGGTTTTGACACTCGGGCTTGGTGTGTACAACTCGGCTGCAGCTCGGACCATTGATCTCAACTCCACTGAGCGTACGTTGTACCGATATGGTTCTGACGTCATTATGCAAACGGTATGGGAAGGAACACCTGAGGTTAAGCCTGGTGGTTCCGGTCAGAACAGCGGTTCAGGCGGAGGACAGCAAGGTGGTGGAAACGGTGGCGGAAATTCTGGTGGCGGTGGTGCTGCCGGAGGCGGCAATGGCGGTGGAGGTGCTCCAGGTGGGGGCGGTGGAAACTCACAACCATCCAAAGTCATTTACTCCGAACCTCCATTTGAAGTATTTCGCAGACTGGACGGTGTGGAACATGCAGCGAGAGTGCTGCAGACGAAAGGAAATATCATTGTATCCGGCAAATCGGGCGGCCAAGGCATGCTGGTCGGGATTGATAATGTGGACTTTGCTAAGGTGGCATGGTTCCGAAACGACCTGTTCCCGGCACATCCATATAAGTATCTTGATTTGTTAGGCAAGTATGAAGGGGCTGTGTTAATCTCATCCAAATTTGCGGATAAGTTCAAGCTCAAAACTGGAGATTTGCTCTCTATTGGCGTTCAGGGCCAGGCTATTGAATTCGTGGTTTTCGGCATTATCCCATACTGGCCTGCACAGTATCCGGACCAGACGCCATTCTTCGTGGCCAATCTGGACTATATCTATGATCAGGTACCGCTGATTCCGTACGAGGTCTGGCTGAAAATGGAACCTGATGCCAAGGTGGCTCCATTAATGGAGAAGCTTGCAGCAGAGGGCATTGAGCTATCCTCCGTACGCGATGTACGTACTGAATTGGTATCCCAGGGCAAACATCCGTCGCGTGGCGGTGTGTTCGGCATCCTGAGTCTGGGCTTCCTGGTCTCGGTCATCATATCCCTGATTGGGTACATCCTGTATTGGTTCTTTAACCTGTCAGGTCGTGTTGTCCAGTTCGGTGTATTAAGAGCCATGGGATTATCACGGGCACAGCTGAGCGGAATGCTGCTCCTGGAACAAGTATTCACAGCAGGTCTTTCCATTTTGCTTGGGATCGGAATCGGTCAGGTATCCAGTCGTCTGTTCCTGCCATTCCTGCAAACGACAGATAATGTATCTGCACAGGTACCCCCGTTCCGCATCGTATTTGAGCAACAAGATATGCTGCAGCTGTACGGTGTAACGGTGGTCATGCTGATTGTGGGAGCAACGATGCTGCTGTGGCAGATTCGCAGATTGCGGGTTCACCAAGCGGTCAAAATGGGAGAGGAGAGGTAAACGTGATCCAATGCGAAGGACTCGTGAAAATTTTTAAATCCAGCGATGTGGAAGTCGTTGCCCTTCAAGGTCTCAACCTGACTGTCAATCAAGGTGAAATGATGGCGATCATCGGCAACAGCGGTAGCGGTAAATCCACATTGCTCAACATTCTGGGAGGACTGGACCGTCCAACGGCTGGTACTGCGGTTGTTGGAGACTGGGATTTGCTGAAAATGACAGACGCCCAGCTAGTAGAGTACAAACGTCATACCGTAGGCTTTATCTGGCAAAATAACGGGCGTAACCTGCTGCCTTATCTAACGGCACTGGAGAATGTGGAAACACCCATGATTCTTGGCGGCAAACGTGATCGCGCATACGCGATGCAGCTGCTGGAATGGGTTGGGCTGAAGGATCGGATGCACAACAAGCTGCATCAATTATCCGGAGGGGAGCAGCAGCGGGTGGCTATAGCCATCTCGCTCTCCAATCGTCCCAAGATTCTGCTTGCTGATGAGCCAACAGGCTCGGTCGATTCCGAGACTTGTGATACGATCATGAACATTTTTCGCAAAATGAACAAGGAACTGGGCGTCACGATCGTTATTGTTACCCATGATCTGACGCTTGCCGGCAAAGTGGACCGTATTGTAGCAATACGTGATGGCTTGACGAGCACCGAGTTTGTGAAACGGAATCCGAACCTGGATGACGAACATGGATTATCTGAAGCGGGAGCACCGGATATCCATGAGGCCTTTGTCATCATTGACCGGGCGGGACGCCTTCAGGTACCCAAAGAGTATTTGGAGGCCTTGGCTATTGACAACAGGGCAACATTGGAATTTGACGGTGAGCGTATTGTGATTACACCGCCAAGATAAATTTGAGGGGGAATTGGGAGATGAAGAACAGGTTTTGGGGAAAACGTGTGCTTGCTGTGCTGGCTACAGCCAGTCTGGCATTGCCGCTGATTGCAGGCTGTACAGCTAGTGAGGCCAAGGATACAGAGCAGCGTGTATTGCGTGTGGCTACATTGTGGGGAAGCCAGGATGACAGCTATTTCCGTCAGCAGTTTACAGATGCATTTGAATTGACACACCCGAATATAACGATTGAAGTGGTGGCTGCAGTAGATCAGGGCAGCATGTATGGCTATGGAACTCAGGAAGAACAACAGGAAATGCCGGATAGTCTGGAAAACATGAAGAAAATCATGACTGGCGATAATCCTGTGGATGTCGTTGTGGCTGACACGGCTACGCTTAAATCGCTCATCCAGGAGAATATGGTGAAACAGCTGGACCCACTGATTCAGGAGGATAAATTCGATACCAGCGATATTGTGCCAAGTGTTATTGAAGGCATCAAGGATCTGGGAGATCAGAGCATCTATGCGCTGACACCGACCTTCTCCTCGTCAGCACTGTTCTATAACAAGGCAATGTTCCAAAAAGCAGGCGTAGAGCCACCTACAGATAACATGACGTGGGATGATATTTTCAACCTGGCAACACGTCTGACCAAAGGTGAAGGAAAAGATCACGAATTCGGGTTCTCATTCTCCACGTACCAGGGTGGTTCGCCTTACTACACCATGCAGCAATATTACAGCGCTCTGCAATTGAAGATCTTTGATGACAAAGCAGAGAAAATGACCGTAGATTCGCCGCAATGGGAGAAAGTATGGAGTACCATCAGCAAGCTTGCTATCGATAAAGTGATCCCTAAAGGAGACGAACCTCAGGATCAGGATCCGAACGGACGTTATAATCCGCTTCAAGGTGATCTGTTCCTGAGCAGCAAGGCTGCTATGGTTATTGGGGATTACAGCTACATCAACCAATTAATTGACGCAAACAAAAATGCAGATAAAATGGAAGGCTTCACCAAGGTGGACTGGGACGTGGTAACCCCTCCAGTACATCCGGAAGCGCCTGAAATTGGTGGTAATATCTATCTCAGCAGCCTGATGGCGATCAATAGTTCCGCTCAAAATCCGGATGATGCCTGGGAATTGATCAAATATATGAACAGTGAAGATTGGGCTAAGATTAAGGCACGCAGCAGCTATGAGATGGTATCCCGCAAAAGCTTCATTAAACCGAAGGACGGTTTGGATTACAATATCCAGGCGTTCTATACGTTGAAGCCTGTGCCTCCTACCAATACCAATCTGGATAATCTGTATCAAAAAATGCCTAGCCTCTGGCAAGTGAGCGAGAAAGGCATGGAATACTTCACTCAGGTGCTTGAGAACAAGAAGACGCCAAAAGAAGCACTTGGTGAGTGGGCAGCCAAAGGGAATGAAATGTTAGAGAAGTTAAAGAAAGATCCCAAGGCCACGTTTTAAGCCTTAACAAGGAAGTAGGCAGTTCCGATATTGGCATAGACCAAATAGTCGCTGGAGTTTTTAACCTCTGGCGGCTATTTTTTTGGGAAATGGGGTATTCTACAATCAGCAGAGATGAATCATAACTCCGGAAAGGAAGAGAAGGATGCGCTGGGTATATTTCAGCAAGCTATATGCAACTAAATTTCAAGCAGGGTGTCTTGCCAAACGTATGGAGCAGGACGGGTGGATTTACGGTCATAATGAGCCAGCAGAAGTGGAAGTATATCGTTCAAAAAGAGGAAGATATGGCGTTCGTTTTATTCCCTGACATTACCCCTTGACTTATTAGGTTGGGATAGTGTATATTAATTAAGTCGCTGTT
Organism: Paenibacillus sp. P13VS; assembly: GCF_015143645.1. Lineage (NCBI taxonomy): Bacteria > Bacillati > Bacillota > Bacilli > Caryophanales > Paenibacillaceae > Paenibacillus > Paenibacillus sp. P13VS. Next base: position 70,559 of record NZ_WYEV01000006.1, on the reverse strand, counting down.
TTAATATTTTACTGACGCGGGGTGGAGCAGCCCGGTAGCTCGTCGGGCTCATAACCCGAAGGCCGCAGGTTCAAATCCTGCCCCCGCAATTTAGTTTTACTTGGATGATTCACAGCCATCATCTGCACGTTATACATTATGTCTAGGGCCCTTAGCTCAGTTGGTTAGAGCGGTCGGCTCATAACCGATTGGTCGGGGGTTCGAGTCCCTCAGGGCCCATTCTCTTAAAACCCTTGCGCAGCAAGGGTTTTTTTCTGTCCTATTTTGCAAGTATTGTTTTTCATGTGGCGATTAACTTATAGAAAAGGGTGGCTATTGCTAGTCAACTTCCTTCAACAGTTCTTCCGAATTGTTTTTGACATTCCCCACATCTCTGGACACCTTATAGGCCCTCATTTCGGAAGCCTTATACGGTTTCAGAAGCGCGAGCAGGGAAGGAACGTCGTTATGATTTCGGTTGAGCCATTCTTCTTCATCCTGTGGGTGCAGAATAACAGGCATCCGATTGTGTATGTCTGCCATCAGTTCGTTTGGTTCAGTAGTAATAATGGTGCATGTGCTCAATTTGTTGCCTTCGGAATCTTCCCAAGTGTCGTATAATCCAGCGAGCGAGAAGATCTGTTCGTCCTTCATCAGAATACGGAGAGGCTGATTATGCGTCCCTTCCTTCTTCCACTCATAAAAGCCATTCGTGGGAATAATGCAGCGTCTGGAGCTGATGAGGCGTTTAAATGAAGGCTTCGTGTCCAATGTCTCTGCCCGTGCGTTGATCATTTTATTTCCGATCTTGTCGTCTTTGGCCCACGTAGGGACGAGGCCCCAGCGGAGGGAGCCCAGACGGTTTCCTTGTTTGCTTCCAATGATGGCTGGGATATACTGCATGGGTGCAGCATTATAATTGGGTTGATATTCGTAGTCATCACTTATGGATGCCATATACCTGTCCATTAATTCCTCTAAAGGGTCCGTTATGGTAAATCTGCCGCACATAAGAGTCACCTCCTAAACTGTCATTATCATATTTAATCATACTATCGAGGGATTAAACACGGTAAAAATTAGATGAGCCGGACGGCTGTCTGGTCTTCGCTCAAAACGATCATGGACATCCTCCTGAACCGTTTCAAATGTGGGTCTGATCAAGGTGGAAGCAGTACATGATGAGGTGCCTTTTTTTTCAGAAATCCTTGTCTGTCCATGCCATTTCTATCATCTCGCATATACTATCCTATTCCAACCATAGGAGGTAGATTTCATGAGTCAATTTATTGATGCGAGAACCTCGCAGAATGCCAGCTTGGCTAACTCCATAGCTGTTCCTATTCTTGTGGTAAATACGCCGCAATTGTTTGGACAGATTGGTTTGGTGACGACAGCCGGCATGGGAGCGAATCCGCGTGTGCAGATGAAAGGTACGGTATCCGTGCAGCTTCCCTTGGCACTCGTTGGAATCACAATTACGGTAGTGCGTGGTACCGCACCAACGGATCCGATTGTTTACTCCGCAACGTCCACGTTCAACTTGAGCGTTCTGGCACCTCAGGTTATTACGTTCTCCGCGGATGATTACAACCCGCCAGTTCTTCCGCAACTGACGTACACCGCTTTTATCAGCTCGAACTTGCTGGGTACCATTCGTGTAGGTCCAGAGAACTTTGATGGAGCATTGTACTCCGACTAATCGTGTACCTGCTTGCTGAAGTTCAATAGAGCTTTTAAATGATGACCGAGACTGAAGAAGTTTGGGGTCATCACTGCCTGCCTGATAAGGTAGGCTTTTTTTATAAATGGGCAAGTACTGAATTTCTCGGGTTGTGTCAGGCTTATGATATAATGAAAACTAATGAATTTATGGACAGAAAGCGGGTTTTAGATGACATGATTGAAAATGATGGACAGCGCTTCCGTTTCAGTGAGGCTCCGGTATGGGAATGGCAGCGAGCGTATTATGAGCAGCAAGGGCTGCAGGCCTGGACGGATAATCAGGTTCCGCAATACATTACAAGCAACCCCATGATTGCGACTGCATATGCGGAAATGATCTTTGGTTTCCTTCAAGACTTGGCTGCCAAGGGACAGACATCAGAGACGGTAACCATTCTTGAGCTAGGTGCTGGCGTAGGACGCTTGGCTTTTCAAATTGTGACCAGACTATGCGAGCTCAGGGACTATGCTGCAACAACGCTGCCATCCTTTCGTTATGTAATGACGGATCTTGCTGCTGACAATGTTACGGGGTGGAGGAATCATCTGTCCATGCAACCACTGATCGAGCAGGGATTGCTTGATTTTGCACAATTTGATGCCATGCAGGACACGGAATTAAATTTGACGGTAGCGGGTACGGTTATTCGCCAGGGTGAGCTGGGTCAGCCCATACTGATTATTGCCAACTACTTCTTTGATAGTATTCCTCAAGAATTGATATATGTTGGTGAAGGGCAGATCTTCGAATGTGATGTTATGATATCGAATGCCGGCGTTTCAACAAATCTTCAGCCTGATGAAATGTTGAAAAACATGGAGCTGAGTTATGCGTATCGTCCGGCACCAGAGTACAGTAAACCAGACTTTCCGTATCGAGATGTCATATCGCTATATCAGGAAGAACTGGAAGACTCCCATATTTTGTTCCCGGCCGCGGGACTTGCTTGCCTGGAACGGCTGGAGACATTATCCCAATCCGGGTTTGTACTAATTACAGCTGATAAAGGGGATCATCGACTGGATCATTGGAAGTTTGCGGAGCCGCCTGAATTTGTTCTTCATGGCAGCTTCTCGTTGACGGCGAACTATCATGCCATTCAACATGTTTTTGAGCAGCGCGGAGCACATGTTCGTTTTACATCACATCATTACAAAGATCTGAATATCGGATGTATGTTGATGGTAGAAGAGCCAATGAGCTACGTAAATATAAGACTGGCCTATCTGCGAGAGGTTGAGCGTTTTGGACCAGACGACTTTTTCAGTATAAAAGAATGGTTCGACCATCAGCTAAGCAGAATGGAACTCAAGCAGCTGTTGCCCTTTTGGCGTTTGGGCAGGTATGATGCCGAATTTTTGATACATAGTGCCCAGAGAATCTCTGATCTTCTTCCTGAGGCAAGTGATGAGGAGATGTTGGATATCCAGCAAGGAATTCAGATCATGTGGTCCTCCTATTACACAATGGACCATATGGGGGACATTGCATTTCTAGCAGGGCAATTGCTGAATGAAATGGGAATGTATGAAGACGCGAAACATTTTCTTGAGCTTGCTCTGGAAGCAGATGGAGTGAAGGGCAGTTCGGCAGTATTATACGATTTGGCCGTGTGCTGTTATGAGCTGGAGCTCGAAAACGAAGCCCTGAACTACACCCGAGAAGTACTTGTGATGGAGCCTGATCATGAAGAAGCACGTTCGCTGCTTCAAAGTTTGGAAAGCTGATCGTTATTCTTTTATTCATGAATGGGGGACACGTGAAATGAAAATCCTGATTGGACAACCGAAACTGGAGCCAGCCCTTGACCAATTGGAAAGGGAACTTAGATCCAATCCTGATGTGGATATTGTGCTGTATCCAGAGGGTTATCTGAATCAGAATGTGGAAGAAGCCTGTAGGTTGGCTGCAACGTATGAAACGATGATTGTGTCCGGACACCGCAGATTGGATGAGAAACCCAAGGATCGAGCCATCATTATGAATAAGGCAGGAGACATCGTGCTTGAAAAGGCTAAATACACACCTGCCACTACGGTTGAGGAGGATGGCTGGGTTATCGGTACTCTGTTGTGTGACGAATTGGTGCGGCAGGGTTTTCGTAAGGAGTCTGATGGGCAGATTCATCTGATCATGCATTCCATCGGTGTTGGGATGTTCAGTGAGGAGCAATATGCGGAATGGCTGGAGGAGGCGCGGCAGATTGCGATCGCAGAGAAGTGCGTGATCATGGGGACAAGCCATGCTGATGGAGCTTATCGGGACTCGGACATCAGTATTCCAATAGCCTACTGCATCGCTCCGAGTGGCGATATTTTGATCGAATCGAGAGACGATACTCGGACCCGAATTGTTGACCTGAAGTCAGTGAGGACGGGGCAGGACTGGATGGCAGCTGACTTGAATATCAGTGTATTTTGCCTGGAATAGTTAATTCGGATTGGGCGCAGCGGATTGGGGATATGCCCGGTCAATCGTGCTGAATTGGCATATGTTATGGCATACCTTGAAATTCAAAGGAGGCCAATCAAATGAGTCAAGTTGGATACGGTTGTAACAATGTTGGTGGAGTAGGATACGGTATGTGTACTTCTACTGCTGCAATTCTGGTACTCTTCATTCTGCTCGTCATCATCACGAAATCGTTCTGGTGTTAATTCGTACCTTGTAACAGAATGGAAGGATCATTCAAGGCCCTGCTGAGATCTCAGCGGGGCCTTTCCTAAGTATATAAGAGAAGTCAGCAGTATCAGCGAGCCATGCATTTGACAAGCGAAAACAATGTGCTTAAAATCACATAAGAGACTAAATTTAGAGATTGAAGGGATCGTAATGCCGTTTATTCGCTTTAGAGGATTCACAGGTCATCAATTGGAGGAAACTGTCCCCCGGATTACGGAGCAGATGGCTCTCATTTGTAATATTCCCCGAGAAAGATTGAAGGCAGAGCGTTATGATGTACAAGCTCTCACCCCATCTCCAGCCTCGATTGAGATCCTGATGTTCCAGCGTGATCAGGAAATTCACAATCGCATTGCATCTTCCATCCATGGTATTCTGGCAGACGAAGGCCTTTCTGATGCTCATATTTTCTTCAACATCCTGTCCCCGACTTTATATTACAAGCAAGGCAAGCCGCTCACCGATTACCCGTTAGATTAGATAATGAACCGACCAGTGCATATGGTTAAAAAGTAGGCTGTTCCGCCAATGTTCGGAACAGCCTGGGACGAGCAGAGATCTGCTCGTCTTTTAATTTATTCCCAAATGCTTACGCTCGGATCGAGCGGCGCTGCTGGCGTGCTTGAATTACTCCGGAAGAAAATATAAATGAAAGAACTAGCACGGCTCCTCCGATGAGATAGACCAGCCAGATTCCCGACTCATCCGCAACCCATTCAAACAAGAGGGCAGACACGCCGAAGGCTCCAGTCAATAACAGACCATCCCGGAGGACATTTCGTTTAGGACGTTCAAGATGTCTGAGGTCTTCCTTTTTAGCAGTGTCGTCCAATAGTAAACCGATGGCGACCATAAGCGTCAAGCTGCCCCATGACATGGCTGCAGCCGTCCAGAATGTCGTTAAAGCTCCCCAGTGACTGACAACCAAACCGGCTATCGCATATCCAACAATGGCTGCAGTTTGGCAGGAGAAGGATATCAGGCGTTTCGTTTTTACGAGCTCTTCGTCTAGTACAACAAGGCGAGGGGTAATGGTATCAAGCACCAGAGACTCCCAGCCCTCCAGTAAGGAAAGAACGGCGATAACGGCCAGTAAGACCGGGATATGTAAAGTCAGGTAAGTAAGTGATATGGCAATGCCGGTGAATATTAGCGTCTTTGCTGCAGGAATGCCAATAAGCAGTTTGGTCACCGCGAAACGTCCCACAAGCCAGGGAGAGCTTAAGGCGGATGCAATTCGTGCCATCATCTGAATGAAAGGAAATAGTGCAGCATAGAGCACAGATCCAGTCTGTCCATAGACCAGTAATGTGATCACCATGATATATAATACATCAATAAAGGATAGGAATGTCTTTGCAGCCCAGTATGGGTAGAATATGATGTTCATGCATAGATGCCCTTTCTAGGTTCATATATATTCAGTACTTGGCTGAATAACAATACTAATAGTAAAGGGATGGAGGGCAATGCACCACAAATAAAATTATCATTTTTTGTTCATTGATAGCCCAAAAAGCAGTGATCCAGATGGACAACTGCTTCATAAGTATATGCTCTTCAAGCTGATGCGAGTGTAAAAGCAATAATCAGCATAACCAAACTAGTCAAGCGGGTGAACGTCATATAAGGCTTACTGGGTTCGGACTCTCCTCTGGAAATCCATCCATAACGGAGATACCATCCGAATTTGGGAAAACAGAGATTGATAATGCAAAGTGTCATGAAAATAAAAAAGAGGGTTCTCATGCCCGATCTTCCTTCCTTGTTTGCATGACCCGGATTGAAATTAACGACGTCTGCGTCTAGTGAAGAAATATAATACCAGAATAACAATAATAACAATCAACAGAAATTTCATGATGTGTTCCTCCTGACGGATTGGTGTGAGTTAAGCGTATTTTACCCACAAACCACATCATTTGAATAATGTGTTACAATTAAATATATTGATTTCGATTGATCCAAGACCCATTTGTTATCATTCTAATTATATATTTATTTGATGCAACGGACCACAAGAAAACAGGAGGGGAAGCATGAGCATCCAAAATAAGCACTCCATACCCATTCAGTGGGAGTTTTTAATATCCAAGCTTAAATCTTCCGTAACTGTGGTCGATGCAACTTCATCAGAGCAGCCATTGATATATGTCAATGAACAGTTCACTGCTCTGACAGGATATACCTTTGAAGAAGTCGTTGGACAGAACTGCCGATTCCTTCAGGGCAGGGACACGGATCCCGAAACTGTAAGCCAAATTCGTAAGGCGCTTAATCGGCAGGAGTCCATTAAAGTTGATATTTTGAACTATACCAAAAGTGGTCAACCATTCTGGAACGAATTGAACATTGATCCTATATTTGATGATGAGGGACAGTGTCTCTTCTTTGTTGGCATCCAATATGACATCTCTGAACGGAAATATGCCGAAGAGCAGCTTCGCAGGGCGGCCAGGATGGCGGAGATGAACAGCAGGGGACACCTGGAGTTTATCGGAAAATTAAATCATGAACTGCGCACACCGCTCAATGGAATTATGGGCATGATCGAGTTAACGAGCATGGGTGAAATCAGTGAGGAGCAGGAAGAATACTTGGACCTTGCCCGTCAGTCTGGTGAAGCCCTGCTCAATATTGTGAATAACAGTCTCGACATGGCGAAGCTCGGGCGCGGCAAGATGCAAGTTGAACAGATCGAATTTCAGCCCCTCAAGCTCATTCAACAGATCGTTAGAACGCACGAGCCTGCGGCTGAACAGAAGAAGGTTCAATTGCGCTGTCAGGCCGATATGCAGGTACCGGATGTTTTGGTCGGGGATCCGCTGCGTCTGCGTCAGGTACTGGATAACCTGTTGAGCAATGCGATCAAGTTCACAGAGCAAGGTGAAGTGTTACTGCAGCTTGATGTGAAGGAGCAGCACGGCGACTCCATTACCTTGTTATTTACCGTAAGTGATACGGGAATCGGGATTCCTGAGGAGAAGTTACATCAATTATTTGAGGCATTCACCCAGACAGATGTGTCTCATGCCCGCAGATTTGGTGGCAGTGGACTGGGATTGGCCATCTGTAAGGAACTGCTTGAATTGATGCAGGGGGACATTGCTGTAGAGAGTGTACCAGGGCAGGGAACGCATTTCCATGTGACACTACCCCTGTTAAGGCAGCAGGTTATCCCGCATGTGGGATAACAAGCGGTTCATAAGAATAAACGGGAAGAAGACAGTTCGTGGTATTACGGACTGTCTTTTTGGTATTGTTTCACGAACGAACGTTCTGGTATAATGCAAGAGGGAACGGGGGAGACAGCATGAAGAGGAAGCGCACAAGGAAGAAGAAAAACAAAGGCTGGAGCAATCTGAAGAAATCGTTTATTACGCTGGTAACGCTGGTGGTTCTGGCTGTCTTTGCCTGGTATGAGGGAGAATTGCCGCTGGATCTGCCATCCCCGTTTAAAGGGAGCAGTCAGGGTGTGGATCACACCATCACCTTTCCCTCTGATCGGTATCCGGAGACGGCGAAGCATATCAAGGACGCCATCAAGGCAGGACACTCGGATGTATGCACGATTGATCGTGAGGGCGCAGAAGCCAATCGTGACCTGTCACTCAAGGGTGTACCCGTGAAGAAAGGGAAGGATCGGGATGAGTGGCCCATGGCCATGTGTGCTGAAGGCGGGTCAAATGCAGATATCGAGTACATTACGCCCAAGGACAACCGCGGAGCGGGTTCATGGGTTGGCAATCAGCTGAGTACATATCCGGATGGAACACGGGTAAAGTTTGTTGTGAAGTAGCTTAAAAATTTAGACCCATAGAACAAACCAAAAACCAGACCCGAGAGGGTCTGGTTTTTGGTTTTAATCAGCGATAGAGCTATAGATCTGCAATACTCAACTGCAGGCCCTTCATATGATGGGAACGGATACTCAGTAGGCGGGTAACCTGCTCAACCTCATCAAAAGGAATCCAAAGGTTTCCCTGGACCGTACGCAGGGTAAGAATGGATGAGTCAGCAGAACGCTCGGGAAATCCGGTCACCGTCTGACCGCTGTTATTGCGAACAACAATTTGTTGATTACGACGAATGGCAATTTCTACCTCTTTTTTCATAAGACATTGCTCCTGGTTATGAGATGGTTGCTTAATATGTCAATAATTTCAATGGTTAATTTGGCTTCTTTATCTAGTCTATCAGAACTAGGTATGGATTTCCAGAAAAGAAATAAATCTTTCAGGTTTAGGTGAATTGACTTATGAAATAGATAGTTTGATTAAAGCCTTGATGCCAAGACGGATTAACGTTTTGGGTTATAACATGTCCTAATAGGGAGGGAACGGAATGACACAATTATTGGTTGGACTGGTTCAAACGGAGAACGAAGCGATTATCATGCTTAATAAGCTCAAGGAAGCAGGGTTAGAAGCGGAAGCGATGGGGGTTGTGGCGAAGGAGCATTTGGATCTTGATTTGATCAGCGAAAAGGCAGGTCTGGACAAACCGTTGAAGGGTGCTGGTACAAATGGTGCATTCGGCGTCTTCAAGGGTGTACTCGCAGCATTGGGAAAACGCATGGATCAGACGATCTCTGCAGGCAAAGCGGTTCGCCGACTGGCTGGTAATGAAATTGGAGGAGAAACGGATGATCTCGTTCTTACTCTGGCAGAAGCCGGCATTGCTGAAGAGGATGCTCAGTATTATGAGCAGTGGCTTCTTGAGGATCACTTCCTTATCGTGGTGGAATGCAGTGAGGAGGATGCTGCCCGCATTGCACCGATTGTGAAGGGGGAAGATGCGTAGAACAAGGTTCTTGCAACTTTTTAGTTTAATTTAAGCCTGATTTTAGGTTTCTTTAATGTTGGGGCGGTATTATGATCTCACACCTCCCTTAATATAGATGGTTTATAGAAAGTCCGGGACCGCAACTCGGACTTTCTAGGCACTGCCAGCTGACGCTGGTAGTGCCTTTTCACTTTTTTTATGGTCGTATTAAAAAAAATAAATTATATGTTGCATAATGTTCAATCCTATGATAAGATATTTCTTGTCGCCTCAAGTGATGAAGTAATACATACATATGCCGGGGTGGCGGAATTGGCAGACGCACAGGACTTAAAATCCTGCGGTAGGTGACTACCGTACCGGTTCGATCCCGGTCCTCGGCATTATACAAACCCTGAAAATCCCTTACTGCATAAGGGGTTTTTCTTTTTTTATAGTTAAAAAAAGGGCTGCCTAAATTAGAGTGAACGAGTGGATTTTTCCTCTCTGGGGACGGATTGGGGACGAACTTTTGGATCGAATACGTCTAGGTGTGCCGTTGTTTTTCGGCTTAACTTCTTGGTGACATGGGCATATGTGTCTGTAGTTACCTGTGATGTAGAGTGTCGCAACCGATGCTGGATCTCCTTTATGGATGCTCCCTGACCGAGTAAGTAGGTTGCATTTGTATGACGCAGCCCATGTAGGGACACATTCCGGAATCCATTGCGTTCACACCAAATTTTCCATTGCTGGGATGGCGATGTATGGTAATAAGGTTTTCCCGAACCTGAGTGGAATACGAAGTTCCGATCGCCGCCTTTCCATTTTCCTTGTGCCTTTGCTTCAAATCGTAATTTGCGCATTGCCTTAATATGGGCTGCTAGCTGCTCCATATACCATTGGGGCATGTCTACATAATCGTCAGATGCTTCATTTTTGGTGTCTGTGATGTCGGCCTGTCCATTTTGCGTATGTGAAATACTTTCGTCGATACGCAATCGGTTATTTACAAAATCACAGTCATCTTCATCCAGCGCGATTAATTCCCCTCGTCTGAAGCCTCCAATTATGGCTCCTAGAAAGTAAAGCTTCCAGTGAGAATCGCTTTTGATTAATGTGTCGATAACCTCTGTAGCTTCTTCTTCTTCGAAAAAGTTCTTTCTATCCTTTCGAGCTTTCTTATCCTCCTTGCTGATCTGAGGGCGCTGAATACCGTCTAATGGATTCTCATTTAGAACTTTCCATTCAACAGCACGTTTGAAGATACTCATGGTCACATCATAAATATATTGAATTGTACGAGAGCTGATTGTCTCTTTACCGCCCCTTTTGTCAATTCGGGCACCAGGCTTCCGTAAATCGTTAAAAAGCGTTACAAGCCTCATTGTGGTGATCTCATCAAGCCTCAAATGCCCAATGACCGGTAATACATGATTATCAATCTTAGAACAGTGTGATAAGAACGTCGTCCGCTTTAATCGTGGTTCGGCGTCTTTGGGCTTCCATTCATTTTCGTAAAATTCTTTAAACGTGAGTTTGGAGGGAGCGATGTAACTGCCGCTAAGAACTTCCTGCTTAAACTTGGCCAGCTCATCATCTAAAAAATCTTTAAGCTTTTTTGTCGTCTTCAGCAGCGCCTTATCTTCGACAGTTATAGTTTTCCGTGGGCGGTTACGACTACCGTCATTGTTTAACCCCAAGTCTACTGTGAGTCGCCACTTGTTTTCCCCTCGTTTTTCTATACTTCCTTTTGCCACTTCTTTTCCTCCGTTCCGAACATCAGTTCTATTTTTATGTATGGTAAACAGCCTTGCGGCTGGAAAGCGCAAAGTTACATTTCGAGATGATGCAGTTGCCTCGGTACTCCACAACGTAATAGGTAGGCTTCTTGGGTTTCCCCAGGAATTCGTTCTGTGGAGTGGGTTAAAAGTTTAACGGCAAAAAGATTTGCCTGTCTTTCATATTTGCCCATGTTGAAAAATGTATGTTCATCTATCCAGAATTGGCTTAAACCTGAATGAAGTCGATCATGCCCAAGCTCATGGGCGCATACTACACGCTGCCACTCTTCAGACAATCCATTGTGAATGACAATAAATCTCCTTCGTAACCGCCTATAGTAAAACCCCCTAGTTCCAGGATCCAACTCCGCGTGACGAATTAATATGTTCAGACCTTTGGCTATTTCAAAAGGATCGTTTGTTTTGAATCTACGAACAAGCTTCTGAATGATGTCATCCAATGGGTTCACCTACTCTTTGTCTTTAGGGTTTGCCTTTTTTTTACGTCCGTAAGTTTCTTTGTTCAGTTCTTTGGCTTCCCAGAGTAGACCAGTAAGGATATCCATGGCTCTTTGTCGTTTTTCGTCTGTGATCGGCACTCCATCAAACAAGACGGGTTGATCTTCTTCAAGAATTTTCTTAATGTCTGCTAGATCTTTGGGAGTAGCCCAATCAGGAGACGGCTTTTCTTCTTCCTGATCCATAAAGTAATCGAGTGGTTTACTGAAAAAATTTGCAATTGCCTGAAGCGAATCAACTTGAGGGTGCTTTGTTTGTCCAGAAAGAATCTTAGTAAGACCTGTATAGGAGACACCAGTTTCTTTAGAGAGTCGGTATTTAGTGATACCTTGTTCATCCATTAGTTCTAATATCTTTTCTGCTAAATCCACCTAAATGGCCTCCTATATATGACTCTAATGTGTTATAACTCTATGAAGTTATAATAAAACAGAAAAGAGAGATAAGTCAAGCGAATCAAAGTAAACGGGAGATAATGTCGGATTTTGTAACTCTTTTGGGTTATAACGCTTATTGTATATAACACCATAGAGTTATAATATGTGTTCAGGAGGTGATCACATGGGGTTGGAAATCGAAGCAAATATTAAAAGGTTGATTGATAAGAAGGAATGGACAATTTACCGCCTATCCAAAGAAAGCGGAGTTGCCGTATCAGCCCTTTACAGCATCGGAAAGAAAAAACAAGGTCCATACGCGGAGACTTTAGTAAAACTGTCTAATGCTCTTGGATGTACCGTTGATGATCTGGTAAGAGGCCATATCTAAAGTGCATTATAGCACAGTTGGAAAGGAGAATTGGTATGGATAAAATGTTAACCGCTCTTGAAGATGCGATCAGGTCTATCGTGAATGAGCAAGTGGCCATAGTTGAGAAAAGGCTTAAAGCAGAGTTTTCTGGGCTAATAGACAAAACGCTTGACGTGATTGAAGCAGCAAAGCACATAGGTGTTTCAGAAAAACTGATTTACCGTATGTGCCAGGAAGGAAGAATCCCCCATGAACGATACGGGGCAACCGGTTCAAGAAGACCAACAATAAAGTTCCGTCTTGCTGATTTGGAAGCTTGGAGAGCTGAACAGAGAGCGGCGAATTACTACAGGAAAGAAGAAAGAGCCCAATAGCAGCATAAGAAACGATGTATTGTGCCGGTAACAATGTGTTGGAACGCGTATGAACTGAAGAAAGGGGTCTACTGAATGGAATCGATTAATTGGTTCGCCTGGGTTCATCTACAAAGTCTTGTAAAGTTTCGGCAAAGTAGAGACCTGAGTTCGAAAAGTATTGCATGGCTTGATAAGGAAATTGCTGAATTGAAGCAGGATCTCGGAATACAGGAGAGTGGACAACATGCCAATACATCAGCAGTTGCAGCAGCGTATTAAAATCCTTCAGCAGATGCAATTTGATTATCCAGAAACAGCGAATTGGTTTGATGAATCTCTTGAGTACCTAATTAACGAGGATTGCAACAAAGAGACTGAATAAGGGGGAGATAGTAGTCGCCCTGAAGTCGTATCAAGACAGAACCCCCCGGGCTAAGTATAAATCAGGTTCTGCCTAACAGGTAATCTCCAGAAACATCAAGAGCGTCGGCTAATCGGGCCAAGTTCTTGTGTCTGGGTTCGAATTTTCCGTTCAGCCAGCGTTTTACCGTGTGGGGTGACACGTTGGCAGTCATAGCTAAGGCGACATGGTCAAAATCACGTTCTTCCATAGCGGCCGTTAACCGTATGGAGAAATCAGAGTTGTTAAAGAAGAAAAAGAAGAAGACACATCACGCTCAATTCGCCCGGAGGGTTCTGCCTTGATACGACGACGATAGGACACCAACATTTTAGCATATTTCAGGAAATGAAATTCAAAGCAACGGGGTACTGGAAAGCGTAACGAAGTGATGGAACAGAGGAATGTAGAACTTGGATATAGGGAGGTAAAGAGTTGAAGGACAAACGTCGAGATTTACGCAACAAGCATAATGAGCTTTGCAGAAACATTCTGGATGCAACAGACGAAAAGCTCTTTAAACAGCTTCATGCAGACAGGAAGAAGATTGAAGAGGAAATTCGAAAAACAGAAGTCGGTCCAGTTGTATCAAACACCAAGAAGAAACCCAAAAGTCATATTGGAAACTGTCCTTTATGCTTTCGTCGCATTGAGTATGGAGAATGTTACGTCCAAGCAGGAAAGCTGACATTTTGTAACGAGCGTCATCGTAAAGAGTACATTGCCCTTATCAACGAAAAAATGACCACGCCTGATCCGCGTAGTCATTAAGTAACTCACTTTTTAAAAAAATTCTACGGCAATCATATCAAAATTCAATTAACAACACAAGGAGGTAATGCGGTGGGCATAAACGATTATCTCCGTGAATTGAACACGTCGAGAACCAAAGCAGATGAAATCGATGAATATGTAAGGCAGATTAAGCGGCTACGGAAACAGGCTGATCAGTACGACGAAGACTCTCCAGGCGGAATGATTGAGAAGGTCCGTCTTCTAACTGATGCCCATATGCTCATGGGACGTGTATCGGCACAGAAAACCGGGGATCACGCAAAGATTCACGTACTAAGGGACAATTTGGATGCTGAGGCCAGAGCAAGAGCCAAGCGCGGTGAGAAAGAAGTGGCTGCAGCACAGGCCACAGCGGAACTACGCATGATTGAGGCAGACGCTTTGGAACAAAAGATGTATTGGAAGAACGAACTTGACTCGGTAAAAGAGAAGATATACGAGCTGCGCCTTCGGGTACGGGTCGAGATGCATATAACAGGAGGCGGAGTACATGGCTGAGTTCGAATTTCTCCCTACGCCTAAACCCAACCACAGGCGATTCAAGTCAACTCAGAGACAACACACTTCAATAAGCAAGAAGGTTGATACGGAGGCTTATAGACGAGCTGGCGAGGCGGGCTACACGCGTTGTGAACGTTGCGGGTGCAGTAGACCCAAACACTGGTTCGAACGTTGCCATATGACCAATGCAAGTCAGTATGGGTCTGGTAAATCCCCTTGGAATATTGTTATTTTGTGCGGCCCTAGGACAGCAACAGGAACATGCCACAACTGGGCAGATGAAACGAGAGAAGGCCGAGCTTGGAAAGTGGATAAGCAAGCGAAGCTTTACATTTACTACATAGTCGGAGAGGGTCAAGAACATTGGAAATAGGGCGCACCTTGTCCCTTGGATGTCCCTAGGATGTCCCCGGGGACAAGCAGGGGACAGTGTGGGGACGTATCTGGGATGTCGCATGTCTGTCCTGAGTGAGTCCATTTGCAGGAGGCGGTGAACAGCATAGATGTTATGGATTAAGAGTTATCAGGCAACTGATAGGGACCCCCAGACAAAGAAATTCTGTCGTTTGACAGGGTTGGATATACCCCGGGCAGTGGGGTCACTACACATGATTTGGTGGTGGGCAATGGATTGGGCCCCCGATGGGAACATAAGCAATTTTGAGCCAATTGATTTGGCAGACGCTGCTCATTTTGAAGGTGATCCCGAAGTGTTTTTTAATGCACTTGTCGAGGCTAACTATATAGGGAAAACCCTTGATGGGTATGAGGTTTTGAATTGGCATAACATTGGCGGACAGGTACTTGAAAGCCGGAAAAAGGCTGCTGCTAAAAAGGCAAAACAGCGTGAAATGGCTGCTGCTAAAAAGGCAGCTGAAGCAGCGGGAAAGACTGATGTCCCCGGGGACATACCTAGGGACATCCCGGGGACAGACGAAGGACGTCCACCCCCTGTCCCGGTATATAAAGAATTAGATAAAGAGTTAGATAAAGAATTAATTAAAGAAGATATACCCCAAGACCAACAACAAAACCAAAATCAAGATCAAAACCCGAAATCCGAACCGAACGCCGAAAATCCAG
Source organism: Paenibacillus sp. P13VS (assembly GCF_015143645.1). NCBI lineage: Bacteria > Bacillati > Bacillota > Bacilli > Caryophanales > Paenibacillaceae > Paenibacillus > Paenibacillus sp. P13VS. The sequence goes on along the minus strand of NZ_WYEV01000006.1, from coordinate 55,220 downwards.
CCAAGCCGAAAGATTCAGGCCAAAAAACGGGGAAAAATGTAAAAGGGAAAACCGGGAAAAAAGGGTCTCGAAAAAAGCCGGAATACGACGAAAACAGCCCGTTTCTAAAAATGGCGAATTACCTGAAAGGAAAAATTGATGGATTCGCGCAAGCTGAAGGAATCGCGCATTTGACGAAACGGTCGAACATGCAGACATGGGCGGATGATTTCCGGCTGCTGGTCGAAGTTGACGGGCAGCAGGATAAGAATCTCATTCGTGATGTGATGGATTGGCTACCAACAAGCGTGTTTTGGAGGAAAAATGTGCTTTCTGGCGGAAAGTTCAGGGAAAAATTCGGTACTTTGGTTTTAGAGATGCGTTCGGATAAGGCAAAACGCGGAAAGGGTTCCGGCGGCGGGGGCGGAAAAACTGAAATCCCGATTGTTCAAAATGATACAAACCCTGATTCTGGTCCAAGTGATGAAGAGTTTGCAGAAATGATGCGTAATGCCGCAGCTACGCAGGCGGCAAAGGCGGGTGAACGCTAATGAATCCACTACACCGATGGTTGAACAAGCAAGAAGTGGCGAATCGCGGTATACCGATATTCGTTCCCCGGCAGGTAGAAGTCAACGGTGAATGGGTTCCGGGCGGGCGCTGGCATATGGAACGGCCCATAGGTGACATTTTATTGGGGCTTAAACGCTGCGGGGAGCTGGGGGCTAGTGTGGCGGACGATGAACCTCCTGCCGGATACGTTTATTCAGCCAAGGTGAAGGATCAATTCCGATACGTCCCCTTGTTCTCGCGTGCTGTTGAACAACTTGATGCGGACAAGCTCACCCAATTGGAACGAATGGCCATTGAGGTACGCCAATCATACGCCGGTTATGGGATGAGAGCACGCATAGATAGGGCCGTTGCTTCACTGGTAAATCAAGGGTACAAGTTGGATCGGTTAAAGCTGGTCATCTCTCCCTTGGATCCGGTAGCAGCAGATACGGAAGTTCGAACAGATTACGGCATGTTAGCTGTGGCACCAGATAGGATGGTTCCAGAAGGCGTGTCTTATGTGATACAAGATTCGGGCAGTGAACGTGCGTTTGCCTGGGTCAAAAAGAAAAATTGAACGGAGGTTGAAGCATGGAAGCTGCAATAACAAAGCTGAAAGCTGAAATGGACGGTAAAGGGACGAACACATATATCAAGCTGATTGGGGAATTTCTGATTAAACACATTCAGGCGAATCCTGGTTCTGTTGATCAGATCCTGTCCGCTGACAAGACGATTGCGAAGAGCTTGCTTGCTATGCAGGCAGAGGCTAAGAAAAAAGCTGTTGGCGGGATGGCTATGCTGACCGATGAGGAAGGATTTGCGATTGTGCTGAATTACTTTGGACTGAGCGGGGGAGTAACGTCAGCACCCCCCGCACCTGAAGAGCAAAAGACCGTGCGCTTTGATGTCAAGCTAGATGATTTCTTGTAGGGGGAGGGGTAAAGCATGTTGCGTGTAGAGTTTGAAAAACATTTTCCTGAGAAAATTTCCACAGCACTTGTCAAGTACGTTACTGATACGGTTCTACTGAAAAGCCGCTATTTATTTTACAAGACGGCCGGAGGTATCCAAGTCGCATATTGCACTCATTGCCAAAAGCAACACTGCCCTGAAGCCAAGCTGAAACACAAACAGAAAGAACTTGCTACTTGCCCAAAATGTGGGTCTGAATGTGAAGTTCGTTCTCATGGAATGAGTCGGAAATATCTATTCGATTCTGCTGTATTGATCTGGTATGAGAAGTCAATTATCAACAAAGAAGCAATCACAGCAAGAGTAATTACAGTAAGCAGAGATTACAGTGGGGATTACACAAAGGTTGAGACACATTACAACGTTGTTCATATGTATTTGTTTGAACCCCGAAAATCAACTGCTTATGTGTATGGAAAGGAAAAAAGCAAGGTTAAATCTCCTTTTGAGAAGCATTATGGTTATGGATCGTGGAGGAAATTTCGTGATCTTGATAATATCCGAAAAGCTGTCAAAGATACTCCTTTTCAGTATTCAACATGGGAAAAGTACACGGACTCCGGTGGTTATTACAGCATAAATGACATGGTGGAATTTTTCGACCATTATACCCGCTATCCCTGCATTGAATATCTGACCAAGGCTGGATTTAGTAATCTTGTACGGGCAAAACTTTCTGGAAGTGGCACTTATGGTGCTGTCCACTGGCGAGGAAAAACCTTACCCGCCGTGCTAAGGCTGACAAAAAGTGAGCTAAGAGAGATCAAAAATGCAGGGATTGGGATAGAACCTAAAGCACTTCGTTACTACCAGAAGTTAAAATCACGGGGCGAAAAGATGAACATACTGGATGCTTTATTCTTGGGAGAAATAGAGGACACATTTTATCAGACCTATTACAGAGAGGTATTATCGTTAGCTCCTGAAGAAACTGTGAAAAAATACATCTTAAAGCAAAATAAGAAACCGCAATACGCCAAACGATCAGCTGGAAGTATATTGTCTGATTGGCGAGATTATCGTAATCAATGCAAGGAACTTGGAATGAGTCTGGAAGAGGAACGTTATTTGTTTCCAAACGATCTCCACGAAGCACACATGAAATTAACGGAACGTATCAAAATCAAAAAAGACAAGGCAGTGAACAAGAGGATTAAAGCACGCCTTCCTGAACTTGAACATTATTATTTTGAAGCAAACGGCTATCTAATAAGAGCAGCCCAATCATCATTTGAGTTGTTCAGAGAAGGAAAGAGTCTCAGTCATTGTGTTGGGGGTTATTCCGCTCAATATGGATCTGGACAATGTGACATTCTGTTCATTCGCAAGATTGAACAACCTGACGAACCACTTTGCACGGTGGAAATCAGATCAGGTTTCATTGCTCAAGTCAGAGGATTTAAAAATTATGATCCTGATCCAGCCATCTTGGAGTTTGTGGAGAAGTTCAAGAGAGCTAGATTAGGCAAGAAACCAAAGAAAACTAACACTAAGAAACCACAGGGGGTAGCCGTATGAGCCAGTTAGCCATTCGTACCATTGAGACAATCGCAATCGAAATCAACAGCATCAAGGATCAAACGAAAAAGATTATGCTTCACGGATCAATTGAGATCGGACGCCGATTAACCGAAGCAAAAGAGATGATGCAGCATGGGGACTGGATGAACTGGCTGGCTGACTCTGTTGATTACTCTCAAAGCACTGCTAATAACTTGATGAAGTTGTTTAAGGAATACGGATCTGATCAACTCACACTGTTTGGAGATAACGCCGATTCCCAAGCGCTTGGAAGTTTAAGCTATACGCAGGCAGTGGCCTTACTTGGGATCCCGGCTGAGGAAAGAGAAGCCTTCGTACAGGAAAATGATGTGGATAGTATGTCCACTCGTGAGCTACAGGAGGCTGTCAAGGCCCGTAAGGATGCAGAAAAGGCCCTTAAAGCTGCACAGGCGGAGGCTGAGAAGGCCAAGAAGGCTATGGAGAAGGAGCAGAAGCTTCGAGAGAAACTGGAAGCACAGCAGGCAGACCATGCTTTGATTGTTGAACGGTTAGAAGCCCAAGCAGAGGAAGCAGCAGCTGCAGCAGCTAAAGCCGAATCGGGTGAAGACGATGGGCAAGCCGCTGCGCTTCAGGAAGAACTTGAGAAGGCTAAACGGGAACACGCTGAGTCTTTGGCACAGATAAAGAAGCTTGAACAGGAACTGAAAGCGAAGCCTATCGATGTTCCTGCGATTGTGGAGAAGGTTCCGGCAGAGATTGAGGCCGAGTTGGCGGAACTCCGGAAGAAGGTTGCACAGGGGACAGGTGAAGAAGCGGCCATATTCAAAGCGCATTTTAAAAACCTGAATGATGCCTTCGCTAATCTACTTAGTGCATTGGAGATTGTCGGTAAAACCGATGAAGAATTGCACGCTAAGTATAAGACCGCCACAAACGGCCTGATTGAACGAATGAAAGCCGAGTTGTGATGAAACATGGCCTTCCTGTTCTTCTACTTTGAAGAATTTAAGCCTGGGATGGTGTGCCGACTAAAAAGCGGAATAGATAAAGGGAAAATGGTTGTTGTCCAACAAATCCAGGATGACATGCTTTGGTGCTATGATAACCGGCCTGTAAAATACCGTACAAATCGCAAAGGTGAAAATGTTATAGATTTTGACCCTGCATGTGTGACGGCGCCATATCCCCCCAGTAGCTTGGAGATAACAAACGAGATCCCATTACAAGAGGGTGGATGGGGTGCTTCATACCGACAGGCACGGATGTTTTGAATAGGGGACACCATGATGGATATTGATTATGAATTGGGGGATACAGTAGAATGCCCGGTTTGTCTCCGGGTATTCGAAATCACCCGCATTGATGATGAAGAGTTGGATGATTCGGATTTGTATTTTGAACATATAACATTGTGCAATGGAGGGGAGAAACATGGTAAGGACAAGATATTTTAAAAGTGAGCTGAACGGTGAGGTAGTGGAATTGTTCGAAAGCAGCCATCCAGCGAGGGCAATTGCTGAGATATCGGAGAAGAAGCGCATCCGGCCGACTGCGATTATTACTCAAATCCCCGAGGATGTGTATAGAGAGCTTCAACAAGGTCAGGCGGTGGCAAAATGACCCAACCGACATTGGAAGCCGCACAAGCCAAAATAGACGGTCTGGCAAGGCAATGTTTTAGTGAATCTGACTATGAACTATTTTGTGCGGTACTCCTGCAGCTTGATAAGTACAGGGCGCTGGCAGATAGCAACAGAGAGTCTATGTACAATCAAGATAAGGAATTTGCTGAGCACATGAAAATTCAACAGACTGAAATTGACTCTCTCACAGAATCTGTAGCGTACTGGCAGAAACAAGCCACATTGCTTTTCGTGGAAAATAAGAGGCTAACTGAACAATCAGGAAAGGGTGCAGTGCATGGGGGCGGTGATCCAAATGGAGTTATTTCCAAAAGCGGACAAGACGGACTTTGAATCTGCACGAAGCATGTTGAAACGTTACTTGCGTATGCGGCAAACTTCTGAAGCTCTCAGTAATCGCGTTCTACTCACTGAAAAAGAACAACAAGTCAAAGTAGAGTATCAACAGAAGGCGGACGCCATAGAAATGGCTGTGAAACTTATTCAAGATGATGATGTCCGCAGGGTAATGGAGTTTCGTTTTGTTCGGGGTAACACTCGGTGGGGAACTGTCAAAAGATTCGGTAGCATAACAGATAGATCAGTAGACAGGAGAATTGTTCGAGGTGTAGAGTCTGTTGCAGAAACCTTGAAGCTGATTGGACAAATAGAGTGAAAACCACGTCTGTAGTACGTCTGTAGTGAGTCGGCACAACGTCTGTGGTTCAAATTTATAGTTAGGCACATAGGGAAGGAAAATTCTTCCCCGGTGTGCCTAGCACCGTTATCCCGTGGGCAACTCGGCTGTGCTGTGGGATGGGATATCCTTAGACGTGGATCGTCAAGGGTGCGGTGTGGGAATGGGGTTAGACTCCCCACAGCCGCTCCATCCGGGCGGGATAGAAATACGGATACTATTATGGCCTACAGGCAGAGGCTGGCGTTCGAGTCCCGGCAAGGCCGATGAAATTTTCTTCATATCCTTTTTTTGAGTCATCCAACATCGGGTGGCTTATTTTTTTATGTAATCCCAATCGCTTGGAATTATGAAGGGAGGTTTTGAAAATGTATGAAGGTGGTGGAACAATCAATGATTAGAAGCCCGAGATTCATAGCAATTAAGGAGCCGCCTATACCCTACATAACGAAGTTACAACCTTTACAATGCAGGGGTTGCGTCTGGGGTGAGTGGGCGGGATCAGTACAGATGTGTAAGATTCCAAGATGTCAGAAGGAGGATAGATATAAACGTGGAACCTAGGTCGTATGGAATAACTATATTTATAACAAGACTTAGGCCATTGAATTTTCAGTAATCAAAAACCACCTAAATTCGATTAAGTGGTTTTTTGTTGCTCATTTCTCAATATGCTTGATAAATCACTGAGAGATGCATCAACACCACCGATTTTCAATGCGAGTTGAGCTTTTACTACTGATTTTAGTATCGGATCATCAATAGTTTCAATTAGTTTAATTGCTTCCTCTCTCTCTTTGTCTAGGCGTAACCTATCGTACAACTCAGTTGCTCTCTGCCGCGTTTGTTCAGCTTGTTTAAAGAAAAGCGCAGCTATTAGATCAATTGTAACACCTGGGAGAGTCCCGATGATTTTCTCATATACAGTTGCTGACTCGCTTAGGAACAAACTTATAATTATAAAACCAAGACCAATTATTGCCGCAACTGCACTGAACCAGAATTGAATGCTCGCTTGTCGCAAGGCTTGTTTGTGATAGTTTTCTATCAATCCTTCGACTAAGCTCCATGTGTTCTTATTGTTTCTGATTTCAAATTTTAAAACTTCTAATTCATTTTGAAGCATATGTATAGCCTCAGTGTGATTGTCTGTAAGTTTGGTTTGATTTGTGAATTCTTTGAGCTCATCTTTATGGGTAGTACCTGAAACCAAACCAGCAATTTTTTCTATTTGACGATCTAGTATCTCCTTATCTTTTTTGCCTCTATTTTTTATGTAATTAGTAAAAAAAAAGTAAGACAATATTAAAAGAGCGGAAAGAAAAAAAGGAGTGCTTTCACGAGCATCTGAAAGAGCTTTTAAGAATTCATCTTTGAACATAATACGAGGCTCCTTAAAGTTAGTAGCTTTAATATAGCATTTGCAATTATGAGAGTGATAGTAAAAGTTTTATCCCCAAACCACAGTAGGTGTTTATGTGATCACATGGATGACAAGGAAGGTAGCACCATACCGACTTCTTCGAAATTAGCCTTTGCATAAGGGGCGAAAGGGCAGGGATTAAACAAGCATGAAAGAACCAAGATGCTGTAAGGAGGATGCAGAATGTACATTGGGAAGTTTTGGAGCCGTAAAGACGTGGAAGCTGTGATGGATGCTTTAGACGTTTTGGGAAAGACATACAGGATAACCAAGTTCAAAGTGACGCCTGTTCCGTACCGTGGAGACACAGAATGGATTATTGAAGAGCTTTCAGAAGATGTTGAGTAAGATGCCACTTAAACGATTCTGCGGTAAGCAGGGATGTAAGGAGACCATCACAGAGGGAAGATACTGTGAGGATCATAAAGACCAAGTACACATCTATGATCAGCATAGAGGGACAGCATCTGAGCGCGGGTATGATAGCCGATGGCGCAAAGCCAGGGACGGATTTCTAAAGAAGCATCCGCTGTGTGTCACTCATTGGAAGCAGGGCTATGTTCAGGCGGCTACGGTAGTGGATCATATACAGCCACACAAGGGAGACAAGGCGCTGTTCTGGGACCGCAACAATTGGCAGGCACTATGCAAGCAATGTCACGATATCAAGACCGCTAAAGAGGATGGTGGCTTTGGTAACAATAGATAGCCACTAAACAATGGAGGAATGAACATGATTAAGACAGGAGTAACACTAACTGTGTATGCATCTAAAGCAGAGCTGGGCAACGCCAAGGATGGGCTGTCCACATTGATAGCATCCAAGACTAAGACCAAGGAAGCAGAGTATCAGCTCAATGTATCATTGGATGCCTGTGACATCTTGGATGATGAGGTAAGTGTTAACCTCTCCGTGATACGTGCTAACCTTGAAGACATGGGACAAGAGATAGGATCTGCTATGGCTGCTGAGATCCAGAAAGTATTCAATCAACTGGAATAGCCATGAGGGGTAGGGGGGTCAAATCTCTAAAAACCTTTCGGCTGATAGACCGCGTCGGACTTATTTCGCGTAAAAACTCGTTTTATTAATTTTTCAGTGACTCAGGCAGGTGAACCCAATGGGAAGGAACGCAAAACCAGTTTCTCTGCACCTCGCTGCGGGGAATCCGAATCGATTGTCAAAAGAGCAAATTAAGGCACGTCAGGAAGGGGAGATTAAACTTGGAAAAACTGAACTGGACAAGCTGAAACCTCCGGCATTCGTGAAGAATGATCCGATTGCCTTCACTCATTGGAAACAATGTATGAAAGAATACAAAGCCGCAGCTGCACAAAATATTGAACTGTTAAGCAGTTCAGATGTGGGGCTTTTAGCCATGTATTGTAAGACGTTTTCTGAGTATGAAAGACTTCAAAAATCGTACCAAACGATTGATAAAGTGGCCTATGATTCTGAAGATTTGGACGAATATATTGAAGAATCCGAAGAATTTAACATGAAAGTCAAGAAACAATTACGAAGCATGATTGCGGTTGATGGGTTACTTCGGATTGAGACGGCGATTAACAAGAAAATGGACATGCTCCTGAAAATGCAGGACCGTTTGTTCCTGAACCCGTTGTCCAAAGTGAAGAACGTACCAAAACCGAAGGCGAAGGAAGAGAAGCCAAGCAGGTTTGGAAAGTTTGGAAACCGAAGTGGCTAATCCTCAGATTTACCCTTACAACACGGTTGGTGAGGTAGACCGGGTAACGGCGTATGCCCTTGAAGTCACATCCGGCAGGATTACAGCTGGACAGGCTCAGCGGCAGGCTTGTGAACGGCACCTACGGGATCTGGATCGGCAGGGTACGGAAGACTTCCCTTACGTATTTGATCCAGACAAGGCCCAAGAGATTATCGAGTTTGCCGAATCTCTTACACTGGCTGAGGGCGAAGAACCACGACCGCTGGAATTATGGGGCTTTCAGGACTTCATCTTCGGGAGCTGGAACGGCTGGCTGAAGATGGACGGTTATCGGCGCTTCCGAACATCGTACATCCAAGTAGCCCGGCAAAACGGTAAGTCGTTGGGTAACGCTGTGCCGTCCCTATTTTACGGGAACTTTGACGGATACACTTATCCGCAAGTGTACGTGACAGCGACCAAAGAAGCGCAGGCAAGAATTGTACTGAAAGAGTGCATCAAGTTTATCGATGCGGATCCAGAGTTGGCCGGAGATGAATACGAATCCGGTCTTTTTGACGTGAAGGATTATAAAAGTACGATCCTTTGCACCGTTTCGAAAGGTGAAATCAGGGCGCTTGGCCGGGATACAAAAACCATAGACGGTTTCCGGCCTTACTTTGCCAGTGTGGACGAATACCACTTGCACAAGGATAACCAGATGTACAAGCTGCTGGCGGACGGCACCAAGAAGCTGAAGCAGTGTCTTATTTCCGTTATTACAACAGCAGGGTTTAACATCAACGGCCCATGTTACGAGCTGTACAAATATTGCAAGATGGTTTTGTCCGGCGCTCATGCTGATGAAACGCAGTTCATTTTCATTTGTGAGCTGGACAAGGATGACGATGTTTGGGACGAATCCAACTGGCCGAAGGCAAATCCTCTCTGGACTCCGGAGACGTTGGACAGCTTGCGTGCTGAAGCAATCAAAGCCAAGGTTCAACAGGGCGAAGAGCTTCGCAACTTCCTCACCAAGTCACTGAACAGATGGGTGCAATTCTCAGATACTCAGTACATGAACATGGAACACTGGGTGGATTGTGAGTCTGACACGACCATTGAAGACATGGCAGGCAAGGAATGTTACTTGGGGCTGGACTTGTCTTCAGGTGGTGACCTTACGAGTGGTGCACTGGAATTTCCGTTGGATATCGACGGGCAGCGTAAGTATTACATCCATTCACATAGCTGGATTCCTGCAGCAAGGGTAGACGAGCATGTGAAGAGTGACTTTGCACCGTATGACATGTGGATTATGGAAGGGCTGCTTACTCCGACAGAGACCATGGGCGGCGTGAAGACGGATTACAAATACATCCTGTCTTATTACCGGGACCTGATCAAAAAACATAACCTCAAGCTACTGGGCATTGCGTATGATCCACACAACGCAGATGCCTTTTTATCTGACCTTGAGGAATTTGGCGTGGATCTGGTTGAGATCGTTCAGAGTGCCAAGAGCTTGAATGACGCTACGGTGGATTTCAGGTTGGAAACTGAAGCCAAGAACGTGATTTATGACCGGAAGAATAAGCTGCTGACATGGAGCATGGCGAACGCCAAGACGGTCAGCAATAGTTTTGGAGAAATCAAGATAGACAAGGACCCTTCTTCTAAAACGAAGAGGATTGACCCGGTGGACGCTGTTATTGATGCCCACAAACTGACGCTTTCCAATTCGGCTAAACCGAAAAGATCCGTTTACGAAGATCGAGGCGTTAGAGCGATTTAATGAAAGGGGGTGTACACACTGCGGATACCATTTGTTTCAAAGTTTTTGGAGAAGCGAAGCGAATCAAGCGATTTGAAAAATCCCAAACGTTGGCTCTATAACGCTTTGGGTATTCCGATTGGGCGGGGAATTGCTGTTACAGAATCAACGGCTATGCGTTCAACGGCCGTGTTAACTTGCGTCAGGATTCTTTCTGAGACAGTGGCTTCTCTACCCTTGCCTGTATACAAAAGATTAAATCCAAGAGGGAAGGCACGGACCAAGCATAAGGTTTCGGAGCTTCTGCAGAATCGACCCAATCCAAGAATGACGGCATTCACGTTCAGGGAAACCATGATGGCTCACATATTGTTGTGGGGGAACTGTTATGCGGAAATTGAATATGACACAGCCGGGGAACTCGTTGCTCTTTGGCCGATCCCACCTCACAGGGTTGAACACATGGAAACAGCCGAAGGAGATCCGTTCTTCAGAGTCACGACCAAAGACGGAAAACAACATAATGTACCGTTCTATGCCATGTTCCATATACCGGGCCTTGGATTTGATGGAACCAAGGGCGTATCTGTTATTCACTGGGCACGGCAGGCTGTTGAATTAGCACTGGCTACGGAACAATTCGGAGCGGATTTCTTTGAGAATGGAACAAACGTGGGTGCAGTCGCAACGCTTCCTGGTACATTGTCCGATGCAGCATTTGAAAGGCTTCAAAAGTCGCTTCGGGAGAAATACGAAGGGCTTGGAAAGGCTCACCGTCTGATGCTGCTTGAAGAAGGAATGACATTTTCTAAAAACACGATTCCACCGAACGATGCTCAATTTTTGGAGACGAGGAAATTCCAGATACTTGAGATTGCGCGGGTATTTCGTGTTCCTCCACACATGATGGCGGACCTTGAACGGGCTTCCTTTTCCAACATTGAGCAACAGTCCATTGATTTTGTCATTCATACCATACGGCCTTGGCTGATCAGGTGGGAACAGACCATCAACTGGAAGTTGTTTTCACTGAATGAGCAAAAGCGCTTCTTCGCTGAACATCTCGTTGAAGGATTGCTTCGCGGGGATTCAACTGCGCGGGCAGCCTTTTACAAGGAAATGTTCATGATCGGTGTCTACTCACAAAATGACATTCGGGAGAAAGAAAACGACAACCCAATTGAAGGTGGAGACAGATATTTTGTTCCGCTCAATATGTTGCCATTAGATATGTTGGACGAGTATTACAAAAATCAGAATAAACCTGATCCTATTCCACCGGAAGGAGGTGATAACGAAGATGGGGAACAAGACGAAAGAACAACGGGAACTGATTCTACCGGAGAGTCGGCCGGAGGTTCGGAAAGTTGATGGAGAACCGACAAAAATCATTGGTTACGCCGTGAGGTGGGACCAGTTATCACATCCGATTTTTGGCATGTTCCAAGAACGTTTTAAGCGAGGAGCATTTGCGGCCAGTTTGATTAACCCGGATGTCTATGCATCGTGGCAACATGACGCACGTGAGATTTTAGGACGCACACCGGGAACGTTGCTTGTAACTGAGGATGATATTGGACTGAGATATGAAATCACGCCTCCGAGTTGGGCGGAAAAATATGTGGAGACGATCGAGCGCGGAGACGTGCGGGGGTCGTCTTTTATTTTTCGCCCAACCAAGGAAGAGTGGGACGAAACAAACCCAGATATGCCGATTCGGTCTGTTATTGAAGCTGAATTATTCGAAGTTAGCCCGGTAACGACTCCGGCCTATCCTCAGTCCTCTGTGGGTATTCGCTCAGCTGAGGAAGTATTCCAAGAAAGAACGGGCGACGATGACACATTGCTGGGCTACACCGACGAAGAGTTAGACATGATCATGCTTGAACATGACATGAGAATGAGAAAATTGAACCTATAAGGGAGATGGATTGCTTGAAAAATCTTATCGAATTGAGAAAAAAACTGGCTGCAAAGAAAGAGGAAATGCGTTCACTGATCGTATTGGCTCAGACGGAAAAGCGCGGCTTTACTGATGATGAAGAAACAAACTTTACTACCATGGAAGCAGAGGCCCGTTCTTTGGAAGATGAAATCAAACTGGAAGAACGCGCCCAACAGTTTGCCATGGGTGGCAGCGGCTCAAAACATACACCTGAAGATCCAGCTCATGAAAGTGAGTTCCGCAGCTTGGGAGAGTTGATTTCTTGCTACCGTTCGGACCCGTATGACCCACGTTTGAAAGAGTATCGGGAAATGGCTGCAGGAACAAAAGCTTCAGGCGGGGTTTTCGTGCCTCCTAAGTTCTCGGCGCAATTGTTTGAAATCACGCCAGAAGAAGCAGTGGTTCGTCCACGTGCATTGGTTATTCCGGCTGATGAAAATGCTCCTGACTCCAGCACTACATTCCCTGCACTTGATCAGGGTGCCGGTTCCAACATGTATGGCGGCGTAGAGGTAAACTGGATCGGTGAAGGTGACGAAAAACCTGAGACAAGCGCTAAATTCAGAGACCTGACTTTGACGCCTCATGAGGTTGCAGCTCATATCGTTGTTACAGACAAGCTTTTGCGAAACGCTCCGGCAGTAAACACCATCATCACAAAGTTGTTCAGAGGTGCAATTGCTGCAGCTGAAGACGATGCGTTCTTGTACGGTAGCGGAACTGGTAAGCCAAGCGGCGCGATGGTGTCACCAGCTGCCATTACAGTGGCACGTAAAACAGCGAACCTGATCACCTATGCTGATATTGTTGCCATGATTGCTCAGGCCAAGCTTGGCGGTGCATTGATCTGGGCTGCATCCCAATCTATCTTGCCACAACTCCTGACAATGAAGGATGAAGCGGGGAATCTGATCTTCCAACCGAACGTTGCTGATAAGATGACAGGTACTCTTCTGGGTTACCCAATCCGATTCAAAGAGAATGCACCAATTCTTGGTGAAGAAGGCGACCTGGTACTTGCAGACATGGGTTACTACCTGATCAAGGATGGTTCCGGTATCTTTATCCAAGCTTCCGAACATCCATTGTTCAAACAAAATAAAACAATTATCAAAGCCTTCTGGAACGTGGATGGTAAGCCATGGGTTAACGGTCCTTTCGAGATGAAAAACGGTTATCAGGTTTCGCCGTTCATCAAATTGGGCATCCCAACGCCTTAATTAACATAATCATGTGGCCCGGTCTACCGGGCCTAACAGGAGGGAAACTTGCATGGCTGCTAAAAGTGAAGAACTGAATTACACGGTTATTGCTGCTTTTAACGATCAGAAAACCGATACCGTTATTAAACCGGGCGAACTATATTCTGCAGATCAGAAGCGTGCCAATAAACTGAAGGCTGAGGGCGTCATTGCTGAGGATGACGAAGGACAAGCTTTGCCAAAACAAACAAAGGCAGCTGCTTCAGATAAAACAAAAGCTGATGACGATACGGCAGGCGGTGCTTCTGATGCTGACGACACTGCAAAGAGCTAAAAGAATGTTGTCCATTCCGCTGGACGACACTTCACAGGATCTTTATTTACTGTCTGCATTGGCTGCAGCCTCTGAATGGATTGAACGGGAGTGTAATCGGAGCTTTGAATACAAGACATACCAACAAACGTTGGACGGTCCTGGAACCCAGTTCCTCCGGCTTCGAAACTTCCCGATTCATTCGGTATCCAAACTGAGCATTCACGACAACGAACAGCGGATCGATTCTTTCAAGATCGAATCAGAAAACGGCATGCTGTTTAAGCGTTCTGGCTGGCCTTGTGGGGCACGTCTTATCGAAGTGGAATATTTAGCTGGATATATCCTTCCAAGCGACGAGACGGGCGCTCCGGAGTCTACACTGCCACAGAAATATGAATTGGCCTGTGTCCTGCTTGCCCAAACGCTAATGAGGGAACAAGGCGTAACCAGTGAGCGGGTTGGAAATATATCCGTAACCTACAAGGATGAGGGCCGAAGCCTGCCGGGTGCAGTCAAGGCTCTTATTCAGTTGTGAGGTGAGATCATGGCAAGAAGACGGCGAAGCGTGCGGCGTGCGAACGTGTCTTACACCGGGGATATGGATTTATCCGTTCTCGTGGAGCGGGTCCGGCCACTCGTGGACCAAGAGGTGGTTATTGGGGTTCAGGGAGATGCAGAACTGGCTATGATTGCAGGCGTTCACGAGTTTGGATCGGCCAAGATGAACATTCCGGCCCGGTCTTTTATTGGCACAGGTAAAAAGAAAGCACAGGCAGCCATTGCCAAGCTTGTGCGGCAGGGAGTCAATGAAATCGCCTTGGGTGAACGTTCCGTTGATTCACTGTTGCAGGAGATTGGAGAATTGGGTCAGCAACGTGTGGTCAAGAACTTTGACCGGATCAAGCAGCCGGGGCTTTCTGCGATCTATGCCAGATACAAAAAGGGCAAAAAACTGTTGATTGCGGACATGGACTTACGAGATTCTATCGTGTTCAAGGTTCGCCGGAAGGGCGGATAAGCATGAGGTTTAGATTTCGCGGAACGCTACGCAAATATGAGCGTCCATATACGCTTATTCGTGAAATTGACGGCTATTATGATTCAGTTGGTGTATATCAACCGCCTGAAGCCCAGAATACGCCGCTGAGAGGTTCTATCCAGCCGTTAGGGGATAAGTTAACCCAATCGGACGGAGGGCGCTATACAGAGGATGACAGGCTGTTATTGACAACGTTCCGTCATCAATCCGGGGATGTTGTAGAACATGAGGGAAAACAGTACACCGTTGAAACCGATTCGGATTGGAATCAGTACAGCGATGTCAACGAATACAAGTTAAAGCGGGTGAGTACACATGATCCCGTTTGAGGATATCCGGAAAGTCATGATTGAGGGCTTGTCTGCCGCGATGAGCGTCCCAGTTATAGAGATCGATGGCACGGGAAAGGTTCCTAAATATCCGTTCCTCACCTATGA
Source organism: Paenibacillus sp. P13VS (assembly GCF_015143645.1). Lineage (NCBI taxonomy): Bacteria > Bacillati > Bacillota > Bacilli > Caryophanales > Paenibacillaceae > Paenibacillus > Paenibacillus sp. P13VS. The sequence goes on along the minus strand of NZ_WYEV01000006.1, from coordinate 40,083 downwards.
CTTTACCGATGAGGGAAGTCCACGCGGACATATGGCCGTAACCGTGGAAGACAACAAAACAATCCATACCGGAACCGTGGTGCTGAGCGCGACGTTTCAAAGCTATGCCAAAACACGGCTTGATAGCGTCAATTTGGCGAACCGGGCAAGGGATTGGTTTGAAACTGCAGGCCATAGGCTGCTGAAGGATAACGTCAATGTGGTTGTCGTGGATGTTGGAGCAACAACCAATACAGATGTCCAGCTGGGCACGGAATGGGAACGCCGGAACGGATTCGAAGTTGATTTCCGGACCGTTAACATAATCGAAGAAGAATATACACCGATTGAATCGGTGAATGTGAGGGGTTGAGACCATTGGCAAAAGACGTAAATGTCATTATTGAAATTGAAACACCTACGCCGCGCCTTGGGTTTGGTAAGCCATTGATCCTGGGTTCAGCTGCTACGGCTAAGCCGTACAAAACATACACGGATCTGGCAAGCGTCAAACTGGATTACACCGAAACCACCGAAGAATACAAGGCAGCATATGCGCTTTTGAATCAGGGGGATAATTCTCCTGCAGAGATTGCTATTGCTAGGCAGAAAACTGGCACGGAGCCAGAGACAATTGACGATGTGCTGGGGCGTTTGTGGAAAGAAGATTGGTATTTCCTGATTACCACAACCACACAACAAGCGGATGTGGATGCTTTTGCGGCGGCGATTGAACAGAACAACTCAAGGCAGTATTTTACGCGTTCTTCCACGGCTGCGGATGTCGCCTTATTGTTGGCGAAAAATTATAGCCGGACTACGGCTTTCTATCATACGGATATTTCGAATTATCCAGAAGCTGCATGGGTTGGCCGGGCTGGTTCTGCTCCTGTTGGATCTGTGACATGGAAATTCAAGTATCTGCAGGGCATTGCGCCACTTGATATTACAGACACGGAGCTGCGTGAGATCCATGCTGCAGGTGCTAATACGTATGTGACCAAAGCCGGACAGAATCAAACATCTGAAGGTAAAACCTTGTCCGGTGAATGGATCGATGTCATTCACTCCAAGGATTACATCCGATTCAACATCGAATATGCCATTCAAAGGCTGTTTGCCAATACCGATAAAGTGAGCTTTACAGATACGGGGATTGCACAATTGGAGAGTGCAACACGGACCGTGCTTCAGCAAGGCTTCAATCAAGGCATCATTGCTGAGGATGAAGACGGACAGCCAATGTATGGGACAACATTCCAAACCCGTGCCCAAACTGATCCAGCTGACCGAGCAAAACGGAATTACAACGGCGGGACATTTTGGTTCGACTTGGCAGGGGCAATTCATGAAACTACTATTCGCGGCGTAATCCGCAAATAAGGAGGATTATCAACTATGGCAGCAACAACATACGATTCCAAGGCCGTCAGCGTTATCGTTGGCGGTGTTTATCTTACCGGATTTTCGGAGGATATGGTTGAGGTAGAGAAGGATGAAGATAACTTCGAGGTGAAGGTAGGCGCTCAAGGCGATACCGTCCGGACGAAAGTCAATAATCCACTCGGCACAGCTACCGTTACGTTACAGCAGACAAGCCCACAGGTGGCCTATCTGGATGGACTAGCGAATAGCGGAAAACTGGTTCCGGTCACGATCATCAATGCTGGACCACCGAAGGAGACCATCACCGTTACAGAAGCATTCATCAAAAAGCCTGCTTCTCGGACTTATGGCAATGAAGCTGAGGACCGAGAGTATGAGTTTGTGTTGATGGATATGTTGTTCAGCTAATTAAAAATCAAAATAGAAAAGGATGATATCTCATGTCAAACTTCGCACAAAAACAATTTACTACTAAAGCAGGCAATGTGTTTACATTCCAGTTCCCAGGTGTTCGACAAGTCGCCAAGATTGGAGACCGCATTAAGAACAAACATGGTGTCGCTCAGGATGAACGATTGATTGAAGAAATGCTTGCGCATGTGGTCGTTGAACCCAAGCAAAAAGTGGATGATTTCAAGGGTCCGACAGGATATAAGGAACTTGTGGAAGTCGTAAGCTCTGCCTACGCTTTTATTACAGGTAACGATGAGACGGACGATTCCGAGGAAGAGTCCAATGAAACTGAGTAAATCCCAAGCGCGAGAGCGTGCCACACAAAACTGGGCGCTCTGGCGATTGCTGCTGTCTGACATGTCGATCACGTACAGTGACCTGGACAACATGGACCCGGATGATATTGCCGAAGCCAATGCAGCACTTGATATTCATATCGAACAACAAAAGAAGAATGAGAAACGGAAATAGGCGTCCATTGCGGGCGTCTTTTCTGTTTTAAGGGGGCGGTTTGAGGTGGCAGGCGGTATCATTGGCAACCTCATGTTTGCCGTTGGATTTAAGCTAAACACCAAGGGTTTGGACGAAGGAAACAAGAAAATTTCCACTCTGACCAAAGGTGTTGTGGGCTTGGGTGCTGCTGGTGTCGCTGCGATGGCCGGGTTAGGCATTGCGGGTATTGCTGCAGCAACAGAGTTTGAGAGATCCATGTCTGACATTCAGAGTGCCACGGGAATGGCAGCGGATCAGATGGAGGCAACCAGAGACGTTGCCAAGAATTTGTACAGCCAGAACTTTGGTGAAGATTGGGCGGATCTGGGCGGGGCCATTTCCACGGTTCAGCAAGTCACCGGGCAGACAGGCGATCAGTTGGAGGACACCACGCGAAGTGCGTTATTGCTCAGAGATGCGTTTGGGTTCGAAATCAATGAATCTGTGAAATCAGTGGATACCATGATGAAACAGTTTGGTATCACTTCCGAACAGGCCTATGATTTGCTTGCACAAGGTGCCCAGAAGGGATTAAACAAGTCAGATGAGCTGATGGATAGTGCGAACGAATACGCAAACCAGTTTAAGTCGCTAGGATTCAGTGCTGACGAGATGTTTGACGTATTTGCAGCCGGTTCGGCTGAAGGTGTTTTCCAACTGGACAAAGTCGGGGATGCGGTCAAGGAATTTAACATCCGGGCCAAGGATGGAAGCAAGACATCCATTGAAGCGTTCGAGATGCTAGGCCTTAATGCAGATACGATGATGCACACGTTCGCCAAAGGTGGACCACAGGCCAAAGCGGCGTTCTCACAAATTCTGCAGATGATTTCTGATGTGGAAGACCCTGTTCTAAAAAATCAGATTGGTGTATCGCTCTTGGGTACGCAGTTTGAAGATTTAGAGGCCACGGTTGTTGAGGGAATGGGCAGAGCAACAAGTCAGTTCAGTTCAACGGGTGATGCACTGGCGGAGTTAAACAAGATTAAGTTTGAGAAACCCGGTGAAGCCTTCCAGATGTTTGGCAGGCAGATTGAAACCAGCATTTTGATACCGATTGGCGAAAAACTCCTGCCTTACTTTAATCAGTTTGGTCAGTGGATGGCTGATCATCAACCACAGATTGAGGCGGTTGGTAATGCCATTGGTGACGGCATAGGTGCTGCACTGGATTGGACTGGCGACGCAGTAAAATTCGTCTATGACAAATTTAATGAGCTGGTTCCGAAGATCATTGAGTTCAAAGATAATGCGGTTTCCACGTTCCAAGATTTCAAGAAAACATTAGAGGATAACCAAGGCACGATTGGGGCAGTGGTCGGAATTGTTACAACATTACTGCTTCCAGCACTAGTCCAAACAGGTATTCAAGCCATGATAACAGGTGCGAGAATGACAGGGGCGTTTTTGTTGTCCAAGGCACAAATGATAGCTAATGCTGCTGTAATGACTGGGCAAATGGTCCTTTCAATGGTTCGATATGTTATCCAAGGTTGGGCTGTTGTGGCATCGATTACAGCGACCATTGTCGCTTGGACTGCTCAAAAGGCCGTTATGGTTATTTCTACCGCTGCGTCTTGGGCTATGACGGCAGCTCAGTGGGCCATGAATGCGGCATTCCTTGCCAACCCAATCACATGGGTTGTTCTGGCTATCATAGCGGTGATTGTTATAGCTATTGCTGTATTCAAGAACTGGGGAGCTATTAAAGATTGGTTAGTTTCCAAGTGGCAAGCACTCAAATCCGGAACCGTCTCAATATTCCAATCGATTGGGAATTTCATCAAGAACATGTTCACAGGCTTGGTCAACGCTGTTAAGACGAAAGCCACGGCCATGTGGGATGGAATCAAGTCGATTTGGGACCGGATCACTGGATTCCTTTCAGGGATTAACCTCTTTGATATCGGCCGTAACATCATTGAAGGTATGGTGAACGGGATCAGCAGCATGGCAAACGCTGTGGTTGATAAGGTGAAGGACATCGGTAACAGCATCACGGATAAGATCAAGGGCATTTTGGGCATTCACTCACCGTCACGTGTCATGATGGAAGTTGGTTTCTTTACAGGTGAAGGTTTGGCACGAGGGATTGAAAACACTCAAGGACGTGTATCTGCTGCATCGGCTGATGTGACGGAAGAGATCGTTCCAGATGTAAATGGTCCATCGGCTTTAGCTCCTGCCAAATCTCTCGCTCCTGCACGCTATCCTGAAGCCGCGGCATCACAGAACGCAGCATTTAAGTTTGATGTCAATATCGATATCAAGGCAGATGGCGCTTCAGCTTCTGTGGCTTCCGATGTTGCATCTGAGGTAAAACGTCAGGTTCAGGCCATCATTGATGAGGCATTCCGGCGTATGGGGCTACCATCACCGGAATTGGAGGGAATCTAATGGCTAAAGTAGATGGACATTACATTTTGGTTGAGCAAGAAAGCCCAACCTTTGATGTGGACATTACCACGCAGCCTGTAGAAAAAGATATCGACATGACGGACCATGTTCAGCGGAAAGCTAGGACGATGGGCATTACAGGCGTGGTGGCCGGGTCAGGTGCTTCCAAGATACTCGCGTATCTTAAAAAGGCATCTGATTCCGGACAGATTGTTAAATATGTTGGCCGTATGGCCTTTACAGGGATCATTTCCGGACTGGCAACCGGACATACAAATCAGATTGCTGATGGTTATACGATATCTTTCACATTGACGGAGGTACGTATTGCCAAGTCATCGTACTCGGCTAAGCTGCCCACGCCTGTTAAAGCCCAAACAGTCAAAATAGTCAATTCGGGCACCAAGCAGACGAAGGACAAGACATCCAGTTCCAAGGATAAGACCAAGGACAAGACGAAAGACAAAACCAAGGATAAATCCAAGTCTTCTAAAACGAAAAAGGCCAAAGAACCCGTAAAGAAAGTGAAGTTTAAACCTGATAGCCCTTGGGCATAGGGAGGCATTATGGAATACATCGATATCGAAAAGGATCTGATACCCTACCGATTTGATATATCGCTTGAGGATGAGATTTTCACATTTGAGGTGCATTATAATCAGCAGTTCGATTATTTTACAGTGGATCTTGAAAAAGATGGGGAAACGTTGGTCACTGGCGAAAAGCTGGTCTACGGGACGACCCTATTTTATGACGTCATGGACAACCGGTTCCCAAAGGTGCCGATTGTTCCTTACGATCAGTCCGAAACGGAAAACACAGTGAACTGGCGGACGCTCTCCGAGAGCGTCTTTTTATATTTGATCGAAGGTGATGAGGATGAAGAATAACTTTGGCCGTGTAGTTGAAGTCATGACTGAGGGCATGAAATTTTCGATGGACAGTTACAACATTGAAGGTTCTATTCCCTTTGATAATGATCCTCTACCGAATGAGGCTGAAATTAAAATTTGGAACCTCTCTGATACAACCCTAAACAACATCAAGCGGGGCAAGGTTTTGATAGTCAATGCCGGATACAAGGGAGACATCGGAGTAATCTTGCATGGCTATATATCCGATGTCCTCACGGCATGGTCAGGCGTGGACAAGATTACAACAATCCGTGTGCTTGACGGTGTGGATCTGTCCAAGCGTCAGGTAAAGGAAATAGCCTATGCTAAAAACACTTTAGGAAGTGCAATTATCAAGCAAATGGCCAATTACATTGGTTTGCCTATCGCTCAAATGGAACTGAATCAGGACTACAGATACCAGGACGGATACAGCGCCAAGGGTGCGGTAACTGAAATTATATCCAAGGTGTGCAAAGACTGCGGGACAAGCTGCTATATCAACAAAGGAAAGCTATATATCCGAAGCCTACGCCGGGGAGCTGACGAATTGTTCAAGCTCAATTCGGATACAGGATTGATCGGGACGCCTGCAGCATTTGAGCAGAGCGGGGCCAAGGGTTACAACCTTTCATCTCAGCTACAATACCGGATTACTACGGCTTCAGCCATTGATCTGAAAAGCCGGGCTTTCTCGGGCAGGCTCCATGTCCGGAGTGGTTCCCACACGTTTAGCCGTACCGGAGATTTCAAGACAGATATGGAGGCGATCATTTGAGCAAAGTGGATCCGGCTGCGGCCATGGCTAAGCTGCTTCAGTCGCTGATTGATAAAGCTATGTCTGATATCCATTGTGGTACACCTTGTAAAGTCATCAAGTTTGACGAGGCAACTTGTACGGCTGACGTGCAGCCCTTGATTCGGACGACATCGGATGATCCAGCTATGATTCTGAATGCTCAGGCATTGGGGCACAGATACAAGGTGGATGGCGTAGAGAAGGAGTACAAGCCATCTCTGCATCCCGGGGATGTCGTCATGGTGCAATTTGCAGATAACGAGATCCGAAACGCCTTAACAGGCGCTGTGGCTTCTCCGGATACAGACCGGGCACATGATCGGAACGACGCTGTTATTGTGGGGGTGTTTGGATGCAGTCTCTCAAGTTAGAAAATGGAGATATTCAGTTTGACGATACAGGCGAGCTGCTGTTGGTGGAAGAAACCGAAGAGCTCGCCCAGTGCTGTGAAATTGGACTCGGTACCCGAACGGGGGAATGGTTCCTAAACCCGGATTTAGGGATTGATTTTGATCTGTTCAGAGGCAAGGATGTCAACGAGGAAGAAATGCGCGACGAGCTGAACCGGGCGCTATTGGAAGATGAACGTATCGAGAGTGTGGAGGAAATCACCTTCAGCATTGACCGGAGGGCTAGGGTAATGACAGTTGCTTTTGTAGCTACTGGCACCAATGGTGAGATTGTGGAGCAAGAGGGGGTGGAAATCGGTGTTGGATGAAACAGGATTTAAACGGAAACGGTTTGCTGATCTGTTCGAGGAAATGGAGGACAAGGCCAAGGAAGCATGGGGCGACAAAGTGAACACAGGTGAGAAATCGCCTCTTGGTATCATTTTGCGGCTTGTCGCTTGGTTTTTAGCAATCCTTCATGAGCTGGCAGAGAAAGTTTACTTCAGCGGTTTTGTAAACACAGCTGAGGGGAGAAGTTTGGACCGACTCGGCCCATATGTGGGGGCAACCCGTGTGCTGGACCAATACGCGGTGGGTACAGCAACGCTTACGGGAACGCCGGGGTACACACAAGCTGAGGGCTTCCTAATTGCCACAGAGGGAGACGTACAATTCGAGACACTAGAACCAGCGGTGTTCGATGCTGCAGGCAAGGCTACAGTGCCTATAGAGGCCATGGAGTCAGGCACAAGCGGCAACGTAGCTGCAGGGCTTATCACAGTCATTGTGAATCCCAATCCTGATGTTACTGCGGTGACCAATGCTGCAGCTACGTCAGGCGGTCGGGCCAAGCAGACGGACCCGGAATTTAGGGAGCTATTCGCGCTTTCTGTAGCGGGTGGTGGTTCAGCTACTGGGGATAGTATTCGGGGTTCCGTCCTTCGCGTGACAGGGGTTCGGGCTGCTGCAGTCATTGAAAATAAAACAAAGGATACAGACTCTGCTGGACGGCCTCCGAAGTCCTATCAGGTGTATGTACTTGGTGGTGAGGACCACGACATAGCTGAGGCTATATTTGCTGTGGGTTCGGCTGGAATTGAATCCTATGGAGATACAACCGTAGTTTTAAAGGATCTGAGCGGTAACGAACAGCCTGTATCCTTTTCCCGTGCAGAGGTGGTGCCGATTCATATCAAAGCCCATGTATTTAAAACGGCAGCTTATCCGGCAGACGGGGATAGACAAGTGGTTTCAGCACTCGCACAGTTTATTGGGGGTACCGATGCGGACGGCACAGTCTATGCGGGGCTGAGTATGAACGATGACGTTATCCTAATGCGTCTGGTATCAGCCATATACAAGATTGCAGGGGTCGAGGATGTATCCTTGGAGCTGTCGCAGGACGGGCAGACATACACGGCTGGAAATATCCCAATCGAGGTATTCCAAGTTGCTCAGACGGCAGCTGATTGGATCGAGGTGGTAACCAATGATTTCAGCAGCTGATTTAATCCGGAAATTAACGGATGTCTTTACCAAGAATCCAGACAGTAACATTGGAAAGCTGCTTCGAATCGTCAGCGAACCCATGAATGAGTTAAAACAGGATTTTGAAAAAATTGAGACGTGGCGGGACATTGATGAGGCCAAGGGAACAACGCTGGATCTGATCGGCGGAAATGTGGGCCAGAAACGCGGCGCTGCTTCTGACGATGTGTATCGCATCATGATCAAGTCCAAGATTGCCCGGAACCTGAGTAAAGGGGACGTGAACACGATTATCCGGGTTATTGCATTGGCCGTGGGTGCCAATTACTCGGATATCAAGATTCAGCAGAAATTTCATGACCCAGTAGATCCGGAACCGGCTGGCATTTCCTTGATGCAGCTTCCTCTCGAGCGATTGGCTTCATCTGGAATTGAACTGAATCAGTTTGTACAAATCATTTCTAAGACCGTGGCAGGCGGCGTTAGTGTGCAAAGCATTGAGCTGCAGGGGACATTCGAATTTGGAGGACTTCCAGAAACTTACGATCCAGCAACGGGGTTTGGTGACGTTGACGACGATTCCATTGGTGGCAGTCTTGGCGCTGTATATCAAGCTGGAACGGAAACAGATTTACCGATTTAGAAAGGGGGCCATAACGTGGCATTTACACAAAAACTTCCTGAATGGAACGCACCTGGTGTGGAGCCTTCAGAATCGCAGAAACAGACGGGATTTCAACCAGGCATGAAGCCACCAGCTCAGTGGTTCAACTGGCATCTGAATTGGAGTTACTTGGCGTTGAAGGAGCTGCAGGAGAAGGCAGTAGAAAAAAGCTATGTGGATGCAGAACTTGGAACGATCCAATCGGACATTCAGCAGCTTCAAGAGGATGTCCAAAACGCTGACATACCGGATGCGTCCCTTACAGTAAAAGGTAAGGTGAGATTATCCAATAAGACGGATGGAACGTCACAAACGGATGCAGCAACTGAAAAGGCGGTCAACGATGCAAGGTTGGCGGCGGCCACAGATGCGACAACAAAGGCGAACGCAGCGGAGACGAACGCAAAGAACTATGCAAACACCAATTTCCGTAAACCATCTGAACTACTCAGGGCGAATCTTGTTAAAAACTCATCAGCAACACTAGGGATGCAGTATTGGACGTCCAACGGAGTACGTGCGTGGACCCCTTATATGAACCAAACCGTGGAAGGATTTTTCGGAGTAGATACGCGTACACCTATAACTTCTAGCGAATACGCCACGTTGAGTAGCGAGTCTATAGGTGTTAGCCCCGGATCGTATTATCGTCTACAAGCTATGTTCCATACAATAGACTCCGATACTGACTCGGCTATCTACATTGAAGTAGTTAACGCAGCGTCTCCGAATAATGTTCTCGGACAATTGGTTGCAGATGTGCGCACATGGTGGCATAGAAAGAGTTTAGCGGTATTAATACCATCAGGAGTAACTGCGGTATTTGTAAGGCTTGTTGCGCACAAGATACCCGCCAGCATGACTGTAGGTTTTGCTAGGATAGCACTCATCGAAGGTTCTGAAGATCTTCCTTATTCACAGGAACGTGATATCAGAGCGCTTTACGAGCAAAACGAACTGGTAAAGCAATCTGGCGTTGATGCGAAGAACGGCATTGTGGGTGCCATTAACGCCAAGGGTGGTAGTGCATCCACATCTGATCCATGGGCAACGTTGTCAACAAAGATTGGCCAGATTCAAACACCGAAATATGCCACGGGAACTCTCAGAACAACTAATGTCAACTCATACCCTTTTATAGCTTTGAACGGCAACAGTGTATATGGTGGTGAATTCGTCGTTACCGGGTTAACCTTCAAACCCAAGGTGATAATTATTTATAGGGAACCAATAACAAGTGCTGACGGTGATAATCTTGTTACCAGTTACACAGATAAAGCTTCTTTCGGCGGCTTTACGTTCGTTTACACCTACAGAACTAATTATAGAATTGACGGGACTTATGCTTATGTTACAGCAAACGGATTTAGGTTTCCTAATTACAGCGGCGGCGTAGATATGACTTGGCACGCATGGGGGTAATTGAAAGATGACCACATACAGATTTCTGAGGAGGTTTTTTAGTTGCATATAGGGATGAAAATTTATTACGACTTGCATACCGGAAATGTAATATTGAACACCGGGGAACGTAGCGGGGACGTTGTGCAAACAACACGGGAGCAAGATTTTGAAGTGTATTCCTCTTTAGCGGAACGTATTCCCGAAACAGTGGGAATGTTGGAATTGGATTATGGAGCTTATGCTGCTGATCGAGCAGAAGGCGGCATGATTACCCGTATAGATCTAGAAACAATGGAACCGCTCTTTACGTATCCAGATCCCGTTGACCCAGAGGCACCACAGGAACCACGTCCAGCACTCAGCAAACAGGTAGAGGCTTTGGAACAGGAAACGTTGCTCCTGAAGGCACAGAGTGGGGCATTGTCTGAGCGTGCTGATTTTGTAGAGGATGTCATTGCTGAAATGGCCGTTCAGGTTTACGAATGATCCGGCGGTTCATCACATGGTTATTCCTGAAAGGAGGTGACACAGACATGATGGCTATGTTTTTTGCACAGCGTGTAATCTTGGGTAAAACCGAGTACAAAGCGGTACCCACTACACTGAAACCAGACGTTAAAGAGATCCTTACTGACAGCGGACTTGAATTTCTAATCACTGAGTAACAAGCGTTCCGATAATCGGAGCGCTATTTTTATGCCCACTGGAGTGGTCAGGGGGCTTTTCTATTTCATAGAGAGAAGAGGAAGCGGGATGAACGAGGGGATATCTAATGTCATTAAAATGGTATCGGCAGCTGTAGGGGCTGGCACCGGATACTTATTTGGAGGTTGGAACATGTTGATACATTTACTTTTAATTTTGGTTGTTGTGGACTGGTTGACAGGATGGGCAGCTGCTTGGATCAAGCACGAGCTGCGCAGCCGGGTGGGTTTTGAAGGTATCGCAAGAAAGGCGGCTATCTTCCTTATTGTGACGATTTCCCACTATATTGACTTAGCTTGGGGTAATACTGGATATATTCAGGATGCCGTGGTCTTTTTCTATATCGCTAATGAGTTATTATCAGTAATTGAAAATGCTGGACGTATGGGCTTACCTATGCCGGACGCACTCCGGAATGCGGTGAAGATATTTGAATCCAAATCTTCTGTACCGACAAATCCGAACCTACCAGATCCGCCACAAGATGATACGACTCAAAAGCCAGCAGTCTAATTAATGAATGGAGTGTAATAGATAATGCGGAAAATATCAAATGCAGGCATTAAATTAATCAAATCATTTGAAGGCTGCAAACTCACGGCATATAAACCCGTTACCACTGAACAATATTGGACAATTGGGTGGGGGCATTACGGAGCGGATGTAAAACAAGGTATGACCATCACACAGGCCCAGGCTGACGCTATGCTTTTGTCTGACCTGGCTAAATACGAAGCTTATGTAAATAATCCTTCTTATGTCCCAGTTGCGGACAAGCTCACTCAGAATCAATTTGATGCACTTACAAGCTTTTGTTACAATACAGGACCCGCGAACCTGAAAAAGCTATGTAACGACCGCACAATATCCCAAATTGCTGCAAGTATTACCAAGTACAATAAGGCAGGGGGGAAGGTTCTAAATGGTCTGGTGCGGCGTAGACAGGCCGAGCTTGACCTGTTTAACACTCCTGATACGAAAGAAGCAGAAGACAAAGTAACAGCTATCGTCAATGGTAATCAGATTGAGGGTGCAATTTTAGTCGATGGCACAGTACTTATTCCATTACGTGCTGCAGGCGATAATATTCCCGGTTCCAAGATCAGTTGGGATCAGAAGACGAAAACAGCAACATTGGTTACGCCGTAATCCCAAGCGCTTGGAAATACAAAAGCCCTATCAGCACGCAGCTGGCAGGGCTTTATTTTTATTTGAACAGCTTCTTGATGACAGAGAAGATATCGAACGTTGTTTTTCTGTAGACCTTGTTATATACAGCCTTCTTTGGATCCCGTAGCCAACCATAACCACGAGGCATTTTGAGTCCGGACCGATGTATGATTTGACGCTTGATACTGGATCGGGCCGATATTCTCTTTTTCAGGCTGGGCTTCCGGAATCCGAATTTCATTCAATGCACCGCCGATCTGTTATTTTAAATTGGCTACTGCGTATTTAGCTTCTTCCTTGGTGAACTTCTCGCCGTAGTCAGATATCAGTTGATCGTAAATGGCGGAATCAGACATATTCATTGATTCAGCGTAAGATTGAGCTTTCTTTAAAGCTGCTTGCTTCCAATCAAAATCAATGTTATCAATGGCATATTGTGCAGCTTCCTTTGGAAAGTTTTCGCCATATTCAGAGGTCAATTGGTCGTAAACACCGGCTTTGGACATGTTCATAACTTCCGCATAAGTGATTGCTTTTTCTAGTGCAGCCTTGTGCTCTCTTGGCACACTATTTGCTTCAGCTTCCTTTTTAGCTAATTCTGCAGCAGCGGCATCATCTTTTGCTTTCTGTTCTTCTTCAGCTTTCTTCTCAGCTTCAGCTTTCTCTTTATCAGCAGCCGTTAGTTCTGTCGATGTTTTTTCTGTTTTAGGCTGTGCTGTGGCTTGGGATGAAGGCTCAGTGGCTTTGGTTTCTTTTTCTCCGAGATTACCAATTGCCCCAATAACAAAGATAATAGCGAGCCAGAACCACCACTTCTTATAAATCGGTTTCTTGTTCAAGGTACTTCCTCCTATGTAATAGATAAAGATAGTCTATCAGACCTAGGTAAATGTTTCTAGATATTTTGGAACAATTTACAATATGGGCGAAATGAGTTATTATGTATTTATAATCCGAAAGCATCGGTAAAGCCTCTGCAGTGTGTTCTGCGGAGGCTTTTTTGATGATGAGAATATATAAATTTTTCTCTAAGGGGAAATGGAATGCCTAATTATGTGAAATTTAAGAGGGAAAAGGTTGATAGCTGTAATATTTGTCTACAGAAGAGGCAACTGACCTGGGATCATATTCCTCCAAAAGGTGGAATTGAATTCACTGAGGTTGAACAATGGAATATTATGCAGCACATGGTTGAAAAAAACACAAAACACATTCCGTCTCAAAACGGAGTGAAGTACAGGACCTTGTGTCAAGAGTGTAATAACAGCCTTTTAGGTGCTCAATATGATCCTGTTATTAACTCTTTTGCCGAGGATGTTGGTCAATATCTAAAAAGTTCACTAATAATTCCCGAAGTAATCAGATTCAAGACTAAGCCAATCAAGATTGTTAAAGCTGTTTTAGGTCATTTACTTGCCGCAAAGGGAGAGCTTTCTTTTTCAAACCAAGACGTTGCCTTTAGGGAGTACTTGCTAGATCCTGAAATGAAAGTACCTCAAGGATATAAGGTTTTCTATTGGATTTATCCTTTTAATAATATAAGAATTATGCAAAATTTTAGTATGATGAAAGTTTATGGACCTGAGAGCGGAAGACATGGTATGTTCAGTATGTTGAAATACTTACCCATAGCTTATTTAGTTACGGATCTTGAGTATTACGAAGGTCTAGACGAGCTTACTCAATATTGTGTAGATGTTCCCGATACTGAGATAGAAATACCTATTAGGTTAAATGACCTGAAAAATCAAGTTTGGCCTGAAGTAAATGACGATAATGTACTTCTTACTGGGGATGACATAGGGGTTTTTGCTAAACCTAAAATCAGAATGATTAAACGACGTTAAATAAATAAGAAGGTTCTGTTGGCTTGAGTAGTTGCGTGAAAAATCCAGACCATACGAATACCTTAGTCGGTCGGGCAGTGAGCCTTGGCGGACATTCTTATTAATATATCTAAACATAATATTATAACTAACTTGGAGTAGGAGGAAAAAGCCTCGCTACTCCTCTTGTATATCAAATGTAAAAACTCTTAGCTATTGAACTAACGTTTCCCGTTAGCTTAATCAGCCTTTTTTTGGTTCTTAAGAAGGTACCGAATTCCCTTTCCTGCCATTACTTCATCGGCATACCGCGGAATTACATGTAAATGAGAGTGGAAAATATGTTGTCCACCCACATGACCACAGTTCCAACCAACATTGTAGCCTTCTGGTTTATAATTCTTATCCAAATATAGCTTAACTTCTTGAAGTAAATGATATGTTGCATCCCATTCATCTTGAGTTAAATCAAATACGGTTTCCCTATGTGCTTTAGGTACAATAATGCCAGCGCCTTTTATTTCTTGCTCTTTGAGCAAAGTATATAAGCATTTTTCATTGCTAATGATTACTTCATGACTAAGGTCATCAATAATATTGCAATAAGGACAGTTAATCAAACGTGCACCTCCAGATTAGAAAAATGATGTACTTTCATTATTCTTCTAAGCAATATTTTTTCCTCTTTTTTCATTAACCTGCCCGTTAGCTTAATGACCAAGTCATTAAGTGCAGAAAATACCTAGTCGCTTGACTGGGTATTTTTTCTGTTGAATAAAGAACTAATGTTCGTATATACTGATAAAGCAAACAAGTGTTCTGTTATTTGGAGGGATGAACATGCCAGTAAAATACCTGGGTTGGTTGGTCGAAATCATATATGAGGATCAAAGCGGGAAGATTACAAAAAGGCGGATACAAGTCAAAAGCATTCGATCCGGTCTCATTAAGGCAGATGATCTATTGTCTGGTGAGCCACGGACATTCAAGGAATCGGGATTACTGGCGTGTCATCCGCTTAAGACGACAGCATAGGGGGTAGGTCAGATGCTAAATGACTATGAGCGGAAAGTTCTGAGGATTTTATATAACTATAAAGGAATACGGCGACGATTTCCCACGATTCATGAGCTGATGATAAAGACTGGAAGAGGAAAAGCAGACATAGTGTCTGCTCTGAACGGTCTGGTTGCTGCGAATTACATAACGTGGGAAAGCAAATCCGATACCAATAATATTGTTATTCTGGAGGGTTGGGAGCGGGAATCTGATCAGCCTAAAATCCCTCAAGCTGCGCCAGCCCGACCAAATGATCTGAGTTATTGGACTGAATATTAAAATGATGAGCAAAACTGATCGGTAACGGATTAAATGAATGAATCATCCAGAATGAATGGCGTGTTAAGCCAATTAGGGATCAATAGCAAAACCCTTGCGCAGATTTTGACTTCTGCACAAGGGTTAGACAAGCTCTCAAAGTTGTTTTGCCATCCTCAATTTTGCTTGAGTAAACTAGGGGGATAGCTGGGGACAAATTGGGGACAGACTGTAGGTCAAGCTATAGAAATCAGTCCAAATTAGTCCAATAAGCTAATGACATGAATCCTTGATATGACTGCATTTTATCCTTTCATTCCATTCTATATCAATCGAAGCATATGTCTTAAAATCCTGCGGTAGGTGACTACCGTACCGGTTCGATCCCGGTCCTCGGCATCCTTATGAAGAAGATCGCATGACGCTTGTTGAACAAGCTGTCGATGCGATCTTTTTTTATACACATTTTTAGCATATTGAATAGAAATCCCCTGCCTTTCGGGTTCATAAACTGAAATTGTACATAATACATATCAGGAGATGTCTAGTTGCCTCTGGCTATAAGTTAGGAAGACATGAAACGATGGTGTATACTATCCATAGGCATAAATTACCTTTATCTTGCGGAACTCAAGGAAGCAAAATAAATTTCTTTTGATGGAGGATCAGCATATGTTGAAACAACTTCAGCCTTACCAGGTTTTACAGGAACGCAGGATGGAGGAACTGAAATCAGATGGTTACCTGCTTGAACACAAAAAGTCAGGTGCCAGAATTGTGGTTTTATCCAACGAGGATGACAACAAAGTATTCAGTATCGGGTTTAGAACACCTCCGAGTGACAATACAGGTGTACCTCATATTTTGGAGCATTCCGTACTGTGCGGCTCCAAGAAGTTCCCGGCAAAGGACTCCTTCGTGGAGCTGTTGAAGGGTTCACTGAATACCTTCCTGAATGCAATGACGTACCCGGACAAAACGATCTACCCGATCGCCAGCCGCAATGATCATGACTTCCACAACTTGATGGATATTTATCTGGATGCGGTACTGAACACCAATATTTACGAGAACGAGAAAATATTCCTGCAAGAGGGCTGGAACTACAATCTGTCCTCGCCAGAGGATGAATTGACATATAACGGTGTGGTGTATAACGAGATGAAAGGGGCATTTTCCTCACCGGAGCGTGTTGTACGCAGAGCCGTCCTGAATTCTCTTTTCCCGGATACCACCTATTCCTGCGAGTCTGGAGGCATTCCGGATGAGATCACGGATCTGACCTACCAGGGCTTGCTCGATTTCCACACGAAATACTATCATCCTTCGAACAGCTACATATACCTGTACGGCGATATGGATATGGAAGAGAAGTTGAAATGGCTGGATGAAACCTATCTGAACCAGTACGATCGGATCGAGACTGACTCGGAGATTGGGGTACAGGAAGCCTTCAGCGAGCGGGTGGATGTGGTCAAAACCTATTCCGCGGGAAGTACCGAGTCGGAAGTGGATAACAGCTTTTTGACGTATAATGCCGTCATTGGAACCACGCTTGATCAGGAATTGAACATTGCATTTCAAATATTGCAGTATGCCCTTCTGAGTGCGCCAGGAGCTGTTCTGAAGCAGGCACTGCTGGATAAGGGAATTGCCAAAGAAGTCTATGGCTCGTATGACGACAGCTTGTATCAGCCGGTACTGACCATCGGTTTGAAGAAGAGTAACCTGGAGAGCAAGCAGGTATTTTTGGATACAGTGCAGGAAGTGCTTCAGCGTGTGGTGAAGGAAGGAATCGATCCCAAGGCACTGCTTGCGGGCATTAACTCCTATGAATTCAACCATCGTGAAGCTGACTTTGGAAGAATGCCGAAAGGGCTCATCTATGGCTTCTACACGCTTCAGAGCTGGCTCTATGATGATCAGGCGCCATTTGCGCACCTGGAGGCCAATGACGTATTTGCAACGCTGCGAACCAAAATGAATGAAGGATACTTCGAGCAGTTGATTGAGCAGTATTTGCTGCAAAATACACATACCTCATTTGTTGCCGTGACTCCGGATAAAGGGCTGAATCAGCGGAAGGAAGAGGCGCTGCGTACCCGGTTGAAATCCTATCAGTCCAGTCTGAATGAGGCCGAAATCGCAGAATTGGTACAAAAAACGAAAGAGCTTGCGGATTATCAAAATGAGCCTTCGACCAAAGAACAACAGCAGGTTATCCCGACCTTGTCGAATGAAGATATCGAACCCAAGGCATCCACCCTGTACCAAACCCTGAAGACGGTAGAGGGCACAACGATCCTGCATCACAATCTATACACCAACGGAATTGGTTATCTGAAGCTATTATTTGATGTCAAAGAGATACCGCAGCATCTGCTGCCTTATGCCGGTCTGCTGAAAAGTGTACTCGGTTATGTGGATACGAAGAATTTCTCGTTCAACGAGTTATCCAATGAAATCCATATCCACTCTGGCGGAATCAGTGCAAGCGTAGGTGCGAGTGCTGATGCGAAACAGTATAACGCGTACCGGGCTCACTTTGAATTCGGGGCGAAGGTTTTGTACAGCAAGCTGGGATTTGCGTTTGACATGATCAAAGAGATCATTCTGACTTCCCGCTTCGACGACTCGAAGCGCTTGTATGAGATCATTTCCCAACTGAAGGGGCAATTGCAGCGCAGCTTGATCAACAGTGGACATTCTGCGGCCATGGGCAGATCCTCTGCCAAACATTCAGCGGTGGCTGCCTTCCGGGAAGCTGTGAGTGGAATCGCCTTTTATCAATGGCTTGAAGAGCTCCAGGCGAACTATGATGAGAGAAAAGAAGAGCTTGCCGCTCGTCTTCAAGAATTGACAGGCATGATCTTCAGACCTGAACTGCTGCTTGTCAGCTATACCGCAGATGAGAAAGGGTATGAAGGATTGGAGCAGCAGGTGTCTGACCTGAAATCCAAGCTGTATACACATGATGTGGCGAAGGAGCAAGCTGAATTCCAAGAGGTTCATCATAATGAGGGCTTCAAGTCCCCTTCGGAAGTGCAATATGTCGTTCAGACAGGCAATTTCCTTACCAAGGGCTTCCAGTATACAGGCTCGCTGCGGGTTCTTCAGGGAATCCTGTCTCTTGATTATCTGTGGACGAATATCCGGGCCAAGGGTGGTGCCTACGGCTGCATGAGTGGTTTTAGACGCAATGGAGACAGCTATCTGGCCTCATACAGAGACCCTAACCTGGAGAAAACGTACAAAGTGTATGAAGACATTCCGCAGTATTTGCAAAATTTCAAAGCGGATGAACGTGAAATGACGCGGTATATTATCGGTGCCATCCAGGATCTGGACACCCCGAGAACACCATATTCGGAAGGGAACTTCTCACTGGAATGCTATTTGTCCAACGTTACCGAAGCAGATCTGCAGCAGGAGCGTGATGAAGTGCTGAGCACAACGGAAGCCCATATCGTTGATTCGGCTGCCCTCGTAGCTGCAATTCTGGAACAAGGCAATCGCTGCGTTGTCGGCAATGAAAGCAAGATCGAAGAGCAAGGCTTCCTATTCGACGAAACGCTGGATCTGATCAAGTACTAAGCCAAAGTAGTACATGAGTTTACGCAAATTGGAAGCATGAACATAAAACGGGTCCCCGGTTGGTATAGCCATCTGGGGGCTCGTTTTTTAGTTTATAGCTCATGAAAATGGCTTATAGAATAATCAGAGGATACCAGTCAGAATCTGAGCAGACATGACCCTACAGCACATTTCTGGCCTGCCGCCCGGAGGTATGTTAAAATGATGGATAGTTTGTGAGCCTTGAATCAGGCTCGGCACAAGGGCAGCCAGAGCTTTCTGGCGGCACGGGTATGTTTTCATCAGGGAAAGGAGCCCATACATATGTTTGGAAACGATTGGGACACAGTGCTTAGAGAAGAGATTGAATCGGAGTATTTTAACGATATACGTTATGCTTTAGCAGGAGAATACAAGACACAAACGGTATATCCGTCCAAAGAAAATCTGTTCTCCGCGCTCAAACTGACCCCTTATCATCAGGTCAAAGCGGTCATTCTGGGTCAGGATCCATATCACGGAGCTGGACAGGCCCACGGACTGAGCTTTTCGGTTATGCCAGGTGTACGCATTCCACCTTCACTGCTAAATATATATAAGGAACTTCATGCAGATCTGGGATTGCCAATTCCGAAACACGGGTACTTGGTTCACTGGGCGGAACAAGGTGTATTGCTGCTAAACAATGTACTTACGGTACGCGAGGGCCAGCCGAATTCTCATCAGGGGCTGGGTTGGCAGAAGTTCACTGATGCAGTGATTCGTGCATTGAATGAACGCTCGGAACCGATGGTGTTCATGCTGTGGGGCAGTCATGCGCAGAAAAAAGGTGCTTTTATTAACCGGGACAAACATCTGGTGCTGGAATCAACACATCCCAGTCCACTTGCCGCCCATCGTGGTTTTCTGGGTAGTCGGCCATTCTCCAAAGCCAACGATTTCCTGACCTCCAAAGGTATTCAACCGATTGATTGGACTATACCGGAAAACTAGATAAGCGGAGGTGAGGACATTGCGGCATTGGGTTGGACGAAAAGTAGCAGTATATCGGGCAACGGGAATACGGGAGCCACTGAAGGGGACCCTGGTAGAGTGGGATGAAGAAGCGGATTGTGTACGAATCGGACCGAAACGGATCAAGGTGTCGTTCGACAATATCGCAATGATTAGACCTCTCCCTGAAGAGAGCCTTCCTCTGAAGAAAGCACGTTCTGAGGTGCATAAGGTCGGATATGTGATGAAAAAGGCCATTCAATTTGACAATGCCATCTATTTCAAATCACAGGTCATGATATGGCGGCGGGCCAAAATTGTAGCCCTGTCCACAACGATTCTTCGTCATGATGAAGATCAGGTCGAGCTTGCAGATGGGCGGTTGCTTCGCAAGGACAAGCATATGTTTGTAGTGCGTTCCAGACGGGGCATACGCTAAGTTGACTTGTATATTTAATATTCATTTCATGTAAAGATCATATAGATTTAATCTTCGGCCTTTATATTAAATGTAACAACCCCTTCTAAATGATGTGTAATAACATGGGAACCCGGCCGGCTGCAAACGGTCGGGTTTTTTTTGTCTCCAGACCATATGAAGGGGTAACATAGCAATGACATTCTTGTTATATACTAATGAGATAGACAACAAGAAGGAGTGAAGCCCTTTGAAACGTATATGTGTTTTTGCAGGTTCGAACCCCGGGAATCATCCGGACTATACACAGCAGGCAATTAACTTGGGCAAACAAATTGCAGATAACGGATTCTCCCTCGTATATGGCGGGTCGTGCATGGGATTAATGGGTGCGGTGGCTGATGCAGCACTGGAGAATGGCGGAGAGGTCATTGGCGTTATGCCAACCGGATTGTTTCGTGGAGAAATTGTGCATGGAGGCCTTACACAGCTGATTGAAGTGGGGACAATGCACGAGCGTAAAGCAACGATGGCGGAACTGTCGGATGGATTTATTGCCCTTCCTGGTGGCATGGGAACCTTTGAGGAATTGTTCGAGGTGCTGTGCTGGGCTCAAATCGGTATTCATCGTAAACCAGTTGGTTTATTGAATGTAAACGGTTATTACGAACCTTTGATGAAACTGGTGGAGCATAGTGTCCATGAAGGATTTTCGAATACTTCTCATCTCAGCCTGTGGAGTCTTGAATCCGAACCGGCCGAACTGCTTGCGAAGATGTCGGCTTACGTTCCCGCACAGTTGACTCAGAAATGGACTCAGCTTAATGAACAGAAGTAAATCAGGATAGGGGTTGACCACCGGCATCTGCGGAAAAGTTTCCGTTCTGCCCAGGCAAATTGCGGCCCGAGACATAGTCTATAGTGTACTTTCTTAAGAGGGGAGTGTCACTCATGAGCGAAATCAAAGGCACAGGTTACGGGTATGGATACGGAGGCTTCGGCGGCGGAGCATGGACATCTACAGGCGCGATTCTGGTACTGTTCATTCTGCTGGTTATCATCTCCCGCACCTTCATTCTGTAATGCGGTCAGCCATTCCCGGATGGGAAGGCTCTATTGAAGCGCATCGAATGAGGAATAAGCCTTTCCAAAGAGACGCCGGCAGCTGTCGGCGTTTCAGGGGAACGGTTTTTTTGTTTGCAAAAAAGAAAAACCCTGTTTCCCGGATAACGGTATACAGAGTTGTGAAGGGTTAAACGGCAACAACCGTATTGCTATCGCCAGGAATAAGTAGTGTTTTCCAGGCAATGTATACACCAATCACAGCGGCGATCAGAGCGAGGATCGCTGCTATTAAAGCTAACTGATCAAGTCCACGCTGTGCGTCATCCGTTGAAAATTGACTACTCGTTTTGTCAGGTACAGCCAGCCCTCGAATATATGCATGACCTGTTCGACGTTTATGCCCTGTAGTGGTTCGGTTTTTGCGACCGGGAGCATGTGAATGAGGGTGTATTACCGGTTTATGGGAAGTTATGCGCTTCAATAGTCAACCTCCTTATGGCGGAGTACGGAACTTCTATCGCTCATACTATGTTATGTCGATTTGCAGATTGAGTTCGCAAAAATGAGTGAATCCCCAATCTGAATGGACATCTCCCCCAAGCCATCTACGTCCAATATGGAATCGAACACGCATTAAACGTTCTGTTAATACGGTTATGACAAACCGGTCGTATAGTGGAATTGCTAGAGTTGATGTGCGAATTCAGGAGGTGCTGAGGAATGGCGATTGAAATTATTGCGCATAGAGGAGCTTCTGCCGTCTTCCCAGAGAATACAATGGCTGCGTTTGAACATGGTCTGCAGCTTGGAGCCACGGGTATTGAGACAGATGTTCAGATGTCCAGTGATGGCAGATTGGTTTTGATTCATGATGAGACACTGAACCGGACTGCAGGTGCATCCGGCTGGGTTAAGGATACAACATACGAGCAATTGCGCACACTTGACGCAGGTAGCTGGTTCCATGCCGATTTTGCCCAAGAGCGCATCCCTTCACTGGAAGAACTGTTTGATCTCGTGCAGGGAAAAAGGATTTTGCTTAATCTGGAACTGAAAAATGGAATTGTTGGTTACAAGGGCATGGAGGAAAAGATTGTGCAAGCCATTCGAAATTGGGATTTGGAACAGCAAGTGATCCTTTCGAGTTTCAATCATGCATCCTTGGTGAAGTGCAAACGGATTGCTCCCGACATTCGGACGGCACTTCTTTACATGGAAAAACTCTATCGTCCATACGACTATGCAGCCAAACTGGAAGCCTCGGCACTGCATCCATATAAGCTGGCTGTAACACAGGAGGAAGTAGCTGCTGCGCAGGCTCAGGGAATCTCGACACATCCGTTTACCGTAAACGATCCTGCAGAGATGCAATTATTGATCCAGATGGGTGTGGAAGCGATCATTACGGATGTTCCCGATGTACTGGCCGCACTGATTGGAGTACATAGCCGTTAACATCAAAAGAACAAGCTGCACCTGAGCCCTTATGCTCAGTGCAGCTTTTTTTGGATCTAAAACATGTTTAATGCAATAAACTTGTCCCATTTGTCCATTGCCAGCGAGAGATTGATGACATACAATGATGTATGGGAATGAGAATCAATATCATTAAAAGAACGGCAATAACAGAGAGGTGATTGTTATGTACATAGGATTGGTCTACTCCACTCATAACAAGGGTGGGCACATATGAGTTCGAAGGCTTCATCGACAAGTCATCATACGGAATCTCCGACAGCCAAAATACATACTCGTCCATGGGCTGCTACCTTGATCCTGACGGGTGGTCTCGTACTTCTCGCCCTGGGTATGGCTTTGTCCATTTCTTTTGGTGCCGCAGATATTAAACTCGGTGTAGTCTGGCAAGCCATCTTTAACTTCAACCCGGATCTTACCCCGCATCAGATCATCTGGGAAATTCGATTGCCGCGTATTCTAGGTGGAGCGATGGTTGGTGCCTGCTTCGCTGTAGCTGGTGCAATCATGCAGGGGATGACACGCAATCCACTCGCGGATTCAGGCTTGCTTGGGCTCAATTCCGGGGCAGGATTTGCCCTGGCGGTGTGCTTCGCTTTTTTCCCTGGCATGCCGTACATGTATATCATTATGTATTCCTTTATCGGGGCAGGGCTTGGCGTACTGCTTGTATACGGATTCGGCGCAGCGTCCAGATCGGGCCTTACGCCTCTTAGGCTGGTGTTGGCGGGAGCAGCGGTATCCGCCATGTTGTCCGCACTGAGTGAAGGGATCGCCTTGTATTTCAAAATTGGACAGGATCTGGCCTTCTGGACAGCGGGCGGTGTTGCCGGTACAAAATGGTCTCAACTGGAGGTCATGTTCCCCTGGGTCCTGGCTGCACTCATTGTAGGCCTGATTATATCTCGTTCTATCACACTTCTTAGTCTCGGCGAAGAGATTGCCGTCGGACTGGGACAGCGTACCGGCGTGATTAAGCTGGTTGGTCTTATCGTTGTGCTTATTCTTGCGGGTACGGCCGTATCCGTGGTTGGTGCTGTAGGTTTCGTTGGGCTTATCATCCCCCACCTTACGCGTAAAATCGTCGGGGTTGATTATCGCTGGATCATTCCATGTTCCGCGGTCATGGGAAGCTTGCTGCTGGTGTTCGCCGATCTGGCTGCACGCATGATTAATCCGCCATACGAGACACCAATCGGTGCTCTGGTTGCCTTGATCGGGGTACCGTTCTTCCTCTATCTGGCCCGTAAAGAAAGGAGGTCTCTGTAATTATGGGATCCTCAACTCTCACTGGTGCTGAGCGCAAAAAGAGAACGAAAAGCACCATGGTCATGATTGTACTTGGTGCATTGATTATTGCAGCATTTATGATCAGCATGAACACGGGGTTCACCAAGCTGAGCCCTTTTGAAGTGCTGCGTACGTTATTCGGTGGGGGAACACCGAAGCAGGAGTTAATCCTGTTTGAGTTCCGTTTGCCTCGGATTGTAATTTCAATATTGGTAGGTGCAGGGCTTGCCTTGTCCGGATGTATTTTGCAAGGTGTGTCCCGTAACCCGCTGGCTGACCCGGGGATTCTCGGGATCAATGCAGGTGCAGGGCTCGTCGTAATGCTATTTGTATCCTTTTTCCCAACAACAACCGCGGCCCCTGTATTTCTGCTGCCGATTCTTGCCTTGCTTGGATCCAGTTTTGCCGCCTTTCTCATCTATGTGCTTTCGTATAAAAAGGGAGAGGGCATCATGCCTACCCGCATGCTTCTTACAGGAATTGGGGTAGCGGCCGGAATCAGCTCTGCTATGATTGTGCTTACACTTCGGCTCAGTCCGGAGAAGTATCAGTTTGTGGCGACATGGATGGCAGGCAGCATCTGGGGATCAAACTGGAAGTTCGTAACGGCATTGCTTCCATTTCTAATTATTCTTATTCCGGTCGTTCTATATAAAGCGCGTGTGCTGAATGTCCTGAACCTTGGGGACCAGACCGCCAGTGGACTGGGTGCATCGGTTAATCGTGAGAGACTCATTCTGCTTGCTGCTGCCGTAGGACTAGCCGGGTCCTGCGTATCTGTCAGTGGCGGAATTGGTTTTGTAGGTTTGATCGGACCGCATCTGGCCAGACGCCTTGTGGGTCCGAAACATCAGTTTCTTTTGCCTGCATCCGCTTTGGTCGGATCGCTTCTGGTTCTCATTGCGGACACGCTGGGCCGTGTCATTCTGCAGTCTTCCGAGATTCCGGCAGGAGTTCTGGTTGCGATCCTCGGTGCGCCATACTTCCTCTATCTCTTGAGCAGAACCAGATAGAGCAATTCACATGGTAACAGAACGTCTTCATTGGGCTCGCCTAGGGCCGGGTGAAGGCGTTTTTGTTTTAATTGATATGGATGTGATTAATGTACCGGAGAAGGGCGAAATATAATGGATAAGCAGGGAATGATTTTTTAACATGATAAGTTGCGATTATATTCGAAGGAGGCGGTCAAGATGGCACAAATTCTTGGCACGTGGCTGATATTCATTTTGCTTCTGTTCATCCTGTATCGGGGTATTAAGAAACTGTCGCAATCGCATCAAAAGCCGGTGTTCAGACGCTGGGGCGGTTTGATGGCCGTATTATTTATCGTAGGGGCGGTGCCCTTGGGCTTTGCTTTTTATACCGAATTAACCGATGAACGGCTGGATGCCAATATCGGACTGGGAATCGCCATGCTATTTGCCTGGGGCTACTGTGTTCTGTTATGTTGTGCGGGGTTGATCATTTGGGGAAGGTATGCGTACAAAAGATCCCAAAAAATTAAGCGATAATCTTGCCCCTCTTTTGCAACTTCGGGTCATGGAAAGCCGTCTATTGGAAGAGAAATAGGCTGCACTACATGTTGCCTATAGAGGGGGAATGAAAGTGGCCAGTCGTATGCTCGTTCTTATGCTGCTTATCATATTAATTCTTACAGGGTGTTCGGTACAGGTTCAGAAGGAAGGGGCACAACCGCCGCGAACAGATGCTCCAAAAGAGAAAGGGTTTACCGGCTATGTGGTGGATCGCAAAGAGAATTCAATCCTTGTTGTGAATCCTGAACATGAGGACATCGGAACGAATGGAGAAACCAGTAAGTATTATCCGGCAAAATGGTTTTCCAATGTACCTGATTCTCAGATTGGTACGTATGTAGAAGTCTGGACGGATGGAAGTCCTGAAGTTGAGCCTTATCCAGGTCGTGCAAGAGCAGAGTCCATTGCGGAGTATGCTGCGGCAACTCCCGAAGGCGCGAAGATCAGTGAGGCGGACGCCATTCGCGGCGGAATCTATTTATCCGATGGTAAGGAGATAAGTTTGCCGGTCATTGAACACGTTGAGTTTCACGCCGACACAGGAATCTGGACGGTTCGCATGCGGGATGCCATGTCAGCGGATAATAATCAGGCCCAGATTGAACTCGAAGTTCCGGATGTGGAGCCGGTGGAATCGGTGGTGCAGGAACCAAAAAGTGAATGAAGCATAAAAAAACAAAAGCCCTCAGATCTGCTTATCTAGCAAACGAGGGCTTTATATGTTATGGCATGATTATGATCATGCTGTATCAATCCGTAATATTTCCCGCCATTTTCAGACGACGTGCAATTTCTGCGAAGTCCTCATGTGAAATGCCTGGGGCGAATTCTTCTTCCACCGCTGGGGCTTCCGGAATCGGAAAGCCTTCGGGAACACCTTGAATGACTTCAAGTGGTTGTCCATCTTCAGGGTGTGTTCCTTTCCAGATTTGGCTGATGGCATTAAAGTCTTTATCGCTATACGTGTACAGCTTGGTGTGTACGCCTTTTTCTTCATATTTTCGGGTCTCGGTGAACGCCTTGTTGTCCAATGAAGGAATAGGAACCAGTTTGGTCACGTTCACGCCTGTTGCAATTTCCAGCGCTTTGGCGTAGGCCACGACGTGTACGCCGCCGCGTACTAGCAGGAACCCAACCACTTCCCGGGCAGCAGGGTGATCCGTCATTTCGTATACTTTCATTTTATGTGTACGTGCGCCGCATTCGAGGAAAAAGTTATGCAGCAGATCCTCGACCAGATTACCACTGTTGAACACATTTGCACCGGTCCACGGGTTGCCCATAGAATCAAAAGGCATGGCACCTTGGGCACCAGCGAGGTAATGATAGGATAGACGTGCATCCTTCACGGAACCAAGTGGTGTATCATCGGGTTCCTTGTAGGCGGTTGAACCTCTGAGACATTGGTTTATCCCGTGAGACACCAGCTCCACGTGACCCAATTCTTCGGCTGTAATACTCATGACGAGGTCGTAGAAGGGCTTCAATTTTTCCTTGGAGCGAAAATTAAACGACTGATAGAGGTAATTGTTCAACGTTGACATCTCTCCGAATTTGCCGCCTAGTAGTTCCTGTATGGAGGCAGCTGCATTGGGATCGGGCTTCTCGACATTGGGAATTTCAATCAAGATTTCATCCATTCGTTTGAACATTTACATATAACCTCCTCGAAATGGGTGTTCAGATCATCCTTCAGTCTATCAAGGCCTATTACACATAGAATGGGAGAATCAAACGGCATATATCATATTTGGGGCTAAAGACGTATATATCCGATTCAGGATCTCGTTTCCAATGGGGATGTATTTGAGTTACAATCAGAGTCATGGGGATTTTGGCTAAGGGCAATAGAAAAGGAGGACAAGTTTTGCTTAAACGTTGGCTTATCGCAGTATTTACTATAGGTATACTTTTACTTCTTCATGTGGAGCATGTCTCTGCTTATGTACATCATCAAGTCGAAGTGGATCAAGAAACGAGGGAAGCCTTGAAGAAAAAGTATGGGCTGGATGCACCGTCCAATCCGGACCCAACGAATCATGTATTGTCAGGTGACTGGGGGATAAGCTTCAATCCTCCTCTGGATCGGCATCAAACGATTCTTCAGATTGTTCGCTGGGTTCAGCAACCTGTAACATTAATCATTCGACTGATCGTGTAAAATAATCCTCCCATGGGCAGGCTAACGGAAACAAGCCCCAAGGAGTGATTGATATGAGATTACTTATCGTTACACTGATGACGATTATGCTGAGTTTGTCGGGACTAGCCACCAGTTCAGCGGCTCCCATTCCGGATTATGCGAAGTGGGGAATCATTGCCGTAAAAGAAACGCAGACCAAGTATAATGTGGACATACTCGATTACAAGCATATTGGACGTACATCGCTGACAGCTAACCAATCCCGGGAGCAGTTTAAGTTATGGGTGCGGGGCAAGGATGGCAAAGAGTTTGCTGTGTATGTCAATGTAGATTTTAATCCGTCTACGCAGCAGTTAAAAAAGGTGCAGTTCAGTGAATCGGATCGACACTAAAAAATAAAAAAAGCCAGGCATCTCTGATGAATGGGACAAGCCTGGTTTTTTGCTGTATAAAAATCCTTTTTTTAGTTATTGAATAAAGAACTTATGTTCGCATATAATAAAGTATACAAACAAACGTTCTTATTGGAGGGATGATTATGCTGGGAAAATATATCGGCCAGATGGTGGAACTCGTGTACATGGATCGTGCAGGACATATTACGCAGCGTCAGATTCGTATTAACAGTGTGCGAGGTGGGAGAATCCGAGCATCCGCAGGAGCAGATGGATTACCCCGGACATTCCTGGAGCAAGGTATTCTGGCATGGCGTCCTATCCTTCATAAGGACGGGGAGGCGGGCATATGTTAAACGATTTTGAACGGAAGATTTTGCGAATTATCGTTAATTATGCCGGGCAGCGACGACGTATGCCCCGAATGGAGGAGCTGGAGAACAAGACAGGGCGAAGCCGGGAGCTCATTCGCGAATCATTGCTTGAACTGGAGCGCAGACAGCATATTAACTGGGACAATAAATCCACGCTGGAAGGAATACAGATCTTGCAGGCATGGGAACAGGAACCGCAGCCGATTCGTAAGAGTCAGCCTGCCGGAGATGCTGTTAAATATTTTTTGGAATACTAGGGAAACTTTATTGCGAAATAAAAACGCCAATCCGGGATGCCGGACTGGCGCTTGCTTCGTTATTACACATCGTATATTCAGAACGTGGGGAGTTGATCCAAATTGTTGGTCGGGTCGCCGTCCGCATCACCGCGAATGTACATTTCCCCGTCCTTGCCTTTAAACACATTCACACCCGCTATGGCTCCTGCCTGTACTTCTGCCAGCGCTTGTTGATAATCCAGTATGCGTCCAGATGAGGTTTGAAAGCCAGTCAGATCACCGTCACCATTTTTTTGTACTGCTGTGAAGCTCTCACGTGTCGTCTGATTCATCATGTCACACTCCTTATCTGAGGAAATGAGAATTTGAGTTCCCCTTTAGCCTGTCCGAATCGAAAAAAAGTATGCATGACATCGCAGAACACTTGTAGACACGTTGATTCACCGAAGGATAGGGCTTTACAGACTCTTTCTCATGCGTACGTGCAGAATGTCGGCATCATAAAAAGGTTCTTCCGAAATCACTTCATATCCGAGCTTCTCATAAAATTTCTGAGCCTGACATTGCGCATCCAGTACAGAGTAAGTCAAGCCAAGCTCCCGTGCCCGTTCTTCCATGGCCAGCAGGAGTACACGTCCATAACCGAATGAACGATGGGATTGAAGCACAGCAATTCGCTGCATTTTGGCTGTATCCTTGCTGTAATAGATAAGTCGTCCTGTAGCTACAGCCTGTCCGTCCGTACTTAATAAAACATGATGTACATCAGGACTGATGACATCAAATTGATCGATTTCAATCTCGGCAGGCACCTGCTGCTCGATGACAAAAACGTCATGGCGGATGCCCAATGCTTGCTGGAGCTGTTCATCTGTCGTTACATAAATAATTTCGGCTGCCAATTCCATTCCTTCTTTCTGCTCTTGAGCGACATATCAGACTGCATTATACAAAAAAACGCTTTTCCTGTATAGTTGAGTCTGGAACATATTGGGAAAGGGGCGAAGAGAATGGGCATGGCAGGAATTATGACCATTACACTCTTGATGTCTGCCGGAATGATCGCTTTATTATATTACGTAACCAAAAAGGCCTACTCCAGGAAGTGGGATGAGGACGAGTGATGACATGCAAGAGTGTCAGGGCAAAAGCTCACTGTTTCCCTGAGGCGAATACACCTCTTCATGGACAGATTTTGAGTAGACATCAAGCCAAACTGGCAGATCATCCGTTACATTCGGTTGCTGTAGCTGTTGGAATTGCACGGTATGTTCATCCCGTTCCAGACTGCAGCCGGAGATCACGAGAATAAGTACGGTAAGGGAAAGAATGAAGCCCCATTTTTTGCGATGGGTCCGGGATTTATGGGAGTTTGCGTGTGGCATCGAAGTCACCTCTTTAATGAAATGGTAATCATTCCTTAGTGTGCTCCAATCTCCACAAAATATAACCAATAAACCATTGACATTGTACGCGTTTACTTGGTATGATACTGTTACTTCATTCGAACAGAATAAGTTATCATGATCTGTTAGCTCAGCTGGGAGAGCACTATCTTGACAGGGTAGGGGTCAGTGGTTCGAGCCCACTACAGATCATAACGAAAAGTCCTTGCATAGCAAGGGCTTTTTTCTTGTTTGTTTTGAAGATTCGCTAAAAACTTGGATCAAGCTCCAAGGTAATAAAATAAGAAAACAAAGGGTAGAAGTCGCCAAAAGGGCGGCTTCTTTTTTATAATAAAATAATTGTTTACAAACGCAATTCAATTGTATACAATCAAATTGTAAACAATAATTAATTGAGATTAACTTATCATATAAAATTCAATGATGAAGAGGAGAAATGACAATGAAAACTCTATATGAAACGACAGTAATCAATACAGGTGGACGTCAAGGGATCGTGCAATCACCAGATAACGTATTTATGCTGGATGTAGCTGCACCGCCGGAACTTGGTGGTAAAGTGACTACGGCTACGAATCCGGAGCAGCTGTTTGCAGCAGGATACAGTGCATGTTTTAACTCTGCTTTGGAATTTCAATTGAAGAAACACAATGTGGAGATTGAGCGTAGCACCGTATCTGCAACGGTGATGCTTGTTACAGATCCTTCGGACAACGGAGTAAAGCTGGAAGTTGAGCTGGAAGTGAAAATCGAGGGTTTGGATGAAGAGACTGCACAGAAATTTGTCAAACTTGCTCATGACTATTGCCCGTACTCCAAAGGAATCAAAGGCAATGTAAATGTAACTCTGGAGATGGCGTAACAATCAATACGAATTAAGAACACCTTCAAATGTCTGTCCCATGGCCCATTGCAAAAAGGGGATAGGACAGAGCTGAAGGTGTTTTTTTTATTATGGGGGTCTAAGGGTAAAGCTTGGAGGTTGAAGGTTGAAGGTTGAAATATACCCACATGGGGTATATTATAGGTATCTAGATTCGTATTTCAAAGGAGAGTTGACATGAAAAAGTACGTAATGATGATGGTATCTCTACTGATCGCAGGAAGTCTAATACTAAGTGGTTGTGGTAAAAATACGGAACAGAAAAGCAGCAATGACAGCGGTGACAGCAATAACAGTCATACAGCCACTACAGGAGAAATGCATCATTCGGATTCAGGAGAGCTGCCACAAGGGCTTATGGAGAAGGTGGATCCTACATATCCGATTGGCAGTCAGGTTATCATGAGTGCCGACCATATGTCCGGTATGAAAGGGGCAACCGCCACGATTGTTGGAGCCTATGAAACGACCGTTTATGCAGTTACGTATATACCGACAACGGGGGGAGAGCCTGTGAAGAACCATAAGTGGGTGATCCAAGAGGAAATAAAGGATCATAATAAAGCCCCCTATAAAGTTGGTGCAGAGGTTGTATTGGACGCGGACCACATGACCGGTATGAAAGGGGCAGCAGCTACCATTGATTCCGCTGAACAGACGACAGTGTATATGGTGGATTACACGCCGACAACTGGAGGAGATCCGGTGAAAAATCACAAGTGGGTTACAGAGGATGAGTTATCCGCTGAATAGATGACACGATCCACGAAGAGAGAATCATTCATCCTTTAACGCAATTCTGGGTTATAATGGAACTTGAAGGCCGGAAATTCTGCTGGAAAGGGGAATGTATATGATGGATTTTAGCAAACCACCGCATGCCTCAGAGACAGAAACACACAGCCAGCGTCACCAAGAGCGTGAACAAGAACTTATATCTGGTGGAGGTAAAGGCATTTGGTGGGAAATCAGCAACTGGCTGATTCTTGGAGGGATTCTGGTTGTCCTATTCTTACTGTTCAAGTATGTTTTCTGAATAAATAATAGAGGATGAGATAAAGAGTCCGTTGCGTGGGCTCTTTTTTGCTGTGTGAAAAAAGTATATATCATCAGAGTGACAAATGACAAAAATCAATATTTGTCATTTGTTAAAATCTGTGTTAATCTACATTTACGATGGAGGTGAGCAGTGGGTGGTTCGTTTTTAACCATCTTAATGATATGAGCAAAGATAAAATTTCCGAATTTTTAACCAAAGAGCAGATTATTACAGCCACTCAGGAAACCATCAGGCGGTTTGGTGCTGCCAAAACCTCCGTTACAGATGTAGCCAAATTGCTTGGAGTCAGCCATGGTACCATTTACAGGCATTATGCCAGCAAGAAGGAATTACTCGAAGGTGTAACGGCACAGTGGTTGGAAGATGAGATTATCGCTCCACTTGCGAAGGTCGTAAGCGTACAGACCGAAGCTGGAGAAGGAATACAACATCTCAAAAAATATATCAAAACCTTAAATCACCTTAAACGGCACTATGCAGAATCAGACACAGAGTTATTTGATATGTATGCCAAGGTTACACAGGAATCGGCAGAACTCATTTACAGACATGTGGAGCAGTTAACACAGCATCTCGCCGAGATTATACAGCAGGACCAGCAGCTTCGTTTCCCGAAACCGAACAAGGTTGCTGCAGGAATTTTACACGCAACAGCTCGCTTCCATCATCCCGCACATGCATACGAATGGCATTGTGAGACCATTGATGAGGAATTCGAACAGGTTTGGTTGCTGATTGAGCAAGGTGTATTTCATCTGAATTCAGGGAGGAAGTAATCTCATGACCAATTTATCAGGTAAAGTTGCCATCGTCACGGGTTCATCACGCGGAATTGGACGGGCAATAGCCCTACAGCTCGCCGATCTGGGCGCAGATGTCGTCATCAACTATGCAAGCAGTCCAGACAAGGCAGAAGAAGTGGCAGAACTGGCTCGGCAAAAGGGTGTCCGGGCGATCACGATCCACGCAGATCTGGCACAAAAGAATCATGTGGAGCACTTATTCGCAGAAACGGTGAAGCAGCTGGGCAAAGTGGATATTCTGATCAACAACGCAGGGGTGATGAAAACAACACCTTTGGCGGACGTTACCGAGGAGGAGTTTGACCAGCAATTTGCAATTAATGTGAAGGGAACGTTCTTTGCCTGTTAGCAAGCCCTGAAAACCATGGAGAACGCCGGACGAATCGTGAACTTTTCCACCTCCGTAGTTGGCCAGATGTTTCCTGGATATAGCGTGTACGCAGGTACCAAGGGTGCAGTGGAGCAATTTACCCGTCAACTCGCGAAGGAATTCGGCTCCAAACAGATTACGATTAATGCAGTGGCACCTGGTCCGGTGAATACGGAACTGTTTGCCGCGGGCAAGACAGAACAGCAGCTGGATGGGCTGCGCAAGATGAATGCATTTGGTCGCTTGGGCGAACCGGAAGACATCGCAAGTGTTATCTCTTTTCTTGTTAGCCCTGAATCGCAGTGGGTCACCGGACAGACACTGCGTGTAAACGGTGGTTTTATCTAACGAACGATTTCGCAAGAATAATCATTCGGCATTGACACCAAACCGGGCGAATCCCCATATGATGCACTACATTAGTAAGCACTTGCGGAAATGGGGAATCCGGGATGGCAAAGGCAAAAGGTAAAAAAGCACCAGCGTTGAAGAGTGACAAACTCCGTGTGTCCATGAAATTGGTCACTTCAGATGTGTGCGAGCGATGCAAGACACCCTGTACACGAGGCATGGAATACGCTGCACGTATGCGGACGGCAGGAGCCGTAGGGAAAGGCGTACCTTGCATCCTGACTCGGCACACGACTTCCTAGTCTCTTTTCAGGCTGAAGTTTCCCAGAAATAATTCGTATAAGCTCGCATTTACAATAATCATACTACAGAGGCGTTCTCGAAGGAGAAGGGCCTCTTTTTGATTGTTCCAAGGGATGGGAAATTTTCTGGATAAAAAATGAAAAATGATGAAAAACAGCGCAACTTTGTTGTTGAACCTGCAGTATAAATGTACAACAGCTTGCAGCAGGGGAGGGAATATTGACGGAATGAAATGGAAAAGAATATTGCTGTGTGTCACGGTATTCTCCTTGCTCGGCGGGTCTTTATTGTTTGCGGATTCCGTAAACGAAAAGATTCGGGTGCTCATCAACGGCAAGGAAGCAGCTGACGGAGGTTACCTGATCGATGGAACGACCTATGTACCTGTGAGAGAAGCAGGGGGGATCGCCAGATGGGATAACAGCAACAAGCGAGTAACGGTGATTAAGCCGAATGTACATATTTTTCTGTTCAAGGGAGACACCGTATTTGGCAACGTGAACGTTGGCAAATTGAAATTCAATGTGTTTTCTCAAGTGGACAGCTTAACAACGGATGTGGCTGCAGTGAAGGTGACAATTACCAATCCGAGTGGCCAGGTGAAGGATATTCAATCCCAGGAGCTCAAAACCCAGAAGGATAATTTCTGGTTCCGGACTTACGATTTTACGTATGATTTCAGTCGTGCTGGCAAATACCAGGTTGGTTTTCATATTAAAGAAAATGCAAACAGCAACTACGTTCTGGTGGCAGAGAAAATCATTACCGCACTAAACGAATGAGGCGGAAAATAACGTTGCTGAGTAAATTGACCTAGCCTTGCGAACATGTTACGATATGCAAGGTTACACAATTTCTATTTACAAAGCGAGGTATATCAATGAGCGATCACACACATGAACACGGCGATGCCTGCGGCTGCGGTCACGACCATGACCACGACCACGAGCATGAAGAAGTTCTTCTGACTCTGACAGACGAGAACGGAAATGACGTGGAGATGGTTTTGGTGGAGACGTTTGACGTGGAAAACCATGTTTATGCGCTCCTGCTGGAACGTAACAATCCTGAAGCTGACGGCATCATTCTGCGTATGGAAGAAGAAGACGAGGAAATGGTGCTCTACAATATTGAAGACGAAGCCGAGTGGAACCGCGTTGAAGCGGCTTACAACGAGCTCGTCGCAGGACAAGAGTAATTTTTCTTATGCACTAGAACAACGGGGCTCCTTGATCTCAAGGGGTCTTTTGTTTGTTTTCATGCTCTAAAAAGCAACAAAAAAGGGCCAAGCCGGAGCTTGGTCCTTCGATATCATTACCCATTGAGAAGATAGAGTAATCCCTTAGAAAATCGCATCTGCTTCAACAATGACTTTGACATTGGTAACACTGCGGTCTTCGGGGCCTTTTACAGGCAATCCAACCTCAACATGGTCGATAATGTAATCAATATTTTCTTGCGTAATAACCTCACCCGGCAGCAGAATCGGAATTCCAGGCGGGTATACGTAGATGAATTCAGAGATAATACGTCCTGCAGATTCTTTAAAAGGAATGACCTCCGTATCCCCGTAGAATGCATCACGCGGCGTGAGCATCAATTGTGGAACGTCAGGAACCTTAACCACAAGTTCATGTGCAGGGTTAACCTGATAATACGTACGGGACAGATCTTGGAGTGCGTTCAGCAAGATGTCCACCGATTCATCCGTATCGCCAGGAGTGATCAGGCACAGAATATTATACATATCACTGAGCTCGACCTCAATATTGTAATGTTCACGCAGCCAGTTCTCGGTCTCATAGCCTGTGATGCCAAGATGACGGACATGAATGGTTACTTTCGTTGGATCATAGTTAAAGGTTGCCTCCGTACCGAGCAGCTCTTTGCCGAAGCAGTACAAACCGTCAATATCGTTAATGGTACGTCTCGCGAATTGAGCCAGATCAATGGCCTTCTGTGCCATTTCGTGACCGTGCAGCGCCAGATTGCGTCTTGACGTATCAAGTGAAGCAAGCAAGATATACGAAGTAGACGTAGAAGTCAGCATACTGAGAATGGTCTGTACACGCTGCGGATTCACGAATCCGTTTTTGGTGTTCAGATTCAGCACGGAACTCTGTGTCATGGAACCGCCAAGTTTGTGTACACTTGTTGCAGCCATATCCGCTCCGGCAGCCATTGCAGACAACGGCAGTTCCTCATGGAAATGAATGAGTACGCCATGTGCTTCATCCACAAGTACAGGCACCTGGTAGCTATGGGCGAGTTCAACAATCTCTTTTAGGTCTGTACATACACCGAAGTACGTTGGATTAATAACCAGCAATGCCTTGGCGTCCGGATGACGCTCAAGCGCACGTCGTACAGCACCTGTAGTCACGCCGTGATCGATACCGAGGTTGGCATCCTGTGCGGGAGATACGAATACAGGCTTCGCTCCTGAGAAAATAATGGCAGACATGACCGATTTATGAACGTTGCGGGGCACAATAATTTTGTCACCCGGTTCGCATACCGACAGAATCATAGTCATGATTGCACTGCTTGTGCCTTGCACACTAAAATAGGTATGATCGGCTCCGAATGCATCGGCTGCCAGAATCTGCGCTTCCTCAATGACACCGGTTGGCTGATGAAGATCATCCAGCGGAGCGATGTTGATCAAATCTATGGAGAGGGCATTATCGCCGATAAATTCACGAAATTCGGTATCCGTTCCCAATCCTTTTTTATGTCCCGGGATATGAAATTGCACCGGATTGAGTGCCGCGTGGTTTTTTAAAGCGGTAAACAGCGGCGTACGGCGGTGATCCATCAGTGCTGTCACAACCTTTCCTGATAAAATGTCAAACAAAGATGAGTATAGCAAATTAGGAACCGAATGCAAGCGGTAGGCTTGACAAATTTTCAAATTGCTAAGATTTGGGCGTATCCCTGACGGTTACAGTATGGATAGGAGATGGGCCGGTGAACACCGAAAGGGGAATAAGAAATGCAGACAGACATCAAACCAGTCAAAATTTTGCGATCACCATTTTTCATCGCGATGTGGCTAACACTTTTCTTGGTTGAAGTGATTAAAGGAGCACTGCTGGTGGCCGTCCTGCCAGTGTATATGGATAATATTTTGGGCTTGTCCGCAGGGGTGATTGGTGTAGCCTTTGCCCTTCAATACCTGGGTGATAATCTGTTCAGGGCACCATCGGGCTGGGCGGCAGAACGCATCGGTTTTCGTGCAACGATGGTGACGGCCCTGATATGTACATTGATTGCGGTACTTATGATTATCTTTTTTAAAAGTGCATTTGGACTGGCTCTGGCCTGCCTGATTCTTGGTGTGGGAACATCACCGCTCTGGCCCTGTGCCATGACGGGGGTGACTGCACTGTCAGGACCTCAAAACAAAAACGGAACAGCGATGGGGGCGCTGGAAATGGCTGCTCTGGGTGGAACGGGACTTGGACCGATCGGCATGAACTGGCTGCTTGAGCGTACCGACCATGATTATCGTACCGTATTTCTTGTCCTGCTTGGCTGTGCCGTTCTCGTTATTTTGGTCGCCATGATACTACCAGGACGGGTGGTGTTGGAAGAGCAACAGCATACAGGAGGGGAAACGACCAAAAAAGCGGTCAAATACCCACCGAAGCCTCATCTGCTTACACCGTTAATCAGGCTCAAAAACAGTGTACAGGGGACCCTGCAGAGGGTGCGCAGCACGCTTAATGTCAATCCGCTGGTATATCCTGCCCTGTTTATGCAGTCCTTTGTTATAGGCCTTCTCAGTCCGGTTATTACGTTGTATACCCGAACTGACCTTCATATTTCACCAAACCTGTATAGTCTGCTGTTAATCGCAGGCGGCGGAATAACAGTGATTGCCCTGCTTCCAGTGGGTAAAATGGTGGATCGATTCGGGACATCGATATTTCTCCATATGGGCTTTTTACTCGCCTCTGCAAGTCTGTTTGCCTTTGCGTCCATTACATCCATTCCGGTTGTTTTTGGCATCGTCATGTTGGTAGGGGTTAGTTATGCCATGATTTTACCTGCCTGGAATACCTTCGTGGCTACTCTTATACCGAAGGGGGAGCGAGGGGCTATCTGGGGATTTTTCCTCACCCTTCAAGGGTCCGGCATGGTTGTGGGTCCCATCGTTTCGGGGTTGTTATGGGATCACATCAGTCACCCGGCTCCATTTATCGGAAGTGCTGTTGTTATGGCCGGGCTCGCGGTTGTTCATTTTGTGTTATCGCGAAGACCGTATCGCACAGCCCCTGCCAAATGAACATAAAAAGGAGTTCCTATACCGGGTTGAATCCGGTGTTGGAACTCCTTTTTCTATATGCAGGCGACAACATTTCGCGTCCAGTATAACATGAAATTCGGGGGCTTGCCCCTGTGCATCCGCGGAAACATCGATTCCACTGTAGGATTCGATGAAAAATAGTCAAATAACCAAGTACCCTTACATAAAATGAAGTATAAAATAGGGTAAGCCGATACGGAAGTAGCAATGAAATAAGCAATGGAAGAAGAGGACCGGTAACACATCCGGTACAAATGGAGGGGAGTGCCGTGAATAAGAGTTATGAAGTTGAATATTGCAATCTGGAGCTGCGGTTCAACCGTCGGCATATCCAAAATTTGATCAAAGACCTTATTCGTGAAGGGTATTCACTATATTGGAGCGAGGATGAATCCTATTTTATTCTGTCTGTCCGCACCGGACGCAAGCTGGTAAAGCTCCGTTTTCAACAGACACGCAGCGGGAACTACAAGATGACAGGTGACTACATCATTAAGGACGCCAAGCTGGCAGAATGGCTCGAGAAGCTGATAGGGGATACACGCGGGCATGCTGTCGTTAAACGTTTCAAGGATCAGCAGATGACGGTAGAGAACATTTTGTTTGGTGAGGTTATACGTCTTGTGGAAGTTTCCGGATTCAAACAGCGTGTCATTTTTCAAAAGGAACCCGCGCCGACGGCGGAGGAGATGGAAGAGATGTTTCTATCGCGAGAAGGAGAGGAGCGGCTCATGCTCCTGCGGATGGAAATTGATGATGAACTGGAGCGTCTGTACGCTGCCATTCAGATGGATAATACAGAGAAGGCAGACATCTGCCGAGAGACATTAAAGCGTCTGTCCGGACACATGCTGATGCTCGAAGGTTGAGCCCGAAGACCGTATTTATGAAAATACGATGAACACCTCAGATATTTGGGGTGTTTTCTCGTTGAGCAGCAGGGTTGCGGGGTTCACTTCCATGAGTAAAACCGTTAAAATGGGGATATTGTTGAGAGTCAATTTCAATAAAATTAATTGGAGCAAAGGATGAGGACCCAGATGGCAAAACAACAGATCGGTGTCATTGGACTTGCAGTAATGGGCAAAAATTTGGCCCTTAACATTGAAAGCAGAGGCTTCACGGTGTCGGTATTTAACCGTTCCCCGGAGAAAACCAATGATCTTCTGAAAGAAGCTGAAGGCAAAAACCTCACAGGCACGTTCTCTATTGAAGAGTTCGTGGCATCCCTGGAATCCCCGCGCAAAATTCTGATCATGGTACAAGCCGGTAAAGCGACGGATGCAACCATTGAACAATTACTGCCTCACCTGGATGAGGGCGACATCATTATTGACGGAGGGAACGCCTACTTCCCTGATACCCAGCGCCGCAGCAAAGAGCTGGAGGAAAAAGGCATTCGCTTCATTGGTACCGGTGTATCCGGCGGTGAAGAAGGCGCATTGAAAGGCCCTTCCATTATGCCGGGCGGACAGGAAAGTGCGTACAAGCTGGTAGAACCGATTCTGACTGCCATCTCCGCAAAGGTTGGTGACGATCCTTGTTGTACATATATCGGACCGGATGGTGCCGGACACTACGTTAAAATGGTACACAACGGTATTGAATACGGAGATATGCAGCTGATTGGTGAAGCCTACCACCTGCTCAAATCCGTTCTGAATGTTTCCGTTGAGGAGCTGCACGAAATCTTCACAGAGTGGAACCAAGGCGAACTGGACAGCTATCT